>JALGSU010000030.1 GCA_029821735.1 Candidatus Zipacnadia bacterium | reverse complement strand
GATGCACGTCCAATCCTACATACATGGGTTGCGCCTCCTTGGCGGAAGTTGGACCGTCATGAACTGACCTTCGCCATGCGACCGCGCAACCCATTTTCATGGTATCAGAAACGACAGGAAAGGCAGAGGGCAACAGGAACAGCCGGCGGGTCTAAAGACCCGCCCTCCATACGGCACGGATGAACGACAACGACCTGGCCCTTTGGGCCAGTGGGCTGCGTGGGAACGCTGTGTCAGCAGGTGACGTGGAGGATGAGGGCCTTGGAGCCCTCGGCCTCGTTGTAGGCCTCGGCGGCGTCAGGTGATGGCAACAATTCGCAAGCGATGGCGAGAGCCTCGAGGTATTCGCGGGCGTCGTCGGTGAGGCGTATCATGCCCTGGAAGCCCTGACCAATGAAAAGCTTGTCGGGGTTGCCCTTGCACGCGCGGGCGACCTCTTTGCCGTCGATGACGTGAGAAGTGCCGTAGAGTTTGCGCAGCCGCTTCTTCTTGCGGTTGCGCAGTTTGCCGTCTGCGCGGATCTGGATGTCGCGGGCGATCTCGGCGCCGTCGACGACTACCACGCCGAAGTCAACAGAGTCAATGTTCGGGTAGGCGAGCGGGGCCTCCTCGTCGCTCTCGTCAAGCGGCCGGCCGAGGGGGACGCCAGTGACCTCGGCTCGGACAAGACCGGCGGCGCCAAGTGCGACAGCGTCATCGGCCAGCTCGGAGATGACAATGCGTAGGGCGTCGCGGGAGCCCTTCATGTTATCGGCAGCCACGTCCTGCTCGATGAGGGGGATGAGGAAGTCGCTGCACGCCTCGATGACGCCGCCGCCGAAGATGATGAGTTCGGGGTTGAGCAGGTGGCGGATGGTGAGCACGCCCATTGCGAGGTAGTGGGCCGCGCGAGTCATGACCTCAGTGACGAGTTCGTCACCGTCATCAAGCGCCGACGCGAGAGCGCCGCTCTTGAGGCGGCCCGCCTTCTCATAGTGGGTGATGGTGGATTCGCGGCCCGCGGCGATGCCGGCTCGGATGTCGCGCTCCATAGCGGTGCGGCTGGCGAGGGCCTCGAAACAGCCGAGGTTGCCGCAGCCGCAGACGGGGCCATCGACCATGAGGCAGAGGTGGCCGATCTCGCCGGCCATGTCCTCGGCGCCAGCACGGATGCGGCCATCGATGACGACGCCGCCGCCAATGCCAGTGCCGACGAAGATGCCGACGGCACTATCGGCGCCTCGGGCAGCGCCCTGCCAACATTCGGCGAGAGTGCCGAGATTGACGTCATTGCCGAGAGCGACCGGCAGACCGAAGCGATCGCGGAGCGTGTCGACCATGCGCAGGTCGTCGATCTGAAGGTTGGGGACGGTGATGATGTAGCCGGTCCGGCTGTCGACAGTTCCGGGGATCGCGACGCCGATTCCCGCGATGTCGGCGGCTTCGAGGTCGGCCTCAGCGACAACACCGTCGATCGCTGCAGCGATCTGGTTGGCGATGGAGACGTCGCCCGCGAGGTCTGTCTGCTGCTTGAGGCGAGCGAGGACTTCGCCGTCGTCGGTGACGACCAGCGCGAGGATCTTGGTTCCACCCAGGTCAACGCCTACATATCGAAGGTTGCCGTCGGTCATGCGTTTCGACCTCCCTCATCCGTATCGCGATGGAACAGTATGACGACCGGGCCGTATGGCAGGCATGACAAAGACACCAAGAACGAAAGTGATGGCTCCTCAGGCGTCGTCGAGCATCGACGAGAAGAAGTCGCGGAGGGTCTTGATCATTGACGATTCGTCTTTCTCCTGGGGCTCAAGCGGCATGACCTGTTCGACCACGTCGGTGAAGGGTACCTCGCTGGGCGTCATCTGCTCGACGGCAGCCTTGACGTGAGTCTGCAGTTGCTGGAAGACCTGGTTGACGGAACGGCTGGCGTCGACGACGGTGAAGTCGTATTCGGTGGCCATGCGGTCGAACTCGGCGAGGAGCGCGGTCTGGTGGGTCACGAAGGCGTCATGGAGGTTCTCCTCGCCAACGTAATCCATGCCTGACTCCCAGTAGTCGAATCCGCCGCTGGCGAGGACGCGTGGGATGAGTTCCTCGATTGAGATTTTGAGGTAGAGAATGAGGTCAGGGCGCAGGGCGAATCCGTAGAGCTTGCGCAACCACTGGCTATCGGCGCCGCGGACGGCGGCGCGGGCCATGAGCGAGTAGATGTAGCGGTCGGTGAGGACCACGTAGCCGGCGCGCAGAGCGGGGAGTGTCTCTCGCTCGAGGCGGTCGGCGAAGTCGGTGGCGTAGAAGAGCGCCTGGGTGCGGCGCCCCATGGTGTGGCCCTCTTTGGCCTGCTGGATGTGGCGACCGGCGAGGCTGCCACGGATCAGACCGGTGTCATAGACAGCGAGGCCGGAACTTTCCAGCCAGGTGCGCAGCAGTCGGGTCTGTGTGCTGCGGCCAACGCCGTCAGTGCCCTCGAGGACGATGAGCTTGCCGGGCAACTCCTCGGCGGCGGGAGCGCCGGGAATGGGCGTTGAGTAATATCGGCCCTGCATCTATTCCTCACCCGCCTGCGGGACGTTATCGAAACGGGAACCCTCGGGCCGGCGCAGCAGGCCCTCGAGATGTGGCTCGACGATGGCGCGCATCTGCGCTTGCTGCACCGCGATGGGCAGCGTGGCGTCGATGACAGTGAGACCGAACTCGTTGACCATGTTGTCGTATTGCTCGAGTATGCGCGTCTGGAAGAGCTTGAAGCTCTCGTAGGGATCGTCAGAGAGGCCAAGGTCGAGGCCGGCCTCGTACCACTTGAGCTGAGGCCTGCCGCTGAGAATGCGGTCGAATGCGACGTCAAGAGGCACGCGGAAGTAAAAGCCGACGGTGGGCTTGACGGCGAATGAGTACATGTCGCGGACCCACTGCGGATCGCAGCCTCGTGCGACATCGCGGCCGAAGGCCGTGTATACGTAGCGGTCAGCGAGGACCGCGGCGCCAGCCTTGAGCGGCGGGGCGATGTTGCGCGCAGTGCGGTCAGCGAAGTCGGTGGCGTGGATGAGGCTGAAGGTCAGTGGCGTGAGCACCTGCCGCTTCTTGCCGCGCCTGGTGGTGCGCTTGACGAGTGGCGATGAGTTCCACTCGGAGAAAAACGTGCTGTATCCCTGAGCGAGCAGCCACTTGTACAAGAGGCTGATCTGCGTGCTCTTGCCTGAGCCGTCGATGCCCTCGACGACAAAGAGTTTACCGCGGTAGTGTTCACTCGGCCGCAGCATGGCGGTCTCCTTCCGAACGGTCGCGAGACGTCTGCTTTGGTAGAAGCTTCGCCATAGGGTGGAGGGTTCCCTCCGGTGGAGGCGGAATGACAGAAGTAAGGACTCGGGATGGGAGATGGCTGAGCGTGATGCAGATGGAAGGCGACACGCAGGTGAGACGGGTGGCGGCCCTCGACGTGGGCAGCAATACCGTCCGAGGGCTGGCAGCCACGATGCGGGAGGATGGCACGCTGGCGACAACGCTGGCGGCGTTCCGCACGACGGCGCTGGGGCGTGGTCTGGCGGACGGCGGGTTGCTGGGAGCTGAAGCGATCGCTGACACGGCGGACTTCGTGGCCCGGTTTCTGGAACGGGCGGGTGGCATGGATGAGGTGCACTGCGTGGCGACAGCGGCAGCCCGTGATGCGGAGAACGCCGACGTGCTGCGGGACGCGCTGTTCGAGCAGGCGGGCGTGGTGATGGAGACGATCCCGGGGGCGATGGAGGCGCATCTGTCTTTCGTGGGGGCGCTGAGAGTGGTGAACGTTGACTGTGAGTACCCGGTGGTGGCCGACATCGGTGGGTGCAGCACGGAGCTGGTGACCCAGAACGCTGCGCACTACCCGAATGTGAGCGCGGCGATCGGGGCGCGGTCGCTGAGCGAACTTCGGCTGAAGTCAGACCCGCCAACGCGTTACCAGACCACCGCTGCGCGCAAGACCGCGCGAGAGAAGCTGGCGGAGGCGATGACGCTGCTGGAGGGCGCGGACGTGCTGGTTGCCGCCGGCGGGACGGCGTGCACGGCGGCGTTGCTGGCAGACAAGTGGGAACTGAGCGCGAACGTGATCACCAAGCTGCGGCGGGCGATGTGTAAGGTGGACCTGGCCGAACGGCGCGAACTGATTGCCTTCGACCCTCCGCGCGCCGAGGTGATCTGCGGCGGGCTGATACTGCTGGAGGCCCTGGCGGAACGGGCTCCGGGTGAGCGAGTTGTGATCAGCGCCGGGGGCGTGCGTGAAGGTCTGCTACTGCGCCGGACGGGCGCGGGGGGGATCGTGGGTGTGCGTGGGGCGATTGAGGAGGACCTGCGATGATAGGGCGCGCGATGCTGCCACCACGGGTCCGGGAGATTGCGGCGGCAGCGCTGGCGATGGAGCCAGAACCAGAGCACGCGCGGCAAGTGACATGGCTGGCGGGGCGGCTCTTCCACCACCTGCGCGTGGAGCACGGGCTGACGGACCCGGAGCGTGAACTGCTGCTGGCGGCGGCGCTGCTGCACGACGTGGGGCTGGGGGTGTCAGTCACCGGGCATCACAAGCATTCGGCGCGGCTGATCGAGACGATGGCGCTGCCTGGCTTCGACGCGCGTGAGCAGACGATGATCGCCGCAGTGGCGCGCTACCACCGAAAGGCATTGCCGAAGAAGAAGCACCGGCTGTATGGAAGTCTGAGTAAGGTCGACCGGGAGATCGTGGGCAAGCTCGCGGCTATGCTGCGCATCGCGGACGGGCTGGATCGGACACATGACGACGTGGTGCGCGACGTGAGCGTGGTGCGTGGCGGGGAGGCCCTGCAGATACGGGCTCATGCAACCGAGGACGCGGAGTTGGAGCTGTGGGCAGCGAACAGGAAGGCGGATATGTTCGCGGAGGTGTACGGGCCGGTGGAAGTGGTTGGTAACGGCTGACGGCGGGAATGGGCAATGGGGAATGGGCAAGGGGGAACGGCGGACGGCATACGGCATTGCTGACGGCTGGCGGGGCACAGGACCTCGCCCTACAGGACGGCATGCCGGCTGGAAGCCGGCGCTCCCGGGAACGGCGGACGGCAATAGTAGCGACGGAGGAACTATGATGATGCATCCGATAGCGCGGTGGGCAACGCTGCTCGCAGCAGGAGCGATCTGCGCGAGCGCGTGGGGGCAAGCGGCGGAACCGACCGACATAACCGACACAGTATTGGTCAACCCATCGTTCGATGAGGGCATGGACGACGCCGGAGTGCCCGTGGGCTGGTCGAGATATGCCGGCGGCGGCGTGGATCAGAGCCTGGAACTGGTTGAGGTCGAAGGCATCGAGGGCAGCGCGCTGGTGATTAGCGACGGCGACCCCGGCGCGGAGGTGGGCGTCTACCAGAACATCGAGGCCACCGGGGGGCAGACCTTCCGGGTCACGGTGCAGGTGCGCAAGATCGGGAACGCTTCGACAGCCGGATCGTATGTGCATATCCGGTTCCTCCCCGCGCCTGACTCATACGAGCAGAGGTCGCTTTCGGCGACGTCCGCGGATCGGTTCAACGCGATCGAGTTGTACGGCATGGCGCCGGAGGGAACGACATCGGCGCGTGTCTACCTGTATACCCACGCCGCAGAGACGCCGAAAGTGATGGTGGACGCCGTGAAGATCGAGTCGGGAGTCGAGATGCCGCCACCTCCTCCGCCACCCCCGCCACCTGCTCCGGAGCCGATCCCGCCGCAGTTCGAGCAACTGAAGGATATGCACCTGAATACGGATCTGGTGCGCGGCGGCGAGGCGAGCGTGGCGATCGTGAGGCCAGCGTTGGGCGCGTATGATGCCGAAGCGGCTGCTATCGCGGACGCCATCGAGAAGATCAGCGGCGTGAGGCCGCCGGTGATCGCGGATGACTCTGAGGGGGCGGCAGTGCCGATTGCCGGGAACCTGGTGTGCCTCGGGAACCGGTCGACGAACGCGACGATCAACGGGCTGTACGACAAGTTTTTCACACTGCTGGACCTGAAATATCCGGGACCGGGGGGACATGTGGTGCGCACGCTGCACAGCCCGTTCGGCGACGGGCGCAATGTGGTGCTGGTGGGGGGCAGCGACGCGGGCGGCGTGGCCGCGGGGACGCAGGTGCTGGTGGCGAAGCTCGGCGAGACCGGCGGCGGGCAGGGAGAGTTGAGTTTGGGGCGGCTGGCTGAGATCGAGCTGGGCGCGGGCGTGGTGGTGCCGAGCGACGTGACCGAGGTGAAGATCTGGGAGGAGTCGGCGACGTACGGGTCGTCGGGATACTTCGGGTGGAACGTCATATCCAAGCACATGGCGCTTTACTATATGACGGGCGATGAGACGCACCTGGATGAGTTCATGCGCCTGTCCTTCCCGGACGCCGAGGCGATCAAGCAACTCGAGGAGATGGATGGGGAGCGGATCGAGAACAAGCATGATCCGCTGGCGGGACCGTATCACTACTCGGCGCATATGATGATTCTGTTCTGGGACCTGATCGAGGAGAGCCCGTACTTCTCGGACGAGGATCGGCTGGAAGTTACGAACGCGCTGAGCCGGCAGTTGACGCACCGGGCGGCGGAGCATGTTTACGGGATCACGCGGCCGAGCAGTTCGGTGGGGAACCGGCACGGCGACTGGGCCGCGATGTCGCTGTATGCGCTGGCACGGTATTTCGACTTGAACTACCCGGACCCGATATGGACGTGCGCGCTGGACTCGGTGAAGCTGTATTTCCAGGGCCTGGAGAGAAGCGCGTGGCTCGCGGGAATGAACGACCATCTGTTCTGGTACACGAGCTACTACGACCCGATGCTGGACTACATGATTATGAGCGGGGACAGGCCCGGAGTTGAGAACGGGAACCTGGCGCAAGCTCTGGCGACGCAGGATATTCTGTTCACCGGGAACCTGCCGGACTGGGGAGTGCGAGCGTCGTCGCTGAACTACCTGCTGCGGGCGGCGTATCTGACCGGGGACGGGCGGTTCCTGTACTACATGGATCGCACGGAGCTTGACACGGATACCTTCCGGCTGGGGCAGTCCTATTGGCCGGATGAGAGTCTGGCGATGCGCCAGCCGACTGAACTGGTGAATGCGTGGACGATGCAGCCAATGCCGGAGCCGATGTGGGCAGCGCGAGGCAAGGCGCTGCCGCTGGCGAACCAGTTCCTGTGGGGGGCGTATCGGAATACGCTCGACCAGACGGGCGACTACCTGCTGATCAAGGGGCATAACGGCGGCGGGCGCAACCCGTATCACACGTTCGTGCCGCTGGAGTTGCGCATCGGCGGGTACACGCTGCTGAAGAGCTATCAGACACAGGTGCTCACCAGCGCGGACGGGATGGTCGAGCCGGTCGTGGCGATGGACAGCCAACTGCTGGGGGCGGATGTGCTGGGGTCGACGGTGACGGCTGTGGGTGATACGCCAAAGGCGGCGTTCTGCGACTGGAAGCGGACGCTGGCGCTGCGGACGGGCGAGTGGTGCCTGTTCGTGGATGACCTGGGTTTCCGGACGGATAGCGCGAACGTGGAGGTCGTGACCAAGTGGCATGCGGTGGGTGGGACGTGGATCGAGGCGGCTCAGAAGCTGGCGATCAACGGCAGCGGTGGGGCTGCACCGGCGGCGGATGGGACGCGCTTCCGGGCGCTGGAGAACGAGTGCACGTGCGGGCCGGGGACGGCGGCGGAGCTGCTGTCGGCACTGTCGAGCATAGACATGATGCTGCTGAAAGCGAAGGAGCCGGGCGTGTGGGTGGAGATGGCGTTCGCGCTAGATGAGCCGATGAAGGGCGAGGTGCTGGCGGACCTGCTGAACTACACCGACCGGGGGAATGTACGACTGTGGCTGGACGGCGAAGTGGCGGTCGAGGAGGTCAACCACTACGCGCAAAGCGCGATCAGCACACAGGTGTCGCTGGGCGAACGGGAACTGGCGGCAGGCGAGCACCGGCTGCGGATGGAGATCACAGGCAAGCGCGAAGACAGCGCGCGGATGTACGGCGGGCTGCTGGGAGTGACGATCCGGCCAGAAGGGGTGCCAGCGCCACCGCCGCGGCCGCAGTTTGAGCTGCATCCGTCTGACCCGCAGCAGGTGACATCGGGCAGCGTGGTCACTATGAAGTGGCGCGGGGCGGTCGCCAACGAGGAGCACAAAGTGTTCTTCCACCTGCTGGGAGGGCGGATGGGCGAGGAGGAGCTGGGGTGCCTGAAGCTGGCGGCGAACGCAGCGGCGCTATCGCTGCCGGAGCCGGGGATTGCGGTGGTGGGAGAGTACGGGGACATCGCCGGCGAGCTGGCGGTGGTGTCGGGTGACCATGCATACGGGCGCGGGGTGACGAAGCTGGCGGGTCTGCTGGAGAGCAGCGTGCCGGTGGATGTGGACTGGGACCTGGTGGGCGGCGCGCTGGAGATTGTCGCGACGGAGGACGCTGAACTTCGGCTGGCAGCCGATGGGCAGGAAGCAGTGAAGCTGACGGCGGGCCGCCATGCGCTGGAACAGGTGATGCCGACCGAAGCAGCAGCCAGCGGGTTGCGGGATCGGCTGGCAGCGGCGGTGGCGGAGGCTCGGCAGGAGCGGGAGCGGATGCTGGCCGAGGGCGGGACTGAGCAGGCGGCGGCTCTGCCTGAACTGGCAGCGACGGCGACGGGGAATGTCGGCGGCAAGCCGGTGGCGTCGCTGACGTACGAGAGCGATGCGGGCGAGATGCTGGCTGTGGCCGAGGGGCAGACAGTGCACGTGCTGGCGGCGGATGGCAGCGAAGTGCGGGCGCTGGCGACGGACGGCGAGATCAAGTGCATGACCTGGTGGGAGGAGCACCGGTTGCTGGTGGTGGGGTGTAAGGACGAGAAGGTCATCGCGTTTGACGAGAGCGGCGCGCGGGTGTGGGAGTTCGTGTCAGAGATGGATCGGGCAGTGTGGGAGGCGGCGAAGCAGTATTGGTTCAAGTCAGCGTATCCGGGCATCCACGGTCTGGCGACGGGCGTGTTCATGGACGGGAAGAGCCAGTGCTTCGTGGGCTCGGCGTGCACGCTGGAGATACTGGACGAGACGGGGGCGCTGGTCAACCGGATGCCGGTTTTCTGGGGGCCGGGCTGGAAGTTCCAGCTTGTCGACGGTCCGGCGGACACGGTGAACCTGCTGGTCGCGCGCTGGCCGAACGGGACGGATTCGCTGGCGATCGTGAACAGCGACGGGCCGAAGCTGACCGGGCGGGGGTATTACGGAGTGCCTGAGGGGCACACGATGATCGGCGGGTGGACGGCGCTCAACCGCACGGGCATCGAGTATGTTGACGTGGATGGCGACGGCGCGCGCGAGTTGGTCTCGGCCGAGAACGGCGTGTGGAACCGCGTGACGGTGTTCAGTGGGGCGGGCGTCCCGCTGCACAACGCGCAGTTCGGGCCCGGGGCGACGACGCCGTACGCGAACCTGCGAGACATGGCGGTGGCGGACCTGGATGGGGACGGCGACATGGAGATAGTGGTGGCAACGGCGGGCGGGCTGGTGGTTGCGCTGGACCATCAGTGCGAACGGCTATGGTCGACGCGCACTCCAGCGCCGCCGACGCAACTGGAAGTGGTGGGGCAGACGGTGGTGGTCGGGTGCGAGGGCGGCCAGGTGGTGCGTATGAGCGGAGACGGCGAGATGACCGCTGCGGGTCAGGCGAATGGCCGCATCGAGCGCATGGAGGTCGTGGGCGGACAGATCGTGGTGGCGACGGCTACGGGTGAGGTGAAGACGTTCGGGGAGTGAACGGCGGACAAAGGGGAAAGGTGAAAGTGGGGAAGCAACGGCCGGAGCAGCACGAAATCGACGAGTTGGCGCAAAGGCAATTCCGCAACGCCTTCCCAGCTTCGTGGGTCGTTCGGGAGCAGCCTAAAGACTATGGCGTCGACTACGAGGTAGAGGTGTTCGACGAGGGCGTAAGCACGGGCATTGTGTTCAAGGTGCAACTCAAAGGCACTCAGGAACCAAGGGTCGTGCGAGATGGGCGCTGTGTCGCGCAGTCGCTATCCCTGGGCGATGTTGAGTATCTCTGCAAGGAACTCACGGTGCCGGCCGTGCTGATCGTGGCGGACATTGCCAAGCAGCGAACGTGGTGGCACGCCATACAGCTGGACCGGAACCTGATGGAACGGGCTGCAGAGGCTGAGGCAAAAGGTCAGAAAAAAGTCACGGTATATATTGACATGGAGAATGAACTGACCCATACGCTGGAGGCGCTACTGCGCAAGGTTAGCGAGTCCTATGCCGTTATATCCGTCCGGTCGGTTTCTGGTGCGTCCGCAAGCACCCTCCAAGGGGCCCTCTCGTCCGTCACCGACCTGGACGACGCGCTGGCGGGACTGCAGCGCGGCGCGTCCTTCCTCCACATCGAGAGGCTGGAACGCCTGTGGAGCGGGAGGGACTGGCCCGCGTTGAGGCAGGCCATAGAAGAGGTTCTGGGGGACCGCTCATCCTCCACTGAGGCGGCCTTCAGTGCTTGGTTCTACGTTGAGCAACTGGAGGTCGGTCGTGCGTTCAGGTCGGGGCGAGCCGACGAAGTGCCCACTATCAGGGCATTCATCGCCGACCAGATGAGGACAATCACTAGGGATGGGCCAGAGAACCTGCGCTGGTACGCCGTATTTGCGGCTCGTTCCGCGCTCCTTGACCACTATGCTAATCAGGACTTCTGGCTGGCCGCCAACGCGAAAGTCTACAGTCAGCGCGGCCAAGCCCATCCGCTTGACGGGATTGCCACGGTCACGCTATCTGTCGCAAGATACCACGCATCGGTGCAGGTCAGTCGGAAGTTCCGCCAGTGCTGTCGTCTGCTTGGGCACATGCTCCGCGAAGGCGTCCTAGGAATCTTCCCACAATGCGTGGGACGGCTGTTGGAGAGTGCAGGCACGCTGCTACTGCGACTACACCTCGAAGGAATGAGCGACGCAGCAGACGCATATGACGGCATACTGGATCAGATGAGGGACGATGCCGTTGCCATAGCCATGCGTACGGAAGATTGGGAGGCCCTTGCCCAACTGGCGTTCTCACACACTCATTCTGCTGACCCGGACCGACCGGAGACAATGGAGCGGCGTCAGCGCCAAGCCGAGACGGTTGCTGAGATGATTGAGGACGAGACTGTGCGCACCGAGATCCTCGATGACATCCGGGAGTATGTGGCGAGGCTGAGGTCCACGTCCGCTGCCATCGAGGGGGGCGGTCCGGACATCGATGAGGAGAAACAGATATATAGTCGAATGGCCGCAGGGCTGGGTGTGGACTTGGCCGATCCGGACGACGAGATTTCCGAGATCGTTCGCATAGGCATTGAGGACTTGGACCCGACGCGCGTTCTGAAGACCTGTAGCCATCTCTACATCAGGTTGAGTGGCGGGGGGCTGCCCGCACAGATGCTTCGGCTGCCCACCGCGGGCTTCAAGACCGTGTACTGCACGCTTCATGGCCATGGAATCTGGGCCATGAGTCTCGATGGTGCATACAGTTCATTGGAGCAAGAGCACTGTTCAGTCTGCCCGGACAGGAGTCCCCACGCGGCGGACTGGCAATGGACACATGAGTGGCAACAAGAACAAGACGACCTCTACTCGGATTCATTCAAGCCTCTATAGCGAATTCTCCGGCAGCTATTCGAAGAGCAGAGCGCCGAAGCGGTCGGGGACGTGGAAGCTGCTGCTCGTGGGAGCCCAGCAACTGGCCTGGCCGGTGCGCTTGTGGACGCGGCAGAAGTTCGCGCCCCAACGGGCACCGGGCACGATGGGCAGGCCGAGAGTGTCGAGCCGGACGCGCATCTCGACCGTCCAGCGATCGGCGTCGCGAGTGGTGGCGACCTCCCAGGCGGCGTCGCCGCGAGTCTTGCGCGCGCCAAGGGCGTTGGTCGCAAGCTGCATGTAGGGCAACTCGCCGGGAGGATCGAGGAATATCTCGATCGTGTCATCGGCGTGGATCGCGTTATCGTTCTGGTCGGGCGTGGGCTGCAGATTGGCGACCAGCGTGGCCATGTTCGAGTCCATGCACTCGAAGGCGAGGTAGAGATAGTCGGCGTCATGACCGATGCGCGCCTGGGTCGGCTCGGCGGGCGTCGAAGCGTCAGCGACGAGACTGAAAGCAGGGAGCCCGGCGGCCTGCTGCCAGGCGGGGTCGTCGAGGCGACCGTCGAGAGTGGGCGCGGGGATCACCGGGCAGGCAATCGTCGGGCGGAAGGCGGCAGTGCGGGTGAGGGAGCTGGCGCCGGGGAAGTCGTCGAGCGTGAGCGTGACCACCACGTCGGTGGGCGCAGCAGCTGCAGCGGGGGCGCCCACCTCGACGGTAAGGTCGGCGGACTCACTCGGGCCGAGTGGGAGAGAGTCCGGCGCGGCGACTGTAAAGCCCTCAGGCACGGCGACATCGAGACGACAGGTGACCGGGCGGTCGAGGTGGTTGGTGGCGGTCCAGGTGGCGACGCCGGCAGCACCATCCCACGTCGCATCACCGGCTGAGTCAAGAGCCACGCAGGGCCCGGGCTTGAAGTCGATGGCGATCGCCAGCGGGAGGTTCTCAGGCTTGTAGGTGACCTTGCCGATCACCTGCTGGAAGAGATCATCGCGCAGGCTGGGGGCGGTGGTGAAGATCGACATGCCGGGTGAAGACTCGATCTCGGCGGGCACGGTGGCGGTGCCGTTGGCGTCAATGAGAGCCATGCCATCGAGGCTGAGGTCGACGCCGTGGAGGACCGCGCAGGCCGCGCAGAGGCGGACGAGTTGCGGCATGCCAGCGATCTGGTCACTCATGGGGCTGGGCGCGGGAAGGCCGCGTCCCTCGGCAGTGAGGGACCAGGCGCGGGAGAGGTAGACCTGGGCGCGCGTGAGCGGGCCGGTGACTTTCGGGTTGGCCTGCCACGGGCCGGCGACGGGCGCCATGCGGAAGCTGATGGAACGGGCCTCCCCGGGGGCGATGTCGCCATTGCGCGGCTCGGAGTATAGGTGCAGGCAGTAGCGGGAGTAGCTCTGGGGCTGTTCGGTGACGACCGCGAGACCGGGGCCACCGTGGGGGCCGGATGAGACGAAGGTCCAGTCAGTGTTGGGTATCTGGTGGTATTCGCCGCCCGCCTGAGCGGGTGCGGCGGGAGAGGCGAACCAGGTACCAGTGCCTGTGGACGAGACGATGAAGTAGGCGGGCAGAGGCTCAGCGGCGGTGTTGCGGACGGAGGCGGTGACGGCGAGCATCGGGTCGCCAGCTTTGGCCTCGACCTGAAGTTCGAGCACGATGCCCTCAATGACTTCGCCTGTCTTCGCGCCGGTGAAGCTCAGGGTGGCGCGGACGACCTTGCGGCCGGGCTCGTCAGTGACGAGTTCGGACTCGATGATGTGGCTGGGATTGAGCCACCCGTGAGTGTCATGCACGCCGGGGACGCTGAGGCCGAGCTTGGCGCCCACGCCGCGAGTGGCGACGAGGCCGCCGATGCCGGCGATGGTCCAGTGAATGCCAGCCGCGCTGATGGTGGTGGACTCGTCCGTCAGGGCCGCCTCGGGCGCGGGGCACTCGGGCGGCGGCGTGATCGCGGCGATGAGCTGTTCGCGGGTGAGGTCCGCGCCAGAGGCCAGGCTGGCAGTCAGACCGGGCTCGGTTTCCTGAGTGAGGCAGGCGTCCACTACGCGCAGGGCGTCGGCTACTGGCTCGCGGGCCTCGGTGGGCTCGGCTGCGGCGGCCAGCGCCGCGTGCGCGGCATCGACTGATTCGCGGGCTGCGACGAGGGGCGCCGGGCGCGATGATGCCTCGTCAGGCGCGGCAGCGGTAAGGGCGGTCTCCGCCGCGAGGAGGGCTTCGCGCAGATGACCCTCCGCGAGAGCGAGAGTAGTGACGTAGACGCCGGCCATGCCGGGCTTGAGGGTAATGCGGATCTTGCCGCGGCGGTTGGTGAGCGTCTCGTCGGTGGCAACGTCAGCGAGATTGGGCAGGCCCTCGGGGGCCTCGATGCGGATGGAAATACGCTCCTCGGTGGGATTGTAGGCAACCACGCCGTTCGGGTAGTGACGCCAGTAGATGCCATCGGTCTCGGTGAGCGGACCGGAGGCGCGCTGCAGTCGGCAACGGTAGAGCGTGCGGCAGACGTCGCGGCGGACATGGGACTCGCCGGTCCAGAGGAAGTTGGCGAGCTTGTCGGCGGCGTAGCTGAAGACGGCGGCCTGGGGATCGTCAGGGAGATACTCGAGAGCGACGATGCTGCCGCCACGGTCGACGTGGGCGGCGGTGCGCTCGATCCACTCGAGGATCTGGGGCCACTGCTTGGCCTGCACGCGCTCTTTGCCGACCCAGCCGCCCGGGCCGGGTCTGACGGCGACGTTGTAGATGAAGCTCTCGAGCATGATGCAGTCGCCGAAGGGTGACCAGCGCTCGAAGGGGTTGCCGATGTTGAGCATGACGACCTTGTCGGGCCCGAGAGAGTGGACGGTGTCCTGCACGCGACCAAGGGCGGTCTTGAAGGTCTCGATGTTGTCGCTCTCCGGGTGCAGATGCTGATGGACGCCGGTCTCGGGGCCATGGCACTTGGCGGCGGGGAGGACGTTGTCGATGAAGACGCCGCCTGCGCCATGTTCGATGACGCCCGCAGCGCCCTCGCAGTAGGCGTCGGCGATGCCCTCGTTGTTGGTGCATGACTGCCAGAACATGGGCGGGTAGAACTGGTTATTGAAGGGGCGCTTCCGCTGGCCGTCGAGGCCGATGTAGACCCACTCGGGATGATCGGTCATGTCGACCGCGCTCCAGAATGGATGGTTCATGTTGGCGCCAGGCGCGGAGGCGTCATAGACCTTGTAGAGTGAGATGTAAGGCATGCCTCGGATGCCATACTCGGCGGCCTCAGCCATCCACTCGCGCGTGTATGGGCAGTGACTGACGAGCGTGACGCCGGCGCTTTGGAGTTCGGCGAGAGTCATGCCCTGGGTGGTGCAGGTGTAGACCTCGTCGCGGAAATCCCAGGCGTGAGCGGGGATGGCGATGATGACGGTGAGGGCGATGAGCAGGCGGGTCTTCATTGGAGGGCCTCCAAGCGAAATGGCAAACCGCAGAGACGCTGAGAACGACGAACGGCATGCCGGCAGAGATGCCGGCGCTCCCGGCAACGGCAACGATCACGACGGCGACGGCGGACGGCTATTGTCGGTGGTTCAGTTTGCGTCTGTGATGCGGACGGGCACGGGACAGGCAGTCGCCAGTGAACCGTCGGGCTGGCGGGTGATCGTGCACTGCACCTGGACGAGGGCTTCGTCACCGTCGCGCAGATCCCAGTAGAGCAGCTCGTCACCTGCGGCGAGGCCGGAAGCATCGTCGACCATGATGCGCATGGGCTGCTCGAAACGGATGTTGCGCACCGTGGTCGAGAAAGTGCTATCGACAGAGCGCAGCAGCTTGCCGGTGAAGAAGTCGAGGTCGGCGGGGACTGCGCCGCCGGCCATGGTCTTCGCGTATTCGTGCGGGATCAGACTGGTGATCATGTGCTTGTCGATGGGCGCGTCATCGAGGACGGCTTTGCCCAACACGAAGGAGGCCTCGCGCACGCGCACGCGACTTCGGCCATCGGCGACGGTCACGGTGTCGATGTGATACACAGTGTTGCGCGAGTACTCGGGATTGCTGAACGCGATCGCCTGCCCGCGCAGCAGGTCGCCCTCGGGTAGGACCACGTCGAGGACGATTTCGCGGGCGGCTTCGTCGATCTGGACGATGTGGCCGCGCCAGGCAGCCAGGTCGAGGGTCGCAGTGACGCCGCCGACTGTGAGTGCGGAGCCGCCGACAAGATTGGCCTCGACCAGTGCGCCGTCAGCGTTGGTGCGTATGCGAGCGAAACGGGCGGCGACGGTGATGTCGCCCCAGGTGCGCGGGTCGGCGTCGGGCGCTGAGAAGACATGGTCGACGAGGGCGTCGGTGCCGGTGACGCTGACGCCGACCGCGTCGCCGCCGGTGTCGGGCGTGAGACGCTGAGCACTGAGGATGCGCGGCGCGGGGGCGTCCTCGGTCTGCTCAATCGGGTCGAAGGCGATGAAGTTGACTCCGAACCAGTGGTTGCCGCCGGGTGTGTCAGGCGCGACGGCCTGCAGAGCGACTTCGTGGTCGCCGGCGGAGAGGTGCATGGTAGCCATCGGGAGATCCTGGGCGGCGATGGCGTCGCCAGTGCCTCGGACCGGGTCGCCGACGGGCTGTCCGTCGATGAGCAACTGCACCTCACCGTAAGAGGGCGAGGTGTAGTGGCCGAGGACGACGGCGTAGTCAGCGTCGGCCGGTGCGGTGGCGGTGAAGGTCATGCGGTCGCCCGGGGCAACGGCCTTGAAGAGCACGAGGTCGTAGGCGCTGATGTACTTGACCTCACCAGCGGTCGCGGCGGCTGAGCGCAAGATGGAACCGGCGCGCATCATGTTGTCGTAGGGGTTGGCCTGCCAGGGCTCGATGACGGTGGCGAAAGCGCTGCGCAGATCTTCGCCGGTGCGGCGGGCGCAGATGCTGGCGATGCTCGGCAGGCGGGGATAGATGCCGGGCGCGGTCGCAGTGATGAGTTCGGTGCCGGCTTCAGGCAGGCCGATCATGCGAAGCTGGGCGTGGCGGCCGGGATCGATGGGCCAAGTGGCCGACCAGTTGGCGGCGGGCTGACCTCGGCGGACGTCGACGAGGAACCCGTAGCCATTGCCGGGAGGCGCGCGCCAGTAAGGCTGGGGCTTGACGCCGCTGAGGTTGGCGTCGTTCTGCTGACGGTGGCCCCAGTCGTATTCGGGACCGGCGAGCGAGCCGGGCTCGATGTCACCGAGGGTGACGCCCTCGACGGAGAGTTCGGGAGCGGATGTGTGGAACATGTAATCGTGCTGGCTGCCGCCATGGACGCGGAAGATGTCTACCATGTAACGCTCGTGCCCCTCGCCGATGAGGGCGACCGTGCGGCGGTACTCGTCAACGCCCTGGCCGGCGTACGCGGCAGGAGCGTCGGCCTCGACGAGGCGCAGGCCAGGCATCTCGGCGAGCAGGTGGAGGCTGCCGCCAGTGCCGTCGCCGCCGCCGATGTGCTGGCTGGTCTCGTCGACCACGACGACGTTGTGGGCGGCGGTCTGCTTGGCCCAGCCGACCTGCGTGTGAGTGCTGCCGAGGCCGTAGCCGAGATCGTAGGTGACCTCGCGTCCGAGCGCGGCGTAGTTGAGATTGAGGTCATCGTAGTGGCCGTGGTTGAGGCAGGCGCCATAGCGGATGAGGCAGGCCTGGGCGGCTGATTCGGTGCCGGCGCGGAGGATAGCAACGCCCTTCTGGCCGAAGAAGTCGGTGGTGGTCAAGCGGTCGAGTATGGGGGCGACGTCGACATCGCCGGTGGGGAACTCGGCCGCGTGATAGAGCATCCACATCTGGTCGCGGTTGCTGGCGCGAATGTCCTCGCCCTGGTCGCCAGCCAAGTATGTGAGCGCGGCGGCGAACTGGTCGCGCAGCTCGCCGGAGGTGCGGGCGTAGAGGCGCTCGGCGAACTTGTAGTCGGTGCCTGAGAAGAGTGGATGCTCTGGCCAGGCGGTGGCGGTGTCAGGGCCTGAATCGCCATAGCGGGGGAAGTGGCCGGCGCAATCAAAGAGGGCGTCGGGGAGGAAGTAGAAGCTGAGAAACTTGGGGTCCTCGTAGGTGTTGAAGCCCTCCGGGTAGTTGTCAGAACGATAGTTGAGCAGGGGTTCGGCGAAGGTCAGGTATAGGCTGCGGGCGTGGAGCGCGTAGCCGAGTGAGGACTCGAAGTAGCGGCCATCGCGGTCTGAGTTGTTGGCGATGATACTGTGGATACCGTATGGCCCGTCGAGCGCCCACTCGACGTAGGGCTCGATGCCGAGTACGCAGCCGACGGCGAGAGCGCCGCGAATGTAATCGGAGTATCCGTTGTTGAGGCCGCCCTTGAGCGACTGCTCGTAGCAATACCAGGCACCGTTCTGCAGGAGGTTCTGCTCGATGTTCTGGCGACGGGTCATGCCCTCGACGATGGAGGGCTGGTCAAGGGATGGGCTGTTGAAGAGCTCATCGTAGAAGTCGACGTAGTGGATGAGGACGCGCGCGACCTGATACCAGGGCCGGGAGAAGCGGCCGCTGGGTGGGTTGGAGGGGTAGTCCCATGAGCCGGCGTCACATTCGGGGTAGATGGCGGCGAGAGCGTCGATGATGAGGGCGGCTTTCTGGGCGTAGCGCTCATCGCCGGTAAGCAAGTAGGTCTCGCACAGAGGTCTGAGGACTTTGAACTGCAAGGTCTCGATGACCCACGAGTTGTATGAGCCGACGAAGTAATGGATGCGGCCATCGTCGCCGGTGTAGCCGGTGCCGGCGTCGGGATGGTCGGCGTCAGGGAGCACGTGGCCCTTCGAGCAGGTGACGTGGCCCGGGTTTTCAAAGCTGCAGCGGGCACCGCCCCATGTGCCCCATGGGGATCCGCAGATGGGACAGCCAGTGAAACCGTATGCGAAGCAGGCGCCGGGCTCGGGGATCTGGTCGAGGAACCACTGGTCGCTTCTTTGCAGCCACTTGTCAGCGGCGGCCCGCTGGGAGGCGGCGTAGTCGCGGGCCCACTCGTGTTGCTCGATGTTGCGCAGGGCACGCTGAACGTCCTCGGGGGTCTTGTTTACGCAGGGGTGTGTCTCGCGGCCGGTGGGAGTGAGGTCGACGCTCTCCCAGCGTTTGCGCGGATGTTCCACTGCTTTCACCGTCCCGTCAGGGTCAGAAAACGCCATCAGCTCGATGAGGCCGAGGTAGTGTCGGGCAGCCCACGCCGAGAGCATGGTCACCCGCAGGTGAGTGGTGGTGCGGGGCTCGAAGCGGACGATCTGCGGGTCCCAGTTATCGGTCAGATCGGCGCGGACCGGCTCGCCCTCGGAGAATGACAACTCGATCTGCTCGGCGTTCGCGTATATGGTGGGCATGTCAGACTGAGTGAGGACGACGACGTCGATGGTGCGAGGCTGATCGAAGTCAACCTGCAACCACTGGGGGACATCGCCGGTCCTGGAGGCCCAGCGGCTGGTCATTGAGCCGTCGACGGCGCGGAGGGCCCCGTACTTCCCGTCCGGTACGGAGGCGCTGGAGCTGGCAGTTGCGGGCATCTGCAGGCACCAGTTGTCGAGGCCGCCGGTGCGGACAGTCTGTGCGTGGCAGGCAGCAGCGCAGAGAATGATAGCGATCGTGCCGGTGCTGACGATGCGCCCAAGCATGGTGGGGCTCCTCTCGCGTCCGGGAAACATACTACTTGCGGGTTCGTCGGCACGTGGCACAAGCCCTGCAACAGGCGGATTCAGGCGGCGAAGCCGTTCGATGAATGTTAATAATTGAGTTGAAAAACAAACCGATTCTGATATTGCGTACTCAGTAATTCCTATGATAGAATTGCTATAGCCATATATATGAGGTTTTGCAGAGCGTTATAGCAGATCCCGATGACGACGCGATTGCAGAACGCAGCCCACTCTGACGCGCATGTAAGGCCAAGGGCTGCCTGAAACGGTGGTTGGCGATGGTTCGCAAGACGGATGACGAGGGTGCGACCGGCAAGGGGAGCAGCGATCTCCTGTTGCGTGATGTTGCGCGCAAATCCGCAGCGCTGCAGCTTATGAAGGAGTGCTGCACGCTGTGTCGCCTCGCTCCTGCCAACGCGAGCAGTGAGTTTGCGCGGGCGCTGGCAACACATCTGGGGGCGAGGCGCGCGGCAGTGCTCCAGCGCGACGAGGCGACGGGTGGTTTCGTTGCCAAGAGCGCGGTGGGCTTTGGTGATGAGCCACCTGGGGAGTTGGTGTTCGCGGGAGAGGCACCGGCATTTGCCTGCGCAAACCCGACCGACGGTGTTGACGATGCTTCCGAGGTGCTGGTGGCAGCGGCCGGGGTGCCCTTCGTAGTGTGGGGCAGCCAATCGGCATCGGGCTGGGCGGTGTTGGTCGGGGACGAGGAGGTCGGGTCGAATCCGGTGCTGAGCTACGCCGCGGAAGATCGGGAAGTCATGGAGACCGTGGTGGGGGCGTTTGGTCAGGTCTGCCAGACCGGTGAGATGGCTCGTGAGCTGCGGCAGAGTCGAGCGATTGGTTGGGCAATGCTGAATGCGGCTCACGCCATGGCGATGCTCGTGGACCGGGAGTGGACGATCGAGGGCGCGAACGAAGCCTACGTCGACCGCTTTGGGGACGGCTCGACGGAGGTGGTGGGCACGTCTGCGCTGGGGCGCATTCCGCCTGAGTTCCTTGAAGATCGGCGCAGGCGCATGGCGGAAGTGCTCGCGACCGGTGAGCCCCAGCGCTTCGAGAGCCGGACGGACTCGGCGGACCTCGTCACGTCGATGTACCCGGTCGCTGACGACGATGGCCACGTGCATCATGTCGCCGTATTCATCCAGGACGTGACCGACCAGAAGCAGAGAGAGGAAGCGGACAGGCTGGCGGCGGTGGGACAACTCTCGGGCGGAGTGGCGCATGAGTTCAACAACGTGCTGGCCGGGATTATGCTGCTGGCTGAACGGGCTGAGCGTGCGCGCACGACGGAGGCATACGAAGATCTGACCGAACGTGCGCAGGCGCTGGCGAAGCGAGGGGCGACGGTGGCGAGGAACTTGACGGCGTTCGCGCAGCAACACGCGTCTGAGCGCGGAACGGTGGCCATCGACGATGTGATCGGGACAGCGCTTGCGGCCACGAATGCGCAGACGCTGGAGGCGGGCGTCCGGACCCATCGTCAGAGTTGCGAGACGAAAGCGGAAGTGATCGGCAATTCTGCTGAGCTTGGCCGAGTGTTCGTGAATCTGGTCCTCAACGCTTGCCACGCGATGCCAGAGGGCGGCAGTTTGAGCATACGCACTGAGACGGTATCGGGGGGCACGGGGCAGCAGGTGCTGGTGACGGTTACGGACACGGGCAACGGGATCGCCCCGAGGGATCTGCCGCACGTCTTCGAACCGTTCTTCACGACCACGGGCGTGCTGGCGGGCGGGGCGGAAACCGGGCCGGGGCTGGGCCTGTCAGTGGCGTATGGGATTGTCACGGCGCATGGCGGATCGATCGAGGCGATGTCCGAGCCGGGCGGCGGGATGCGCTTCGAGGTGCGTCTGCCACAGGCGGAGATTGCGGCGGTGCCACCGGCCCAGACGTGCGCGGCGGATGACAGTGACGAGAGTGAAGGCGGCGTGAAGGTGTTGCTGGCCGAGGACGAGACAGAGATCGGGCGACTGGTGGCCCAGGTGCTTGAGCGACAGGGGCACACGGTCACGCATGTGGCGTCGGGTGAGGAAGCGATTGCCGCGCTGGGCCGGGAGCGCTTCGGCCTGGTGATCACCGACCTGCTGATGCCAGGGACGAGCGGGCTGGACGTGGTGAAGTGCCTGCAGACGCTGCCTGAGGTGCCGCCGACGATGGTCATCACCGGTCATATCGGCGATCAACTGGCGGCGGAACTGCAGACGCAGGGGGTGCGCAAGTGTCTGCGGAAGCCGTTCGGGGTGGGGGACTTCCTGCGGGCAGTGGCAGAGGTGCTGGGGGAAGTGTAAACGGCCAGACGGTGGGGGGCAGGTGTGCGCAGAGCGAAGGCGAAGGTGCGACGGCGAGAGCCGTGCACCTTCGTTTTGCATGTGAGCAGACACCCAGGGCGGACAGGAGTCGTTATCATGGCGAGCAGCAAGCCGATCAAGGTCGCAGTCGTCGGACTTGGCAGGTCGGGGTACAACATCCATATCAAGCGCATGAGGGATGACAAGCGGTTCGAGGTGGCGGCGGTGGCCGACTGGATGGGAGACAGGGCACGAGCCGTGGGCGAAGAGTTTGACTGCCCGTGGTATGAGGACCACAAGTCGATGCTGCGGGAGACGGACGCGGACTTCGTGGTAGCAGCGAGCTTCTCGGACACGCATGCGTCCGTCAGCCGCGACGCCATGCGGGCGGGGTTTCACGCCATCTGCGAGAAGCCGATCTCCGACAGCGTGCGCGGCGCGCAGAGTCTGCTGGACGTGGCCAAGCAGACCGGGCAGAAGCTGATGGTCCATCACAACAACCGCTACGCGGCGGACGTGCGACACGTGCTTGACGTCATCAAGAGCGGCCGTATCGGCAAGGTCTTCGAGGTGCGGATGCGGGCGCTGGGCTTTTCCCGGCGCAATGACTGGCAGACGATGGCGGAGCATGACGGCGGCGTGCTGAACAACACCTGTCCGCACTACGTCGACGCGGGCCTGGTCTTCCTCGGCTCGCCAGTGGCGCAGATTTTCTGCGACCTGAAGCAGATGGCATCGCCGGGTGACGTGGAGGACCACGTCAAAGTGCTGCTCAAGGGCGAAAACGGCATGGTCTACGACATGGAAGTCTCGAGCGTATGCAAGTTCCCGGAGCCGAAGTGGGTAGTTCTGGGCTCGTGTGGGACCTTGGTGTCGGACGGGAAGACCTCGACGATCGAGTGGTTCGACCCGAAGAAGCTCAAGAAGCTGCCAGTAGTCGCGGCGCCGAGCTCGGACCGCAGCTACGGGAACGATGACGTGATCCCGTGGAAGAAGGAAGAGGTCCCGTCAGTCGGCCCGTCCATCGGGGATTTCTACGACAACGTGTGGGACGTGCTGCGCAACCGCAAGAAGATGCTCGTTACGCCCGAGG
Source organism: Candidatus Zipacnadia bacterium (assembly GCA_029821735.1). Lineage (GTDB taxonomy): Bacteria > Armatimonadota > Zipacnadia > Zipacnadales > UBA5352 > JALGSU01. The sequence continues at coordinate 28,921 of JALGSU010000030.1, read as the reverse complement.
AGTCGCTGGAAGTGGTGCGCGTCACGCAGGCGTGCAAGCGGCTGAGCGGGTACTACGACTGAGCCTCGACGAACACGAACGCGAAGCGACCGGGCCCGAGAGGGGGCGGTGGAGCCGGGGTCGGGGACGCCGATAGTCTTCTCGCGGAACCAGGCGGAGCGACCGTGCTTGCCCTCCAGCGGCTTGGTGGCCTCGAGGGCGGTGTGGCAGCGGTCGGTGGCAGCGACGATGGCCGCAGGGAAGTCGGCGCCAGCGTCGACGGCAGCGCGAAGGGCCTCGGCCATGGGGGCGAGGACATCGAGCACGGTCTTGTCGCCGACCTCGGCGCCGCCGCGCGACTTGACGCCCTCGACCGCGGCCTCAAACATCACGGGCAGGTCGGCGGCCGCGATGGTTGGCTGGCCGCGCACGGCCTTGCCCATGCTCATGAGGGCAGTGGCGAAAATGACGCCGAAAGTCGAGGCGGCAGCACGGTTGAAGGCCATGCCTGACTTCGCGAGGACCGTACCGGGGTCTTCGCCGGCGAGATCCGCGAGCCCGTCGGCCATCGCGCGAGTGCCCAGGGAGCAGGTGACGCCGAGGTCACCGTCGCCGATCTGAGCGTCGAGGTCGCGGAGGGCCTGCTCGTGGGTGGGCATCACCTGCGCGAGGCGGGTGATGAAGTCGGCGACGTTGGCGGCGGTGATCTCAGACATGTCTCAGTTCTCCCCGGACGTAACCAATCAGCGCGAAAAGGTCGGCAAGAAGGGCGAATACGCCGGTGCGTCGAGCAGACCCGCGAGCTCGTCGTCGAGCTTGAGCAGGCTGATGGACGCGCCAGCCATCTCCATGGACGTGGCGTACTCGCCGACAAAGGCGCGGTGCACGTCGATGCCCGCGTCTGCGAGAATGGCTGCGGCGCGGCGGTAGATGATGAAGAGTTCCTCGGGCGGCGTGGCACCGAGGCCGTTGACCAGCACCGCGACGCGGTCGCCGGATGCATAGGGCAGGTCGGGCAGGACGCGGTCCATGATGCGGTCGACGATCTCGTCGGCGGGCATGAGCTTGTCGCGCTGCAGACCGGGCTCACCGTGGATGCCCATGCCAAGCTCCATCTCGTCCTCGGCGATCTCGAAAGTGGGCTCGCCGGCAGCGGGGATGGTGCACGAGGAGAGTGCGACGCCCATGCTGCGGGTGCCCCAGATGGCCGCGTCGGCAGCGGCTTTGACGGCGGCGAGATTGGCGCCCTGCTCGGCCTTGGCGCCCGCGATCTTGTATGCGAAGAAGAGACCGGCGACCGCGCGGCGCTTGTCCATCTCGTCGACGGGCGCGGAGACGACGTCGTCCATCGCGCGTGAAGTGGCGACCTCGATGTCCTCGAACTCGGCCATCTCGGCGGCCATGTCGAAGTTCATGCAATCTCCGGAGTAGTTCCCGTAGAGGAAGAGGACGCCCGCGCCCGCGTGGGCGGCGACGGTGGCCGCGAGCATGTCGTCGGCGGATGGCGATGAGAAGACATTGCCGACACTCACCGCGTCAAGCAGGCCGGGACCGACGTAGCCGAGGAATATCGGGATGTGTCCCGAGCCGCCGCCGGTGACGATGGCGACCTTGCCGTCGATGGGACCATCGCCGCGCATGAGCGCGCGGCCGGTGCCCTCGCAGCGCTTGAGGTGGCCGGGATATGCGGCCAGAATGCCCTCGATGGTTTCTTCCACGAACGCCATTGGGTCATTGATGATCTTCTTCATTGGGAACACCCTCCGCGCTGGGCTGATGGCCTCGCGTGGAATCGTTCGCGATGTGGGGGCGCTAACCTCCAACGGCAGGGGATCGGGGTGCGAGCAGAGAATGCGTGAGAGGTAGCGCGTGCACGGCGAAGGGCGGATCGCGGGAGGCAGATATGGCGGACGATACGGCGGTCTACGAGTTCACGGTGAAGCTTGATGCCCAGACGGTGGCCCGGGGAATGCAGCGGGTCATGTCGCGAGGCAAGCGCCCCTCACTATGGATGTTGATTGGGATGGGTGCCTTTTTCGGAGTAATGTTTGCTCTGGAGCCACCTGCGTGGCAGATCGGGTTGATGGCGTTTTCGTTGGCACTGATCGTGTTCTTGCTGCTGCTGTTTGGGCTCCAGCGCGCCATGGTGATGAGGCTAGCGCGGGACTACGTGGAGTTGTTGGAGAACGCGGAGTTGCACCACCGGGTATCGTGCGAGGTACTGTGGCTTGGGCATCCGCTGGTGTCCTCGACTATCCGCTGGGAGGCAGTGCGTTACATTCACAAGATGAAGGACATGTGGGCGCTGGAGTTGCGGGGCAACCGCGCGGTTACGTCTCTGCCGCTGGATCAGGTTCCGTGGGAGACGTTGTGCTTCATCGAGAGCCAGGTGGTGGCGCATGGTGGGGAGTCTGACGAGGACCCGCGATGATGGGTGAGGACGCAGGGATGCGCGTGTGCTTGATCGTGAACCCTCGCGCCGGGCGCGGGACCGGGCCTGCGGTGGCTGAGACCGCCGAGGCTGAGTTCGCGCGCGCGGGCTGGCAGGTGCAGCGGGTGGTCACGCAGGGACCGGGCGACGCCGAGCGGCTGGCTGCGGAGGCGGTGGCGGGCGGGCATGCGGCGATCTTCGCGTGCGGGGGAGACGGGACGCTGTCGCAGGCGCTGGCGGGCGCGCTGGACAGCGGCGTGCCAGTGGGGCTGGTGCCGGCGGGCACGGGGAACGACTTCGCGCGAACGATCGGTCTGAGCCTGGACGCGGCGACTGCAGCGAGGGAGTTGGTTGCGGGCGGACCGGCGGACGTCGACCTGCTGTCGGTCAACGACGGCGCGCTGTGGGCGGTGAACGTGATCGGCACGGGGTTCGATGCGCGGGTCGCCGAGCGTATCAACCGGAGAGCGCGGCTGACGGGCGGGATGATGGACTACATGATCAGCCTCGCGCAAGAGCTGATCAGCCACCAGGCCAGCGAGTTCCGGGTGACCGTGGACGGTGAGACTTGGGAGGGGCGGGCACTGCTGGTGGCAGTGGCCAATGCGCGCTGCTACGGGGGCGGGATGTTCATCGCGCCCATGGCCGATGTGCGCGACGGGCTGCTGGATGTAGTGATGGTGAAGCAGATGGGGCGCGTGGAGTTCCTGCGGACCTTCAGGCGAGTGCTGCGTGGCACGCACTTGCAGCACCGGGCGGTCCGGCACTGGCAGGGGCGAGAGGTGACGATCGAGACGGGCGGCGCGTGCCCGGTGTCAGTGGATGGCGATGTGCAGTGCCAGACGCCGCTGAACGTGCGGGTGTGTCCGGGGCGAGCGCGGGTGTGGTTGCCGGGCAGCTAGCCTCCCGCCGGTTCGCCCACGATGCGGATGGCGCCGATGTAGAGTGCCACGCCCTCGAAAGCCGCGGGGTCATATTGGTTCAGGCGCTGGGCCTCCTCGATCGGGACAGTGCGGTCGGGCGGGTCGGGCAGCAACTCGACCGTGATGGTGTGCTCGGCGTCCGCCAGACGAGAGGCCAGGCCCATCCCCGCGAGACGATGGTAGTAGCTCCAGCGATCCACTTGCTTGCGCACGCCCACCACGACCCCATCCACGGTTACGCGCACCTGTCCACCGTCGGCTTCGCGCCGGGAGTGCGCGTGACCCAGAGATGGTCGAACTGGCGCGGGAAGCTGCGCGAGCCGACAGTCGGCGGGGTCTGCTGCCAGTCGCCCTCGAGCATGGCCGCGGTGATTGGTATCTGGGTGGCGCGCTGCAGGTTGTCGTTGGCCAGCGGCGTGGGCATCGGGTGAGCAGCCGGTTCGCCGACGTCAGCGAGAGCGTCGAGGGCCTCGGCGATTGAGGCGGCGTAGGCGGTGTTGCCGGCGGCGCTGGGGCGGACGCCGTCGCTGGAGAAGAGGAGCGCGCCTTCGGGCGCGTTACCTTCGGCGGGCGGCTTGACGAGCATCTCACCGGCCGCGAGCATCTGCGCGATCCGGTGGCCCATGTTGACGGACGGCACCCCGTAGTGGTCGGCGAGACGCTCGCAGGCGGCGACGGTGGAAGGGCAGAGACCGTCGGCGTACGACTGCTCGAAGCCCTGGCGGAAGGCGTGGAGGAAGATCACGTCAAGGTCGGGGTCGGCGGCGCGGGCCTGGCGGATGATCCCTTCCATCGCGCGCAGCACCGTGGGCGCGTCGCGGTTATGGTCATCGGAGGCGAAGTCGACCAAGACGAGATCGGGCTTCTTCGCGAGGACATCGTGAGCGAAGCGGTGGACGCTGAATGATGAGCCACGGCAGCAATCGCAGATGCCTGCGTCGATCTCGGTGATCTCGGCGTCGGGGTAGCGCTCGCGCAGGGCGTCGAGAGCGAGGGCGCGCCAGCCGGACGTGGGGTGGATGCCGCCGCCGAAGTATGCGACGCTGACCGGGCCGCCGGCGCGGAGTTTCGCGAAGAAGCGGGGGGCGCCATCGCGAGTGGCAAAGGGCTCTGCGGGCACGGGCTCGTAGCCGGGAAGCTGGAAGTGGCGGTTGGTGGTGAAGTCGCCGAGGCGCGACGCGCCGGGGGCTTCGACCACCGGCCATGACGCGCGCAGGTCGTGGGCGAAGAGGCCGATCTGGTCGATGGGGATCTGCTTGAAGCCGAGTTTGAGGGCCGGTGAGTCCGGACGCAGGCGGTAGTCGCGATTGGCTGCGTCAACGAAGAGGGGATCGGCGAGCAGGGAATGCTCGTCGACGCCCTGAGCGCGCCACTCGTCCCAAGTGAGGACGCGCGGGCTGTCGCCATCCTGCTGGTGCGTGACCCGAAGCTCCATGCCCTCGGGCGCGTAGATGACATTGTTGTCCCACTCGAACGTATCCCAGTCATCGCGGCGAATCGTGAGTGAGTAGAGCTCCTGACCGCCCTGCCAGCGGGTGGCGTTGAGTTCGCGCAGCCAGCGGGTGCCCTCCTCGGTGAAGTAGACGATATTGCGCACGAACTTGATGCCGGACATCTCCTCGGGATGGTCGTCGCCATAGTCGGCGAGTTCGGGGTAGAGGCGGAGGTAGGGCGAACCCTCGTAGACCGCGCTATGGAGCTTGTCGATGATCGCGGGCCAGTTGCTCCAGGTGGGCGAGAGCCTGCCCGCGCGCAGGGCGGGGCAGTCGATGATGATATTGTTCTCGAAGGTGTTATCGCGGCCGCCATGGTTGTGCAGACCGCGGATGGGCACCGAGTAGAGGATGTTTCCGTAGACAAGCGTGCCGGTGGTGGGGTCGTCGAGGTAGATGCCCCAGGTGAAGCTGGGATACTCGTAGGGGACCCGGCCGTCGGGCAGGCTGGCCCAGTTGCGGGCTTTGCCGAAGCCGCCAACGTGGTGGAAGACGTTGTGGCGGATGATGTTGCCACGCTGGGTCCAGTCGCGGGAGCAGAAGTAAATGCCGCCGGTGTCGGCGGATTGCAGGTTGGTGTGATGGACCTCGTTGAGCTCGACGACATTCTCATTGCCACCGAGCGTCAGACCGGCGTGAGGGGTGTCGTGGATGAGGTTATGGCTGACGAGATTGCCCACGCCACGGCAGGAGACGCCGGGGTTGTAGGTGTGCCAGAAACGAGCGATGTGGTGGATGTAATTGTTGGTGGCGAAGTTGCCGCCGCTTTCGAGAGTTTTGCGATCGCCGCCGTCGACGCTCACCCCGCCGCGACCGGTCTCGTAGATATCATTGCCGACCGCTCCGCTGTTGTGGCCTCCGGAAATGGCGACGCCCCAGCCGCCGCAGTTGCGGATGACGCTCGCCTCGACTGAACAACTCTCACTATCTCGGACGATCACCGCGTTGCCGTCGCAGGCTTCGATGGTGAAGCCGCGGACGGCGATGTTGCTGGCGCCCTCTATCTGGAGGACGGTGTCAGTTACGGACGCGAGGACGTCGCCGGTGGCGAGGTCGGCGGGCGGCCAGAAGTAGAGCACGGAGGCGTCGCTGTCGAGATACCACTCGCCGGGCGCATCCAGCATCTCGAGCACGTTCTGGATGTAGTAGCGGTCGCCGATGCGCAGGTCGTAAGCGGTGTCTTTGGCGACGACGATCTCCGATGTCTCGGGGTCGACTGACTGAACGCCGACGACGCTCCACGCCCAGTCATAGCCGCCGTGTATGCAGACGCGCGCCTGGGGGACGCTCGCCCAGTCGAGGTCAACGTCATCGGTGGCAGTGAAGCGGCGCCTGTTGACGGCACCGGGCACGGCGAGGATGTGGGCCCATTCGCCACCGTGGGGATCGTCGGGGTCGAAGTTGGGGTAGCGGGCCATGGTCATGCGCTCGCCGCCGAAGATGAGCTGGCGGAAGGCGACGCCCTCGAGGGGGGTGCCCGTCAGGTCGGCGCGCAGCACGGGGCCCTCGTGAGGCGCGAAGCCGGTGACCTTGAGCGCGCCGGCGAGGACCGGCTGGCCGTCGCCGCGCCAGACGACGGGCGCGATGGGGGTGCCGGAGTCCTCGGGGCCAAGGACAAGAGGCCCGGTCAGTTCATAGGTGCCGGGGCGCACGTTGACCGTGGCGCCGGCGAAGTCGTCGGCGGCCCTGAGTGCGCGCAGCTCGTCGCGACCGCGCTGGAGAGTCGCGAAGGGGGCGTTGGCAGTGCCGACGGAAGCGTCATCGCCATCAGGGGCGACGTAGAGTGCGGCGGGGTCGGCGACGGCCAGTGTGGCGGTGAGAAGCAGCGTGACCATGCAGGCGAACATGGCAAGGGCCCCCTTGCCGCCCCTCTCCACCGCGTGCCCTTGCGTGCGGCGCCACGCTTTCGCACGCTCCGGGCGGCTTAACGCAAGCTTCGCTTGCGTCGAATCATGCGACATGTCGCGCAGTTGTGGTGGCCAACGGCAAACGGCGACAGCTAGCGACGCCGGGGAGCGTGTCCCCCGGCGTCGCGTGAGTCAGTGGAACCTGTTGCGCGCGGGGCCGGGTCAGTTGGTGGCGGCCAGGCGCATGTAGGCGTCGGCGGTGAGGCCGGACGCGAGGTCGGTGACGTGTATGCGCCACAGACCGGGCATGTCATTGGCCGCGATGAGCGCCGTCATCTCGACCTGGCCGTCGACTGCAGCGTAGTAGCCGCTGAACTCGGCGGCCTTGCCGGCGGGGTCGAGCAGCTCGATCTGCACGGGGACGATGGCGTCCATCGGGCGGCCATTGTCGCCGACGACCGTCACGCTGACGGTGATGGTGTCACCGGGCGCGGCGGCTTCGGGAGCGTTGACCTGGACCGCGTCGATGGCCTGGTCGGTGACCATGAAGAGGCGACCTTCGCAGGGGCCGAAGTTCTCGGCGATGCTGAGCGCGCCATCGGCGGAGGTCGCGGCGACCTCGCGGTGGGTGACCAGGTTGTAGGCGTGGGCTCCGGGATGTCGGATGCTCAGGACGGCGTCGGTGGGCAGACCGTTCTCCATGACGAGGCCATGGTGGCCCACGTAGTCGCCGTATTCGCGGAGATCGTTGACCGCGAAGAGATAGTCGGTATCGCGGTAGGTGCGCACGCGGGTGATGACGTCGGGTGTGGAGGATTCGGCGTAACGCTGGTAGTGTGCGTCAAGTTCGGCGCGGATGGCCGCGGCGGCCTCAATGTTGAGCCTGCGTCCCTCGTCGGCCTCTTTGGGGCGACCGTGGGTGGGCAGGAGAATGTCAGGCTTGATGCGCGGGCAGAGGTTCTCGTCGCCGATGATGATACCGCCGGCGTTCTGGAAGGCCTGCACGCGCTCGACGATGGCCTCGGTGAGGACGTCGCAGTCAGCCATGACGAGGACCTTGAAGGCGTCGAGGCCCTCCTGCTCAACGGTCTCATCGTAGATGACGCGTGGCTGGAGTCCGGCGTAGTGGAGGATGAGGTAGGCGTCGCCGGCCCATCCACCGTTCCAGCCGTAGGTGCCGCGCTGGGCGAACATCTGGGACGAGAAGCTCTCGAGGAAGGCGACATCGGACGGTCGGTCCGGTACCTCCATGAGTGTGGGGCCGAGCGGCTGGATGACGGTCTCGACCAAGCGCTTGAGCTCCCACTTGGTGTCTGGGTTGGTGTAACGGTACGAGCCGGTGACGTTCTCGAGCGGCACCAGTGACTGCCAACCGTGATACATGATGCCCTGGATCGGTCGAGCGATCTTGGTCCAGAGGGCTTCGCGCAGGTGCATGGGAGCGATGGTGATGAAGCGCGCGTCGGGTATCTCGCTCTCCCAGGCAGCCACGTAGCGGCCGGATGCGTCGACGGACCCGGTGCCGGCGGGGCGGACGTCCTGGTCCTGGAAGTCGCCGGTCTGGACGCGGGCCTCTTCGCCGGCCTGGGGGGCGGTCTGGTTTCGGTACCAGATGATCTGGGTCATTTTCATGACCTGCTGGTCGTCGCGGTCGGCTCCGCCAGCCATGCAGAAGAGCTCGTCAGCGCACAGGCCAATGCGGATGGGGTCGGGGTATGAGTAGGTCCAGTGGGAGAGGTAGTCGACGTCGCCGCCGTTCCCGTAGCGGCTGGCGACTCGGGCGGCGGGATCGTGGTAGGTCCACATATCGTCGTTGCCGCCGGACTTGAGCCCATTGTGCAGAGCGGTGTGCAAGGCGTTCCAGCCATCGCCGCCGCCCCAGAACCACTGGTAGTAGACCAGGAGGGGGTAGTTGTCAGGGATGACGCGATCGATCGGGAAGTCGGCGATGTTGGCGTAGGGCGTACCTCGCTGGGTGCCGACACCCTCGGGGATGTCGGGGAGGCCGGAGGCCTGGCGGAATGCCTCGCGATCGTGCTCGTGGAAGCACGGGCGGGTGGCGCCGCGCACTTCGGTGTGCACGAGGGCGGAGTCCATCGCGGGGTGGTCACCGTAGGTGTTGGAGACGGATGCGCCGACGTTGTAGCAGAACTCCTGCACCTCAGGGAAGAGACCGCAGACGTCCTCGCCGACGGGCTTGCCATCCTCGCCGACACGACGGAACTCCTCTTTGCCTCGGGCCCAGCGTCCGGGCGAGAGGCTGGCCTGGACGTGGATGCCATGGGCAAGGGCGTCGTCGAGGGAGGCGATGCTCTTCTCAACGTAGTCAGCTTCGCTGGCCTGGGTGGGCTCGCCGGCCTCCCATATCTTGTTGAAGTCGGCCCAGCCACCAATTGAGTGAGTGAAGCCCAACTCGGTGAGCCAGTCGATCTGTCCCAGAGCGCCGCCCCACATGCAGACCGGCATGGTCTTGGGCAGAGGACGGGGGACGAGGGTGATCTCGAACTCCTGAGTGCTGTGGAAGGGCCGCTCGCCGGGGATGTCGATGGTCGCGGCGAGACGGTATACGTCGGGCCGGAGGCTGGTGTCGAGTTCGAGGTCGATGACGTATTTCTCGCCCTCGGCGAGATCAGGGATGAGCTGCACGGGTTGGGGCACGCCGCCGAGCAGGAAGCTGGCTTTGGCGCCATTCATGACTTCGCGCTGCTTGTTGATGACGGCGAAGCTGACGGTGGCGTCTTCCTCCATGCGCACGAAGACCCGGCGCAGTGAGGCGACCTCGAAAGCCGCGGAGCCGAACTCGAGGACGCCGGTGCAGATGCGGACCTGGTCGATGTAGCCGGGGAAACCGTGGTAGAGGCTGCCGACACGGTCGCCGATGTTGAGGGGCTTGACGCCGGTTGCGACGGCACCGTGTTCGGGGCGATCCTCGCCGCCCTGGGTGGTGCCGTCGATGAAGAAGCGTCCGGAGCCCTTGCCGTCATAGGTGAAGGCGATGTGGTGCCACACGTCGGCCTCGAAGACGAACTGGTTGGACGACCAGGTGGGGTGGACGTCGCCCATGCCCAGCGACATGCGCAGGCGGCGCCCGGCACCACCGTCGGCGCCGAGGGTGAACTGCATGCCGGTCTCGTCAACGTAACGGTTATCGAGCAGGAAGCTCTCGGGGTAACCGTCAAGGTCGGCCTTGGGCTTGATCCACATCTCGACCGTGAATGGGCCCTTGGGAGTGAGTTCGGGGGCTGGTTGGACGCGGGCCTGGTGGGCGGTGTCCTCGTCGGGGTAGCCGCGCCAAGACTCCAGTGCGCCGCCGAAGCGGCCTTCGGCAACCACCTCGGCCCCGTTAAGGGTGAGATCGTGGCCGTTGCCGGAGGCGTCGAGCAGGTCGGCGCCCGCGTCAAAGGTCCACAGGCCGACGACGTGGTCGCCCGTGGCATCCTCGCCGGTGTAAGGCGCGCCCCACGTCTCGGCCAACTGGATGGGTTCCTCATCCTGCGCCCAGAGCAGGCTGCAGGCCAGTGTCAGTGCGAAACAAGCGAGCAGTACTTTCAGCATGGCGGACCACCTTTGAGTAGACATGTATTGGGCCGGGCTCATTGCGCCAACTCCATCACGAGTATGCGGACGGGGCGCCAGATGCCGCCCGCGTGCGCAGTGTTCATGGCTCTGACGGTAATCTGGTTGGGCTGGCCCCACTTGAGTGCCTCGGTGACATCGAGGCGGAAGGGCTTGTCCCAGCCGGTCGCGCCGATATCGTGCGCGCCGATGAACTGCCCGTTGACCCACAGCCAGGCGCTCTCGTCGACGCCTTCGAAGAGCATCTCGACGCGCGGGGCATTGTCGCGGGCAGGCAACTCGATGGTGCGGCGATACCAGGACCAGCCAATGTAGTCGTGGCCGAAGTCCTGCCAGACGGCCTCGATCTCGATGTCGGACCAGCCACTGTCGTCGAAGTCCGAGGCGAACCAGTTGCCGTCCTCGCCCACGCGCTCGGCGTCAGTGACGAACTTCCAGCCCTCCTTGGGCAGGCGGATGGTATCGAGGAGGGCGAAGGCACCGGCGGTGGCGCGGAGGGCAGCGTTGGAGACGAAACCATCCTCGTCACGGCCAGCGTCAGTGAGCAGCGCGAGGATCTGCGGACCGCTCGGGCGGATGGTGGCCAGACTGATCACGGCCGCCTGACGCACAAAGGGGCTCTCGTCCTTGAGTGCGCCGGCGAGCGGCTCGATCGCGTCGGGGCCCATCGCACCCATCCCGAGGGCAGCGATGCGGCGGGTCAGGAGGTCCTTGCTGCGAAGCGCTTTCGTGAGCCCGGGGAGGCCACCTGGTACGCGGTCGCCGAGCATGCGGGCGGCAGTGCGCGTCACCAGCGGGTCCTTGTCGCCGAGGGCCTTGGTGAGCTGGTCGATGACCTTGGCACTGTCACCGTCAAGCTTGAGCAGCGCATCTCGGCGAGCCATGATCTTGGCGTCGGGGGTGAATGTGCACGTCTGGGCGCACCTCTGAGCGCTTGCGGCGCCGATGGTGATGCACAAGAGGAGGACCACTCCTGCAACAAGCAGGAACCGGCCCGTGGCGTTGGCTCTGGAAACAGACATGGGCATCTCCTCGTCGTCAGACTGGAGCGATGCGCATGAGGTTTCGCCGGGAGGTGCGGTGAGACCTGCGTTGCCCGCTGGGGCGGGCTCGTGCGCTTCGCGCGGTCTAACGCAAGCTGCGCTTGCGTCTGGGTACGTGACTGAGCGTAGGCGGGGGCAAGCAGATGCCCGATCTGCGGTTGACGGCAAAGGGTGCAGGGAGCTCTGTGGAAGGTCAGGAGGCTACGGGCGGGAAATTCACAATCAGCCATAGTGCAAGCAGTTGACCCGGAGGACCAAGCATGGGAGCCATCAGCGTCGCGATAGGAGTCGGAGCTATCATGATGTCGATCACAGGCGTCTCGGCGGATATGCCTGAGTATGCACCCGTGCCCGCACAACTCGTGCAGGAGCGCGACGGCCTGGGCAACGTCATCGCGAAGCTCGACGCCGGTGAGGAAGTGCGCGTCGCATACTTCGGCGGCAGCATCACCAACGCGGCGGGCTGGCGTGTGAAGACACTCGAGTGGTTCCAGCAGACGTGGCCGGAGGCGGATGTGAGCGAGATACACGCGGCCATCGGTGGGACGGGGTCGTCACTGGGCGTGTTCCGCCTGCAGCAGGATGTGCTGGACCATGACCCGGACCTGGTGTTCGTGGAATACGCGGTCAACGACGGCGGCGCAGCGCCAGAGACTATCTGGCGGGCGATGGAGGGGATCGTGCGCCAGATATGGCGGCATGACCCGACGATCGATATCTGCTACGTCTACACGTTCCGGATCGGATATGAGGATGACCTGAACGAGGGCGTGTGCCCGCAAGCGGTGTCTGCTGATGAGATGCTGGCGGAATACTATGGGATCCCGTCGATCAATGTGGCGCTGCGGACGGTGGAGATGGGCAACGCGGGTGAGCTGGTCTACAAGGCTGAGAAGGACGAGGCCGGGGCCGAGAAGCCGCTGGCCGACGGCGTGATGCTGTTTTCGAAGGACGGAGTCCATCCGCTCGGGCCAGGGCACGAGATGTACGCCGACGTGATCGGCGAGGCCGTCGAGGGCATGCGCGAGGGAGCGAGTGCGGGTGCACATGAGCTGAAGGACGCGTTTGTGGCGGATAACTGGGAGGCGGCGAAGCTGGTGCCGCTGGCTCCGTGGATGCTGTCGGAGGGCTGGACGAAGCTCGGTCATGAGGAGGGGCTCGGCAGCCGATTTGCACGGCAGATGCCCAACATGTGGGAGGCGACCGAGCCGGGTGAGACGATCAACTTCAGCTTCCAGGGCACGGTGGTGCAGCTATACGATCTGCTTGGCCCAGACGGAGCGAACGCAATCGTCACGCTGGACGGCGGCGAGCCTACAGTGAGTCCGCGCTTCGACCACTACTGCAGCTACCATCGGATCGCGAGCCTGAAGATCGGCGCGGGGCTTGAGGACGCCGCGCATACGGTGACGGTGGAGATCAGCCCTGAGCAGCCGGATCGAACGCCGGTGCTCGATCGCGTGCGAGATGACGCGAACTTCAACCCGGCCACGTACGACGGCACGGCGATGCGAGTGGCCGGCGTCATGGTCATCGGCGAGATCATGGAGCCGTAAGAGGGGGACGGCAACGGCCGGCGGGGCACGGGACCCCGCCCTACAGGACGGCGTGCGGCGGACGGCATATGGCGAGACGTGGAGGTCTGTCATGACAACACGCATGCTCAGCTTGGCGGTTGTGCTTAGCTGCATTCTGCTTCTGGCAGGGGTGGTGTCGATGTGTTCGGCAGCGGAGTACTATGTGGCAACGGACGGCGATGACGCCGGGGATGGCACGCTGGAGGCGCCTTTCGCGACGATCGGACGGGCGCAGGTGGCCGTGCGCGAGAGTGGAGAGCGGCCGGCGACGGTGATGGTGCGCGGAGGCGTGTACCGGATCCGCCGGGGACTGGTCTTCGGGCCGGAGGACTCCGGGAGCGAGGGGGCGCCTGTGACGTGGCGGGCATACGAGGGCGAGCAGCCGGTCATCAGCGGCGGTGCGCCAATCGGGGGCTGGGAGCGGGGGCCGGGCGAGCTGTGGCAGACGAACATCACGGCCGTCGAACGTGGCGCGCGGTATTTCCGGCAGCTTTTCGTGAACGGGGAGCGGCGGACGCGGGCCCGGCATCCGAATGAGGGGTACCTGCGCACGGCCGGGCCGCTGCCGGGCGTCGACCCGCGCGAGGGACGCAGGGACCGTGACGCGAAGTTCCGAGAGGGCTTTCAGTACAATGCTGGCGATCTGCAAAAGTGGGACAACTTCGAGGACGTCGCGGTCTACATCTACCACTCATGGACGCGGTCGGTCCACCACTTCCGGGAGCTGGATGAGGCGAACGGGATTGCGTACATCCAACCGCATACCGGGTGGCCGGTGGGGTACTGGGAGCGGACGCAGCGGTACTGCCTGGACAACTTCTTCGAGGCACTGGACGAGCCGGGCGAGTGGTATCTGAACAGGGAGACGGGAGTGCTTTACTACTGGCCGCTGCCGGGCGAGGACATGACGCGGGCAGAGGTGATCGCGCCGGTGGTGGTGGGGGACCTGGTGACGCTGCGGGGTGAGGAGGGCAATCCGGTCGAGCACATCGCTTTCGAGGGGCTGAGTCTGCAGCACGCGGATTGGGATGTGGACCCGGAGCTGAAGACCGACGCACAGTCGGTGGCGTGGGCGCGCGGCGCGGTGACCATGGAGTGGGCGCGGGATATCCGCATGGAGGACTGCGAGATCGCGCACGTGGGGTACTACGGCGTGTGGCTGGGCACGGGCTCGCAGCGGTGTCTGCTGCAGCGGTGCGAGGTGCACGATCTCGGCGCGGGGGCCGTGAAGATCGGCGAGATGGGGCCGCCGGAGGAGGCGGAGCGGCGGGACGGCTACCACGTGGTGGACAACTGCTTCCTGCACGACGGCGGGCACGTGTTCCGGGCGGGCTGCGGCGTGTTGCTGCTGCGCTCGAGCTACAACTCCGTGACGCAAAACGACATCTGCGACTTCTACTACACGGGGGTATCGGTGGGGTGGAGTTGGGGGTATGCGCCGACAACAGCGCATGATAACGCTATAGAGTACAACCATATTCACGACATTGGCAAGGCCGACTTGAGCGATATGGGCGGCATATACTGCCTCGGGGACTCGCCGGGGACGACGCTGCGGCATAACCATATCCACGACGTCTACGCATACGCCTACGGCGGCTGGGGACTGTATACCGACGAGGGCAGCACGGGGATCCTGCTGGAGAGCAACATCGTGCATGACACCAAGTCGGGGGGCTTCCATCAGCACTACGGCAAGGACAATATCATCCGTAACAACATCTTCGCGTGGTCGATGGACGGGCAGATCAACCGCTCGCGCGAGGAAGAACACCAATCGTTCGACTTCCGCGGGAATATCGTGCTGACCAACAACGGCGAACCGCTGAGCCGGAACTGGGGCAACGGGAACTACACCATCGGCGAGAACATATACTGGGACACGTCCGACCGCGCGGCATACTTCGGCGGCATGCCGTTCGGGGAGTGGCAGGGCCTTGGGCAGGATGAGGGTTCGGTGTATGAGGACCCGGGCTTCGTGGACGCCGAGAGGCGGGACTTCCGCCTGCGGGAGGACTCGCCGGCGCTGGCGATGGGCTTTGAGACGATCGACGTGAGCGAGATCGGGTTGTATGGCGACGCGGCGTGGGTGGCGCTGCCCACGAAGATCGTGCGCGAGAAGTTCGAGATACCAGCGGTGACGTTGCCGGCCCGTCCGGGGCCGATTGTGGAGGGGTTCGAGAGCACGGCGGTGGGGGAGCGTCCGGCGTTCTCGGTGGTGTCCGGGGAGGAGTCAGGGGCGTCGATACGGGTCACCGATGAGATGGCGTCTGAGGGCGTGCGGAGCGCGAAGTTCACCGACCGGCCGGGGCTAAGTCGGACGTGGCAGCCGCACGCCTACTACCGACCGAACTACCGCAAGGGTGTGGCGCGGGTCAGCTTCGACGTGCGCCTCGGGGAGGGCGCGATCCTGTGGCACGAGTGGCGGAACTCGGGCGGGACGTATGACGTGGGCCCGAGCCTGCACCTCATCGCGGGCGGGGAACTGCAGGCGAACGGGGAGACGGTGGGGGCGGTGCCCGTCGACGCGTGTGCGGGCTCGGCGATCAGAGCACGCATACGTACGACATGGTCGTGACGGCCGGGGATACGGAACTGGCGCGCTTGGAGGGAGCGGCCTGCGGGGCCGATGAGTTCCTGACGCTGAACTGGCTGGGGTTCGTGAGCACCGCCGATGCGGATTGCGTGTGGCATCTGGACAACGTGTCGGTGACGGACGACAGTTACGGCGGGTAGGGCGGCGACCACGGCGATGACACACGGCACAAGTCGGCGCGGGGGCCGACCTCTCCAAACGACAACGACCACGGCGATGGATGTGGTGACGAGGTGAGACGGGATGACGATGCGAGTGTGTGGTCTGCTGGCCGTGATTGCCGTGGCGGGTACGCTCAGTGCGACCGTGGCTGCTGCTCAGGACGTTGCGCCGCCGGGCGTGTCGGAGTTCACACTGGCGGGTCTGCCCGAGCAGGCCCACGGTCGCGGGGCGGACTCGCTTCTGTACTGCTCGTTCGATGACAGGTTGGACGCTGATTACGCGCGGGGCAACGGCGTGCAAGTGGGGGCGAGCGCTGGATTGCGGGGACCGGGACGTCAACCTTTACCTGAACTTGGAGCGGAATTTGATCCCGCGCGCCGGGACGCTGGAGTGCTGGGTCAAGAGCGGCGTTGCGAATATCTGGGCAGACGGGGAGGATCACTGCCTGTTTCGCTTGACGCCGCGGCGCGCGATGCGCGATGGTCCGCGAACGGCGGTGACTGTCGATCTGACCAAGCGGGGCGAGGATAACGCATTACATCTGAGCATGAGCGGGGGCGTGGTTGCCGACCTTGCCGTATCGACTGCCGAACTTGACGCGCAAGCGTGGCATCATGTCGCCTTCTCGTGGGACTTCACGGGAGAGGCTTCCCGGCTGTGGCTGAGTCTCGACGGCACCGGGCAGCGTGCGACCCTTGCGACGGATGTGTCCCCGCTGCCCTTCGTCTCGCTGCAGGTGGGCAATACTCACTGGCTCGGACACTATGCGCACCCGGGTGAGTTCTCGCCCTTCGGCGGGCTGGTGGACGACCTGCACATTTCGGACGAGACGCTGGCTCGCCGCGAGTCGGGGTATGCACCGCTCGATATCGGCGAGCTGGATGTGGAGCTGGGGTTGGCGGCCGAGGATGCGCTCGACAGGTGGCTGGGCAAGTGGGCCGGACTGCAGATGGGCGGGGCGTGGGGTCCGTGGTTCACGCCGATATTGGCGGAGAGCGAAGTGGCCTTCGACTGGACCAAGCGGCCAACGGACATGCGGGTCGTGGACATGAAGTATGGGGGTTCGGGCGTGCTGGCACACCGTTTCCTGCGAGCGTGGGAGAGCACGGGTGATGAAGCCTGGCTGCAGGTGGCGCACAACACGGGCGAGTTTCTTCTGCGCGGCCAAGACGAGCGAGGGCACTGGACTCAGGTGTACGTTGTGGACGAATCGGGCGGCGTGAAGCCCGCCTCGAACACCAACGTCGTGCGAGTGCAGGACGGCTTCCAGAGCCAACCGTGGATGCTCATGCTGAGCCTGCACCGGGCCACGGGTGACGAGCGATATTTCGCGGCCGCGACCAGATGTGCGGACCTGCTGCTCTCGATCGAGAACGCTAACGGAAGCTGGCCGGACTTCCACGACCTGACGAAGTCCGATGACGAGGGCGACGCTTCCGGCACCGGGGGCGTCAGGGCGGGCGGCTCGTACAACGACGGTGCGACCACCGATCCGATGCGCATGATGATGACCATGTATCTGCTCACGAGAGACGAGAAGTACCTGAAGGGCCCGGAGGGCAGCCGGGGGATCGCCGGGATCGGGCAGTGGATGTTCGACACGCAGATGGGCGAGGGCGAGGTGCGCGGCTGGTGCCAGCAGTATGATCACGACAACAAGCCGGTCTGGGCGCGCGGCTTCGAGGCCCCGGTGATGTCTCCGCGCGTGGTCTGCCGCTTCATCTACCCGATATGTCTGTACATGTATCTGATGACCGGCAACGAGCGCTACATGAACCTGCTGCAGGAGACCTACGACTGGTACCGCTCCGTCGAGGTCCCCGGCGAGGACGGAGGCTGGTACTATCAGTATCTACCCGATGGCACGCCGTGCACCACAAGCGGGTACGAGACCGTGGCGATTGACCCGACCGATCCGAATGCGCCCAAGCCGAGCCGAGGCAAGCTGCAACTGGGGCATGTTGAGGAGATTCTGACGAAATACAGGGAGATGGCCCCGGAAGACTTCCGACAGAGCTTCGTGGGCAGCGCGGAGATCAGCGCCGATGAGTACGCGCGGTTACGGCGGTCCGCGGCTGATTACTGTCGCTCGCACGCGGATGAAGTGCGTGGGGAGATTGCGGCGCAACTGCCGGACGGGACACTTTGCGCGGGGTCGCATCTGCGCGCGCCGCACCGGGTCGCGACTTATGAGTACGTGATGAACCTGCACCTTGCCCGCGGGGTGGTTCCGCCTGCGACGCTGCGATGTGGCGGCCAGGCCCCGTGGGATGGTGCGATAGCGGGGCGGGGGGGCTGGTCGGTGCCGGTCGTCTGGTTCCCGGACTGGTTCGACATCCCGCTTGAGGATAAGCAGTAAGGTTGAGAGGAGACGGACCATGAGAGCAGCATCGTGTGCGTTGATTATTGCGCTGTCAGCCAGCGGCGCGTGGGCGCAGTACCTGAGCCAACCATTTGCTCCTGATGAGCATACCACGCTACTGGCGCACTACGACCGTGGGCTGGACGCGGATGAGGCGACGGGGTCGCGGCGTGCTGACGGCAAAGCAGATATGGGGGCGGGGCTGTTCGGGCAGGGGATGTATGCGACCAAGGGCTGGGTGAGGCCGGAGATGAGTCTGGTGGAACTCGACGCGCTGCCCAGATACATCTCGGTGACGTATGCGTGGGTGAATCTGAACCCGCAGGCCGGGTGCATCGAGATGATGGTGCGGCTGGATAAGGTAAAGAACCCGGAGTACTTCCGGCGGCTGATGACCTACAACGAAGCGGGGCATTCTTGTTTCCTTGCGCTGCGGCCCACGCCGGAGGACCGGACGTTGAAGGCGTATGCGGAGATCGCGCCGGGCGAAGCAGTAACGTTCAGCGCCGACCTGCCGTACGAGATGGATGAGCAGTGGCATCTGATCGGGATGCAGTGGGACGAGAAGTCGTGGGACCTGATCGTGGACGGTGAGATCGTGGCCAGTCACGCGACGCCAGCCGGGGGTATGCCGGTGCCGACGACACGGATCACGATCGGTGCGCACCAATGGTCGGGCAACGTGGTGGAGGGCATGATCGACGAACTGCGCATCTCGGATATTGCGCGGTATGGCAGGTAGTGACTTTGGAGGCAGAGACGATGTCGAGGAAACCGATAGAAGCATGTGCGATCATCTTTCTTCTGATGCTGACGGCGGCTTTGGCGCATGGTCAGGAAGCAGCGGGGCCGCAGGTGAAGATCGGCGAGAGTGCGTTCTCCCTGCAGATCACGGAGGGCGTGGAGCAGGCGCCGGTCGAGGTGAAGTGGGAGTTGACGGAGGGCATCTGGCAGGCGACTGCGGAGGGCCTGGCGATCGGGGTGAAGGCGGCTCGGGTGGGGCCCTTGATGACGCTGGGGATCGTGGCGGGTAACGCGGGCGCGGCGCGGCGACTGGTGCAGATCGCGCTGGTGGGTGAGGTCACGCTGGCAGAGGAGAGCGCCATCTACTGGGACGGGTCATCGCAGGCGCGGGCGCCACTATCGGGCATGAACCCGGGGCCGGGAGATGTGCGCGAACGCAGCGCGTTCCCGCTGGCGGCAGCGGGCGACGCGACACATGGCGTGATCATGGGCACGACGCCGACGACGATGATCAGCTACGCGCAACCGTGGCTGGTACATGAGCCGGGCGGGGAGTCGGAATTTGGCTTTGCGCTGCGTATGGTGCTTGAGCCGGGGGCGCCGGAGCGGGCGGTGTTGTGCATCGGCACCGTGCGCGGCGTCGAGTACGGATTCCTCGAGGGCGTGTGGGAGACTTACCACGCCGCATTCCCTGAGAACTTCCGGCCGAAGCAGGGCGTGCCGGACGGGCTGTGGCTGACGAGTGCGGTGTACAAGAGCTGGGCCGGCCCGCCCGACCGCGAGTGGCTGCGAAGATTGTGGTGCGGGTGGGACTGGTGCTACGTTCCCTTCAAGCGCGCGGGCGATATGTACTGCCGCGCTGAGGATTGGGAGTATGAGATGCTGGGCAAGCCCAACAGCGAGGCCCAGCGGACCTTCATGGGCAAGCAGCGGCGTATGGGCGAGGTATCGATCGAGGAATTCCGCTCCGACCGCGAGCAGTACTTCGCCGACTACGGTCTGGACTGCGGACATCTGTTTTACACGCCCGCCGGGATATGGGTGGAGAAACAACTGGCGCAGGCGAAGTTTGCCGACGCGATCGTGGTCAACGATCAGTTGTCGACTGAACTGAGCAAGTGGGTGACGCCCTACGGTATCGAGCTGCTGATGCAGCCTACGGGCACGTCGTATGCGGAGAGGCTGATGGAGGACTACCGGCTGCTGCTTGAGGAGCTGGACATTTCGGGGTTTGCGTTTGATGTGTGCGTGGCGGGCAAGCGCAACTACGGTCCGGGGGCGGAACTGCCGATCCGTGGGCGGTCGTGGGACGAGCGGGGCGTGTTCTTCGACATCGGCATCTCGATGGTGCAGCAGATGGAGTACATCCGCAGCCTGGATACCGGCGACAAGCCGTATGACACGCCGGCGATCATCGGCTCGGCGGGGTCGTTCACGGCATGGCATTCGGACGCGGCGTTGATGGAACTGACCCTGAGCGGCAGGCATAAGTTCAAGGTGCCGATGATGTGCATGGCGCTTGGCGGGAAGCCGGGGGTAATCTGGAAGGGCTACGACCTGCACCAGATTCTGCCCGACTGGGAGCAACTCAGCCGCCGCGACTTCCTCATGATGCTGAGCAAGATGGCTGACTATGTGTATCTCAAGGGCTTCGCGCAAGGGATGTATCCGAACATCAATTACCTGGTGGGCATGGACAAGTGGCAGCGCGAGATGCCGCTTCTGGTGGAGCTGGTGAAGTCCGGCTGGCACCCGCTGACGCCGATGACGGTGGACACCGAGGAAGTGCTGTGGAACGGTCGGTACGGGCAGGGCGCGGGCACGTCGCTGGTGGTAGGGAACCCGAATGAGGAGGATGTGCGGGCGGAAGTGCAGGTGGACAACCGGTATCTGGGTGGCAGCGGATATGTGTTTGTGGACTGCAAGGACCCGGAGGGTGAGGTCGCGCAGAGCGTGACGCGGGCGACGACGGAACTGAACGTCACCGCGCCTCGGCGGCGGGCGACGGTGCTGCGGGCGGTGCTGGGAATCAAAGCGAAGCAGTCGCTGGACGTGACGGCGCGCATGAGCGAGGGGATCGATCGGCGCACGGTGTCGGTGCAGATGACTGCAGCCGAGGCGGAACTGGTGGGGCTGGAGATCGGGGCGTGGCCGGGCTTTGTGGTCGAGAGCGTGCAGGTGAACGGGCAGGCGCTGGCGGGCGACGCGCGTATCGCCGAGCTTCGGGCGGGGGCAAACACGGTGACGATCGCGTATGCGGCCAGCTATGTGCAGTTCACGCAGGCGGAGCTGGACGCATTCGCGTTCCTGACGCCGGAGAGCGAGATGAACTTCGGGGTAATCGCGCCCGAACCGGATCGGCGCGATTACCGGCGCGTGGCAGAGCGGTTTGACCGGTACTTCAAGTTTTACGCGCAGAATGCCAGGGAGCATGAGGCGGCGGATCTGGTGGTGGCGACGGACGCAGCGGCGATCACGACGCCGCTGCGGATTGAGCTGGCTATCGGCGAGGGGCATGAGGATACGGGGTGGCGTCTGAGCGAAGACGGGACGACGCTGCTGCTGAGCGCCTCGGACGAGCGGGAGGCGGTGCGGCGAGCGGATGAACTGCTGCGGATTCTGGACGGGCGGTTCGAGGCTTCAGGCAGATCGGCGCGATGCACTGGAAGTTCTACGAGACCTTCGGACTGACCGACAGGATCATGTCGGAACTGATGGCGGAGGAGGGCCTGGAGTGGTGAGGGCGGTGGTCCTATTGTTCGCCGCGGGTGTGGTGATGCAGGGGTTCGCTGATACGGAGGGAGCGCAGACGATGGCAGATCAAGTCGACCGGAGCGTCGAAGTCCCGTGGCATATATACCGGCACTACCCGGCGGATTTTGCGGCCGGGGCAGCCGCGGCGCGTGGGTTCATCGGGTGGCAGAGCGAAGTGCGGGAACTGGATTTGGAGCATACCGCACTGGTGCTTATGCATCTGCCCGACGCGGGGCTGACACCGGATACGCAGTTCGGCCCGGGCGCGCAACGGCCGGATGTGCTGGGGACCGTCGAGTGGGTGCCGCGCACCGTCGATATGATCGAGAACCGGCTGCCGGGACTGGTGCAGGCAGCGCGAGCGGCGGGTCTGCAGGTGGTGCATGTGCAGCCTAACCGCAACTACCAGACCGGGGAGTGCTGGGAACGGTCAGTAGCGGAAGTCGGCGAGCAGCCGCCGGGTGATCCGGAGAAGCTTCCCGACGCGAGTCTGCAGGCGGCGCATAAGCGTGAGGTGTTCGACCTCGCGGCGCGACCGGAGGGGTCGCCGGAACACGTTTGGGGGATGCCGGCGGTGCTGATGCCGCAGGGGGATGACCTGGTGGTGGGTGGGACTTGGGACCTGCACCGGCTGATGGCGAAGCGGGGCATTACGCACCTGGTGTATTGCGGGTGGGCGATCAACTGGTGCCTGTGGTTCTCGCCGGGCGGGATGTGCGACATGGGGCGCAAGGGGTACCTGTGTTCGGCGGTGCGGGGCGGGTGCGTGGCGATCGAGAACAAGGCTTCCGCCGATACTGAGGGCAACCTCGAGTATGCGATGTGGAAGACCGCAGTGATGTTTGGGTATGTGTTTCATCTGGATGAGTTGACGGCGGGGCTTGCGAAGGTCGGCGGCAGGTGAAGGGCGAGAAGCGAACGGTGAACGGCGGACGGCTGAACGGCCGGGCCGGATACACATAATCCGGCCCCCCTGAACGACAACAGAAACGACCGGCGGGGCACCCACCTTCGCTGAAGCTTGGGCCGTCGCTGAAGCTATGGCCCACAAGCTGGTGGGCAGGCAGGGACCCCGCCCTACAGACGGCAAAGGCAAGCGGCATGGATGAACGGTGACACTGGAGGCAATGATGGCGAAACTGCTTATGGCCGCGCTAATGGTGGTGAGTGTGATGGCGTGCGGGAACGCCGCGACTGAGTTCGATGACACGCGCGGGGCTCCGGGGGAGTGGGGATTCCGGCCAGAGGAAGGGCGGGAGATGCGGGTCAATCCGCCGGGGTTCTGCTGGCGGCCGCAGGAGGGGGCGGTCAGTTACGCGCTGCAGGTGGCGCGTGACGAGGGCTTCGCGGACGTGGTCTACGAGGCGGATGTGGCGGGGCTGAATGTGCACTGTCCGCCGCAGACGCTGCCGACGGGGGAGCTGTGGTGGCGAGTGGCCGCGATCGACGCTGAGGGCGGGCGGTCGGAGTGGAGCCGGGCGCGTGGGCTGACCATGCCCGAGGGCGTCAACGAGTTCGCGCTGCCAGTGCGAGAGGAGCTACTGGCGCGCGTGCCAGCTGGTCACCCGCGACTGTTCGTGCGGCCGGAGGATGTACCGAACCTGCGCGAGTTGGCCGCAGGCGGGATGGCGGATCGCTACGCCGGGCTGGTCGCTGAGTGTGAGAAGATCATGGCCAACCCGCCGCCTACGGAGGAGCCGCCGAAGTATCCGGAGGGCACCGTGCGAGGCAGCGATGAGTGGCGGAAGATCTGGTGGGGGAACCGGACGTACGCCACGAAGGTGCTCAACGGCGCGGCGACGCTGGCGTTCACGCGCCTGCTGGGCGGGCCGGAAGAGTATGGGCAGAAGGCGCGCGAACTGCTGATGGCAGCGGCGGAGTGGGACCCCAAGGGCGCCACGGGCTACCGGTACAATGACGAGGCGGGCATGCCCTACAACTACTACTTCTCGCGCACGTATACGTTCGTGAACGACCTGCTGACTGAAGAGGAGCGGGAGAAGTGCCGCGAGGTCATGGCAGTGCGCGGGGACGAGATGTACCGGCACCTGTATCCGCGGCACCTGTGGCGACCGTATGCGAGCCACTCGAACCGGGCGTGGCACTTCCTGGGCGAGATCGGGATCGCGTTCCTGGGGGAGGTGCCCGGAGCTGAGGACTGGGTGTGGTTCGCGGCCAACGTGTTCGCGAACGCGTATCCGGTGTGGGCCGATGACGATGGCGGCTGGCATGAGGGGGCGGCGTACTGGTCGAGCTACCTGAGCCGCGTGACGTGGTGGCTGGACGTGCAGCGCACGGCGCTGGGAGTTGATGGGTACCAGAAACCGTTCTTCTCGCAGGCGGGGTATTTCCCGATCTACCTGATGCCGCCGAACTGCCCGAGCGGCGGCTTCGGAGACCACGCGGGCGGGCGCAAGAGCACGAGCAACGTCGGTCTGGTGAGCATCTTCGCCTCGCAGGCGCAAAACGCGCACTGGCAGGCGTACGTGGAGCAGCTTGGCGGACCGTCGGTGGGCGGCGGGTATGTGGGGTTTGTGCGAGGCGCGCTGCCGGATGTGGAGGCAGGTCGGCTGGATGAGTTGCCCGACTCGCGGGTGTTTGAGGGCACCGGGCTGGCGCTGCTGCATACTGACCTGACGGACTCGAACAATGACGTGCAGATCGAGCTGAAGTCCAGTCCGTTCGGATCGCAGAGCCATGGCTATGAATCGCAGAACTCGTTCCTGCTGTATGCGTATGGGGAGCCGCTGCTGATACGGACCGGACGACGGGATTCGTATGGGAGCAAGCACCACAAGCAGTGGATGTGGACGACGCGGTCGGTGAACAACATCACGGTCAACGGCATCAGCCAGAACGCGCATAACTCGTCGCCGATGGGGCGGATCGCGCGCTTCGAGACGTCGGAAGAGTACGACTATGTGATGGGTGAGACGGCGGGCGCATATCCAGACGGGCTGGTGAGCAAGTTCAACCGGCACATCCTGTTCGTGAAGCCGGACCTGGTGCTGGTGCTTGATGAATTGGCGACGCCTGAGCCGGCGACCTTCGAGTACTGGCTGCATGCGCCGACGGAGATGACAGTGAACGGGCCCGAGGATATTCGGGTTGCGGTGGGTGAGGCGGGCTGCGACATCAGCATGCTAGCCCCGGCGGGGCTGACGGTGAGCCAGACCGACCAGTTCGATCCGCCGCCGCGACCGCGCGTCAAGCTGACTCAATACCATCTGACCGCGGCGACGAGCGAGGCGACGGACGCGACGGAGTTCGTCACGCTGATCTGGCCGTATCGCAAGGGCGAGGCGAAGACGGGGGCGGCGCGTGCGGAGCGGGTGGAGGCGGGATACGCGATTAGCGCCGAAGTGGGAGACGAGGAGATCGTGGTGCTGTGGCGGACGGGCGAGGGCGAGTTGGCGGGCATGGGGCTGAGCACCGATGGCGAGATGGCGGCGGTGCGCCTGGGCGCTGACGGTGAGGCGCTGAGCTGGTTCCTGCACGGCGGGGAGCGGCTGGAGCGGCTGACTGAGGACGGTGCGACACCGCTGGAGTGACACACATGAGGACTGACAGAAACGGCCGGCGGGGCACCCACCTTCGCTGAAGCTATGGTGGGCAGGCAGAGGGGCGGACGTGGGTGCGGCGAAATTGCGTGGCACAATCAGAAAGCAGCAGCGAGGTGCAGCATGAAGGGCGTTGTCTTCACAGGCAACCGGACGGTTGCGGTGCGCGAGTTCGAGACGCCTGAGCCGCAGCATGGCGAGGCGCTCATCCGCGTCCTCGCCACCGGGATATGCGGGTCAGACCTGCACGTGTACCGCGGCGACAGGGACATGAATCAGATCGGCGGGCATGAGCCTGCGGGCGAAGTGGTGGCGCTGGGGCCGGGGATCGTGAACCTGGAAGTGGGTGACCGGGTGAGTGTGCACCATCACCAGGGCTGCGGCGTGTGCGATATGTGCGCGCGCGGGGAGACCGTGCGATGTCGGCACGGGCACCAGTGCTACGGGGTGAGCCGGCCGGGGTCCTTCGCGGAGTACATGACGGCCGGCGAGGCCAACTGCATCCCGCTGCCGGAGCAGGTGAGCATCGACGACGGAGTGTTCATGGCGTGTGTGGGCACGACCGCGTATTCGGCGCTGAGGCGGATCGAGGCGCGGGCGCATGAGAGCCTGGCGGTGTTCGGGCTCGGGCCGGTGGGGTTGAGCGCGGTGCTCATCGCCAAGGCGATGGGGCTGCGCGTGGTGGGCACGGATATCGCGCCCGAGCGGCTGGAACTGGGGCTGGCGTGCGGGGCGGACGCGGTAGTGAACGCCGCTGAGGAAGATGTGACCGAGCGAGCGGTGGAGTTCGCGCAAGTGCCGGGTGTGGACTGGATCGACGGAGTCGACTGCATCATCGAGACTTCCGGGAGCACCGCCGCGCGCGAGTGCATGATCCCGTCGATCGCGCGCTACGGGCGGATCGCGATCGTCGGCGTGGGGCAGGATGACAAGGTCATCAACCCGACGCAGATCCACGGGAAGGCGTGCACGATAGTGGGCTCAGTGGTCTTCCCGCTGGGTTGGAGTTGGGACTTCGCGCGGTTCCTCGCGACCAGCGGGATGAGCTTCGCGCCCGCGATCACGCACAGGTTCGGGCTTGACGATGCGGACGAGGCGCTGCGGACGGCAGATGAGGGACGGTGCGGGAAAGTGATGTTTGTGGGGTAGTGGGCGGGAACGGCAAACCGCAGAGACACGGAGGCGCAGAGAACGGCAAACGGCGGGACAGGGGAACGGCGACGACGGGCACTACTGCCAAGGCGACGATGTGAGAAAACGACGATGAGGTGGATCAGATGGCGTTGACATTTGACGGGCTGATGGGCGATGCCGACGGCGCGCTGGCGCAGGCGCTGGCGGCGGGGCAAGACTACCTGCGCCGGACTCCGCAGGGCGAACTGCTGCCGCTGGTGGGGGAGATCGTGGACACGATCCCCGCCGCCGCGTGGCCGGATAAGCGCTGGTTCCAGAAATCATACGGGCGCATCGCCACGGATGCTCCAGAGGAGCTGCTGGCCGGGCACGGGATGTTCTACCTGACCGAGCAGCGGCAGCTCTTCCTGGACTGCACGGGCGGGCACTACCAGATGACGTGGGGGTATGAGCATCCGGAGTTGACGGCGCTGTTGCTGGATGGGATCGAGCGCGGAATCGTGTGGGATAATCATTCGAACATTCCATCGGCGCCGGTGAAGCGGTTGGCGGGCAAGCTGATTGAAGTGATGAACCCGGGCGCGGACGCAGACGCGCTGGTGGCCGACGGTGACCGGCTCAACACGGTACTGACCGGCTGCGCGACCGGGACGGTGGCGTGCGCAGCGGCGATGAAGATACAGCTACTGCATTACGCCCGCGAGAAGTCCGGCGAGGGCACGCCGGTGTTCATCACCCTCGACGGGAACTACCACGGCACGGACCTGTTCGCCCAGCGGCTGCGGGGCATGTGGCCGGAGTATTTCACGGGCGTGGAGTTCGTGATGGTGCAGCCGAATGACCCCGACGAACTGTCGGCGGTGTTCGCGCAGTATGGCGAGCGCGTGGCGGCGTTCTGGGCCGAGCCGATCATGATGAACCGCGAGGCGATCATGGTCGACCCGGAGTATCTGCATCTGGCGCGGCGGCTGTGCGATGAGACCGGGGCGCTGATGACACTGGACGAGATCCAGACGGGGTTCTGGTTCCCCGAGGTGGTCTATGCGAAGCGGCTCGGGCTGACGCCAGACTTCATCGTGCTGGGCAAAGGCATGACCGCGGGGTTGCATCCGCTGTCGGCGCTGATATATCGGGGCAAGTATGATCTGCTGGAGCAGTATGACGCGATCAGCACCAACGGCAACGCGGCGCTGGCGGCGTATGTGGCGCTGGGGTGCATCGGGCTGATAGAGCGCGAGGCGGAGCGGATCGAGGCAGTGGGGGCATACTACCATGCAGCGATGGCCGCGCTGCCGGTGGAGTTCCCGGAGTTGCTGGTGGAGGCCCGGGGTGCGGCGCATATGTCGGCGCTGAAGTTCCGGGACCGGGGCGATGCGCTGGGATTCCACAAAGCGGCGGTTGCGCGCGGGCTGTGGCTGCGAGCGCATGCGTACCATGAGGGGCACTCGACGATTCTGACCAAGTTTGCGCTGCCGATGGACGAGGCGATGGGCGACTTCACGGTGGGAGCGATCGGGGAGTTGCTTGAGGCCAGGGCGTGGTAGAGGGCGGACGGCCGCCTCTCCCCCCGACCCCCCTCTCCGTTCCGGACGAGGGGGGCTAGTTGACGGCCGCGGTGATGACGGATGGAAAGGCGCGAGTATATGCCACATCCATACTACGAGGTTAATGACGTGGATCGGCGGTTCTGGGACGAGCGTATCGAGCCGTGGCTGCCGGCGCGGGTGATCGATGCGCACCGGCACGTGAACCTGGCGGAGCATCTTGGGCCGGACATGCCACGGGTCGGGCCGGCGAAGTTCCCGCAGGAGATCGCCGGGCCGGAGTCCGGGGCGCGAGGTGGATTTCCTGTGCTTCGGATCGCCTCGGACGCATGGGCTGCATCAGGCGAGCAACGCGTATCTGTCGGAGGGACTGGCGGGGTCGGAGTCGTATGCACTGGCGCTCGCGCCGCCGACGTGGGATCAGGAGACGCTGCTGGCACAACTTCGCCTGCCGCATATCCTCGGGGTGAAGCCGTACGAGCGGCTTGACCCGAACTGGGTCGGCGGGGATGTGAGTGTTTTTGACTTCCTGCCTCACCACCAGCTAGAGGTGCTCAACGATCTGGGGGCGTGGCTGACGCTGCACATTCCTCGAGCCGACCGGCTGGCAGACCCGGCGAACATTGCGGAGATTCTGGAGATTCGCGAGCGGTATCCGGAGATCGTGCTGGTGATCGCGCACCTGGGGCGGTCGTATTCGGGCTATCACGCGCGAGCGGGATTCGCGCCGCTGGCCGATGATCCGGGGATACTGTTCGACACATCGGCGGTGCTGAACCCGGCGGTGCTGGCGCTCGCGCTCGATCGCTTCGGGCCCGAACGACTGCTCTTTGCGACCGACCAGCCGATCTTCTATATGCGCGGGCGGCGGACGTGGCGCGGGGAGGCGTACGTGAACTTGGTGAGCGGGGATTATTCGTGGAACACCGACCGGCAGCCGCCGGAAGTGGAGGCCGGGTATACGCTGACCGTGTACGAGATGATGGCGGCGCTGGGGGACACGATACACGGGCTGGGATATATGGAGGACACGATCGAGGATGTGTTCTGGGGCAACGCGCGGCGGCTGATGGACCGAGTTCTTGCGGCGAAGGCGGGCTGGTAGCCGTGGCGCGCGAAGCTCTGATGGGCATCGACCTGGGGACGACGGCAGTCAAAGTGGGGCTTTTCGACGCGAGCAGCGGCGAGACGCTGGC
>JALGSU010000029.1 GCA_029821735.1 Candidatus Zipacnadia bacterium | reverse complement strand
CCATTGAACAGCGGCACGCCTGCGAGGGCGAAGACGCCGATGAGGAAGCACACGTGTGTGGCGGGCATGAGCTTCTTGAGCCCGCCCATCTGCATCATATTGCGGGTGCCGGTCGCATGGATAATTGCGCCGGCGCACAGGAAGAGCAGAGCCTTGAAGATGGCGTGGTTGAGCAGGTGGAACTGGCTGGCGAAGATCGACGCCGCGCCCACACCCGCCATCATGTAGCCAAGCTGGCTGATCGTGGAGAACGCCAGCACACGTTTGAGGTCTTTCTCAACGAGCGCAAGCACCCCGGCAAGCAGCGCGCTGAAGGCGCCGATATACATGAGCGTCGGCAGCCACCAGAGGACCTCATCGAACATCGGCATCATGCGCGCGCACAGGTAGACGCCAGCGTTGACCAGGGTCGCCGCATGGATAAGCGCGGAGATGGTCGTCGGCGCTTCCATGGCGTCGGGAAGCCACACGTGCAGCGGGAACTGCGCGGACTTGCCGATTGCGCCAGCGAGGAAACCCGCTCCAACGACGCCAAGCACCCAGGTCGAGATGTAGCCGGCCTTGACGGCAGCCATCGTCTCGGCGATGTTGAAGGTGGGGTTGCCGTGCCGGGACATGGCCGACCACAGCATGACGACGCCGACGAGCAGACCGATGTCACCAAAGCGGGTGACGATGAAGGCCTTGGAGCCTGCGCGCAGCGATTTGGGGTCGTTGTAGTAGTACGCGATCAAAGCGTATGAGCAGAAACCGATGATCTCCCAGAAGATGTAGAGGGTGAGGAAGTTGTCTGAGAGGGCAAGGGCGATCATCGAGCCGATGAAGAGGGTGCTCAGGAAGTAGTAGCGTGTGGGGGGGTATTCCTCTTCGTCGTTCTCCATGTACTTGATCGCGTAGAGCATGGTCAGAGCGCCGATGCAGCCAGCGACGGCGGCCACGTAAAGGCCGATACCGGTGAGCTGGAGGCTGACACTGACGTCCGCGCCCGGGATCCAGTAGTGTGCTGTCAGCGGTACCTCGCTCGCGACACTGAGCAGTCTGATGGTAAGCCCACCGGTGACGAAGCTCAGCACGACAGTGTACCACTTCATGGCTCGAGTGCTCATCATACCGACGAGCGGTACGAGCAACGAGCCGAGTAATGGCAGTAGGACGGTCAACGAAGCAGTCAGTTCAATTGACGTGGCTGCTCACCCCTTCAGCCGCCGGACGCTCTCAACACTGAGGCTGCGGTTATGTTTGTAGGCGGCAACGACAAGAGACAGGGCGATCGCGACTGTCACTGCCTCGATCAGAATGGTCGTGATGACTACGGCCTGCGCGACTTCCATGCTGCCATGGAAATGGCCCGCAAGGATGAACAGCAAGGACACCCCGCGCGCCATGATTTCGAGACCAATAACGACCTGCAGCAGGTTCGTGCGCGTGATCATGGCGTAAAGGCCGATGAAGAAGAGCGCGAAACCTGCGATTGAGTTGAAGAGCATCAGGTCTCAATCCTCTCTTTGGTCAGCACCAGCACACCGAAGGCGCCGCCGAGGATGATGAGGATCTGGCCGACGAGGTCAAGTGCGCGCCACTCCCACAGCACCGTGCGCAACGGTGCGGGAACGGCCAGGGCGATCGGCGTGATGACGTCACCCATAATGAATACATAGACGAGGACGGCGAACAGCCCGACGCTCACCCCGATACCGGTCGCCAGTTTCACTGTTCATTCCTCGCTTCCGTGAGCGCGATGACGGCCAGCAGCAGCACGGTGATGAATCCCGCGCACACGCTCAGTTCGAACATTGCGGCGAAGGTCGCACCCATGCCGTAGAACACGGCCGCGAGGACCGCAGACATCAGTGCGAGCGCTATCGCGCCCTTAAGCACGTCGCGCAGATGCACCGCCAACACAGCGAGCACCACCGCCGCGATCAGGGCAAGGCCATTGAGCACCTCGATCGCGTCCATAAGCTCCCGTCTCCTTTGCGTGTCTCGCCCCCGGAGGGGCTGTATCCAGGCTTGTCTTGGTCGATTGGACCCCTAACGCGTGGCCGGCGCGCAGATTCACCATCAGCGCGCAGCGGACCTCCCGTCGTGGGGCGGATCAGCTACCTGTGAGCAGCTCAACCGTGTCGCGAGCGATCATCAGTTCCTCATCGGTCTTGACGACCAGCACATGCACGGGCGAGTCATCCGCGCTGATGCGAGCGACGCCGTCGTGCAATTGCAGTGTGTCATTGAGCGACTCGTCGATCTTCACGCCCATAAACTGCAAGCCCTCGACGACCTGAGCGCGCAGCGGGGGATCGTTCTCGCCGATACCCGCCGTGAAGACGATGCAGTTCAGACCGCCCAGGGAAGCGGCATAGGCGCCAAGGTACTTACGCACTCGGTAGCAGAAGAGGTCGACCGCGAGCTGCGCGCGCTCATCGCCCTCGACGCTCGCGTTCTGGTTGTCGCGCATATCGCTGCTGACACCGGACACGCCCAGGAGACCGCTCTGTTTGTTCATGAGCGCGTCTATTTGCTTGGCGTCCTGCCCGAGCAGGTCCATCAGGTAGAGGGGCAGAGCCGGGTCGAGGTCGCCACAGCGCGTGCCCATGACCAGTCCCTCAAGGGGTGTCATGCCCATCGTTGTGTCGATCGACTTGCCGGCGAGGACGGCCGCCATCGAGCCACCATTGCCCAGGTGGCAGGTGACGACCTTGTGGTCCTCGACCGCGATGCCCTGCTCCTGCAGGTACTCGCCAGCACGCAGCGAGACGTAGCGGTGCGAGGTGCCATGGAAACCGTAGCGGCGGACCCGGTGCTCCTCGTAGAGCTCGTAGGGCAGGGCGTAGATGTAGGCCTGCGGGGGCATTGTCTGGTGGAAAGCGGTGTCAAAGACCGCGACCTGCGGTACGCCGGGCAGCGCCTTGCGACAGGCGCGGATGCCCAGCAGGTTCGGTGGGTTGTGAAGGGGCGCCAGTTCGCAGAAGTCCTCGACGGCCTGCTCGACCTCGTCGTCGATGACAACCGATTCGGCGAAGGCTTCGCCGCCATGCACCACACGGTGTCCGACCGCCGCGATCTCATCTAGCGAATCGATAACGCCGTGGTCGGTGTCGGTAAGCGCCTCGAGGGCGTACTTGATGGCCACGGTGTGGTCGGGCATACAGGCCGGCTTCTCGAAGGCGTCCTTGCCAGCAACTTCATGCTCGATGAGCGCTTCGGTTCCGCCATCGATCCCGACTCGCTCACAGAGGCCCTTTGCCTGGGACTGCTCTGTGACGGTGTCGAACAGGTCGTATTTGAGCGATGAACTCCCGCAGTTTATGACGAGTACCTTCACGGCATGCGCCTCCGTTGGAGCGGGTGCATAGGTGCAGACACACACGTGCGACGCCCCGTGAGGGCGGCGTCATGCGGGAGCGTGCTTCAAGCGTCGACCTCCCGAGCCGGCGGCTTACTCCTCCGCCTCGTCGGGGGGCAGAGGCTCCTCAGGGTCACGCGAGGCCTGCGCCAGAAGCACCTTCTTTGTCTTCTGCACAGTTGCCTGAATGCGATTTGTGTAGTTCTCGAGTCTCTCTATGACGCCTCGCGCCCACGCTTCGGCCTCAGAGCGAATGCTGTCGGCTTCGACGGCGGCCTCGTCAATGATCGCCTGGGCCTTTGATTCGGCCTGCTTGACCAGCTCGTCGTTGCTGGTCATGAGTTGAGCCTGCTCACGCGCGGCCTCGATGATCTTGGCCCGCTGAGCCTGGGCTTCCTCAATAATGCGGTCGCGGTCGCGCGCCAGCTGGGTCGCCTCGGTCATCTCCTGAGGCAGACTGGAGCGCATCTTGTGGATCAGTTCGAACAGGTCTGCCGCGTCCAGCACGGTTCTGCCGATGAATGGCGGTACGCGACAGTACCACCGTTCGCCGGAATCAGCCATCTCTTCGAGCTCATCGAGAAGCCTCAGTATCTCCATCTGCTGACCTCCCAAAGGCATGCAGGCGTACCCGATTGCAGCGGTGCATCGCATCTATACTATCGCTGCGGCTGCCGTCCCTTGCGGGCGAGGGCCTCAGCGACAACTGCGGGCACAAACCGGCTTACGTCCCCGCCCAGCGCGTGTACCTCTTTGATAAGCGTCGAACTGAGATAGAGCGCTCCGGGCGACGTCATCAAGAGCACAGTGTCAATCTCTGGCAGCAACTGGCGATTCATCATAGCCATCTGCTGCTCGTGCTGCAAGTCGTCAGCGGTGCGCAGGCCCTTAACCATCGCGACCGCGCCCCTGCTTCGAGCAAAATCTGTGAGCAGGCCGCCGAAGGACTCGACCTCGACGTTGGCCAAGTGGGCGCAGACTTCCCGCAGCAGTTGTTCGCGTTCGGCCAGATCAAAAAGAGTCTGCTTGCCGCTGTAGTCCGCGGCGACCACAATGACCCGATCGAACAACTGCGCTGCGCGTCCTATGATGTCAAGGTGTCCATTGTGGACCGGATCAAAGGTGCCAGGGCAGATCGCGATCCGCTCGCGCTCATTCATGGTTTCCCTGCCCGTCCCCCTCGACCTCGTAGATAGCGAGTCTGGTTTCCCCGAACATCTTCTCGCGGTCTGGCTCGGTCAGGTCAGCCAGTTCCTGGTCGCGACCGTGCTGGATGACAACCAGTCCGTCCGGCGCCAGTCCCTCGCCCTCGATCACCAGACGCCGTGCCAAATCTGGCAGCGGCTCGTGGCCGTAGGGCGGATCAACGAAGACAATGTCAAAGGGCCCGTGCTGCCGCGCGACCCGGCTCCACGCTGAAGGAAGCTCGCCGCCCTCCACACAAGCACACTCGGACAGCCTCGTATGCTCGAGGTTGACCTGGATGCTGTTCTGGCAGCGACGGTCTCTCTCCACGAAGACCGTCTTCGCGGCCCCACGGCTGAGCGCCTCTATTCCGACGCTTCCACAGCCCGCGTATAAATCACAAAAAGCTGCGCCCACGACGCGCGGGCCCAGGCTGTTAAACAGTGTCTCCCTCATCATATCAGTAGTTGGCCTGATGCGCAAGACCCTGTCGCACTGCAGGTGCAGTGACCTCGCGCTGCCGCCTATGACTCTCATCGAATTTTGCAGCTCCTCACAATGTCCACAGTTTCTGCTGGTGCAGACGGCGCGCCCAGGCCGCAAGCTCCTGGTTGTCGTCAGCCGCCAGCTGCGGGTCCGCGTCTATCAATTCGAAGGCGTCCTCGCGCGCGGCCGCCAGAGTCACGGTGTCGGCCAGCATCCCGCCCAGTCGGAGGGCGTCGAACCCGCTCTGGGCCGCGCCCTCGAGTTCGCCAGGGCCGCGCCGGCGCAGGTCTTCCTCGGCGATCTCAAAGCCATCGTGAGTCCGGGCCAGCACCGCCAGCCGGTCGAAGGCGTCTGGCCCGCATGGGCCGGGCACCAGCAGGCAGTATGGCTGGTGGCCGGACCGACTCACCCGCCCGCGAAGCTGGTGAAGCTGCGCCAGGCCGAAACGCTCGGCGCTCTCAATGACCATTACCGACGCGTTCGGGACGTCCACGCCGACCTCGATGAGGCTGGTCGCGACCAGCACGTCGATCTCCCCATCGCGGAAGCGGGCCATGACATCGCGGCGCCCGGCGGTGTCCATGCGACCGTGGATAAGTCCCACTCGCCAGTCGCGCAGCGGCCCGTGGGCCAGCTCGTCGAAGGTCGCCTCTGCGGCGGCGATGTTCAGCTCGTCGGACTCCTCGATTGCTGGGCAGACCACGTACGCCTGGCGGCCTTCGGCAAGTTGCTCGGCCACGAACTCCCAGGCATGCCCGCGCTCGCCGCCGGGGAGAAGCTGAGTGTCGGGACGCTTGCGCCCAGGCGGCAACTCGTCGATAGTCGAGACATCGAAGTCGCCATAAGCGGTGAGCGCGAGTGTGCGAGGGATGGGAGTGGCGGACATCACGAGCAGGTTGGGGCGCTTGCCCTTGTCGGCGAGGCGCGCGCGCTGCCTGACTCCGAAACGGTGTTGCTCGTCGATGAGCACGAGTGCGAGGTCGCGGAAGTCCACTCCCTCGGAGAAGAGGGCATGCGTGCCGATCGCACAGTCGATCTCGCCAGCCGCCAGTGCCTCGCGCATCGCTGAGCGCTCCGCCGCAGGCAGGCTGCCGGTCAACAGACCGAGTCGCAGTCCGAGTGGTCCGAGCAGACTGTTGAGCGTCTCGAAGTGTTGCTCGGCCAGCAGCTCGGTCGGCGCCATGAGCGCCGCTTGCGCTCCTGATCTGGCGGCGATCATCACCGCCGCTGCGGCCACCACGGTCTTGCCTGAGCCGACATCTCCGTGGATCAGGCGATGAGCGGGTGAGTCGGCGGCAAGGTCGGCCGCGATCTCATCCATTACTCGCGTCTGGGCGCCGGTGGGCTCGAAGGGAAGCGCCTGCACCAGCCGGTCGATCGCTCCGGGGCCGTTCAGGGCTCGGCCGGCGACTGGGGACTTGACCAGCAGGCGGCGAAGCGCCAGGCCGATCTGCAGCATGAACAGTTCCTGGTAGGCCATGCGCCGGCGCGCCTGCTGCTGGGCGGCGTCGCCGGTGGGGAAGTGGATTGCCTCGATGGCCTCGCGCTGATCGATCAGCGCGCGCCGGGCCCGCAGGGCCTCGGGGATCGGGTCGGGCGGGACGCCCGGGCAGCGGCGCAAGGCCTGGGCCGCCAACCCGCGGAGCATGCGCTGGGAGACGCCGTCGGTGAGCGGGTAGACGGGTACGATGCGCCCGGCATGTGGCCCGTCACCATTGGCGGCAGACTCGCACTCGCTGACGCTGACGGTGATTTTGCCGCCATCCACGCGCGCGGTCCCGACGGCGAGCAGCCCGTCGCCGGGCGCATGGTTCTGCACCCGGTAGGGTTGGTTGTACCAGACCAGCTCGGCCTGCGCGGTGCCATCGGTGACCGGCAGTCGTGACGTGCCGCGCCGACCGCGACGATGCACGCGGCCCTTGCCGGCTACTTCGACGCGGACGACTGCCATCTGCCCATGCACCAGTTCCGCCAACTTCACCACGCGGCGGCGATCTTCGTAACGGGCGGGGTAGTGCCTGAGCAGGTCGCCGACGGTCTCGATACCCAGACCGCCGAGGGCCAGCGCGCGGCTTGGCCCGATGCCGGACAACTCCGTGATGGGATCGTCCCAGCGCACGGGCGTGTCGGTTGCCGGTGCGGAGGGCTTCGCAGTGCGGGCAGGCGGGGCGGCGTCCTCGGATGGCGCGGCGTTGGCGGCCAGCGTCTGGAAGAACGCCTCGGCCCGGCATATGACGGGCTCGCGCTTGTCGGGGGAGAGGTCATGGTAGTGCTCGAAGCAGGCGACGAGGTCATCGAGCTTGCCGAGCTGCAGGTCGCTGCCGCAGGCGCGAAGCTCCTCGGCGGTGAGACGCATCAGGGCAAGCATACCGCCGGTCACCGCGCGGTCGCAAAAGCCCTGTTCCCGCTCGAGCTTGAGCGGTCCCAGCGGTCGGCGCAAAAGCTCTTGCATACTGCGGCGCATGGTGCGATCACCGATATGGGAGTACGATCACGCGGCCTGGCGCGGGGGAGCGTCCCGTCAAACCTCGACGCCCAGCTCATCGGCCTCCTGGATGTCCTGCTTGCAGGTGCGGTAGGCGTCCAGGATGCTGTAGATCGTTATGGCGAGGTACACAGCGATGGCCAGCGAGACGAGGGCCCAGGTCAACGGTCCCCAGGCGTCGACCACCTGCTGGGCGCGGTCGACGTCGAGTTTGCCCGACCTGCGACCTGACTCGGCGATGAGACTGGCGCCGGAGTAGGACACCAGTTGCGAGAGTATCCACGCCAGCAGGATGAGAGCGCCCGCCACCAGAGCCATGCCCTTTTCATACTGCCGGTTGTATACCTGCCCGAGGCCGGGGATGACGGAGTAGAAGGCAGCCAGCCACGGGAGCTTCTTCTGGCTCTTATACGCCTCGGGATCCTCGGCGATCTCCTCAACGCGCTCGCGTAAGCGGCTGCCCTGCGCGATGACGAGAACCGCCTCGCCATACTTGCGCTCCGCATCGGAGTTTGCGGGCTCGATCTCGAGGGCTCGCTGGAAGCGGTCGCGCGCCTCGCCGTAGCGCTTGTTTGCCATGGCGACGTCGCCGGACAGCTCCTCGGCGCTGGTGGTGTCGGGCACCATCTGCTGAATCTGCTCAGCGATGCTCTCGGCCTGAGGGATCTTGCCCTGATTGAGGGCTCGGCGCGCCCGCAGGAAGAGCTTGCCCAGTTCGGCCTCGCGCTCGGCGTCGGTCTCGGGTGGCAGATCACTGCCGGCCATGGTCGCTACTCCGCCTTTTCGGGCTCCGCCTGCTCCTCGGGGATCTCGAGTCTGGGCGCGTCTCCCCACAGTCCCTCGAGGTTGTAGAACTCACGCGCATGGGGTTCGAAGATGTGCACGACGACATCATCGAAGTCCGTGATGACCCAACTGGAGTCCGGAATTCCCTCGCGGTGACGCCGCGTGAGCCCCTCGGCCTCCATGGCCTCTTCGATCTCTTCGGCGATGGCGTTGACGTGCAGGCGCGAACGGCCACTGCACAGCACGAAGTAATCGCAAATGCTCATCAAAGGTCGCATGTCCAGGACCGTCACGTCTTCCGCGGTCCGATTCACAGCGGCCTGCGCTATCTTAAACGCCTTCAGTTCCGGATCCAGATCCAATACGCCGGGCCTCCCTCTTATTGCCTCTTTATGGGGTCAGTCCTCGTCGCTGTGCTCGAAATCAAAGTCTCTGCCGATCACAATTGTTATCTGATCGTCCGCCTTGGTGTCATCGGCCTCGATCTCCTCGAGGTCACCGGTACCCAGCGCGCGCCGGATGGCACGGGCCGCAGCGCCCTGCTCGCCCGGGTAGCGGATGACTGTGTCCTCGTGATCGAAATCGTCGGCGTTGCCGGTGTCTTCGGGCTCAAAACCTTGGCGTGAGAGTCTGGCGCCGGCTGCGGCGGCCGCTCCGGGGTGCCCGCTGCCGTTGAGGACGATGATATCGGCGGTCAGGCCCGGCGCTGAGCGCAGGTGATCGTCCACCTCGTCCAGCACGTGGCGGATGCTGCTGTCGCTGATGTCCACGACCGCCATGCCGTTGAAGGGACGGTCGCGGAGGTAGGGCTGCAGAGAGGCCTGCATCACGTTCTCGGGCTTGATTTCCTTGAGGACCAAAGCCAGTTCCCCGGCTTCGCGCACGCTCAAGTCAGTCTCGACCCAGTCCATGACCTTGCGGGCGACTTTCGCCAGGTTGAGCCAGTTTCTGACCTTGAGCTTCTGCTGCACGAGGGCTTTGAGCAACTCCTGCTGGCGTCCCGATCTGCCGAAGTCGCCGTCGCCCAGTCCGTAGGTGTTTGATTTCCGGTAGCGTACCCAGCCGATAGCCTTCTCACCGTCCAGATGCTGGAGGCCGGGCTTGAGGTGGATGTGCAGCCCGTTCGGCCCGTCCCTGTCGTCATCGTAGTTCATCCCGCGGCCGCGTCCCTCGACGTCCTGCACTTCAACGTCCACGCCGCCAAGCATGTCGACGATCTCAATGAAGCCCTCGAAGTCGGCCTTGGCGTAGAAGTCAATATCGACGCCGAAGACCTCCTCAATGGTCTCGCGCGTCAGGTCAACGCCCCCATACTGATATGAATGGTTGATCCTGGTTCTGTGATGTCCAGGTATGTTGACGAGCAGGTCACGCGGGACGCTCATCAGCGCGGTCTGGCGACTGCGGGGGTTGATGAAAAGCAGGATCATTGTGTCTGAGCGACCGCCTTCGCCCTCGCGGTCATCGGCGCCGACGATCAACATGGTGATCTTGCTGCGCCCGGGGAAGGGCGTTGGCATGACGTCGAAGGGCCCGGCGGTCTCGCCGGTATCGGAGAGGGTCACCTGTGCAGGCATGGTGACGGCGTCATAGGCGCCAACCGCGCCTGCGCCGATGATGCAGAACGCACATGCATATATGAGGTAGTCAACTACCGAGCGCACGGTTCTCCACCCCTGCCATTCGGGCGATAAAGCCCGGTCTTGTGTATGTAGTCAAGCACTGGTCTTGGGCACAGGTAGCGGGCCGATTCGCCCGCAGCGATGCGTGCCCTGATCAAGGTCGATGAGATATCGACGGCCGGCGACTGAATGACGGTAACGCGCGCGGCACGCTCCGCGCCAGCCCGGCCGCGGCACAGCTACGACCTGCGCTTCGGTGAGCACCGCGTCAGGCTCGCGCCAGGTGTCCATCTCGAGGATAGAGTCGGCCCCGGTCACGAAGTATACCGGAGCGTCGTCGCCGAGCTCCTCGTTGAGTTCGCGG
The DNA here is from genome assembly GCA_029821735.1 of Candidatus Zipacnadia bacterium. Classification (GTDB taxonomy): domain Bacteria; phylum Armatimonadota; class Zipacnadia; order Zipacnadales; family UBA5352; genus JALGSU01. The sequence goes on along the minus strand of JALGSU010000029.1, from coordinate 64,998 downwards.
ACGGTGTCGATGGTGAATGAAATGCCCGGGCGGTCAATCTCGCGACGCGATACCTGGAAGTGCGGGTTACCGGCTGTCGCCAGCACGGCCATCAGGTAGCGGTCCCGTGAGGCGGCTCGCCGGCAGGCATGAACAGAACACGCTGCAGCCCCAAACGCAGCCGCACGTCCTCAGCGATCATCAGGTGCCCGTAATGTACGGGATCGAAGGTCCCGCCGATCACGGCGAGGCGTCCGGAGCCCTCAGTAATTTCAGGTTCCATCGCTTAAATCTTAGCACAAGGACATGCCCAATGCAAGCGCGCACCACTGAGTGTGGCCACCACAGGCGTGCTTGACTTGGGCCCTCAAATGCTGTTGAATACCCGGAAACATCGGTGTTCCGCGTTTTCGTCAAGAGCCCCGCTGAACCGTTCGAGGAGCGCGATACATGGTCCGCAGATCCGCTCACCTCATGGTCGTTGCATCCCTGCTGTGCTGCACCCTTGTGCATGCCGATTCGGCCCGCTTTGACCCAGCCACCATGATTCGCGCTTCTGAAGTTGAGCGCGGCGCACAGGGGTACGGTCTGAGCGTGTTCTCGGGAGTGACTATCGAGCGCTTCGAGCTTGAAGTGCTTGGTGTGCTGTCGAAGGCCATCCTGGGCGAGGACATGATTCTTGCGCGGATAACCACCGGGCCGGTCGTCGAGCGCGAGTCGGGGATCATCGGCGGTATGAGCGGCAGCCCCGTGTACATCAATGGCAAGTTGCTCGGCGCGGTCGCGTACGGCTGGGGCTTTTCTCGCGAACCGATCTGCGGCATTACGCCCATTGAGGCGATGCTGGACGCGCACCCCGGCGACAACCCGCAGGCACTGCTGCCGGGCGACCACCCGCTGCGAGGGGCTTTGGTGGACGGGCGCTGGGTGACGGAAGCCCGCATCGAGCCGATCACCGTTGCCCGCGAAGCCTTCGGCGGGCCGAACACCATTAACATGCAGCCCGTGGCGCCGCTGATCTATGCGTCCGGCCTGCAGGATGCAGGCATGGAAGTGCTGCGCGAGTTCTTCGAGCCCTACGGCATCGAGCCGATGGTCGGTCCGGGCCAGATGCGCGATTCCGTCCCCGCGGAACTGGTGCCGGGCGCGGCGGTGGGCGTGACTTTCGCAACAGGGACCTTCGACATCACCGGCATTGGCACACTCACCTGGCGCGAGGGCAACGATGTGCTGGCCTTTGGTCATCCGATGATGGCTCTCGGGCCGGTCGAACTCCCAATGACGACCGCCTGGGTGCATGAATTCATCCCCAGCATGTCTCGATCGAACAAGCTGGCCTCGTCGATGGAGCCGGCGGGCGCGCTGCTGATGGACGGCAACTGGTCGATCGGCGGCACAATCGGGCATGAAGCACCAACGATCCCGGCCCACTTCGTGGTGACAGACGAGGACCGGGATATCACGCGCGAGTTTGACTTCGAGGTGGCCCGCCAGCAACTGGTGACTCCGGGAATCCTGATGTCGGTGCTGGCGGGAGCGCTGGAGACGAGCTTCAGCCCGGGCACGCCGGGCGTGGGCACGATCGATTTCGTCCTGCGGGGCGAGAAGGGTGCTGAGATCACCCGCCGCGACGTCGTCTGGCATCCCGGTATGCTGCGTCCGATCACCGGATGGGTCTCCGAAGCGGTCGGTATGATGACGCGCAACCGGTTCCAGCCCCAGCAGATCGCCTCGCTGGAGGCGCGAGTGAGCATTACGGGCGTCGACCGCTCGGCGGCGGTGGAGCGAATCTACACCGAGGAGAGCGTCGCGCGCGCGGGCAAGCCGCTGAACATCCACGTGGTGTTGCGGCCCGAGGGCGCCGACCCGATCGAGAAAGTCGTGACCCTCCAGATGCCCGAAAATCTCCCGAAGGGGCAGATCCGCGTCGGCGCAGGTGCGGGGGCCGAGGAGTGGAGCATCAAATCTCGCCTGCGGCTTATGATGCCCCAGATGAACAGCATCGACGACATCGCAGTGATCATCCGTGACATGAAGCGTGCGGACCAGCTCTACGCGGCGGTGGCGCTGCCCGAAATCACGCTGGCCGTGCAGGGAACTGAGCTGCCGCATCTGCCGCTGTCGATGGCCGAGAGCATGGCGGACGCGGCTCGCACCGATATGGACGCCGGATATACCGAACTGGGCGTGACACTGCCCACCGACTATGTGCTGTATGGGTGGGAGGCCATCCGGATCCCGACCGAGGATCGCCAGGGAGAGCGCGGCAAGGTGTCGGGTAAGGACGCAGGCGATGAGGATGACGAAGACGGCCTCGCGTCGGCTGCTGCTGCCAACTACGGTCTGGAGCGACTCTGGTGGGCTGCTTCGGCCCTTGATCGGGGCTACGCCGCGGCGGATGATACCGACTTGGATCTAGACCTGGACGCCAATCCCGAGGATGCGATCAACGGGGCCCTCGACGATGACGACGAGGACCTTCTGCTTGACGATGATGGCGATGACCTGGACGACGAGGCCGACGTTTTCGGCCACCCGGAACCTGATGGCGACGCACTGACGCGGCAACTGAGTGACTGGACCCAGGACGACGCCGATGACTTTGAGTCCGGCGACGCCGAAGGGGTGTTGGTGCGCAGCGACGGGACCGTGCTGCTGGCCCCGGCGGCGACCGTCCTGGCGGAGGTGGACGAGCCGTATATCTGGTCAGTGGCTGCCGCCGGCGACGCGGTGTGGTTCGGCACGGCCAACCCCGGCCGCATCTACCGCTGGACCGAAGCGGACGGCGCGAAGCTGGTGCATGACACCGGCCAGTTCATGGTTGTGAGCCTCCTGCCACTGGAGGATGGCGGTCTGCTGGCGGGCACCGGCCCGGGCGGCAAGATCTTCCGGGTCGCGGCAGATGGCAGCGCAGAATTGGCGTGGGACCTGCCCGTGAGCTACGTGTGGTCACTGCTTGGCCGCGCGGACGGCTCGGCGGCCGCGGGCACGGGACCGGGCGGACGCATCTACACGCTCGCCGACGAAGCATCGGTGATCACCACGATCAGCCAGCCACACGTGCTTGACATGGTTGAGGTGGCGGGGACGCTCTACGCCGCGGGTGGCTCGGACCGGGGTGGCGTCTATCGCGTCTCGGCGAGTGGCTCGTCGCAGGACGTGCTGGGCACCGATGAGGAGAGCTGCACCTCGCTGGCGGCGGGGCCCGATGGGACCATGTACGTTGGCACCGCCTCGGATGGCAAGATCCTGAGCATCGCCGCTGACGGCACCGTGGCAGAGATCTTCGAGGGGGAAGAGGATGTTCTCGGTGTGTGCGTCAGCGGCGGCAATGTCTGGGCGGCGACTGCCGACGTGGGCAAGATCATCACTGTCGACGGTGAGCGGCGCTCCGGCATCGCTTACGAGGACGACGTTGCGGCCCGCGTGCTGGCTATCACGGCCGCAAACGGCGCGGTCTACGCAGCCACCGCCAATCCCGCGCGGCTGGTGAAGCTGGACCTGCAGCGGGAGACGACAGGCTCATACAGCTCGGCGGTACTGGATGCCGAGCGAGTCAGTCGGTGGGCACACTTGTTCTGGGACGCAGTAGTGCCTGAGGGCGCCACAATCGCCATCAACACATGCTCGGGCAACAGCGAAGTCGCCGAGGACGGAAGCTGGGGACCGTGGACCGAGGCATACGCCCAGCAGGGCGCCGAGGTCGGTAACGCCCCTGCGCGGTACCTGCAGTACCGCCTGAAGATGACTGGGTCGGCCGCCGCCGGGCCCGAATTGCGCCGCCTGACGGTGCTCTATCTGCCGAGCAATCAGCGGCCGGAGATCGAGATTGATGAGCCCGAGCCGGGCGAGGCGATCCGCTCGGACTATGACATCAGTTGGACCACCGATGACGACGATGACGACACGCTGGTGACCACCATCTTCATGCGCGCCCACGGCGCCGATGAGTGGGAGCAGCTCGCCGAGGTGCAGGATGAGGAGAGCTGGGAGTGGGATACTACCGAGGTCGAGGACGGCCGCTACTCGCTCAAGCTGGTGTGCAGTGACCGGCCCAGCAACGCCATCAACCCGCTATCGGCTGAGGTGACCGTCGACACTATCACGGTTGACCAGAGCTACCCCGAACTCGTGATTATTGAGGCACTCAAGCTTGACGGGGACGAGCCGAGGGTGCTCAAGGCCCTGGCGCGCGATGACCTGAGCCGCATCACCAGTGTGGACTGGCGCGTTGGGGATGAGGGCGAGTGGCGCGCCGCCACGCCCGACGATGGGCTGCTGTCATCGACGCGTGAGTTGTTCACGATCACGATTGAGGAATTGCCTGAGGACGCCCACATGCTTGAGGTCAGGCTGCGTGATTCGGCGGACAACGTCACGGTGGAGACTCTGCCCCTCGACAGCGGCGACGTGGACGAGGGCGATGCCGGCGAGGGCGATGCCGATACTGACGCCGATGCCGTCGGCTAGCAGGGGAGAGTCCGGAGTGCCTCAGGCCGGTCGCCGCATCAGCGCGCGCACCATGCGCCGTATCGACGAACTGCTCGCCCAGCGTTACGGGGAGCGGGATATCGCCGCGGGTGATCCGCTTGACGGGGTCATCCGCACCATCCTGTCGCAGAACACCACCGACAAGACCTCGCTGCCGGCCTTCGACCGCCTGAAGCGCCGCTTCCCTGACTGGGAGGAGGCACTGGCGGCCACCCCCGCCGACATCGCGAACGTGATTCGCGACGCCGGGCTGGCTCCGACCAAATCGCGGCGCATCCACGAGTTGCTCGCCCAGATCAAAGACGAGCGGGGTACGCTGGATATTTCGCACGTGTGCGACATGTCCGTCGATGAGGCCGAGGCCTACCTGAACAGCTTCAAGGGCGTTGGCCCGAAGACCGTGGCAATCGTGCTGCTCTTCGATTGCGGCATGCCGCTGTTCCCGGTCGATACGCACGTGTTTCGCGTGGCCGGGCGACTGGGCTGGCTGCCGGAGAAATCCACGCCCGAGAAGGCGCACGATCTGCTGCGGGAGATGGTGCCCGACGACCTGCACGGCCAGCTCCACCTCAACATCGTCGAGCACGGTCGGCAGACTTGCCACGCCCGTCGGCCGGCCTGCGGGGAATGTGTGATCCTGCGATTTTGCAGGGCTCACAAGGCCGGAGAGTTACCCGAGTAATCTACTTGAGATTGCCTCTTGACACTCGGCGGGGCATCTGCTATCTTGCCCCATGAGGGAAACCATGACTAACACACCCGACCGTAAACTCGTCGCTGTCGCTGGTCTCTGGGCTTGGCGTTGGCCCCAGCGGGTCGTCTAGCGCCTGGTCTCCGTCATCCATGAACAAACCAGGTCGCGGGCGGCTCGCACGAAAAGAGCCCCGCGACTTTTTCGTGTACCAGAGCATGTGCCGACCTGACCTTTAAGGCATATCCGACCACACGAGGGCCGCGGGCTCAACAGAGCCGCCGCGGCCCTTTTTCGTATCCGGTACCTCGGCGGCTCCGCGCAGAGCACATAGATGCCGCAGGAGGTCGCCGAGATGTATACGCCAACGCTGTATGAGTTCGTCAAGCGCGCCGAAGAGGGCAACCTGATCCCGATCTATCGGGAGTTCGTCGCCGATACAGACACACCCGTGTCCGCGTTCATGAAGCTGCGCCAGGCCTTCGAGGGCAAGAACGCCTTCCTGCTCGAGTCAGTGGCTGGCGGCGAGAATATCGGGCGCTACTCGTATCTAGGCTGCGACCCGCTGGAGATCATGACCTCCAAGGGTCGGACCGTCACCCTGGGCGAGAACGGCTCCAGCCGCCAGATCGAGCTCGATGAGGGCCGGGACCCGCTGCACGTGGTGCGCGACATGCTCGAGCGCTACCAGTTCGTGCCCGTGGACAGCGGAGAGCGCTTCTACGGAGGTGCGGTCGGGTATCTGGGCTATGACGCCGTGCGCTTCTTCGAGACGCTCCCCGATGAGAACCCCGATGACCTGGACTTGCCGGACGCCGCCTTCATGCTCACCGACACGCTGGTGATCTTCGATCACGTGACCCGCAAGATGCGGGTGGTCGCCAACGCGCACGTGACGGGCGATCCGCAGGAGGCCTACTGGAACGCGATCGCGCGTATCGACAAGCTGACCGAGGCCCTGCGCCAGCCGTTGGCGATGCAGGAGGCGGGAAGCGGCGTCTCACATATCCCGTCCGACCCGACAGCCATGCGCTCGACCATGACCCAAGAGCAACACCGCGATGCCGTGCTGCGGGCCAAAGAATACATCTCCGCAGGCGACGCCATCCAGGTCGTCGTGTCGCACCGGATGTCCGCGGAACTGGATGTGGACCCGTTCGATCTCTACCGGGGCGTGCGGGCCATCAACCCCTCTCCCTATATGTACTATCTCAGCTTCGGAGACTGCAAGATCATCGGCGCCTCACCCGAACTGCTGGTCCGGGCCGAGGACGGTGACGTGGTCACGAGGCCGATCGCCGGGACCCGCAAGCGCGGGGAGAACGCGGCGGAGGATGCGGCGCTGGCCGAGGAGCTGCTGGCTGACGAGAAAGAGCGCGCCGAGCACATCATGCTGGTAGACCTGCACCGCAACGACATGGGGCGGGTGTGCAAGCCCGGTACAGTCAAGGTCGACGAGCTGATGAACGTGGAACGCTACTCGCACGTGATGCACATCGTCTCGAATGTCGTCGGCGAATTGCGCGACGACCGGGACGCCTACGACTTGCTGCGCGCGGCCTTCCCGGCAGGGACGGTCACCGGCGCGCCCAAGATCCGCGCCATGGAGATCATCGAGGAACTCGAGCCGGTCCGTCGAGGCCCCTACGCGGGCATCGTCGGCTACTTCAGCTTCTCGGGGGCGATGGACACGTGCATCACGCTGCGCACCATGGTGGTCAAGGACCGCACCGTACACTTCCAAGCCGGCGGCGGGATCGTCGCCGACTCAGATCCGGACGCCGAGTACAACGAGACACTGATGAAGGCTGGAGCCATGCTGGACGCGGCGCGCATGGCCGAAGCCGGGCTCAGGTAAGCCGAGTGAGGTGACCTGCGATGCTACTGCTGATCGACAACTATGATTCGTTCACCTACAACCTGTATCAGTATTTCTCCGAGCTCGGCGAGGACGTCGAGGTGATTCGCAACGACGCGATCACCACCGACGATGTGGCCGAGATGGCGCCCGACGTGCTCGTGATCTCGCCGGGACCGTGCACGCCTCTCGAGGCGGGCATCTCCTGCGAGACGATCGAGCGCTTCGCGGGCGAGATCCCGATCCTTGGGGTGTGTCTGGGACACCAGTCCATCGGGCAGGTGTTCGGCGGGGACGTCGTCCGCGCGCCGAGGCTGATGCACGGGAAGACCTCGCCCATCAACCACGATGGGAAGACGATCTTCGAGGGCCTGCCCCGACCGTTCGACGCCGTGCGATACCACTCGCTGGTGATCGACCCGCCCAGCGTCCCGGACTGCCTTGAAGTCTCGGCGGTCAGCGACCAGGACGAGATCATGGCGGTGCGACACCGCGAGTTCGTGGTGGAGGGTGTTCAGTTCCACCCTGAGTCGATCCTGACCGGACCGGGCAAGGACCTGTTGGCCAATTTCCTGCAACTCGCCCGCGCGGGGGCACGACGCACCATGACTGCCCAGTGAGGTGACAGCGATGTTGACCGATGCGCTGGCAAAAGTTGTTGATGGACATGACATTGATCGTGACGAGGCCCACGAAGCCATGGCCTGCATCATGAGCGGCGAGGCCACTCCCGCGCAGATTGGTGCCTTCCTCGTGGCTCTGCGCATGCGCGGCGAGACGGCTGAGCAGATTAGTGGCTTCGCGCAGGCAATGCGCGAAAGCTCGATCCGCGTCCACAGCCGTCATCCGAATCTGGTCGATACCTGCGGCACTGGCGGGGATGCGCTGGACACCTTCAACATCTCCACGGCCGCCGCGCTGGTGACCGCCGCGGCAGGGATACCGGTGGCCAAGCACGGGAACCGCTCGGTGTCGAGTTCGTGCGGAAGCGCCGACGTGCTCAAGGAGCTCGGCGTGCGGATCGACCTGATCCCGGCCGAGGTCGAGGTGTGCCTGGACGAGGTGGGAATAGGCTTCCTCTTCGCGCCCAGCCATCATCCGGCGATGAAGCACGCCATCGGTCCGCGCCGCGAACTGGTCCTGCGCACAGTCTTCAACATCCTCGGGCCACTGACCAACCCTGCATCCGCCACTCGTCAGGTGCTGGGAGTCTTCGCCCCGGAACTGACCGAGTTGATGGCCCGGACGCTGGCCGACCTGGGATCGACCCATGCACTGATCGTGCACGGAATGGATGGCTTGGACGAGATATCGACGCTCGGTGAGACGCGAGTGACCGAGATGCGAGAGGGAGCGATCGAGACATCGACGCTCACGCCCGAGCAGCTCGGCATGGCACGCGTCGGCCCAGAGGAGATCGCTGGCGGGGAGCCGGACGTCTCGGCGCAGATGCTGATTGACGCAATTGCCGGTAACGATTCGGCTCGCGCGGACATTGTGGTACTTAATGCCGCTGCTGCCATCTACACTGGTGGCGAAGCCGATGACCTGGCTGAGGGCGTGGCGAAGGCACGCGAAGCCATCGAGAGCGGTGCGGCAGCCGACAAGCTCGGCGAATTGCGCCAGGCGAGCGAGCGTCTGGCCGCACGGAGGGACGTGTGATCATGCCGCACATTCTCGACGAGATCATGTATCACAAGCGGGAGGAAACTGAGCGGCTGATGGCCGAGTGCCCGTGCGAAGAGATGCACGCACGCATGGCCGATGCCCCGGCGCCGCGGAATCTGATCGAGGCCCTGCGGGGCGACACGGTGAGCGTTATCGCGGAGATCAAGCGCTCCAGTCCATCTGAGGGCGTGATCCGTGAGGGGCACTTCGATCCGGCGGCCATCGCCGCGGAGTATGAGGCGGGCGGGGCCAGCGCGCTGAGCGTGCTGACCGATGAGCGGTATTTTGGCGGGCACATTGACTACCTCTCCGCCGCGCACGAGGCGTGCGAGCTGCCCGTGCTGTGCAAAGACTTCATACACCGGCGCTACCAGCTCTACCGGGCGCGAGCAGCAGGCGCGGACGCGGTCTTGCTGATCGTTTCGGTACTTGAGCCCACGGAACTGATGATGCTGATTGATGGGGCGCGTGAGGTGGGCCTCACCCCGCTGGTGGAGACTCACAATTTCCACGAACTGGCGCTGGCGGTGGGGGCGGGTGCGACGCTGATCGGCGTCAACAACCGTGACTTGACTACCTTCGAGGTGGACCTGAGCACGACCGAGGGGATAGCGCGATCGGTCTTCCCCGACCGGACGCTCGTGGGCGAAAGCGGCATCCACACGCGCGCTGACGTGGAGCGACTCGCCGCCGTCGGCGTGGACGCCGTGCTGGTAGGGACGACGCTCATGCGCGCTGACTCGCCCCGCGAGGTATTACGTGAACTCACCGGCGTGCCCCGGCGTGAACGGGGTGTTCCGGTCGACAGTGATTGACCAAGCCACACGCAGGATAGCGAAGGGAGCAGTACCGATGGCCCAGGACGATGCACCAGGACGTTTCGGACGATATGGGGGGCAGTACGTGCCCGCAACGCTGCTGAACGCTCTGCAGGGGCTGGACGCGGCCTACATGGAAGCCAGAGACGATGAGGAGTTTCACGCCGAACTGGCTGGCCTCTTGCGTGACTACGTGGGGAGGCCCAGCCCGCTGTATCTGGCCGCTGATTTGAGCGAGCGCGTCGGGGCGAAGGTATATCTCAAGCGCGAGGACCTCAACCACACCGGCGCACACAAGATCAATAACACGATTGGGCAGGGCCTGCTGGCCCGCCGGATGGGTAAGCCGAGCGTCATGGCCGAGACCGGTGCCGGTCAGCATGGCGTGGCGACCGCGACAGTCGCGGCGTTGCTGGGCATGTCCTGTCAGGTCTACATGGGCGTCGAGGACATCAGGCGGCAGAAGCTCAATGTCTACCGCATGCAGCTTCTGGGCGCCGAAGTCGTGCCGGTCACCAGCGGCCAGGGCACGCTCAAGGACGCAGCCGATGAGGCCTTCAGGGCGTGGATGGGCAACTATGAGGACACGAACTACATCTTCGGCAGCGTGTGCGGCCCGCACCCGTTCCCGACGATGGTTCGCGACTTCCAGAAGATAATCGGCGAAGAGATCAAGGCTCAGTGCATGGCCAAAGAGGGCCGGCTGCCCACTCGCATCGTGGCCTGCGTGGGTGGTGGCTCGAACGCCATGGGCGCCTTCTACGATTTCGTGGGCGACGAGGGCGTGGAACTCATTGGCGTGGAGGCGGCGGGACGGGGCCTGACACCGGGCGAGCACTCGGCGTCCCTGACCGAGGGCAGCTTCGGGATCATCGACGGTGCGGCGACGATGGTGCTGCAGGATGAGGACGGGCAGGTGCTGCCGGTGCACTCGGTGGCGGCCGGTTTGGACTACCCGGGGGTTGGCCCCGAACACGCGCTGCTCAACGAGACCGGGCGATCTCGTTACGAGTGCGTGACGGACGTCGAGGCGCTGGCAGCGTTCCGGGCGCTCGCGGAGATGGAAGGCATCATCCCGGCGCTGGAGAGTTCGCACGCCGTGGCGCAGGTGCTGAAGATGGCGGACGAACTGACTGATGAGGACATCGTGATCATCAATATCTCGGGCCGCGGGGACAAGGACTGCGAAGAGGTCGCCCGTCTGACCGAGGGCGGTTGAGGAGGACCCAGATGCAACGCATACACGAGGCCTTCGAGCGTTCGAACGAACGTGGCGGAGCGCTTATTATCTACATCACCGGCGGGGACCCGACGCTTGACGACACGGTCGAACTGGTGTTGGCGGCCGAGCGCGGTGGGGCGGACATCATCGAGATCGGCGTGCCCTACTCGAACCCGCTGGCGGATGGACCCGTGATCCAGGCGGCCTGCAAGCGCGCGCTGGCGGCCGGGGCGAGCGTGCGCGGATTGCTGGCCTCGGTCGCGAAGATCCGGGAGCGCTCGGAAGTGCCGATCGTGCTGATGACCTGCTTCAACCCGGTCTTCATCTTCGGCCTCGAGAAGTTCGCTCAGGCAGCGGCGGAGGTCGGAGTCGACGGAGTATTGATCAGTGATCTTCCGCCGTATGAGGCGGAGGCGTGGACCCGGGCCGCCTCGGCGCATGATCTCGGGACGGTGCTGCTGGTCGCCCCTGACAACACCGACGAGCAGATAGCGGACGCGCTGGCGATGACGACCGGGTTCTCTTACGTGATCTCGCGTCCGGGAACGACTGGCGCGCGGCAGGAACTGTGGCAAGGGCTCAGCGACCTGGTGGCGCGCGTGCGTGGGCACGCGGCGGTGCCGGTGGCGGTGGGCTTTGGCATCAGTACGACTGAACAGGTGGCCGATGTGCTGGTCATGGCCGACGGTGCGGTGGTGGGCAGCGAAGTCATGAAGGTCGTAGGAGAGGGCAACGCCGACGGCCAGTTGGCCGCGCGCGTCGAGGATGCGGTGGCGCGGTTGCGCGGCTGAAACTGACACGCTTTGCGGAGATGCGCCCGTCACGCGTGGGGACAGGGTGACCCCCAACGCGCGATGGGCGCTCTCTGCATCCATGATTGCAGATAAGTACACGTAATTAGTGAACAATTGCGGGCCGACTGCCGTCTGCTGAATCACACGGCCGCCGAACGGGCGGTGATACCCACTCGTTTTGACATATCAGGGAGGCTGACGTCCTGTGAAGCATCTTCTGTTTGTGACGATCGCACTGCTCGTTCTCGTGTCCGGAAGCGCTATGGCGCAGTGTGGCGGATCAGCCGCACCCGCGCAGAGCTCGTGCGGCATGGCGGCGGCACCAGTCGCCGGCGGTTGCGGAAGCGCAGCCGCAGCGATCTCGGCGCAGGCCACGCAGAACGGCTACACATACACCTATGCACTGAACGACGGTTCCCTCGAGAAGCGCAAGAGCTGCGGGATGGTAGTTACGGCTGTGAAGGTTGACTGCCCGATGCTCGGTGGTCAAGCTGGCGCGGAGGGTTGCGGCGGTTGCGCCGAGATGGCGCCCACGGCGACGGCTGGCTGCGGCGCGGGCATGGCTTCCGACAGCGGCTGTGGCGGCGGCGGTGGCTGTGGCATGCACGGCGATGGTCCGGGCAAAGGCCCGAAGCTGACGGCCGATGCTGACGGCGTCTACCTCAAGTGCCAGGGAAAGATGTTCGCCTGGGACCTCGACCTGAACGCGACGGACGCTCCGGCGTCCGGTTGCAGCATGGGCTCCGAGGCCGGCGGCTGTGGCGGCGGCTCGTGCTCAATGGCCGGCTGGGAGAAGGGCCCGTCTGAGAACCGCGGCCTGCAGGGCGGCATTGCGTCGCTGAAGATTCGCCCGATGCGCCTCGCCGCTGGCGTCGCGCGCCTGCAACTGACGGTCTTCGACACGCAGCTTCGGCCCGACGGTGACGCAATCGTCTCGGCTTTCGTCTACCCGACCGGGCAGCCTGAAGCAGGCAGCGTGGTCGAGATGACCGGCATCGACGCGGGCGAATTCCGCGCCGCGCCCGAGCTGGCTGAGGCTGGCGTCTGGGAACTGGCCGTCCGGGTCGTCCGCCCGGACTCTGCCGACGAAGTTGTCTACTACATGCTTGACGTTAACTAATTTCAGGACGTCTCTGATGTCCTGATGAAGATGACGGGCGCGTCTCCCCCCAGACGTGCCCGTCATCGATTCCAGCTCACAGTCACGCCCCCATGCCGCCCCCCAAGCTTCCGCCCCGCCGTGTTTTCGAGTATCATCCCCATGGCTGACGTGCTGTTGACGCCATGTGTGTACGCGAAGGGATGATCCGCGATGCGCCGCTCCGTGACGGTCGCGCTCTGCCTGCTGATGTGCGCCGGTCTGGGTCTCGCCCAGGATGACTTCACCCCCAAGCGCTTCTACCTCGATGTACCGATCGTCGCCGGCGGCCAGCCAGCGGCGGTAATCGTTGCGCCCTCCGGCGATGAATACCAGGCCATAGCGGCTCGAGTGTGCGACGCGGTACGTGAGGCATCAGGCGCGGTGCTGCCTGTTGTCGCTCCGGACGAAGCTCTGCCTGACGCCTGGACGGGCGAGGGCAGCTTCATCCTTCTCGGCAGACTCGGCGAATCGGCTGCCGTGGACGCACTCTACCTGCAACACTACGTGTGCGCGGACGCCCGGTGGCCGGGAGAGGGCGGGCACGAGTTGCGCACCGTGCACGATCCCTACGGCACCGGGGCGTGCGGCGTGATGCTCGGTGGCAGCGACATGGCAGGTGTTGCGCAGGCGGCGGATCGCTTCATCGAGCTGCTCCCCGCGGGCAACGACATCACCATCCCCCAGACCATTGACCTGTCAGGTCCGACCATCACCGCGCCCATGACCGAGACCGCGATGGCGAGCATTCGCGGGGGCCTGCCCGGCTCGAACTTCCGGCAGGTCGGTGCGTGGGCCCATAGCGCCTGCCTGAACTACTACCGCTCCGGTGACGCGAACCACGCGACCATCGCGAAGGAAGCGCTCGACCGCCTAGCGGAAATCGTGGGGGAGATGCCCGCGATCGGTGACTCGCGCGGCGTGATCCACTTGCCGACGGTCTTCGATCTGTGCGAGGAGGCGTCGGCGTGGACCGACGAGGACCGTGACCGGCTCAGTCGGTTCCTCTATGAGTTCGCGCTCAAAGCCCCCTACGCGGAGGCCACCATCGAGGCTTCACCGGTGCCACATGGGAACAACTGGAACATCCAGACTGCGTGGTCCGTCGCACACTATTTCCAGAAATACTACGGCATCGACGTCAAGGGCCTCGTGGCCAAGTGCGACCAGTACTTCGAGAATATGATGACCTGGAAGTCGCGTGAGGATTGCCCGGGCTACGGCTCGATGACGGTCATCGACATTCTGCATTACGTGCTGAAGAAGCCGGCGCTGGACATGTACTTCGAGACCGGGCTCGCCCGCCAGATGGCCGAATACGGGATGACGGTGACCAACAATCTCGGAGGCTTGTCGGGCTTCGGTGACATCAGCTCGTTCCATGGTTCGGCGCATATGCGCGACCCGATGGCAGTGCTGACCTGGTATTCCCGTGACGGTCGCTACCCGTGGATATACGACAAGATGGATGAGACCGCGCCGGGCAGGGAGTACCTCGGTCAGGCCTTCGCCATGAGCGGGATCGAACCGGTGCGCCCCGATGACCTGCTGGGCGTACATGTGCTGCCGCTGGAGAGTTGGATCTACGACAACCGCGACGATGTGCTCGCCACCGGTGTGGCCACCACCGACGACCTGCTGCGCGCCGGCGACGACCCGCCCCACGAAGAGTGCTTCGATAAGGTCTCGTTCCGCGATGACTTCGGCGAGGACGATCAGTATCTGCTGCTGGGCGGGGTCTCGCACGGGTATCACGCCCACCCCGATGGCAACAGCATCATCAGCTTCACCGATGACGAGAAGATATGGCTGTTCGACAACGGCTACTTCGTGCCCGACACCGTTGAGCACAACACCATCGCGGTCTATCGCGACGGGCTGTTCAGGCCGGTGCCACGCCTGACGGGGCTGAACGCGCGGGCAGACTTCGCGACTGTTGGGATGACGCAGACTCAGGTGCGGGACTACAACGGCGTCGACTGGCGGCGCAACATCATCTGGGCCAAGGAGAAATACTTCGTGGTGCTCGATGAACTGACCGCGCGCGAGGAAGGGGACTTCGGCGCCCAGTGCATCTTCCGCACCATGGGCGAGCGCGAGATGCAGCCGGATCGCGTGCTGGTGCACCAGGACATGGCGCGCTTCGCGCTGGTCACCGACGGTCATCCGACTTGGTCGGTGCATCCGGTCACGCCGCCCTCTGCGGCTCGCTGGGGACTGTTCGAGAACCAGAACGCGCGCCTGGCGGCGGGCGAGAGCATGACCTTCCAGAACATGTTCTACTGCCCCGAAGGTGAGACGGACTTCCCACTGGAGATCCTGCGAGCGACGCCCACCTGCGCGCTTGTGGCCGGTGACGGCGAGACTGCCTGCGTCGGCGCGGGGAGCGTTCAGGCCGAGGGGCTGCCGACCGTGGACGCGGTGGTCTTTTGCGTCACTGACAGCGCCATCTCACTTGCCGACGGGCGTGCCCTGACCTGGGGAGACGTGGTGTTCAGAGCCGAGGGCGGCGCGTGTGACCTGGACATCGATCTGGCCACGGGCGCGGGCATGATTGAGGCCGACGCCGAGTTGACGGTCGAGCTTGCTGGCCTTGGAGCGCTGAAGCTTGACGGCAAGTCCGTCGCCGGGGCGGTTGAGCTGGCAGCCGGGCGGCACGAGTTGACTTTCACCGCACAGGCGGACGGGGCCGCGCGTGGCGATATGCTAGCGGCGGCCGTGAAGCGGGCCCGCGAGGCGCGTGACACGCTGCTCGCCGAGCGAGCGGGCGGTGAGGTCGGCGAAGCGGATTCGGTGGCGCTCGTGGAATTCGCCACCGACGTGCCGCGCCAGCTGTTCGTGGACGAAGCGGGTGAGGAACTGACCAACCTGGCACGAGTCGGGCGAGCTGCGGCGTGGACCGAGGCGCAAGCGGGGTGCGGAGCGCGCAGCGCCACTGACGGGAATCTGGAGAGCTACTCAGCGGTCGGTAGCAGCGCGCCGCACGCCACAGCCCTGCCCAAGGACCTCGGGGTCGAATGGGCCGAACCGATGACCGTTTCGGAGGCGTGGTTCTGGCATTACTCGCCGCAATATCTGCCGGCTGAGGACGGGCATGATATCCAGTATTGGGATGGCGAGGATTGGGTGTCGGTGGATGACGAGCTGCGCCAGGTCGACGACGCAACCTGGGTGCACAGCTTCGAGCCTGTCACGACCACGCGGCTGCGGCTGCTGGTGACCGCGTTCTCGCAGTCGCGCACGGCGATCCGGGAGATGGCGATGTTTGCGCGCCCAGCCACACCCGAAGAGCGCATCGAGGTGGTGCCCGATCCGGCGCGCTGCCTGACAACTGCTGACCTCGACGGCGATGGCGCTGCGGAGATGATCGTAGGCATCGGCAATGAGGTCGCGGCAATCACCGGGGCGGGCGAGATACTCTGGCGTGCCCCGGTGGGGGATGGTCACGGCAAGTGCGTGGATGTCCATGACCTCGATGGCGATGGCTCGCCTGAGGTCGTGGTGGGCGGCAGCGATCACAAGGTCCACTGCTTCGCGGCCGATGGTGCGTCGGTCTGGACAGCAGACTGCCCGTCGGATCCCTTCCAGCCCGAGCGCGAGCCGATGACCGGCACGATCGACGTCATCGCCGCCGGCGACATCAACCAGGACGGGTTGGGCGAGGTGGTGTTCGGCTCGGCCAACTGGTTCGCGTACGCGCTCAGTAGCGCGGGCGAGTTACTGTGGACGGCGCTGAACTGGGCGCATCCGCCGTTGGATATCGAGCTGTTCGACGTGACCGGCGACGGGAATCTGGAGGCGCTTGTCGCGACCAAGTACAACACGGCGAACCTGTTCGACAAGGACGGTCGGGTCGTGAACCGAGTCAGTGCGGGTTACCACGGAATCCCGATGTCGGTGGCCTCTGGCGACATGGATGGCAACGGTATGGTCGAGATGCTGGTAGGCTCGCGCATCGGCGGCGTGCACTGCAAGGAGCATGGTGGCGAGCGGCTGTGGGACCTGAACATGGGCGCGCAGGTAACTGATGTGGCGGTGGCCGACGTGACCGGCGACGAAGCGCTCGAGGGTCTGGCCTGTTCGGCGAACCGCTACGTGATCTGCTTCGACGCCGACGGCGGTATGCTGTGGCGGTGCAACGTGGGCGGTGCAGCGACGCAGCTGGTGGTGGCCGACGTGACAGGGATGGCGCGCCGGTGTTGCTGGGTGGCGACGGCGAGGTGCTTGGCCGTTTCCCGACGATGATCCAGACCGAGCACATCGCGGTCGCGGACGTGACCGGCGACGGGGCGCCCGAACTCGTGACCATTGGCGACGGGGCGGTGGAGGCGTTGGGGCTGGCCGCCCCGTGACGTGGCGTCTGCCCAACTGAACTTCGCATCGAGAAGCGCTAATATGGCGTGGAGGTAGTCAACCATGCGGAACAGACTCTCCGGACTGATGACAATTGGCGTCCTGCTGCTCGGGACAGTGGTGACGCTGGCTCAGGAGGAGCCCGCAGCACCAGCGGTCGAGGTGGTGGCTGCGCGTGCGGATGAGGGGCTCGTGGCTCTGTACCGCGCCGCGGAGATCATGGAGGACGGCGTTTTGCCCGATACCAGCGGGGCGGCTGAGCCGTTGGACCTGCTGCTGGAGCCGGGCAACGCGGTGCCGAGTGTGCTCGTGCGCGACGGGGCCCTGGTGTTCGAAGAGCCCCAGATGGCCCCGCATGTGCCGGGCTGCTTCTCGGTGGAGCCCGCGTGGCGCCTGGTCGAGGCCATTCGCCTTAGCGGCGCTCTCACAGTTGAGGCCTGGATCACGTCCGCTTTGCCCGAGCAGAGCGGACCGGCGCGGATCGTCAGCATCTCGCTCGATTCCGCTCAGCGCAACGTGACCCTGGGTCAAGCGGGCACGGGTCTGACTGTGCGGCTTCGCACTACCGCGACTGGCGAACAGGGAACGCCCGCTCTGGACAGTCCCGAGAACGCCGTGGTAGCGGACACTCTGCAGCACGTGGTGTTCACCTTCGACAGCGCCGTGGCCACGCTCTTTGTCAACGGCGAGGTGATCATGCAGAGCCCGCACTTCGCCGGCGACATGGAGGACTGGGATCCGGAGATGCACTTGGTGTTGGGTGGCCGCGGGCGAGGTGCGCGGCAACTACGGGGCAGGCTTCTGAGGCAGCGCTTGGCCACGTCCCGTCCGCTTCGGCGCGCGCCGGCGTTGGTGGCGAGAGGTCTCCTCGGTTGTCGGGGGGAACGGCTCTGCCACATCGCATGGTCGATCGGAGGCTCGCGTCATGTGGGAACGGATGTTGCTCGGAGTCGCACTCGTGCTGGTCGTCGCCGCAAGTGGATGGACTGCGTCAAGCATCGAGGCCCGCGATGAACCC
Source organism: Candidatus Zipacnadia bacterium (assembly GCA_029821735.1). Lineage (GTDB taxonomy): Bacteria > Armatimonadota > Zipacnadia > Zipacnadales > UBA5352 > JALGSU01. Next base: position 46,968 of record JALGSU010000029.1, on the reverse strand, counting down.
CTGGACCTGAAGAGCAAGTATGTGCCCGTCTCACTGAACGGATATGCCAACGACCGTCAGGGCGAGAGCTTCCCTGGCGCGCAGGTCACCGTGGACAGGATCCCGTTCGACCTGGTCACCGCGGAGGGCTGCGACAACTTCTTCCTCAGTTCCGCGCAATGGCCCGACTGGGCCGAAGACCCCTCGAAATACTACGCCGATTTCGACGCCGTGCCCGATGAGCAGGACCCCCGCCGACCGTTCTTCCAGCTTCCGGTTGCCGACTACACCTGCGCCTACCTGCTGGCCGCGACCGACCCCAACCCCGAACTCTCACCGGTGATGACGCTGCGCATGGGGTGTTTCGGTGGGAGGCTGCGCACCGACATTCACGATTTCACGGCCACCGTCCCGCGTCCAGACGGGCCTCGGACTGCGGGCGTTGTCGGAACGCTGCCGGGACAGGCAGGCAACCTGTATCTGATCCGCGTGCCGCTGGCGGAAGCCATCGCGCAAGACTTCAGAGACCAGACCGCGCTTGACCTTGAGTTGACTAAGGAACTGCGGCTGGCGATCCGACGCCCCGACCCGTGCCGGTACAACCTGCGCCCGCTGGGGCAGCCGAGCGGTGTGCACATCTACGGCATGACCTTTGAGCGCTCGGCCGTGCAGATGGAGGTTACGAGCGACCAGCCCGGCCACGTCTTCAACCAACCGGACACGCCGACTTTCGATGTGAGCCTGCGCCAGGTGCACACGTTCCCGACCAGCGGCGTGCGGACGGTCGAAGCGGTAGCCACCGATCTGGATGGCAACGTCACCACGGTCTCGGTCGCGGTCGACACGAAGATGATTCCGGAGGCCCGAATGACGCTGCCGGTGCCCGTCGACCGCCGAGGCTGGTATGCGCTGCAGGTGCGCTTCAAGCGTAACGACGACGTGGTGCTCACGCGTGAGACCCACTTTGCGCTGCTCGCGCCCGACACGCGCAAGCATCGCGACGAGGCGCCGTGGGGGGCGTGGGACTTCTGCGGCGCGCACTACACACCGGGCGATCCTGACGTGAGCGGGCCGCTCTTCGTCAAGGCTGGCTTGCGCTACGGGATGTTCAACTACACGGAGGAAGCGCGCGCGAAGTACGGCGTGCTCAAGGGCAATGACTCGAAGGCGAAGAAGTCCGAGGACGTGCGCAAGCTCGTCGCGGCGTATGAGGAAGACCCCACGCGTCCGCGCCCGGACCGGTTGATGATCTTCCACGAGGACGCCATCTCTGGTCCGCACATCATGCGTGCCCCGACGTTCTTCACCGGCCACGATCCGTACGAGTTCTCAGAGGCCGAGCAGACGCGCTTCGACGAGATGTGGCATGGGGCGACCCGGGCGTGCAAGGCTATCCGCCGCGAGTTCCCGGACTCGGAGATTTACTTCGGCAACGGCAATGTGCATTTGCTCGAGGAGTTCCTGCAGCGCGGGTTCCCGCGCGAGTTGTTCGACGCGCGCGGCAACGAGGCCGGGAACTTCCAGCGACTGCCCGAGGCCCAGCCGCTGGATTTCATCGCCAACAACGCCGGCCTGTGGATGGACCGGCAGGTGCTCGACCACTATGGCTATGAGGACGTGCCGCTGCGCCAGTGCTACGAGATATGCTACCCAAGCACCAACCCGGGGAACCTGTCGCTGCACACGCAGGCCGCATACTACGTACGGCATATTCTGCACTCGATGGCGTGGGAGATCCCGATCATCCGCGCAGGGCTGATGGTCGACGTGGGCAACTCGTACTGGTTCAGCAACTGGGGCGCATCGGGCTTCTGCTTTGCGCAACCGGACGTCAGCCCCAAGCCCTCCTACGTGTCGGTGGCCGTGCTGACCCAGATGCTGGACGGTGCGCGCTTCGTGCGGATCGTGCCGTGCGCGTCGCCGACGGTCTACGCGCCTGAGTTCCGCCTGAAGGGCGGTCGTCGGGTGACGTGCCTCTGGACCACACGCGGCGAGCGTGACGTGGCCATGCAACTGGCGGCCAGCGACGGCGCGCGGCTGGTGGACATGATGGGCAATGACAAGCCGCTGGCGCTCAAGGGACACCAGGCAGCGATTACTCTCTCGCCAGATCCGGTGTATCTGGTCACGCGCGGGCCGGTGAGTGACCTCGCCGCGAGCCCTGCACTATCCGCAGGCCCTCCCGAGGGCGAGAGTTTCGCGATCGCCCCGATGGGCGACCTCGGCGAGTGGACCGTTGATTCGGACCGGGACTGGGAGCTGGAGATGTATGACTTCGCCTGTCCTCGGCGCAAGGGCGAGTTCGAGTACGAAGCACTGGCGGAGTTCGAGGGCCAGGCGAAGGTGCTGAGCGTGCGGCCGAACCTGCCCGCGGAGGGGTCGGTCTACCTGCCGATGTACTCGGCGCTACGCCATACGTCCGGGGTGCAACTGCCGGGCGAGCCGACCGAGATCGGCCTGATGGTCAACGGTAACGGCGGCTGGGGCCGGATGATCTTTGAGTTGACCGACGCCTCCGGCCAGCGGTGGATATCGCTTGGCTGCGAGCGGCAGGGAGAGCCGACGGCCTGGATGGAGGACTGGATGCCGGCCGATCAGTTCGAGGACCTCGACAGCTCAAACCTGAATGACTGGAACACGGGCGATCCGTGGGGCCGGAGCTACGTGAACTTCGAGGGTTGGCGTTACCTGACATTCCCGCTGCCTGGCAGCTACCCCGGTGAAGGCTACCATTGGCCCTCGGGCAGCCAGTGGCGCTACGATGGTGACGGCGTGATGCACTACCCGCTGACCTTCACGAGGCTGATCATTGCCCTGCCCGAGAAGGTGCTCCACTTCACCGAGTATGCGCCGGTGCCGCGCCCGGAGATATACCTCAAGGACCTGATGGTAACCTATCGCCCGCCGGAGCAGGCAGGCGCCGCGGAGTAGGGGAAACCACCCGTCGTCCGCCGCTGTATGCAGACGAAAGGGAGACTTTGCGATGGCCAGGCATGAACCCAAGTGGTGCATCTTTTTCGACTTTCACACCACGGTCCCGCACATGTCCGGCCACGCGATGGTGGTGTTTGAGGAGTAGGGGCGGGCGGAAGGAGGAGCACTGGTCGCCGACGTACCTGGCCCGAGCGCCGGATGGTGGCCACGGTCATTGGTCGCTTGCCTGGTGCGGCCTCTCAACTAGAGTAGCGATGCGCTCTGGCACTCCCCATGCTTCTGCGATTTGCGAATTGCCCGCAGGAGCCGCCGCCACCCTATCCAGTAGCTCCGCCGGCAGCGCGTCGACTGTCTCGAGCATCCCCATGAGTTTCTTGGCAGTGCTCCAACTCTCCGCCTGCTCGAATCTTGCGACGAGTGCTGTCTTCATCTGCGCTTTGGTACCAGCGAAACGGTCGAGACACGCGGCGACGACTTGACCCGCCAACGCCGAGGGCGTCACTCCATGCCCTTGGATAGCTTGGTACTTGCCTATGAACCCGTAGGGGTCGCATCCTGACCGCACTGGTATCACAGGAACCTGGCGCCCAACGGCGGCTCCCACTTCCTGGTCCGTCCAAGGGCTCTCATGGAACTCCGGCGTAAGCAGTGCCAGAAGCACGTCCATGCTGTGCAGCGCCCTCTCGATCTCCGTCTGCCATTCGGCGGTGGGCTCGATGTCCTCATGAGCTACGAAACACGCAATGCCAAGCTTCTGGCATGCATCCCTGATCTCAGTTGCCCTCTCTTTGTCTTCAGACTTGTGGGTAATGAAGAGCCTGAGGAATTCCGTATCGCCCCACAGGTCAGAAGCGACCTCGCGGGATGGGAGCACTCCTGTCGCGGGTGTCGACGGGGCCTCGCTGACCTCGAAAGTAACGTCGCCGATGAACTCATTCCTGACCTTTACCAACCGGTCAAGCCTAGCCTCCACTAGGTCCTCCAAGTCTGTCAGATTATCAATGTCCAGCAGCATGAAGTGATCGGGTGGGACGAGGAAGTGGACTGCGTGTCCTTCTACATCTCTGTCCCACGTGCGGACATAGACTCCCTCCTCAACCGTATACGTCGACGCCGCCAGCGCTTCGGCGAGCAGAATCTCTTCCTTCTGTCTCGCGTGCGCGATCACGACTGCGATCAACTTGTCGAGCTTCGACGGCACCTCGTAGCCGAATGGGTCAGACATGCTCACATCGCCCCGTCCTTCGCCCGGCTCCGTATCAGCAGCAGTCATGTCCCGCGCATCTGCAGAGCGAGGTGTGTGCTACCGTCACCATCGGCGTTTCACAGACTGTAGCCTTCGATGTAGTGTCAGAACAGGATACCGCTCCGCATCGCGTGCAGCAAGCATCAGCTCGTGTTGTGGAAGTGTGCCCTGAACCACACTGCTACCCTTCCAGTATCTCCTCTACCAGCGCTGCGTTGTCCTCGACCATGTTGTCGTTGTCGCCGCGGTGGATGCCGACGTTCACACAGTCGCCGGGCTTGATGTTGTCGAAAGCGTACTCGAAGGCCTCGCGCGGGCCGACGCGGCCCGCTGCCATGATCTTGTAACCGATGCAGGGCTTGTCGATCGTCTCGAAGACCGGCATCGCTTTGGGCGGGTCCTCGGGCTGGAACTTGTCGCCCTTGCCATCGTGCAGGCTGCCGCAGTTGTAGAAGCATACGACGTGGAAGTCCAGTGGCAGGTCCAGTTCATGCGCCCACAGGTGCGCCTCCGGCGAATGCCCCGCAGTGCCGACAGGCACGCCGCCCTCGTGCATGATCTCCACCAGTTCCGCGAACCGCGCCGCGTCTCGCTCGCCATAGCACGCATCCAGTATGCCACCGTGGATGTAAGCGGCCTTCGCACCCGCGGCTACCGCTCGGCGGATGGAGATGTTCCAGTCGGGCGCGTCAACCGAGCCGGCCACTTGCGCGATCCAGTCGAGGCCGCCACCTTCGTTATAGTATTCGCGCAGCAGGCGGTGGATGTGGTCATCCGAGCGCATGATAGTGGTGGCGAGACCGGCCGCTTCGGCGCGGCGCAGCGTCTCCTTGATGCGCTCGGTGGTGTAGTAGTTCATCATTTCCTGATCGCGCTCGGGGGATTGGTGGCTGAAACCCGAGAACGGGTTGCCGCCGATGATGAAGCGCGAGACCTTCAGGCCGCAGAAATCAACGCAGGGCAGCATACGGTGGGGCCTCCTCGCAACAGTCGTCAGCCTTCGCGGGATCGCTATCCCGTGTGCCTCTGGAAATGGGCCAGCATGGTATTCACCGCGCAGGTCACTCCGTCCTCGCTGCGAATGCGTTCGCCGAGAGCTGCGGCTCGCGACCGCATCTGGGTGTCAGTGACCGCCTGCTCGATCGCGTGAGCCAGTCTGGCCGCGGTCAGGCGTCGGCGCGGGATAGGCTGCGGCCCGACCCCCAGCGAGTGAACAGTGCGCCCCCAGAACGGTTGATCGGCGAAGAAGGGTACCAGTATCGATGGCACGCCCGCGCGCAGGCTCGCCGCAGTGGTACCCGCACCACCGTGATGAACCGCCGCCGCCATCTGCGGCAGCAGCCAGTCGTGTGGTGCCGACTCAATCGCGAGCACAGTCTCCGGCAGATCGTCGGCGAGCAGCGCCCCCGAGCCGGTCAGCATGATCCCACGCTGCCGGCTGCGCGTCAAGGCCTCTACGACCAGCGTGGTCGTGGCCGCCGCGTCACGCTCGGTCATGCTGCCGAAGCCGACGTACACCGGCGGTGGACCAGCGGCGAGGAAACCGGCCAGCTCCAGAGGCGGTTCCCATGTGCTCGCCCGTTCGAGGAACCGGTAGCCCCTGACGTGCACGTGCGTTGGCCAGTCGTCCGGCCGTGGAACGACTGACGGGCTGAACCCGCACAGGATCGGCTCACCTGTCGCCGCGAGATCACGGCGCATCTCGTCCCTCGAGAAGGGCGGCAGGCCCATATCGCGGCGCACCGTGCGCGTCATGCCTGCGAAGAAGCGGTGGAACATTACGAAGAAGAGCCGATGAGAGATCATGTTGTAGGGGCCGCGTGTGCGGCCCAGCCACTGGGGCAGTTCTGGCAGAAACGGGCTGGCAAAATTGCGGGTGGGGAGGAAGGGCTGCAGCAAGCCTACGCAACAGGGAAGACCGAGGGCCTCGGCGATGCCATGAAAGCCCGGGACAAGGCCAGCGTTTGACAGGATGATCGCGTCGGTGCCCTCACATGCGGTCAGAGAATCGCTGACCATCTGGGTGGCGCCGGGCGCCAGCAGTTCGGTGAAATCGCGCAGGAAGCGATGAGCGTTGCCCTGTGCGCCAAGCATGCTGAGGGCTCGATCGTTGTGGAGAATATCGCGGGGATTGCCCTGAATGAGCGCGGGCTCGATGCCTCGACCCTCCAGCAGTGGGAAGAACTGGTCATGGGTCGCCACGCGTGGCTGCACGTCCCCGCGCGACCCGATGGCAATGGCGGTGATGTGCATGGGTAGTGCTCAGTCCTACTCCACAACCGCGATGGCCTCGACTTCGAGCAGCCACTCGGGCTTGACCAGAGACGAGACCGCGACCAGCGTGGCGGCGGGGAAGGGCGGTCGGAGAAACTCCGAGCGTACCTCGACGAAGCCCGCGTAGTCATCCATGTCCGTCAGGAAGGTGGTCAGCTTGACGATGTCGTTCATCTCGCCGCCGGCCTCCTCCACGATGGCCTGGATGTTGCGGAAGACCTGGCGTGCCTGATCGCGGATATCGCCCGCGCCGACGAGTTGCCCGTCAGCGTCGAGTGCGATCTGCCCGGCGGTGTAGAGCGTGCGGCCTCCCGTGACCTCAACGCCGTGCGCGTATTCGGCTACCGGCTTGGGTGCTGATGCGGGTTGTATCTCTTTGCGGGTCATGGTGGTGTCCTCCCTGATTCGTGTGCGTCCTCTCACATCTCTCTCGTCAGCATCAGCGGGTCAAGGGCGCCGATGTCAACGCCGTCTTCGCCCGCGCCGATGCACGGGCTGCCCTCGAGCAGCGTGAAATCGCCCTTCTTCGGGTCGGCGAGCATCGGGTCGGCCTGGATGCTGTGGGCGTCGAGGCCACTGTCCGCCTGCCAGTCAGCGATGGTCAGGCCGGTCGGGCCGACGTCGTTGACCGACGTGTGGTAGACGTAGGCCACACGAGTCTTGTCCACCATCGGCCCCCAGCAGTTGTAGTCGCTGGTGAGCGTGATATTCCGGTCGGGCCAGGCGATGGCCAGCGCGCCGTTGGGCACGCTGGTCGGGTAGTAGAGCAGGTTATTGACGAAGCGCACGCCCTCGTGATCGCCGACGGTGTAGAGCGAGAATACCTGCCCCCATGAGACCGTGTTGTTCTTCACCAGCGCGCCTGGGCACTGGTTGAGCGTCACGTGGTAGCGCGTTCCCCAGATCACGTTGCCCTCGATGATCGCGCCCGGGCACTTGTAGAGCTGCACCCCGTTGCCGAAGCCCCCGTGCCCGTGACTGTAGCCGATGCGGCAGTCGAGCATCTCGAAGCCCAGCGAGCCGTCGCCCTTGACCACGCCGGGGTGTCCGGCGGGCGGCAGGTTGTCGAAGATCAGGCCCTCGACGGTGATGTAGTGGCGAGCGGGCAGGTCCACCAGCGGCGCGATGACGTTCAGCCCGTCGATGATCGCGCGGCCCTCTCCTGCGCGGCGGAAGGTGATGCGTCGGCCCTCGGCGCCGCTGCACAGCGGAGCGATGGCGTGATGGTAACTCCCCTCGCCAAGCAGCACCTCATCGCCGGGCAGCACCGCCGCGCAGGCCCGCCGGACAGTGGCCCACGCATTCTCCGGTGTGAGCCCGTCGGCGGAGTCATCACCATCCGGCGACAGGTAGTACGTCGCCGGCTGGTGCGGCTGGTCGGCGGTGGTGAAGGTCAGCACATCCGACCTCGCTGTTCCGCCGCGTCGGCCTGACACGGAGAGCATGTACTCGTACTCCGTCCCCGGCTCCAGCCCCATCAGGCCCGTTCCATGCACCGTGCCCAGCGTGGCTCGCTGCTCCCGCTGCCAGTCCTCGGTGCCCTTGACGCGGTAGAGGACCGTGCCGGTGGTGTCGTCGAGCGGCGTGCGCCAGGTGATGACCGCCGCGTCGTCGGAGAGCGTCGCCACCTCGATATCGGCGATCCCGGGTTCACGTGACGTCGCTGGTTGCGCACCTGCCGGTCTGCCGTACATGGCCAGCGTCGCCGCCGGGCTGTCCCACGAGACCGCGGTATCCCCATCGAGAGGCCCTGGGTCTCCAATTGTGCTGCCCGTCTCGGTCGCGATGCGCTCCGCGTCCAGTCCCTCGCCCCAGTAGCAGTTGTTGCTCGCCAGGAACCCAGCGGCGGAGTCATCGCTGACAATGACCGCCCCGTCACGGTTGTTGGCGAAGACGCAGTCACGCACCGTCGCGGCGACGCTGCCTCGTGCAGCGCTCGACGCTCAGGCCCGCCGCGCCCGTGGCGCGGATGCCCGCGCCGTCGAGGCCTGCCATCATGCACTCGCGGATGGTCGCCAGGTCGCCGGTGACCGTGATGGCATCGCCCTCGCGCCCGTACATTGTGAAGCCCTCGACGACGACCCCGTCGCCGCTGATGCGGACGACCGGCTCGCACGCCCCAAACGCCCAAAACCCGGCATGCGCGCGAACAGTGATGGGGGCTTCCGCCGTGCCACTGTTCGACACAACCAGCGGCTTGAGCCACTTGCCGGCCATCACATACAGCGTATCCCCCGGCTGCAGGTCGGCGGTGGCCTTCGCCAGCGTGCCGAAGGGCTGGCGTTCGGAGGTGCCGGGATTGGCGTCATCGCCGTCCGGGGCGACGTAGAAGATGCGGCCGCGTGGCTGACCGTAGCCGCCGATGTCGTAGCCGCCCAGGCCCGAGCCCTTGAGCGGGCTGTCGGCCTGCAGGCGGTAGTCCAGCCACGCCGGGTCGGCGAAGCGCGCGTCCTCGACGGTCAGATCGCCGGGCACGAAGTTGTTGACGAAACACTTGTAGTCGTCGAGCCAGTTGCCGCCGGCACCGCTCTCGGGCTGAGGCTGGGAGGCGGTGCTGAAGCCTTGCAGCAGTGCGTTGCCGCGGAAGATCACGCGGTCCTCAGGGCCCTCGAACAGGTCCTTGGGCTGCTGGTTCGGGTAGGAACAGGGGACGGTTGAGGCCGCGCCCAGCATCACGTTGCCCTCCATTACCGTCTGCTGGAACATGTACTTGCAGCGGAAGGACTGCACGTCATTCATGATGTTACCGACGATGTGATTGCGCCGGCCCACGTGCCCGTATGTGCTCACGCCGAAGTGGTAGCGCCAGCCGCCCTCGCGGATGCTGGGCGCCGATGAATCGAAGCGGTTGCGGATGAACAGGTTGTCATGCGCGTCCTTGTGGTTGATGAGCATAGACCCGCGCGCGCCGTTCAGGCAGCCGTAGTTGTCGCGCATCAGGTTCCAGCGCGCCCCGGCAAAGAGCAGCAGCCCGGCGTAGGTGGTGGAGCTGAAGCTGCAGCGCTCGACGGTCACGTGGTCGCCGCCGCGATAGGTCTTCGCGTCGCCCTCGCCCTCGGGGTTGCCGCTGATGAGCAGGCCCGTGTTGTAGTTGCGGAAATGCAGGCCCCGCAGGCACACGTAGCTGGCGCGGATGTCCAGCCCGCGATCATCGCGGACGCGGAAGTTGCTGGTGCTGCCCTTGCCCGGCCAGACCGACAGCCCGTGTGCGTCAGCGCCACGACTGTCGGCGAAGTGCACGTGGACGGTCTCGGCCTCCGCGTTATACCACCACGTGCCGGGCAGCTCGTCGCACATTTCCAGCGAACCGGTGGGCTGGAGCAGTATCTGCGTGTCGCACTCCCAGACCGCCGCCTGGCCTCTCGGGATGGCCATCGTGGTCTGCCAGCAGAATTCCGTGCCGGGGGTCTTGGACATTTCGGGGTGCGCGCCGCCGGTGATGATGACTCGATGGCGGGGTGCAGCCATGATGGTAATCGGTCGGCCCGGCTCGCCGGACTGCTCGGTGTCGACGTTCATGGCAATGGTGGGCTCGACATATTCGCCCTCGCCGATGATGAGCGTATCACCTGCCGCCAAGTGCGTGACCGCGACGTGAATCTGCCGCCACGCGGTCTCCCATGAGGTCCCGTCCGCCTCGTCATCGCCGTCCAGCGCCACATAGTACGTCGCCCCAGGCTGTTCGAGCGGACCGCAGCCGTAGAGCGATTCGTCCAGCTCCATCGGCGCGGCGTAGGCTTGCAGCTCAGGGGAATCCGGGTCGGTGACGAACTCGCCTTCGACGGCGATCGCGACCGCGCACACGGTTATTGCGAGGAGGAGAATGCAGACGGTCTTCATGGCTACCACCCGCGCGTTGTGGGTTGACGTCAGACGCGGGTCAAGCTTCGCCGCAGGGGAGGGCAGGCCCTGCCGCGCGCGTTGCGGCAGCTACTGCGTCCCTCTTCGCCGCAGGCGTTGTCATGGATATCAGTACTCTCCGCAGCCCGCACCGCGACAGCCGGGTCCGTGTGCTTCTGGAACCAGTTGTGGTGCACGTCGCAGATGTCCTCGGGTACGCCGCGGATCGCGATCGCCCGTATCGGGGCGCCGAAAGTGTTGTTGTGTATCTCGATACGCGTGCCGGCTACGTCGGTGCCGTCGCCGCGGTCGCGCCCGCCGTGCATGTCGAAGCAGTGGCTGAGCGAGGTCCCCAGCTCAACGTTGTTGCTCGCCACATACGAGTGGCGATTGAAGTCGAAGAGATTGCGCTCGATCAGCGATGAGGCCTGGTTGTGGCTGATCCCATACCCCAGGCCGTTGTACTGGCAGTGGTGGATGTAGCAGTGGTGCACGTGGTGATCCACACCCGAGGTCAGGTATATGCCGCCATGCCCGAAGCCAGAGATGTCGCAGTTGTCGACCTCGAGAGCGTCGTGCTCGCTCATGATGCCGTTTTGCGTCGGGAACTTGTAGTAGTAGGTGTGGCCCTCGCCGCCCTCGCTGAATGCCTTGCGATGGTGGACGAGCTGGCGTTTGGGGTTCGGGCCCTGGATACGCAAGCCGGTCACGCGCACGTCGGGGCCCAGCGCGCGGATCATCACCGGGGTCGCGAGGACATCGCTGACAATCAGCGCACCCGCCGACCCCTCGTTGCCGCGGTCGCCCGCGAGTGTCACGCCCTCGGGGACCTCGAGGACAAGCTGCTCGATGTAGATGAGCGTGGTCAGGTCGATCTCGGTCTCGCCGGGGATGAAGACCACTTCACCAGCCTGTGCGACTGCCAGTGCATCGACCAGTGCGGCGACGCTGTCGACGACGTAATCGCCGCCGGTCACGATGGCCGTGTAGCCCTCGCCACCGCCGATGGGCCCGCGTTCATCGGCCTGCGCACCGTAGATGACACCGTCGCGCTCCACCGCGAACTCCTCCTCCGCACCCGCGACGCACATGCACACACCGAGCAGACAGACACACAGGACTCTCATCATTACCACCCATGGTCGTTGGTTGAGTTCCTGACGCAGAGTCAGCTTCGCCGCATGTGGCGCGGTCCCTGCGCGGACGGGTTTGACGAGCGTTGCGGCAGGAGGTATGCTGGCGCGCGTACACCGTCAACCGGCAACGCAATTACGGAGGCGCATCATGTCCGAAGACAAGGTTCGACTTGGCGTAATCGGCTTGGGTGGTAGGGGCCGCTACTTCGCCCGCGCGTACGACCAGCATCCCGAGTCCGAGCTGGTGGCAGTGGCCGATCCCGACCCGAAGGCCCTCGACCGCGTCCGCCCCGCGTACGGCGACCGCATTGATTACTACGATGACCTCGACGAGTTCTTCAGCCGCGACGACATGGCGTCAGTGGTCATCGCGTCGCCGGACTTCGCGCATCGCGACAACGCCGTGCAGGCTTTCAAGTATGGCAAGAACGTCCTGCTGGAGAAGCCCATTGCGCAGTCCATCGAGGACTCCGACGACATCATGCGCGCGTGGAACGAGGCGAAGACGGTGATGACCGTCGGCCTGGAACTGCGCTACTCGGCGATCTTCGTGGCCATGCGCGAACTCGTCGACCAGGGCCTGATCGGTGACATCAAGATGGGCCTCGCGATTGATAACGTGTCGGTGGGTGGCAACTACTTCTACCACGACATGCAGCGCCGCCGCGAGTACACCGTCTCGCTACTCATGCAAAAGGGCGTACACACCATCGACCTGCTGAACTGGTACATGGGCGGCACGCCGACCAAGGTCTACGCGACCGGGAGCCTGGCTTACTACGGTGGCAACGAGGCCAACGACAAGCGTTGCCGCGACTGCGACCAGGCCGGCACCTGCCCGTTCTTCATCAAGCCCGACAAGTTCGTCATGGACTACGGGGAGTCGATCGAGAAGCAGGACCTGTGCGTCTTCGCCGAAGAGGTGGACGTCAACGACAACTCCCAGCTCGTCATCAGCTACGCCAACGGCACGAGTGCCGTCTACACCGAGTGCCATTTCACGCCCGAGTACACCCGCGACTTCGAGTTCGTGGGCGACAAGGGCAAGATGAACGCGCAGTACAACAACGAGTGCAACTTCGTCATTCGCAACAAGTATCGCGGGACCGATCACATCGACGAGTGGCATCCCAAGTCCAGTGGCGGCGGTCATGGCGGCGGCGACCCGCTCATCCAGCAGGCGTTCCTGGACTGGGTGCGCAACCCCGAGAAGATGGACATCGAGCACAACATCGCCGCTCGTGACGCGACCTGTGTGGGCGCGGCGGGCGAGTTGTCCATTGAGTCTGGCCAGGCCATAGACATTCCGCCCTGCCCGGAGATCAGCTTCTGAGGCGAGGCCTCCAGAGAACCGAAAGCGCCCGGGCCACCTCGGCCCGGGCGCGTTGATTCGAGTGAGGCGTGGCGCCCTACTTCTGCACGTCCTCGGGCTTAACGTCCCGGACGAGGACATACTCGGTGGTGATGGTGTCTTTGGTGCAATGGAAGAGCCGGTAGCCACGTGGCGTGGAGCCGTCGTGGTTGGTGCGCGTGGTGGCCAGGCAGGACGTGCCCGTGAAGAGCACCCCGTCAGTCTCCTTCTCCCACGTCGAGTGGAAGTGAGCGCCCAGCACAGCCTTCAGGTTGTGTCCCTCAAAGAGCGCCAGAATGTCCGCGCATCCCGCCAGGCTCAGCGGGAAGCCGACCACCATCGGGTGGTGGCTGCACAGCACCAGAGGCTGCGCCGGATCGGTCTCGGCCAGCACGTCGCGCAGCCACTGCATGCGCTCGGCGTCGATGGGCGTCTTGTCGCCGGGATTGGTGTCGAGCATCACGAACTTCCAGCCCGCGTACTCGAAGGTGTAGTTCAACTCCCCGAACTCGCGCGCGTAGTAATCGGCCTTCTGATCGTGGTTGCCGCGCAGTGTGTAGCGGGGCTTGCGCAGGCGGTCGAGCGTCATGCGTGCGAGCGCCATCTCGTCGGAGCTTGAGTACTGCGTCAGGTCGCCCAGCCAGAGGCTGAAAGCCACGCGCGCGTCGGCGTTGATCATGTCCACCGCGTCGTTCACGATCTCCGTGCTGCGCGTGTCCGTCACATGCAGGTCGGCCGCCTCCGTGAAGCTGAAGGACGTCGACGTCGGATGCTCCTCCTGCCACTGCGCCCACGCCGCCGCCAGCTCTTCGCCGCTCACCGCACGGTCATAGACCGCCGCCTCCGCCAGACCGCCGGCGTACCAGCCGTTCTGGTTGGAGTAGGCACCCAGCGCGACATCTTTCCGTCGTATGTCAACGCGAGCTGGTGCCAGCCTATCTGCATTGGTGCGGTCAGGCCGGCGCTCCCGCCAGTTGTGGCGAGCCGCCCGGCCCAGTTCCCCTGCGGGTCGGTGAGGATGCCGAAGACGTCACCCGCAGGACCGCCATACATGTCGCGGCAGATGATCCCGCCGTACGCGCCCTTGTCGCTCTCCTGCATGACGGTGGCGACCAGCGTCAGCGTCTGCCACCCGTCGCCCAGCGTGGGGCCGGCGGCATACTTGTCCGGGCCGAAGCGCAGGAAGCTGCGGCCCATGAACTCCTCGGCGGCCGCTCCCGCCAGTGTCATATCATGGCCGTTGCCGGTGCCGTCGGCAAGCGCGTCGCCCGCGACATCGGCCACGTCCCATGAGGCCACTGGTCCGACGTCCTGCGCTGGTGCAAGCGCCGCCAGCAGCACGATAGCCGCCAGCAATACGGTGGTCCTCAGCCCGCATCAAGGTCAATCCCTTCGCCCTAAGGCGCACTATCTACGCCTCCCACATTCCCCTCGAACCACGGGCGCAGGCTGGTGCTGATGAACGTGCCCGAGAAGCGGAATGACATGGGCGCGTACTGGTCGGTCAGGTAGAGCACTACCTGTCCGGGCCTGGCGGGCTGGTAGTGGGCCATGAACTCGAAGGTCTCGTCAGCCTCGATGACCAGGTACCACGAGTCCGTGTAGTGGGGATGGTTCGGTCGGTATTCTGCCGCGTCCTGGCAGGCGGGGATGAAGCCGTCGAGCGCCTCGCGATCGGTTATCTCTTTGATGAGGGATTGCCCATACTCCTGATAGACGCGGATGCTGGTCACGCTGCCCGGCGGGAATTGGAGCATCCTCTCTAACTTCTCATGCCCAGCGACCTCGGTTTGGTTGTGGGCTGCGTATATGGTGCTCAGGCCAATGATGATTCGAAGCCCGAATATCACATGGGCGATGACGACGAAGGCGACGATGGGCTTCCACAGCTTGGGAAAGCTCTTGCTGTCAGTAACCAACTGCCACAGCAGACCAACGCCGACGCCGGCAATGACCAGGACGCTGCCCAGCCAGATGCGCCAGAAGTAGGCGTGGTCCATCGGGTCACCATCGCCGACGAACGGGCTCAGCTTGCGGCCGAGAAGCTGGATGACCAGCCACGCGCCCCACACTCGCCAGATGGCGAGCCACTCCCTCAGGCCCAGCGCAAACCAGGTCCCGGGAGGGCCGTCGACTTCAGTTGATGTCATGTCCGGCGTGTCGTCCATGCCCAACCACCTCACACAGCGCGGCTGCGGCCCTGACGTCCAGGCGCAAGCGCCATGATACCACAAGGCGAAGCTGGCGACACGGCTAACCGCCCGACGATGTCTCCGGTGACACGGCGGGCGCGGGCGCGTGGCTGGCGGCGACGCCAGCCAGCAGATTCCAGACGATGTTGACAACCACCAGGCCGATCGCGATGGCTGACACCTTGATCATCATCCCGCCCAGGCTCCTCGTCTCCTGGTCCTGACCGAGCTTGAAGATAATGCCGAGGATCAGGCCCACCGGCGCGCACGCCGCAGAGAGCAGCAGCAGACCGGCCCACGTCAGCGAACTGATACCCACGACCTCGGGTCGCTCGCTGCGCTTAACCTGCGCGATCGCACGGTTGGCCAACATCACCCGCCGCGTCTGTCCCACCGCACACAGCAGTCCGGCCACGCCCGTGAGAATCGTCAGGATCCCAGTGAAGGTCAGGTCGCCGAACGCGCCGATGCCCTCGCTGCGCAGGTAGGCGAAGTCCAAGTCCTTGATAGCGCTCAGGCCGCCGACCCGCTGAAGCGTCCCGAAGCCAACTACCAGGACGATAGCGCCAATGACCAGCGCGATAATCGCTGTCACGATAACGGCTCCGCGTTCCTTGGCGAGGGTCTTGGCGAGGTGTTTGTCGAATTCCTTGAGACGGACCTTCTCGGAAGTCTCTCCCGCTTCGGCCATCCCAGCTCCGGCGCCCTGAGCGACCTGTGGCTCGGAGGAGAGGGCGACGCCGCCACGTTCGGCCATGCTCTTCTCGGCGACTTGGCGCTTGGTAGTGGCAAGGTCCGCGCCGCAGTCCATACAATGCGTGTCAGTGTCCTGGCAGATCGCGCCGCACTGTGGGCAGATTTCGCTAGCCATCGGTGTGCACACTCCATGGAAAGATGGATGAGTCTCGGCCCCCGGCGTCGGCCACTGACCTGCGTCACTGTGACAGCAGAACAATGGATACCAAAAGGTCGGAGGTGACTTCCGGGTGGATGGAGAATATCAAAAATCCATTCTGAAAGTCAAGCATCCACGGTGGGGTATAGGGAGTGGCACGGCCCGGTGGCTGAACAAAACCCGATGCAGCAACAGACAGAAGGCCCGGACCAACCCGTCAAGGCGATCTACGGGATATCGCTGCCCACTGTCGTGCTTTCTCTCCTCCTGCTTGTGGGTTCTCTGATATGGATGAAGCAGGCTGGCCTGGCCTCGCACGGGGTACAGTTGGCTGAAAGCGTGCCTGTGGTGCCGGCTGTTGGCGCCGTGCTGCTGTTGACGCTGCTGTTGCCGGTGCTGGGGAAGCTGCCGGGGGTCCTCAAGCTCAATCGGGCCAGTGTGCTGATGATCTACGCTTTCCTGTGCGTAGCGGTCTCGATGTCGTCGGTCGGCGTGGCGCGGATGATGTTCCCCAGCGCCACCGCGCTGTACTACTTCTCCAGCGCCGAGAACGATTTCGAGAAGCTGCAGGAGAACGTTCCCACCTGGTTGGTGCCCCAGGACACTGAAGTCATCCGCCAGATGTACGAGGCGGCCGATGACGAGAAGGTCCCTTGGGGGCCGTGGCTGGTGCCGCTGACCTCCTGGACGATCCTGCTGGTAGCGTTCTTCGTGCTGATGATGTGCGTGATGACCATGTTCCGCAAGCAGTGGTCCGATCGCGAACGGTTAACCTTCCCAATTGTGCACCTGGTCACCGAGATATCCGGCGGACGTGAGGAGGGCAAGTCAGTTCTCGCCTTCTTCAAGGAGCCGGCGATGTGGATCGGCTTCACGCTGGCGATGCTCTACAACGTGATGAATATCCTCAACGCGTGGAACCCCGCCGTGCCGGCGATGGGCCGCGTGTACGATCTTGGCGGGCTCTTCACCGAGCGCCCCTGGTCAGCCATCCAGCCCCTGGGCATCGCCTGGCGCCCCGAGAACTTCGGGCTGGGCTACCTGGTGCCCACTGAGGTCACCTTCTCAGTGTGGGTGTTCTACCTGCTCGAGCGGCTGGCGAACGTGGCGGCAGTGAGCGCGGGCTACGAGTTGTCGGGCTTCCCCTTCGTCCAAGAGCAGTCATTCGGCGCATACGTGGCACTGGGGATCTTCCTGGTGTGGGTAGGCCGCGAACATCTCGGCGCAATCGCCCGCAAAGCCTTCCACAATGACCCAACGGTAGACGATAGCGATGAGCCGATGTCCTACCGCATGGCCGTGTGGGGGGCGGTCATATCGGCATGTATCGTCCTGTTATGGGTCACCTCGGCGGGCATGGCTCTGTCGACAGCCCTGATGTATTTCGGGCTGATTCTGCTCTTCGCTCTCGTTTACGCTCGCGCTCGCGCCGAAGCCGGGGCAGCGATGGTCTGGCTCTTCCCGTTCTACCAGCACAAGAAGATGATGCTCAGCGCCTTCGGCTCCGCGCCCTTCGCGCCGGCCAATAACTGGTCGAACCTGACCATCTTCTCGGTGCTTATGTACCTGTCGCGCGGGTATTTCCAGTCGATGATGGCCTATCAGATCGAGGCCACCAAAATCGCCGAGCAAGCACGCATCCGACAGCGTGCAATGGCGTGGTGGCTGGTGGTGGCCGTGGTTGTTGGACTGGCCGGTGCGTATGTGATACACTTGCAGGCGTACTACCAACTGGGGGCGAACATAGTCGAGGGCGGTACCACTCAGGGCGGTTACCGCACGCGCCTTGCCGTACAGGAGTTCGAGGAACTTTCGGGCTTCATGCGCGCGCACAAGCTCCCTGACCGTGCGCGCACCGGTGCTGCCGGCGTAGGCATACTGGTGACGGCTGCGCTAGTGGCGCTGCGCTCGATATTCCTGCGCTTCCCGCTGCACCCGCTGGGCTATGCGATGGTGACCGCATACGGCGGTCCGCTGTGGGGGCCGTTCTTCATCGTATGGCTGATCAAGACGCTCGTGTTACGTCTCGGCGGAATGGGGATGTACCGCAAGCTCATTCCGTTCTTCCTTGGAATAGTGGTTGGTCATTTCTTCACCGCCGGGCTGGTGTGGGGTTGGCTGAGCATCATCAATGAGATGTACCGCAAGTACGTCGTGCACTTTGGCTGAGCGCGGACGAAGCAGTCGGCGCCCCAAAGCGATGCATGGCGGTACCTGCGTGAACATGAGGAGGAAGACGCGATGACAATCTCCCGGCAGCGAATCCGCCCCTTCGGCATTCTGGTCGTATGTACGGCGGCGCTGCTCATCGGCACGGTAGGCAACCTGTGGGCCATGCCTGGCTATCAGGAACTCGCCGCGCAAATTGACCGTAACGACTTGAGCCAGAAGATCGAGAAGTTCGCTTCTATGGGCTCTCGCGTGGTCGGCTACCCGGGCAACGAGGAGGCCGCAGACCACATTCTGCAGGCCTTCGAAGACTTGGGCATGGAGACGGCGGTGCAGGAGTACGAACTGCCCACACCGCTCGAGGAGAGCGCTCAACTCTCCATCGGTGGGCGGCAGTACGTTCTGCACACCGTGGTGCCCAACCTGTGCCGCACCACGCAGGTGCCCTCCGCTGGGATCTCCGGTCCGGTCATCTACGTAAAGGACGGCGGACTGTCGGACTTCAACGGCAAGCCCGTTGACGGCTCGATCGTCCTCATGGACTTCGGCGCGGGCCAGAACTGGCTCAATGTGCCGCTGCTCGGGGCCGCCGCCGTGGTCTTCATCGAGCCCGCGCACATCACGCGCGGTGAAGCCGAGATGAAGATGATTCGCTGCCCCATCGACGTGCCTCGCTTCTACGTGAGCGCCGATGATGCGGCCGCGATCCAGAGCATGGCCATCAAGGGCAACGTTGAGGGCACGCTCACCTCGCGGGTCGCATGGGCCAATTGCACCAACCGCAACATCATCGGCATCGTCCAGGGCAGCGACCCTCAGCTGCGCGACGAAGCCATCATCCTCGAAGCCTACTACGATTCGACCTCGGTTGTGCCGGCCGTCTCGCCGGGCGCCGAAAACGCGGTCTCCATCGCCACGCTCTTGCGTTTCGCCGAAATCTTCGCCGAGAACCCTCCCAAGCGCAGCGTCATCTTCCTCGCCTGCAGCGGCCATTTCAGCGCTCTGGCTGGCGCGCGGGAGTTTGTCAACCTGTGGGGCAAGGAACCCCGCAAGGAGAAGTTGCGCCGCGAGCAGTTCGAGGACCTGAATAAGGAACTTAAGGGCCTGCAGGACGACCTCGACGACACGACCTCCGAGATCGACGAGATGACCGCCAGGCGGCAGGAACTCGAGCACTCAACCGAGCACGCGTCCGCCGCGGCTAAGGCGCGCGCGCGTGAGTTGGCCAGCCGCATCAACGTCGGCCAGATCGAACTTGGCGAGTCCGCGGCCCACCTGCGCCAGCAACGTCTCGCACGGGACATCGAGCGCAAACAAGACGACATCAGACTGTGGGAGCGCCTCGACCAGTTCGAGCGAATCCACCTCTTCATCGGTCTCGACCTGAGCACCCATACCGCCAGCCTCGGCGCATTCCAGGTCGGCTGGTACTTCTCACAGGCGCATCTGCTGCGCTTCTACTCGCCGCTGGGCAAGCAGTATTCCCAGTATGCTGAGGACATCTGCGGGGCCCTTGGCCTGAGCGTCGAAGAGAACTTCGTCGACGGGATCAACCCCATCAAGGGACGAGAATGGCACACCTTCTTCCCCGGCAAGATCGCATTCGACCATGAGATGGTCATCCGTGGCGGTCGACCCGGCATGGTCTTCACAACCGTCAACGACGCGCGCTCGCTGGTCGACACGCCGCTCGACACGCTCGACCGCGTAGAGATCGACAACCTGGTCACACAGGACAGATTGCTGCTGTGCATGCTCACAGACTTCCTGAATGACTCGACACTGCGCGAGCGGGCGCTCAAGCGCGTCGAGGCGCTCAAGAAGATGGACGACTTGGTGGACGTCAAGGGCACTGTCCTCGAATTCCGCCGTCGCGAGAGCTTCGTGCCCAACAGCCCCATCCCGAACTCGCTCGTCCTGATCCAGGGCAACTTCCGCATCATGATGGGCGTAAACACCACCGTCTATGCGATGGCCAATGAGACCAGCGAGTTCACCGTCCGCGGCGAGATGGACAGCCGCGCCGCCCAGTTGGAGGCCTACGCGTTCGACCCCGACAATGGCGACATCGCGTACTCGCCTGACCGGGGCCCGGACGGTGATCGGAAGTATCCGCGCGACGTCTACGGTCGCGCAGGACTCGAACGCCCGGTCGTCGTCTTCGGCTGCGTTTCCACCGACCTGTTCGACCTGATCGATGAGCGGTATTTCCAGACGCTGCAGAAGATCTTCGTCTATGACGCCGACGACTACTCTGAACCGATCTCCTTCGGCTACTCACTAAACGAATCCACCAACGCGGCAGAGTTCCCCTCCTACGTGGAGCCCTGCGCCGTGATCTACTCTCAGCCCGATCTGGATGTTCAGGTGACCATGTCAATGGGCCTGGTCGGCATCCGGATGATCGCCATCAATGCAACGCCAGAGGTGCCCACGGGCCAGGGCTTCCCGGCCATAAGTACTCCGGCACTGACCCTCACACCGATGCAGATCGCGCACGACATGTGGCAGATCGACGAGTACCGTATCAAGAAACTCGACGCGCACGGCATCGCCAACCAGCGTGTCGTTGACCTGCACGACATGGCGGGCGAGGCGTTGGCCATCGCGCGGCAGTCACTCAGCGAGCAGCGCTACGACGAGGCGGTATCCTTCGCCCGTCACGCATGGGGCTACGAGTCGCGCGCCTATCCTGACGTGCAGAAGACCGCCGAGGACGTCGTCAAGGGCGTTCTGTTCTACCTGGCGATCCTGCTGCCCTTCGCCTTCTTCGGCGAGCGGCTGTTCGTGCACGCACGCACCATCATCACACAGATCATTGGCACCACCGTTGTGTTCATCTTCTTCTTCCTCCTGCTCGCGGTGGTCCATCCGGCCTTTGCCCTGACCAACAGCCCACCCATCATCCTGCTGGCATTCATCGTCATGGCGCTGGCCGTCATGGTCATCGCCATCGTCACGATGAAGTTCAACCAGGAACTCAAGGCGATGAAGCAGTCGCGCGGCGGCGTGCACGAGGCCGACGTCGGGCGTCTGTCAGTGGCGGGCGCAGCCTTCGGTCTGGGTATCGCGAACATGCGCCGGCGCAAGACCCGAACCGCGCTGACCGCGTTCACGCTGATCCTGCTCACCTTCACCGTCCTGTCATTCACATCGGTGAAATCATTCCTGCGCTCCAATGAGATCCGGCTGGCACACGCGCCGGCCTATGACGGCCTGATGATCCGCGACCGCTCGTGGCTGTCGCTCGAAGCCCCGACAGCGGACATCGTCGCCAACGATCTCGCGGGTGACGCGGTGGTCGCGCCACGCGCGTGGTACACATCGACCGACATCGAGAAGGAACTGGTCATCGACGTTTCCCGCTCCGATGACGCGTCGAAGACGTATTCGGTGAACGCGATCCTTGGTCTCTCACCTCAGGAACAGCAGGTGATGAATATCGAGGACGCGATTGTCGGCGGACGCTGGATAGCCGAGGGTGAGAAAGACGTCTGCCTGTTACCGATCACGGTCGCGAAGACGCTGGGTATCACGTCCGATCAGCTCGGTTCGGCCTTCGTCAAGGTCTTTGGCAGCGACTTCCGAGTTATCGGGCTTCTTGACGAGAACAAGCTGCGTAGTCTCGATGACCTCGACGGCGAGCCCATGACGCCGGTCAACTACGCGATGTTGCGGCCGGAGGTCATCGAGGAACTCAAGCGCCAGGCAGAGCGGCGTTCGCAGATGGGTAGCAGTGGTGCGCAGTCGCTGCTGCAGGAATACAAGCACTACGGGCCGGAGAAGCTCGCGGTCCTGCCATACGCCACGGTCCTTGAGCTTGGCGGCACGCTGCGCTCGATCGGTGTGTGCTACAACGATCCGGCACAGGTAGGGGAAGAGGTCGCGAGGCTGATGAAACGCTTCGCATTGAGCCTCTATGCTGGCGTCGATGGCGACTCATATCTGTTCAGTTCCGTGTCCATGACCTCCGCCAGCGGCATGGAGATGCTGGTTATCCCGATCCTGATCGCCGCCCTCATCGTTCTCAACACGATGCTCGGCGCGGTCTTCGAGCGGACCAAAGAGATCGGCATCTACAGTTCGCTGGGGCTGGCACCCACTCATATCGGCACGCTCTTCCTCGCGGAAGCGGCAGTGTTCGCCAACATGGGCGCGATTGTTGGCTACCTGCTCGGGCAGGTATTGGCTAAGATCATTCACGCGACCGGCATATCGGCTGGCATTGAGCTGAACTACTCCTCAATGTCGGCAGTTGGCGTGACGGTTATCGTGGTCATCGTCGTGCTGCTGTCCACGCTATACCCGAGCCGCAAGGCGTCCGAGATCGCCTCGCCGGGTATAGCCCGCAAGTGGGAGCTGCCTGAACCTGACGGGGACTCGATGGTCGTCGTCCTGCCCTTCACGGTTACGGGCCGCGACGCCTATGGCGTGGCAGAGTTCCTGCAGGAATACTTCGCTGAATACGTCGGATACGCAGGCGGCGAGTTCCTGGCCGAGAACGTGCGGCTGGAGAAGCTTGGCGCCTCGGTGGCCGACGGTGTGGGGACAAGCATGCGCATGTGGCTGGCCCCCTACGACCTCGGCGTGAGCCAGGACTTCCAACTTGGCTGCGTACCGACTGAGGACGAGGACATCTTCGCCATCGAGATCAGGCTGACACGGTTGGCCGGCGATATCAGTTCGTGGAAGAAGACCAACTCGCTCTTCCTCAGCTCCATCCGCAAGCAGTTCCTGATCTGGCGCACGGTCCCGCAGGGCGAAAAGGTCAGCTATGCGGACCGCGCCGAAGAGCTTCTGGAGAGTGGCGGCACACCCGCCTGAGAACCGCCCGGCGGGGCGCGCGCGTCCCGCTCCGGCGAGAGACCAAAACCTCGTGCGTGGCCACGACGGCCGGCTGGCCCGGCCGTCGTGTTGCACACGCCTGACTGGGAGTGATTCCGACGGACAGGGCAGCATGCAGGAGAGCAGCAATTGAGGCGGTCAAGTGGCTGGTGAAGCAGCAGGCTCCGGACGGGGCGATGCAGCCGGTCAATGAGGGCATGGCGGGGTACTACCGAGTGCCCTATGCGCTTGGGCTCAGCGGACAGAGCGTGCGCGCTACGCGCTTGTGCACCTGGCTCGCGTCGAACAGCCTTGACGACGAAGGCGACCTCGGCAGCGCGTTCGGACGCCAGGGACCTCTGGCGCACTATTACAGTTACGGCAACGCGTGGGTCATCGCCGGCGCGCAGCGGCTGGGACGGTTTGGGGTCTCAATCCCCGCGTGGAGTTTTTTGTCATCCCTGCAGCACCCGCAGACTGGCGGCTTCCTCACTGCGGGCCCCGAGGCTTCGCTCGATGATGAGCAGGACATGCTCGGGACTGCCGCGGCGGGCATAGCAGCCTTGTACATGGGACAGGAGGAATCCGCTGACGCAGCCGCCCGTTTCTTGGTGGACTTGTGGGACAGCCAGCCTGCTCAGGCGGCGCGGCTCTACATGGCGGTTCGGCGCGGCAACGAGCACGTGCGCGTGTTCGAAGGTGACCCCGAGCAGTATGTGCTCACCCTCGGCGAGCCCGGCCAGTGGTATTTCGTGCCGGGCCTGGCCGCGTGCTTCCTCCTGCAGATAGGGGAGGTCTCCGGTGACGAAGACTTCATCCGCGTCGCTCAGGACCTCGTAAGCTTCTGCGACTCTGGCGCGCCCGATCGCTACACCTTGCCCCAGAGCTCGCTCTTCGGGCTCGCCGCGGCGATGCTTTTCGCCGCCAACGGCAACGTTAACTACGAGCGCATCGCCACCACTGTGCTGGAGGCGGTCATCGAGCGCCAGAACGACGACGGCAGCTGGCTGTCGCCGTCTCTGCCCAGCGATCTCGCCTCTTCGGTGGTCGACGCCACCGCCGAGGGCCTGATCCTCACCTTGGAGATTCTCGATCACCTGGAGGCGGCCGAGTAGCCGCGCCGGGTGCTGACGCATGCGACCGGATATGAAGCTCAGTTGAAACGGAAAGCTTGGAGGGAAAGACGAGATGGGTAAGATCGGTTGGGGTATCATCGGTTGTGGGAATATTTCGGGCACGCATCGCAACGCTGTAGAGGCCGTTGACGGTGCCGAACTGGTAGCTTGCTGCGACATCCTCGAGGACAAGGGCAAGGCCTGGGCGGCGGAGGCGGGCTGCGACTACTACAAGAACATCGAGGACATGCTCGCCTGCGACGACATCCAGGCCGTGAGCCTGTGCACCCCCAGCGGGATGCACTCAGAGCATGGCATTCTCGCCGCGCAGGCCGGCAAGCACATTCTGTCGGAGAAGCCGCTCGACGTCACGCTCAAGAAGATTGACGACGTCATTGCGGCCGCAGAGGCTCACAACGTCAAGCTCGCCGGCGTCTTCCAGCGGCGCACCTATGAGAGCACGCGGAAGATCCGTGAGGCAGTGAAGTCCGGCAAGCTGGGCAAGCTTGTCCTCGGCGACTGCTACCAGAAGTATTTCCGCTCGCACGAGTACTACGCCAGCGGCGCGTGGCGGGCCACGTGGGACCTCGATGGCGGCGGCGCCCTGATGAACCAGGGCGTGCATGGCCTCGACCTGATCATGCACATCATGGGCCCGGTCAAGAGCGTTACGGCTCACGCCCGGCGCTTGGTCCGCAACATTGCCGTTGAGGACACCGCTGTTGCTATCGTCGAGTACGAAAACGGCGCCCTCGGAGTGCTTGAGGGCACCACGAGCGTCACTCCCGGCTACGGGTGCACGCTTGAGATCAGTGGCGACAACGGCACCGTCGGCCTGCTGAATGACACGATCACGACCTGGTCAATCAACGGCGAAGAGGATGTCGAGGCTGGTGAGGGCGAAGACGAAGGCACCGCAAGTGACCCGCTGGCCCTGGCCGCCACCGGCCACGCCGCGCACATCGCCGACCTATGCGAGGCCATCATTGATGACCGCGAGCCGGCCATTCCGGGTCGCGAGGCCCGCAGGGCTGTCGAGCTCATCAAGGCCATCTACAAGTCATCGCGCGAGGGTGGCGCCACCGTCAAGATGCCGCTGTCGTACGTTGACGACGGCCCTGGCATCTAAGCGCGGCTGAGTACCGGACCGATCTTCGGAGGGGCGCCGCCTCATGTGGCGCCCCTTCGTTTGCGTGCGGCGCAGACCTGATATGGGAGACTTTTCATGTCATACGAATTCATCGACGTCCATTGCCACAGTGAGTACTCCTGCTGCGGCGAGGACGTAACGGTCGCCGGATACGGCGACATCGCTCGCACTACATCCAAGGTTTTCGCGCTCACCGACCACAGCGCTCACAGTTTCTTCCCACCGGACCGCAAGTGGGGGCTGTGGAGTGATGAGGCCGTCGAGTTGTTCGCAGGCTGCCGCGAGGCGGGCGAGCAGCGCATCCGCGACTACCTCGTTCATGTGCGTTCGGTGCAGACCGGCGGAATGCTCATCGGCACCGAGCTTGACATCATGCCCGACGGCCGGGTCATCTATCCTCAGGAGATGCTTGGCGGCCTCGACGTGGTTCTCGGTGCGGTCCATGCGCTGCCCACATTGCGCCACAAGCGGCCGCAAGCCGAGGTGGAGGACGAGTTCCGGTTCCAGGTGCTCCGTTTTGGGGAGATCGGCGTGAACGCCCTGGTGCACCCGTTCCGCCTGCTCCTTGGCGCTGGCTACGAGGCCGACGAGGCCCTGGTGCGATGGACCGTCGAGGTAGCAGCCGACACGGGGATGGCTCTGGAAATCAACTCGCACAAGCAGTATCCTGACCACGACGTTTCCATGGTGCGCATAGCCCTCGACCGTGGTGTGAAACTCACGGTGGGCACTGACGCGCACCGGTGGTGCGAGTTCGGCGACTTCCGCTACCACACCGCGATCCTTGAGCAGGCTGGCGTCGACCGCGCTGTCTGGGACGATGTCATCTGGCACCCGTCGGTGCCAGCGCTGATGGCCGCTGCCGGGGGCTAAGCATACCTTCTGCGGGAGACGAAAGGAATCTCTTATGTCAAACGGTAATGGCAAGTATGATGTGGCGGTCATCGGGGGCGGACCGGGCGGCTACGTGGCTGCGTTGCGTGCGGCCCAGCTCGACTGCCGCGTGGCCCTGGTGGAGGAGCGTGAGTTGGGGGGGACCTGCCTCAACCGTGGCTGCATCCCGTCAAAGGCTCTGCTGCACTCCGCGCACATCCTCGATTCGTGCCAGAAGTCCTCGCGCTTTGGTGTCAACGTTGAGAACATCTCTGTTGACATCAAGAAGATCCAGCAGCACAAGGACCGGTGCATCAAGCAACTGGTCTCTGGCGTGGGGACGCTGCTCGACAAGGCGGGCGTTGACGTGCTGGCCGGTCACGGCCGGTTTGCGGACTCGCACGAGATAGCGGTCAGCGGCCCGGACCTGGACACCTCGATTGAGGCCGACAAGATCATTGTCGCCACCGGTTCGGAGACGGCGATGGCCCGTATCGATGGCGCCGACGGGGCCAACGTGTGGAGCAGCGATGATGCCCTGCGCTTCGACCGAATACCCGAGTCGATGGTCATCATCGGTAGCGGCGCGACCGGCATGGAGATGGCCTGCGTCTACATCCACTTCGGCACCAAGGTGACCATCCTCGAGATGTTCGACCACGCCCTCCCGCGAGAGGACCGCGATGTTGCGGGCCTCGTCATGCGCACGTTCAAGAAGCGCGGCGGTACCCTCGAACTCAACGCAAGGGTCGTTCGCATCGAGGACAGTGGCGACAGCAAGCGGGCGATCTACGAGCGCGATGGCGAGGAGCTCGCCGTCGAGGCCGACGTCATTCTGTGCGCGATCGGGCGGCGCGCCAACCTCGACAATCTGGGCGCTGAGGAGGTCGGCCTCGAGATAGAGCGCCAGGGAATCTGTGTGCAGGAGGGCGTCGAGACGCCCGCATCTACTGAGCCGCCGAGGGCCATGTGTGCCGGCACCCAGCTCCGCACTACCGTCGACCACATCTACGCCGTGGGCGATTGCATCCGCGGCATCGGCCTGGCGCATCTCTCGATGCATGAGGCGGTGGCAGCGGTCGAGGCCAGCCAGGGGATGGACAGCAATATCAACTATCTCGCGGTGCCGACCGCGATGTACTGTCACCCCGAGGTCGCTTCCGTCGGCATCCTTGAGCACCACGCTGAGACGATGGGCCTCGACGTTGTGGTCGGGAAGTTCCCCTTCGCCGCGAACGGTCGATCAGTGGCCATCGCTTCTCGCGAAGGCTTCGCGAAGGTCGTTGCTGAGCGTGGCTCGAACCGCGTGCTGGGAGCAACCATCGTTGGTCGGCTGACGACTGAGCTGATCGCCGAAATGACCTTTGCCGTGGAGATTGGCGCGACACTCGACGACCTCGCTCGCACCATTCACGCCCACCCGACCCTGAGCGAGAGTGTGCACGAGGCGGTCCTTGGCGCGCTTGGGCGGCCACTGCACGTGCCGGCCACGTAAGCCGAGGCGTAAAGCGTCCAGTTGGAGGTGGCTCGATGAAGCTGGCAACCGCGTCGCAGATGCGCGAGTTGGACCGTCGCACCATCGAGGAGTTCGGCCTGCCAGGTATGGTACTCATGGAGGCGGCTGGCCGCGCTGCGACCGCTGCCGTTCGGGAGCTACTCCCCTGCGCAAGTCCCGGGCCGGTCGTGGTGGTCGCCGGCAAGGGCAACAACGGTGGCGACGGCTTCGTCGTCGCACGCTGGCTGCATGACGCGGGCATCCCCGTCGAAGTCTGTCTTTTGCCGGCTGCCGCCGAACTGGCTGGCGACGCCGCCGCCAACTGCGACCTGGCGCTGAACCTGGGCGTCACCGTGCACGAAGAGGCGTCCCCTTCGCTCCTGGTCGACAGGCTGGCGGGAGCGTCGATCATCGTTGACGCGGTGCTGGGCATCGGTATCTCCGGCGAGGTCCGCGGAGCTGCCCTCATAGCGATCGAGACCATGAACGCTTCCTCGGCACCAGTTGTAGCCGCTGACATTCCCTCGGGCATTCACGCCGACACGGGCGCGATTCTGGGCGTGGCCGTGGACGCCCGCATCACCGTCACCTTCGGCCTCCCCAAGGTCGGACTCCATCAGTACCCGGGTCGCGCCTGCTGCGGCGAAATCCGTGTAGCTGAGATCGGCATCCCCAGAGCCTTCATCGATGAAGCCGGCTTGTCCGCGAACCTGACCGACGGGCCCGCTGCTGCGGGCATGTTGCCCCCGCGACCGGCGGACATGCACAAGGGCGTTGCCGGGCGGCTCCTGGTGGTCGCCGGGTCGGCGGGCATGACCGGCGCTGCCGCAATGTCGGCGCTCGGAGCGATGCGCGCCGGCGCCGGGCTGGTCTATCTGGCCTGCCCACACGGCCTCAACGACACCCTCGAGGCCAAATGCACCGAGGTCCTCACCCTCCCCGTACCCGAGAGCGATCGGCGGAGTTTGGCGCTCCACGCTGAACCGGAACTTCTGGCCGCTGCCGAGAGCGCAGACGCCGTCCTCATCGGACCAGGCGTTTCCCAGGACGCCGAGACCGCCGAGCTCATGCACCGGCTCGCGGCGGCCGTGCACGCCCCGCTGGTCATCGACGCCGATGGTCTGAACGCCTTCGCTGGACGTGCCGGCGATCTTGCCGCCCGACCTGCCCCGACGGTCATCACTCCGCATCCGGGCGAGATGTCGCGGCTCACAGGCCTGAGCACCGCAGAGATTGCCGACGATCGCCCCACGGTGGCTCGCGAACTGGCTGCTCACACCGGCGCGGTGGTGCTGCTCAAGGGAGCCGGCACGGTGATCGCCGCGCCCGATGGCGAGCTGTGGATCAACTCCACCGGCAACCCGGGGCTGGCCTCCGGTGGCAGCGGCGATGTGCTTTCAGGCATGATCGGCGCCTTCATGGCAGGCGGCAGCCACGCGCTGGCCGCCGCCGTCGCCGGGGCCTGGTATCACGGGCGCGCTGCTGACGTCGCTGCCGAGCCAGGCATGCGCGGTCTGCTGGCCACCGATCTGCTCGCTGCACTACCCTCCGTCTTTCCGCCCGCCTGACGCACTATCTGGAGGAATAATCATGTCCCGACTGCGACCGATGGTCTGTGCTCACCGAGGCCGGTCAGGAGTCTTCCCGGAGAACACCGTGGCAGCGTTCGAGGCTGCCGTAACGCTGGGCGCTGACTTCATCGAGTGCGACGTCCACCGCACCGCGGACGGCCACATTGTCGTCATGCACGATGCCGACGTGGCGCGCACCACCGACGGCTCGGGCTCAATCGAGGCGATGACGCTCGCACAGGTGAGGGCACTCGACGCCGGGTCGTGGAAGGCCGATGAATACGCGAGTGAGCGAGTGCCCACGCTGGCTGAGGTGCTTGAGGGCATCGCGCCCCGTTGCGTGGTGGACATCGAGATCAAGCAGCGTGGGATCGCCGGGCAGGTCGCCCGTGAGATCGCGGCGGCCGGGGCGACGCGGCAGGTGACCGCGATCAGCTTCTCCACCGACGATATGGCGGCTGCGAAGATGGCCAATCACGAACTGTCATGCGGGCTGATCACGGGAGGACCCGACGGCGAGGGCATTGCGTCGGTCCACGCCCTGATCTCCTCGGTGCTGGCGGGGGGCTGCAACTTCATCAGTTGCGCCCACGGCGCGGTCACCGCCGAACTCGTGCGCGAGTGCCACCTCGCCGGGCTGGTCATCATGGCGTGGACGATGGACGAGCCCGCCGACATCCAGCGCATGATTGAAGCGCAGGTCGACGCGCTGGTGAGCAACTATCCCGAGCGCGTGCTGGAGATGCTCTAGGTCGCTTCGCGCTCGAGGATGGCATCTACCGCTGCGGCAAGATCGGGCACGAACATATCCGGCGGCGTGTCCAGCCGGGCCAATTGCTCCTGCGGACGACCGTCCTCGACGCCCTCGGTCAGGATCGTGGTCACTCCAGCGCGCTGCCCTGCCTTGATGTCCCGCCAACTGTCCCCGATGAAATAGCATCGGCTCAGGTCCAGGTCCCAGTCCTCCGCAGCCTGCAGCAGCATCCCCGGTTCTGGCTTGCGGCACTCGCAGCCGTCGCCGTCCCGGTGTGGGCAGAGATACACCTGCTCGATTCGGCCCCCGGCTTCTTCAATCGCAGCCCGCATGCGTGCATGCACGTCATCGAGGCCCTCGCGGCTGAGCATGCCGAGGCCGATGACCGACTGGTTGGTGGCCATGACCACCAGCCACCCGGCCTCATTCAGCTTCGCCAGTGCGTCGAGCGCGCCGGGGATGAAGTGGAACATCTCCCAACTTGTGAGGTAGTCGGTCGTGTCGTTGATCACGCCATCGCGATCCACGATGACGGCTGCACGTGTGCCTGCCATGAGTGCCTCCCTGTGCTTCGGTGTCCGGGAGCATTCTCTGTCGGCGGCTCGCACGCCTGCATGTTGGAGGGGCAGGCCCGATGGTGGGCGAACCCTTGGCCGTTCGGACACGCTGAACTGTGGAGTGATCGATGTGACATCAGACTGCAGGCCGCCTCTCGCCCTGACCATCGCTGGCTCTGACTCTGGCGGCGGCGCGGGGATCCAGGCTGACCTCAAGACCTTCACCGTGCTGGGTGTTTACGGCATGAGCGCGATCACGGCCGTGACCGCGCAAAACACGGTCGAGGTCCGCGAGTTCACGGTGCTTGAACCCTCCCTCGTGGCTGCTCAGATCGACGCCGTGATGGACGATATCGGCTGCGACGCCGCCAAGACCGGCATGCTCGGCAGCGCCGAGGTGGTCGCCACTGTTGCCGCAGCCATCGAGCGCCACAGCATCCCGAACGTGGTGGTCGACCCGGTGATGATCGCCAAGAGCGGCGATGCGCTTCTGGCTGAGGACGCCCGCAGCGCGGTGGTCGAGCTGCTCCTGCCGGTGGCTCGCGTGGTCACGCCCAACTTGCCGGAGGCCGAGGCACTGCTGGGCCACGAGGTGGGCGCGGATGATATGGCAGAGGCTGCGCGCGAGCTTTGCGCGCTGGGTGCAGGCGCCGCGGTGGTCAAGGGTGGTCATCTTGAGGGCGATGCGGTCGACGTAGCCTACGATGCCGCGAGCGACGAGCTGGTGACCATGCGCGCGCAGCGAGTTGACACACCGAACACCCACGGCACAGGCTGCACGTTCTCGGCAGCCATGGCGGCGTTTCTCGCGCGCGGAATTTCGCTGACCGAATCGGTGCGCCGCGCCAAGTGCTTCGTGACCGAGGCGATCTCGCGTGGCTTGCCGCTAGGTTCAGGACATGGCCCCACCGATCACATCGGTGCAGGCAAGCTCTTCTCCTGACCTGATGCTACAGCCCGGCCAGCAGTTCCGTCAGCGCCGGCGGCTCGTCCAGGAAAAGGTGTGACTTCATGCACGGCAGGGCCGCGTCATAGAGCCGGCGAGCGGTCTCCGGGCGCTTGGTGAGGTAGTTGACCGTCTCTGACGGGTCGTTGACCTGATCGACGAGTTCGGCGCGCGGCAGGTCGCTGAAGAGCACGCCCTCCCTCGACCGCCGATCTCGCTGCGTCATCCCCGTGCACTCGACGTTTGTGTAGCTCCCCGGCGGAATGCTCGCGCGCACGATCAGCTTGGCGTTGAGGTCCCGTGCGCCAATCTCCACGTTGCGGTAAAGGTCGTCCCAGCGCAGGTATGACCCGACCGAGATGACGTAGTCGCGGATGCTCTCGGCCTCACCGCGCATCAGCGGCAGGATGCTGCGGCCGTCCATGTCCAAGACCAACGGATCATAGCTGCACCCTAGCGGCCCCATTCGCCACCGGACGCCCGCTGCCTCGAGGACCGTCGGCATCAGATCGGCGTGCGAGGCCAACGCACCGATCCGCTGCCCGGCCTCGGGCATGCCCTCCATGGATGCAGCGGGCTTGGCGATCAGCGGCAGGTGGATGCAGTGCTCATACACCTCGCGGTGCTCGAAGTTTGAGTGGTGTTCGAGCATGTCGTCACCGTGATCGGCGTTCACGATGATGAGCGTGTCTTCGTAGAGGCCCTCGTCCCGCAGAGTCTGGATGACCTGCCCGACCGCGTGGTCCACGCGCAGCAGCTCCTCATTGTGCCGACACACTGACTCGCGCGCATGTTCGCTGGCCGCGACCTCGTCCTTGGGGCCAGCTCCCACAAGCCATGGCGTGCCCTCCGGCGTCACGGTCTCGGTGAGATCAGACAGCTCTCGGTCGAAAGTGCCCCGCCACGGCTCGGGCGGATTGTAGGGCTGATGCGGATCCCAATAGTGGATGAACAGGAAGTTGTCGGCGCCCTTGTCCATACGCTTGATGAAGGGCAGCAGAGACTCGTTGACGTGCTCGCACCCGAGTTCCTGTGAGCAGGGACTCTTGTGCGGCGGGATGACGTTCGTGTATGTCTGCCAGCCGCGCCCGAACCAGCCCGGCCGAGCGCGGAAGTTCATCATGGTATCAAAGGCGCTGGTGACCCAGCCCTGCGAGTAGAGGGCCTCGGCAAGCGTGATCGTCTCGCCGTTGAGGCGCATCTGTGGCTCGTGATATGAGGCGTGAAGCGTGGCGATGACTCCGTGGTGGAAGGGCTCCTGCCCGGTGAACATGCTCGTGAATGCAGGTGTCGTGTGCGCGCTGCACGAGATGTACTGCTCAAAGAGCGTACCCTCGGCCGCAAGCGCGTCCAGGTTCGGCGAGGTTGCGCGCGGGTAACCGTAGCAGTGCAGATGGTCGGCTCTCTGTGTATCCAGCGAGATCCAGACGATGTTCATAGCAGCGCCTCCCTGTCAGTTGACGACCACTGCCACCAACCGTTCACCATATGCCGCGACCACCACCGCCGACCCCGCTCCACGCAGGTCGCCGGACGTGATTGGCCCGACCATTGTGCCCGCTTCCCGGTACCCGGCCAGCAGTGTGCCAGCCGGCCCCATCACGTAGACGGTGCCATCGTCGCAGGCTGCGGCGACGCGGTCGTTGAGGGTGTTCAACCCGGTCACCTGCTCGGGCAGTTGAACCCGCCACAGAAGCTCGCCGTCGTCCGTGAAGCCGTAGACGCAACCGGACTCGGACGCGCCCACCACGGTCGCCCCGCCCGCGTCGGGCGCGAGGCCCACGGCCGCCGTGACCGCTCCGCCAAGGTTGGCCTCCCAGCCGCCCTCCCCCACGAGCACCAGCCGCCCGTCGTCGGAGCCAAAGGCCGCAACCAGCGCGTCACCGAGATACAGTGCCACGGCCGTCGGCCAGTTCGGCCCGCCGCTTGTGCTCGGCAAGACCTTGCCGTTATCGTCCAGCAGCTTCGGCCAGTAGTACTCCGTGCCTGCGGCCACTTCGTCGCGTCCGTCCGCATCGAAGTCGCCGGCGGCGCCCTGGGTGCTGGCGTGCACGGTGTTGGTGCGCCATAGTTCCGAACCGTCACTCGCCAGTCCGTAGTAGTGATGGTTGTCCGAGCCGACCGCCACGTCGTCGGTGCCATCGCCGTCGAGGTCGGCCGCGCATACTGTGCCCACCGACCCCGTGCGGCCGTGGAAGGGCTCGATCTCCACTTGCCAGAGCATGGCCCCGTCGGCGCTGAAGGCTCGCACCTTCGCATCATCCGACCCGCTGACCACTTCGGGCCGCTCGCCACCATCGAGATTGCAGAAGGCCACCGAACGGATCATCCCCTCCGCCTGGTGCTCCCAGAGGACCACGCCTTCGGCGTCGAGGAGCACCGTTCGCCCGTCGTCGGTGCCCGCCGCGATCAGCCCCGGCGAGCTTATGCCCCAGAAGTCGCTGCAGGTCACCTCGCTGCCGAGATCCGCCTCCCACGCGATCGGCATCTCCGTGGGCAACTCGGGAGTGTCCATCGCGGCGGGCGCGGGCGCATCGGTCGCGCCCGCGATTGCCTGCGTGATCCACGCTGCCAGCACGCCTGCGTCGACCTGTACCTGCGCGTCGCCCGTCACCGCGCCTGACGGGAGCGCGATGCTCACGTCGGTTGGCGCGTCGACTCGGAGTGTCAGGCCCGGCGCCCGTGCGCTTGTGACGTCTGCCAGCCGCAGCCGTGTGGGGGAGAGCATGAACATGCCGGCCTCAATGCTGACCCCGTCCATCTCCCACGGTCCCAGCCCGATGACCACGGACTCACCATCGCGCACGACCGCCACTCGCCGCTCGTCGATGACTCGCAAGTCCATCTCCCGCGGTGCGTCCGCCGAGTCGGTGTAGAACAGGTTAGCGTAGCGGATGGCGTCGCCAGTCTGGAGTTCGGCGAGTTTGTTCTGGTGGACGCTCTTAGTGTACTTCTGCGGGTAGACCTCATATTTCTCGTAGTAGCCACGATCGCCACCGTGTCCGCGGTCCCATGTGTGCCGCAGGGCCGGTCGCGAGCCGTCGGCGTTCACGATGTGGAAGCGCTCGCCGTCCTGCTCGACATCGAGCCTGCGTCCGGCCAGCGTCTCCTCACCGATAGTCCGCCAGACGCACTCGGTGCGGAAGCTCCCCGACTCGGTGGCCGCCACCTCGTCGAGCACCACGAAGAAGTCCTCGGCGACCCAGAAGACCGAGCGCGTCCAGTCGCTCCACGCGTAGCCCGGCAGCTTCGATTGCACCATCGCCGCCTCGTCGAACGCCGCCTCGCAGGTCAGCTCGCACAGCGGCGGCTGGGTCTGCGTCTGGCCGTCGCGGGCGATGCTGATGGAGTTGTGCCACTTGGGAGTCGCGCGGATGTAGTCCATGTCGGCGAGCCACAGTCGCCCGTTGTCGCAAAAGCGCACGATCGCGTTGGCGTCGCGGTGTCCGTGCTGGCCCACCGAGATACCGTCGAGCGAGAGATACTGGTCCTGGATATCCCAACCGCCGCGCATGACCGCCTTGTCCAGACTCCGCTCAGCGGGCACCGCGCCGGTCGTGAAGACCTCATGCACATTCGGGTCGAGGATGAAGTCGCGCAGGCCCACGTGATCCGCGGGGGCCTCTGTCTCGCCACCGAGGTTGTAGAGCCCCAGCGACGGATTATCCAATCTGCCGATCAGGTCCAGCATGTGGTTGTATCGCGGGTCGCGGTAGTAGAGCGCCGCCCCCTTGAAGATATACATGGCGTTGGTGCTGAACGGCATCCATGCGTCTCCGTGGGTGGACTCGTGGCCGAAATTGTCGTGACAGGCGATGGCGAGTTCGGCGTTGCGCCGCAGGACATCCTCCTCGAAATACTCCATGTTGCCGGTCGCCAGCGCCCAGAACATGGTGTGGTACATGGTGTTCCACTGATAGTTGGCCGAGTCCTCAAGCGGCTTGTAGCTCACCCGCTGACCCTCAAAGACGTTCGTCACCACACGGTCCCACCACGCCACCTGTGGGATCGGGTTGTGCGATTTGAAATACTCCACGGCGTAGGCGACGCCCAGCGACGGGTAGGTCTGGTGGTTCCAGACTGGCTGCCGGATGCCGTTCGCTTCGAGGCTGATCGGTGTCCGCATCTCCCAAAAGCCCATCGTCTTATCGACGATCTGGCGCAGCCACTCGGCGTTGGTCTGCCGCGCGTCCTCGCTGAACGCCGGGCACTCCTCGACCTGGTCGAGCCCGCACACGATGTTGCGCAGCACGAAGGTCGGCGGCGCCAGGTCCCGCTCTTCCCAGTAAGCGAGCAGGTCGCGCATGAGCGCCTCGTAGTACCGGGCCCGGCTCTCTTCGCCGCTCAAGTAATACGCCAGCGCCTGTCCAGCCGCCCGACCGCACGCATTCTTATACTGCCCGATCGACTTGAAGGAGGCGAGATACTCCCGCTGCTTGGCCACCGCCTCGGCGATTGCCTCGTCGCTGACCGGCCCGTACGATATCAGTTCCGACTGCCAGTCGACGATCGGCTCGTCGAAGGCGACCTCCTCGCCTGGCTCGATCATCGCCAGTAGGGATTCGCCAGCGGCGTGAACTCCGTCCGGATCGCTCCCGCCCAAATACACCACGTTACGCCCGCTCCCCCACGGGTTGTGCACGGTGCGCAGCTCGTGCCCGCCCGCCCCCGGGTAGGCAGCGTCTGAGTAGATCAGCATGCGCGCGTACAGGCGCATCGACAGCGCGTCAGTGCCCAGGTTCCCCGCGATGATGCACGTCTGCGCCGCCAGGTCCTCCTCGGTCACCTCGTCGGCGAGCTTGCTTGGCAACGCTACGCCGGTCTTCGCTTCGAATGCTTCGCCGAATGCCTCCGCCACGAGGCGGTATTCCTCGGCTTCCGGCAGGAGCAGCAGGGCAGCGGCCGCGCCGCCCTCGATCAGTGGCGTGCGCCTGACGATTGTGCCCGGACTGGTCAAGGGCAGCGACTCGCGCGACGCCATCAGCTCTGCAACCTGCACTTGGTCGATCGCCACCGCGCCACCTTCGGCGGTCAACGCCAGCGCCACCGTGTCTCCACCCACTGGCTGCTCGACTCCGAGCCCGATCTCGATCCACTCGCCGGCGGGGATGAAGTGCTGGCCGGCCACCTCGCCCGCCAGCAGGCTGGCGACGCGCGCGGGCTCTTCGCCCAGAGCCATGGCGGTGATGGTGACGCGCCACACTGCCGGGGTCAGGGGCAAGCTCAGGTCGAGCGTCGCGCCATCTTCGATGACCACCGCGCGGCCGTCGAGCGCTTCGTCGAGCTCCACCGCGACAGCGTCGGACAGCTCCTCGGCCTGGTAGAGTTGCGGTTTCGCCGCGTCGGCCATCGGCGCGAGTAACACTGTCGTGAGGCCTATCGCCAGCAGCGTGCGCCTCAATAGACTTCCACCTCCGCGACCCACATGATCTCCGGGCGAGCGACAGGCCCGGCCCCCTCCGGCTGCACTATGCGCACCGCGGTCGCCTGCAGCGCGTCGAACTCGACGGTCGATACCAGCGTCGGCTCCGGCTCCGTTCCCTCCGCCACGGGCAGCCATTCCTCGCCGACCAGAGCCTGCACCTCGAATCGGCGTGCGGAGAAGACCCGATCCGCCTCGGCGTTCCAGTAGATGACCGCTCGCTGGACGTCGCGCTCGGCAGGGAAGGTCACCTGCACCCAGTGCGGTCCCGGCGCCTCTTCGGTCGCCATGGCTCGGCGGGTGAAGTCGGTGCCGGTGTAGCTCTGGATACCATCGTTCAGCGCATCGGCCTGGTAGCCCGCGTAGACGCTGTCGGCGCTCGGGATCGACTTCCGCCGCCCAGTTGATCGCGGATCGGCCTTCGCTTCGGGTTATCAGCACGTCATCGATCAGCACCGGTGCGGTCGTCGGGGCATTGGTGCGGATGTTGACCACGTAGCCGCGTCCCTCAAGGTGCAGTTGTTCGAAGTGGCATTGCTGCCACTCTTCGGTGAGGATGAACGGGTCCGAGTAAGTGGTCGGGAACTTGTTGCGGTAGTCGCCTGCGTCGAGGAAGCAACTCACCGAGGCAGCGTCGCCCTCGGTTCGAGCGTTGAAAGTCATCGTGTAGGTGTGGCCACGTTCATAGGCGATCGAGCCGACCAGCGCGCTGGCGGCGCCCGGTCTGGCGTTCACCAGCCGCAGACAGGCGGAGCCGTCTGGGCCCATGCCTTCGACCACCTCGCCAACGTAGTCGCCCTCACCATACTGGCTGATGTCGAACGGGCCGGTCGTTCCGTCGTCAAAGTTCGCCTGCGCGGCGATCTCCGCCGCTGCCAGTGTGCCCGGCGCGAGCGCGAAGATGCACACAAGCGCCATGGCCGCGATGCTGCCACGTCCTGTCACAGTGAGCCACCGCCTTGCGGACCGTCTCACGGTTCGGGGGTCAGTCGCCCTCGACCACCCGACCCAGCGTCCGCTCAATGTAGCGCACATCGAGCGCGCCGTCGTCGGAGTAGTTTCGCGACCACTCGAGGATGTCCCTTGCTGACTCTGCCGCACGGGCCTCCAGCCCATCGCGCACCAGCCGCTGCCACGCGCCCACGCGCATGAGCATCTCCAGCCCCTGCCACGCGTGCTCGGCGGCCCGCCAGTGGCGCTTCTCGCCGCTCGCCGCAGCCACACGCGCGCGCCCCAGAGCCGCCAGCGCCGGTCGCATCAACTGATCGGTAAGCCGCGCGGCGAAGCTGTAATCATAGTGCCCGGTGCATGGGCCCTCCACGCGCACCAGTCGCTCCAGCTCGGCGAAATACTCGCTCATCTCGTCGGCCGCCGGGCCATACAGGTGCCGGTAGTAGCCGGCCAGCCAGTCGGCGACGTCCATCTCCGGTTCCCACGACAGTCGTCCAGTAAGGTGGCCGTTGACGCCGAACGAGCCCCACTCCTCGGGGACGAACTCCATCACGTAGCCGTCGACGCCCGCCCCGGCCATCCACTGCCAGTTGGGCTGCAGCATCCCGGTGATCCGGTGCGGCAGTGAGATGCGGTGGATCTGCATGAGATACCCGAAGAGATACAGGTCGTCGCTGACGAGCGGGCGCCACTGCTCCAGCATCCGAGCGAAACGCTCGTTGTCTCGCTCGCATGGCTCTTCAGGCGCTATAGCATGCTTCATGCAGCGGAGGAAGGGCGCGAAACAGACGGCCACGTTCTCGGCCGGTTCGGTCAGTTCCGGCGGCTCGACGTAGTTCACGTAGGCCAGCGCGCTCAGTCGGCGGTCCGGGTGCTCCTGGGCCACAAGCTCGGCCACCGCGTTGACGAACTGCAGGTTCGTGTCGCTGCGTCGCATTCGACCGCCGCCGAAGTCCGACGGGCGTTGGGGCTCGATGGCCGCGCACGCCTCGCACTCGCACCAGCCGTAGCCGTCGTTGGGCCACAGGCCGACCATCTCGATGTGTGGATGGGCGCTGAAGAACTCGCAGACCCTCTCGGCTACTGTCCGGGTGACCGCCGGGTTGGACGTGCATATCTGCCCCTCGGTGCTGCGCTCGCCGTCGAGCAGCGCGTAGTATTCGGGGTGGTCGGCGAAGAACTCGTCCGGGGGCAGGAAGTAGCGGAAGCTGTGGTGGCCCATGGTGGCCTGCATATCGCGGGCGAGCAGTTCGGGCTCAAGCAGATCGAGGTAAGCCTCAATGGACCCCTCGATGTTGGCGAAGACCATGAACCGATTGAAGCGGTTCTTCGCCATCCAGTCGATCATCAGCGGGTATTCGCGGGTGATCGGCCACAGGTTCGTGAACTCGCGGTGTGCGAAGACCGGCTCGTGCACTCGCTCGCCTTCGGGGAGGGTCAACTCCGGCACCAGCGGCACGATCTCGCCGCCCTCACGGTGGCTCAACCAGACGCAGCCGAGCTCTTCGAGCAGCGCGTAGACCGCGTGTAGCACTGCGCCCGGCTCGTCGCCGCCGATGGTGATCGTGTCAGCGTGCGCCACCCACCCGCAGGCTCCCCGCCGCTTGCCGGTCAAGCCGGGGCCGCCCGGCGGATGTACGCCCAGCCGGATAATCGGAGCTTGGTCATCTGCTGGTTCGGGGCCCACGGGGAAACGCCCGCCGGTCATGATCGCCAGGTAGCGACCCAGTTCGGCGGCTGCAAAAGAAACAGCCGGCGGCGAGTCTCGTCCGATGACGATGCTCGCCGCCGGCACACGTTGTGCGCTCAGCGAAACGCTCATATGACGCGTCCCTTCGGCCGGTTACTGCGGCCGGGGCGGCGCGGTCGGCGCCTGCGGAGGAGCTGGCGGGGCGACAGGCGGGGCGACAGGTGGCGGTGCCATCGGGGCGGCCGCGCCACCGGCTTCCACCATCTGGATGCCGAAGGTGTCGCGGTAGGCGATCGCCGTGGCGACGTATATGACGGGCATGGCGACGAACACGCCGACCCCACAGGCGATTACGCCCAGCAGTTGCACGCCCATCAGGGCCAGCACGAAGACGCCCCAGCCCACGTAGTTCTCCTTGACCTTGTCCATGCTCATCTGGATCGCGGGCCAGAAGTCCATCTTGCGATCCACAACGAGTGGCATTGCGAACATAACCATCGCGGTGGTTACGAAGACACCCACGATACAGGCGATCACGCCCAAGCCCGCGATGAGGCCTCCGACGATCCCTACGAGCAACGCGGGGACGAAAAGCTGGAACCCCTCAAATATGTCCCCAACCGCCGGTGCCCGCTGGCCGGTCAGCTTCCGGAAGATGATGAGGTAGTAGCCCGCCAGCATTGCCGGGCCGATCAGAGGTACCCCGCTCAGTACACCGAGAACTAGCACAATCAGCACGTGCATCCACAGGTCCTGCTTGACGAGTTCCCACGCTTCAGATATCCATTCGCCAGTCTTGATCATGTCTGACCTCCTGCACAGGTATCCTTACACATATCCGATGGTGAACCGCCAAGGCCGACTCGCCCACCACTGACAGATCGGCACTGACCCGCTGCATGAATGCGTAATGCCGGTTCTGGATTTTGTTTTCGACGCCGGCACCCGACCTCCCTCCCCCTATTGTGAAAAGTATACGACCTGTCATTCTTTGCCGAGATGCGGCGCGAACTCGCCACCTCTCCTTAACGTCCGTCCTTCGCGACCCGCCTGCTTGCAGGTCTCGCTTCTTACCGGGGCGAACCCCAGTGGAGAATTCTTCCCGCCACTTCAGTGACTCAGCGTGCTGCACCGGAGGATGAAGTCATTGGGTCAGCCTGAAAGCCCGTACCTATCCGTGGTCATCCCCGCCTACAACGAGACGGGGCGCCTCGGCTCCACACTCGAGAAGATCATGGTCTACCTCGGTGAGCAAAGCTACACCTCTGAGATTCTGGTGGTGGACGATGGCAGCACTGATGACACCGCGACGCTCGCGGACGAGTTGCTCGAGGGGCGGGCGACGCATCGCGTGTTGGTGAATGAGGAGAACCGGGGCAAGGGCTACTCCGTCCGCCGGGGACTGCTGGCGGCAGAGGGCCAGCGGGTGTTGTTCTCAGACGCAGACCTGTCCACACCCATCGAGCACACCGCCGACCTCCTGGCGGCCATCGACGCGGGCGCCGACTTTGCCATTGGCTCGCGGGCCGTGCGCGGGTCGGCGATCAAGCGTCGTCAACCGCTGCTGCGCCAGACCGCCGGGAAGATGTTCTCGCTGGTGCAGCGGATGCTGCTGGGAACCCATATCGCTGACACCCAGTGTGGCTTCAAGATGTTCACGCGCGAGGCCGTGCAGACAGTGGTGCCCCACCAGACTCTCGACCGCTGGGCATTTGACGCCGAACTGGTGTTCATCGCCAAACGACTGGGGCTGGCGATGGTCGAGGTGCCTGTCGACTGGGTGAACTCACCTGAAACCAAGGTGCGCATGGTGTCCGACGGGCTGAAGATGGTGCGCGATCTGGTCGTCATTCGCAGCCGCCACCGGGGTCTGCGCCCGCCTGGCTAGAAGTGCGTCCCTCCGTGCATCACAGCGACTCGCTGCGTTACCCACAGACAGTAGAGAACCGTTACCACCAGCACCCCCACCGCCACCCGTCTGCGCCATATCTTCGGCGTCAGTGACATCATCCCCAGCCCCATCGCCATCCCCAACCCAGGCAGCAACACCGGCAGGTAGCGGCCGGCAAAGAGATAGATGTGGCTGTCCACGTACAGCATCTGTATCTCGATGCCGGTGAGCAGGACCACTCCCGCGGCCACTAGCCCGCCAAAGAACCACCGCTGTCGGCCCGACAATCCCGCTTCAGTGCGATCCCGCCAGGCGCGCACCACTCCCCACCCGACAACCAGCAGCGGGATGAGTGGCCTCAGCGTGAGGAAGGGCTGGTCGAGGTCGGCACGGCCGCCGACCATATGCGCCGTCCACACGACGCTGGGCGGCACCGGTGGTCGCATCAACCAGTTTGGCGCCCAAATCGAGCGCAGCAGTTCCTCCGCGTTCGCGCACATGAGCGCGGCTGACAACTCCGGCAACGCGATGAAATCGTAGATCGAGTAGTACAGGGGCCTGTAGTCGGCCCGCTGCGCGAGATGGCCGTGCACCATTAGGTTGCGCACATACCACCACCCCGCGACGATCAGCGCCGCTCCGAAAGCCACCCCGAGCAGTTTTGCCGCCTCAAGCGCCCGCTCTCGGTGGCCCTCACTGCGCATGGCCACCCCGAGACCCGCCGCCACGATGGGCCCGATAAGCACGCTCGTCGTCAGCTTGGTCAGCAGGCCCAATCCCAGCACAACACCGAGGATGGCCATCGGTCGCAGGGGCTCTTCAGCGACCAGGACTCGCGCCGAGAAGTACAGTCCGGTC
The DNA here is from genome assembly GCA_029821735.1 of Candidatus Zipacnadia bacterium. GTDB lineage: Bacteria > Armatimonadota > Zipacnadia > Zipacnadales > UBA5352 > JALGSU01. The sequence goes on along the minus strand of JALGSU010000029.1, from coordinate 4,855 downwards.
GCCACCAGCAGAATCGCCAGCGCTTCGTTATTGAGCGTGCCTGCGATGTAACAATAGGTGTTGAATGTGCAGGCGAAGACCGTGCCCAGGGCGACGACGTCGGGGCGGTCAGGCATGAGTGTCCGCACGGCTCGGCGCGCCAGCAGCACGGCGAGCAGGCACATGATGATGCTCATGAGGCGCCCGCCCGCGAAGACCCAGCGCGGGTTCCCGCTCGCCAGCAGGTGCACAGGCGCCATGAGAACGTAGTATAGCGGGGGCTGCTGGGCTTCAGGCGTGCATACGCGCCCCTGCGCATCCACGGTCCCCAGTTCGGCGAGCATCGGCAGCCGCCCGTGGGCCGCGATGGAGCCCACATAAGCCAGATGGGCTGGCTCGTCTGGCGCCCCGCCGAGCGGTATCGCGAGGGCCAGCACGAACGCCACCAGCAGATAACTGGCGATCGCGACTCGCCCGATCACTCGCCAGAAGCGCTCTCTTCGATTCCCGCCGGTCTCGCCGCCATCGCCCATGATGAGCCTTGGTTCGCGACAATCCGCTACTTTCCTGCCTGCATCCCCGCACAAAGAGAATGGGCCGGCTCAGTTGCGAGCCGGCCCATCGGTGGGTCTGGTTTCGGACGGGTGCCTCAGAGCTTCTTCAGGCAGAGGAACCAGTCAAGGCAGCGGTAGTCGTCGCCCGCGCCCGCGACGCGCTCGACGGCCTGGCCGCAACTGCCTGGCGGCGGCACGATGACCTCGTCGCCCGGCTGCCAGTTGGCCGGCGTCGCTATGCCATGTTCGTCAGAGGTCTGCATGGCGACCAGCAGCCGCATGATCTCGTCCATGTTGCGCCCGTTGCTCAGCGGATAGTAGAGGATCGCGCGCACCACGGCGTCGGGGTCGATGATGAACACCGCGCGCACCGCGTGGGTGTCGTCGGCGCTCGGCTGGAGCATCCCGTACTTGTGCGCGACCTCCATCTTCAGGTCGGCAATAACCGGGAAGTGGATCTCGATGTCCTTCATGCCCTTGAACTCGAGGCCCTTGATCGTGCGCAGCCACGCGATGTGGCTGTAGTTGCTGTCGATCGACAGCCCGATCAGTTGACAGTTGCGGGCCTCGAAATCATCGGCCATGGACCCGAAGGTCATGAACTCGGTCGTGCAAACTGGCGTGAAGTCCGCGGGGTGCGAGAACAGTATCACCCATTTACCGGCGTAGTCCTCGGGGAAACTGATGTCCCCCTGGGTCGTGAGTATCTTGAACGCTGGCGCCTTGTCACCGATCAAAGGAAGTCCCTGCTGGTCACACATTGCGTACCTCTCCCCTTCCTGGGTCCGTCTTCACACGCCAGAACTCACTGTCCAGCCACAGACGGGGTCAGCCCCGTCGAAGTTCAGAAGCTACAGCAGCGGCGTGAGGATATCGATCGCTCGCTGGATGTCCTCGATCTGCTTGTCGCCGGAGATCTCGCGCTCGATGGTCAGTGCACCGGTGAAGCCCATGCTCTTGAGCTTGGGCACCAGCACCGGGAAGTTCACGCGCCCCTCGCCCATCGGCGCTTCCTTGCCGAGCGCCGCCCCGTCGGTGGGGTAGTGTCCGTCCTTGGCGTGCACGCCGCGCACCCACTGGCCGAAGGTGTCCAGCGCATCCACCGGGTTGGCCTTGCCATACATCAGCAGGTTGGCCGGGTCGAGGTTGATACCCATGTTCGGGCTGCCGACGTCCTGGATCGTGCGCAGCAGCGTGATCGGCGTCTCCTGGCCGGTCTCGAACCAGAACTGCACGCCCAGCGAGTCACAGGTGCCCATGACTTGCTTGAGCGCGACGACGGTGCCGGTATAGAGCGGATCGCCTGGGAACTCCGGGATGAAGCCGCAGTGCGTGGTGATGGATTCCACGCCCATCTCGGCGGCACAACGCGCGGCCTGCTCCAGGGCCTGTATGCGGATAGCGCGCCAGTCTTCCGGCACGAGGCCGATGCTGATCGGCCCCTCGACGAAGTTCCACATCGCGACGCCGGGCAGCGTCGCCCACAGCGTGGTGATCTCCACGCCGAGGTCATTCGCGATCTTCTTGACTTCGAGGCCGTCCTCGACGCTCATGTTCGCCGGCCAGCCGAGCTGACAGGTGGGCACTCCGAGGTCCGCCACCTTCTTGATCGCGCCCTCCGGGTCTCCGTGCAGGTGCACCATTACGCCAATCTTCAGCTTCTGATCAGACATCTTGCGCCTCCGTTATCTGTCTCATAGCCCCGTACGCGTCAGGGCAGATGGTCTATTCACGCCCGCAAAACTTCGCCACCTCCACCGACCCCACCTCTTGCCGTGTGCGTACATGACAACGCCCATCGCTTCTGCATTCACTGCAGCGATGGGCGCTACGTTCGTTGCTGTGATATGGGCGCCGAGAGGCTACCCGCCCACGGCCACGTCATCCGGTGGCATGGCCCAGATCGGCGGGTGCCAGCCCGCGGGCTTGGTGCCCCAGCGGCGCTTGGGCGGCACTCGGTGCAGGGGCACGTAGGTCGCGCCCCGCTTGCCGATGACATTGCACATCTCGTGGTTGCCCTCCATGCACACGTCGAAGCGGTTGGGGCCCTTGACGGCGCCACCGGTGTCCTCGACAACCACGATCTCGTTGACGGGCGCGCCAATCCAGATCACGCTGCCCGGGCCCCAGTATCTCGGGTCTGCCGCGCAGATGCCTCGGTGCGTGCGCGAGCCCCACCGCGTGTAGCGCCCGCCTCCGTCGTGGCACTGCGAGCAGTAGGCGGTGATGGTGCAGTCCTCCACGTCCTTCTGCAGCCCGTTCACCAACATCGGCAGCTTCCACGCCGGCTGCTTGTCCCAGTCACCGGTCAGCAGGCCCTCCACGACGGGGATCAGCGGGTGCCCCGGCAATACGAATTCCGGCCACGGCAGCCAGGAATGGTCCTGGGCCAGCATGGCCAGATCCTCGGCAAGGGCCGGACCGACGCATATCGCGCCTGCCAACAGGGCCACCAGCCCGAGGAGTATGAGTGTCTGTGTCAGTCTAGACGTCATCGGTATCCCTACCCGTTTCATGCGGTACATCGCATCGCTCAGGCCGGTGTTCGCCCGCTGCCCGGCGAGATCGCGGTACACCCGGAAAATGCGGCAAAACGCCGCCGCGCAATAGTCAACGTTAGCATAAGGGGGGGTGCAATGCAAGACATCGAGGAGTGTTTTGAGGGTGTAACGGGCGGCTCACGGGCTGCCCGTGAGCCGCCATCGATGGATCGCTACCGGTCGCCTCCCGCCATCAGGGCGTTCCCACCGCCACCTCGGTCCGCACCTTGCGCAGGATGCCGTTCGCTCGCGCTACCAGGTGCTGATCCTCACTGGCCGCCAGCTCCTCCAGCAGCGGCACACACGTCTCGGTCGCCTCCGCGCTGGTGAGCGTCCGCGCCCACTCCGGCGCGACCGCACCTCTTCATCCGCTGAACGCCGTGACACGTCCGCGCAGGCTGCCAGACCGGCCCTCGTGCCCAGGTAGGCGAGCCCTTCGGCGGCCGCGCAGTTCATGTCGCGCGAGCGCCCGGTGTCAGCCGCAAGCGCGATCTCCGTCAGGAACGGGATGGCTGCGTCATCGCCGAGGTAGCCCAGCGCGATCAGGGCATCCTCGCTGTGCTGCTGAACCCCGAGCGCACGGATGGTGTCGGTCAGCGCCGCCTCGGATCCCGGCGCTTCCATCAGCTTCAGCGCCAGACCACAGTTGCGCCCGCGTGGCTTCGCCTGCCGCCAGTCGTCGCACTCCGAGATGCGCGCGATCATCAGATCGCGCGCCGCCTCACGATCCCCCTCGCGCAACACCAGCGTCGCCCCGTGCAGCACCAGCGCCGCCTCGATCAGTTCCTGCCACGCTCCACCCCTGCGCGACACTTGCTCGTATAGCGCCCGCGCCTCGGCGGGCTGAGCGCCCTGCGCCAGGTAGGCCACGCTCCACGCCTTCATCGCCATCGCATCTCGCGGGCGCGCCAGTAGCTCCTCACAGACTGGCTTCAGCAACTCCGGCCACTTCAGGTGCAGCGCCTCCAGGCAGCGCAGCCGGTACTCGAGCGTCTGCCCGGCGAACAGCGCGGTGGCCTGTGCCGCTGCGCCACTGGTCGAAGTGGTCAGCACAGCCACGACCGCATCGCCGTTCTCGTCCGTCGTCACCTCGATGGACCCGCCGAAAGCCGCCAGCGCCGGTCGCGGGTCTACGTAGAGCGGCGGGACCTTGGGCGCTTCTCCCACCGGCAGCAACCAGCCCTCCGCCCGCACTTTCTGGCCCTGCTTGGTCAGGCGCGCCATGGTGCCGCGCGCCGACTGCTTCGTCGCGTGCAGCACGTCACACAGGAAGTCCACCTCGACGAACATCAACCCGCGTCGCCAGCGCACCTTTCCCTTGTCTCCCGAGGCGCGGATACCATCACTGCGCGTGACGCTTTTCGGCCCAAGCCCGGCCTCGAACCACAGCACCTCCGGCTGGCCGTCGAAATCGGACACCCGCCAAGTGAGCGTCGCGTCATCCCAGGCCCAAGGCAGTTCGGCCTCGTCGCCGCGCAGGCGCAGATCGTGGAAGTTCAGGCGATCACCCAGCCGCACCTCGAGCTGCAGGTCCTCGATGGGCCCCAGCCAGCTTCCGCCGGTGGCCAGCACGTAGGGCACGCGCACCGGCGTCGCGCCCCCGTACAACCGGAACTCGTCGTAGCGCACCCGCATGAGGCGCTCCTGGCCCGCAGCGAAGGGCACGCTGAGCAACTCCCACTTCGCTGGCACTTCGCGGCCCCCGACGGTCAGCGGCGCCTCGTGCTTTTCGGTGGGCAGGATCTGCCCGTCCACGTCCACCACGAAGTTTCTGACGAAGTG
>JALGSU010000068.1 GCA_029821735.1 Candidatus Zipacnadia bacterium | reverse complement strand
GGCCAGATCATCGCCGCCGAGATGCCGGGAGCCTGCGGGAGCGACCCCGAACAGTGGTCGCCCTTCCTGCGGTCGCTGTTCCGCCCTGAGCAGTCCGATCGACTGACGCTCAGCCTCCGCTACGACCGGCCGATCATCGCCATCGGCGCGCCCGTCAAACCGTTCTTCCCGCAGGTCGGCGAGCATCTCGGCGCGGAAGTTGTCATTCCCCGGCACGCGGAGGTCGCCAACGCGATTGGCGCCATCGCCAGCGAGGTCGTCGTGAGGGAGCGGGCTGTGGTGCGCCCCGGGGAGATTGTCAACTACGTCGTGCATACGCGGACGGGCCGCACGGAGTACGACGACCTGGAGGCCGCCATCGAGTCGGCCAAGCACCAGACGGCCTCTCTCGCCCGGGAACGCGCCACGTACTCGGGCGCCCGGTCCGAACAAGTTCGGCACGCGGTCGATGAGCGCCGGGCCTTCTCCGCAGAAGGCGATGAAGTGCTCATCGAGGTCCTTGTCGAGACCACCGTCAGCGGCAAGCCGGAGCTGAAGGCTGCCACATGATGACCGGTTGCCCTCTGATTTCTCCGTCCCGCATTCTGCGACCGGGCGGGACTTCCTCGGCTGACACCATGCGTGGCACAGGAGCGCGCAGTTGAAGAAAGACAGCGACCTCACACCCATGTACCGCCAGTGGGCGCAGGCAAAGCGGGACTACCCCGATGTCCTGCTCCTGTTCCGCATGGGTGACTTCTACGAAATGTTCGACGAAGATGCCCGGGTGGCGTCGGAAGCCCTGGGGCTGACCTTGACCAGTCGCAAGTACTCCGGCGACAACCGCATCCCCATGTGCGGCGTGCCTCACCATGCCCTCGACCGCTACCTGAGCCAACTCGTGCAGAAGGGCTTCCGGGCGGCCATCTGCGATCAGGTGGAGGACCCGCGCGAGGCCAAGGGCATTGTGAAGCGGCAGGTGACTCGGGTTATCACCCCCGGCACCCTGATGGAGGAAGCGCTGCTCCAGGGGCAGGAGAACAACTTCTTGGTGTCCCTGGCGGTTTCCGGTGAGAGGGCGGGCATCGCTGTCGCGGACGTGTCGACGGGCGATTTCCTCGTCACTGAGGTGCCCCTGCGAGCCGTCGAGCCCGTCGCGAACCCCACGCTTGAAAATGGCCTCGGGCCCAGGGATGACCGCTTCGGGGCCGTCGTCGATGAGATCGCCCGGCTGCAGCCTGCGGAGGTCTTGTTGCCGGGGGAGTTGAGCGAAGAGGCCAGCATCACCGATGCCGTACAACGGGGCGACGAGGCGCACATCACCGTCGTCGATGAAGACGACCTTGAGTTCCGCTCCCCCGAGCAGCAACTGACGGAGTTTTTCGACGTCGACTCACTGCGCGGCTTCGGCTGTCAGGAGATGCCTGCTGCGCAGAAAGCCGCCGCCCAAGCCCTGAAGTACTTGCAGCAGAACCGCCTCGACGCGCTCCCGCACCTGTCCGGGATCACGACTTACTCCACCGAGCAGTTCATGGTCATCGACGCGGCAACGCGGCGGAACCTGGAGCTCGTGCGGACACTGCGCGAAGGCGCTCGTGAGGGCAGCCTGCTGGCCCTGCTGGATAAGACGCTGACGCCGATGGGCGCCCGGATGCTCCGGCAATGGCTCCTGCGGCCCCTGCTGGACGTGACGCAGATTCACCGGCGCCTGGATGCGGTGGAGAACCTCGTCAGCGACGGTGTGATGTCGGACGCACTCCACGGGGCCCTGCGCGGCGTCCGTGATCTGGAGCGCCTGACGAACCGCACCACCGCCGGGACGGCGAACGCGCGCGACCTGGCCGCCCTCGGGGCCTCCATCGCGGGGCTTCCCGAAGTTGTCGGCGCGCTGGGCAGCGCATCGTCGGAGGGAGAAGAACCTGGTCACCTGCCCCTGCTGGCCGAGCTGCGTGGGAGCATAGACGAGCTGCGGGATGTGGCCGGGCTGATCGCGGCGGCCATCGCCGATGACCCGCCGGCCACCCTCTCCGACGGCGACATGATCCGCGATGGGTACTCGGATGAGTTGGACGAACTGCGCGACGCGATGACGAACGGGCGCGAGTGGATTGTCCGCCTCCAGGATCAGGAACGCGCGAAGACGGGGATCGAGAAACTCAAGGTCGGCTTCAACAAGGTTTTTGGCTATTACATCGAGGTCACCAGGCCGAATCTGCACCTCGTTCCCGAGGAGTACCAGCGCAAGCAGACCCTCGTCAGCGCGGAACGTTTCATCACTCCGGGCCTCAAAGAAGTGGAAGAGAAGATCCTCGGGGCGGAGGAGAAATCGCAGGACCTGGAGTATGAGCTGTTCCGTGAGGTGCGGGCTCAGGTTGCGGATCACGCCGAGCGCGTTCTGCAGACAGCGCGCGGGATCGCCCGGCTCGACGTCTTGCTGTCGCTGGCGGCTGTCGCCATCGAGAACAACTACACGAAGCCTGCCGTCGATGTCTCCGATTCCATCGACATCAAAGACGGTCGGCACCCGGTCGTGGAGCGCACCCAGTTCAGCGAGGCCTTCGTGCCCAACGATGCGCTGCTCGACTGCGAGAGCAACGAGCTGCTGATCGTCACGGGCCCGAACATGGCGGGGAAGAGCACCTACCTGCGACAGGTGGCGCTGATCACGCTGCTGGCGCAGATGGGCAGCTTCGTGCCGGCCCGAGAGGCGAGGATCGGCGTTACAGACCGGATTTTCACCCGCGTCGGCGCCAGCGACGACTTGGCGACGGGTCAGTCGACCTTCATGGTCGAGATGACGGAAGCGGCCAACATCCTGCACAATGCCACGGAACGCAGCCTGATCATCCTCGACGAAATCGGGCGCGGCACCAGCACTTTCGATGGCCTGTCCATCGCCTGGGCGGTCGCCGAGTACATCGTGAACGCCATCGGCGCGAAGACGCTGTTCGCGACGCACTACCATCACCTGAACGAGTTGACCCAGACCCTCCCGCGGGTGAGAAACCTGCGCATCGCCGTGAAGGAACAGGGCGAGGACATCGTGTTCCTGCGCAAGATCGTTCCCGGGGGCACGGACCGGAGCTACGGGATCCAGGTGGCGCGGCTGGCCGGCCTGCCGAAGGCCGTCATCGACCGCTCCAAGGAAGTGCTGCACTCTCTGGAGCAGGAGGACGTGGGCACCAGTATCGCGCCCTCGGAGAAGGCGGCGCGCCAGATCGCGCCCACCGTTCAGTTGAAGCTGTTTGAAGCCGCGCCCGACCCGGTTGTCGAGGAGATCGCCGGCCTTGAGCTGGATACGTTGACCCCGGTCGAGGCGTTGATGAAACTCAAGGAGTTGCAGGAGAAGGCTTCGAAGCGCGAGCAATAGCGTAACCAGACGAGGCTGCCCCTCGCCTGCATTCCGCCGGGGCATCTTCCGGGAACCAACACACGAGGCAAACACAGTGGCTCACGTACGTCTCATCGGCGAAAGGCATCCACAGGCGGCCCGTGCGGCCTGGATGGACGCGTGCATCGCGGCAGTCGCGGCCTTCGTCATCATGGCCGGCGGCTACGGTGTCTATGATCTGCTCATGGCGCCCCAGGGCTCAGACCGCAACACCTCACACAAGCAGGTGGGCGAGCCTTCGCGGACCGAAGCCGGGCTGCTTGGCTCCGTGCTTTCGCCCGGTGGCGTGGAGCTATGCCCCGGCAAGCGGCAGATCAACCTGCTGGTGCTCGGAACCGATGAGCGCCGCGAAGGCGGTCGCGCCGACACGATCATGCTGGTCATGATCCGCAAGGACACCAAGCGCGTGGCGGCCATCTCGATCCCCCGCGACTTGAAGGTCCGCATGCCCGGCCACGGGTATCAGAAGATCAACGCGGTTTACGCGTACCACCGACGCCTTGGAACAGGCGAGATCATGACCGTGCGCACCGTCGAGCAGATCTTTAGCCAGTGGATCGGCTATCCCCTGGACATCGACTACTACGTCAAGACGGACGTCACCAAGTTTCCGGCTGTGTTCGACGCCGTCGGCGGCCTGGACCTGTACGTGGACCGCAGGATGTACTACCACGACCGGGCGGGGGGCCTTCACATTGATCTGCAGAAGGGGCAGCAGCACCTCAATGGCGACCAGATTGAGGGTTTCGTCCGGCATCGCGGCGACAAATACGGCCGTGAGAGCAGCGACTACATGCGCACCCAGCGGCAGCAGTACGTCCTCAAGGAACTCGTGCGGCAGAAGACCAACATGGCTACCGCGACGCGCCTGCCCGAACTGGTCCACACGCTGCAGGAGATGGTCACCACAAACATGACGGGTCCCGAACTGGTGGCCCTGGGGCTGCTGGGGAAAGACCTGGACCTGAAGAACGTCATCTCGCGCGTCCTCGCAACAGGAGACAGCAATACCGCCTCCGGATGGTACGCGATCCTCCGAACCACCAAGAACCGGCAGCTCCTCGCGGAGGTCGACGCGGCCCTCGCTGGTGGGGGTGTCGCTCCCGACGAAAGTGCCGAGTCCGATCGGACCATCGGCAACGGCACGCTAAACGGGCGTGCCGACTTGGACGACTAACGGACGCCCGCCATCCGCGCGAAGTCCCGGGACTGGCGTATCCGTGACATCGCTGTAGCCCAGGGCGAACGATACCGTCCTGAGCACGGACGCCGGCGCGCAACTCACAGCGGCTTGCCTGCCCGACGCGCACAGGTCCCGCCCTGGGGCCCGGCGCGTGCGATGTCCCGTAGCTGACCCTTTGCCCGAGACCTGCCTTCACTATTCTCCCCTTTTGGCGCACGCCGGCTACCCCGCTTCGTCCAGGCACAGAAAAAGGCACGACATCCTTTCGGACGTCGTGCCTCGTGTAGTGCGTTGGAGCTGTGGTTAGGCTTAGAAGGACACCTTGAGCGAGACGCCACCCACGATGACATCGTCGTCGCCGCTGTTCTCTGCATCGGCCCAGCCGATGCCGGCTGACCAGATGCCGCCGTCGTAGGTCAGACCTGCGGTCGGGTTGCCCTCATTGAGACCGGCGGAGATGTCGAGCGCGCCAAGACCATAGGTGCCACCGATGCGGAAGCGGCGGTCCCAAACGTCGCCCAGGTCGGTCACGTCGACGAAGCACTCGCAGCCACAGGGCCAGTCCATCGCGAGGCCGGCGTCAAAGCGGCGGTCCCACTGGTCGCTGAAGTCACGAATGACGAAACCGTACTGCAGGTTCCAGGGCCTGTCGGCGGCCCAGCCACCGGAGAGGCCAAGGTCCAAGAAGGTGGTCTCGTCGCCGTTGGAGGGGTCATTCTGGTAGACGGTGGCACCGAAGGCGTTATTGGTCATGCTCTTGCCGAAGCCAATGCCCTGCCAGTCGCTGGACTGC
>JALGSU010000028.1 GCA_029821735.1 Candidatus Zipacnadia bacterium | reverse complement strand
ACGACTACATCAAAGTGCACAACGCAAATGCCCAACCGTTCGAATGGACCAAGCAAGATGTGCGACAAACCAAACCCACAGAACAACTCAAGGACTTGATCAAGTAGGTACTAGCGGTGTTGTGCACGGAAATCGCTTCGGTGGTTGCTTGCTGGGCGGCCATCGTCCCGCGCCGAGCGGAGCACGAACTGGGTGTCGACTTGGCCCAAATTCGCTTCGATGTCGATGACGCTCCGCGGAGCCCGTAACGCATGCACCCGAGAAACAGAGGACTCTAATGTCGGACGAATGCACGCCCGCACAGATAGAGACCGCCGCACGTGCCCGGGAGTGGGAACTCTCGGCACTGCGTGGCATCGCCATCACGGTCCTCCCCTGCGGTGTCGTCGCTATGGCAATTATGGCGTTCCTGATGCCGTCTTGGGCAATCTGGCTGCTGGCGCTGTTGTGCGGTGCCATAGGCGCGTTGGCAAGCCTGCTCGCCGTCTACAGCTACGCTCTCTACTGCGTAGACGAGATAGCCGCCACTCCAGTGGCCTTCGCTCGAGACCACGTCCCACAGGCATTCCAGATTCTCGGGACGGGCCCGGCGTTCCCTGGCTTCACACCCGCACCATCCCCGACAGGGGGGCGTGACCTGTCATGGCGTCTGTGGTTGCCGATCCTCGTGGCCTCAGGTATTGCCCCTCTGCTGTTGACTGGCCGCGCAACGGCAATTGGCGGCACGCTCGGCTCCATCGTCTTGGGGCTCGTCCCCTTCGCGGTGACCCTCGTTCTCACGAGCTTTCTTGACGCGTTCATGTGGAGTCGGGTGGGCCGAGTGGTTCTGAGTCGCCGCACGGGCATCGATAGCGCGGAGGCGATGCGCCGTGAGGGCTTCCGCTCGACTTGGCGGGCGGGCTGGCAGAAGTAGGACTTGAGGGGACAACCGACGCCTGGCGCCTCACCTCTGCAGGTCCTCGCCAACTCACACCGAATTATGTAACGGGCCTTGTGTGCCGACCAACGCCGGGGAGTGTATCCCGTCCATGGCAACCGATGACCGGTCCGGACGCTCCGGAGCGACCCGCAAGTTTCTCCGATGGGCGGGCTACGTCTGCGCCGTGGCTATAGGCGGTCTCATGGTCGCGCAGGTCCTGTGCTGGGTAGGTGGCCCGTCCTTACGTGAGTCACCCGGAGAGGTCGCTCTCTGCCGGGACCATCTCAGGCAGCTTTCCCCAGCGATCGACGCCTATGTTCGGGACCATGGTACCTGGCCCGACAGCCCGTCGGTTCTCGTCCCTGGATATGTGGTGTCACAGGAAGCAATCCGCTGTCCCGTCAACGACCTGCCACCGTACAGAATCGAAGAGGTCGATGGCGAGCCCGCGGTCACTTGCCGCAACCATCAGATGGTTGTCCACTACTGCCAGCCCATCCTGTTGCGCTATGTGGATGTCCACATCACACACGTAGTGCGCCTCCTTCCCGATGGCAGCGTCAGCATCGAGAACGGAACGCGGTGCACACGAGCCATCGCGGTCTGGGATATGTGAGCGAGCGCCTGCGCCAGCAACCCCTATGCGATCGTCGGCCAGACCAAGAGGCGATGGCTCACGAGACTGCGGCGGTCGCACGCGCCCTATGTGGAAAACTTTGTGCATGTTTAGGATAACTAACCTATACAGACCGCAGCTCCTTGGGCCAGGATACCAACACGCATGGTGCTTTCTTACTCGCCCATGCGCCTAAGGGAGGCTTCTTACTCTCTCAGGTCGATGATCTGCCGGCAAGGCACCTCGCGCCGATTCGCGTCACCACGCAGCTCATCTGACCGCTCGGCAGCGCTTGGTTGAACTGGTCTACGCCAGTCCTCGCGCGCCGGCCCGTCGGCCAGGTCTCCCCTACCCACCAACTCAAAGAATCGCAGGCAACTGACCGTTGACATGTCTGCGGCCTCCGCCGCCAGCGGAGCCAAATGTTTCACGTGAAACATGGATTGCATATCCATTAATGTACTGCCTGACCACCCGGGCCCTTCCATCCAACGTCGGCACCACGCCAGCCGGTTGTTCCCCCCCCTCCAACGCTGACCGCAAGTCCGTCAGCGTCGTTGCCGGGAACTCCTGATCGCCCGCTTTCCTGGCTGAACCGCTTGTTCCACGGGCGGGTCCAAGTGCTCATCCATCAATATACATCGACCGGGGTCCGAATGGGGACCCAGCTGCACTTGGCGGACCAAATGGGTCCCGGAACCACCGTCCATAGAGCTCGTGGGAACAGACGGCCGTTCGGGCCGTCTGCAAGTTAGCATTTCACGTGAAACGGTCCCCTAACCCCGAACCGACTCGTTCCCGAGCGCGCGGGCGGAACCTGATCCGAAGCAGGATGCCTCTCAACGGACGCAGCCCGGGCCTAGGGCGGCGAGCGACCGAGCACGCAAGCGTTGCGTTCATGCAGCACGAACAGGCGAACGCTTCCACTCCCCTCCCGCTATCATCAGGTTCGCCGGGAACCAGCACATAATCCGCTCAACCCGGTATGCAATACTCGGCAGCGAGTGCGAGAGGCGACCCCGCTCACTCAGCTGGCCAAAAGTCCTCACGGTTAAGCTGGCCCTGGCCCCCACGCGACCGCGCATCCGTCGCGGCCCGCAATCAGAACACGACACTTGGGCGCGAAGTGCCCGACGCAACCGAGTGAGCGCGCCAGCGGCGTGCCTCACGCGCACGCACAGGGGCATCCCGATCAAACGACATGAGAGTCCAAGCGTGTTGGGTTGACGCCGAGGCGCAAACGCGCACTCGGCACTGATGACGGGTGTCAGGTCACCGTCTTAATATGCCTGCGCGCAAGAACTCGATGGCGCATGCCAAAGGAAGCTAATCGTGTGCCTAGGGGGTCAACAGAGCCCCAAACAGCAGCGGTAGGCGTGCCGTGGCTAACAACCGGCCAATTCCGGCCATACCGACACGGACAGTTCCCTGGCACCGGGCTGTGAAGCGCAATACTACATCTCGCTTCTACTTGGGTGGGCTTGGTATCGCTCCGCGCGGCTCTCATACATTGGTCCCTTGATGAGTTCGAATGGTCACTGAGCGTGCATACGTGCCGAGGTCAACCTCTTGGCTAGGGCGATCTGGAACGGAAGCCCGAATTGATGCTCGCAGTCAAGACACGAGTCGCGAGACCGCAAGCTGAAGGCGCCGAGCGCTTCTGGACTGGCTCCGTATCGCGTTGAACATTGAGCTGAAGCGCATGTGACGAGGGCCCGCTATAGCTCGTGAACACGCCTCGAGGGCATGTTTCACGTGAAACATCGTTCCGCACGGCGGCCAAACACCCGTCAATGGGTTTCGTTTGGCCTCCCGGAGGCTTTCATGGCCGGCAGCGTGGCCGGTTGTTGGTTGAGTAGACCTCAGACCCACGCTGAAACAGCCGGCCGCATGATTGCTCCGCACGCAATCTGACAGCCGATGGTTGTTCGTGGGTCTGTGAAGCGTGGCACTGACCGCACGCTGCAGCCGCCTGGCGCGAACGCGGCAAGGGCCCTGATGTTGCTGGACAATGGGCGAGCGTCCACGATGGTGGGCGAGCGTTCGTTTCACGTGAAACAGGCGCTTGTTCGGAAATGTAGTGCGCCAATGATCGTGTTTCACGTGAAACATCCGTGATACTGCGGTGAGCGTGAGAAAGGTAGTCGAGGGGGGGGCAGTGAGAGCAATATGGGCCCCGAACGGAAAACAGATGGGTAGAACTTTTTCTGGGCCTAGGAGGTGGCGAGTAGGTAAGCGCCGAATTGGTGAGTTTGGGAGAGTGTTTCACGTGAAACATAGTGGTGCAGGACCTGATGAGGCCGATCTGCGGGCGCGAGTCGCTCAGATCGGCGATCAGACCGGAGTTGAGTTGACCAGCGAGCAGATTGACCGAGCTGTTCGGGTGTCGATGTGGTTGGCCGACCTAGCGCGGGCCTCAGGAATCAGCGGGTACCGGAGCCCAGTTGAGTCACTTGAGCGGGGAATAGGGCCGGCCTTCGCATACTTGGGGTTCGTGGCAGCTCCCAGAACCGGCAAAGTAGGGGATTTGGGGGCGGGGAACGGTGCGTTAGGGGCTGGACTGGCGATCCTGGCGCCGGGGCTTGAGGTCGCGCTGTTGGATCGGGCGAAGCGCGCGTTTACAGCGTGCGAGTTGTTGGTCGGTAGGTCGCGGCTCCCGAACCTGAAAGCTGTATTGATGGATGCGGGCGCTGCGGGAGACGCTGCTGGCACTTACGACGCGATCATCTTCCGGGCACTGGCACGCGGTAGGAGCGCGCTTGAACTCGCCGCTCCCCTGGTTCGCGAAGGCGGGTTCATCGGTGCCTATCACCAGGATGGAGACCAGGATTTCTCCGACGATGGGGGAGAGGGCCCGCAAAACGGGCTGAAGCGGCTGGGGAGCCGCGAAACGCTGGTCGGCGGGCTGAGACTGACGGGATTCCGGGCTTTAGCCTCGGGTTTTCCACAGTAAATGTGGAGAACTCTGTGGATTGTGTTGGCGTATAGATCGTGCCTTGCATACCTGGAGGGATTCAGGTGGCCCGTACCTTTGCAGTTGTGAACCAGAAGGGTGGCGTCGCTAAAACGACGACCGCCATCAATCTGGCAGCGTGCGCAGCTTTGGATGATCACTCGGTCCTCGTCGTGGACGCGGATCCACAGTCAAATGCAACCAGTGGTTTGGGCGTGGAGCGCGATGAACTGGAATACTGTCTGTACGACCTGTTAGCCAGGCCGGAGGGGACGGTGAGTCCGGCCATTGATGAGGTGATCGTGCCAAGTGCGACGCCGAATCTGGATGTGCTGCCTGCGACACTGGAATTGGCGGGGGCCCAACTGGAGTTAGCGTCGGCGATTTCGCGTGAGCGGCGTCTGCGGCGGATTTTGGAGCCGGTCAGGGACTTCTATGACCTGATTATCATCGACACAGCTCCATCGCTGGGCCTTCTGACGCTGAATGCTCTGGGGGCCGCGGACCAGGTGCTGATCCCGATCCAGTGCGAATACTACGCACTGGAGGGGCTGTCGCAGCTCTTGCGGATCATCGCGCTCGTGCAGGCGGAGATAAACCCGTCGCTGACGCTGGCGGGAGCGATCATGACGATGTACGACGCACGAACGAACCTGTCGGATGAGGTCGCAGCAGATGTGGCCCGGGATTTCCCTGGCAGAACGTTCCAGGCAAAGATCCCGCGGAATGTCAAGCTCGCGGAGTCGCCGAGCTACGGGTTGCCGGCGGTGATCTACGACCGGCACTGTCCAGGTTCGGCCGCATATTTCAGGTTGTATTGGGAGGTATTTGGTGATGCGTAAAAAGGGACTCGGACGCGGACTGAGCGAGCTGCTGTCGAGCGAGGCGCTGGCGCGCAGTCGTGCGGTGCTGGAGGTGCAAATCGACCAACTTGAGGCGAATCCTCATCAACCTCGCCATCGTGTTGACGATAAAGCCCTTGAAGAGCTGACGCTCTCGATCGAAACGCACGGGATAGTGCAGCCGATCGTGGTGCGCCGGACGCGCGAAGAGGATTTTTACCAGATCATTGCCGGGGAACGGCGCTGGCGAGCCGCGCAGCGCGCAGGGCTGCAGACCGTACCGTGCATCGTGCACGAGGCCGATGACCAGCAGAGCCTGGAGATTGCATTAGTAGAAAACTTACAAAGAGACGATCTCTCGGCGCTGGAGACAGCAGAGGCCATGGCCGAGCTGATCAGCCAGTTTGGGCTGACCCAGGAACAGATCGCCGAGCAACTCGGACGCGACCGCTCGACCATCTCAAACCAACTGCGCCTCCTCGAACTGCCGGACGGTGCGCGCGACGCGCTCAATCAAGGACTCATCAGCGAAGGGCACGCGCGAGCACTGCTGAGTCTGATCGATCAACCCAGAAAGCTGTTCGAGATGCTCGAGATGATCAAGGAACATGGCCTGTCGGTGAGAGAGACAGAAGCATACACGCGCCAGCAGTCAGATGAGCCCGAGGAAGAACTGCAGGAGCCAGCCCCAGCGCCGCAGCGACCAGAGACTGACCCATACATGGAGGACGCGAAGAAGCGTCTGCGGGACTCGCTCGGCACCAAAGTCACGCTGCTTGCGAAATCGCGCGGGGGCGGGACCATTCACATAAGCTACCACGACGACGAGGAGCTGGATCGACTGCTGAACATTATCGCGTCGCCGACCGGCGGCACGAGATAAGGGACGATCGGGGAGTAACACGCGGGCACACGTTGCGTTGGAACTGCGGTGGGGGAGAGCAGCCGTCCGTGAGACCACCAAGGGAATGCGCGGCGGCCGGGCCCGTGAGGGCCCGGCCGCGAACGGAGCGAGATCATGCGCGGCGAGAGGCCAAAGGCCTCGAGACCGCGCGATGGGCGAGCTGCGAGAGCAGTCTGCGCGAGCGTGCAGCGCTCGCAAGCAGACGCCGCGCATGGGAAACTGAGCGTCAGCGGAACGCGCCGGGGTTAATCCCGCCCCCGAGTATGACCGCACCAATACCGAGCGCAAAGCTTATGCCACTGAGCACAAGCATGACGATGAAGATGATCAATCCCCACTTCGACCAGATTGCCTGGGTCTCACGGAACTGCTCAACGCTCTCGAACTTGCGGCTGCGCCACGCCCACTCGTTCCCCTTGATGCCGAGAACGATCATCCAGATCAGGTTAAGTATCAATACCAGAAACGCGTTCCAGACCCCGTTGCCAACCCCCCAGATCCAGTGAAGGAAGAATGCACTTCAATTGAAGCCCATCTCCAGGACTTCGGGGGGCGGGTCACCTCCAGTACCGGAGTTGCTCTCAGAGTAAGGCGGGGGTTGCTGATAGGTGTCGTCAGCCATCTCGCGTCCCTCCTCAATGGTTGTGCGCGGCTAGTACTGTGAGCATACTCCCGCGAGGGTTCGCTCGGTCATGAGTACGCCAACCGGCGGCCCGTTGGCGCCATATCACAGACGACGCGACTTCCGGAAGAGGAAAATGGAATAGGGATAGAGCCGCACGTGAACAAGGCCGAGAGTCCGTGGAGACTCCCGGCCTCGATATGCACTTTGTCTCGCGTGCTCTCAGTTGAGCTGCTTGTTGATCATCGTCCTCAATTGGCTGACTTCGCGATAGCCGACCGCGGTGTCAACCGGGCGCCCGCCAACGAAGAGGTAGACTGCGGGGATCCCGCTTATCCCGTAGGTGGAGGCCGTCTTGCCGCACTTGTCGACGTTCGCCTGAACCACCTTGCAGCGGCCGACATACTCGCGGGCAACCGTCTCGATGTTGGGGCGCATCGATCGGCACGGGGGGCACCAGTCAGCGTAGAAGTCGACCAGTACCGGCGTCTGCGAGCCCAGGACGATCTCGTCGAAGGTGGCGTCCGTCGCTTGGATTACGCTCCCCGAATCCTCATTGCCCGCCGGAACATCATGGTCGTCACTATGCGTCTGCGCGACATCTCCCTCGCCTGCGTCTCGGCATCCTGAGACGCTGATCGCGAGTGTAAGAGTGAGTAGCACGGCCGATATCGCAACCAGACGAACGGCGCTGGACGACCTCATGTCAGTCACTATGGCTTGTCCTCCACATGTACTATCAATCGCTCCTGGGAGCGTAACTGGCATGGCAGTTACGGGCGCATCAGCCGAAGGGGCAGGTGCCCGTGGCGCAGGACGAAGCTCCCGCGCCCGAGGACGCTTTGCCGACGCAGAAGGCCGAAAGCTTCTTCTCAGTGGATTTTGAGCCGCACTCCGGACAAGCAACTTTCTTACTCTTTGCGCCAGAGGAGACAAGCTCCTCAAACTCGGTCCCACACTCGCTGCACACATACTCGAACAAAGGCATTGTGACGACCTCCTTAACGTCTATTCATCATTTATGATCAGTTATGTCTCCGCATCCGAAGAGCTCTTCGGCAAAGGCGAGCAACTCCGCGATACGTTCGTCCACCAACTGGTAGCATACTCTGTTCCCATCGCGCTGGGGCTCGACCAGACCCCGGTCACGTAAGACGGCCAAGTGTTGTGAAATGTTTGGCTGACTTCGGCCAAGGCACTCGTGGAGATCTCCCACGCACATGCCATCCCCGAGCGCACGGCGCAGAATCGCCAGTCGTGTGGGATTTGCCAGGGCTTTGAATACCCGCGCCATGTCCTCACAGCAGCGCTCATCGCCGTGCTTGCCGTCAGTATCAGTGGCCATCGCTCTACTCGCCGTCAGGTCGGGTTATGCGTATATGCGAATGTAAGTATATCGAGACGCGGGGAATGAGTCAAGTGCCGCGCTCTACCATTGCGGCTCCGTGCACGCATGAGCCGCCCGTCGGGGGAAGCGAGCCAATGGCTCACATGGGACAGCCCCGGGGGCACCTCTTGCCTCCGGGGCTGTCGCGGGTGGACTTGCGGACTGAAAGAACTCAGTCAACCGGCTCGAAATCGTCCTTGCCAACGCCACATTCGGGGCAGACCCAGTCATCCGGGATGTCCTCGAAAGCGGTGCCGGCAGCGACGCCTCCGTCGGGGTCGCCTACTGCGGGGTCATAGATATATCCACAGGCAATGCACTCATACTTCTGCATGGTCAACGCCTCCTGTCAGGTGTGATCGGGAGCGACGGTAAGACGTTCGGTGCACATCAAGGGTGGGATCAGGGCTGGTAGGCCTCGCTATTGGCTTCCGCCTTGAGAGCCGCGTCGGCGAGCGATGCGCCGACCTCGCGACACTCCGCGAGGAACTCCTGCGTCGGTCGCCAGTTGCAGGTGAGCGGCTCGCGCAGGATATCGAGCTTCATGTCCGCCAGATACGCGTTCACGTCATTGGGGCCGTTGGGGGCCCATCCATATGAGCCGAACGCCATGCCGAGTTTGTTGCGGGGCGCAAGGCCCTTGAGGTAGGTCAGCAGGCCGGCGATATCGGGCATGAGCGTCTTGTTGAGAGTCGGCGACCCGACCGCCAGGACCGCTGTGTCAAGCGTCTCAGTCGCCAGGACGGTGCGCGAGCTGGCCGCAATGTCGAAGAGCTTGACGGTGACCCCGTCGCGGGTAGCGCCGTGCGCGAGCGCGCGAGCCATCGCCTCCGTGCTGTGCCACATGCTGGAGTAGACGATGACCACCTTGGCGCGGGGCCGGCAGGTGACCCAGTCAGTGTATGCGGCCAGGATATCGGCAACGTGCTCGCGCCAGATGCTGCCATGGGCGGGGCAGATCATCTCAATATCGAGCTCGGCGGCTGCGGCGAGCGCCTTCGCTATCTGCTTGCCATAGAGCATCACAATGTTGGCGTAGTAGGTCTTCGCCTCCTCGAGGATGGTACCAACGTCGCCAGCATCGTCGAAGCGGTAGGAAGACGCGTAGTGCTGACCAAAGGAATCGCTGGAGAAGAGTATCTTCTCCTCCGGGCAATAGGAGACCATGGAGTCGGGCCAGTGCACCATCGGGACCTCGAGGAACGACAGCGAGCGTCCGCCGAGGTCGAGCGTGTCACCAGTGCCGACCACCTGCGCGGCGCTGAGGTCGAGGTCGTAGTAGCCGCCGATGATGTCGACGCCCTTCTTGTCGCACACCAAGGTGGCCTGCGGGCAGGCCTCCAGCACGCGGGGGAGAGAGCCGCTGTGGTCGGGCTCGGCATGGTTACTGACCACGTAGTCAACGTTCGTCAGCCCGACGGCGCGGTCGACTTTGCCGAGAAGATCATCCGCGAACGGCGCCTTGACCGCGTCGATGAGCGCGATCTTCTCGCCACGGAGCAGGTAGGAGTTGTAGGTGGAGCCGCGGTCAGTCCGGTATCCGTGGAAGTCGCGGATGTTCCAGTCAATGACCCCGACCCAGTTGACGTTCTCAGTGATCTTCACGGGCATGGTGAGCGACCTCCGTAGGCTAGAGAAACGGCATCAGCGCTGTCCAGACAACGGTGCAAGAAGAGGGGGCCGGAAGACCGCCCGGCCCCCCCTCATTAGCGACATTTTCGCTTCAGCTAGCGCCAGTTCCTGCGCGTCAGGACTTCCAGAGCCCATGGACGTTGCAGTACTCGCGAGCGTAGACACTCGCCGCGTCCACGCAGCAGACGCAGAAGGTTGCCTCGGGAGCGTCCCCGGGCTTGAGCTCCTGGCGGTAGACGATGCCGTCAGCGACGAGCTCAATCCACTGAACGTAGTGGGCGTCCTCCATCGGATGCAGCGTCGAGCCAACGACGACCTTGTAGCAGCCCTTCTCAGCCTCTGAGACGATCGGGACATGCTTCTCGGTGGTGAAGTCAGCGGTCTGCGGGTCGAGCAACTCCATGTCCGCGTCGCAGCACACCAACGTGCCAGCGCCACCCTCGAGCACCTCGACGATTATGCCGCATGCGTCGCACTTATAGACTTCCAGCGCCTCAGCCATCTTCAGTCCTCCCTCAACAGATTTACCCCGAAGGGTTGCAGTCTAGTAGTTCTCGCCAAGCAACTCGAAATGGGCCTGCGGGTGGGCGCACGCGACACACTGGCCGGGGGCCTCGGTGCCCTCATGCAGGTAGCCACAGTTGCGGCAACGCCATGTGACGCACTCATCCCTGACGAACACCTTGCCGGCCTCAATGTTCGCCAGCAAGGCGTTGTAGCGCTTCTCGTGCTGGGCTTCAGCAACCGCAATGGCCTCGAAGACAATCGCGATCGCGCCGCGCCCCTCTTCGCGGGCCGTGGCCGCGAACTCGGGATACATCTCAGTGTGCTCGTGGTGCTCGCCCGCCGCGGCAGCCGCGAGATTCTCGGCCGTCGTGCCAGTCACGCCAGCCGGGAAGGCCGCAGTGACCTCAACGTCGCCGCCCTCAAGGAACTTGAACAAGCGCTTAGCATGCTCCTTCTCCTGGTCGGCAGTCTCCTCAAAGATAGCGGAGATTTGGACGAAGCCTTCCTTCTTCGCAGCACTGGCAGCATAGGTGTAGCGGTTGCGCGCCTGACTCTCACCCGCAAAAGCGGTCAGCAGGTTTACCTCGGTCTGGGTGCCCTTCAGATCCTTCATCGCGATACCCTCCTGTGATGGTCGTCAGTTACAGTCTTCAGCACAATCCGGACAGATGCCGCAAAACTCGAGTCGCTGGCCGGTAATCCTCCAGTCATCCAGCACAGCCGCCGCCCCTTCAAGATCGTGAACGGCCTCAGCCGGGACGTCAACAACCCGCCCGCACTTCGTGCAACGCGCATGGCAGTGATCAGCGACCGTCGCATCATAGCGCGCCGCGCTCGGGCCGTAGTCAAGCTCGATCACGTATCCGAGATCACGCAAGACCTTCAGGTTGCGGTACACAGTCGCCTGGCTGATCTCCGGCAAGACCCGGCGCACCAACTCATGCAACTCCGCGGCAGTCGGGTGGCAAGATACACCCGCGAGCGTCTCCAGAACGACCGCTCGTTGAGGCGTCATCCGCCCGCCATGCTCGTGAACCTTGTTTGTCAGGTCGGCGCTCTGATCCATGATCACCACTATTGCTATCAGTAACTATTAGCGATTATAGCAAACAGAGAAGAGGGAGTCAACAGCATAGCCAAGAAAAGTTGGCAGCAAACGGGAACGGCCACCACGACGCAAACGTCGCAGAACCGGAAACCTGCAGCGACGCCAGCGGGATCGTCCGCAGCGTGAGCGAAGCGAACGCGGATGATCCCGGCAGACCGAACAGGCCCCGCCCCCGCCGCCGCCGAGCATCGCGAGGCGCGTGGGGGCGGGGCCTGCGAGGGAAGCGCACGCGATAGCGTGCCTGGCGTCGCGCGGGCGACCCCTTGCCTTCACATGAGTTTGCGCTTAACATATGAGCGCGAGGGTGGAAATGAATAGCTACAAGTATCGGGCGCGGGACAAGCAGGGCACCGTCAGCGAAGGCGTGATGGAAGCGGCCAGCGAGTCGAGCGCGGCCGCTGAATTACGTCGCCAGGGCATGTGGGTCACCAATATCGCTGAGATGGGGAACGGGCCTGAAGTCGCCGACTGGCAGACGAGTCCCCTCCAGGCGGCTTCCTTGCCGTCAGCGGTGGAGCTGGGGCAGTTCCTCGCGCAACTGAGCAGTCTGCTGCGCAGCGGCATCAATGCCCACGACGCCATGAGCGATCTGGCCGAGCGCACTGGTGACACACGTCTGCGGCGAGCTGCCGGCGAGATGGCCCAGGGATTGGCTGAAGGGGCGAGCATCGCCAACGAGATGCGACGTTACCCGTATCTGTTCCAGGCACACGTGACCGGGGCGGTTGCAGCGGGGGAGAGCTTTGGGGCGACGGCTGAAGTGCTCAATTCGCTCGCCACGCAAGCGGCTACGGAGGCGGCGCTCTGGGCCCGGCTTCGCTGGCTGAAACTGTATTACGGCGTGGTGCTGGTGCTGGCCGTGCTGGTGATGCCGTTCCCACTGATGGTGGTGCGGGGCATAGGGTGGTACGGGCACCTGGCTGCGACGCGCCTGGTGCCGGGCATCATCGTCGCTGGTCTCGCGCTGATCGTGGGGCAGGCCATACTGAATATGCCGGCGATGGCGCGAATCAAGTCGAGCATCGGGCTGAATGTGCCGGTGTTCAGCAGCCTGGTGCGCTGGACCGCGCTCGTGCGTTTCTGTCACACGCTGCAACTATCGCAGCGCGCCGGGGCACCACTTGGCGAAGGGGTGCAGGCAGCGGCCACGGCTACGGGGCACCCGCAGGTAGCGATGCGCGCGCGTGGTGCATCGCGCCTCATCGAGAGCGGCGGCGGGCTTGCGGACGCACTCACTGCGCTACGACTGCTGCCCAAACGGATCATCAACGTCGTGGGTGCCGCCGAGCGGGCGGGCAACCTGGAAGAGGCGCTGGGCAATACCATCGAGTGGGCCGAAGAGCGCCGGCAGGCATCCTCAAACACGATTACCGGCGGGGCCGTGGGCGGGGCCCTGGGGCTCGCGGGGGTGGCCACACTGATTGCGCTGGCGCTGGCGTGGTCGAACTACTACAGCGCGATCTTCGAGCGCGCGGGAATTGAGTGACGGCGTCTTCTTACGCCTGGAAATTGGCGCTCCCGGCGATGGCGAAGGCAGCGACCGGCGGGTCTGACACCTTCGCTGAAGCTATGGTGCCCAGAGAAAGACCCGCCCTCCATACGGCATGCCGTGACGTATCGATGGCAGGCGGGGATGACGAGGGCAATGACGAGGAACCGGGGCGAGACTATGAGAGCAGGACTGCAATGGGCCGTGGTCATAGGCATTTGCGCGCTCGCGGGCGGAGCCGTATGCGCTGGGGAATTCCCCGCCAACGGCGGCTTTGAGGACGAGGGCGGGTGGACCGCGGCGAGCGAGGGCGCGCAAGTGAACGTGGTCAGCCGTTCCGGCGCGGCAGGCGCGCAGTGTCTGCAGCTTAGCGGCTGGGCAGTGTCCGAACCGGCAGGCGAACCGGTGGGCGGCTGGGTGGCTCTCACCTTCATGGCGCAGCCGGTCGGGCGCAAAAAATGCCCGGCGGATCTCGGCGTGGGCCTGGTCACCGACGCCGACCAGCCGCGAGCGGACGTGACCATCAGCCCCTCAGCCCTGCGCAAAGGCGGCTGGCAAAACTTCCGCGTTGAGATGGTTGCGGCACCAGACAGTGACCTGCGTGTCGCACGATCCACCAGAGGCAGGCAGCAGCGAGGGCCCGGTATACCCGGAGGCGTTGCCGGCGGGCTGGGAGCCGGAGGGCACGCTGGACGCCCGTGAGCGCACGATTGCCGGACAGGTCGAGCTGGTGCTGGACCTCGGCGGCGTGGAGGTGAGCGTGCCCCAGTCGGTCACGCAAAGGCGGGGCCTGCGCGGAGCGTTGCTGGTGACGGCGACGAACCCGAGCGGGGTCGACAGGGAACTGACGATCAGTGTGGCGGGGCCAGTGGGGATGCGGGTGCCTGAGCGCACGGTGCCTCTGCGGGGCGGAGCGACGCTGACGTTCTAGCCGCCGCGCCGGTGCGATTGTACAACGACCCGAGCTACCCGGTTCCGACTGCAGTCTGGAGCACGTTGCCGACTGCGGAAGCGATGGACGCGATGGCTGCGCTGGGCGTTGGTATGCACCAGATTCCGGCGGCCGCGGCAGAGGTCGTTCCCGCTGGCCAGCAGGTCATGGGGCTGGTCGGGCAGCCGTGGTCCGAGGCGAGCATCGCTGAGGCAGTTGCGGCTGTCGGCAAGCGCGCCAGGTTCATGGGACTGGGGCACGACAGGGGAGAGGTAGCGCTCGACGGCGCACTCGAGCTGACCGCACATATGGCGGAGGCACTCCCGAAGGCCGGAGTGGCAGCGTGGGTGGTGTCACCGCCGATCGACGTGGGGACGTCCGCAGCAGAGGGGCAGATCGCGACCGCCGGGGCGCTCGGTGCTGATGGGAAGATCATCTCGGTGAACGTGCGGCCACCGGTGGCGCGCGCGGCGAACGTGTGGTCGGTGAGCGTAGGCAAGAAACCGCTGGCGGGTGCGCTGAGTTCGTGGGCAGACCTGGCGCGGCAGAGCGACCTGACCGAGACCGCGAACGCCGTGCGTGCGCAGGCGCGATTGCCACTGCTGGTGTCCGATATCCGGGGCGTCAGCAGCGGATCGGCGGCAATGGATGCGCTGTCACTGGCGCGTATCATGATCACCAGCGCGTATCAGGGGAGCACCGGGCTCGCGCTGTTCGCCCGGCCGGAGGATGCGCCGGAGGGTGAGGACGCGTTCTGTCTGCTCGACAGCAACGGCGAGCCGCGTCCGGGCGTCGCCGAGGTGTTTACGGAACTGTCTCGCGAGTTGGCGGGGACAGTGCCTGTCACGGCACTGGTGCAGACTGAGGAGATCGGCTTCGGCGACAACGCTGAGATCGGGTTCCGACCGTTCATGCGCCGTGACGAGGGCATCGTCGCCCTCTACAACAACACCAGCGGCAGCGCCGATCTGCTCGTGGAAGTGCGCACCATACCACTGGACCTGCATACGCTGACCATCGGGGCGGCGGGTGTGCGGCGAGATTACAGCCCGACCCATCGATTCAGCGAAGAAGCGCATGCGATGGGCCGACCGGTGATTCCCGTCAAACTGGAGCCTGGCGAGGTGACCGTGCTGTCCATGCAGATGGCAAGCATCCATGCCGCGTGGCTGGCTGGCATAGAGTACGCACCCGACAAGCCCAAGGCCGACGGCCCGGTAATCGACCTGATCCACGCGCCAGACCGACGTTAACTGACAGGGATAGCGCAATGCGACGGTACGAGTTTGACAGCACAAAAGGACGCAAGGAAACGGCGCTCAGCGATGCCATCGACAAGTTCCTCAAATCCGAGGGACTGCTCGAAGTATCGCGTGAGAAACTGTGCCCACTGATCTGGGCGGAAGTCGTCGGGACCTGGTACGGGAACTTCACGCGCGTCACCCGGGTCCGCGACGGGATAGTCTACATCAGATGCGACTCCGCGCCGCGAGCCAACCAGCTGCAACTGGATGCGCCACAGATCGTCAAGAACCTGAACGAACGACTGGGCGGAAACTACATACAAGAACTGAGGCCGTCCAGCACCGGGACCGCAAGCACCACGCTGAGCGTTGCCGCCAACCAACAGCCCGATGCGCCTACCGACGAACAGTTGCAGGCCATCGAGCTTGAGCCCGATGCCATCAATCATATCCGAGACACAGCCAACGAAGTTGATGATGAGGACCTGCGCGAGCAACTGCAGCGAGTGCTCGTCACCCAGGCCCGATTGCGCATCTGGCAAGCACAACACGGGTACACGCGCTGCGCGAAGTGTGGGGGGTACTACCCCGGCAAACGGGAAACCTGCATCGCGTGCGACCCGCCTATCGCACCAAGTCAGGCGGGCGGGGAGCTGGGGCTGAGCAAGTATGGGAAGGACGGCGGGGGAGCGGGGAAGGCGGACGGCAACAGCACTGGCTGATAGTTGGCCGACCCGCACAGACCAAGGAGGTGGCGATAGTGGCCAAGCAGTTCGAGGGCGAACTTGAGCGAGTCAGTGAATACACCTGGCGCATACCAGCCAACACCGCCGAAGGCATGCTCACCGAGGGAATCGTCTTCTCTGACGATGTCCTTATGGAAGACCTGGTAAACGACGCTGCCATGGGGCAAGTCGCGAACGTGGCTTGTCTGCCGGGCATCGTGGGCCACTCCATGGCCATGCCGGACTGTCACTACGGCTATGGCTTCCCCATCGGCGGGGTGGCGGCGTTCGATGTTGAGGATGGTATCATCTCGCCGGGCGGCGTGGGCTATGACATTAACTGCGGCGTCAGGCTGGTGCGCAGCAATCTGACCGAGGCCGATCTGCACGGACGGATCGACGAACTGACCAACCGAATCTTCAGCGATATCCCGTCAGGGGTTGGCGGCAAAGGGAAGCTGCGGCTGAACGAAAAGAGCCTCCGTCGCGCACTCACCAAAGGCGCGGGCTGGGCCGTCTCGGAAGGATACGGGAGCGAGAACGACCTGGACGTTACCGAAGAGAACGGGTGCCTCGGCGGGGCAGATCCCGACGCGCTGAGCGACCGCGCCATCACCCGTGGGCAGCCGCAGCTCGGCACCGTCGGCAGCGGCAACCACTTCCTGGAGATCCAGCGCGTCGACCAGATATATGATGACGAGAGCGCCGCGCGCATGGGCATTGAGGCGACAGGGCAGGTTGTCATCATGGTGCACACCGGGTCGCGTGGACTGGGATACCAGGTGTGCGACGATTCGCTGCAACCAATGCAGCGGGCAGCAAACAAATATGGCATCGAACTGCCTGATCGGCAACTGGCCTGCGCACCCGTACAGTCACGCGAGGGGGAGCAGTACTACGCCGCGATGGCGTGCGCCGCGAACTACGGCTGGTGCAACCGGCAAGTGATTACCCACTGGATGCGCGAGGCATTCGAGAGGGTCCTGGGGGCATCAAGCGGCGAACTTGGTCTTGAAATGGTCTACGATGTAGCGCATAATGTCGCGAAGTTCGAGGACCACCAGGTCGCGGGCGACGCGCGTCGGCTCTGCGTACACCGCAAGGGCGCGACGCGCGCCTTTGGTCCGGGACGCGAGGAAGTGCCTGCGCGTTACCGCGACATCGGACAACCAGTGATTGTGCCCGGCGACATGGGTACGGCATCATACTTGCTGGCAGGAACTCAGACGGCCATGGATCTGACCTTCGGCTCCACGGCACATGGGGCCGGCCGCGTCATGTCGCGCACGCAAGCGCTGAAAGCACAACATAGCAACCAAGTGGCCAGCAAGCTCGCAGAGCAGGGCATCGTCGTGCGCGCAGCTGGCAAGAAGACACTCGCCGAAGAAGCCCCTGAGGCCTACAAAGACGTCGACCGTGTAGTCGGCGTGTGCGCGGGCGTCGGTATATCGCGGCTGATTGCGCGGATGACGCCGATGGCAGTGGTGAAGGGATAGCACGTTCGGGGAGCGGGGATTGAGAAGGGCGAGCGATCCATCCAGGAGCGGCATGACACGACGATGGCACAGGTCGGCACCCACCTTCGCTGAAGCTATGGCGAACAGGTGGAGGCCGACTTCTACGAACGGTAGAGTCTCGCGTATAGAAGGGAAGTTCGTTTGTGTTGGGCATACCAACTATCGAGATCGTTATGGCACTCGGCGCGCTGATCGTTATTCTCGTCGGGTGTGAGCTTTTCACCAACGCAGTTGAATGGCTTGGCGCGAAACTGAAGCTGTCCACCGGGGCGTGCGGGTCAGTGCTCGCCGCCGTGGGCACGGCGCTTCCGGAAACCATCGTACCCATCGTCGCTATCCTCATCATCAAAGACGAGGCGAGCACCGAAGTGGGTATCGGCGGGATCCTCGGCGCGCCGTTCATGCTGGCCACCTTGGCCTTCACCGTTACCGCCATCGGCGTGCTGGGCTACACCCGCAGCGGGCGACGCAAGAGCTCGGAAATGAACGTCGACGCCAAAGTTCTCAGCCACGACTTGGGGTATTTCCTGGTCGTGTACCTGATCGCGGTGGGCGCATCGTTCCTGCCCTGGCAGGCGGCGAAGCACGGGGTCGGCGTCGGGCTGCTCATCGTCTACGGCTACTACGTGTGGATGCACTTCAAGACGGGCGTGTGCATCGCCGAAGAGTGCGATATGTCGCCACTTCGGCTGTCGCCGAATGCGGAGGAACCGCGCCTGCGCTGGGTGGTTGCACAAACAGTACTGGCGCTGGGCTGCATCTTCGTCGGCGCGCATGTGTTCGTTGAGCATCTGACCACCGTCGCGGCGTCGTCATCGGTCTCGCCACTAGTGCTGTCAATTATCATCACACCGATTGCGACGGAACTGCCGGAGAAGTTCAACTCGGTGCTCTGGGTAAGGGATGGCAAGGACACCCTGGCGATGGGGAATATCACCGGGGCGATGGTGTTCCAGAGCACCATACCGGTGACCGTCGGGCTTATGTTTACCGACTGGGTACTCGACAAGAACGCACTGGCGTCAGCCGCCATCGCGCTGACCTCGGGGACGCTGGTCTACATCCACATGAAGCGTCGAGGACACCTGTCACCGTGGGCGCTGCTGGTGGGATTGCCGCTTTACGTGGTGTTCCTGTACGTGGCGTTCTGGTCGTAGGCTAGCGACGGTAATGGCAACGACCGGCGGGTCTGAAGACCCGCCCTCCGTAGGGCAAGACGGGCGGGTGACGGACCCGACGCACATGGGAGGCACAAACAATGATCGACCATAGAATCGTACGCGAAAACCCGGAAATGGTCCGCGAAGCTCTGCGCCGACGGCGCTACGACTTCGACCTCGACCGACTGATTGAGCTGGAAACCCAGCGGCGTGAACTGCTCCAGGTCGAGAACCTGCGCGCTGAGAAGAATCAGGTCTCGGATGAGATCGGCGCCGCGTACAAAGCCGGCGAACGCGACAAGGCCGAAGAACTCAAGGCTCGCGTGGCCGAACTCAGTGAGCAGATCAAGACCGCCGAGGCCGACCTCGACGCGGTCGAGAGCGAGTTCAACAGCCTGCTGCTGGAACTGCCGAACATCCCGCTGGACGTTGTGCCCGAGGGCGACGACGACAGCGACAACCCGGTGGTGTACCAGCGCGGCGAAATCCGCAGCTATGACTTCGAAGCCGCTCCACACTGGGAGATCGGCGACCGCCTCGGCGTGATCGACTTCGAGATGGGCGTGCGTATCGCGCGGTCACGGTTCGTGACCAACCTCGGGATGGGCGCAACCATCGAGCGAGCGTTGATCAGCTTCATGCTCGACATTCATACGCGTGAGCATGGCTACACCGAAGTCATGCCGCCTCTGCTGGCGAACGCCACGTCGCTGACCGGCACCGCCACACTGCCGAAATTCGAGGACGACCTCTTCAAGACAACCGACGATCTGTATCTGATCCCAACCGCCGAGGTGCCACTAACCAACCTGCATCAGGGCGAGATTCTCAGCGGCGACGACCTGCCGCTTTACTACACCGCATTCACCCCGAGCTTCCGACGCGAGGCCGGGGCCGCCGGGCAGGAATCGCGCGGGCTCATCCGTCTGCACCAGTTCAACAAAGTCGAGCTGATGAAGTTCGTCAAGGCCGACACCGCTGACGATGAACTGGAGAAGCTGACTATCAACGCCGAGGAAATCCTCGCGCGACTGGAACTGCCCTACCGGCGAATCGTGCTGTGCACCGGCGACATGGGCTTCCAACCCCAACGCACCTACGACCTCGAAGTGTTCATGCCAGGCATGGCCAAGTGGGTCGAGATCAGCTCGTGCAGCCAGTATGGCGAGTTCCAGGCGCGACGGTGCAACACGCGCTACCGACCCGACAGCGAAGCGCAACCGGTGTTCGTGAACACCATGAACGGCTCGGGCCTGGCCGTCGGCCGGACCTTCGCCGCCATCATGGAGAACTACCAACAAGCCGACGGGTCGGTCGCCATCCCCGACGCTCTGCGACCATACGTCGGCGGCGCCGTGGACATCCCGGTGCCGACGAAGTAGCGATCGGCGCGGGCGGACCACGCTTTCCGGCCGCAGGGCATGCGCGCCTCCGTACCGAAGGGCCTATGCGCAAGCACGTTCCAGCCGCGAAGAGGTGATGAGTGTGCGAAGGCAGCGATTCGCGCCATGGGTTCTCGCATTGCTCCTGCCGGGATTGTTGGTCACAGCCGCGTGTGCCGAAGCTCCTGCGGGCACCGCGATGTTGTGGATTCCACCGGCGAAGGAACGGTAGTTGAGCCCCGAAAGCGCCGAGCACCCCAATCACCTGTTCCGCGAACAGCCTGCGAGAACCTCGCCCTCCACAACGGCGAAGGCAGCAGCTTGTGCGGACGCTCGGGGGAACACTGTCGGGCCGGGCGTCGTCAGTGTTAACGCGGCGGGGAACGGGTATTATCATGTACGTAGACCAGGCGCGGGAGACGACACAGGAAAGGCAATCGCCAATGGCCACTCGACACACATATCGCGCGGCAGCGGGAGCCGCGCTAGTCATTGCCATAGTCGCAAGCGCCGCCATCTGTCAAGCGGATGAGTACACTGTATTCGGCACCATCAGCACCGCAGGCGAGGAGGCGGTCGCGGGCGCCGAAGTAAGCGTCAGCGGAATCGGGCTGGTAACCATCACCGACGAGCGCGGGGACTACGAAGTGAATGGCGTGCCCGCAGGCAGCACGTGTACCGTGCGGCCCGCGCATCCGGCATACACCTTCGAGCCCGCCTCGCGAACCATCACGATCGCCTCGGGCGATGAGTGGGTGGACTTCACTGCTACGGCCGTGGCATCGGCGGAGGGGCGTCTGGCGTCAATTGGCGGTGTGAGCACACTCGCGACGTCCAAGGCCACCCAGCGAGTCACGTACCCCGACGCCGCAGGCATCACCTGGTCCCTGACGAGTAACTACACGATCACCTGGCAGGGCTTCGTCAACGCACAGGTGCGTATCCAGTTGTGGAAGGGCGGCTCGCTCGAACGAGTCATCACCAGCGGCACGCCGAATGACGGGAGCTTCGTCTGGCAGGTACCGGGCGATGTGGCGGCGGGGAGCGACTACCGGATCCGTGTGAGCGAGGACGGGTGGCCCTGGACGCCGGACTTCTCGAACAACTACTTCAGTATCGCCGGTGGTAACCGCAAAGTGACCTACCCCAGCGCGTCCGGGATCGCTTGGACGACCGGGGTCGGGTACACCATCACCTGGGAGAATTTCACCTGCCCCGAGGTGCGCATCCAACTGTGGAAGGGCGGCTCGCTCGAGCGCACCATCAGCACGGGGACGACGAACGACGGGAGCTTCCCGTGGACCGTGGCGGGCGACGTGGCCGCGGGGAACGACTACCGGATCCGGGTGAGCGAGAGAACCTCACCGTGGACGCCGGACTTCTCGAACAACTACTTCAGCATCACCGGCGGCAACCCCAAAGTGACCTACCCCAGCGCGTCCGGGATCACCTGGACGACCGAAGTCGAGTACACCGTCACCTGGGAGAACTTTGCCTCCCCGGAAGTGCGCATCCAGCTGTGGAAGGACGGGTCACTCGAACGCACCATCAGCACCGGGGCCACGAATGACGGGAGCTTCCCGTGGACCGTGCCGGGCGATGTGGCCGCGGGCAGCGACTACATGATCCGCGTGAGCGAAAAGGCCTCACCGTGGACGCCGGACTTCTCGAACAACTACTTCAGCATCGCGGGCGGGGGAGACGGCGGGGTCACGCGACGAGCCGTCTGCGTGGGTGTCTCCGACTACGTCGGCACCAGCTCGGACCTGAGCTTCTGCGACGACGACGCGGTCGACTTCGGGAACGCACTGGCGGCCTTCAGCGACTGGGACGCGGCGAACATCGAGGTGATCGTCGACCGCCAGGCGACCGCGGCGAACATCTGGGCGGCGCTGAACGCGATGTCGGCCGCAAGCGACGCCAACGACCAGTGCGTGTTCTTCTTCTCCGGGCATGGCGGCTGGGGCTCGGACCGCGCGCCGATCGATGAAGCGGACGGCAAAGACGAATACCTCTGCGAGAGTGACTTCGCCAACAACATCTACGACGACGAACTCGGTGACTGGGTCGCGGACCTGCCTACCAACAACGTCTTCATCGTGCTGTGCGCATGCTTCTCCGGCGGCGCCATCAAGAGCGAAGACAGTGTTAAGTCAGTGAGCCCGGCCGACGGTGGCAGCAGCGGCTTCGTCGAGGAAATCAACGCCGCCATCGCCGACAAGACCCGTGGACTGCATGACGTCGACGACGCAGGCGCCGGCATGGTGCTTGCCGCCTGCGACGACCATGAGACCTGCCAGGAAAGCTACGTGCTTCAGCACGACGTGTTCAACCACTACGTGCTGCAAGCAATGGCGGGCGCGGGCGACGCCAACTTCGACAACATCATCACCGGCGAGGAAATCTACGCCTACGCCACACCACTTGCCACCGCATACAACGGCGGGCAACATGCGCAGATATACGACGCCAACCCGGGATCCGCGTTCGTGCTGGGGACGCTCAGTCCGTAACGGCCCGGCTGTAGACCAGGCGGTACTAACAGCCTAAACGACGCCAGCGGCATCCCCGCGGCGCGCGTAACACGCGCGCCGCGGGGATGCCGGGGAACCGAGAACCGCTCCCCGCCCAGAGGGCGGGGAGCGGGGCGAGGGAACCGCACGCGATAGCGTGACTGGCGTCGGGCGCATGTACGCGCAGGAACTATGTGCCCCGACAGTGAACCCCCACGGGAGCGAACAGCCGCATAGCGGAGGTATCACCCATGGAGAAGCTCATCCTCGCAGCAGTGTGCCTGAGTGTCGCGGTGTCGTGCGTGAGCGCTGACGGCGCATGGCCGCAGTGGCCGCCGACCGACTACCTGGTGGGATCACTGGTCGAGCGCATCCCGGCGATCACCAAGAGCTATCACTCCGAGACGGGGAGGTTCGGCACCGAACCGTGGATATGCAGCGACCAGAACAAGATCTTCCCGTTGGCGGTAGCGTGGGCGCTGGAGGATGACGCAAACCCCTATTACCACAGCGATGAGATACTGGCGATGATCGCGAAGGGCGGGGAAGCGCTGGTCGATGATCAGGATGCTGACGGCAAGTGGATCTTCCGCAAGAAGGACAACTCCACGTGGGGCCAGATCCATATGCCGTGGACATATTCACGCTGGATTCGCGCGTATGCGCTTGTGCGTGAGGCGCTGCCTGAGGCATCGCGAGAGAAGTGGGAGCGCGGGCTGCTCCTGGGGTTCGAGGGCATCCGCCGGTATGCAGACGGGGGAGTGCACAACATCCCGACACACCACGCGATGAGTCTGTACATCGCCGGCGTGTGCTTCGAGAATGAGGAGTGGAAATCGGCCGCGACGGCGTTCATGGCGCGGGCCGTCGAGAAGCAAGACCCAGCAGGGTTCTGGTCGGAGAACTTCGGGCCAGTGGTGGGCTACAACTTCGTGTACGTCGAAGCGCTGGGGATCTACTACCAGTTCTCGCAGGACCCGGTGGTGCTGGAAGCGCTCAAGCGGGCGGCGAATTTCCACGCGAGCGTGCTGCTGCCAAACGGGTCATCAGTTGCCTGCATCGATGAGAGGCAACTCTACCACTCCGGCGTCGCCAAGGGCAACGTGGGTTTCTCGTGGACACCCGAGGGCAGAGGCTTTCTGCTCAAGCAGGTGTGGAACAGCAGTGGCGGCGGGGCGTCGACCGTTGACGCGGAGTACGCCGCAGCGATGCTGATGTACGGCGGCCAGGGCGATAGCACTGCGCCTGCGTCGGACACCGATGAGGGAACCGTGGTGTTGGGCGCCAATGACGCGGTGATCCGGCGCACTAAGCCCTGGCAGTGGGCGCTCTCGGGGTATGCGACGCCACCACCAAAGAGCCGCTGGATCCAGGATCGGCATAACCTGGTGGACGTCTATCACGACGAGCTGGGCATGGTCATCGGCGGAGGCAACTGCAAGCTGCAGCCTTACTGGTCGACCTTCACCGTGGGCGATCCGACATTGCTGTTTCATACACCCGGCGATGAGGCGCCGGACTTTGCGCCTGATATCGACCTGCAGTGGACGCCGAGCGCGGCGAGCATCAGCACCGAGGGCGAGGCGGTCATGGCGCTGACATACGGCGAGGTCGAGGTGAGCGTCAGCGCGCAGGTCGGGGAAGACGGATCGCTCGCGCTGACCTATCGCGCGCCGCGGGGACAGCGCGCCGAGGGCCACGTCCCGCTGCTGTATCGCAGCCAGCGGCTGACGGACGCCAACGGGCAGGTGTGGCGGCTGACCGAGGAGGATCGGCGACTGAGCGCGGAGGAACTCGGCGGCGGGTTCGTCTACCGCGACTTGCAGGTGACGATGCCCGCGGGCAGCGAGTTGATGTGGCCAGCCCGGCATCACAACCAGTATGCGAAGGACGGGCACTCGTCGCTGGGGCACGCGAAGCTGGTGGTAGTGCTGCCCTTTGAGGCCACGGACGAACGCGTCGTCACGGTTGCGCGCGTGGCGGAGGAGCCGTTCGACGGGATCGCGCTGGATGCATGCGAGTTGCCGATCGAGATCAGCGAAGGGTCATACACGAAGGTGCTCGATGGGCTGCAGTCGCGGTTCCTGGGCAAGAATGAGCCGGGCAGCTTCATCCGCTTCACGCTGCCGGAGATCGAGCCGGGGCGCTATGAGATCATCGGCGACTTCGTGCTGGCGGACGTCTACGGGATCGTGCGCGTGCTACTCGATGGCGAGCCGGTCGGCGAACCGTTCGACGCTTACTGTGAGGGCGTGGACGGGGAGGGATACGAGGCATCTTTCGGGGAGGCGGAGATCGGGGCGGGCGAGCATACGCTGACGCTCGAGATCGTCGGCACGAATGAGAAGGCGAAGAACACGATGATCAGTATCAAGAGGTGGTTGCTGCGGAGGAAGTAACCATCGGCATACGCATCAGGCCGAGAAACGCAGCCTTTGCATGAATCGGCGAGTTGTGGCATAATAGCTGAAGGCATTTTCCAGTGACAAAGAGGTGCAAGATGGGCAAAGTAATGCGGCCCGCGCTCCTGGCTCTCGCGGACGGCACAGTTTTTCACGGGTACGGATTTGGGGCTGAAGGCGAAGCAAGTGGTGAGATATGCTTTAACACCGGTATGGTCGGGTATCAGGAAGTTCTGACAGACCCGTCCTACCGCGGCCAGATCGTCACTATGACCTACCCCGAAATCGGCAACTACGGCATTAACCCCGAAGATATGGAGTCGTGGCGGCCGTGGGTCGAAGGCTTCGTCGTCAGAGAATACAACGACACCCCCTCGAACTGGCGCAGTAACCAGCAGCTTGGCGCCTACCTCGCCGAGAATGGCATCACCGGTATCACCGGTGTGGATACCCGCAAGCTCACCACACACCTGCGCACACATGGCTGGCAGATGGGAATCATCTCCACCACCGACCTCGACGGGCCCGCTGTGGTCGAGCGCGCCAAGCAACTGCCCTCGCTCGAGGGGCGCGATCTGGTGCAGGAAGTCATCCATGACCAGCCGCGGCGGTGGGGGCCGGCCGGCTACATCGACGAGGAAGACACGACGTTCCCGAGGCCGGAAATTCCCATAGCACAAACGGCCTCACCAGCCTACTCATACCTCAACGCCGGACATGAACGCGAACCGTGGTTCGGCTTCCGCGTGGTCGTGATCGATTGCGGCGTCAAGCAGAACATTCTCCGGCATCTGGTCAAGCGGCGTTGCGAAGTGATCGTCACACCCGCGGGCACCACTGCGGAGGAAATCCTCGAGTGGAACCCGCACGGCGTCGTCATCTCCAACGGCCCGGGTGACCCCGAAGCCGTGACCAGCGTGATCGAGGCCGCACAGAATCTCATCACTAAACTGCCGGTCTTCGGCATCTGTCTCGGCCAACAGATCCTCGGGCTCGCGTACGGCGGTCGGACCTACAAGCTCAAGTTCGGCCACCGCGGATGTAACCACCCGGTGCGGCGACTCGAGACCGGGACAGTGGAAATCACCACGCAGAACCACGGGTTCTGCGTCGACCCCGAGAGCCTGCCGGACGAGATCGAGATCACCCATATCAATCTCAACGACCAGACACTCGAAGGTATGAGGCACACGGAATACCCAGTCTTCTCCGTCCAGTACCACCCGGAGGCTGGGCCCGGCCCGCATGATGCCCATTACCTGTTCGACATCTTCCTGGACTACATGAGAGAAGCTCATGGCTAACGCCATTGAACTCCCGCCTTCCGGCGGGAGTTTTCTTAAGCGCGGGCGAGGGCAGTGACAAGAAGTCAGGACGAGAACATAAGGCACAACACCGGTTGGTCATGAGGAGCAAAGATGCCACGACGCGATGACCTGAAGAAGATCCTCATCATCGGATCAGGGCCGATCGTTATCGGCCAGGCGTGCGAATTCGACTACTCGGGAACGCAGGCGTGCAAGGCCCTGATGGAAGAGGGCTATGAGGTGGCACTGGTTAACTCGAACCCCGCCACGATCATGACCGATCCCGAGATGGCCACCCACACATACGTCGAACCACTCACCAGCGAGAGCATCGCGAGGATCATTGATCGCGAACGGCCAGATGCCCTGTTGCCAACCCTCGGGGGGCAGACCGGCCTGAACGCAGCCCTGGAACTGTCCGAGCAGGGCGTGCTGTCGCGCTATAACGTGGAACTCATCGGGGCTTCGCGCAAGGCGATCAAGAAAGCCGAGGACCGCGAACTGTTCAAGGACGTCATGCTGCGCGCGGGTTTGCCGATGCCGGCCTCCGGGATCGCGACCGACCTGCGCGAAGCACTCAACATCATCGGCGAGATCGGCCTGCCAGTAGTGGTACGCCCGTCGGCGACGCTGGGAGGCATCGGCGCAGGCGCGATCACCTGTGAGGAAGATATCGAGACTGCCGTGATGCGGGGGATCGACGCGAGCCCGATGAACGAAGTGCTCATTGAGCAGTCAGTGGTCGGCTGGAAAGAGATCGAGTACGAAGTAATGCGCGACTCGGCCGACAACGTCGTGGTCATCTGCACCATCGAGAACTTCGACCCGATGGGCGTGCATACAGGGGACTCTATTACGGTCGCGCCGTGCCAGACCCTGAGCCAACCAGAGTATCAACTGCTGCGGGATATGTCGATCACGTGCATCCGCGAAGTCGGGGTGGAGTGCGGTGGCAGCAATATCCAGTTCGCGGTGCACCCGGAAACGGGCGAAGTGGTCCTCATCGAGATGAACCCGCGTGTGAGCCGATCATCGGCGCTGGCGTCCAAAGCAACGGGCTTCCCGATCGCCAAGATCGCGGCGAAGCTGGCGGTTGGCTATACGCTCGACGAACTGCCCAACGATATTACAGAGAAGACCCCGGCGTGCTTCGAACCAACAATCGACTACGTGGTGACGAAGATACCGCGGTGGGCTTTCGAGAAATTCCCGGGCGCCGAAGAGACACTAACCACCCACATGAAGTCAGTGGGTGAAGCGATGGCGATTGGGCGGACCTTCAAGGAGAGTCTGCAGAAGGCGATCCGGTCGCTGGAGATCGGGCGGTTCGGTCTGGGCGCGGACGGGGCTGGCGGTCGGTACGACGATATGGGGCTCGAGGAACTGTTGGGAGTGCTGCGGGTACCGCATCCGGACAGGCTGTTCGAGTTGCGCCAGGCAATGCGCCAAGGGGCGACGATCGAGCAACTGCACGACGTCACGGGCATCGACCCGTGGTTCCTCGGGAACCTGCAGCAGATCGTGGACATGCAGGATGAGATCGCCATGCACCGACCGGGCGGCGAGCTGGGCCCGGCCGAGGGTGCCGAGCCATCACTGGCGAGCTTTAACCGCGAAGCGCTGATGGATATCAAGCGCGCCGGGTTCTCAGACCGGCAGATTTCGCGGCTGACGCGTGCCAGTGAGCACCAGGTACACGAGCGGCGGCGGGAACTGGATGTGCAGCCGGTCGTGAAGCTGGTGGACACGTGCGCGGCGGAGTTTGAGGCGCACACGCCCTACTTCTACATGACTTACGGGGAAGAGGATGAGCATCGAGCGAGCACGCGCAAGAACATCATCGTGCTGGGCAGCGGCCCGAACCGGATAGGGCAGGGCATTGAGTTCGACTACTGTTGCGTGCACGCGGCAATGGCGCTGCGCGAGCAGGGGTACGAAGCGATTATCGTCAACACCAACCCCGAGACCGTAAGCACTGACTACGACACGTCAGACAAGCTGTATTTCGAGCCGCTCACGCTCGAAGATGTGTTGAATATCTGCGCGAAGGAGAAGCCGCACGGCGTGATCGTGCAGTTCGGTGGGCAGACACCGCTGAACCTGGCAGAAGGCCTGGCCGAGCACGGCGTGCCGATCATCGGGACCACGCCGGCGGATATTGCGCGTGCTGAGGACAGGGAGTATTTCAAGCAGGCACTCAACCGTATCGGGCTGTTGCAGGCGAACAACGTGACGGCGACATCGCCGGCCGAAGCCGCGGCGGCGGCCGAGGACATTGGGTACCCGATCGTGGTGCGCCCGTCGTTTGTGCTGGGCGGGCGGGCGATGCAGATATGCTACACCGAAGAAGAGCTGATGCGTTACATGACCCTCGCGGTGGAAGCTTCGCCCGAACGGCCGGTTCTGGTGGATCGCTTCCTCGAAGACGCCATCGAGATCGATGTGGATGCGGTATCGGACGGGACCGATTGCGTGATCGGCGGGGTCATGGAACATATCGAGGAAGCCGGGGTGCACTCGGGCGACTCGGCGTGCGTACTGCCACCTTTCTCGCTGAGTGAGCCGGAAGTGCAGAACCTGATGGAGCAGACGCGAGCGCTGGCGGCGGAACTGAATGTGGTGGGTCTGCTAAACATCCAGTACGCCATCCGGAATGAGCAGGCCTATGTGCTGGAGGCGAATCCGCGGGCGTCGCGGACCATCCCATACGTGTCGAAAGCGATTGGGGTTCCGCTGGCGAAGATAGCCGCGCGCGTGATGGCCGGGGAGAAGCTGGCGGATATCGGCTTTACCGAGGAAGTGCACACGGGGCACTTTGCGGTGAAGTTCCCGGTCTTCCCGTTCAGCCGCTTCCACGGCGTGGACACAATCCTGGGCCCGGAGATGAAGAGCACGGGCGAGGTGATGGGCATCGACCGGAACTTCGGTGCGGCCTACGCGAAGGCGTCACTGGCCGCCGGGCAGAAGCTGCCCACGCGCGGGACAGTGTTCATCTCGGTGCGCAACCGCGATAAGCGCGACGCGATCTTCGTGGCGAAATACTTGGAGACGCTGGGCTTCAAACTGGTGGCCACCGAAGGTACGGCGAATGCGCTGTCGCGCAGCGGCATCACCACGCAGATCGTGAAGCGCGTGGCCGAAGAGGGCGGGCCGAACGCTATCGACTTGATAGAGGACGGTCGGCTGGACCTTATCATCAACACACCGTCGGGCCCGCAGCCGCGTGACGACGAACGGCGCATCCGTGCAGCGGCCGCGCAATACAATGTGCCATGCATCACCACGATGGCGGGCGGGTCAGTGGCGGTGCTCGCAGTGGAGGCGCTGCAGCGCGGGGAGCTGGATTGTCGCACGCTGCAGGAGTACCACGCGGATATTCTGGAGCGGTGAATACGGGATTTCAGAACCACACAGCGGGCCGGGATAGCCCCGGCCCGCTTCGCGTTCTACGGATGTTGCCGTGGCGCTACAGAGCGGAGAGGAGAGAGCGGACGCCGGTGAGGGCGGCTTCCTCAGCTACTTTCGCCTCCCGGATGAGATCGGCCGCAGCACTGTCCTGCACCTGTTCCTCGCCCTCGCAGTCGTGCTTGAAGGGATACAGATCCCTCACCGCCACGAGCTTCTCGTGCACGGTCGTGTAGTGGCCCGCGGCCTCGCCAAAGAGCGCATCCGCCAGCCCCGGCAGACGGCCCCTGGCCTCGACCAGGAAGTCAGCAGCCTGGCCGCGACACTCGGCCCAGCACTCGCTGTTGTAACCCAGCCCGAAGCGATCCGCGATACCCTCGTCCAGAGCCTTCGCCCAGAGGTCGAACGCGCCCAACCCCATCGTCCAGTTATCATGCGCGTGCAAACCCTCGGAGAACTCGAGCGTCAGAGCCAACGCCTCGCGCACCACGACATCATCGGGCGCGGGATCACACAGTGAGCACGCGGCGACTTCGAGCACGCCGATGTCCCCTCCGACGCCCTGCCACGGAACGGCGTCATCGGCAGGGCTGCGCCCTGGTCCTGAGGTCAGATACCCCTCGTCAGTGTAACCGGCGATAACGTAGTACTCCGGGATCGGCATCTCCCAGCCCCAGCAGGGCAGGCCCTCGTCGAGGTGCGCGCAGACCATGTCGAAGGCCTCGCGCTGCCGCACGGGGAAGTCGTCGGCCTCCTTGAACGCCACAATCTGCTTCGTGGTCCAGCCAACGTTGGCGCCCAACTCATCCACCCGCCCGCGCTGCCAGGCAGTTGGCCCACTGGGGCAGAGCTCCTCGTGCACGTTGATCGCGAAGGCGTGACCGCACCCACCAGAGACCCATTCGCGGGACTCGTCCCTGCCGAGGAAATCCAGACAGCCCTTCACACACCCCATCAGACTCATCCACGAACCAACCCACGTCAGGCCCTCGAGCAACTTCATCGACCCTCACCCCTCCTGCGCCAGACCACGGATGAACGCAAGGTCCAACTCGCCCTTCGCCCCCCAGCCGCGGGTTCCTGCCGGGCTCTGAGGGCGGAAACGTTCGTACAACGCGAAGGCCCGCTCCTCCAACTCGCCAGGCTCGAACGCTGCCGCTAACTCCTCCATCGCGGCGCGCACCGCGACGAGATCATCACCGAACTTGCCCGACAAGTATTTGCGGACCGCCTCAGGCTCGATCACTTTGTCGCCCGTCACCGCGCGCACTCCATCGTCCGTGCCCACAGCCGGCACCGGACGACTACACAACCGCACAAAGAACTCCTCACCGCGTGCGGGCTTGCCCTTCGCACCATCGCCCGCGCCGCCCGGCTTGAAGATCCCCAACGCACGACCCTTCGCCTGCGCATTCAACCCCGTCATCGTCTTCGCCAACGACAACGCCTCGCCCTCAGCAAACCCGGCGCGCCTCGCCACCACCACACCCCATAGCGCCAGTACCGGAGCGCGGTTTATCACAATGACCTCCGCAGACATGCCATCTGACCTCCCTCAGCAACGGCGCCATGTCTCAGCGAACCGTGAAAGTGAACGTGCCGACGTGGCGGCCGTTCTCACGGACGATCACCGCGTAGTTGCCCTCCCACAGCTGCGGTTTGTTGGCCGCCATCAGATACGTGATCGTGCCACCAGTACCGTCAGCAGCGATCACCTGCTTGCGCAGCAGGTCGCCCTCGTGCATCCAGTCCAACGTCAACTCGGTGCCGGGCAGGGCGTCCTTGATGTGCAGATACATCGCGACCTTCGCCACCCCGAAGCCGAACGCGTTGCCCTCACCAACGAGCTGGCCTCTCTCGTCCTGGTCCAGGCAGACCACTGCGCGATCAATCACCGAACCGAGCGCGAGCGGCACCGGCATCATCTCGGCAGGCAGGTCGGCGGGCGGTGGGAGCGTGTCAGGACCGGTCTCAGTGGGGATCGCCGCCGTCGACCACCACGGGGCGGCCAAGTCGAGAGTGCCCGAGATCGTCGGCGCGGCCAGGCCGCCGGGGGTGAGCGCTGCTTGAGCGTCGCCTCCACTGATGACTGGCACCGAGAGGCGGCCGCCAGGCGTGACGGGGAGGGTGTTGAAGCTGGTGACGCCCAGTAGATC
This sequence comes from Candidatus Zipacnadia bacterium, assembly GCA_029821735.1. Classification (GTDB taxonomy): domain Bacteria; phylum Armatimonadota; class Zipacnadia; order Zipacnadales; family UBA5352; genus JALGSU01. Next base: position 8,834 of record JALGSU010000028.1, on the reverse strand, counting down.
GGGCGTCGGCGGGTTCAGAAGAGTGAGCGTGGCCTCGCCCGAGGCGGTGCCGGTGATGGTGAGCTGGTATTGGCTGTCGCGGGGCAGTGTATACCACTCGGCCTCGCCGGCGGTGACGACTTCGGCACCGGGCACGTCGTTGACGACGCGCCCGTCCACCATCCCGACACGCTGGCCAAGCGCGTCCACGAAGAGTGCGTCAGCAGGGCAGGTGAGGAGTGCGGCGAAGGCGTGGGCCGTGTGCAGGCTTTGCGCGATGTCAGCGAGGCCGTCCCTGATCGCGCGCCGGCAGGCCGCGTAGTCGTCGACCGATGCGGGCAGGTGAGGCGCACGGGCGCTGATGCCCCGTGGGTGGGGCGTGCCATAGTGCATGCCGCCTGCCCACGACCAACCGTCGGACTTGAGCGTGATCTGCGGCATTATGCCGAGGTCGCCGGGCCCGGCGCCAACTGGATGGCCGGGATCGTAGATGTAGAGCACGGGATCGCGTCCGGTGACCTCGATGAGCTTGTAGGCGAGGATGGCGCGGCGGGACTCGCGCTGGGCGCCCGCCATCTCCTGAGTCGGCTGGCGCGAGGCCAGGTACAGCACCGGGCAACGGCGGTCGCCCGCCAGCAGATCGCGTGCGGCGGCGAGTGTGTCGGTCACTCCCCAATCAGCGGGTACCGCGCCGCCCGCAGTCAGCAGCGCCTGAGTGAGGGGCAGCAACTGGGTGTCCGGGCAGGTCTGCAGGTCGAGGAGCAAGTCATCGGGAGTCATCTGCGGCACCGAAGCCGCGACTGGCTTCTCGGTCGGGTCGTGGAAATAGGCGTCGGCCGTCGTGACCATGCCAGGGCTCTGGCACGCCGCAGCCAGCCAGGCGCGCGTGCGGGCTTCCAACACCGGGCCGAGTGCTCCCGCGAGCAGGGCCAATTCGGGCTCGTCAGCGTTCACGCAACCGATCGCGAAGTCAACCAGCTGGTCGCGCAGCGCCGCCAGCGCCGACTCATCCAGAGCTGGACTGGCGAAGCGGTAGGTGTCGTCGAAAACGCTGAACGCGCGCTGGCCGTTGTGGGCGTACGAAATGGCCACCTCGGCGTGAGCCCAGTTGTCGTCGGGGGTGGGGTCAGCCATCCCAGCGCAGGTCGCGTGTGCATACAACTGAAAGTCGCGTATGGGCTCGACGCCCAGATCCCATGCAATCGCCACCGACCGGCTCTGGCCCGGCGGCACATCGCCGGCCAGAACTGCGGGGCCAAGGTCGGACACGCCGAGCAGGTCGGGGCCGCCGGAAAGTTGCACCGTCACACCGGGCGCAGGGGTCGCTGCGCTCGCGTTGTGCACCGTCACCACCACGCACTGGCGGTCGGCCGCAGACTCCCAGAACGCCGGGAGCGAGGGGTCAGTGGTAGTGAGTGCCAAGCCGCCGTCCGGGATGCGCAGATCAGGCAGGTCAGCGGCCACGGCAGCACCCATCGCCACCACGCACAGCGCCATGAGCAGCGCCCGATGTGCGTAAACACCATCCCACAACATGCACAACCCTCCTGACACACCCGACGACGACCACCATACCCCGTCTTCACGCGAACCGCAACGGATTCCTCCCGCGGACCCACCCGTGCGTGGCCGCGCGAGAACGGAGGGCAAGCAGCGTCCGGGCGGGAAAGGTCGCTGCAGAGCAGACCTTCGGGAGCGGAGAGCATCGTGAGCGAGACCAGCGATACCCAGATCGGTGCAGGCGGCGGCGCGCGCAAGTTCGCGCAGCGGGCGATCGCGACCGTTGCCGTGCTGGGGCTGCTCGCGTGGGTGGTGTGGCGGGCGTGGCAGGATGCGGGTGAGGTGGATTGGGGCGGCCTGCAACTGCGACCAGAGCTGCTGGTGGCGGCAGTGCTGCTGCCAGTGGCGGCGTTCGCGGTGCAGGGCCTGGCGTGGGTGGTGATGATGCGTGGACTGGGGTACCGGCTGGGGTGGCTGGTCGGGGTCCGCGCCTACCTGCTTTCGCTGCTGGGCAACTACATCCCGGGCAAAGTCTTCATCATGGTCATCCGGGCGCAAGTGGCGCGCGAGCAGGGCCTCCCGGGCCTGCCGGTCGCGGCCAGTGTGGTGTTGGAGACACTGCTGCGCATCGTGGTCGGGGCGGTGCTCGCAGCAGGCATGTTGCACTGGATGGGCCTGGGGCAGATATATCTGGGCGGGCTGATCGCGCTGGTGTTGGTCGCGGGCGTCATCGCGCACCCGCGCGTCTTCCACGCGTTAGGGAACTGGGCGTTGCGGAAGATGGGGCGAGAACCCATGCCCAAAGCGATCGGCGCGACCGACCTCGCCATCGTGATGATCGGCTACGTCGGGTTCTGGGCGCTGTACGTCGTGGGCTTTTGTCTGCTCGTCGAGGGCATCATGGGCGATGAGGTGCGCAGCGTCGCAGGGATGGGCGTGGCCTTCATCGCGTCACAGATATCGAGCAACCTCGCGTTCTTCGCACCGGTGGGGCTGGGGGTCAGTGACGCGACGCTCGCCGAGGGGCTACGCCTCGCGGGAGCCGTCGGTGCGGCAGGAGTCGTGGCGGTGGTCGCGAGGGTTTGGCGGACCGCATGCGAACTGATCGCGATCGGGTGTGGATACGCGATGGGCGCGCGAGTCGCAAGAGGTGACGACGGGTCGGCGCCTAGCCCAGACTGAGTTCCTCGCCTGAGGTCACATCGAAGTGCACCACGCTACCGTCTTGCCACGTCGCGCATGTCATGCGACTGAGCGCGGGATTCTCCGACAGCGGATAGGTGACCGTGCCGGGATTCACGTGCAGAACGTCACCGCGCTGTGCGCATAGCGGGCGGTGCGTGTGACCAGTCACCAGCAAATGCACGCCCCACTTCTGCGCCAGGGGCAGCAACTCGTCGGGCGGCGTGATGTGGCCGTGGGCGATGAGCACGCGCAGGCCGTCGAGTTGCACGAACGCGTACGGGGCCTGCACCGGCATGTCGAGGACCAGTTGATCGACGTCGGAGTCGCTGTTGCCGCGCGCGACGATGAGCGGGACCGGGCAGGCGTTGAGCGCTTCGGCGAGAGTTCGAGGACCGTAGCTGTCGGCGGGGTCGAACTTGGGGCCGTGATAGAGCACATCGCCAGCGTGCAGGACGATGTCGGCATCAGACAAAGCGACATCCCAGGCGCGCTGCCACCCCTCGAGATTTCCGTGAGTGTCCGCGATGATGCCGATCTTCATGGGCTACCTCTCTCCACGGCACCCCTCGCGCGCGGTGCTACGCTTTCGCACGCTCCGGGCAAACTACAGGTCGATTTCGTCGGGCCAGAACGGGTTGGTCCAGGCGCGGTTGCCAGCCGCGTCAACGAGCGTGACGCGCACCGGTGATGTGCCAGCCTCGAAAGGCAACTCGCACTCAGTGATGGGTTCGCCGAACTGACCGGTGAGCCAACTGGTAGCGCCGTGGCCGGGCAGCGGACTCACCGCAAAGACCTCCGCCACCGGTGAGCAGCGCACATGGATGCGGTCTGCGTCGATCTCAAGTTCCTCGATGACCGGGCCAGTCGAGGAGTAGTACCGGCTGGCGCGCAACGCCTCATAGACGGCATCGGCGGAGCGATCCGTTGCGCGGACCATCACCCAGCCACCATACATGTCGGGGACCTTCCAGTGACAGTCGTCGACGGCGACCGCCAGCAGGCGGTGACCGCGCGCGAGACAGTCATCCCACGGGACTTCATCCACGCCCCGACCCATCTCGCGATGGCAGCCCGTGTTGAAGACCTCGACCGCGTCGGCACCCTCGAGCGCGAGCAGATCGGGGAAGCTGACATCAGACCACGAGGGGTGGGCGATGAAGGTGAACTGTGAGGCCGAAGCGAGCGCGTCAAGCGCGGCCTGAGCATTCTCGGAATCGAAGTCGGGGAGACCGGGCAGGCCGATCCCGACCAAGTGATACGGGCGACCAAGTGCGACGTGCCCGACGGCGATTTCCGTGCCGGGCAGCATGGTCATACCGCGCGCGTCATACGGCGCGGGGTCCGTGACTCGCTCATGGTCAGTGAGCGAGAGGAAGTCGTAGCCCTCCGCCGCGAAGCCATCGATGGCCTCCTGCGGCGTGACGCGACCATCAGACTCGGTGGTGTGCGTGTGCATGTTGCCGCGCATCCATACGCCAGGGACATCGTAGGGGCGAGTGGGCATGGAGTTGTCGACCTCCAGCGACTGAGTGCAGCGTCAGTCGGCGGCGTAGTATGGGTTGGTCCAGGCGCGGTTGCCGTGTTCGTCGATGACCACGATGCGCACCGGGCGCGCCTCGGGTGCAAGGTGCAGTTCGCAGGAGGTCATGGTCTCGCCGAAGACGCCCTCACGCCAGTTGGTCTGCCCGCGGCCGGCGGTGGGGCAGACCGCGAAGAACTGGGCGCAGGGCGAGGAGACCACGCGGATCACATCGTCCTCGAACTCAACAGACTCGATGGTCGGGCCGGTGGTCGCGTAGAAGTGGCCTGCGCGCAGAGCAGCGTAGATGCTCTCGGGCGAGCGGTCCTGCGCCTTGAGCATGATGCGGCCATAGAAGCGGTCCTCGAAGCGATGGTGGGCATCGTCGACGGCGAGGCCGAAGAGACGCTCGCCACGGGCCAGCAGATCATCCCACTGCACTTCGGAGGTGCCCCGGCCGATACCATGGTGGCAGACAGTGTTGTAGACCTCGAGGCCATGAATGCCCTCAAGACCGATGATGTCGCACCAGGTGAGGCTGGACCAGGCCGGATGAGCGACGAAACAGAATTCGCAGCTCTCGGCGATGGGTGTTATGTATAGCTGGGGGATATCAGTCTCGGGTCTCGGAATACACGAGCGGGCGCCGATGGCGACGGTGTGGATCGTCTGGCCGAGCTCGGCGCTCGGGACGCCGTACTCCACACCGGGGAGCAGCGTCATGCCCATCGGGTCGAGATCGTCGGGGTCCACGATGGCGTCATGGTCAGTGATCGCCAGAAAATCGTAGCCGGCCCCCTGGTACAGACTAACGGCATGTTGAGGCTCGATGGCACCGTCAGAGGCGGTGGTATGCAGGTGCAGGTTTCCCTTGAGCCATTCACCCTTCGCAGCAAACGCGCAGTCACTCATCAGTTCGGTCCTCTCTCGTTCCATCGTAAGCGACGGCATCCTGGCCACCTCCAACCCGCGACTACCTTCGACAGACGACTGCCAACACCTCCAGCCACGACTCGCGGCGCGTGGACGCAGGAAGACGAGCACGTGTGGGGGAAACTCCCAGTGCACACCAGTCACCGGGGAGGTATGGTCATGATGCAGGCACGGACGAACTGCGTTAGCGAGTGGCACTTGATTTCGGGGAAGGCCTATCACGACCCATTCAACGAGATTACGCTCGATGCCATCGTCACTCGACCCGATGGTGCAGAGCAACGTGTGCCCGCATACTGGGCGGGCGGCCTGACGTGGCGCGTGCGCTACTCGTCACCGGAAGTGGGACTGCATACGTGGCGGACCGAGTGTTCGGACGGGGCCAACGGCGAGCTGCATGGGATCAAGGGCGAGATCGAGATCACGCCGTATCTGGGCAACAATCACCTGATGGCGCGCGGGCCCGTGGGTGTGGCGCACACCGACCGATATCTCGAGCACGCAGACGGGCGGCCATTCCTGTGGCTGGGGGACACGTGGTGGCTGGCACTGTGTGAGCGGATGGGCTGGCCGGGCGATTTCCAGCGACTGGTCGCTGACCGGGCGGAGAAGGGCTTCAACGTCATCCAACTGGTGGCAGGGCTGTACCCGGATATGGAGGCCTTCGACCCGCGTGGGAACAACGAGGCAGGCTGGCCGTGGGTGGCTGATTACGCGCGCATCAACCCGGCATGGTTCGATATGGCAGACCTGAAGATTGACTGGCTGGTTTCGCAGGGACTGGTGCCCTGCGTGCTGGGATCGTGGGGCTACTACCTGCCGTGGATGGGCGTGGACAAACTCAAGCAACACTGGCGGTATCTGGTGGCGCGCTGGGGCGCGTACCCGGTGGTGTGGTGTCTGGCGGGCGAAGTCACGATGGGCTACTACCTTGCCGAAGACCGGGAGGCCGACGCGCAGGTTCAGCGTGAGGGCTTCACCGAAATCGCGCGCTACCTGCACGAGATCGACCCTTACGGACGACTGGTCAGCGCGCATCCGACCCGGCGAGGCAGGCAGCAGGTGGAGGACGACTCCGTGCTGGACTTCGAGATGCTGCAGACCGGGCATGGCGACCGCGCGAGTCTGCCGAACACCGTCGCGTCCGTGACTGAAGCGTATGCCGAGGAGCCGACGATGCCAGTCGTCAACTCCGAGGTGTGCTACGAGGGGATTATGGAGCGCTGCTTTGAGGATGTGCAGCGGCTGATGTTCTGGGCATCAATGCTCAGCGGCGCCTGCGGCTACACTTACGGGGCCAACGGGATCTGGCAGGTCAACGAGGAGGGCAAGCCATTCGGGGCCTCACCGCACGGATCATCGTGGGGCGACCGACCGTGGTGGGACGCGGCGCAGTTGCCGGGCTCGCGGCAACTGGGGCTCGCGCGCAAGCTGCTGGAACGGTACGAGTGGTGGCGCATGCAGCCGCATCCGGAATGGTTGGCGGAACATGCCGGCGAAGAGAACTACTCGCTACCGTACTGCGCGGGTATCCCCGGCGAACTGCGCATCATCTACATGCCGCAGCAATTGCCTTTACCGGTGGTCGAGGGCCTGGAACCGAACGTGAACTACCGAGCGTTCTTCTGGAACCCGTCCACCGGTGGCGAGATCGACGCCGGAGACGTGCGCGGCGGCGATAACGGCACGTGGGAAGCGCCGAAGGTGGAGGTCAGACGAGATTGGGTGCTGGTGCTGGAGAGACAAGAGTGAAGAGAGACGCAGAAAGACCGACGACACAGACTGAGGCATACGGCGAGGCAACGATAGCGATAGCGGACGAGTAGATATGTTCAGGGAGAGAGCGAGACATGCGGAACGAAGAGATCGGCAGCAACAACGGCTCAGCGATCATCCAGCCTGATGCGCCTCGGGTCAGTGCGATTCGAGATTCCCTACGGATTTACGCCGCCTCAATCCCACTGGAACGGCGACGTCGGCTACGTCAGCGCAGTGTGCAGCCGCGCGGGGACGAGCCTGAACATCACGATTGACGACCCGCCCGTCAAGCGCGAACCGGAGACGTTCTACTACGTCACCCGCTGGGGCCGGCATGTGTTCGTGGAAGTCAGCGGCGAAGCGCTCGTGGAAGGCGACACGATAACTTTCACCTACGGGCGACACCCGGGATACCAGGCTGGGGCGTTCGTGCAGCATTTTGCCGGACCGGCAGAGTTCACCGTGGCCACCGATGTGGATGCCACCCGTGGCGCGAAGTTCTCGGGCTACACTCTCGTGGCCAAGCAGCCAGTGCCCAACGCTCGCAGGCGTGGGTGAGCCGGTGGATCTGAAGATCCTCGCGCGCGACGACGAGAACAACACCTGCCCCCCAAAGGACGGCATGATCGAGTTCGCCAACAACGAGTCGAGCGCTGATGTGTCCCTGATGCAAAGCAGCGCGACTGGCCGGCGCGCGCAGGTGACATTCGCGTCACCGGGCGAGAAGATCGTGCGAGTGACCGACCTGGAGCACGCCATCACCGGCGTATGCAATCCGGTGCTCGTGAGTGACGAAGCGCCTCAGACGCAGCTTTTCTGGGGGGACATCCATGGCCATACGGTGCTCTCGGACGGCCTGAAGACCCCCGAGGAGTATTTTGAGTTCGGGCGCGATGAGGCAGGGCTGGATTTCTGCGCCACCGCTGACCACTCGCAGTACATGTCCGACGAGGACTGGGAATACATCAAGCGGACCACGAAGCAGTTCCACAGGCCCGGCGAGTACGTGACACTGCTCGGATACGAGTTGTCCGTGAATGCGCAGGATCGCGAGGAATATGGGGATAAGTGCCTGTACTACCCCGGGGACGATGGTCCGCTGCTGCGTGCCACCGATATCGACCGCACCAGCTACTGCCACATCAGCGAGTTCGCCGACGAGTGGAAAGAGCAAGGGGCCATGATGATTCTGCATCAACATGCCCACGGCTCGGGGACGTTCTACGACCCGGACCTGGTGCGCCTGTGTGAGGTGTACTCGATTTGGGGCTGCTCGGAGAGCATGGACTGCACGCGGCCGCTGCTGCCGTCGCGGGACAGGGATTACACGGGGCACCTGGGGATCGACCTGCTGGCGAAGGGCTGGCAGCTCGGGTTCATGGCGGCGTCGGACGATCACGCAGGCAGGCCAGGAAAGACCGACTGGCTGCGCGTGCGGCGGGCATTCCCCGGCGGTCTGGCTGCAGTGTGGGCACCGAAACTCACCCGTGAGGCAGTCTGGGACGCGCTGTGGAATCGACGCTGCTACGGGACATCAGGCGCCCGCATCTTCCTCAACTTCACCGTAAACGGCGAGGGCATGGGAGGAACGGTTAGCCGCGGTGCGAGCGCGCCGGAGATCAAGGTCACGTGCCTCGGCACTGCGGCGGTGGTGCTGACCGAAGTCATACGGGGCACCGAAGTGATCCGCTCGCATACCGGCATCGGCGAGTCCGTGCATCTGGAGTTCGCCGACAGTGATGCGCCCGACGGAGGGTGCTACTACTACGTTCGCGTGAGCCAGGTGGACGGAGAAATGGCGTGGAGCAGCCCTGTGTGGGTGAACGGCTGAGACGGTGGAAACAGCAGGAACGGCATCTATGAAAATGGCGCGCTAGTCAAGGCGTGCAAAACATTCGTCCCGGTCGCAAGCAGGCGAGAGGCATGCATCTATCGGCGCTCGAAGCGCATGAGAATCGTT
>JALGSU010000027.1 GCA_029821735.1 Candidatus Zipacnadia bacterium | reverse complement strand
ATCAGCGGCGGCTCCACCCCGACCGCGGGCCGCTATCAGTCCGGCTGTGGGCTCACTGAGGTGCGCTCTGGCACGTATATCTTCAACGACATGAACCAGGTGGACATTGGCGCATGCGCCCTCAATCAAGTGGCCCTGAGCGTGCTGGCGACGGTGGTGGCGCACCCGATTCCCGAGCGCGCGATCATCGATGCAGGCACCAAGGGTCTCGACCAGCAGGTCGGCACCACCAGCGATGGCTTCGGCTGGCTGCCGGACGTGCCCGGCGCCCTGGTCTACAAGATCAACGATGAGCATGGTTTCGTGGATGTCACTAAGGCCGAGCGCGATCTGGCGATAGGGGACAAGGTCCGCGTGGTTCCTCCACGCACTCCCACCTGTCTGAACCTCTATGACTGGATGTGGCTGGTGCGCGGGGGGACGGTCGTGGACGTCTGGCGCATCGCTGCCCGGGGCCGCAACACCTAGCCCCGCACTATTGGTCAAGCGCCGTAACGAAGCGCTCCGCCAGATTGATCGCATCTTGTATCGTGTCGCGCTTGTTGACGCCGTGGAAATCGCGCATCATCATTCCCGCGTCGCGAGCCGCGCGCTTTGTCTTCAGGAAGAACACTTCCATGTTACGCGCCAGTTCTCGCCGAAGCTGAGGAGGGAGGCAGGCGGCGGCCCCGGCGGCCAGGTCTTCGGGAGTGGCAGCTGCGTGGCGCAGAAGCTGGTAGACGTCGTAGCCGTCCTTCATCTTGGCGTTGTCGTCCGCGTAAGGGCGCATCTTCATGACGAGCAGGTCCGCGACGGACACCAATTGCATCGTGACCTGCACTGCTGCGCCATTGGGCAGTTCGCCGCTCAAGCTCACGGATCCCGCGCGCTGTTGTCTCGCGCGCTTCTCGACCGAGGATCCCACAAGAAAGTCCACGGGCACCTCGTAGGCTGTGCCATCCACTTGGATGACGCGGATCAATCGCTCGGGCACGCTCTCATCCTCGCGGTAGCCAGCCTCAATCAGTCTGCCTCTGATCGTGTGCGCCTGCGCGGCCCCCATGTCGCCATCGAGGTCGACGTCCATCGTCCCCATGTAGTCGCGATCGCCAGCGCCGTGGGCCTGCTCAAGCTGCATCTGAACCGCCCAGCCGCCGATGAGAACAAGGCTGTCTCGCCACGGCTCAAGGATATCCAGCACCTCCAGCATCACCATCCGGCAGGCCCTGACTAGATACGGTTCGTATGCCATCTCAGCCTCTAATAGCCCAGCACGCGTTCGCGATAGACAGTGGCCGCCTCTTCGCCCCGTCCCCGTAGCCGCGTCAGGTCGAGGTATACTTGGACGGGGTGCGCCATTGGCACGTCTTCGTGCTTGGAGGCGAGCATGGAGACGCCCTCATCCCAAGGAGGCGAGTTGACCCGAAGGGCTCCTGCTCCCGTGACAGGGCGCGCCCCGGCCTCTCGCAGGGCGTCCTCGTAGCCGTCGTCCGCGTAGAGGTGGAGCATGTCGCTGATGACGTAGGGGGCCTGCAACGAAGCTGGAAGTAGTCCGGTGAAGACGGCTGGCACATCTGCGCGATTGAGCAGACTACTGATCAGTCGGGCCAAAGCCAAGGAATCCTCGTGTGCCACATGCCAAGTATCCCACCTGATTCGTCGCGTCCGGTAACTGTCCACCCACAGGTCAAGGAGTGCTGATGGGTCGGCGCACTTGATGCCCAGGCCCTCTCGCTCGACCAAGCCCTCACTCGTCAGCAGGCCCACAACCCGACTCGCGAGAGCGTGGCTGATCCCCGTCAACTCGACCAGTTCCGCCTGTGTGGCTACCCCGGTCGCCTGGGCTAACAAGGCACGGACAATACGACTTGACTTGGGCGCGAACACGCTCACCAACGCATGTTCCCGGGGTTTCGACCGCAACCCGGAAACGTCGATGTAGATGGGGCCGAGGGCCAGATGGGCATTGCCGGCAGTGTCCACGTACCCAATGCCAAGCCGGCGGCACTCTCTCGAAAGCGCCGGTCCAATATGGGGAACGCCGAGGACGCCCAGATGCTCGGTCGCCACATCCAGAGCCGGTGCGAGGGCCTCAAGGCCCTGTGCGGTCTGTAGGAGTGCCCGCCTGCTGGCGAGCGTCTTCACTTCAACAAGCAGAAGATAGCGACGTCCCAGATATGTTACATCGATGGTGAGATCTGGCGCAACGCCATCGATTCTCGGCTCCTCAGCCACATTAAGTTGCACGCCCGGCATGCGCGCCAGAAGCTCCACCAGGCGCTCGCGTATCTTCCGTTGCACATCAGCATGTCTATCCATGGCATGGCCACTATACTATATTACACGTGCTACATGCAAGTGAAACATGTATTATAGTGCTGTGGCGTTGTGCGGCGATGCTCGCGCGTCAGCCCCGCGTCAGCGTATACACCGGTATCTCCGGGCGGCAGTTGAGTCGGAAGGGCACCGTAACCACGCCCAGGCCCCGGCTCACGTACACATGCGCGGCTGCAGTCTTCACCAGCCCGGCGGTGAAGCGTCGGTCGCACGGGACCGAGACCGCCCCGAGTATCGGCAGCACCACCTGCCCGCCATGGCTGTGCCCGGCCATCATGAACTTCACGCGCGGGTCGGTCACCCGGTCGCTCGTCTCGGGGTTGTGCACGATCATGATCGCCGGAGCATTCTCCGGCAGATCCCTGACGGCCGCCTCGACGTCATCGTCCTTCGACCACTTGTCGCCCACGCCCGCCAGCCACAGCCTCTCCCCGCCTCGGACCAGCGCCGTCGCTTCGTTGCGCAGTTCCGTGATGCCCGACATCTTCGCCGCGGCGCGCGAGGGCTCGATGCCCTCCCAGTGATCGTGATTGCCCATCACGCACCACACTCCGAGCGGCGCGCTCAGCCGTGCCATCTGCTTCCACACCGGCCCGATATACTTGCTCTCCCGATGGACCATGTCGCCGGTGATCACGAACATATCTGGCTTCGTGCTTTGGGCGAGATCGACCATCGCGCTGACCCGCTCGATCGGTGTATATGGGCCGTGGTGCACGTCGGCGATGTGGCTGATGGTCATGCCTTCGAAGGCATTCGGCAGGCCGTCGATGGCGATCTGATGTCGCGTCACTTCGAACCAGCGCTTCTCGTAGGCCCCTTGGATGCCCACTCCACCCACGAGCACTCCGCCTACGCCCCAGCCGAGGCGTCGCAGGAAGGTCCGCCGGTTCATTTGCCGCTCAGGCGCCACGCCCGTCCGCCTTCTGTATCGTTGAGATTGCGCACCATTGCGAGTATACCACGCATTGCAGGCGTAGACTATCTTGACAGCGCGCCCAAACAAAGCCCCCGCCACCTGTCGGCAGCGAGGGCAAGCGCTTGGCGAGCAACGCAGGACGATCCGTGGCGGCGCGTACGGCTATGACCCGTCCGCTGCGCAATGGACGCCGCGCCAGCTGACTGATCTACCCCATCATTCGTTCCGCGTTCCCGTGCGCGATGGCCGCGATCTCGTCTTCACTCAACTCGGACTCGGTGAAGACCTTCAGTTGCGCCGCCTCCGGGTAGTAGTAGGGCGCGTGCGTCCCGAACAGCATGCGGTCGATGCCCAGCGTATCCGCCGTGCTCTTCACACCGTTGACCGACTCGATGTGCGACATCTCGAAGTACACGTTGCTCCCCAGATCGCCCGAGCTGGCCAGCGCTGCCGCCTCGTTGTTCTTGCCGTTGGCCACCACGATCGCCACGTCCGGATGCGCGGCGGCAGCGACCGGCAGCGGAGCGATATCCAGCGGCGGCACCATCACCAGCGGGTGGTGATGCCGCTCGTCGGTCATGCGCACCGTGACTTCCACGAACATCCCCATATCCCCCGCCGCCGTCAGCAGCTCGCCGAACACTGCGTCCGCCAGCGTATATCCGTGGTAGTTCGGGTTCACGCGCACCCCGCGGTAGCCCAGCGGCCCGGCGCACTGCGCGATATCCTTCTCCCACGCGGGCCACATCGGGTTGATCGTTGCCACCGGCATGAGCGCGCCATAGTCAGCCACCATCTCGGCCAGCGGCTCGTTGCCCGCGTGCACGTTCTTGTACATGACCGCGTCGAGCAGCGTCACCCACGCCTGCTCGATTCCGACACGCCCGATTCGCTCGAGCAGACTCGCCGGGTCGTTATACTGGGTCCGCCGGAATGGCCAGTTGCCCAGGTTGGCATTGCAGTCGATAATCATAGTCCAAGCACCCGTTTCATGTTCCCGCCAAGTATCTGTGCTTTCTGCTCGTCGCTGATGTCGGCTCCATGCACCTTGGCCAGTTGCGATGCGAAGCTGCGGCCCGATCCATCGGAGCCGTAGACCACCCGCTCCGCGCCCAGTTCCCGCACCGCCATCTCGGTGTAGCCCATCTCCGGGTCGAAGCCGCAGGTGTCCACCAGCACATTAGGGCTGTCGATGAGCGCCCCGATGCCCATCTCCCAGTTCAGACCCGCGTGCGCGGCGATGAACGTCGTCGCCGGGTGACGCGCGGCCAGTTCGGCCAGGTGCACCGGGCTCGACTCCTCCGGCAGATTCCCGCCGGCCCGGAAGAACGTGTGCTGCAGAATCGGCGCTCCGAGTTCCCCGGCCCGCCGCGCGACCGCGTCCGCGTTCGGGTGGTTGCACCGCAGCGCCACCCACAGCTTGAGGCCCGCGAAGGGCCCGTCCACCACGCGCCGCTCGATCTCGTCCATACTGTGGCGCAGGTAGTTGGGGTTCAGGTTCGCGTATCCGAAGTAGCGCTCGGGGAAAAGCTCGATCATGGTCTGGTTGAAATCGTTGTCGGACTCAATCTCGCCAGGCGTCGCATGCTGGATGAAGGTCGGCCCGAGACTCTGGCCCATCAGCTCGATGCCCACGCGGTCGGCGAAGTGAATCATGTATTCGCCGACGGCCCGTGGGTCGTCTCCGGGCGCCGTCGGGTGCACGTGACAGTCGATGATCATAGCCCGAGTATCCTCTGCATATTCCCGCCCAGGATCAGCGCTTTGTCCGCGTCGCTGATATCGGCTCCGTGGACCTTGGCCATCTGCGACGCGAAGCTGCGCCCGTGCGCGTCCGATCCGTACACCACTCGCTCCGCCCCCAGCATCGCCACCGACATCTCGGTCTGGCCCAGCTCCGGGTCGCCGCCCGCCAGCTCCGCGTGCACGTTCGGCAGGTCCGCCACCACTCGGCAGCCCCACTCCCAGTTCCCGCCGCTGTGCCCGAAGATGATCGTCGTGTCCGGGTGCCGCGCCGCCAGCGCCGCGAGGTTCTCCGGTCGCGACTCGGCGGGCTCGTTCCCCGTGATCTTATACCAGGTGTGCTGCAGGACCGGCACCCCGAGTTCCCCGGCCCTCTCGGCGATTGGGTCCACATTCGGATGGTCCATCGGGCAGGCGATCCACAGCTTGATGCCCCGGAACGGGCCGTTGGCGATACACCGATCGATCTCCGCCAGCGAGCGGTCGAGATACATCGGGTTCAGGTAGCACATCCCGAAGATCCGCTCGGGCCTGCGCTCCACCTCCGCCCACACCATGTCGTTCTCGCCCTCAACCACATCCGGCGGCGGAGTCTGATCGCGCGAGTAGCCCAGACTCAGACATAGGGCATCGATCCCGACCCGGTCGGCGAAGTGGATCATATCCGCCATCAGGTCATCCTCACGTCCCCAGCCGCTGTGGATATGCACGTGACCGTCGATGATCATCTCAACCAGCTCACTATGACTCGTGGTGACCGGACGACCGGCAGGTTCGGCGCTAAGCAGGGGATACCTCTGCGTTTATGGGGTTCGCGGTTACTCCGCCGCAGCCAGGGCCTCCGCTCGGCGGATCGCTTCGTCACGGCTCTCCCTGGCACCCTCGGCGCTCTCGGGCCAGCCGTGAGCTTCGCACGCGGCGATGTATTCCTCAAACATCGGTATGCTCTTGCGGTATGCCTCGAGCGCCTCATCGCTCTGACCGGTGATCTCCAGCGCCAGCCCCAGGTAATACCATCGCTCAGGGTCCTTAGGAAATTCCTTCAGATCATACCGCAGATCCCTGACCCTCTCCTCAAACTCCTCAGGGAAGCGGTCGCTCACCAACCCCCACCGGCCGTCAGCCCATCCGTAGACATCTTCCCATCCGCTCTCGTTCCCATGGCATCCTTGCAGCCCAACGCCGAAGTAGTTCTTGATCTCGGGAACGCCATCGCCGTTCAGGTCCTTCACGCCGGTCTCGGCACTGCTGTCCACTCCAAGCGCCTCCACCAATTCCTCGCCTCGCCATTCCAGCACCTTGACGTGAGCCGGCTGCCAACTTGCGCCCAGCCCCTGCAGCGCGACGATCAGGGCAGGTGGCCTTCGTCCATCGGGTGGCACAGGGGTCTGTCCGAGTTCGATGAATGCATTCCCAGGCCCGAATCGGGGCGCCACCAGCTCCGCGGATCGATACACGAAGTCTGGCTCCTCGCGCTGTGTCCGGAGAACGGTTACCGTGGGCCGCCCGTACGCGCAGCGACCGATCCCTGCCCAGTCGACGGGCAACGCGGTGAAAGCACAGAGCAATGTCCGCCCGCCGCCGACGGCCAGTTCGTCCACATCCACGACGACGTGCTCCTCGGGGATGTGGCTGGCGAAACGTTCGTGGCGCTGCCGCTCCCGGCTTATTCTCTCGACCTGGTCCTCCACGTCACACTCCGGCATGCTCAGTTCCCGCGCCCGTTCGAGCATGGCCAGCGCTTCCTCATAGCGCCCAAAGTGCCGCTGCACATTGGCGAGGTGGGCCCAGTCCGAGAACTTCGTACCCCATTCCTCAGGAGGTCGTTCGTAGAACTTGATGTCGTCCGCTGGGTCTATGGCTCCGCCCGGCCCGGGCACATCGCTCAGCGCCTCCGTGATGAGTTGGCGGTACTCACCCGAGAGTGCAGCCATCTCCACTTCGTCCTGGGTAGGGACAATGCTGGCTTCTTCCTCCTGCACTCGTCTGCAGCCGGCCAGCGCGCTGCCGAGCAGCACGAGCGCGACCAGACCCCATATCATCGGTCTGCGAACCATCTTGCCGCACCTCCTCCGCCAGATTTCTTCGAGCCTGCGCACAGATTCCCTTCCCCGTTAAACGAAACGGGCGCCGCATCTGCGGCGCCCGTGGTGTATCACTCAGTGATCTCGGTATCAATAGAACCCGGGAGCTATCGTCTGGCCCATCATCGGCAGGCCGGTGCGCGCCCGATCCATCGCTTGGTCAGCGCCCGCCGCTGCGGCGTCTCTCGATGAGCCGCCGGCCATTGATCCGCCGTTGCTCGGAGCGGCCTGCGTCCGGCCTGACGAGCCCTCCAGCCCGTCCGCGCCCAGCAACTGCACTTCCGCACGGTCGAGGCCCGCGAGCTGCGCAACCGGGATCGAGAAGCTGAAGCTGTAGTACCAGCCCTTGCTGTAGTCGAGGTTCAGCTTGCCGCCCTCGAACGTATAGTCCTTGGCCGGCATCAGCGTCTCGAACATCGGGGCGTAGTTCAACTCGTCGGGGTGCACCAGCTTCGCGCAGATCCCGCCGGTGTGCTGCGCCGACTGTCGCCCGGTAACGACCCGGTCGCCGTCGACGTCATACAGGTTCAGAACGATCTCGTTCGCGCCCCACAGGCGCTCCCACTCGCTGATGGCCCCGCTCCACAGGCGGATCTGCTTCGGGTTCCACATGCCGCCTTCGTAGTCGACGATGCGGAAGATGTCGCGGTCGGTGCCATAGTTGTCGAACTTCTTCAGTGCCCGGTAGACCAGCGTCGGGTAGCGCTTCGCCACATTAGGCTTCACGCTCATGATCACGCCGACCTCGATGGTCACTGAACTCGTGCCGGGGTTGATCTGGTCCAGTTCCATCTGCGGGAAGCCCACGCGGAAGCTGAAGTTGTCCAGCCCCTGCTCATACACTCGCCGCACCGTGGCCAACTCATTTTCCTTCACGGTCAGAACACGCGTCACTCGGTCCGAGAGCGCGTTGCCCGGCCGCCCCACCACGGCCTCGGGGCCAGCCTTCTTGCCCGCGTAGATGCGCTGCAACTGCGCCCACTGGTTGTCCGTGTATTTCTTGGTCTCGTCGTCTGCGTCGAAAAGGTACACGTCCGGAATGAGCACGCGGCCCTGTCCGGTCTCGGCGCAATACTCGCTGTAGGTCTTGACGAGTTCCTCCGGCATGGCCTCCTCAGTCCAGACCAACGAGGCAGCGGCGGCCCCCATCCCCATGCCAGGCATGCCCATTCCGCCCATCATCCCGGGATCCATAATCATCCCCGGATCGTCCATCGGCGGCCCACCGGGGTCCACCTCCGGTGCGCCAGTCGGGTCCACCTCGTCCGCACCTCCTGCGGCCGGATCCCCTGCGGCAGGATCGCTGGCAGGATCTATCTCCTCGGGGGCATCATCATCCTGCGCGAACAAAGTGCTCACGAAGATGGCTGTACCTGCCAGAGTGACGATGATGAGCAGTACCATTAGTGTGCGGCCGTAGCGTCGGTCTCGCACCATTGACCACCTCGGGTGCGGGCAGAATCAATGCGCACTATTAGCGGCTTGAACCCAGACTGATTCCGGCAAAGTATATGCTTGTTGCTTCGATGAGTCAAGACGGCGGCCCTTTCGGGCCGCCGTCGGGTCGTCTGAGGTGCTGCGCGCTACTCGCTGTCGCCACCCTCGGCATCGTCACCTGCAGGTGTAGTGTCAGCGTCACCGTCTCCTGCTGGCATGCCGTCTGGCGCACCGGGTTCGCCCGCCTCATCGCCTGTTTCAGGCGTCTCGGGCGCGTCCGTCGCATCCGGCGTCTCAGCGTCTTCAGGCTTCTTCGTCCCCACCCGGATCACTTCCGTCTGCGGCCCGTAGTAGTCCGAATGCAGCTTGTGCTCGCGAATCTCTTCACCCGCCCGGGTCACTTCCCGGAAGACGTTCACGCGCCAGCCGCTGCGCCCCTTCTTCTCCACCTCCCGCTTGCCTTCCTCCAGCTCGGGGTCGGGGATCTCTTTGCTCCCGTGCCCCACGCGCGACAGCCCCGTGCGCGTGATCTCGACGTCGTAATCGTCCTCCTCGCTGCCCAGGAACCGCATCGTCACGGTGCTGTCGCCCATCGATGTCAGCAGCAGGATCGGGTGAGTCAGGTTGTTGGTGACCTTCAGGTCATACTGGCCCCAGTAGACGGTCGCGTCCTGCCCGGTGGGGGCGTAGTCAACTGGCCGGGAGTGGTGATGCCGCTCCACGATGTCCAGATTCGCCAACAGCGCGGCGTTATACGTCGTTGTCGCGATCTGGCATATACCCCCGCCCGTCGATGGCGTCACTTCACCTTCGAGGAAGATCGGGGCCGCCCGATAGCCACGCTCTGCCAGACGCTCGCCAATCCTGTCGTTGAGCGAGAGCACTTCGCCTGGCTTGATGACCGTCTCGTTCAGCGCCGCCGCGGCCAGCGCCAGGTTGTGGGTGCGGTCGGTCTGGTAGGTCCTGAACTTCGTGCTGAATTCACCCAGCACGACCTCGATATGCGCCAGATCCTCAGCAGTCACGTTCGGCGTCTGCGTCTCCACAACGGCCTCGAGCGTGTTCGCGTTCGGGTCCTCAAGCAGCCGCGCGAACTGCTGGCACGTGCCATCCACGTTCAGCACGCGGCCCACCTTGCCCGCCACGACCTCGACCTTGTCGCCCTTGACCTCGATATCGGCGTCAACCGGCTCTCGATCGACAACTGTCGCCAGATCCTCGACCACCTGTTGCAGCGCGTCCTCGTCGACATGGCGATGGACGCTCAGATCCATGGTCGTGCGCAGTGTCAGCAGGCGCGTCTTCACTCGCGACAGAAATCCGCCCTCGCGTCCTACTGCCAGCGCTTCGTCGACTGCCTCATCCAGAGACAGCGTCACGCCCATCTCCTCGGGACTGCTCGCCCATTCGCCCTCAGCGAACGTGATCGTGATTTCCTCGGGCAGCGCGCTCGCCCACTGGCTCTGCACCGCGCCCAGGGCTTCGTCGGCGGTCATATCCGCCACCGCTACCCCCTGGATGCTCACGTTGCGCGCGATCTGCCCGCTGCCGGCGAAGCTGCGATCTGTGGCGGCAAGCACGCCCATGGCCAGCAGTGCCACCGTCACCACCGCGACCGCCGCGATGATCACCACTCGCGTGGCACCGCTCTGGTGTCGTGAAGGCCGTTTGGCCACTGGTTCCAGCGTGTCCGTATGTGTTGTGTCTGTGGTCTCGCTCATCATCTTCCCTTGTTGACGCTCGCCCTGCTGCTACTCAAACTTCGTATGGCGCTGCCTCATGTACTCTTCCGTCGTCCCGCGTCGCTGCATGAGCATCAGAATCATCGCGTCGCACTGCGCCAGCACCGCCTGCTCAAAGAGCGTGCCCGGCGGCTGGCGAGTGGGGCGGTTCTCATTGGTGAAAGTCACCGGAGCGTGCAGGTGCACCACGTGATCGGCCACCTTTGCTACTGGCGCCTCGATGTTCGCGGTGATGACCGCGGTCCGCGCGCCCCGCGCGCTCGCAGCTTCCACGATTGCGCGCGTCAACTGTGTCTGCCCCGAGCCGCTCGCGGCCACCAGCACGTCACCGGGCACGATCGCCGGCGTGGTCGTCTCCCCGACTACGTACGAGTCCATCCCGATATGCATCAGTCGCATCGCGAAAGCGCTCAGCATCAGCAGGCTGCGCCCCGCGCCACCCACGAAGATGTGGTCGGCGGCTTCAACCATATCAAGCAGAGTCTCGATCTGCTGATCGTCCGTATCCGCCAGGACGCTCAGAACTTCTTCGCCAACAAGCCGCCCATACTCATGAGCCTTCATGTCGCATTTCACTCCGAACTTGCGCCCCGCGGGCCGCGATCTCCGCGTCTCTGCTAACCACCGTCTCCCGGCCTGGTCACCACCAGCGCGCTCCGCTCCATGTCGAGGACGCGTGCCGCCAGCGCCATCACGTCATCTGCAGTAACTGCCTCCACGCGCTCCGCGTAGCTCTCCCAGTCACTCGCGCCCAGCCCGTACAGTTCGGTCAGCGACATCGTCTGCGCCAGTGACCCGTTGGTCTGCAGGTCCACCAGCTCGGCGGCGATGCACATGCTCTTGGCTCGCTCGAGTTCCTCGGCGCTGATCGGCGCTGTGGTAATCTCCCCGACCAGGCGCTCGATCTCGCTCTTGACGGTGTCCACTTTCTCCGGCTGGCAGCCCGCATAGATGACGAAGGCGCCCGGGTCCACGCCGCCGATTGACATTGCGTGCGCGAAATACACCAGTTGCTGACCGCGCAGTGTGTCGTGCAGCCTGCCACCGGGGAAGCCCATCCCCGAGAACGCTGCGTCCAGCACATCCATCGCCGGGTTGTCGGGATCAGCGACCGTGAGCCCGTGGAAACCGTAGGCCACGATGGCCTGCTGCTGCGCGCGCTCGATGATCTTCTCGCGTCGCTGCACGATCGCCGGCTCCGCGGGGGGCGAAGGCGGCTCCTGGGCATGAGCTGGCGCGGCTGCCAGCAACTCGCTCACCTGCCCGAATACGTCCTCGGCGTCCACATCCCCGCACACCACCAGCACGCTGCCGTTCACCGTCGCATACGCCGAGTGGAAGGCCGCCACATCGTCCCGCGTGAGCGCCGTCACTGATTCGGCCGTCCCGCCCGGCATGAATCGATACGGGTGGACGGTGAACACCTGCCCGAGCAACGCCTCGAATGCCACGCTCTCCACGTTGTCCTGCCGGCCCTCGATGCTCGCCAGCGCCAACCGCCTCTGCGACTCCAGTTCATCTTCAGGGAAGGTTGGCCGCAGCAGCACATCCGTTGTCAGTTGCAGTGCCAGAGGCAGGTCCTCCGCCATGAAGCTCGCGTTCACCCCAAAGCTGTTGCGGCCCGAGTAAGGCTCCAGTGCTCCGCCCGCCCGGTCCACGGCTTCGGCGATCGCCTCGCGGCTCTTGCCTGCCGCTCCCCGCACCAGCATGCTCGCCATCAGTGATGTGATGCCGGCCGTCTGCGCGCTCTCGTAGCGCAGCCCGCCCATGGTCGCTGTCGATACACTCACCAGCGGCTGCGTGTGATTCTCGCGAACTACCACCGTAAGCCCGTTGTCGAGCTTACGTATCTGCGTTTCCGATGCCCCGTCGTCGTCGGCTGTCCGGTCGCGTTGCTTGGGCTCCTCTGTGGGCGAGAGCACTGCCACGCAAAGGTTCTCTGGCCGGAAATACCGGTCGATTACCTGCCTGATCTGCGCGGGCGTCACCTGTGCTATACCGTCCAGATAGCGATCCGAGAAGTTCACGTCTCCGGTAATCATCAGATTCCGCCCCAGCGCCGCTGCCCGGTCCTCCGCGCTCTCTTGCCCATACACTTCCGCCACCCGCTTCTGCCGCTGCACCCGCGCCAGATCCGCCCGGGTCGGCGGGTGGTCACGCACCCGCATCACCTCGGCCAGCATTGCCTCCTCCGCCTTGGTGACGTTCGCCGGGTCCATGACCGCCGACAGCACGAACTGCCCGGCGTCATACCACGGTGTTGCCGAGTAGCACCCCACGCTGTCCACAAGTTCCAGCTCGTCGCGCAGCTTCGCTGTCAGCGGCGCCGAGTCCCCGGCGCTCAGGTAGTAGGCCAGCACGTCCAGCGGATACAGGTCTTCGTGGAAGATACTGACGGTCCGCCAACCCATCTGCAGGTAGGCGCGCCCCATGCCTTCCTTTGTCTGCCAGCGTCGCCGAGGCGCCAACTGACTCGGCTCGCTCAGCAGCTCAACTGACGGATACGCACGCCGAGGCGCCGCTCCGAACGCCTCGCGCAGTTGCGCCAGCACCTCTTTGCCGTCCACATCGCCGACCACGACCACCACGATGTTGTCCGGCACATACCACAGTCGGTGGAACTCCGCCAGTTCGTCTCGCGTGACCGCAGTGAATGCCTCTGGATAACCGATGATCCGATAGCGATGCGGGTGTTGCAGGAACATAGTCTCGGCGAACAGTTGGTAGATGAGCCGCCCGGGCTCATCGTCGCCCATTGCCATCTCCCGCAGGATGATCCCTCGCTGCGTCTCCACGTGTTCCTCGGGCAGCGACGGGGTCAGCGTGAACTCCGCGTACAGGTCGATCGCCTTATCGATCAAGTCGCCCGCGGTGGTAATGTAATAGCAGGTGTGGTCACGCGTGGTGTAGGCATTGGAGTTGTTCCCCAGACTCTCGACGAGTCTGCTGACCTCCTCGCGTGTGCGAGTCGGCGTACCCTCATTTATAGCGTGCTCGAGGAAGTGGGTCATGCCCGCGCCCAGCCACTTGCCTTCCAGCGCCGAGCCAACCCCAACGTACACGCGCAGCGCCGCCACCGGCCGCGAGTGGTCCTCCTCGACCACCAGTCGGCAACCGTTGGGCAGTGTCTCCACCACTGGCGCGGCCCAACTCAGGGCCGTCGCCATCATCAGCACCGCAAAGCCTGTGAGCGTCCTACCGGCGTGCCTCATCATCGAACCACACACCTCTTAAATCATATATGAGCGCCCGGCCCAGAGGGTCCGCGCACTCTCACGAAATGGTAACACAGCGCTCTTCCTCTGTCAACGAAAGCCCCCGGGTGTTAAGGGGCCCGCAGCGCGCTCTTTCCCAAGTCCCGCGAGCACGCTAATCGCCCCCGAATGGAGGCGGCTGCCCCTCACGAGGCGAATTGCCTCACCATCACTCATGTCGCTTGCGAATGTCTCCCGCCAGCTCGCCGATCTGATCTTCCCACCACGCTGCCAGGTGTGTGGCGAGTTGCGCGATTCACCCTTCTGTGAGACGTGTCGCGGCGAGGTGGAGTTCATTGCAGAGCCTCTCTGCGTGTGCTGTGGCGTGCCTTTTGAGCCGGCGATCAGGCGCCCGCAACTGTGCAGCGAGTGTCAGACCGGTCGGTACTTCACAGGTGCCCGCGCTGTCGGTCTGTACACGGGGCCCATGCGCGACGCGATCCTGCGCTACAAGTTCCACGGCCGCCGGCTCCTCGGCCCGGTCTTCGGGGGTATGTTGGCCGACCTGGCGCTGGCTGGGGGCCCTGGCGGTCTGCCCTTCGCTGCTGCTGACGCAATCGTGCCTGTGCCTCTGCACTCGCGCCGGCTGGCATGGCGCGGTTTCGACCAGGCCTCACTGCTCTGCCAGCCGCTTGCCGAGGGGCTGGGGCTGCCTGTCTGGGATGATGTGCTTGAGCGCACCCGCGACACCACGCCGCAGGTCCAGGTGCGGGGCCGCAAGCGTCTCCAGAACGTTCGCGGGGCTTTCGAAGCGCGCAAGACCTGGCGCTTGGGTGGGCGTTCGGTGATACTCGTGGACGATGTCTTCACCACTGGCGCCACCATCATCGAGTGCGCCCGAACCTTGCGCAAGGCCGGCGTCGCTGACGTCTATGCTCTGACCGTGGCCCGCGTCGCGCCAGTCTGGCACCCGGCTTCGTTCAGGGGTGCTGGCGATCCTGACGGACTATGGGGAGACGAGTGATGACCTCCAAGGAACGCGTTCTCGCGGCCTGCCGACACGAGGAGACCGATCGCGTGCCGCTGCAGGTCTATCTCACTCCGGAAATCCAGGCGCAATTGGTCGAGTTCTTTGCCGGACGAGACCTGCGCGAGGCCTTCGGCATCGATCTGCGTTCGATCGGCGCCGGTTGGTGTGGCGAGTTGCGCCCCGGGCCCGGCCTCCCCGGGAATGCCGACCGCTACGACATGTGGGGCGCCGGTTACACTGTCTGCCACTACGAGGCCGGCACCTATTCCGAGGCCACCGAGCTGCCCCTCGCTCTGATCGAGACCATGGACGATGTCGAAGCATACCCCTGGCCCTCAGTCGACGAATATGACTTCACCGACCTGCGCGCGCGTTGCGAGACCCTCAGCGAATACGCCGTCTGCTTCGGCGGCGCCGGCATCCCCGATATCCTCAACGGTGTCTCCCGAGGCCGGGGCATGGAGCAGGTCATGCTCGACATCATGACCGCCGATCCGGTCGGCATAGCGGTCATCGACCACCGCGTCGACCATTTCCTCGACTACTGCCGCCGCGGTCTCGAAGCCGCCGACGGTGCGATAGACATCCTGTGTATCGGCGAGGACTGCGGCAGCCAGCGCGGCCGCATGTTCCCGCCGCATATCTTCGACGAGTTCTTCGTCCCCCGCCTGCAGCCGTTCATTGATCTTGCGCACGAGTTCGGCGCCCTGGCCATGCTGCACTCATGCGGCGATACCAGCGACATCATGCCGACTTACATCGAGATGGGGCTCGACATCCTCGACGCGATGCAGCCGGAGCCGCCCGGCATGGACCCGCCCACCATCAAGCGCCTGTACGGTGACCGTCTCACCTTCTGCGGTCTGGTCAGCACTCAGCACACGTTGCCCCATGGCACCGTCGAGGACGTGCGTCGCGAAGTGCGCGAGCGCATCGAGATCGTCGGGGCGGGCGGAGGATACATCCTCAGTCCCGCTCACTGCATCCAGCCCGACACGCCCATCGAGAACGTGCTCGCGATCTACGAGGAGGCCCTTGGCGTCACCTTCTGACCCCGGGGTCGCGCGACAGGGAGTGAATCCGATGGCCGACGCCACAATCACGGTCGACACCAGCCAGCGTATCGGCGTCATCAACCCCGACATCTACGGGCACTTCATCGAGCATCTCGGCCGTTGCATCAACGGCGGGATCTGGGCGGAGATGCTTCCGTGGACGGTCGGCGTGCGCAACCCCGACGTGTTGGCCCATCTCGAGCACGATGTGGAGGCAGGCGCCCATATCCGCCTGCGCCTCTTGCGCGATGACGCCCTTTTCCGAGGCGTCAGCCATGGCGGCCTGTGCGTGCGCGCCGGCGGGGCCTACAGTCTGCAATGCTCGGTGCAGACTTCCGGGAAGGTCCGCCAGATTCGGATATCCCTCGGTGGCGCCACGGTCACCCGCTCCGCTCCTGCCGGTCGCTGGGAACGCCTCGATGTGCAGCTTCCCGCCCGATGGGACGCGGATGATGCGGCCCTGACCATTGCCGCCTGTGGCAGCGGTGAGTTGCTCGTCCGCGAAGCCAGTCTCATGCCCGCCGAGGCCCGAGCGCGTGGCGGCCTGCGCTCTGACGTCCTCGACATGGTCAAGCTCATCAACCCACCCGTCATCCGCTGGCCCGGTGGCTGCTTCGCTGACGCCTATCAGTGGCGCGATGGCATTGGCCCGCGCGACCGCCGCCCGGTCCGCTTCGAGCCTGCCTGGCGCGATTTCGAGCCCAATGACTTTGGCACCAACGAGTACATCACCTGGTGCCGAGCCGTGGAGACTGAGCCCTACATCTGCGTCAACACTGGTTCGGCCAGTGCCGAGGACGCTGCCGCCTGGGTGCAGTACTGCAACGGTCCGGCTGCGAGCGAGTGGGGGCGCGCGCGTGCCGAGGAAGGCTACCCGACCCCCCACGGTGTGAAATACTGGGGCATCGGCAACGAGACCTATGGCAGTTGGGAAATCGGCAACGTCCCCGCGGCCGACTACGCCCGCCTCTTCGTGCAGTTCGCCGAGCGCATGCGCGCTGCCGACCCGGACATCAAGCTGATCGCTGTCGGCGCGGACCCCGTCGCTCATCCTGACTGGAACCGGACCGTGCTCGAGATCGCCGGCGAGGCGATGGACTACCTCGCGGTGCACTGGTACGGTCCGCACAAGCGTGACGACGCGAAGCAGTCGGAGATGTATCACTCGATCGTCGCCGCCCCGCTGGACATCGACCGCCGCCTGCGCCTGGTTGCCGCCACCATCGACGAGGTGATGGGCGAGGGCAGCGGCGTCGGCATCGCCTTCGACGAGTGGAACGTCTGGCTCGACGCGACTGGCGACACTGGCATCGCGGAGCGCTACGAACTGCGCGACGGTCTCTTCGCCGCTGGCGTCTTCAACTGCATGCACCGGCTGTGCGATCGCGTGACCATGGCCAACCTGGCGCAGCTCGTCAACGTCCTGCCCGCCATCGTCACCTCACCCTCGGCCGCCTGGGGCACGCCACTTTACCACGCCTTCCGGCTCTACACCGGCAGTTGCCAGCCCGTCTGCGTGGCCTGCGAAACTGATGGCCCGACCTTCTCCTCACCCGAGTTCGGCAACATTCCGGCCATGCCCGACGTCCCTTACCTTGACGCGTCTGCCACGGCGTCGGAGGATGGTCAGGTGCTGGCGCTCTCGGTCGTCAACCGCCACATGACCGACGACCTGTCGGCGCAAATCACGCTCGCCGATGGCCGGACGATCTCCTCGGCCACAGCTGCCGAACTCTCCGGCGAGTCAGCGCGCGCCACTGGCTCCGAGGCCGCGCCTGACGCCGTCAGCATCAGCCTCGCCGATGTCGACGCGTCCGGCGACACGTTCACGCACACTTTCCCGGCCCACTCGGCCACCGTCATCACGCTGGGACTGGAGTAACCATGCCGCGTCTCTTGACCTCAACTCTGGCGCTGACCCTCGCGCTCTCCGCATCAGCCCAGACGCTGCTGGTGCCCATGGATGATGCTCAGGCGGATCACCTGCGTGCCTATGGGCTCACCCATTGGTGCCTGCAGGAGCCCCGCGAGTACGAGTGCGAGTGGCTCATCAACTATCGCGCAGGCGCTTTCGTGCTGCCCGACTCCCCTGACGTGCGCGCTCGCGCCTCCGAACTCGGCGTGACCGTTCAGCCCATAGGTGAGATGGAAGTTGCGGCGATCTACGCGCTGATCCAAGAAGAGAACATGCAGCGCATCCACCTGACCAAGGCCGCGCGCATCGCCGTCTACGTGCCGCCCTACAATGAGCCGTGGGATGACGCCGTCACACTCGCGCTCGCCTACGCTGAAGTCGAGTATGACAAACTGTGGGATCGCGACGTGCTCACCGGCGGTCTTGCTGAGTATGACTGGCTGCATCTGCACCACGAGGATTTCACCGGCAACTTCGGGCGCTTCTTCGCCAGTTTCGGCAACGAGCCCTGGTATCGCCGCCAGGTCGTCGAGTCCCGCGCCGTCGCCGACGAACTGGGCTTCCCATCGGTGCAGGCGGCCAAGAAGTCCGTCGCAGCGACCATAGCCGCATGGGTGGCCGAGGGCGGCTTCCTCTTCGCCATGTGCTCGGCGGCGGACACCATGGACATTGCCCTCGCCTCACAGGGCCTGGACGTCGTTCCCGCGCCCATTGATGGCACCCCGATGGACCCCGCGGTCCAGACCAGTCTTGACTTCGCCGCCACCATGGCCTTCGACGACTTCCACCTTGTCATAGACCCCTACGCTCAGGAGTTGGCCGATATCGACGTCTCGCCGGGGCCTTCGAGCTTCGTCTCGCAAGGCCAGGTTTTCGAGCTCTTCGAGTTCTCGGCCAAGCAGGACCCGATCCCGACCATGCTCACTCAGTGTCACACCGGCCAGGTCGCCGACTTCCTCGGTCAGACCAGCGCCTTCCGCCGAAGCTGTCTGAAAGACAACGTGGTGATATTGGGCGACTCCCCCGGTCAGGACAAGGTCAAGTACATCCACGGTGACTACGTGGATGGGACCTTCACTTTCCTCGGCGGGCACGATCCCGAAGACTACGCGCACATCATCGGCGAGCCGCCCACTGACCTCTCGCTGCACCGGCACTCTCCCGGCTACCGGCTGATCCTCAACAACATCCTCTTCCCGGCCGCGAAGACCGAGGAGCGCAAGACCTGATCCGCCCATCCATAGCTGCTCGACTGGGAGGTCCGACATGTCCGCGCTGGCTGCCATGACTGTCTGCCTCGCCCTGCTCACGCCTCTTTGCGTGCACGCAGCTCTCACGGACGCCGACCGCGACGCGATCGCCGCTGAGTTGGACGGGCAGATCGCTGACGTGGTGGCCAGCTACCAGATGTATGACGCACTCCACCGCGACGGCATAGGCTCCTCCGACGCCGACACTTCAGGCGGCCTTGGCTGGCGCGAGTCGTCGTACCTGCGCAACTACATGATGTGCTGGTACGCGATCCGCGACACATACTGGCTCGACAAGATGATCGATCACACCGACCGCATGATCGATAGCCTGTCTGACCACGATGGCGACGGCTTGCTCTCGTGGCAGGACGTCGACTACTCGGTCGGGCTGGTGGATGTTACCCGCCTCGAACCCATCGGCGAGGACATCACCGTCGCGACCCCCAGGGGCGACCGCCGCGTCTACTACCGCTCCGGTGGCGACAAGATCACCGGCCACGACTACCTCCTCGAGTTCATCGCCGCCGACCGCTTCCGCTTCACTGACCAGACCGCCGGCGAGGTGCTCGGTGAGGCCGAATACGCCGACCCCACCAGTTCCGAACTCATGCCCGGCACGCCGCTCAAGGTCACCGGCGCCGGCGTCGCGGGGGCGAAGTTCCTCGTCCGCACGCAGGCTCCCGAGCCCTGCGAATACCAGGTGCACGATGGCATGGTCACCTACCCGATCGCGCAGTTCATCGAGGAGGTCTACGCCGCCGAGGGCCTCGACCCGAAGTACCGCGCCAAGGCCGACGAGTATCTCAAGCTGCTCGACGAGCACTTCGTCCCGCGCTGGGAGAAGTGGTGGCGCCCCGTCTCGGAAGACGCCGGCGTCTATCTCTTCACCGACAACCCAACCCAGCGCTTCCCGCTCTACAGCCTGCCGCACAACCAGTATCTCGCCCCCGCGCGCACACTGCTCGTCCTCGCCGACCTGCCCGGCTACCCGGGCGCGGAGCTCTGCGCCGAGCGCGCCCGCATGATGGCCGGGTACTTCCACCAGAACCTGCGATTGGTCGATGGCGACGCCTATGAGTGGAACTACTGGGATCCGCTGCCAGATGAGGAGGGCGTGCGATCGTATCCCGAGGACGCCAGCCATGGTACCATCGACATCGGTTTTGCCGTCGAGGCCGCTCACCGGGGAGTGGTCTTCACATCCGAGGACCTGGAGCGTTTCGCCCGCACCTGGGTCGACGTCATGTGGAGCGGCGATGAGGAGAACCCGCGCTTCGGCAAGCGCGTGAACACCAACGAGGGTGACCATGCCAGCCAGCTGGAGTGGCTCCAACTCGGGGAAGTCGATATCCGCGTCTGGGATCTGGCGATGGCCGCCTTTGACCGAAGTGACCGTCCGGCGTCCATGTGCCCGGCTCTGGCCTGGCTCTACTGGCGCGTGGCGGGCGTCTCCGAAGCGGAGCGCGCTCTGGCCCCCGCCAACACTGCCCGCGTCCTCGCGATGGCGCAGGAAGAGGGTCTGATGAACGCTGGCTTCGAGGTGCCCGGCCTTGGCGTTGGCGCTCCTGCGGCCTGGTCGTTCTTCCGCTGGAGCAATACACCGGC
Source organism: Candidatus Zipacnadia bacterium (assembly GCA_029821735.1). GTDB lineage: Bacteria > Armatimonadota > Zipacnadia > Zipacnadales > UBA5352 > JALGSU01. The sequence continues at coordinate 50,626 of JALGSU010000027.1, read as the reverse complement.
CGACAATGTGGTGGAGTGGACCGCCGACGCTCACGGGGGCGAGCGCGCCGTGGCACTCGTGGGAGTGGGCGAGGCGGTCAACATTGGTGTCCAGGCGCAGCGCACCATCGGGGTCCAGCCGCCCGCCAGCGTCACTCTCAGCGCCTGGTACAAGGCCGAGGAGGGCGCTCGGCCCTACCTCTCGATCATTGCTGAAGACGCCGACGGCGCGCGTGTGCAGTATGACAGCAGTCCGTCCTTCCCCGCCACCGACGAATGGGCGCAGGCCACCTGGACTCTCGAGATGCATGAGCAGGCGCGCACCGTCTCCGTGCTCCTGCGTAACGGCGCGGCGGGCAGGATTATCTACGATGACGTTGAAATGCATATTGAGTAACTGCGCCTGGGAACGCAGAGGTGCCCCTCACTCTCAGGAGAGACGGTGATGAACCATGACCAAAGCCCTGAGGCGCACACTGATGACGATGGCGGTTCTGACATTGGCCGTTGGCTTGGCAGCGATGTTCGCCCTGTCGGGCTGCGGGTCAGACGGAGGCAGCTCTGACCTCGTCGGGCCGGCTGAAGACGCCGTGATCCTCCCGGGCGGCGTTAGCGCCGCCAAGCTTGATGCTTCGGCTGAGAAAATCCCCTTCGACCCCAACATAGCGGGCATCAACCTCGGCGACAATGGGCATTTCTACTCCTTGAGCGTGGCCAGGAACTACGTGGACAACCACTGGTTTATGACGAAGACGAATGTCTCCTATCAGGTGGAGGTCGTGGCCGAGGGCACTGACATGGACGTGGATCTATACCTGGGCAGGAGTTCGCATCCCTACACTGGTGGCGCCTGGAAATCATCCACTCGCGACTACCCCCTCATGGACGGTATCGTCTTCAAGTCTGCCGAGGACGGGATCATGTACGTCGATGTGCGCGGCGCGGATGACGGAGTCAAGTTCCTGCCGTCGATCCCCTATCACATCCACGTGCGCAAGTGCCAGTTCGGCACCTTCAACCAGTAGCGTCGGGTGGCTGGACGGAAATGGCCACACTAAAATGAGAGATGGTGATTGACCATGACCCGAGCAGAACGACGCAATCTGATGACGATGATGGTTCTGGCGTTGGTCGCTGCCCTCGCTATGATGTTCGCCATGTCGGGCTGCGGATCGGACGGTGGCAACTCTGAACTGGTCGGATCGGCAGGCGATGTTGTGATCCTATCGGGCGGCGTCAGCGTCGCCGGTCTCGATACTGTGGCCGACAAGATCACCGGCGAGTTGCCTGGCATCAATCTCGGCGACAACGGGCACTTCTACACTCGGAACATCCCTCAGGGCTATGTGGAAAACCATTGGTTCATGACCAAGGCCAACGTCTCCTATCAGGTGGAGGTCATAGCCGAGGGCCTTGACGTAGATGTGAACCTGTATATGGGCAGGAACTCGCACCCATACTCGAATGGCCACTGGAAGTCATCCACCCGAGGCTACCCGCTCATGGATGGCATCGTCTTCAAGTCCGGCCAGGACGGGATCATGTATGTGGATGTGCTTGGCTTCGCAGACGGCACCAAGGGAGTATTGCCGAACATCCCATACCACATCCACGTGCGCAAGTGCCAGTTCGGCACCTTCAACCAATAGCGACGAGCCGTTGACCGAGCATAACTCGGCAGGCAGCGCTGCCTGCGACGATGTCCGAACGATAATCTCGTAGCCCTTGCGTGGTGTACACTACCATGGGAGACGGTGATCAACATGACCCGAGCATCGCGACGTGTTCTGATGACGGTGGCGGTTCTGGCGTTGGTCGTTGGCATGGGTACGACGCTTGTCCTGCTGGGTTGCGGCTCAGACGGGGGAGGTTCTTCTGACCTGGTCAGTCCGGCCGAGGATATCGTTCTTTTCCCGGGTGGCACTGAAGACACCAAGCTCGGCGACTCCAGTGACAGCAAGAGCGGCACCAACCTTACGGGCATCAACCTCGGGACCAGCGGCTATTTCCACTCCCTGACCGTACCGGAGGGCTACCTGCACAACAACTACTTCATGACAAAGATAGGCGTCTGCTATCAGGTGGAGGCCATAGCCGTGGGCGAGAACATGGACGTGGACCTCTATCTCGACCGGAGCGTACATCCCTACAACACCGGATACTGGAAAGGCTCCAGGCGCGACTACCCCCTCATGGACGGCATCGTCTTCAAGTCCACCCAGGACGGGATCATGTACGTGGACGTGCGCGGTGCTGATAACGACGGGACGCCCAGCCACATCCCGTATCGCATCCATGTGCGCAAGTGTCAGTTCGGCACCTTCAACCAGTAGCACCGAGCCGCTGGCTGAACACAACCTGGCAGGCAGCGCTGTCTGCGACGATGTCCAAGTGATAATCTCGTAGCCATTGTGTGGTGTACACTACCTTTGGGAGATGGTGACGAACCATGACCAAGGCAATGCAACGCGTCCTGATGGCGATGACGGTTCTGGCGTTGGTCGCTGTCCTCGCCCTGTCGGGCTGCGGATCAGACGGTGGCGACTCTGATCTGGTGGGTCCGGCAGAGGACATTATGCTCTTCCCTGGCGGCACCGACAACGCCAAACTTCTCGCCCCGGTTGACAAGGGGATTGACCCCAACACCCCCGGCATAAACCTGGGCATCAACGGGCACTTCCACTCGCTGGGTGTCCTTGAGAACCATGTGGCTAGCAATTGGTTCATGACCAAGGCCAACGTCTGTTACCAGGTGGAGATGATAAGTGAGGACGCTGATGTGGATGTGGATTTGTACATCGGTAGGACCGCGCGCCCCTTCACTGACGGCGGTTGGGCGCAATCCAACAGGGCCTATCCTCTCATGGACGGTATCGTCTTCAAGTCCATGAAGGACGGGATAATGTACGTGGACGTCGTGGACTCAATTCTCGTCGACGCGGGCAGCAAAGGCGAGGCAACGGCTCTTTACCGCATCCATGTGCGCAAGTGCCAGTTCGGCACCTACAACCAGTAGCGCCCGCTTACTCGGCTGCGGCCCCGAACACGTGCGCCGGGTCCAGCGCCAGCGATGGAGGCAGCACCGGGTCGAGATTGACTTGCGTGTCCTCCAGCGCCCCCTCATCGGCCTCGGTCAGTTCCAGAGCCCACGTCCCTGCAGCGCGTTCGCCCACAATCACTTCGACGTTGGCCCGCGATTTCCCCGGGCTGGTCTGCCCGGTCGCAACCAGCTCGCCCTCGGTGTCGAAGACGTTCAGTCGCACGGTCTCGCCGGCGCCGCCCGCGATCGGGAGCGTGAACTGCTCGATCCCCTCGGGCACCGAGAAATACAGGCGCTCGGTGTGCCCGATCAGGTGTGTCCGGTCCCATGCCAGGAACGCCGTCGGCGCATTCGCGCTCATCAGCCCGAAGCAGTTGAGCCCGGCTGATACCCCGATGATGTACATCCCGTCATCGCCCGCCTGCACATCGCGCGCGTCCCACACCAGCTTGTCGGTGTAGGATCCCAGCCTGAAGTTCTGCAGGCCGATCTCGACCTGCTGGCCCGGCTGCGTCGCCACCACCAGCACATGATCCCCGCGCACCAGCTCCTGCGGATACTCGATGACCTCGCCGGTGACCGGCGGCGGAGTCAATCGCGCCACGGTGCCCGCCGGGTCAGGAACCAGGTTCGCCAGCCCCTCGGCAGTCTCTCGCGGCTCGTTGTATTTGGTCAGCTCACCCGCGTCCAACGCGTCATTGGCCCACTTGAACCATCTGAAATACTCCGGGTGCGTGGTGTCATACTTGGGCCCTTCGTAGAACACCCAATAGCCCGCGGTCATCTCCGAGATCAGCAGCGCGTTCTTGGCGCAGAACTCCGGGTCAGCTCCCGTCACCACCGGGTCGATGCCGCCCGAGTAGATGTAGTTCGCGCCCGTCTCTGCGGTCGTTGCCATGGCGCGTTCCAGCTTCTCACGGTTGGACTGCAGCGCATCGACTTGGGGCGTCAGGCGTGACGGTCGCCCGTAGACTCCCGGGTCGGCCATAATCACCGGTGTCTGCTCGGTGCCCCACTCCTTGCACGCCGCCTCCAGCATGAACGGTGGCCCGGGCGCCGGGTAGATGCAGAAGACGAAGCTCGGGTCATACTCGTCAACCGCTTCCCGCAGCGTCCGGCAACGCTCCCGCCAGTGCGCGATCTCGAACGCCTCGAAATCCTCATGCAGTTCCTGCGCCACCAGCCACGCCTTGCGGTCCGTCGGCCCCAACTCAGGCAGCTCGATGCCCGTGTCCTCAGCAAACTTGCCCATGATTATGTCGTCATACGACAGCCCGTAAAGGTTGTTCAGCCGCGGCCCCGTCGCGTAATTCTCATAGTCCAGGAACACGCCCATGATATGCGGGTTCTCCGCACTCATCCGCGCGTACTCGACGATATACTCGGTGGTCCATGCCCAGAACTCGTCCGAGTTCGGGCTCCACAGTGGCTGCTCGCCGATCGCCCACAGCATCCGCTTGCCGTCTGCCTCCGGCCCTTCGGGCGCCTCCAGTGTCCCGCGCATCCACGGCATGTGGTAGATCCCGTACTTCTCGCACCATTGCGTGACCAGAGCCACCTCGTCGAGGTCGTCATGACCCAGGCGCGGCGAGTAGATGTTGAAGCCCGCCTCAGCGGTCTCCTTGACCACCCACTCCTCCGTGTGCCAGCCCACCGTCGGCGTCATGACCTTGTCCACCAGTATCCGCAGCTTCACTTCGCGCCCGAGTTGATCTCGCGGCGGAGCGTCTGCCGCCATCGCGCATTGCGCTACCACGCATATGATTGCCAACGATATCCAGCTGGTCTTCGCTCTCATCATCGACGTCGCTCCTCATCATCCGGCGGATGCTCTCGCCACGCACCTTCGCCGGCTGCGCCCGGAGGCCCTGCCCGGCTCCGTCAGGCATGGGCAGGACTTCGGTGTTCAGGCGGTGAATTCATTACTGGACAGTGACGCGCCAGAGGGGCCTTCGACTTCCGGGCCCTCGCTACCGGTATCCTGGCGGTGGATTGCATGAGAGACAGACGAATATGTCAGTTGCTGTGCCTCGCGCTGCTGACGGCAGCGGTGGTTGCGTTGGCCGGCTGCGGGGCCAACCAGTCGCAGTCATCGAGTCCGGCCGACCTGCCGACCGAGGACGTCCTGCTCTTCGGCGCCGATGAGCCCGCGCCGGAGGCATGGGCGCAATCGGGTGTGAAGGCCACCGTCACCGGGATCGCCCTCAAGACCAACGGGCACTTTTACCAGCGAACCGTTGGCGAGGGCGACACCAAAGTCCACAGCTTCGCGACCAAGGCCGGCGTCGCTTACCAGGTGGAGGCGGTCGGGCTGCGCAATGGCGATGACGTTGATCTCGTCATCAGCCGCAACTCTGACCCCGTCAGCGACGCCTGGAAATACTCGATGCGCCCGCCTCCCAAGATGGAAGGCTTTGTCTTCCGCTCGGCTCAGGACGGCACGATGTACGTGGGCGCCCACGGGCACTACACCTCATTCGTCGACGCCAAGGTCCGATATGCGATCCATGTCAGGAAATGCGAGTTCGGCACCTTCAGCCAATAGAAACCTCAACGCACCGGAGGCGGTGAGTGATTGTGAGCAGAACACACACGTGGATACTGGTCGGCCTGGCTACCGCGGTTCTCATATTCGCTGGTTGTGGGTCTGACAACGATGATGCAACCAGCGCAGCCGCTGGCCTTGCCGAGGACGTTCTCATCTGGGGTGGCGAGCCCGATGGCGCCGAGATCACTGGCGTGGCGACGAGCGAGGATCTGGTCCCGAAAGCCCAGCTCATTGGCATCACCCTCAAGACCACGGGTCACTTCTACACCCAATCCACCCCCTTGAGCGAAGTCACAACACACAGCTTTGCCACCAAGCAGGGCGTGGCCTACCAGGTCCAAATCATCGGCGCGCGCTGGGGCGACGATCCCCACCTTTACCTCAGCCGCAATCCCGAGCCCGGCTCCTTCATGTGGAAGAGCTCCACGCGCACGACGCCGCTGATGGATGGCATCGTCTTCAAATCAACTCAGGACGGCACCATGTACGCGGGCGTATTAGGTGCCGCGACCACCACCTTGGGCGGGGGAGTCCAGTACCTCATCCAGGTGCGCAAGTGCAGCTTCGGTGAGTTCACCCAATAGATGCTGCGCCGCGGCCCAGCGATTCGCTGCCCCGACATATCCTGTCGCGCCCCGAGGCGCTCAGTTGACCTGAGCTGCTACGCCGCCGCTATCGGCCATCTGGAGGTGCGCCACCATGACCCGCCACGCAATCGCCGCCCTGTGCGTAATCACATTGAGCGTCGCCGCCCACTGTGAGACCATTCTGCCCTTGCCAAACTCGGGCTTCGAGGATGGCCTCGCGGACTGGACCATCGCTGATTTAGAGGGCGTCACCTGCCTGCCGGACGAGCGGGCCGCCTCTGGAGCCGCCTCTCTGCACATCATCGACATCAGTGACAAGAACGGCTCGGGCGTGGTCTCCGCTCGCGTTCCTGTTGACAGTGGCGGCGCCTTCGAGATTCGCGGCAGACACTTCCCCGTCTCTGGCTCAGGGCTTGGTATGTACGTGCGCGCCTATGACGCGGATGGCGAGTGGCTCAATCGCGAGGACTCTCACATCGTCGGTCTCGGCGGCGCCGACGGCAAATGGCTCTCCTTCACCCGGCGCTTCTACACCACCACCGCCGTTCGCTCACTCGAGATATGGATCCACAGCTATGCCGCCGCGACCGTCGACGCGTATCTGGATGACCTGCAGCTTGTCGCGATGGGGGATGACGTCATGCGACCGCCCTGGGAAGGCCAGTACAAGCTCAAGGCCTCTGACACCGATCGCCTCACCGCTGCCGACGTCGTCGGCCCCGATGGAATTGTCTACCCCAACTGGACGCGCACCGGCGTGCAGGGAGGCATCCCCGACGTGCCCGAGTTCTGCCGCATCGAGGACCATGGCGCGAGCGCCGACGATGACGTTGACGATGCCGACGCGCTCGACCGCGCCTGCGTGGCAGCGGGTGAGGCCGGGGGCGGCGCGGTCGTGCTGGGCGCGGGGACCTATTACCTCGACCGCCCGGTGACCATCCGCCACAATGGCGTCGTGATTCGCGGTCAGGGCGCGGACAGCACGCGTCTGATCTTCCGTTACTCACTCGAACCAGAGGGCATCCGGTTCTACTCACCTGAGCCGGGCGGAACCATCGGTCCGAACACGTCCGTTGAGCTTCACTGCCGACCGACTGGCGTGCAGAAGATGCACGTCTTCATTGGCGACGAACTCGTCGGTACCTGGACCCGCAGCACCCACTCGGGCAACACCTTCGGGTACCGTCGCTCGGGCCGCAACGTCCTCGCGAAGGCCGAGCCGGGCCCGCGAGTTCTCAAGGGCGTCGGCGAATACGAGGACGGCTCCACTCTCACCTGCGAGATTCCCGTGATTCTCGACCCCGACTTCACCGCCGATCCGCTCGTGCCCGGTAGTGTCGCGGCGATTGACTTCAAAGCTCGTGGGTGGGCCAGCTCAAAGACGCTGCTGACCGAAGACGGGCGGCGCGGCGACATGGCCGTGCAGGTCGAGAACGTCGACGACCTAGCGGTCGGCGACCCGATCCTCTTTGACGGCCCGGCCACTGAGCGCTGGAAGACCCTCACCCGCAACGCCTGCAAGTGGGGCACCTACCGTCGCTACGAGACCACCATCGAGGCCATCGAGGGCAACACCGTCCACCTCGCCCAGCCTCTGCGCATCGAGTTCCCTGTCGAGGACGGTTCCTTCATCCAGAAGATGGAAGTCATCCAGGGCTGCGGACTCGAGGACCTCTACATCGAGCAGACCGACAACCTGTGGATCACCACCGCTCAGTTCAGCCATGGCTGGAACTGCTGGGCACAGGGCGTGACCGTGAAAATGTGCGGGCGCTTCGCGATCAACGGCTCGATGGCCAAGTGGTGCACGATCCGCGACTGCGTCTTCGACGACGCCTGGTTCAAGGGCGGCGGCGGCACAGCCTACGTTGCCTGGCAGCAGTCCTGGGACTGCCTGATGGAGGACGTCGAGACCTTCTCCATGCGCCACGCTCCGCTGGTGCAGTGGGCCACCGCCGGCTGCGTCATCCGCAACTCCGTCTTCCACGATTCAGACATGCAGTGGCACGCCGGCTGGACCAATGAGAACCTGTTCGAGAACTGCGTGGTCACCTCCATTCGCGATCACGGCAGCTACGGCTTCGGCGCCTGGGCCTCTCCTCCCGAGGACACAGCTCACGGCCCCAACGGTCCGCGCAACGTCGTCTACAACTGTGACATCAGCTCGCCTCGCCCGGGGCTCTGGATGGGCGGCATGAACGAGAATTGGCTGATCCTCTACAACAGATTCGTCGTCGAAGCGGGCGTCGGACTCTTCGCCAAGGACGCTTCGTTCGACCACATCATCCGCGGCAACACCTTCGTCCTCAAGGACGAGAAGTCCCCCATGGCCTACCTCGCCTCACCGGACTGCATCGGTGTCGAGTTCATCGGCAATATGCTCTACGGAGGCAGCGGCGAGTTCACCGACGGCGCGGGCGAGCCCGCTGTGCTTGAGGCAAACGAAGCCCTCGCGCTGGCCGACGCCCCGCGTCCCCAGCCCGAGGTCACATCGATCTATGATTGGCAACAGGAACATGCGCGATAGCATCCTCCCCGCATACTCGATTCTCTGTCTAATGGTGATGACCATGGCCGCGGCGCATGCCAACATCGTGGACCATCCTGAACGCATCTCGGACGAGGAACTCTTCGCGGCGCTCGATCTCGAGCGTCCGGGCCTCGAGCGTGTCCGCGAAGCCGTCGAGCGCGCCGACTACCCGGCAGCGGCAGTCGCCTGGGCCGAGTACTTCGCCGCCCGCGACAAGCCCACTGCTCACTTCGATCGTGACCAATGGCCCGGGCTCATCCGCGAGCACTACCCATTCCTTGTCGGACCGATGATCACCGACGCGGACCGCATCGTCGCCGGGGAGCTCGAGCATGGTGGCTTCAGCCTGCCGGTGACCGACGGTGTGATCGACTGGTCGGCCAACCCGACCGTGGACACCAACTACGTGAGCATCGTGGGCTCGCAGTGGCTCGTCAACTGCCTCGGTCGCGCATACCTGCTCACCGGCGACGAGAAGTATGCCGGGGCTTGGGCGTGGTTCTTCGACTCATGGTATGAAGCCCTGCCCGAAATCCGCCGAGACCAGGGCGGCCTCGGGTTCGGCACGGTCTTCCGAGCCTACTACCCGGGCGTGCGCGGACGCGTGCTCGCCGACAACTACTACTGCATGGCCGCGAGCGATTCGCTCACGCCCGACCTGCATCTGAGGATCATGAAGCAGCTTCTCGCCTGCGCGGCGTGGTTGGCCGCTGACAATCAGATGTACAAGGTCGGCAACCAGCAGGTGACCGCCGTCCTCGGCTGCGGAATCATCGGCATCATGTTCCCCGAATTCCGGGACGCCGAGGCCTGGCTCGACCTGTCGAACCGCTGGATGGCACAGCACCTGCTCGATGATTTCCACCCCGACGGTGGCCACCGGGAGCTCTGCACCCAGTACCACAAGACAGTCCTGCGTGATGTCGCTTACGTCTCCCTGACGGCGCGCGCCAATGGTCGGCCCTCAATGCTCGATGACCCCGAACTCGCCGCGGCACTTGAGCGCGCCTACGACTGGCTCGCAGCGATCTTGATGCCCTCGGGCGAGACCCCCGCGCTGCACTCGGCGGTCTTCGCCAACGACTGGTCGGTGCACTTGAGTCTGGGCGCCGAGCTCTTCGACCGCCCCGAATTTGCCGCTCTGGCGGCCGACTTTTGGAGACGAGGCGAGGCCCCGTCGCAGAAGGGGCCCTTCGCCATGCCCAACTACATCGTCTGCGCGCCGCCACCGCAGGGAACTGCCCTGCCCGCGCCCGCCGCGAGCTGTCACCTCGACTCGTCGGGCTTCGTCGTGATGCGCGACGGCCCCGACCTGGGCCGGTATCTCGTCCTCCAATACGGTCGCGCAAACTCGGGCCACGCCTACCCGGGCGCGCTGCACTTCTGCCTGCAGATGAACGGCGAGCTGATCGCCACCAGTCCCGGCTCGCCGCGGAGCTACCGTCATCCGGCCTACCGATACTGCCATTCGACCCCAAGCCACAACGTCGTCAACATCGACGGTGAGAGTTGCCCGAGCGTGGATCGCATCGCGCCCGGCGGCACTCTGCGAACCTTCACGAGCCTGCCGGGGCTGCAGTTCCTCCGCGCCGATCATGAAGGCTACCGTGATTCCCATGGCGCCACGATCGAGCGCCAACTCCTGGTCATTGATGGCGGCCCGGTTCTCGTCAGCGACCGAGTCCGCGGGGCCGACGGCCACGAGGCCCGCTGGAGCTGGCACACTCCGCTTGAGGTCGGCCTCGAGGGCAACTTCGCGGCGTCGCTCACAGGCGTCGGCTCGTACAGTCTCGTCCCGGCGCGGCCGACCGAAGTCCGCGATCTGGTCACTGAGGAGCACTGGATGGCGCTTCTGCCTCGCGACTGCCAGCCTGATGACTGTGGCGGATCGGCGGCCGCCCTGCAGTGGGTCAAACCGATCGGCCCGGATGGTGTGCGCTTTGACATGGCGCTCTTCGAGGGCGTCGGCACCATCGAGCCGGTCGGCGATCAAGCGTTGCGGCTTCGGTCTGGGGAGGCCGAATGGCTCGTGCTGGAGCCCGGCGACACCGGCCTGAAGCTCGGCGAGATAGAGGCTCGAGCCGAGTGCGTTTGCGTTCAGATGCGAGGCGACCAGCCGATCCGCGCGTGGGCGATCGGGGCGACGCGACTGGTCATCGGCGGCGAAGTCTGGCTGGCATCTGACGAGCCCGTCGACCGGAGTCTGGAGCGTCCGGCTGGGCGCTGAGCAATCGCGAGCGTCTTGTGCGAAACGCCGACGGTCACGGTCTGTGAAGCTTCTCGCGGGGAAACCTGCACACGGCTGTACTACACTGACAGACTCAGACCACGCGGGATTCGCAAGTCTTCGGCAGCGGACTCAGACTACGCAAGATTCGCAACTCAGCCCGCCCCGCGACGGTTGCAGGTCTGCCCTTATCTCCGGAGAAGGCAGACACACGTTGGGTGGCAGCGCCGCTGCAGGTGGGGCCCCGAGCCGAATCATTTCAACGACCGAGGAGCAGACTGTTTATGCTTAATCGATTGCTGACCTTGACGATCTTCCTGACCATGATCGCGACCGGGCTGGTTGCGGCTGTCGCGCAGAATTACCCCGAGGACCTGCTCTTCAAGGCTTCCTTCGATCGGCTGACCGCCTTCGCCGACTACTCGAAGGGCGCCCCCGAGTCCTCGCTGGACGTGAGCCTCGAGCTTCGGGCCAAGCCTGGCATCAAGGGCCACTGCCTGCTGGTTGAGGAGGGGGAGAAGTGCACGTACCAGGCTGAGGGCAACATCGACATGGCGGCGGGCACGATCTCGCTGTGGGTCAAGCCCGCCAACTGGACCGGCGAGGACCGACGCTACGTTTCCTTCTTCAATCTCTACGGTCGCATCGCCGACCAGCCCGAGAAGGGCTTCAACCTCGGCATCGATAAGTCCGACGGCCCTGAGACCGCGCGCTGCACCGTGCAGCTTGGCAGCCGCGCGCGCGACGCCGACTACCGGCTCTACCTGACCATTGGCAGCGCCGAGTGGGATGCTGAAACTTGGCACAAGCTGGACGTCACCTGGAACTCCACGCTGCTTGCCATCTATGTTGACGGCAAACTGTCCAACACTCAGGATCTGCCGAACGTGCAGTTCCCCGAACTGGTCAAGTCGGGCATCGAACTCGGCCGGAGGTACGGTCAATTCTCAGCCGTGCGCGATGACCGCGATATGACCTACATTGACGAGGTCGAGATCTACAGCGGCGCGCAGTCGGCTGACCGGATCATGGAGCGGTATCTCGCCGACCGTCCCGACGCGGGCGAGGAATTGCCGGTGCCGGTGGTGACTGTCCCCCGCGTGCCTGCGATCCAGGTGGACGGGACGCTCGATGACATCGCCTGGCAGACCGCTTCGCGTGTGCCCATCATGACCAACATCCGCACCGGTCTGCCGCAGGAACTGCGGGCACGGGCCTCGCTCTGCCACGACGAAACCAACCTCTATGTCGGCCTGTGGTCGATGACCCATGGCGACGAACTGGCAAACAACGCCGCGCAGCGCGACGAGCCCGTCTACAAGGACGACGCCTTCGAGGTCCTCATCTCTGCAGGCGAGGAGCCCAACGAGGCCTTCTACCAGTTCATAGTCAACTCCGCCGGCGTACTCTTCGATGCCCTGGCCATGCGCAAGGAATGGGACGCCGAGAACGTGGTCGTGCGCGCTGAGGCGGGCGACGACTACTGGACCGCCGAGATCGCGATCCCCTTCGCTGCAATCGGCGCGGAAGCGCCCGTCGACGGCGACATCTGGCGCGCGAACTTCTGCCGCGACTGGTTCCGCCCCGACCCACAGGACCCGATCTACACCACTTGGGCATACGGTGGCCCTTCGTACCTGAACCGTCCCGAGCGCTTCGGCAAGATCGTGTTCGGCGGCGAGGGCGCGCAGATGACGGTGGCCAGTGGTCTCGCGACAGGCGCGGTCGCCGTGACCGCGTCCGGGCCACAAGGCTCGCAGCTTGAGGTCGCAGTGACCAGCGACGGGCGTGACGCGTTGCGCGAGACCGCCATGATCGACGGCGAGGCCACCGTATCCGGCAGCATTCGCGACGTGTCCCTGGCCGATCTGCTGGTTCGCGTCACGGGCGCGGCCGGCGAGACGCTCAATGAATACGCCACTCGCGTGCTGGTCAAGCGCCCGATCTCGGTGACCTACCTGCCCGACGTGCCCGCGAAGATGCTGGGCCTGGAACTGGACTTGTCGAACCTGCCCGCGGAGTGGAAGACGATCGCCGCAGCGGGCGGGACCACGCTCGACATCGCGGCAGCCGGGCCCGGCGGCGACACCGGCAGCGCTCAGGTGCCACTCAAGGGTCTTGCCGCGACGGCCGCCGTGCCCTTCGCGTTCGCCGAGGGCAGCTACGAGTTGTCGTTCGTATTGCGTGCCCCCGGGCGCGAAGATGCGCTGACCGTTACCGACTCGCTGGAAGTCCCTGACCTCTCATGGGTAGGCTCCGAAGTCGGCGTCAGCGACGATGTGCTGGCACCGTGGACGCCGCTCGAATACACCGGCGACCGCGCCGTGAGTTGCTGGGGCAGGGAGTACGAGTTCGCCGGGCCGCTGCCTGCGCGCGTGGTGAACCAGGGCCGCGAGATTTTGCGCGAACCGGTGACGCTGACTCTGGCGACCGATGCAGGCGAGGCCGTGCTGGCAGAGGTCAGTCGGCAGTGCGATCGCAGTGACCCCGGCCGCGCGGAGTTCTCCGGCGCGGCGGCCTTCGGCGATCTGGCCAATGTCCAGTGGTCAAGCTGGATGGAGTATGACGGGTTGACCTGGGCGAGCTTCACCATCAACCCGCCCGAGGGTGGCATGCAGGTGCAGTCGCTGACCATGCGCATCCCCATCCGCGGGGACCTGCGCCACATCCGTGGCGCGCGCAAGAGCCCCAATCGTCAGGCGTGGGATTACCAGCGCTGGGAAAGCGCCTTCGAGCCCTTCCTGTGGCTGGTGAGCGAGGACGAGGGCTTCCTCTACATGTGCGAGTCCGAGGCCAACTGGGTCTATGAGCGCGGCCAGCCGGTGACGGTCGTCACCGGTGGCGACGACGCCATGATCGAGCTGCGCATCATCTCTCAACCGATCGCGGTGAACGAGCCGATCACCTACCAGTTCGGCTTCGAGGCCACACCGGTCAAGCCGCTCGTGGATGGTTGGCGCGAGATGAACTTCGGCGGCGGGATGCCCATCGAGCACCAGACCCACCAGCCGTGGATGAGTTCCTACGCCTACTACTCCGGCGTCTGGGAGACGCCTCGGCCCGAAGAGGTCCGCAAGTTCGACATGGAGAGGCATGACCAGGACGTGCTGGCCTTCTACTACTCGACCACGAGTTGCACGGCCAATCACAACCCGAACTACAAGCTCTTCCGCACGCTGTGGAACGACCCCTACCCCGCGCAGTTTGGTCCCTACGACGGCAAGGGCAACCGGTTCAAGCCCGACGGGCCGATCCATCACCAGGTGCCCGTCTGCCCGGGCGCGCCGACCTTCGTCGACTACATGCTCTGGAACGCGCGCAACCTGAACGAGACCGCCGGCGTGATGGGCTTTTACACCGATACCGATGGCATCTGGCCCTGTGAGAACACGCACCACGGCCACGGTTTCACCGACGTCTTCGGCAAGAGTGGCGTGAGCTGGACGTTGCTGAGCAAGCGTGATTTCTCCAAGCGCATGGCCACGCTCATGCGCGAGCTGCAGCGCGACGGCGACCGAGGATACTGGATGACGCACTGTCACTCGAAGCTCGTGCCGCCGGTGCATTGCTTCGCTGACTTCTTCTGGCCGGGCGAGGAGTATACGCATCGGCTCTACGGCGACAAGTGGTTCTACATGGACACCATGGACGAGCTCGACTACCGCGTGCAGCTCACCAACAACACCAGCGGTCTGGTGCACATCCTCCTGCCCGAATTCCAGCGCGGCACCAGGGACGACACGGACATTGAGCAGCCCCAGCCCACTGAGAGTCTGCTGGCGATGTGTGCGGTCAACGACGTCAATACCTCCGGCTCCTACATGCACAAGCCGACCATGTCGGCGTGGTGGGGCTTGCGCGGCAGACTGGGCCTGAACGACGCGCAGTTCACTGCCTACTGGCGGGAGGACTGCCCGGTCAAAGCCGTCGCGGAGGACGCGATGGCCTCGCTCTATCGCTGGCCGGACCGCGCGGCGGTGGCTATCGCGAACACGGACCCCGAAGACGCGCAGGTGACTGTCGAGGTCGATGCTGACGCTCTCGGTCTCGGCCAGAATCTTGCGGGAGTCAACGAACGCACCGGCGAGCCCGCGCCCGTCCAGGACGGACGCTTCACCGTAACAGTGCCCGGACGCAGCTACACGTTTGTAAGCCTCCGGGCGCAGTAAGGGCCCGATGCTGTGCGTCGGGCATGTGCAGTGACGAGGAGTTGACGTGATGCGCAGGACTTCGCTGGCGGCAGTCGTGCTTGCATGCGTCTGTGCAACTGCGTGGGCGCAGACTCTCCTGCCCATCGCTGATGAACTGCGCGTGGCACCGACGGAAAGCGAGCAGTTGACCTTCACGGTGGACGGTGAGTTGATTCAGCGGACGCCGGCGCTGCGTCTGCTGGCCCGGCTGGATCGCGAGGCGCTTGGTGGCTCGACATTCTCGATGGCGATCTTCGTCAATGAGCAGCGCATCCTCGTCGACCGGTTGCTGAACAAGCCCGACGAACTCGAGCTGTACAACGGCATGCAACTCGTCTGGATGGGGCAAGCCAGCTTCCGCGCTGTGTATTCCCCCGACTATGAGGCCGCCAATCGCGACGATCATCCATTCTGCATCGTTGGCGGCAAAGCCTACGAGTTCGTGCTGGCCCTCGACGGGCTGATCCACGAGGGCGAGAACACGCTACGCATCCTGCACACTCAGGAACGCATCGAGAACGCGCTGGCGCTGGCAGAGATCGCTCTGGTGAAGCCGCCCGAGCCACTCGCCGATGACAGCGTCGTCGGCCAGCCGGCTCCCACGGGCGACATCCCGATGATGCAGCCCGCCACCGTCGGGCCGGTCGCCTACGAGATCGAGCCACTGTCGCGCGGCGGCTTTGCGGTCTCCTGCGGCGGGCAGCGTGTCCACGTGCAAAGCTCTTTCTCGTATCCCAATGTTGGCTGGAACCGGCTGGGCGAGACCCGCGGCGATGAAGAGGAGGCGACCTGGCGGCCCTCGGTGGCGAACGCCGAGGGTGGCTTGCAGGTGAGCGCGCAGGGAACCAGCTACTCGCTGCGCCGGACGGTCGCGCGTCACGACGATCACATCACGGTGAGCGACCGACTCACAAACCTGACCGACCAGGACCTCCACATCAGCCTGCGCCACAGCTTCCTGACCGAGGGCCTCGATGACCCGGAGGTCTGGCTGCAGGGACTCAAGCTGCGCATGCCTCAGGGCAACCAGTCCGGTGGCGACAACCCGACCGCGCTGCTCATCGCAGGCGAGACGGGCTTCGGCATGGTCGCCGAGGACGACGTGCTGCGCTCGCAGTGCAGTCAGGTGGCCGACGCCGAACTCGGCGAGGTGGGTCTGCTCGATCACCTCTTCATGCTGATGCCTGGTGCGGAATACGAGATCCGCTGGTCGGTCTATCCGCTGCCCGGTGGCGGTTACTGGGAGATGGTCAACGCCATCCGCCGCAACTGGGGCACGAACTTCGCGATCACCGGGCCCTTCATGTTCGCGCCACACCCCGGCATCATGGAGGAGCAGATCCCCGACCTGCAGGCGTGGCTCGACAACGGTTCGGCCAGCATCGTCTCGTCGCAGATCCCGCGCATCGAGGACAAGCGCCTGCTGCACGGCCTGGACTTCCTCGACCGCCCCGAGGTGCATAGGCTCTTCAAGGATCAGGCCGACCTCCTGCACGGCCTGCGCCCCGGCGTGAAGATGGTCACCTACATCGACGTGTACATCACTACCGGCGATGAGCACCATGACAAATACCCCGGCGCCTGGCACCTGCGCGCGGACGGGACGCCCGGAATGTACGATCGCGGCAGTTGGCGAGGGAACCTGTGGATGTACCTGCCCACCCCACACAACGGCTATGGTCGCGAGATGAATCGCTACTTCGACCTGTGCATGGACGAGTTGGGCTTCGATGGAATCTACTGGGATCAGGTGGCCCGCAGCAGCGAGCGCATCGCCTACGGAATCACCGATGGCCACTCCGCGATACCCGATCCCGAGACCATGACCGTGCGCGAGAAAGTTGGCCTGGTCGAGCTCGTGTGCCAGAGCTACCAGATGCAGCAGGCCCGGCGTGTCCTCGACGCCGGCGGCACGCTCATCGGCAACAGCCAGCCCCGCACGGAGACGATGACGAAGCTGCACTACCCGCGCTTCGTCGAAGCGTGGCACCCAAGCAAACTGCGCAACGCCCATCTGTACTGCCCGCTGGGACTGGGCTCGCCCGATCGCATATTGAGCGAGGACGACATCGCCGCGAACATCCGCGACAACATGGAGTGGGGTGGCCTGTGGTATTACTACCTCGGCTGGTGGCGCGTGCAACTCACACACAAGACCATCACCGAGCACATGTTCCCGTTCACGCCGGTGGAATTGCATCCCGGAGTGCTGATCGGCCAGGAGCGGATACTCGCCAGCAGATCCGGGCTGATGGGTTGGGGCGATGACTCCGAGCACCGGGTCTACGCGTACGACCACCTCGGTTATCTGCAGGAAGACTTCGAGGCCCCCACGCGGATCGTGGACGGCAGCACATACACTGAGTTGCGCCTGCCGGGCGGGTGGATGGCGGCGATCGTTCGCGACGCGCGCGGGTGACGACGGCCGACGAAATGACATGCCAGGGAGTTGAGCCCATGAAGACAACTGCGACAGTGATGGTGTGCGTGGCGCTTATGTGCGGCGTCGCGATGGCGCAGGGCCACGACGTGAGCATGACCGCGGAGGCGTGGGCGGAGTTGCCGGGCTGGACGCCGCTGACGGCTGCGGACGAGGCCGGACATGAAGTGGTGGACGGCGTGATGCGCTTCTCTGCCAGCGGCGGCGGTGCGAACATGATCTGGATGTACAACCTGCCCGAGGCCGTCGGGCAGGGGCAGGCGCGGCATTGCGCCATGCGCTATCGCCTGACCAACATCAACCCCGAGCTCCCCTCCTACTTCCTGTTCTGCGATGGTGGCGATGAGCGGGGCATGACCGGGACCAACATCCTGTTCCGGGCCGAAGATCTCATCGTCGACGGGCAGTGGCATATCGCAACGACCCTCATGAATCTGCCCGATCTCCGGCGATTGGCTCTGCGTTTCGAGGCGACCGACGGTCGGCAGGGCACCGCGGACATCGACTGGATCCGCTTCACTCCCGACCCGCCGCGCTTCGATATCGAGACCTTCTCGCCGTGGCAGGCGGGGGACGTGCCCGGCGGTAAGGTAGACCTCAGCGGGCAGGCGGCGACTGACCTCGCGACCATGCAGCAGGTCCTCGGCCTGGCCGACTGGTTCGACACCCCCGGTATCGAGATGGGCGGCGCGCGCTTCGCGGTACCGACCGACGGTCCGGTAGCGATCTCCACTGACATCCGCGAGAACGGGGCCTTCGACGTGGCCGTCGGGAAGTCGGCGGCGGAGCTGCACTTGCTCATCGGCGGGCAACTGCGCGGGCAACTGCTCGAATACCAGGGCTGGCAGAACGGTGACCACATCTGGCGGCCCACGCAGTTCCTCATCACCACCACCTACGCCGACGGCTCGACCGAAGAGCAGATGCCCTGGTGCATCGGGCGAGAGCACTATGGCGTGTATCGCGGGCTGTACGCATACGCCATGGCGGTCAAGCCGGGCAAGACTGTCGAGAAGATCAACATCACCGACGGAGTGTTGTGGAGCGCCTTCCATCTGGTCGCGGTGACCGCGTCTGATGACCGCCTCATGCCTCCCGAGCCGGGCGAGGCAACGGCGACCCCGGCGGGTGTCGATCCGCTCCGGGCCCTGCCCCAGGTGTCGGTCGGTGACAATTTGCTGACCCTGAGCAACAGTGGCGGGCTCATCACTCTCGACCTCGCCGGACTGACTTTCACGAAGATCGAGAACCACTGTCAGCCCGACTGGGCGTTGCAGGCGGCGGAGGCGCCGTTGCTCCGGGTGCGCGAGGGCGCGAAGACCTGGGAGGCGGAGGATTTCGAGGTGGTGGCGGTGCTCCCGAGGGAGGCATATGCCGGGCTGACCCTGCACAGCGAAGAGGGCCAACTGGAAATTGCGCTGACCATCGACGCTTCGGGTGGCGACGAGTTCGCGGTAACCGCGGAGCTGACGAACCTCGCAGATGAAGAGCGGCGGCTTGGGCTCACCTGCCCGCAGGTCGGGGTCAGCAAAACCGGTGCGGCGCAGGACCTGTGGTATTTCTATCCGCGCATGGGAGCGTCGTGGAGCAATCTCGACCGTGTGCTCGACGACCCCGCGGGTGGCTACTTCCCGGTGCAGTGGATGACAGCCTATGACCGGCGCGGAGGTGGCGGGCTCTGCCTGGCCACTCGCGACACCGAGGCGCGCTACCGCAAGTATGAACTGGCCAAGTCAGGCGACACCATCGTGCAGGGCCTGGAGTATTACACCTTCCCACTGGAGGCCGGCGGCACGCGCGAATACCCGAGCGCATACATCATCCCCCACGGGGGCGATTGGCGCGGCATGCACCGGCGCTACTGCGACTGGGCCAAGTCCTGGATCGAGCCCGCGACCCCGCGCCTGGACTGGTTCCGGCGCGTGTGGAACTTCCGCACCGCGTGGCTCTACACTCAGGCGGGCGGCAAGCCCGAGTACAACTTCTACCTGCCCGACGAGGATCGCTACCAGACTGCCGAGTTCATCGAGAAGGACAACCGGATGTTCGGTCAGGTGGACATGAACCACATCTTCGACTGGCGCCACAACGACAAGTATGGTCGCTGGGGCGCGTACCGTTACTACGACCACATCGGTGGGCTTGACAAGTTCCGCCAGTCGATCGCCGACCAGCAGGCTGCTGGCTGGAAAGTCGGTCTCTACCTCGACACCTACCTGTGTTCGAAGGCTGCTCCGGTGGCCGTCGAGCATGGCGAGGAGTGGGCCGTGAAGCGCGAGGGTGGCGGCTACTCCACCGGCTACTCGAAGCCCGAGGACCCCGTCTGGAACATGTGCATCTACTCCGACGGCTGGCCGGATTGGATGGCCGAGACCTGCGCGGCGGTGGCCGAGGAGACCGGCTGCGACGGCATCTACCTCGATGAGGGTGGCACCGGCGTGCACTACCAATGCTGGAGCGAGGATCACGGTCACCCGGTGCCGGGCATCGGCCCGTATGGTTTCCGGGACATGTCCCGCAAGGTGCGCGAGGCCCTGCCGCCGCACGTGGCGCTCTACACCGAGCATTGCCCCGAGGACACCACCATCCCCTACATGGACGGTGGCTACATCACCGCGCTGGGCCGGTCCGATTACGAGATCACGCCCGGCTTCGTGCACATCCACCGCTTCGCCTTCCCGGACTTCAAGGTCATCCCCATCACCAGCGGCGGCAGCCTCTCGCACGGCGTCTGGGACGGTCTGCGCTACAGCGTCTTCAACGGCTGCGCGCTCTACACGCTGGCCTATGGCCATGATGATGAGGCCTTCGAGTTCATCCGCAAGTCGACGGCGCTCTTGCGTGAACACGAGGACGCTTTCCTGACCATGCAGCCCGAGGCATACGTCGACACCCCCGCGCAGGAAGTTTACTGCAACGCTTTCCCCGGCGCGGCCGAGACGGTCTACACTTTCTGGAACGGCCGCTTCCGCACGTATTCGGGTCCGGTGTTGCGGGTCAAGCACATCGAGGGCGCGACGTATCGCGACCTGTGGACTGACACGGAACTGAAGCCGAAGATCGAGGACGGGTATGCTACGATTGAGTTGACGCTGGGCGCGCGCAACATCGGCGTGGTTACTCAGATCAGACCGTGAACAGGGAGGCGTTGACGATGGACTTCAGGCTTGAACTGATGGCCGAGATGACCGGGCTCAAGACCGTGGATTGTCACTCGCACACGGCGCTCGAGAGCGAGTACCGCGAGGCCGTGCCGCTGTCCCTCTTCTCCATGGGCTCGTACTTCGAACGCGATATCCAGAGCACGCTGCACTTCGAGGGCGGTGGCGGTCTGTACAACGGCTGCACGTCCGACGCCCAGCGCTGGGCGCGGCTCCGGGGAATTCTCGACAAAGCGCGCAACGTCTCCTACTGGCGCCATAACATCGTGGCCTACCAGGGCCTGTTCGGGCTGGCGGAGGGCGATCTCACCGACGAGAATTGGGCGGCGGTCAACGATCAGATCAAGGAGAAGACCGCGCAGCCCGACTGGTATCGGCATGTGACCGAGGACGTCTGCGGGCTGGAGACTCAGGTGCGCAATGTCCAGTGGTTCGAGAACTGGGAGCCGCAGTACTTCACGGCCATCCTGCGCATGGAACCGGCCCTGACTCTCTATCAGGCTGAATCCCGCATCCAGCTTGAGAAGCAGACTTCGATGGCGATCACCGACCTGGACTCCTGCCGCGAGGCGTTGGCCCAAGCGGTGCGCGACTATCAGAAGCGCGGAGCGGTCGGCATCAAGCTCGCCCACGCGTATCGTCGCACGCTGCACTCCGAGCCGGTGAGCCGGGTCGTCGCGGCGAGCATCTTCGACAAGGCCCTCAAGGGCGAGCGCCTCACGCCTGCGGAGATCAAGCGGTTTGAGGACCACATCATCTTCTACCTCGCCGAACTGTGCACGGACCTGGACCTGATCTTCGACATCCACACCGGCGTGCAGGGCAACTGGGGCCATGTGCCCGATTCCGACCCGCTGCACCTGCTGCCGCTGATCCACGCGCACAAGCGCACCCGCTTCAATCTCTACCACGCGGGCTACCCCTACAGCCGCGAGATAGGCATCCTCGCCAAGCATTGCCCGAACGTCTGGCTGAACATGGCGTGGATGTACGTGATCACCATGGAGGGCAGTCGCCAGAGTCTGAGCGAGTGGATTGACCTCGTGCCTGGATTCCGGCTGCTCGGCTTCGGCTCAGACGTGCACTGGCCGGAACTGATCTACTCGCATCTGGTGATGGGGCGCTCGTGTCTGGCTGATGTGCTGGCGGAGAAAGTTCGGCGCGATTTCCTCAGCAAAGAAGCCGCACTTGACCTCGCGCGCATGATGATGCGGGACAATGCGATGGAGTTCTATAGACTTTAACCAACAATCGCGACCGTAATGGGTATTATTAATCACAAGGAGCCCTCAATGACCTCGCGCGAGAGAATCTGGGCCGCGATCACCCATCAGCCACTCGACCGCGTGCCCTGCATGATCTGGGCCACGCCCGAAGTGCGGCAGATGCTGCTCGAGCACTTTGGGACCGACGACTGGCAGGTCGTGGTCGACGCCTTCGGAGTCGATGGATTTGCGGCTGTCGGCGCAGCGTATACCGGCCCGGCGCGCGTGGGGCCCGACGGTCAGCCGGCGGGGCTGTGGGGCCAGCAGAGCAAGACGATCACGCTTCCCACCGGCGGGTCATATTCTGAACGGACGCGCGCGCCGCTGGCGGAGGTCGCCGAGGTCGCCGAGTTGGCCGACTTCGACTGGGAGGACCCGGCCGACTACGACTTCGCCGCAGCCGGGCGCGCATGCCGCGAGCAGCATCAGCATCGCGTGACGATGGCCGGGTACACGTGCCCCTTCGTGGACCTGTGGAACCTGTTCGGCGAGGAAGTCGCGCTGCTGAACATCGGTCTGCGCCCGGAGCTGATCGAGGCCGTGCTCGAGCGCACCATGGACTACCGCCTGCGCCAGCATCGCATGTTGTTCGAGGCCTGCGGCGAGTATCTGGACGTGACCCAGGTCACCGATGATTTCGGCAGCCAGAACGGTCTCGTGATGAGCCACCGGCACATCCGCGAACTCTTCTGGCCACACTACCGCGAAGCGATTGCGCTCGCGCACGAGTTCGGTCTCAAGGTCTACCACCACGACGACGGGGGCATCGGCGAGATCATCCCCGACCTGGTGGAGATGGGCGTCGAGATTCTAAACCCGATCCAGTGGAAGTGCGCCAACATGGACCTGCACTGGCTCAAGCGCGAGTTCGGCAAGTACCTGTGCTTCGAGGGCGCGGTTGAGAACCAGGAGATATTGCCCTTCGGGTCGGTGGAGGATGTTCGGGCCGAGGTGCGGAAGAACATACAGATACTTGCCAGCGACGGGACCGGCTACATCTGCGGACCGTGCCACAACATCCAGTCAGGCACGCCGCTTGAGAACGTGCTGGCGCTGTACGATGAGGTGGCTGCTTCTGGCAGCTTCGTCTGACGGGCGGGGAACCGCGCGCGTCGGGCGGGCGTTGTTTCTATTGAGATGACGGCAGCGAGCGGCGGCACAGAGAGCGCAGGCAGTTCGCACAGCGAACTGCTTAGCCGCCCGGAGCCAGCGGAACAAGACGCTGCTGGCAGAGCGGTGCGGTGGAAAAAGGGCGTTACGGGGGCCCAATGTGCGCAGGCTGAGGAGAGCATGGTTGTGGAGCGCGCTGGTCACGCTGGCGGTCATCGCGCCGGCCGACGCGCAGGTTGTTGGCTGGAACACATACACTGGCTTTGACGGTGCCTGCACGTATGGCAGTCCGGTGCCCGTCCTCATTGAGCTGACCAACAATGGCCCGGCGCGCAAGGGTCAACTGACCATCGACAGCCGCCGCAAGGACCGCGGCGATGACTCGGTGCGTTACGTCATTCCCCTCGATCTCCCCGAGAACTCCCACAAAGTCTACTCGCTTGAGGTGCGCAACCCTTCGCAGCGCAAGATGACTCTCGCGGTCAACGGTTACCGTGAGACGCGGGACATCGACGGGCTGGTGGAGGCCGCTGAGGAGGACGTGCTGTTCGTCGTCATCTCCGAGAACCCCGTGTTGCTTCAGAGCATCAACCGGGCACGCGTCAACCAAGGGATGGGTAGCTCGAGAACCCCCGCCAGCGCTACTTCAGTCGGTCACGTCCGCCCTGGACGCATGCCGCGTTCATGGGTCGGCTGGCAGGGCGTTGATATTGCGGTAGTAGTGGCCGAGAGGCTGGCGGAGGCATCCCCCGAGGAGATCAATGCGCTACGCCAGTGGGTGCAGTTGGGCGGTCGACTGATTGTCAGCGGCGGTGTGCTCGCGCCAACTATGGCCAGCGGGCCGCTGGGGGATCTGCTGCCCCTGAAAGTGACCGGTACGCGGACCATCAACCATCTGCGGGCAGTCGGCGCGTGGGCGGGCGATCCGATCGAGGATCAGGAGGCGCTGATCGCGGCGGGCCGAGCTGTCGCCGACGCTCGGGTGCTGTGCGGAACCCCGGCGCTGCCGCTGATCACAGCCCGGGATGTGGGCGCTGGCGTCGTGGCCATGACCGCGTTCGACCTGGCGGGCAGGCCAGTGAAATACTGGGACGGGCAGGAGAAGATGTGGCTGCGGCTGATAGACGAGCTCGGCGTGAACCCGCCAGGCACCGACCTCGGGATCGACCCTCAGGGCTTCGTTTCGGGAATGACAGCCGGGTACATGGAGCGTATCTCGCGCACGGCGAGGCAGCACGCTGAGCCCGGCCTTCCGTCAGCGGTGTTGGTTTTCGGCTTCCTGCTCGCGTACATCATCGTCCTGGTGCCGATCAGCTACATCGCCCTGGCGCGCAGAGACGCCCGTGAGTGGGCCTGGCTCACCACGCCGATAATCGTGCTGATCTTCACTTTCGGCGCATACGGCATCGGCTACATGAGCCGCGGTGGGAAGACCATCGTCAATCGAGTGGCGCTGGTCGTTGCGCAGTCTGGCGACACCGCCGCGCTCGGATCCGGCGCCGTCGCGATCTTCTCGCCCGGTTCGCGTAACTACAGCTTCGGCCTGACGGGCTCAGTCGCTTCGCCGACCTGGAGTGCGGAGACCGGCAGCGCAGACACGGCGAATATCGTCTACGGGCCGCAGCGCAAGATCACGGGCTTCCGGATCAACAAGTGGTCGAGCCGGTCGCTGACGGCGGATTTCGTGGCCGACCTGGGCGAGGGCATTGAGGCCCACGCGATCTTCGATGGCCACACGCTGACGGCGAAAGTCACCAACAACTCGGGCCTGCCCCTGCGTGGCTGCCGCATTCTCCGCGGCCAGCAGGAGGGCCCGCGCGTGGATCTGGCATCCGGAGCGAGCGCCGAACTGACCTTTGCGAACCCCACGCAGACTGGCAATCTGGACCTGAATGCGGGCGGTGACCCCTACGGCAGACGAGCTTCCGCCGAGAGGCGACGGGCCTACTCAGAGCATAGTCTGGCAGACTTGGCGGTCGCAGAACTCGCGCAGGGCGACCCGATGCAGTATCGCTACGGGGGCACGCCGCAGCCAGGCGGCGGGAACAGGCCATACCTGCTGGCGATCTGCGATCAGCCGATGCTGACGGTCGATCCGGTGAAGACGCGCGCCCGCCTGACCGACTGCACCATCATCGTCATTCCGCTGGAAGTGACGATCAGCACCAGTAAGCGCCTGCCGATCGAGAAGTGGATGGTGACGCAGACGGTCGCCAGCACCGAGGGTACCGTCGCCACTGCGCCTCGCTATGACCGCCTGATGAGCATCACCGATGGGGCCATCGAACTGGACCTTCAGGTGGAGACAGGCGGGAAGCGGTGCCGAGCGAAGGCTCTGAAGATTGGCGTGCAACGCTCGGACGACATGATGATGGGTGCGCCACCCACGTCCGGTACTGCCGGCACAACCGCGCAGGCGCAGGCGATCCCGGCGGTGCAGGTGTGGAGCGTGTCACGCGGTGAGTGGGTGGCTCAGACATCGGGCGGTCCCGTGCCCAGCCGGCGCTCCGGGATGGGGAACACAGAGTCTGACAACTACGTTCTCGAATCTCCGGGCGATTTCATGAGCGTGGACGGACTGGTGCGCGTGCGGCTGAGTGCTCACGCTCAGGTGAACATCATACAAGTCTCCATGACGGGCGAAATCGAGACCTACTGAGGACGCTATGATTCAGGTGCGAGGGCTGACAAAACGGTTCGGGAAGCTCGTCGCGGTCGACAACCTCTGGCTGTCGATCGACCGCGGCGACGCCTTCGGATTCATCGGTCCCAACGGGGCGGGGAAGACCACGTCGATCACGATGTTGGCCACTCTGCTGGCCCCAGACGCCGGTACCGCCGAAATCTGCGGGCATGACATTCGCCGTGACGCCGAGGGTGTGCGCTCAGTGGTGGGTTATATGCCGGACTTTTTCGGCATGTATGAGGACATGAAAGTCTGGGAGTATCTGGACTTCTTCGCCGCCGCGCATCGGGTCCCGTATTCCCGCCGTCGCAAGATCATCAAGGACGTTCTGGAGCTGACCGATCTCGGCCATCAGCGGGACACCTACGTGGAAGCGCTCTCCCGGGGGATGAAGCAGCGGCTGTGTCTGGCGAAGACTCTGGCGCATGACCCGGAAGTGCTTCTGCTCGACGAGCCCGCGTCAGGCCTGGACCCGCGCGCTCGGGCGGAGGTGCGCGGGCTGCTGCAGGAGCTGTGCAGGATGGACAAGACGATCATCGTCTCCTCGCACATTTTGCCCGAGTTGGCGGAGCTGTGCAACAAGATCGGGATCATCACTCAGGGCAAGCTGGTCACGGCCGGGAACGTCAACGAGATATCGACCCAGATCGTGGGCGGGCGCAGTTTGGTTATCGGGATGGTGAGTCGCGCTGAAGAGGCCTGCGGGATGCTGCAGGCGCTGCCGAGCGTGTCCTCAGCAGAGCTGCGAGACGGGCACGTGGAGGCGCTGTACACGGGCGCGGACGGGGACGAGCACGAGGTGCTGACCGCGCTCATCATGGGCGGATTCCAGGTGCGGTCCTTCGAGCCGGGCGAGGCGGACCTTGAGCAGGTTTATTTGAGCGCCACGAGGGGGGAGGACACGGATGTCAGCTCTGGTTGAGATGGCGTTGCAGAAGGCTCTGGCGTTCAATCCGGCAGTCACGATTCACGAGCTACGCATGCGTATGAGGGGTTTCCGGCCATTTGGGGCTCTTCTGGCGACAACGATTCTGGCGTCGGCGGCGGTGCTGATCACCTACTATTGGTACGACGCTTTCGACTACTATGGCGACCTGACCAATGTAGGTCGGTACTGCTTCTACGCGCTCTCGTATACGCTGCTTTTGGTGATCACGATCGGGATGCCGGTGTACGCAGCCGGAGCGCTGACGATGGAGACGGAGAAGGGCACCGTCGACATGCTCCGGGCGACTTTGCTCACGCCCGCAGATGTGGTTACGGGAAAGCTGCTGGTGGTACTGGCCTTCGGGCTGATGCTGCTCGCGAGTACAGCCCCAATTGCGGCCTGGTGCGTGCTTCTGGGCGGTTTGGAGCCAATGGCGATCGTGCGCGTGTACGTGTTTCTGGCGGCGGTATCGGCCGCTGGAGTGGCTCTGGGCGGATTCGTGTCAGCGTGGCAGAAGCGGACAGTCGTGGCGATGGCGATCACCTTCGGGCTGATCGTGCTGTGGAACGTCATCCCGCCGGTGATTGGCGCGGTTCTGGAGGGGCTCAAGTACAGTCTGGACAACTTCGACGAGGACGTTTTCTCGACGCTGATTGGAATCGGGATTCTGGCGGTATGGAGCTTTATGGGGGCGTGGATGCTGTATGTGGCTCTGGCGTGGGGCCTGTCGCGGATCCACGCGAAGTTCCGGAAAACCGCCCTGGGGACCGGAATCGCGTCCGGAGGCTGTATTCTGGTGCTGGTGCTGTTCCTGACCAGATTCAGCGCAGCGCTGTCGAATTTGGTCGGCCAGGCCGAGATGTCTGTTCTGTTTCTCATGACCCCGTTTGTACAGCTAATTCTGGTTATTGAGGAGAGTTTTGCGGAAGAAATGATCGGTTCAGTGACATCCAGCGGTGGTACGCCCGCCGTCACAGCGGGCGAGATGCAGCTTCTCGTGTGGTTGCTGACCACGGGCGGAGCGATCTTCCTGTCGGTGTTCTTGTGGTCGCTGGCGGTCCGGAAGTTCGGCGCGAAGTGGTAACAGGTACCTGACACGTGGTAGTTAACAGCTCACAGGGGATCTCGCACGCACCCCTAACAAGGAGGCGAGGGCAATGGCAGTCGATCCGCAAGCCCTGATCGGACCGGAGATCGCGTTCGGCGCCCTCCGCCGTCACTTGACTCGACTCCGATTGCGACTCCGATTGGCGCTGGGAGTCTACGTCAGCGCACGAGTTGTGGCGATTTTGTGTGGCGCGGCCTCGATCGCGATTCTGCTCCACAAACTGCAGGGGATTCTCTACCCGACTGAATTGGTGTGGATTGCTCCGGGATTGGCGGTGGTCGCGGCGCTGGTGGCGGCGATCGCATGGCCGCTTCCGGACTCGCGAGTCGCCGCGGCCGCGGATCGCAGACTCGGGGCTCGAGACCGACTGGCGACGGCTGTGGAACTGGCGGTTTCGTCGGATCGGTCGGGGATGGACTGCGCGCAGATCGCTGATGCGCTCAACTACGCCAGCGGGCAGAAAGCCGCCGACGCGTTCGCGGTCCGAATGGGGCGAACCGGGCGGTGGGCCATCGGCTGTTTGATCGCATTGCTGGCGGTGCACTTCGCGCCGATTCCGGCGCTGCTGCTGAGCGAACGTGAGCGCGAGGACCAGGATCGGCTGCGGGCGGTGGCTCATCTGCTGAAGCCGGAAGCGGAACGTCTGCAGCGGAAGGCCGACGAGACCGGCGACGAGGAAACGAGCGAAGTGGCGCGACGACTGGAGCGGTTGGCGCGGGAGATGGAGCGGGGCAGTGTGGAGCGCAAGCAGGCGCTCGTGGAACTCGACGAGATTGAGAAGGACCTGGCGAAGCTGCACGAGAGCATTCGGCCACCGTCGATGAAGACCGCGCAGGCAGCGCGGGAAGAGATGTCGCGAGAGGGCAGGCAGCGGAGCAGCGGATGGCCGCGCAGGCGCGAGACCTGGCGTGGCGAGCTGAGCGCAAGGGCGATAAGAAGCGGGCTGAGGAACTCAAGAAGATCGCCGAGAAGGCGGAGAAGGCCAGCAGTCCGGAAGAGATGATGAAGGCAGCCGAGGAGATGGCCGAGCACGCCAAGGCGCTGGGCCGCGAACTGCCTCTGACGGCCGCCATCGATGTGCTGTCGTTGGCGCTCTCGGGTGAGGAATGGGACGCGGCTGCGGCGATGATCGAAGGACTGCAGGAGTGCTTGAGTGACGGCGATCAGGAACTCACCCCGAAAGAAGCCGCAGAACTGGCCGAGGCGATGGAGAAACTCGCCAAGCAGCTTGAGGGCACTGAGCTGGAGGACCTGGCCGAGTGTCTGCGCAAAGCCGGCGAGTGCCTGAAACAGGGAGACTGCAAAGGCGCGGCCGCGTGCCTTGGGGCCAGCGAGGGACGCGAAGGAATGTCGGCGGCGCAACTTCGCAGAGCAGTGCGCCGCGCAGGCGAGTGCGCCGGGAGATGCGCGGGGCAATGCTCCGGGCGAGGGCAATGCTCGGGCTCTGGACCGGGGTCGGGACAGGGCGCAGGCGGTCCGGGCCCGCAGGATCATGTCCCGGAGAACGCGCCGGGGACGAGTCTGTATGCGCCGAGAGAGACGCCAGTGAACGCCGACCCGACGCGCGTCGGGGCGCAGGTGCGGCCCGGCGGCGACATGGCCGCAGTGACGACGCGAGGAGCGCCAGAGACGGCGTCGGAGTCGCGAGTGCCTTACTACGAAGTGATCGGCGACTATTCGAAAGTCGCCGAAGACGCGCTGAGCCATGAGGAAGTGCCGCCCGCGTACCGGCAGACGGTGCGGGAGTATTTCGAGTCACTGCAAGGCGGCGGGGGAACGGCAGGAACGGCAACGGCGGGAATGGGCAATGGGCAATCGGCAATGGGGAACGGCGGTACGGCAGGAACGACAGAGACGACAGAAACTGAAGACGGCGCGGATTGATTGTCGGGCTGGCCCACCTTCGCTAAAGCTACGGTGCCGGAAGAAAGCCCCGCCCTCCATACGACCACGGCGACGGCGAACGGCCACGGCAACGGCAAACGACCTGGCCCTTCAGGCCAGTGGGCTGCGTAGGAACGCAGCCCCTCCGGACGGCAACAGCAACGACCGGCGGGTCTGAAGACCCGCCCTCCATACGACAAGGCAACGACCGGGACGGAGCGGGGTCCGGCCTCACAGACGGCAACGGCGGAGGGCGACGGCAACAGCAACGGCATGCCGGCAGGGATGCCGGCGCTCCCGGGAACAGCAACGGCGAAGGTGGAGCAGGAGGGCATTTCATGTCAGACGGCGAGATGATTGCGCAGCATCAGGCCGAGCAGAACGCCGCGAGATTCCGAGCGCTCGTCGACGACCTCACGCGGGAAGTCGGACGAGTGATCGTCGGGATGGACGAGGTGGTCGAGAGCACACTGGTCGCACTCATGGCCGGTGGGCATGTACTGCTCGAAGGCGTGCCGGGACTTGGCAAGACGCTGCTGGTGCGCACGCTCTCCGACGCGCTCGATCTGGAGTTCTCGCGAGTTCAGTTTACGCCGGACCTGATGCCGGCGGATATCACCGGCACTACCGTGCTCTGGGAAGCGCCCACCGGTGAGCGCGAGTTCGTGTTCCAACCTGGCCCAGTCTTCGCCAACGTCGTGCTGGCCGATGAGATCAACCGCGCAACTCCGAAAACGCAATCGGCGCTGCTCGAAGCGATGCAGGAACACTCGGTGACCGTCGGCGGGACCACACATACGCTGGAAGAACCGTTTCTGGTTTTCGCCACGCAGAACCCGATCGAGATGGAGGGCACGTACCCGCTGCCCGAGGCGCAACTCGACCGCTTCCTGTTCAAGGTGACCGTGGACTTCCCGTCACTGGCGGAACTGCATGAGATCATGAACCGCACCACCGGCAGCGAAGTGCCGCAGGCCGAGAAGGTGGCTGCGCGAGACGAGATCCTGGCGCTGGCGGCAGTGGCGCGGGGAGTGCCGGTGGCGCAACATGTGCAGGAGTTCGCGCTGCGGCTGCTGCTGGCGATGCATCCGGAGAACGATGAGGCGCCCGACGGTGTGCAGCGCTTCGTGCGCTATGGCCCGAGCCCTCGCGGGGCGCAGGCGATGGTGGCGTCGGGGAAAGTGCGGGCGCTCATGGACGATCGCTACAACGTGTCAGTGGATGATGTGAAAGCATCGGCGATGGCGGCACTGCGCCACCGCATCGGCCTGAACTTCGAGGGCCAGGCGGAGCAGGTCAACCCCGATGATCTGATCGGCGAAGCAATCGAGGCCGTGGCCAGCAGCACCGGGCAGGACGTGCCGGTGTGAACGCCCAAGACCCGGCTTCGGAGCAGGAGTATCTGCTGACCCCCGACTTTCTCCGGCGCCTCGAGCAGGCGGCGATCGCCTCGCGCCACATCCTCGCAGGACGGACCAAAGGCGAGCGGCGTTCGGCGAAGCGCGGCAGCTCGGTGGAGTTCGCCGACTACCGCTCGTATTCCCCCGGCGACGATCTGCGGTACCTGGACTGGAACGCGTATGCAAGGCTGCAGAAGCTCTTCCTGAAGCTCTTTCTGGAGGAGGAGGATCTGCACGTGTACGCGCTGGTGGACGTGTCGCAGTCGATGGATTTCGGGCGACCGACGAAGCTGGAGTGGGCCCGGCAGGCGGCGGCAGCGCTGGGGTATATCGGACTGTGCAGCGGCG
The DNA here is from genome assembly GCA_029821735.1 of Candidatus Zipacnadia bacterium. GTDB lineage: Bacteria > Armatimonadota > Zipacnadia > Zipacnadales > UBA5352 > JALGSU01. The sequence goes on along the minus strand of JALGSU010000027.1, from coordinate 19,195 downwards.
ACCGGGTGCAGATGCTGTGCCACGCGCAGGGGCGGGGCGAGAGTTCGCGCCAGTTCCGCGGGCAGGGGTGCGCGCGGGAGATGTTCGAGTGGCTGAGCGCGCGCGAGCCGGAGGGGCAGACGGATCTGCTGGAGGCGGTGCAGTGGCTGGTGCGGACGATCCCGTCGCCGGGGATGGTGTTCGTGATCTCGGACCTGATGACTCCGGGATGGGAGAGCGCGGTTCGTCGGCTGGCGGGCGCGAGGGGCGAAGTGTGTGTGATGCAGGTGCTCGCGCGCGATGAGTACCAGCCGGCGATGCAGGGCGACCTGAAACTGGTGGACTCAGAAAGCGGGGACGAGCGCGAGATCACGATGGGCTCGACGACAATGCGGCGATACCTCAGCGCGCGGGACGGGTTCCTCGAGGACGTGCGGGGTGCGTGCAGCCGGTATGGGTTTTCGCACCTGCTGTCAGTGAGCGATGAGGCAGTGGAGGACGTCATCCTGCGATCGCTGCGGCGGCTGGGGGTGGTGCGATGAGCTGGCTGGCTCCGCTGGCCCTAACCGCTCTGGTACCGCTGGCAGGAATCATCGTGCTGCTGTATCTGCTGAAACTGCGGCGGCGCGAAATGCTGGTGCCATCGGTGTTTCTGTGGGAGCAGGCGACGGACGATGTGCAGGCCAATGCACCGTTCCAGCGACTGCGCGCGAGTCTGCTGTTGCTGCTGCAACTGCTGGCGATCGCGCTGCTGGTGACGGCGCTGGCGGCACCGTTCGTGATGGCGCGGCGACTGTCCGGGCGGACGAGCGTGGTGGTGGTGGATACGTCGGCGAGCATGAGCGCGGTGGAGGCCGGTGGGTCGCGGTTCGAGCAGGCGAGGCGCGCGGCGAGTGAACTGATCGGGAGCATGTCAGGGCGCGACGAGATGGCGCTGATCGAGTGCGCCGATCGGGCGCGGGTGATCGTGCCGCTGACCGGGCGGAGGCGTGAATTGCAGAGCGCGCTCGGGCGGCTGGAGCCGACGGACTGCCCGGGGACGATACGCGACGGGGTGCTGCTGGCGATGAGCCTGGCGGCAAGTCGGTCGGACGCGACGGTGTATGTGGTGAGCGATGGCGCGTTCGGAGCAGTGGGGCAGGTTGCGGGGACGGCGCAGGTGCGGTTCGTGGGAGTGGGGGAGGGCGCGGACAACGTGGCGCTGCTGGCGTTCGAGGCGTCGCGGCCACCGGGGGCGGAGGAGCATCAGGTGTTCGTGCGCGTGCGGAACTTTGCGGACGCGGCGCGCGAGTGCGTGCTGAGCATCTACCACGAAGACGAGCTGCTGGACGCGCGCAAACTGACACTGAAGGCCGGGGAGACGCACGGGGCGAGCTACGCGGCGGAGATCGGGGAGGCCGGGCTGCTGCGGGCAGGCGTATGCGTCGGTGGTGCCGCCGCAATCGCTGTCGGCATTGCTGGTTGGGCCGGGGAACCTGTTTCTGGAACAGGCGCTGCTGGTGCTGCCGGAGGTGGAGATCTTCAAGACTGCGGGGCTGGATGCCTCGCAGGCAGAGGCGGCGTACGCCGAACATGACCTGGTGATTTTCGACCGGGTGGCGGTGCCCGTTGCGCCGCGGGCGGGAGCAGCAATGATGATCGTCGCGGACGGGTGGCCGGAGGTGGCGACGCTCGGGGAGCGAGCGGACGGCGGGAGCATAGCGCGGTGGGATGAGCAGCATCCGGCGCTGCGCTACGTGAACCTCGGGGCCGCGAGCGTGGCCAAGGCGCGGGCGCTTGCGCCAGGGGACGGCGCGCGAGTAATCGCACACCTGGGCGAGGCGCCGGTGATCGTGGCATACGAACGCCCGAACGTGCGTGCGCTGGCACTGGGCTTCGACCTGCTCGACAGCGACCTGCCCCTGCGCGTGGGCTTCCCGGTGATGCTCAGCAATGCGGTGCGTTGGCTGACGGACGTCGCGCGGCGGCAGGAACTGGCGCTGGGGCGGCCGGGGGAGACACTCGTGGCCACGACCGCGCCGGAGCTTTCGTCCGCGCAGATCGTGCTGCCCAGCGGCGAACAGGTGCGGGTGCCTGCTGACGGCGGGCAGGTCATCTACGGCGATACGCGGCGAGCGGGCGTCTACGAACTGCGGGCCGGCACCGAGCGCCGACGGTGGGCGCTGGACCTGCGCGACCCCGTGGAGGCAGACCTTACCCCGCGATCAGAACTGGAGTTGGGCGCGCGTCGGGTGGAGTCGAGCGGCGGGCAACTTCGGGCCGAGCGGCATCTGTGGCCGTGGCTGATCGCGCTGGCGTTGGTGGTGCTGGTGGCGGAGTGGCATCTGTATCACAGGAGGTACTAGACGGCAACTGCGGCAAAGGGGAATGGGCAAATGGCAAAGAGAAAGGCAGAAGCGACAGAAACGGAAGATACAGCAGAAACGACAGAAACGGCGATCCCCCTCTGCTCGGCAAACGACGCCGAGCTATGGGCGACAAGCGGCAACGACCGGCGGGTCTGACACCTTCGCTGAAGCTATGGTGCCCGAAGAAAGACCCGCCCTTCATACGGCAGGAACGGCAGGAACAAAAGAGACAGCAGAAACGAAAGAGACGACAGAAACGGCAGTGAAGGCAACGGCACGGATTGATTGTCGGGCTGGCCCGCCTTCGCTAAAGCTTCGGTGGGTGCAAGCAGAAGCCCGACCTACGATAGGACAACGGCGAACGGCGGGAACGGCAGGCGATCGGCGGGCGATCGGCGGACCGGCTTGATGGAAGGAGGCGCAGGCGATGCAGGTCTCGGACAGCGCGCTTGACTGGCTGCTTGAAGATGATGACCCGTCTGTCAGATACCGCACGCTGACGGAACTGCTCGGCCGCGGAGCAACGGAGCGAGAACCCGCAGCCGCCAGGATGGCCATACCCGACAGCCCAGCGGTCGCTGCCGCCCTTGAGCCCTTGGCGGCGGACGGGTCATGGCAATACGCGCACCGGGATCAGCCTAACCGCTACCTGAAGTTCGTGACGGCATCTCTGAGCTATATCGCAGAACTCGGGCTGGACAGAGACGACCCCAGGGCCTCAAGCGCCGTTGAGCATCTCTTCTCGCTGCAACAGGAGGATGGTGACTTCTTCAGACACTACTCGTGCTACAACGGACTCATCCTGCGCACACTCAACAGACTGGGCTTTCGCGACGACCGCCGCACCGCCCGGCTCAGGGAACTGCTCCTGAACTCGATTCGGCACGACGGCGGCTTCCACTGCGACATGCGCCCCAAGCGCGGACGCGATGCGAGTCCCCCCCATAAGAGCTGCATCAAGGGCTCGCTGAAAGCGCTGCTGGCCTTTGCGGAGGACCCTGAACTGAGGGGGACCGAGGAGTGCGAGATGGTCGCGGGATACTTCCTCAGACGACATGTGTGCTTCCGCACCGATGACCTCAGTACCCCGGTTGTGCCGCAACTACTGCAGCTTTCCTTCCCGATCATATACCGCCCCGGACTGGTGGAGGCCCTGTACGCCATGTCCGCGCTGGGATACGGTCGCCGACCGGAAATGGACAGGGCGTGGGCATCGCTGGCCGGGCGGCAACGTCCCGACGGTCGGTTCGCGCTGGAGGCGTCAGTCAACTGGCCGCACCTGCGGACGACGCCAAGAGGACATGCCAACAAGTGGATCACGTTGTATGCGTGTCTCGCGCTGAAGCACCGAGAACGGCGAACGGCGGCAAAGGGGAATGGGCAAGGGGCAAAGGAGAACGGCGGCCGGCAGACGACAACGACCGGCGGGTCTAAAGACCCGCCCTCCATACGGCAGGAACGAAAGAGACGACAGCGAAGGCGATCCCCCTTCGCTCGGCAAACGACGCCGAGCTATGGGGGACAAGCGGCGGACGGCATACGGCAACGACCGGCGGGTCTGGCACCTTCGCCAAGGCTTGGGCCTTCGCCAAGGCTATGGCCCACAGGTCGGTGCCCAAGGAAAGACCCGCCCTCCGTACGGCAAGACCTGGCCCGTCGGGCCAGTGGGTTGCATGGGAATGCAACCCCTCCAAACGACCAGAGCATACGGCAAGGGCCGGCGCGGCACCCACCTTCGCTGAAGCTACGGTCGGTGGGCAAGGACCGCGCCCTACAGAACAGCGGACGGCGACGGCAACGACGACGGCATCGCCCGTCGCCAAGGCTTGGACCTTCGCTGAAGCAACGGCGATCCCCCGTCGCCAAGGCTATGGACCTTCGCTGAAGCTATGGCCCACAAGTCGGGGGACAAGCGGCGGCGACAAGGCACAGACGTAGCGTGAAGAGGAGCACATGGGCATATCGTTCACCAGACCAGAGTGGCTGATGGCTCTGCCGGTAATCGCGGCAGCGCTGGTGTGGTCCGCGCGAGGAAGCTTCGCGGGCCTCGTCGGCGTGCGCCAGTGGCTCGCGTGGGGCGCGCGTATCGTGCTCATGCTCGCGCTGGTCATGGCCCTGGCCGGCGCGCAACTGGTGCAGCCCGCCCGTGAACTGGCCGTGATCTTCGCCCTCGATGCCTCGCAAAGCGTCCCCGTCGCGGAACGTGAACGTGCAATGGAGTTCGTGCGCGAAGCTCTCGAGTACCGAGGAGGCGATGACCACGCAGCACTGGTGGTCTTCGGACGCGAAGCACTGGTGGAGTCGGAGAATCTGACCAGCGCGGCAGACGTGCAGATCGTGTCAGAAACCACCGGCGGATACTCGAACCTGGCCGGCGGACTGCGACTGGCTCTGGGGATGGTGCCCCCGGAGTCGGCCGGGCGAGTGATACTGCTGTCGGACGGCAATGAGAACATGGGGTCCGCGACCGAGGAAGTGCTGGCTGCACGCGCCGGGCGAGTGGGCGTGGACGTGGTTCCGCTCGGGACGCGCGTCACCCAGGACGTGCTGGTGGATGCGGTCGATATGCCATCGGCCGCGCGCCAGGGCGAGCCCGTGCCAGTGCGAGTCGCAGTGCGATCGAGTCACCCGGCGGCGGCCACCGTGACCGTGCTCGTTGACGACCGGCCAGTGAGCACGCAGACGATGACAGTGGGAGCGGGCACGACAGCGCTCGGGGTGCCAGTGCAGTTCGATGAACCGGGACTGCACCGCGTGGACGTGGCAGTGAGCGGGACCGGCGACGATTGCCCGGAGAACAATGTGGGCTCGGGGTTCGTGCGCGTGCGGGGCGAGCCGCGAGTGCTGGTGGTGGACAGTGCGCCCGACGAGGTGGGGGCGCTGCGCCGGGCACTGCAGGAACTGGATATCGAGGTCACGGTGACCGGGCCGGCGGGACTGCCGACGGATGCGGCGGACCTCGAGGCGTGGGACGCGGTGCTGCTGTCGGACTTGCCCGCGTGGAAGATGCAGCACCGGCAGATGATGATGCTGCGCGACTCGGTGCGCGACCGCGGCATCGGGCTGGGGATGGTCGGCGGCGAGATGAGCTTCGGGGCGGGGGGCTACTACCACACGCCGGTGGAAGAGGCCCTGCCAGTGACGATGGATGTGAGCAAGCAGCGAGTGTTCCCGGCGTCGGCGGTGCTGATCGTGATGGACACATCGGGCAGCATGGGCGCGCAGGAGGACGGCTCGACGAAGATCGAGCTGGCGGCAGAAGCGGGCGCGGCGGTGGTGGACCTGCTGCAACCGTATGACTCGGTGGGCTTCCTGGCCAGCGACCCGGCGCCGACGATGGTGTGCGAGCTGCGCACGCTTGAGAACAAGGAGTCAGTGAAATCTGACATCCGGTCGGTGCGCCCCGGTGGCGGCGGGATCGCAGTATATCCCTCGCTGAGCGCAGCGTACGACGTGCTCGCAGGGAGCAAGGCGCCGGTGCGGCATATCATCATGCTGGCAGACGGGAGCGACTGCGACGAGCAGGACGGGTCCGTGGCGCTGGTCTACAAGATGGCCGCGGAGAAGATCACCACGACCGCAATCGCGTTCGGGTCCGGGCCGCATGTGCCCTTCCTGAAGGACGTGGCGCGCGCAGGCGGGGGGCAATACTATCTGGCGGAGCGGGCGCGGGACCTGAAAGCGATCTTCACGCGTGAGGCGCTGACGGTGGCGAAGTCGGTGCTGATCGAGGAGAGTTTCAGGGCCCAGCCAGCAGAGGCGAGCGAGGTGACCAGCGGGGTGGATTTCGCGGCCGCGCCGCCGCTGCTGGGGTATGTGGCGACCAGCGCGCGAGGTCTGGCGAGAACGCCGCTGGTGTCGCATAAGGACGATCCGGTGCTGGCGCACTGGAACTTCGGGCTGGGGCGAAGCATCGCGTTCACGTCAGATGCGAAGGCTCACTGGGCGGCACACTGGATCGGGTGGTCGGGTTTCGGGAAGCTGTGGGGGCAGGCGGTGCGGTGGGTTCTACGGCGACCCGAGAGCGGCGATCTGCAGGCTCGAGTGGAGCGGATGGGCGACGAGGCGCGGGTGGTGGTGGAGGCGATCCGCGAGGACGGAACGGTGATCAACGGGCTGGACGTGCGGGCGACGCTGGCGATGCCGGACGGGTCGCGTCGGGAGCTGTCGCTGCCGCAGAGCGGGCCGGGGACGTATGCGGCGGAGGTCGAGGCGGCGGCGAGCGGGCCATACGTGGTGGGCGTGAATGCGCAGGGAGCAGAGGGTTTCGAGGCGCGGCAGAGCGTCGGGTTCTCGGTGGACTATCCGCCCGATTACGCGGATACCGAGCCGAATGAGGCGCTGCTGCGCTCGCTGGCGCAACAGACCGGCGGGCAGGTGATGAGCGACCCGGCGGCGGCGTTTGAGCCTCCGGAGACTGCGCCGAAACGCCGCACGGACATCTGGCGGCTGCTGCTGTGGCTGGCGGCGCTGCTGCTGCCGTTGGACGTGGCGGTGCGGCGGCTGGTGGTGACGCGGCAGGACGTGGCGGGGATCGTGGCAGTGGCGGGCGCGGCGGCGTTGCGGCTGCGGCGGACACGGCCGAAGGCGGAGCCGGCAACCGTGGACCGGCTCCTGGAAGTGGCGCGCGCGGAACGTGAGCGGGAGGCGACTGAGCATCCAGTGACGGTGGCGCCTGCGCCGGATGCTGCGCCGCCGCCAATGGCGCCAACGACGGCAATGGCTCCGGAACCGGAATCCCCGGTTGAGCGAGAAGAGCCAGCGGAGGAAGCGCCGCAGGATGAGAGCATGACGGAACGGCTGCTGCGAAGGAAGCGGGAAATGCGGGAGGACGAGTAGAAGGCGGGATTGGGGATTGGGGATTGGGGATTGGGGATTGGGGATTGGGGATTGGGGAACGACGGAGGGCAACGGCAAAGCAAACGGCTGTGCCGGCTGGAAGCCGGCGCTCCCGGCGACGGCGACGACCGGCGGGTCTGGCGCCTTCGCTGAAGCTATGGACCTTCGCTAAAGCTTCGGCCCACAAGTCGGTGCCCAAGGAAAGACCCGCCCTCCAGAACGGCGTAAGGCATACGGCAGGCTGCGACGGCAGGTGACGGGCCCCGCTGAGGTAAACCCTCTTGTGAACGGAAGATCAGCGTCGGAGGTGTAGAGCATGATATCTCCTCACGTCATCACTGCCAGTGCCCTGCGCGGGATCGCTGTGAGTGTCGCCAGCGTCATGGCCATCGCTTTGTGCGTGAACGTGGCCGGTGCGGACGAGGCGTGGTTCCTGCCCTACGAACCCGATGAGCATACGATTGTGCTGTACCACCTCGACGGCGAGGGAGAGGCCGAACCGGCAGGGGAGGGTGAGGGGGAAGCGAACGAGGCCGCGGCGGAGATCGAACTGGTGATGCATGGCGGGGCGGTGCGCGGGCCGGGAGCGTTCGGCCAAGCGGTGCACCTGCGCGGGCCTAAGGAACACCTGCGGCTGACGAAGAACGCGGCGCTGTCGCTGGGGAATGCACAACCGTTCACGGTCGAAATGTGGATGCGGGCGGACTCGCCAGAGGCGAGCATCTTCTCGATAGGCACGCGGTTCTACCTGAAAGGGCACTTCAGCCGCAGCACCGCGACCTTAGGGTATCGGGCGGAGAGTTTCCCGATACGGTGGGTGCCGATGGCGGGAGTGAGCTGGCCGCGGCGAGAGTGGATGCACGTGGCGCTGACCCACGACGAGGACCGGCAGGTGAAACTGTATATCAACGGGCGGCTGATAGCGAGCGCCGAGCATGGAGATGAGGGAGACTACGCAGGTTCGTCGACGGCGGCGTTTGGCGCGCATGATGGGTGGAGCACGTTCCTGAAGGGGGCGATGGACGAGATTCGGATCTCGGACAACGTGCGGGAATTCGCGCCATTGCTGACGCAGGCGGCATACCTGGCAGGGGAGCGTGTGCGACTGAATCTGGGCGGGGTGACGCTGCCGGACGAGGTGGCGAGAGTGCGTGTGGCGCTGGTGCGAGGAGGCGAGGAACTGGCGAGTGAGGAGCGGGCGGTGGCGCAGGCAGGCGAGGAGCTGATGGAGGCGGCGGCGATCGGGGCGGAGCCGGCGAGCGCGATCGTGAGCTTCCTCGACGCCGAGGGGGCAGTGGTGGGGAGCGTGGCGCAGCCGGTGAGATACGTGGGTGAGCAGGTGGATGAGCAGCGCGCTCGTGCGGAGGCGTGCCGGGCAGCTCTGGCGGGGGCGGATGACTCGTTGCCGGAGACGGCGCTGGCGCAACTGTTTCTGGACGAGGCGGCAAGCGCGTGGGAGGCGCGCAAGTTCGAGATGGCCGAGGGCGTGGTGGCAGCGGCGGAGCGGGCCGCGCACAGGATCGCGAGCGGCGAGGCGGCATACCGCGCGGCAGTCAGGGCGCGAGTGCGGGCGGGCGAACGTGACGACGAGCTGCGGGTGACGATGAGCTGGAATGCGGATGACGCGGCGGCGGCGCTGCCGTGGGCGGAGCGGGTGGGGGCAAATGAACTGGTGAGCAGCTCGCGGTCGACGACGCGCGAGGGACTGCAGACGTGGCAGGATGCGGGCTACCACACGGGGATACTGTCGAGCGTGCCGATCCACAGCGCAGACCCGAAGGAGCATCCGGATCACCGGCAGTTCGGGTACTGGTACATTGACAGCGCGCCGGCGGCGGAGGAGAGCATTCGCGTGCGGCTGACACCGCCAGCGTGGGGCGGCCTGGAAGTGAGCGATTTCTTCGGACCAGCGGAACACTGGCTGGTACTGGATCAAGAGCGGGGAGAGGAACTGGGGGTTGACCGGTGGAGCTTCGACAAAGGCAAGAACGAAGTGCAGATCAGCGGCGCAGAGGCCGGGCATGTATACCGGGTGTACTACATGATGCACACGGCCCACATGGGCGACCCGTTGTACGAGCCCTTTGCGGAGTATGGTTTGCAGGCGCTGGATGAACTGATCGCGCCCTTCGAGGGCGTGCTGGAGACGTACTGGTTCGACGACCTGGGGTACGCGTGGCCGGGGGCGAATGCGCAGGGCAGCAGCGACTGGGAGTCGTATACGAACGCGGCGCGACCGGAGAATCAGGAGGCGTTCACGGCAGAGACCGGGATCGAGTTCGACCCACGCTGGCTGGTGCTGGCGCCGCGGACACTGAACGTGCCGCCGCCGGATGAGTATGTGGCGTGGATGCGCTGGGTACAGAGCAAAGTGAAGCCGTGGATGGCGCGGGCGACCGAAGTGGTGCGCCAGCGAGGCGCGCGCAGTTGGCTGTATTGGGGCGACGCGCATGTGGGGATAGAGCCATACATGGGGAGCCTGACCGAGGGACGGGTGGAGGAAATCGACAAGCCGGCGGGGGACCCGGTGACAGCGCGGGCGCTGGTGGATTTCCCGGGCGATGTGTACCGGCGACTGCGGGTGGAATGGCTGCACGGGCATGTGGTCGGGCGAGCGGACGGGGAGGCGCTGCTGCGGCGCCGGTGGACCAACTGCCAGCGCGGGATGCTGATGGAGCCGGCACAGGGGATCTACTGGATGCCGATGCCGCAGGTTGCGGGGCAGCCCCAGGAGTCAGTGCGCGAGGGCGGGACGCAAGCAGTGGCGCAGATCAGCGACGAGTTCCGACTGATTGGCAAGACGCTTGGCGGGCAGCGCGCGTGGGAGGGCGGGCTGAACCTGTACGTGGTGCATTCGTGGGGTGCGCAGTACTCGTGGCGACCGTGGGGGTCGCCGGTGCTGTGGCATCTCACGGACCTGCCCGTGCGTGTGCAATTCGTGAGCTTCGCCGAGGTGGCGGCGGGTGGGGTGCCGGCGGACGCGGATTGCGTGCTGCTTTACGGGATGCCGAACAGCGCGTGGAGCGGCGGGCCAGCGTGGGAGGACGACGCGCTGGCTGAGGCAGTGCGGGGGTTCGTGGCGGGAGGTGGCGGGTTGGTGGCGATGCAGGCGCCGTCGCATGTGGAGGACCCCGAACCGCGCTGGGCGCTGAGCGATTTGATGGGCGTCACGGGCGAGGGAGCGATGGGCTACGAGCAGGCGCAGACGACGGGCAGCGGGGACGAGTGGGTTGACGTGGAGGCGCTCGACGCGGCGCGGGAAGAGCGGGGGCTGTCGCTGGTGAGGACCGATGAGGTATACACGGGAGCGGAGGCGCCGAGTCACGTGCCGGCGATGACAGGGACGATCCGAGCGGCGACGGTGAGCGACGACGTGCACGTTCCGTGGGCACTGGAGACCGATGAGGGCGGGTGGCTGCCGGGGGTCGCGTATCGGCAGGCAGGGGAGGGGCGGTCAGTGTGGCTGTGCGGGTATTCGGCGGATTACGGGTTCTCGCGACTGCTGCGTTCGGCGATCTTCTGGGCGGCGGGACGTGAGGCAGAGGCGGCGCGCCTCGACGCAACCGGAGGCGAGGGGCTGTTCGTATACGCTTACCCCGAGGCGCGAGTGGTGGCGCTGCTGAACGCGAGCGATGAGCCAGTGCAGGCGACGGTGCGCTGCGCGCCGGAGATACTAGGACTGCCGGCAGGAGCGAAGTGCCGGGTGACGGACGTGGCCACCGGGGAGGAGATCGGCGCGGCCGTGGACCTCGGCGAAGGGCTTGAGGTGACGGCGGTACCGAGGTGCGTGCGGCTGCTGAGCGTGGGAATGTAATGGCGGGATTGGGGACGGCGATCCCCCTTCGCCAAGGCTATGGGGGACAGGCGGCCGGCGGGTCTGGCACCTTCGCTGAAGCTATGGTGCCCAGCGAAAGACCCGCCCTCCATACGGCAAAGGCAACGGCAGGGCAGGCGTGGGGAGAAGTTACTCGCCGACGAACGAGCCGTCCGGGGCGAGGATGAATGCCTCGGTCATCGGGAGCCAGGCGCTGATGCCACCATCGTCGATGCTGCCCATGACGCGCAGATCGCCATCCGTGCGGTCGTCCCACACCGCCAGGAACTCGAGTTGGTAGTCAAGCCCCGCCGCGCCATCCACCGAGAAGGTCTCGGGCTCGGCGATGAGCTCGAACAGTTCGGCTCGCTTGCGCGAGCGGAAGCGGTCAAGATGATTCCTCAGAATGCTGCGTGCCTCGTATCGGTCCATGCACGGTCCTTCCACACGACCTCAGGTGGTGATCCCCGCCGCATCTGGATCTGCATACACCAAATCAGTGGTCAGGTCAATAGTCAAGAGACGATGGCGCACGCGAATACGGCGGATGACAGGAGCGGTAGACGGCAGCGGCTAGCCCGGGACGGTGATGACCGTCAGCGCGCTCGGGCCAGATGTGACCGCAACGATGTCGTCGCGACCGTCACCATCAACGTCCGCAACAATCATGTCCACCAGCCGCGCGCCGAGATCGTGATGACCAAGCAGCGCGCCCGTCGGCGATACCAGGAATACCTGCCCGTCCTTGCAGCCAGCGACCAGGGCGGGGGTGGCGCCCTGGCCCTGAACCAGCGCGGTGTGCGTGATGGCACTCGACAACGGGAGGCCCCATATCTTCTCGCCTGCCTGATCGAATGCGCACAGGTAGCCACTGTCTGAACCGACAGCCACCGAGCCGGGGAGGACCGTGAGCGAGCGGATCGGGCGGGTCAAGTTGTTGGCCCACAGCGGCACAGTATACTCGGAATCGGGTGCCCAGGCGCGGACATCACCGCGATTATTCCCGCCGAACGCAGTGAGCGTGCCGTCGCCATCGAGATCGCCGACGGCGATCGCCGGTAGCGCAGTGCACCACGAACCGTTGTGGTAGCGCTTGACGACCTCGCCTGTCGCGTCAAGCAGCCACATCGTCCCCGCCGATGACGTCAGGCCATTGCCCGCGATCACCAGGTTGCGGCCGTCGCCGAAGAAGTCGGCGGTGGTGATGGTGGTGCAGATCCCGTGGTCGGTGCGGTAGCGCCAGAGCTCCTCGCCGGTCGCGTCGAGGCAGTGCAGGCGCATGTTGCCGACGCCGAGCATCAACTCCGGCGTTCCGTCACCAGTAATGTCATCGGCATATATGCGGCGGACCTTCGATGTGCCGAGCGTCCACCAGCCCCAGGTCTGCTTCATGAACTCGATCTCGCGGCGCCATCGCTCGGTGAGGTCGGCGCCCAGCGCGTAGATGTTCGCATCGTCAGAGCCGACCAGCAACTCCTCGGCACCGTCGCCATCGAGGTCGGCGGCTTCGAGCGCGTGTACGGAACCGGCGGTGGTCATCTCCCCAGCGGCAGCCCCGGTCGCGGTCCACGCGGTGACCGAGCCACGCACTCCGCCGACCGCGAGGCGCAGGCCATCGGCGCCTCGGAGGGCCTCGACCGCGAGCGGCGTGTCGGGCAACTCGGCGGACCAGAGCGGAGTGAGCGGGGCAGTGTCCGCCCAGGGGACGGCCTGAGCGGTGGCGCCGGTCGCGGCACCGTCCCAGGCAGCCTGCAACGCGGCGCGCAGAGCGGCGGGGTCGGCCGGGACGCCATCAGCGAGAGGCTGGCCGGCGAGCGTGGCGGTGGCTTCGGTGAGTGTGACGCGCTCGGGCGAGATGAAGAACATGGCGCCGGAAGCCTGGAGGTCGCCGGATTGAAGCTCGGTGCCATCCGCGCCAGCGCCGATCAGCGCGGGCTCCCCGTCGGCCATGACCAGTGCGCAGTGGTCAGTGAGGCGGCGAAGCTCGACCGAGCGGGTCGGGTCGGCGGTGGCATAGAAGACATTGACGAAGCAGGCGGACTCGCCGGGCTGGAGATCGGTGTTCATGCTCTGCTCGAGTATGTTGAGGTATTGGTCGTGATAGCGGCTATTGGGCAGGTATTTGCCGAGCGTCTCGTGGTCGCGATCGAGTGAGGCAGGGACGCTCGGCGGGAAGAGCAGGCGGAAGCGGCGGGCATCGACGACGGGGTCGTCGGCGACGGTCGCCTGGGCGATGTTGAGTTCCTGGATGGCCATGTAGGTGTTGTCGGACGCGGGGTTCTTGCCCACAACCGTGAACCGGATCTTGTGGTCTCCGGCTTCGAGAGCCAGCGCGCCGACGCGGGTCTGGGTGATTACGGGCGGAGCATCGTGGAGCATGTCGATGGGCTCGCCGAGTGGCTCGCCGTCGACGGAGAGTTGGATGATGCCACGGCCGGTGTAGTCAAGGGTGCGCAGCGTGATCACGTATTCGCCGGCGGCTTTGATCGGGGCGGTCATCTCGATGAAGTCGCCGACCTCGTCGCTGCGGCAGAGGACGGTGTCGTGGCCGCCGAGGACGTAGTGATACTTGCCGGAAGTGTCAGTGATCGCGGCGCTGAGGGAGGCGCCGGACCAGATGTATCCCTGGCGGCGCACGGCGTCCTGTGAACACTTGAGCAGGCCGGGCTCCAGCTCCGGGGCACCGAGGCTGCGCCAACCGTCGACGAATGAGAACTGACCGGCCTCGAGGGCGGTCATCTCGTCGAGGACGAAGGTGTAGCGGTCGGGTTGCCAGAGAGTGTGGCGGGTCCAGTCGCAGGCGTTGTAGTTCGGCAACCGGGTGGCGGTGTATGCCCAGCGATCGCCCTCGGCGGAGCGGAGAAGTTCGGCGGACTGGGTGGGGACGGAGTCGCCAAGGCCGTCGTGGGCGATGGTGACGGCGTTGTGGAAGCTCATGGTGGGCCCGTTGAAGATGTCAGTCTCGCAGAGCCAGCGCCGACCGTTGGCGGCGAACTCGCCGAAGGTGTTGGCGTCATCGTATGAGTGGCTGCCGCCAGAGGTGCCATCGATCATGATGTATTCGTCGTCGGGATCGAAGCCCTCGCGGAAGGTGAGCTTGTCAAAGGCGCGGTCGAAGTCGACGCCCTCGGTTTCGCGGAGCGAAAGGTGGAAGAAGAGATCGTCGGCAGGGATGACAGTGAGGCCAACGTGGTCCTCGGGGACGACGGGCTGCATGCCGACATCGAAGCCGCGCATGAGTTCGTCGGTGGTGGTGCCGATGGGGCCTCGCTTGCCCAGCATGAACAGGTAGCGGCCATCGTCGAGCTTCCAGGCGAGCTTGGAGAAGACGCTGGTTGCGTAGTCGCCAGCGCCGGTGTCGCCGAGCATGACGGTCTGGCCCATGTTGTTGGAGATGGCAATGCAGCGCTCACCCATCTGGCGGGCGCGACCGGAGGCGAAGTATTCGTCGGACCATTCGGGCTCCATGAAGCCGATGTCGAGCGTGTTGTCGAGCGTGCCGCCGAGACCATGCTGGGAAAGGGAATCCTCGAAGCAGCGTGAGGTGGCGAAAGGTCCGGCCCAGAAGCTCTTGAGTTGGCGGCGCCACTGCTGCAGCTCGACCTCGAGTTCGGCGGCGTAGTACTTAGAGAAGTGGCGGCAGGCGTAGTAGAAGGCGCGGGCGGAACGAGTTGCGTGGTTCTCGCGCGGGGCGCGCCGGGGGCGCACGTGGCCCTGGCCTTCGCTTGAACGCATGATGCGCAGCAGATGGTTGGTGATGGTGACGCGGTCGTCGTCGCTGAAGACGGGGCAGGTGTGCATGAGGTCCCATGACATGGACTGAGTGATCCAGGTCAAGTGGACGCCAGCGTCAACGCCGAGGGCAAGGTCGTCGGGCGCGGCGGCCAAGGCGAGCATGACGTCCCGGTATTCGCGGGCGTGGTCGAGATCGCCGCTCTTAAGGTAGGCGATGGCGGGCGTCATCTGTCTGCGGCCGCCGCCGATGGTCCAGGGGAGGGTGCCGACGCCGCCCCATCCGGGGCCGGGCTGGACCGTGAGGGGCAGGTCCCAGGGGGCGCCGGCTGCGTCGAGTACGTCCGCGAGTGCCGCGACGCCCGCGTCAAGGCCGGGCTCGTCGGAGGAACCGATGACGAGGAAGTTGGCACCGGTGCCAAGGCAGTTGATGAGCGGGCGGATGACGTAGCCATCGGCGCCCGGGAACCAGCGGTCCTCGTAGGTGTAGGAACTCAAGTAAAGAAACTCGCTGGCGGCGCTGGTGGTGAGGTCGCCCATGATGATGAGGTCGCGGGTCTCGATGCGCAGGTCGGGCTGGTCGTGGGCGAGTATGGGCAGATCAAAGCCGCGATCAGCGAAGAGCTTCTGGACGGCCCGGGCCTGGGTCGCGAGGCCATCGGCGGCGATGATTGCGCACGCGCCGGGCTCGGCGAGCCGCAGACCTCGGCGGAGGGCGGAGGGCGCGGCGAGTGGGTCGGAAGAATGCACGCGGACGGCGATGTCATCGAACCAGACAGTGCCGGTCGCGCCGTAGAGCCGGACGTTGACGCGGACGCCCTTGACCTCGGGCGGCAGTGCGCTCATGGAAATGAACTTTTCCCAATCGAAGGTGGTTACATCGATGCCATCGCCACCGACGGTGAGCATGCCGCTCTGGCCGATGCGCTCACCGTTCTCGTCAGTGTGGTAGAAGCCGATGAAGGCACCGCTGTGGCCGGAGACCTGATCGAGCTTTGCCCAGACGGAGAGCATGAACTGGCTCTCGCCCGGCACGGGGACGGGGATCATCGGGGAGGTCCAGCTTCGGGTACCCTCGGTGTCGAATTGCTCGAGCTTGAAGGAGCGGGCGCCAGAATGTGCCTCATCTTCGGCCCAGGAGCCGCTTCCGCCCTCGTTGTACCAGCCAACAGGCGCGGCCTCGCCCTCCTCCGCACCGGGATTGGGGCAGAGGTTCTCGGGCTGCTGGGCGAAGCAAACGGCGGTCAGGGCGAGCATGAGCGCGACAATGATTGAGGCATACGGGCGGCACATTCGGGGATCCCTCACGATGACGGCGGTTGGCGGCATTTCCGGGAGATAGGTTGGCCGTGGAGGGTGGGGAATCCTTGGGGGTTGGCAACTGCCCGGGCTGATCGTCGGGCGGACCCACCCCGCACGTCGGCGGCTTCACGGCTCCGGCATCTTCTCCGACAACGCCTTCAGGAAGTCTTCGGAGCACCCGGAGCCAAGCTGCTGCGCCTTGTGCACGTCCCGCCAAGCTGCAGCGTAGCCGCCCCGGTAGTAGTGGACGCTCCCCCGGCCGATGTAGGCGTCGCCGTACTTCGGGTCGATCTGGATTGCTCTGTTGTAGTCCGCCATCGCTTGGTCATACTCGCCCTTGCAGCACCGGGCAGACCCTCGGTCGCAGTAAGCGTCAGCATACCGGGGGTTGATCTCGATCGCCCGTGTGCAGTCCTCAATGGCCTGGTCATACTCGCCTTTGAGGTAGTGGAGATCCCCGCGGCCGTAATAGGCCTCGGCTTTCTGCGGGTCGATCTGGAGCGTCCGGGCGTAGTCCTCAATGGCCAGGTCATACTCGCCCTTGTGGTGGCGGGCAACCCCGCGGTCGTAGTAGGCCTCGACATACTCCGGGTTGATCTGAAGTGTCCGGCCGTAGTCCTCAATCGCCAAGTCATATTCGCCCTTGCGCTCGTAGGCAATCCCTCGGTCGCAGTACACTTCAGCACACTGTGGGTCGATCTGGATCGCTCGCGTGAAGTCCTCAATCGCCAAGTCATACTCGCCTTCGCGTCCATAGGAAATCCCGCGCGTGCGGTAGGCCTCAGCGTACTGAGGATTGATCTGGATCGCCTGTGTGAAGTTGTCAATCGCCAGGTCATACTCGCCTCTCTCGCCGTAGGCAAGGCCCCGGCTGTAGTAGGTCGTGGCGTCCTGCGGGTCGATCTCGATTTCGCGGTCGATGTCGATTGGCCGCGTGAAGTACAGACCCACGCCAACTGCTACGAGAACCGCCAACAGTGTGAAGACACTCACGCGTGTTCTCTTTCCCATGCTTCCGTACCCTCCTCAGAGTCAGCAGTTCTGTCGCCGTCGGTTGACCTCGGCCACCGCGCAATCGACGGCCCCAACAGAGGATTCCGCGCGACCGGGCGAAGTCCTGCCGCCCCTCTCCACCGCGCCCCCTTGCGTGCATCGCCCGCCTGTCGGCGGGCTCGCGCACGCTCCGGGCGGCCTAACGCAAGCTGCCGCCCCTCTCCACCGCGCCCCCTTGCGTGCATCGCCCGCCTGTCGGCGGGCTCGCGCACGCTCCGGGCGGCCTAACGCAAGCTGCGCTTGCGTCGGGGTACGCGACGGGGCGACGGCGACGGCTGGGCGGGGTATGCAGGAACATCGGGGGGCGGCGAGTAATTGAGTGAGCACGGGACTATCCTCTCGTGCGTGGAGGTAAGGCAGAGATGAGCGGAATCGGCAGGCGAGAGTTTATTGGGATGGGGATGGCCGGAGCAGCAGGGCTGGCTCTGCGCGGACCGTTGATGAGCGCGCTGGGGCAGGTGGCTGAGCCGGGCTACAACGTACTGTTCATCCCCGTCGACGATCTGCGGCCGCAACTTGGGTGCTACGGGCAGACTATGATGCAGACGCCCCAGATCGACCGGCTGGCCGCCGAAGGCACCGCGTTCACCCGAGCATACTGTCAGCAGGCAGTGTGCAGCCCGTCGCGGACGTCGCTGATGACCGGGTGCCGACCGGACACGACGCAGGTGTGGGACCTGTATACGCACTTCCGCGACAACATCCCGGACGTGGCTACGCTGCCACAACAGTTCATCGCCAACGGCTACCACGCCGAGGGGATGGGGAAGGTCTACCACGGGGGACTCGATGACGAAGCATCGTGGTCGATCCCATCGTGGCGGGCGAAGCGGTCAGCGTTCCGCAAACCGGAGACTCTGGAACTGGTCAAGCGACTGCGCGAAGAGGCGATCGCCGCAGGCCGGGATATCAAGGACCGGCGGTACCGCATCCGAGGAGTGCCGTGGGAGGACCCGGACTGCGAAGACAGTGATCTGGCCGACGGGGCGACATGTGACCACGCTCTCGAACGGCTGGCCGAAGTGGGCGACGACCCGTTCTTCCTGGCGTGCGGATTCCTCAAGCCGCATCTGCCCTTCGTGGCACCGAAACGATACTGGGACCTGTACGATCCCGAGAGTATCGAACTGGCAGACAACCCGTTCGCGCCACAGGACGCGCCTTCGTATGCGCTGAGCAACTGGGGCGAGTTGCGGGCGTATCACGGCATGCCCAAGCAGGGCCCGGTGACCGATGAGCAGGCGCGGACACTGATACACGGGCTGGCGGAGATGGAGCTGCGGGAGAACACGATCGTGGTGCTGTGGGGCGATCATGGGTGGAACCTCGGGGACCATGGGATGTGGTGCAAGCATACGAACTTCGAGAGCTCGGTGCACTCGCCGCTGATCATCAGCGTGCCGGGGCAGACGCCAGCCACGTGCGATAAGCTGGTGGAGTTCGTGGACATCTACCCGAGCCTGTGTGAACTGTGCGGGGTGCCGGCGCCCGAGACGCTGGAGGGCACGAGCTTCGTGCCACTGATCGAGGACCCGACGCGGGAGTGGAAGAGCGCGGCCTTCAGCCAATACCCGCGGACGGTCAGGGGCGTGGGGCGCAGCATGGGGTACTCGATGCGGACAGATCGGTACCGGTTCACGCGGTGGGCTATTCCGGAGAAGGACTTCCTGGAGTACGAACTGTACGACCACGAGGTGGACCCGAAGGAGAACGTGAACGTCGCGGGGCTGGCCGAGAACGCGGCGCTGGTGGCGGAGTTGAGTGCGCAGATGGATGCGGGGTGGCAGCACGGCAGATAGGACAGAAACGACAGGACGGCGGACGGCACAGGCGGGAACGGGGTCCCGCCTCTCCATAGACAGAGACGACGACGGTATACGGCTCAACAGCCGGCGGGTCTGACACCTTCGCCAAGGCTTCGGTGCCCAAGGAAAGACCCGCCCTCCATACGACTGAGCAACGACTACGACGAAGGGCACGGGGTCAGGCGGGTCTGTCCGCAACGATGATCTGAGAGAGCGGGAAGCCCTGCCAACGCTCGACGAGGCCATCCCAGTGGCCGTCGCGGAGCGAGTCATCCACGCACGCGTCACTCATCTCGACGATGGTCAGGCCGGCGTCGGTGAGA
>JALGSU010000026.1 GCA_029821735.1 Candidatus Zipacnadia bacterium | reverse complement strand
CAAGTGATCGACGAGAATATCGGCCTGCGTGACGACAGGGATCATCCCGATGAGCGGCAGAAATGCGACCGCTGATTTCATGGTCATCCACTCTTCGGGATCCTCGCCCGGGCCGCGGTCGAAGTAGAGACCCATCTCGTCATCCCAGAGGCGCTCGTTGACGAGTTCGGCCAGGTCGTCGGCGCGAGCGTGCCAGCCGTCAGCGTCGCCGCCGATGACCTCGGCCATGTTGGCGAGCATCTGCATCTCGCGCACGACCATCGAGTTGATGTCAACGTGATCGTCGATGATGGGGCGGTCGAAGCGTGGGGAGTTGTCCCAGCCGGACTCACCGCAGCGGCATATCTCGATATCGAAGCGCTTCAGCCACTCGAGGAGACCGTTCTCGTTGACGTCGCGCGCGCGGAAGAGCCACTCAACATAGTTGCACAGTGGCTCGTAACATGCCTTGAGGAACTCCTCGTCACCTGTCTTCTCGAAGACCCGCCAGGCCGCCCAGGCGAGAATTGGCGGCTGCGTGTAAGGCTGGTTCTGGGGCTCGGGAGCTTCGCACAGATGGATCTTGCCGTCAGCTTCCTGATGGTCGATGACCGCGAGAATGGCGTTGTGAGCGGTCTCCCAGTCCAGTTCGACCCAACCGAGGGCGTGGAACGCTGAATCCCAAAGCCACATGTGGCGATGGGGCCAGACATCGGGGGTGGTCCAGCGGCGCTGGATCAAGCCCTCGGGCGCGTTGGTGTTGAGTTTGAGTATCTCTGCGCACTTGCGGTAGAGACGCTCGTCGGCATCGGGGCCGAGGTCGGAGACGTCGAGGTCGCGGATGAATGCGGAGCGGGCCTCAATGAGCGCGCCAAGGTCTTCGGCGAGGCCAGAGCGCGCACGGTCGGCAGCTTCTTCGGCCGAAGTGGGGCTGAGCGCGACGCACCAGCGGGTACCGTCGGCGGTCGCCTCGGTGGAGAGGGAGACGTAGCGCTCATCGGTGGCGAGTTCGCCGTCGAGAGTGACTGACAAGTCTCCGGTCACTTCGCCAACAAGGCGCCAGCAGTCGGCGTATGCGTAGCACAGGCGGCCCGCACCGGTGGTGGTTTCGACGGTGATGTCCCCGCAGTCACCGAGGACGAGGTCGCCGCCCTGGTCGGTGACCTCGCCCCCGAAGGTCAGCGTGACGTCCGGGTACAGGCGCAGTATGAATCCGAATGGGGCGCAGGTGGCGCTGCCCATCAAATTGCAGGCCCAACTTGTGGGACCGTCCAAGCCTGAGAAGTCGATGAGCTTGCCCTCGCCCCAAATGTTGGGCATGACGGGTGATGACATGTGCGTTTAGCCTCCCTGAACGTCTGTGAGCGGGCCATAGGTTTCGGGATGTCGATCTGCGAGTCGCATGGCGCGTAGAGGGCCCTCATCGCCACCGTGGAAGCGTTCGCCAAGCATCGGGGCGTCGAGGTCCACGACCGCTGTGGCCACGCCAGTGAAGCGCCCAAGGTCGGAGAGCAGGGTACCGTCCGGAGCACCTATGCAGCTCTTGCCGACGGCAGTCCCTGGACGCCAGACCTCATCGACTGGAGTGCCGTACGAGCTGCGCACGATGTGGGTGTAGTTGTCAAATGCTCGGGCTCTCACCTGCAGGTCGAGCTCGCGCTCGGTGTACCCGCGCTGCAGCGACGGGAAGAAAATGACCTCGGCACCGGCGAGCGCGAGGATGCGGGCAGGCTCCGGGAAGCAGCCGTCGTAGCAGATCATCACGCCGATGGTGCCCCAACCCAAGTCGAAGACTGGGTACGAGGTGCCGGGGACTATCCCCCAATCGCTGCTCTCCGTGGCGACCAGATGCGTCTTGTCGTAATGGCCGACGATCTGGCCGTCAGCGTCGATAACGAAGGCACGGTTGCGCAGCAGGCCATCGTCATAGATGAGCACCGGGGCGATTACGGCAATCCCGAGCGTGTCAGCCAGATCGCGGATCTGGTCGATGAATGCCGGTGCATGGGGGATCCGTTCCGCCGCCTGCACGGGCATCTGGCCGATGATGTTGAGGTACTCGGGAATGCAGGCGATGGTCGCGCCGCGGTCGGCGGCCTCGCGAAGCTGGTCAAATGCAGTCGCCACGACGGCGTCAACGTCACGACCCTTGGCGGGCATCGGAGGCTGACAGGTTGCGAGAGTTACTGTGCGCGACATTGGTTTCACCTGAAGCCGGAATCGAACGTGTGCTCCGGGTTCGCCGCCAGTGGCGCGATGCCCTTCGTTTGAGAGCAGGAGGGCGAGGGGACAGAGGGGAAGTGTGTGGTAACTCGCGCGCACCAGTTGAGACGAACGTGGAGCGATTGATATGTGGCGATGCAAGTGGGTCTTTGCTGCGACACTCATAGTCGCGCTGGGGGCGACGCCGGCGTGGAGCCTGACGAACTTGTTGCCCAACGGGGGCATGGAGGACGACGCGAACGGCGACGGTGTAGCGGACGGTTGGGTGCCAAACATCCATGCCACCGAGGGAGCCGAGGGGAGCCTGTCGATCGACCGCGAGATCAAGCGGTCGGGGGTGGCAAGCCAGCGGATCGAGCACACATCGGACAATGCGGCATGGGTGCGCAGCAGCGTGGCGCGCGTGGACAGCCGAGCCGATGGCGTGTATCGCGTGGACGCCTGGCTGAGGGGTGATGCGGAGTACCAGGTGCTTGTCTATGAGTTCTTCGCCAACAGCACCGAGTACGCGACCACCAGAGTTGCCGACGGGACTGCCACCGACGAATGGCAGCAGGTGTCGGCAATAGTCACCGCCAGTGAGAATACATCGTTCTTCAAGATATCGCTCGTGACCACGAGTCGGGGGACGGCGTGGTTTGATGACGCGTCTATGGTGCTGATCGCGGAGCGCCCGACGCTGCGCGTGCCGCGCGTTGATGCCGGGCCGACGGTCGATGGTGATCTTAGCGACGCAGCCTGGCAGGGCGTCCCGGTCGCAGATGGCTTCATGGTGCTTGACGGTGGCGGCGAACTGCCATCCGTGGGCACTTCGACGCGCATGTGCTTCGACGCCGAGGCGATGTATATCGCTTTCGACTGTGAAGAGCCAAACGTCCCTGGCATGGCCCTGAATGCTACCGAAGACGGTCACGCGGTGTGGGGCGACGACTGCGTGGAAGTGTTCGTGGACATCGAGGGCGATCGGGTGAGCTACCTGCATCTGGGCGTGAACGCGCGAGGGTTCAAGTGGCAGGACCGGCGCCTGGGTGGGATGTGGTATACGGACTGGTTCTCGCCGGGCGGGCAAGATGTGCCTGCACCGGAATGGTCGGCGGCCGCGAAGATCGAGGACGGTCGGTGGCGGGCCGAGATGCGCGTGCCCTTCGATCAGATTGGCGGAACACCTCGGCCGGCGACGGTATGGGGCGCGAACTTCTGCCGGACCCGGCGAGCGACCGGCGCGGAGGAGAACCTGTGCTGGTCATATACGAGCGGTGAGTTCTACGCGATACCAGAGCGCTTCGGCACGCTGGTGTTCGCGACCGGGGCCACGCAGCCGCCGGAGCGAGTGGCCCGCGATATGACCGCGTCTCCCGAGCCGGCCGTGGTGCCGCAGCCGCAACAGGTCGAGTGGCAGCCGGGCGTGTTCCGGATCGCGGAGGGAACGCGCGTCGTGGTCGCAGGGGACGTAAGCATGGTCGGAGCCGAGATGTTGGCGGCGGACATGCAGAAGCGGTTCGGGCTGAAACTGGAAGTCACTCGTGGCGAGACTGCCCTGAAGGGCATTTTAGTCCGGGTGGATGAGACGGACCGGACGCTTCGACAGGAAGGCTACCGCCTGACGGTCGGGGAGTGGGGCGTGGAGATCGCTGGGAAGGACGCCAGGGGGGCGTTCTATGGCATCCAGACGCTGCGGCAGTTGGTGAATGAGGATCAGGAGGGCCCGCTGCTGGACGGATGCACGATCGTGGACTGGCCGGACATTGCATGGCGAGGCTGGCACCTGAGCGGACCCAAGCAGACGGATTTGGCGACGTATCGGAAGTTCATCGATACGCTGGCGCTGATGAAGTTCAACCAGGTATGCATGGAGGTCAACGGCAACCTGCAGTATGAGAGCCACCCGACCATTGCGGGGCCCGAGGCGCCGACCAGAGCTGAACTGAAGGAGCTGGTGGCGTATGCGCGGGAGCGGCATATGACGGTGTTCCCGCAACTGGCGACCTTCGCGCATTTCGGCTATGCGCTGCGCCACGCGGAATACGCCGAGCTGGCCGAGGCACCGGAGGGCAGCACGAAAGGTCATCAGGACCAGTTCAACTACTGCCCGCTGCACCCGCGCACGCTGCCGATGGTGCTTGATCTGATGGACGAGTTGATCGAAGTGTTTGAGCCCGAGTACTTCCACATCGGGCGCGATGAGGCGACCTTCGACGACATCGCCACCTGCCCCCGATGCACCGGGATTGCCCCGTCGAAGCTATTCACTGACGACATCATCGCGCTGCATGATCATCTCGCCGAGAAAGGGATCACAACGCTGATGTGGGGGGACATGTATCTGCCCAGCCACAATGGGATCAAGCAGTACAACGTGGCAGAAGCAACTGATGATCTGCCCAAAGACATCGTCATCTGTGACTGGCATTATTCGGCCGACTACGACTTCGATGCTTCGCTGAACTATTGGGAGGAGCATGGCTTCCGCGTGCTGGGCAATCCCTGGTACGAGCCGATGAACGTGTGGAACTTCGCGACGAAGACGAAGGAGCATGAGATACTCGGCTACATGGGCACAACGTGGTCGGGGATCGGTTCGCACATCGGCCGATACCCGCACCTTCCGGCTGGCTGGGTGCTGGCAGCCGAAAACGCCTGGTCGGTGGAGAAGCCAACGCTGGCGGAGATCACGTATCAACCGGTCCCAACATTCAATCGACTGTGGGAAATGGGCCGGCCGGTGGCGAAGAGTTTCCGCGCGCTAGATCTGGCGGCGTTCTGCAACGAGGGAACCGTCGACGGTGGACGCGGAGCGTGGATGGGCGCAGGTCCGCAGTATGACCTGCGTAGTCTGCCGACCGGACTGATATGGGTAGGGGAGACGCCGTTCCGGCTGGTGGACGGAGCCGCGAACGACGGGAAATCCTGCGTGATGCTGGCCGATGAGACCACGCGTCCGGGCCTGTACCCCGAGTCGGTGTGGGAGATTCCGGTCGGTATGGCGACTGAGGCGATCAGGTTCCTGCATACCTGTAGCCTACCGCGAGTGCGACTGCGACCGTTCTACGACCGCAAGGGAGAGCGGATGACGACGTTGGGGCGCTACACGATCACGTACGAAGATGGGAGCGAGGCGGTAGCGGAACTGGTGTATCTGGCCAACATGAGCGAGTGGAACTCGCAGCGAGGACCGTCGGCCGCCCTCGATCTGTGGCAGGGGAAGACGGCGGCGGGAGCGGTGGCGACGCTGGGCGTCTGGGAGTGGCGCAACCCGGAACCCGACAAGCCGGTGGCCAGCATCGGGATGACATCGGCGCTCGGGCAGGCGCGACCGGTGCTGCTGGGTGTGACGGTGGTGGAATAGTGGCCGCGTGACGAGAGGGCAATGAGGCCCGCGCACCAGCGCGGGCCTCGTGATTCGTGCGGGCTCAGATGTGGCTGAGGACGAACTGCTCGAAGGTGGCGTAGATGGGCTCGAAGCTCGGCTCCCAGTTGAAGAAGCCGTGTGGCTCGCCCTCCACGAGAACGAGTTCGCACTCTCGACCAGCAGCGGCCATCGCATCGGCGAAGCGGATCGCGTGATCGTGCGGAACGGTGATGTCACCAGTGCCATGTGGAACGAGGCACGGCGGTGTATCAGGGCCGACGAACTCGATCGGCGATGCAAGGTGGTAGGCGTCGGGCTCTTCTGCGGGCGTGCCGCCGAGGAACTTGATAGTCCAAGGCGGGGGCTCGGAGCCGTCGACGTAGAAGTTGAAGCAGTCGGTAATTGGGTTGAAGGGAACCGCGAGCTTCACCGCGCTCGAGAACTCGGCGTGGCCGCCCTCGCCCTCGAGTTCGGGCACGCCGGCGGTGGTCGCGACCATGGCGGCGAGATGCCCACCGGCAGAGCCACCCGCGACGCCGATGCGGTCCGCGTCGATGGCCAATTCATTGGCCGAGGCGCGCATCCAGCGGACGGCGCACTTGCAGTCCTCGACGGCGGCGGGGAAGATCGCCTCGTCGGAGAGGCGATAGCAGTTGCAGACGCCAACGATGCCTTTCGCGGCAAGTCGGGCCGCCTGGCGGTAGAAGTGCGACGGAGTGCCGCCCTGCCAGCCACCACCGTAGATGTAGAGCATGGCCGGACGGAGGCCCGAGAATTCGGCGGGTGGCAGGAAGAGGTCGGCGGTCAGTTCGTGACCACCACCGGTGCCGAAGGGGACGCCGCGACGGAATTCGACACCCTCGGGCATGGTCAGTGGCGGGCCCCAAGCCCCGCGCTCTTCGGCGAATATCTCTACGGGGTCGTCAGGCATGGCTGGTCACTCCTTCAATGTGTTGCGGCAGCAGGTGCTGCGGCGATCGTTTGGGCAGATGCTATCAGGGGTCCTCGAAAGTGATGATCTCGGGTGGCGAAGTCAGGTCGCGGTAGCGCAGTACCGTCAGCCGCCCGGCGGGCAATGTGATTTGCGTGAGTGGCGCATCGGACCTCAACGGCCTCACGACGACGGACTCGGCCGCGTCTTCGAGATTGCCGACGGCCACCCATAGCGCATCGTTGACAAAAACTGAGACCCGGCGACGGCCCTCGGTGGTTGGGAAGGGGCAGTCAGGGACGGGGCCGATTTCGCGGTAGAGGAGCGCGTTGTCAGTGGCCATCCGTCGGTAGGTGTCGAGGTAGCGCAGGTAACGGTCTCGATCACCGGCCCAACTGGCGTTACCGAGCGGAGCGAGGCCGGCGGCGGACTGAGCCTTCTTCCACTCGGTCCAGTGATCGTGCCCCTGCTTCCAGTTCACGCCCGGCATGGAGAAGACGTCCTCGCGCTCGCCATAGCAGCCATCCTCCAGCCAGGGGAACTGCAGGTAAGGGATGCAGGCGGCCATGAGCGCGTGCTCGATCTCGGCGACCCTTGACATATCTGGCGTGTAGTCGCCTTCGGACCAGTCGGTGATGAGGCGGCTCCAGTCATTGAAGCGAATGAGGTAGGGCGGAAAATCCCTGGTGCGGTCGACGGACTCAAGGGCGTCACCGATGCCCTCACCGACGAGGAGGTAGTCCCAACAGGGGTCATCGAAGGGAGACGGGCGGTCGCCGCCGATGTGGGCCACCACAATGCCACCACGACGTTTCACACGCACGTACATCTCGAAGAGCAGGTCATTCCAGAGGGAGAGGTAACCGTCGGTGGTGGCCTCGCTGGCAGGCTGGTCGGCGGGATCTGCCTCGACGAAGTGGACGTGGCGGTCTGCCTGCGGGTTGGCACAGCCCGGCCTGTTGGCGCCGATGCCGCCGTCCCAGTAGACGCCGTCGAAGGCGTAGTCGTCGAGAATGCGATCGAGGTCATCGAGAAAGAAGCGTCGCCAGCTCTCGCTGCCTGGACAGAGCAGATCGAAGTCATTGCACAGCTCAACCAGGTGGGATGCCCCGCGGCTCCACTCGGGGCGATGCGTCGGGTTGGCGGTATCGAGGTAGCCGGGCGACACATACGGGATAACCTTGAGGTCGCGCCGGTGGCATTCGTCAACGAAGCGGCGAGTGGCGCGTGGGTTCAACGCCTCCATGGCGCCCTTGCTGTGGAGACCGATCCAGTCACCCCAATACCACAGATGCACGAAACCGACACCGCACTCAGCGTAGGTGTCGAGCAGCGCCCAGTCCTCGCCCGTTGGATGGTAAGGCACACGAGTCGGCTCGTGTCCGAACTGGTAGCGCACGTGACCGGGATCGTACACGCCGATGCGGTGACGCCTGGCGGCGGCCTCGCGCAGGCCGATATCGCGGGCCCATTTGTGCAGGGACAGGTCATTCATGTGGGCGGTCCCTCAGAAGCCCAGATTGGTGAGCCCCGCGGCGAGGTCACTGCGTCGTTTGTCAACAGACTCCCCGGGGTGAGAGCATATCTCGGCCAAGCCATCGAGGTGCTCGCGGATCACGGTCAGGTATTCGCCGAAGGTCATGCGGTCGCCCTCCGCCAGTCCGAAGTGCACCAGCAGACGGCGATCCAGGTCATCGTTGTAGTCTTGCTTGAGAACGGGCGGATCGAGTGAGTTGACCATGTCATCGCACAGTCCGTCGACGAGGTGGATGCACGGCTCGCAGATGAAGTCAGCTCCCACTATGAACTCCAGCGGGGTGCTGACATCGCCCAGAACGATCTCGGCGCAGGTGTGCACCGCGTGCCCGTAGGCGGCGGGCTTGAACTCGGCTCCAGCCCCGTGCGAGGCGATGATGTCCAGCAGGTGATGCGGACGGATGTGCATGACGTGCATGGTCTGCGCCTCCTACCAGGTGAACTCCGCGGTCGTCAGAATCCCCCAGTGGAGGAAGTCAGGTGATGTGTTGTACCACGCCGAGGTGATCATGCCGGCGGCTTTCGCCTCAATGCAACGGTCGGCGAAGGTCTTGATGTTCTCACCGTGTCGAGGCAGGTCTGGCAGCGTGTGCCAGAAGCTGTGGTTGCCGGAGCAGGAGGGGGCTCCGTACACGACGCGGCCCGCCTGCTGGAAGTGCTCCAGATACGGGAAAGCGCGGGCGGCTTTGGGGAATGCATCGCCCAGACAGTGTCGATAGGCCGCGAGATATTCCGAGCTGAGATCGGCGTCCGGGTCGATGGGTTGAGCAAACCGGGAGATTGTGGCGCGCGTCACATCGGATAGCTCGGCCGCCCACTCATCGTCCCATGCGCGGTTGTAGACGACGGTCGGTGAGTTGCCACGGGCGACAAGCAGTGGGCTGGGGTCTGAAGTCGTCCAGTAATCCCAGTACATGATCTGAGCGGATCCGTGGAGGTGGTCGATTGTCTCCGGGTGGGCGCAGAGAATGTCATCCCAGATGATAGGAGTGATGTTGCGCTCGGCCAGCCATGCGCAGACCTTGTTTATATGAGTGGTGTAGAGGCCACCGATACCGATCTCGTCTTTGGCGGCGGCACAAGTGGGGCAGACGCCGAGCTGGCGTGCCTCGTCGCCGCCGATATGCATCAAGCTGCAGCGAGGGAAGAGTTCGAGCATCTGCTCGGCGAGTTCGGTCCACAGCTCAAAAGAGCGATCGTTCAGTGGGCAGAGCTGGTGACGTACCTCATCCTCCTCGCGCACGGAACTGTACTGTTCATGCTTGAGTGCATAGCCGAGGTGTCCGAGAGACTGGAGCAAAGGGATAATAGTGATCCCGAGGTCCGCGGCCCGCGAGACCAGTTGGCGGACCTCGCCGCGAGTCAGAGCGGCCTCGGAGGCGATGATCTCATGGGGCGACTCGAACGGGAAGTGGTCGCCGAACTCCATGAGAATCGTGTTGAGCTTGTGGCGGCCGGCCGCCTCGAGAAGCCCCATGGCGGCGTCGAAGGTCAGCTGCTTGACGGACTCAAACATGAATTGCAGCCCACGCACGGGCAGCCGCGGCTCGTCATGGATGTAGCCGCAGGGAAGCCACGGTCCGTCGCGAAGCTGGTTGATGGTGGCGAGAGCGTAGAGGAAGCCGCGACGACCAGCGGCCTTGACCTCGATGGCATGGGGCTCGATTGTGACTGCATATTCCTCGGGGGCCATCTCGGCGTCGGCGAGGAGTGCGAAGCGGTTGGGCTCATCGCCGACGCTGATGCACAGGTCCTCACAATAACGGACCGCGATGTCGGCGTAGCCTGACTCGTCAGCGAGATACCACCTATGGCAGACGCGCGCGAAGCGTTCGTCAGTCAGATCGGCATGCTTGAGTGTTGGCGTCACCTGTGCGATGGGCATGGTGAAATCTCCCGTCAGATGTGCTCGATGTCACGGATTTCCCAGGGAGCGAAGGGTAGGGCGCGTCCCAGCGCCTCTATGTCGGCCTTGGTGGCGTTGTGGCAAGTAACCATCTCACTGCGTATCTGGGCAGGCAGGTCCAATCGCGAGAAGAGGTACCGAGAGGCCTGGTGATGCTTCATCTCGAGCGTCAGCGTGCGAGCAGGCGTGTCGGTCGGCTCGTGGATGGTGAGGTCGCGTTCGGGTGTGGCGATATTCACTTGGACGTCGTCCAGAGCCGGTTGACGCCACCAAACCCGCTGAGCCATGGCGTGCCAGTCAAGGGGTGTGCCCATGATCATCTCACCGCGCGGCGAGCCCGTGAATCCGAGCTGGGTGAAGAGGCGCCAGCAGAAGGTGTAGTCGTGCAGCGAGACTGTGGCGGGCACGCCGCGTTCGGCAGCCATCGAACAGGCACTGCGCACCAGGGACTCGATGAGCTCGCGGTTGCGCCCACGGGCGGCGACCTCCGCGATGCGCAGCGGCGAGTCGGGTTTGTGACCGGACAAGAGAATGCAGTAGCCAGCCAGGCCATCCGACTCCTCGGCGAGAATGCCGGTCATTCGGGGCTTGAGTTCGCACATCTCGAGGTTGGTGAAGGTACCAGTGAAGAACCCCGGGCGACGGATCTGCCGGCCAGCGGCGTGGCCGAGGGCATCCTCGAAGACGCGCAGGATTTGGGCTTCGTTGGCAATGATCTCGGAAATGTCGACGGGCTCGAAGCCCCGGGACGCGACGGCCGCCGGGTTCGTGTGCTCGTAGTGTCGGTGGTAAGTCAGGTCGACGAGCCCATTCTGGTCGTAGAAACGGTAGGCGGGTGTGCGTTCGCCGCCGCGGTAGACGGTGAGGGCCTCGGCCCGCCCGATGAGAAACTGTTTCATGGCCGTCTGGATCTGAGTGCCGAGGCCGGTGCCGCGCATGCTCTCCGCGACGCAGACGGAGTGCTCGAACGCAGCGCGGATGTGAACACCCGGCCGTACCATGAAGTCGCGTATGTGCAGTGGAATCTCCCCGACCACCCGACCGTCGAGGATTGCGACGCCCGCAGTGACATCGTCGCGAGCCATCCAGGCAGCCATCTCACCCTCTGACACTGGCGGGAAGACATCGTTATGCAGGACGAGGAATGTCGCGAAATCCTCGTCCACGTATTCGCGGAACTCAAGGCTGTCAGCCATACCGGTTGGTCCCCTGTCTCCATGGTGGCTCCGTCGTCATGCGCACGTGTGGAGTTCACCTGAGATGGGCCGTGCACCTGCACGCGCCGCAGAGCACAAGGCTGAACGTGGGGTTGCGTTCGCCAGCGAGACTCTGTAGTATGCATGGCCAAGCAGGCCAAACAAGAACTCACAGAGACGGCTCGCAGCACTATCGGGCAAGTGCCCACGTGCGGCGGGCCATATTTGTAGAGGCACTCGACGAAGCCAAGGTAGCGGCCAAGCATGAGCAAGCAGTTGGTGCCCCGCGTTCAGCCGGAGGCGCCCAACACATCAGAAGATCGTCCCCCCACGCCGCCGTGGCGACGCACCCTCGGAGCGCTCCTCATAGCTCAGTTCGTGTCGATCTTCGGATTCTCGCTTGTGCAGCCATTCCTGCCCTTTTATGTGAAGGAACTTGGCGTACGGGGAGACGCGCAGGTGGCCGCGTGGGCGGGGCTTATTGTGGGATCAATGAGCATCACCTTCGGCATTTTCGCGCCCTTCTGGGGAGCGGTCGCCGACAAGTACGGGCGGAAGATGATGGTTGGGCGGGCGATGTTCGGGGCGGTTCTCACGCTAGTGCTGATGGGGCTGTGCCGGAACGTGTATCAACTGTTGGCGGTGCGACTTTTGCAGGGGACGCTTACCGGCACCGTGACCGCGACGAACACGCTGGTATCGAGCGTGGTGCCACGCAGGCGGATGGGGCTTAGCCTCGGGCTGAACCAGACGATGGTGGTCCTGGGCCTTGCAGCGGGGCCGTGGGTGGGCGGGTACCTCGCTGAGTACTGGGGATTGCGCACCTCATGTTTCGTGGCGGCAGGTATCCTCTTTGCTGCGGGCCTCGTGGCGATGTTTGGGGCGCACGAGGATTTTGAGAAAGCCGACGGCAATGCGACTGGCAACGGGCACGGCCTGCGCCAGGCATTCGGTCGCCGGGGTCTGGTTGCTGTGCTCGTGGGGCTGTTCATCGTTGCGCTGTCGCTGTCGTTCAGCGGGCCGATCTTCCCGTTGCTGGTGGAAGGCATCGTCGGCTCAGCGAAGGCGGCGAGTGTGACCGGCATGCTGCTCGGAGCGGGGGGCCTGGCGGCGGGACTGGCGGCCACCGCCGTGGGCAGGCTGGGAGATCGAAAGGGGCACAAGAACCTGCTGGTCGGTGTCACGCTGGTATCGGGACTATTGGTGATGCCACAGGCGTTCGTGCAAACGGTGGCGCAACTCCTGCCGATCCGCATGCTGGTCAGCGGAGCCACCGGGGGTATTCAGCCGAGCATGAACGCGTTCATCAGCACGGCGGTGTCGCCGGATATGCTCGGTCGCGCCTATGGTGTGACACGGTCCGCGAACGCGATGGGGATGGCGGCCGGGCCGATCCTGTGCGGACTGGCGGCATCGGTGCTGGGGTTCCGGATGCCGTTCCTCATCATGGGAGTGCTCTTCATCATCAGCTCGGGTGTGCTGTCGCGGTTCGTGAAGCCCGCGAACAGCGTACCAGCCGACCAGGATGTAGACGCACCAGGGGAAGACGGTAGTGGCCAAGCAACTCGCTGATAACCAGCACCCCGACGCCGACCTGGACCAGGGCGCGCCGCATTGGCGGCGCACGCTTTGGTCGGTATGGATCGCGCACATGTTGGCCAACGTGGGCTTCTCGTTCTGCATGCCATTCCTACCGTTCTATGTTCGGGAACTTGGCGTAACGGACGAGCGCTTGGTGGGCATCTGGGCAGGCGCGGCGATCACGAGCGCGGGGATTGCGCTGGCGGTCTTCTCGCCGATATGGGGATGGGTGGCCGACCGCGTCGGCCGCAAGCTGATGCTGATGCGCTGCATGATCGGTGGAGCGTTCGTCATTGCAGTGCTTGGGCTGGCGCAGACTGCACCACAGCTTGTGTTCTTGCGGCTCCTGCAGGGCGCTGTCACCGGCACCGGGGCCGCGTGCAACACGTTGGTGGCAAGCTCCGTGCCGAGAGCGCGGCTTGGCTATGCGATGGGCGTGATGCAGACCGCAATCATCGTGGGCTGCTCGATCGGGCCATGGCTCGGGGGACTGGTCGCCGACCAATACGGATACCGGATCCCATTCTTTCTGTGCGGAGGGTTGTGGCTGATCGCCGGGCTGGTGGTGGGTTTCGGTGCACACGAGCGCTTCGTGCGGCCCGACCAGTGCCCGACCAACGGGAACGGTCTGCGTGAGGCGTTTGGCGGAAAGGGCGCTGTTGCGGTTCTCGGCATGTGTTTCCTCGGCGCGTTCTCGATGATGTTTGTGGTGCCAATCTTCCCACTGTTCGTCGAGAAGATATCGCCTCACGTTCCGCCCGCTACGGCGACTGGAATGCTCATAGGTATCGCGGGCATCGCGGCGGGCATCGCGTGTGTGACGCTGGGGAAGTTCGGTGAGCGCACCAACCAGGGCAAGCTGCTCGTGTGGACTTCCGCTGCGGCTGGTCTGCTGAGCTTCCCGCACGCGCTGGCGACGAGCTTTGGGCAGTTGGTGGTGCTCCGGGTCGGCTGGGGGCTGGCGACGGGGGCGATGGGGCCGCTCGCGAACTCGATGATCGGCGCCAACGTTGCGGCGGAGACTTACGGCCGCGCTTTCGGGACCATACAGGCGGCACAATGCCTCGGGATTGCGCTGGGGCCTCTGGCGGGTGGGTTCGTGGCGTCTGCGGTGGGGATGAGGCTACCGTTCGTCATCATGGGGTGCCTGCTGATCATCAGTGCAGCATTGATCGCGGCCTGGGTCAAGCCCAAAGAAGAGAGCGCAGGCGGGCAATAGCTCTAAGGAATGCGGACGATCTTCCACCGCGCATCGCTGTAGAGCACGGGCAGCGCGGTCCGCGTTTCGCCATACAGGAGAGCGTGGTCGGCGCCATATGTCTCCGCGAGCTCTGCCAGGGCCGAGTCGCTAATGTCGTGATATGCTTGGTCCATGTCGACCGCCATCTGGAAACCTGAGGACGGCACATCACCGTAGCAGGCCCGCATCCGCTGGTGCCAGCCCACAAGCCCCGCGTCGAAGTGGGGGATGCACTTAAAATCAACCACGTGCGCGCGTTCAGCGGCCGTTCGGAAAGCCTCCGCCCGAGGCGGGACCACGAAGATCGCGTCGGCAGGCGTGCTGATGCGGGCGAAGTCGGCCGCAGGCATCAGGTCGCCGAGCGACTGCGCCATGGTGATGTGTGGGCGCATATGCGGGAACGGTCCGAGGATGAGGGCGGCTGTGATCACTGTTGCGAGAGCAGCCCCCGATGCAATCCGAGCCGCTGAGGATTGCAGGCGACCGAACGCGAATGCCAGCAGCCCGAGTAGAGCCAGCGCGAGTATCTCAGGTAGCTCCCAGCCGAACTTGTAATGGGCCGCCAGCGCAAATACCACGGCGACGACCAGCAGCACTGACCTCGCAATCCCCGGCAGACGCCTTCGGAGCAACTCCACGACGTGCGCCCAGCCTGCAATGATGCCCTGAGGCACACCCGTCCCTGCGCACATGAGAACCGCCGGCAGCCGGGCGCTGCCGCCGGTGGCCCACAGACGCGTCGCAGTCACCGCTATCAGCATGAGCGCGAACCACTTGATGACGAAAGCGTAGCGGAAAGCCTGAAGCATCGTCCAGAAGCGTGTCGGGATGACCTCGACGAAGACATAGCCCCCCACCCACGTGAGTACCACGACGACCGTGGCAATGAGAATGCCACGGGTGATGCGACGATCAGCCTGCGGAGCACAGGCATACCACCTCAGGGAGACGCCCAGAGCCATCAGCAGACCAGCGGTCGTGAGCCAGTTCCGAAGAGGAAATGTGCTCGGAATATAGTGGTGAGGGTGGCGGATATTGCCTATTATGTCGATGAACTCTCGAGCGCTGAGGAAGGTCTCGTAGTCACCCAGCCAAATGGTATTGAGCGCCACGCCAAAGAGGATAGCTGCGACTCCCACGCCCACAGCCGCCTTGCCACGGCGTTCCGAGAGGGCCGTCACGCCTGCAGCCAGCAGACCAATGCCACCCGCCGCAGCCGCGATCAGAGGCTGGAACAGGCAAGCGACCACGGCGCAGAGCACGCAAAGCCAGGGCCGCCCCATGACCCCCGTCCATAGCGCAAGTAAAACGAAGGGCATCGCGGGGACAGACGGCGCGAGACCGTGGAAAGTGAGATCAGCCGCTCCACCAGGCGCAATACTGCGCACGCTCAGCACCAGCACGCAAGCAAGCATCGCGGGCCGATCATCTCCGGCCGCAATGCGTCTTGCGGCGATAAGCGTAATGAGCCCCACTGCCGAGTTGCCCAATATGGTCAGCAGCAGATATAGCACTGGAAGCGGGAACACGCGCGCCAGCCCCGCCACCAGTATCACGAAATACCGCCGAACCGAGAACTGCTCGCTGGCGTTCACATAGAAGTCGCCCGGCGCAAAGCCTGGATCGAGCGAACGCAGCACCAGCGGCAACTGCTCCACCTGATCATGTTCCGCGAAGCCATATCCGCGCACCAGCGTCGAGACCACGCCCGCCAGCAGGCAGAACGCCACCACCTCAGGCCAAGTCAGCCGAAGCCTCGAGCGAACTGCAGGGGATGGGGAGCTCATGAAGCGGCTTTCGCCGGAGTTTGCGCACTTTCCTCCGATCCCGCAGGCGCCGGCAGGCATCCGCAGACCCGCGGCGAAGTCCTCGAACGGACGTGGTGGCGTGGTTCGGGTCGAATGTGGTATCATACAGGCACGACACCTGCGCCCTCGTCCAGCGGGGGCGTTTTCCATTGCAGAAAGGTAACACCACTCAATGTCATTGCTGAGCAAGCTCAACGACGAACAACGCCTTGCAGCCGAGACGACTGAGGGCCCAGTACTGATCTTTGCGGGCGCTGGATCGGGCAAGACACGCGCGCTGACCTACCGCATTGCCCACATGATCGGGAACAAGGGCGTCAAGCCCTCCGAGATTCTCGCGGTCACGTTCACGAACAAGGCCGCGAACGAGATGAAAGAGCGCATCGAGGACCTCGTGGGCAGTGGCGCGCGCGACGTCTGGGCGGGTACGTTCCACTCGATGTGCGCGCGGATTCTGCGCGTGGAGGGCGAAGCAATCGGCGTGCCACCCGCCTACTCGATCTTCGACGACGGCGATCAACAGGCCATCATGAAGGAGATTCTGGCGCGCATTGAGCCGCTTGCGGCCGAGGACGAGAAAGCTGCCGACTGGAACACGCGTGACGTGCTCGACGCCGTCAGTGCCGCGAAGAACGAGCTGATCGGTCCGGACGAGTATCGACGGACGCGGCGCGGGGGCTTTGAGAAGCTGGTGGCCAAGGCGTATGACCGGTACCAGCGCGCGCTCGAACGGAACCAGGCGCTTGATTTCGATGACCTCATCATGAAAGCTGTGCAGTTGCTCGAGACACAGGAAGATGTGCGCACGAAGTACCAGCAGCGTTTCCGGTTCGTGCTGGTGGACGAGTACCAGGACATCAACTTCGCGCAGTTCCGGTTCGTGCAACTGCTTTCTGAGGGACACGGGAACCTGTGCGTAGTAGGTGACGATGACCAGAGCATCTACGGCTGGCGTGGGGCCAACGTCGGGATCATCCTCGACTTCCACAAGCACTACCCGGACGCGACCGTGGTGAAGCTCGAGCAGAACTATCGGTCTACTGGGAAGATCATCGAATGCGCGTTTGCGGTCATCCAAAACAACAAGAGCCGTGCCGACAAGAAGCTGTGGACTGCGAATCCGCCGGGCGACAATATCATCGTCTACGAGGCGCTCAACGGTGAAGAGGAAGCGGAATGGGTGGCGCAGACCATCGCGACCCAGGTCAGGGCGAAAGCGGCTCGCTTTGGGGAATACGCGATTCTATACCGCACAAATGCGATGTCGCGAGCCTTCGAGCAGGCGCTTGCGACCATGCAGATTCCCTACGACATCGTCGGAGGCTTGAGCTTCTTCGAGCGCGCGGAAATCAAGGACGCGATCGCCTACCTGCGGTGCCTGTTCAACCCCGCCGACGACCTCTCGCTGCGCCGCATCATCAACAAGCCCACGCGCGGCATCGGCGACACAACCGTGAAGGCCATCACCATCATGAGCGAACGTGATGGTAAGCCACTGCTCGAATCGTGTCGGGTCTTCGCCGCCGACGAGGATCAGCGCAAGCGAGCGCGGGAATCGGTGGAATACTTCTACGATATGATGATTGCGATGCGTGGACGAGTGCCATACGCGCCGTTGCCGGACCTTGTGCGCGCAGTCGTGGAAGATACCGGGATGATCCAGGCCTACCGGGATACCGGGAAGGCCGAGGACGCCATGCGCGTAGAGAACCTGCAGGAGTTCGTCAGCACGGCGGCTGCCTATGTGCGCAAGAACCCGGACGCCAAACTCGGCGATTTCCTGGAGCACATCGCGCTGATCTCGGATCTGGATGAGGCCGACGAGATCACCGGCGCGGTCTCGCTTATGACGCTGCATTCGGCGAAGGGACTCGAGTTCCCCATAGTGTTTCTCGTGGGCCTCGAGGACGGGATATTCCCGCACGAACGCTCGATGGGCGATGAGAGCGAGATCGAAGAGGAGCGGCGGCTGGCCTACGTCGGGATAACCCGGGCGGAGAAGCTGCTCTACATCAGCCACGCGTTCCAGCGGACCATCTATGGCGAAGTGCGGCGGCAGGCCCCGTCGCGTTTCCTCAAGCACCTCCCGAAGGAGCTGCTGGACCGTCGGCAGAACTTCTCGGGCGGCTCGCAGCCGAGGATGCTCGACGCGGGCGAGGACGTCTTCGAGGATCCGAAGACCGGCAAGAAGATGGACATCGGCAAGCTGATGAATCGCGCCAGAGAGAACGCCTCCCGAGTGCGCAAAGAAACCGAGGCCGAGGAAGTCGTCACCGCCAAAGCCGAAGCCAAAGCAGCCGCCGTGCGCAAGAAGCGCACCGCCGCAGCCGCCGGTGACGCCTACAAAGCTGGCGACAAGGTTCATCACCACAAGTTCGGCAAAGGCGTCGTCGTCTCCGCCGAGCCTGAGGACGATGACTGGAAAGTCACCGTAGCCTTCAAGGGCGGTGGGGGCGTGAAGAAACTGCTGGCGTCCATCGCCAAGCTGGAGAGAGGGTAGGGCCACCCGGCGACCGGGGCCCGAGGGCATGCGGTCGCGGGAGGTCGCCTTACGGGCGTCGGCGAAAGCTCCGAGCGTACACGATTGGCCATCACACGCGCAGGTGACGCAGCAACCAATGCAGCTTGAACTGCACAACAACGTACAGTTTATCTACGAACTCGTGCTCGCACAGATGGAGCTCGGGAGACTCGCGGCGGAGTGGGAAGTCTCCGGTAGTCTGCGCGAGTTCACCGTACCCGATGACACTGACCCCGAACCCCTCCTGCGACGATCCGCCTACGTCAAATCAGTCGATGGCCGGTTGAGCGACTACCACTTCATCCAGCAGTGCAACCAGACTCGCTCCGTCAACCAATATCTCACCCACTGGTTCTATCCCTACAAAGGCAAGTTCCACCCACAGATGATCCGCGCGTTAATGGGTATCATAGGGCTCGGGCCTGGGGAGACCGTGCTCGACCCGTTCATCGGCTCGGGCACGACAGTCCTGGAGGCGCAGTTGCTGGGGATCGATAGCATAGGCGTGGATGTGTCTCCGTTGTGTTGCCTGATCTCGCGGGTGAAGACGGGCGCATGGTTGGTGCTTGGCGATATCGAGGAGGCAGCTGAGTACGTGGCTCCCTGCTCCGAAAGCGATGTGGAGCAACCGGAGTTGCCCGAGGGGCCAGTTAGGGACTTCTTCGACCTCGCGGAGATGATAGCGCGTTCGGATAACTCGCGCCGACGCAAGGACATGCGGGACTCGTTCGTCGTCAATCGCGACAAGATGCTTGCATCAGTACACGATCATGCACGGGCGAAAGCTGAGTTGGGGCTCACGTTCGGTCAGGTGGACGTGCGCAACGGTGATGCACGGGATTTGCCGGTGGAGACGGCAAGCGTCGATGGGATAGTGACCTCGCCGCCATACTCGATTGCGCTCAACTACGTCAAGAACGATGAACACGCGCTTACGGCGATGGGGTTTGATCTGGACGAGATATCCGAGGAGTTCATCGGGGTGCGCGGCACGGGTAAGCGGCGCTTTGAGTTGTACGAGCGGGATATGCGAATCGCCGCTCGGGAGATGCACCGAACGCTGAAGCCCGGCCGCCAGTGCGCGGTGGTGATAGGGAACATGACCTATCAGGGCGAAGAGATAGATACGACGGGGATGTTCGTAAAGGCATGTGAGGAGGCCGGGATGGTTCTTGAGCAGTCGTTGGACAAGATCATTTTCGGGCTCTACAACGTCATGCAAAAGGAATACATCCTGATCTTCCGCAAGCCCGAAACGGCTAGCTGATAGGAACGGGCGGCATGGACGAGCGAGAACAAGTGACCAGCGACATCGAAGAATTCATCGCGGTCCTGCCCGAGCGCGTGAAAGCGCTGCTTGAGGGGCGCGACCTGGATGAGCTGATTGAGGTCGTAGTGGACGTCGGGCGGCCGATAGAGGTCCGGTTCACTGAGGGCTTTGAGATGGAGGGCAACACGCCGGCCTTGCGCGCGGATATCGAGCACGTGACGTCGCGCATCAGCGATTTTGACCGGGACAACCGCGCCGGGATTGAGGCGACGCTGCATCGCATCAGCGCAATCCGCAATCGGCACGGGGAAGTCGTGGGGCTGACATGCCGCGTTGGCCGAGCGGTGTTTGGGACGATCGATATCATCCGGGACATCGTGGAGATTGGGCAGAACATCATGCTGCTCGGAGGACCGGGGGTCGGCAAGACCACCAGGCTGCGTGAGATGGCGCGCGTGCTCGCCGGTGAGTTCGACAAACGTGTGGTCGTGGTGGACACCAATAACGAGATTGGCGGAGACGGGGACGTGCCGCATCCCGCAATCGGCCGGGCGCGGCGTATGCAGGTGCCGCACGATCGCGAGCAGTATCAGGTAATGATCGAAGCGGTTGAGAACCATATGCCTGAAGTCATCGTGATCGATGAGATCGGAACTGAGGCGGAGGCGGCAGCAGCACGAACTATCGCTGAGCGTGGTGTGCAACTGATCGCGACCGCGCATGGGAATAGCCTCGATAATCTGATGTCCAATCCGACGCTCGAGGATCTCGTCGGGGGCATCCAGGCGGTCACCCTTGGCGATGACGAGGCGAAGCGGCGGGGCACTCAGAAGACGGTGTTGGAGCGGAAGGCGCCGCCGACCTTCGACGTCGTCATAGAGATTATCGACATGGACGTGGTGGCGATCCACCACGACGTGGCCGACGCGGTGGACACGGTGCTTCTCGGGCGGCCGGTCACGGCGGAGATACGTGAGATAGGCGAAGACGGGAAGATGGTCACGCGGGAACAGTCGATCGCGCACTTTGAGCACGCTGCCAAACGCATCGATGCTGAACCCGACGAGGTGGACACGCTGGAGCTGGAGTTGCGGCAGGCGGAAGATCGCCCGCGCCTGCTGCGGGTGCTGCCAGTCGGTGTCAGCCGAGAGCATGTGGAGCGCGCCCTCCGGGAACTGCGGCTACCAATCACGTTGACGGATGATCGCGACGAAACGGACGTGGTGATTACTTCGGAGTGGGCGGCCGAGCAGGGACTGGCGCCGCAAGACGTTGTGGCGGCGGTGACCGTGCGTAGCGACACATATACGCAGGTGGCGGACGCTCTGACGGAATTGGCCAATGCGGATCGGGACGCCGCGCGTGAGGAGTTCGCGCTACGTGAGGTGGACGAAGCGGCGGAGCGGGTGATCGTGGAGCACGTCCCGATTGAGTTGCTGCCCCAGGGCGCATACATTCGACGGCTGCAGGTGGAGTTGCTCGAGCGGCGCAATCTGAAGTCGAAGATTGTTGGCGATTACCCCAGGCGGCGAGTTCGCATTCTGCCGCCGCGGACGACTTGATGCAAGCGCAGACGGCCTGAACGAGTGGGAGGGATCGTGATGGCACAGGGCAGTGCCGTCGCCAAGCCGCGCTGGGCAGGAAATGGTATGCCTGCGGGCGGAGTTGCGCTGATCGTGATCTACGCCGCGCTGGTGGTCAGCCCCCTGTTCATCGCCGCTGCCTTTCGGCCTGTGTCCAGCCACAGTTTTGCGTTCGAGATGGGGAAAGGCGCCGGTCTGGCCGGCACCATGATATTGGTGCTGAACCTGGTGTTAGCGGCGCGCTTGCGTTGGATCGATCGAGCGTTCGGCCTCGACCTGGTGATGCGTTTCCACCGGGCGATGGCGATCGTAGGGGTCGTATTGCTGACGCTGCATCCCCTGCTGATGGCGGCGAGCGACGCGGGGTGGGAGTTGCTCACGTCGCGGAGTCTGCCGTGGTGGATCACGCTGGGGAAGGTCGCGCTTCTGCTACTGTGGGCTCAGGGCATCACGAGTATCCTCCAGGGCCGCCTCTTCCGGTACGAAGTCTGGCGAATGCTGCATAACGTGCTGCTGGTTATGCTCGCGCTGGTCGTGCTGCACACATTCGCGCGCAAGGACATCAAGCTCCCGGTGATGCAGGTTGTGTGGTACGGGGCGATGGGCCTCGCAGTGCTGGCGTGGGTGATGCACAAGCTGGTCTGGCCGCGGAAGGACCGGGCGCGTGGATGGCGCGTGACGTCCGTCAAGCAGGAGACCCACAACGTGTTCACGCTGGAGTTGAGCCCACCGAATGGCACGCGCGTGCCTGAGTATCTGCCAGGGCAATTCCACTTCCTCAGCCTCTACCGAGACGACCGGTACAATGGTGAAGAGCATCCGTTCACCATCTCCTCGAGCCCCACGACGGAGGGCGCGCTGACGTCGACCATCAAGGCAAGTGGGGATTTCACAGCGACTGTGGGGGAGACGATGGAGGGGGCGCAGGCGCGCGTGCAGGGACCGTTTGGGCGCTTCAGCTATCTGCTGGCGCCAAGCGATGACCTCGTGATGATCGCCGGTGGGATCGGCATCACGCCCTTCATGAGCATGCTCAGGCAGATGCGCGACACCAGCGCCGATCTGTCGGTGACGCTGCTCTACGCGAACCGCACTGAAGAGGACATCGCGTTCAGGGAAGAGCTCGAGCAGATCGCGACCGGCGAACTCCCTCGCCTGGCGCTGACGCACGTGCTCTCCGAACCCGCAGAGGGTTGGGAGGGAGAGGTGGGCTTGGTCAATCGCGACAAGATCCACCGATTCGTAGGCGGGGATCTGAGCGAGAAGACGTTCTTCGTGTGTGGTCCACCGATGATGATGAACTCAGTGGTCAGAAAGTTGCGCAAGCTCGGCGTGCGCGCGGGCCAGATTCACACCGAGCGGTTTGCGTTGTGAGGGGATAGAGGAATGGATGATCGCGGGCAGAAGCTGGCGCTGGTTGTGGTGCTGATTGTGATCGTGGTGGTGGCGTCTATCGTGCTGACAGCGTCTATGCGCACGTCCGGTGGCAATGACGTGGAGGAAGTGGTCGGGCCACCACCGGCGGATCTCGACGCGGGACAGGCGCAGGAAGCCGAGCCTGATGAAGCCCCTCAGACCAACGGTGACGATGCAGCAGACGATACGAACTGATACGGAGGCAGACGAGTGCGCGACGATCTGCGATTCATAGTTTTCGACGGCGTCGAGGGATGCGGGAAATCCACGCAACTGGCGCGGGTCGCCGAGGCGCTGCGAGCGACCGGGCATGATCCGGTGCTGACGCATGAGCCGGGCGGAACGCCCGTGGGCGAGGGAGTGCGCTCGCTGCTGCTTGCCCCGGAATACCCGGAGATGGACCCGCTGACGGAGATATTCCTGTTCTGCGCCTCACGAGCACAGCATGTGCAGCAGATCATTGCGCCTGCGCTTGAGGCAGGACGGATGGTGCTGTGTGATCGGTTTGACGCGGCCACGGTGGCCTACCAGGGGCACGCCGGCGGGCAGGGAGTGGAACTGGTGGAGCGGATCAGCGGCGAGGCGACGGGCGGAGTGACGCCGGATCTGACGGTCGTGCTGGACCTCGATCCGACGGTGGGTATGAAACGGAAGTTCGGCCCGGAGGCCTTCGAGGGCAACGAAGAGGCCGATCGCATTGAGCGGCAGGAACTCGCGTTCCACGAGAAAGTGCGGGAAGGCTTCCTTAGCTACGCCGACCGGCATCGCGAGCGGTGCGCTGTAGTGGACGCGAGCCAGATGCCTGATGCGGTGTTTGGCGAGATCAGTGGCCTGCTGGACATCTGAGCGAGGTCGTTGGCGAAGAGAAGCGGGCGTCCCTCACAGGGACGCCCGCTGTTAGTTCTGGGAACCATTGGTGCTTAGCCGCCGGCGGTGAACTCGAGCTTCGTGACTGCGCCACCGTTGTGGGCGGACTTGAGCGCGGCAGC
Source organism: Candidatus Zipacnadia bacterium (assembly GCA_029821735.1). Lineage (GTDB taxonomy): Bacteria > Armatimonadota > Zipacnadia > Zipacnadales > UBA5352 > JALGSU01. Next base: position 38,234 of record JALGSU010000026.1, on the reverse strand, counting down.
CTGGAAGGCGACAATCTCGATCGTCTCGTCAAGGTCCAGAGCGGCCTCGCCGGTCTCGAACATCTGAATGACTCGCTTGAGCAGCTCGCGGTAGATATAAGAGGCGTCGATGCGCTCGAGGCGGACGCCCTTCTCGCCCCAGACAGTGAAGCCATACGCGTGCGCGCCTGGCGGCCGCGTGCCGCGGACAGTGCCAACGCGACCGTCGGCCCAGCGACCGACCGAGACCTCGCCGCCGTCCTCGAAGATCGTGCTCAGTTCAACACAGCCCGGGCCCATGAGCCCGTAAAGCGTCTCGACGCCGTGGATGCCATAGTGGAAGAGGCCGGGGTTGGCCTCATGCAGACCGGCGGGGCTGAAGGCATGCGCGCCGATTACGTCACCAACGCCCTCCTCGTCGGCGAGGACATCCTGGACTTCGAGAGCGTAGCGGAGCGAGGAGCTTGAGAAGATGGGCACGCCATTGGCCTCGGCGAGCCGCTTGATCTCGAGACCGTCGGCGACGTCACAGGCGAAGGGCTTGTCGATGTAGACGGGCATGCCGGCCTCGATGAAGGGCTTGGCCTTCTCGAGGTGCTCTTTGCCGCCCTGCGACTCGATCATGACGCCATCAACCATGCCGATGAGGTCCTCGGGTTTGTCAACGAGTTCGACGCCCCAGCCGACCAGTTTGTCGGTGTATTCCTGCAGGAGTTCGGGGGTCGTGATCTCCGAGTTGCCCTTGTGGCCAGCGACGATGCGGAAGTCGCTGTCGATCCACTGGTCCTCCGCGATGTCCTCAAGGTTGTTGATCCTCATCGTGAACTGAATCACGTGAGAGGTATCGAAATCAACTATCGCCAGACGCTTCATGGCCTTCCTCCGGTGGCTATCGCTGTAGCCGTTATATTCAGAATTACATTGGCCAGTTCCGCATCAGCACGGCAATTCCTCCCTCGCTGACCGGTTGCTTGGGGAGGGGAGAGGGCGTAGGCAGCGAAGCTGACTGCCGAATGCCAGAAGGAACAGCCGAGGTGATAGGTGATGAGCCGACTATCGATATGCCTGATCGCGCTTACGGTCGCTTGCGCCGGTGTGAATGCGCAGATGTGGGAGCCTGAACCGGGGGACCTCGACCCCGAACAGAACCTGGCGCTTGGGAAGACGGTTCTGTATGCCCCCGATGCTGCGTACAACCTGACGCACAAGGGCGATACCGACGACGTGGATCTCACGGACGGGGTGCTGTCCGACCACGCGCGCGGACACCTGTGGTTCCAGAGCAAGTGCGTTGGTTGGGGGTATGGCGGGCGCTGCAACCTGGCGACGGACCTCGGCGAGGTGCAGCCCATCCGCGAGATCGCTATCAGAATCTAGGGCGGCGCAGTGCAGCCCGGTATCTGCCACCCAAGCTGGATGGAGGCGCTCGTGAGCGATGACGGCGAGACTTGGCGGCGAGTCGGCGAGTACTCAGTCTTCAATGAGGGCGATGACGAGAAGTTCGGTATACCCGCGTACGAGGGAACGGGATGGGTGCACCGGTTCCGGTTCAGCGACCTGAACACACGTGGGCGATGGGTGGGGATCAGGCTCTACACGACCAGTCTTACGGTCTGTGACGAGATGTACGTGATGCGGGGTGACCATGACGCCGAGGGATGCGACATGACGGCTTTGCCGACTGTGGATTTCAGCGTCACGGGCCCGAGCATGCACTTCCACAAGCCCTACCTGTGGTTCACGACGAACATCAACTCGCCTAACCCGATCGGCTTGACCATGCCTGCGGGTGCTGAAGCCAAACTCGTGACAGTGGCGCTGGATCTGCCTCGCGGCACCTCCCTGGTCGCGGGCAAGGTCGGCGGGGCAGAGATGGTGGAGGCGGGCATCGCCGGTGAGGAGATCGAGGGCGGCGATTTCACGCGGTATGAGTTCCCGGCTGAGGCGGTATCGAGCACAAAGACGTGGGGGCGCATCTTCATCGCCGGCGATTGGCCCGATGGTCAAGAGGGTGTGTTGCGCTACCGGCTGACACGAGCAGATGGCACTGAAGGCGTACTTACAGAGGTGCCACTGATGGCCGTGGAGGTGCCCGAGACCGAGCGGCCAGAGCAACTGTGCGTAGGCCTGAGTTGGTATGGATTGGGCTCACTGAAGAGCTGGCCGGACGGGCTGGATGCCTACAAGCAGCGCGGGCTGAACACCGTCACGAGTTTCGTGCACTGGATGAGCGATCAGGAGGATATTGACTTCTGGGAGCAGTGCCGAGACGAGGGCTTCAAGCTGCTGAACATCGACTCGACCTTCCACCGAGTCGAGAAGGCCGATGAGATCCACTGCCAGTTTGAGGACGGGACGACCGGCTCGCGACTGTGCCCATCATACCGAGGCGCGAACTACGAGGCGGAGATACAGCGGGTGGCGGAGGAGAACGCGCGGGCCCTGCCGGACTACTTCTTTGCTGACGTCGAACTGTGGGGGTGGCGCGGGCCAAGCGATGCGGCCAAGTGCACCCGCTGTCAGGCAGATTTCAAGGCAAGCGGGCTCGCTACAATGGAGGAGTGGCAGAAGGCCAAGGGTGTGGAGATGTGGGGCGACGTGGTTGCGGCCACCCGGGCAGCGGTGGCGGAGGAGGGCGGCGAGCCCGTGGAGATTGGCGTGTATGACTGGCGAGCTGGGGAGGCGTATCAGTTCACCTGGGACTTCGACGCCATGTACCCGGACCTACTCCAGAGCTCACAGGTATCGACCTATACACCGCTCTACCCATATCACTTGGGCCTGATCGGAGATCGGGTGCGCGAGGACCGTGAGAATCTCCCGAAGTCGGATGTGCTCCCGTGGCTCACGCCCGGCGACTCGGGCACTTTCAGTGGTGAGACGTTGCGCTGCGCGCTGCTCGAGTGTTTCGCGAACGGAGCACGCGGGATCAACTACTGGAGCGGCCGAGTATGGGACAGCGAGATGCTTGTGGGCTACTCGGACGCAATCCGGGCGGCGGGCAAGGTCGAGAACCTGATCGTGCAGGGCGAACTGATCGAGGGGGCCGAGGTGGTGGGAATCGGTCGCGTGCGGGCGTGGAGCATGAGGGCGAGATGATGGTGGTAGTCTCTGACTATCACCGCGCCGGCAACGGCGATGTCGTGGTGAAGCTGCCGGTGGCAGCGATCTGCACGGCGATAGACCTTGAGACGGCGGGGCGCTGATCGTCCCGCTCAACGGCGCGCGTTCGCGCGTGCTACATATCAAGTAGGCCGAGGACCCGGCAGATACCAGACGGGCCGGGCGCCGAAGCCCGGCCCGTTGTGGTGTACCTCAGGAAGTGCTACTCCGGGCTGACAGTGAAAGCCTGCTCCGGAGCGGTCACGTATCACAGCGCGTTGGAGAGCCCAACCATGGCAGCGATGCTGAGCGCGATGCCCGCCACGGACAAGCCGAGTGGAATGAGCGTCCATCGCGATCCGGGCTCCCTGGCCGCCAGACTGCACACGCTAGCGATGACAGCCACCAGCGCCAGCACTAGCGCCAGCCAACCCCACACAGCCGCCGCTCGCGCTATCCCACCTGATGTCCGGAAGACCAGCGTCACGCACGTCACCCCGTAAAGGCAGGCGACTGCGTACGCTGCGGTAGCCACGGCCAAACCGGTTCTTTGAGGCCCCATCGCTCGGCGCGCGATTAGCCAGCAACCAACCGCTGGGACCGCCGACACGAGCAGCGTCCAGACGTCCCGCATGATCTGTCACCTCTCTCCGCACACAAACCGCCCACAGCACGTGTATTTCGTCGCTTGCCTCTGTCGTCGTCGTTGTCTGCGGACCTCTGCGCTCTCTGCGGTTTGCCGTCCACCGTTGCCCTACTCCCCTGCGGTGCCGAAAGCCTGCTCCGGGACCAGCGAGACCAGCGGCGGCAATGGAGCAGGGACGGTCACGTAGTTGTCCTCGAGGATACCTACATCGGCCTTAGTGATAGCGAAGGACCAGACGCCGCCAGCATGATCGCCGGCGTCGACGGGGATCTCCACTTCGAACGCTTCTTCGGTACTCTGGCCAGTGGTGGCCAAGGCGCCTGTGGGATCGTAGATGTCGAGGCGAATGGTCTCGTGCGCGCTGGAGCCGACGGGCTGAAGCGTGAACTGTTCGACGCCCTCAGGCACCGCGAAGTAAAGGCGGTCCGCACCGCCGATGGTCCGGAGTTTTGCGCCCGCATAGAGTCCGACCGGGACATTGGCGCTTGCCACCGACCAGGCAGACGAGTTTGCGCTGACGATGAGGTAGTAGATGCCCTCTGCCTCGGGCGTGAATGTCACCGCGACGTCCTGTTGCGGTTCGCCAGCGCCTTTAGCGAGGTCATTGCGGTCCAAGTCGAGGAGGCGCCAAGATATCTCGTAGGGCGTCGGCCCAACTTGGTGGTACGCGATGTTGACGAGGGCCTCGTGGCCCGCAGTGCCTGCGAAAGCGACGACGTTCGAGGAGCGCATCTTCACCAGCGGGTACTCGACCAGTTCGCCAGTGTGGGGCGGAGCGATGAGACGTGCGAGCCGCGTCCGGAACTCGGGCTTGGAGAGAGGCGGATAGACGACCGGCTCGGGGCCGACGACCAAGTCGGTCTGGTAGGCACCAGCACCCGCGATGCGTCGGTCCATCTCGTCATTGGCCAGGCGCAGAGCGTCCCAGTAGTCCTGCGGCGTGCCCGCGGCCAAGTGGTAGTCACCCTTCTGCTCCTCGGCCTCGAGTGTGTAGGTGGTGAAGAGCCAGTAGCCGTCACACTTGCCGGTCGCTTCGTAGATGTTGGCGGCAAGGTTCTGCGCCGAGTATGAGCGGAGCAGGAGACCGGCTATGTAGCGGGCGTTGATGCCCTGGTCAGCATACAGGTCGCGCCAGTCATCGGGAACTCGCCCGGCACCGCCGCCACCGTAGGTGTCAGTGGCCCACAACAGGATGGGGACGCGCTCGGTGGAGAACGCCCGCGCCACCGCCAGCAGCGACCAGTTGTGCGGAGTGGGGTAGAAGCCAAGCAGGAAGTCCGGGTACGAGGCGTGGACGCTCTCCCGCAGTTCAGTGGCGAGGGCCTCCATACGTTCGCCGAGGTAGGGCTGGTATTCTTCGCCAAAGCCGTGATCGTCGAGCCACTTCCTGCGATCCGCTGGCTCGACCTCGGGTACCGCGATGCCCTTGTGAGCGCAAAACTCGCCAAGACAGTGGTCGCAATAGCATGCGTTGGTGTAGTAACGCTGGCCAGTGACCGTGCTGTAGAGTTCGAAGTCGATCCAGAGCCCATCGACCTGCATCTCGGGGTCGTCCGCGACGGCAGCGCGCTCCATCATCGCGGGCGTCAGATAATCCTCCCAGAAGCCCTCGTCCAGTGGGCAAGCGTAGCGCTCGACGCGCCCGTCCTGCAATACCGCCTGGCGGAAGCCCTCCTTCTCTGCATTCACGTTGAAGTTGAGGGCGAGGAAGCACTTCATATCCTGCTTCTTCGCCTCCTTACACCAGGGGAGGGCCTTCTCTACTGAGGCCTTCAGGATCATGGAGTTCATTCCGGAGGCCTTCAGCCGAGCGCAGCGCTCCTCTGCAGGCGTGTTGGCGTAATGGTAGGCGGCGCGAACGCCTTCGGCGTCGATCCAGGCGAGCGGATCGTCATCCTGTGCCATGATGGCGGAAGCGGTGAGCACTATGAAAAGACCGATGGTAGCGTGACGCATGGCTGGACCGTCCTCTCTGTATTCAGCCAATCAAGGCTGCGGGGCAAAGTCAGACAGGTAGAGCGCGTAGACATCATCTACTGTGCCCTCGACGAAGTATATCTTGCCGGTCGCGGTCTGCTCCTCGCCCGGCTTGAGCATGTCCCAACCGGGATTGGAGTGCATGCAGTTAGTGGCTGTGGCGAAGTTGAAGCCGAGACTATCGGCAACGTCAGTGGCGATGGCAGTGCAGAATCGGCCATCCCGCGATCCCTTGATAGCAATACGCTCGGCCTGCGAAGCGTGCGCGCCAACGGCAATGCCGCACATGCGGTGATTGATGAACTCGTGATTGACGACCTCGCCCATCGTGACCCACTGCCCGTTACGGCGAACCCAGGTCCGCTCCGCGTCGAAATCCACGAAGTCAGGGGATTCGGGTGCCTGCCAGCAGAAAAGAGCCATCGGGCGCCGCTCCCCAACGGCATCGCCGAGATGGCAGCCGCCGCCGAATCGGCCCTTGACAGCGGATACTGCGCCAGAGGCGAGCGCGTCAGGCTGCAGGCCGGTGCTGTCAGCGAGAATGCCAGGATCTTCCTCGAACTGCATCAGGAGACTACAGGTCCACATGGGCGAGGCGCCCAGCGCGGCAGCGCACGGCAGCATCAAGACAACGATGAGTATCGCGGCGGCTCGCATTGATGGGCCTCCCGTCCGGGGATCGGCTTATTGAGATCACATTCGCCGTGCGGCGGGGAAAGCCTGCAATAGGGGAGGGGTTGACGACCTGAAACGGGTTGGGTATACTTATACAGGTCGCGCGGCCGTTGGACGGGGCGTGGCGCAGTTTGGCTAGCGCGCCTGCTTTGGGAGCAGGAGGTCGCCGGTTCAAGTCCGGCCGCCCCGACCACACAACTGCGCGCTGCGACGCGCTGGTAATGCACGACGGCGCGGGTGTAGCTCAGCTGGTAGAGCATCAGCCTTCCAAGCTGAATGTCGAGGGTTCGAACCCCTTCGCCCGCTCCAGGTGACAGCGAGTGGCGCCGGCGTGATAGCGGACGCGGGCGCTGGTACTGCGCGCGCGCCCGTAGCTCAGGGGATAGAGCAGCGGCCTTCTAAGCCGCGGGTCGCCCGTTCGATTCGGGCCGGGCGCGCCATACTCTGAGTGGACCGGACGAGATCCGGCCAGGACGTCGCGCCGCACTTTGATATGAGGATAGACCGTCGCACGTCGCACGCTGGCCGACCGTGGTGGGCGTAGCTCAATGGCAGAGCACCGGACTGTGGCTCCGGTGGTTGTGGGTTCGAGCCCCATCGCCCACCCCAAACGGTCAAAGTGGCGGACGGCTGTGTCGCGGAGAATTCGTGGCTCGAGGCATCGTGGACGTGAAAAGCGCGCGCCCGTAGCTCAGTGGATCAGAGCATCGGACTTCGGATCCGAGGGTCGGGGGTTCGAATCCCTCCGGGCGTGCCAGAAATGCACTGAGCCGCGAATCGGCGGGATACACGTGTCCGCCGATTGCTCGATTCTCGGCGCGACCGAGCAAATTCAGTATTGCATAAAACGCATTTTGCGTATATACTGGCCTGCGCGTGCCGGAATGGCGCAGCACAGACCGAGACAACAGTGGATCGGTAGCTTAGTTGGCAGAGCAGGGGATTCTTAATCCCAAGGTCGGAGGTTCGAATCCTCCCCGGTCCACCAATATCACCACTTACTCGGCGCGCTGGAATCGGCGCGCCGATGCTGTAACCGGTAGCGCCTGGGCGCGTGATGGAATTGGCAGACATGCATGATTTAGGATCATGTGGGGCAACCCATGGGAGTTCGAGTCTCCCCGCGCCCACCATGCACGTCGCTTAGAGCCGCGAGTTGCGGCTGCGCGATCGGGCAGCTTTTTCATGCCACGACACGACCAGTTCCGCATTTGACGGCGGAGCAGTGAAACTGATGCAAATGGGCCGAAGTTAGAGAAATCGGTTCGAGGCCAGGGAGCGATAGATTGTGGATGTCGACGTCCGTGAACTCGGAGGCAGTCGTGTCATCGTGCACGTCAGCCTGGATGTAAACGAAGTACAGAGCGCTTTCGACAAAACCTACGGCGAACTCTCCCAACGGGGAGGCGTCAAGGGGTTCCGACCCGGCAAGGTGCCGCGAACGATTCTCGAGCGCTACTACGATCCGAACGTCATCCGTGCGGTCACGTACGAGGCGCTGGTGCAGGACCGTTTCGAGCAGGCGTGTGAGGACAACAACCTGCGCCCCGTAAGCCCGCCCAGCATCGAGGTGGGCCCGCCGCCGGACGAGGATGAAGCACTGGCGGAGGCCATCAAGGAGAAGGCCGGCCTGGATGAGGATGTGGATGCAGAGGCCGAGGACGGGGCCGCAGAGGTGGAAGATGTTGAGACCGACGAGAACGACGAGCCGGAGGTGCCGCTGGTAGAAGGAGAGGCCTTCGAGTTCCACACCGTTCTCACGGTATTCCCGCGCCCCGCACTGCCTGATATCGCGGAACTCAAGCTTCGGCGCCCAGTTGCCGAAGTTACTGACGAGCAGATACAGGAGCGCATGGAGCAGTTGCGGGACCTGAACGCGACCGAGGTCGAAGTAGATCGGGACGCTGTGGCAGAGGGCGACCTCGTAACTGCGGACCTGGTCGTGGCGATGGAGGGCGAAGAGCTGCCTGAGGGCGAGGAGCCTGAGCCGCAGCAGCAGGACTTCGTCGTCGGCCAGCGGGAATATACCCCGCCCATCGATCGGGAAATGATCGGGCACGCCGTGGGTGACACGGTTGAGCTCGAGGTGGACTACCCCGAGGACCATGAGGACGCAGGTCTGGCGGGACGCAAGGGAACCATCACGGCGACGATTACGTCATTGAAGGGGCGGGAGCTGCCTGAACTCAGTGATGAGTTTGCTGCCTCGATTGGCGAGTATGAGACGCTGGACGACCTGCGCGAGAATGTGAAGGAGCAGATCGCGAAGGCCGGGGAGAACTACGCAGCCGAGGAGATGCGCAGCCAGGCGCTGCGGTACATCATCGAGGGCACCGAGGTGGAGATCCCCGAGGAGTTCATCACCGACGCGGCGGATCGCAGCTTTGAGGGCCTCCAGCAGGATCTTCAGCGCTCCGGGATGTCGCTCGAGGACTTCGCGGAAGCAGCGAATGTCGATGAGGACACGCTGGCAGCCAACCAGCGTGCACGTGCGGAGAGCGGCCTGAAGCTGCATTTCGCGCTGGAATCGCTGAGCGAACAGTGGGGCATCGAGGCGAGCGAGACGGACATGCTCGAGGAGATGCAGGCTATCGCTGACGAGACTGGCTCCGACCTGATGGTTGTCCAGCAGGCCGCGGCGCTGCAGCCTGGCTTCGGCGAGGAGCTGCGCGACCGGGCGACCCGCCGAATGCTGGTGGACCGCATCGTGGCCGAGGCCCAGGTCGAAGACGTGCCGGCCGATGAGTACCAGGCTGAGCAGGAGGCTGAAGCGGCCGCCCAGGCTGACGAGGAGCCGGAGGTCGCGGAACCCGCTGAGGGCGAAGCCACAGAGACGCCCGACGCTGCAGAGGCCGAGAGTGTGGACGCTGCTGATCAGGAGAGTGACGAGCAGTGAGACTGATCCCGATGGTGATTGAGCAGACACCGCGCGGCGAGCGCTCGTATGATATCTACTCGCGTCTCCTGCGTGAGCGCATAGTCATGTTGCAGACCCCCATCGACGACGATATCGCCAGTTCACTGGTCGCCCAGCTCCTGTTTCTGCAGGATGAGGACCCGCTGGAACCGATCTCGATGTATATCAACTCGCCGGGCGGGAGCATTACCGACGGTCTGGCGATCTATGACACAATGCAGTACATCCAGCCCGAGGTGCACACCTGGTGCATCGGGCAGGCGGCGAGCATGGCCGCAGTTCTGTTGGCTGCAGGTGAGAAGGGCCATCGGTACGCGCTGCCATATTCCCGGGTGATGATTCACCAGCCGTGGGGGCAACTCTCCGGTCAGGCGACAGACGTGCAGATCCAGGCCGAGGAGATTCTGCGCCTCAAGCGGTGGCTCAACGATATCATGAGCAAGCACACCGGGCAGAGCGTCGAGACGATTGAGGCGGACACCGACAGAGACAACTTCCTGACTTCGGTGGAAGCGATGGAGTATGGTCTGATCGACCATGTGGCCGAGCGGACGGAAAACGAGACGGAGTAGCGGCGGCGGTTTGGCTGCGCCGTGAACGGGTAAAGTGAAAATGCTGGACTACAGCCGCAGTGGGCAGTTGGTAGCAATTCACTGCACCAGGGGAGCATACAATGGATATTGACGGCTCGGGCAGGGATGCGAGGCCGCTGCGTTGTTCTTTCTGCGGACGGGAGAAGCCGCGGCAGGTAAAGGAACTCATCGCCGGCCCGGGAGTGTATATCTGCGCTGACTGCGTGGAACTGTGCAACCAGATCATACGTGGCAAGGCTGAGCGTGAGGCACGGGAAGAAACTTCCGAGGCGCACGTCCCGACTCCACGTGAGACCAAGGAATATCTGGACGAATACGTGGTCGGACAGGAGAACGCAAAGCGCGTCCTGTCCGTTGCCGTGTACAACCACTTCAAGCGCGTCAGGCTTGGTGTGATGGACGCGGATGTTGAGCTGGATAAGACGAATATCCTGCTCATCGGGCCGACTGGCTGCGGCAAGACGCTGCTCGCGCAGACACTCGCGCGCTTGCTGGATGTGCCCTTCACGATCGCAGACGCGACATCGGTGACCGAGGCCGGGTATGTGGGCGAAGACGTGGAGAACATTCTGCTGCAGCTTCTGATAGCGGCTGGCGGCGATGTGGAGCGCGCCGAGCAGGGGATCATCTATATCGACGAGATCGACAAGATCGCGCGCAAAGCTGATAACCCGTCGATCACCCGCGACGTCTCGGGTGAGGGCGTCCAGCAGGCCCTGCTGAAAATTCTGGAGGGCACCGTCGCCAATGTGCCTCCCCAGGGCGGCCGCAAGCATCCGCAACAGGAATTCATCCAGATCGACACCTCTAACGTGCTGTTCATCTGCGGCGGAGTGTTCGACGGGCTCATGGACATCATCCGCCAGCGGACCCGCAATCGCACCATGGGCTTTGGCGCAACCGTCGCTGAAGGCGTGAGCGTGGGCGATGACGACTTGCTGGCCGACGTGATGCCACAGGACCTGATGAAGTTCGGGCTGATCCCCGAGTTCATCGGGCGCATGCCGACAGTGGCGACGCTTCAGCACTTGGACAAAGAGGATCTTATCGAGGTCCTGACCACGCCGCGCAATGCCCAGCTCAAGCAGTACCGCAAGATGATGTCGCTGCTGGATGACGTCGAGCTGGTGGTCACGGACGACGCGATGGAGGCCATCGCGGAGAAGGCCCTCGAGCGCAAGACCGGTGCGCGCGGGCTCCGCTCCGTCATCGAGAGCATTATGCTGGACGTCATGTACGACATTCCTTCGCGTGAAGACATCAACCGCTGCACGATCACCGGGGAAATCGTCAGGGAGGGCAAAGCGCCCTTGTTGGAGAAGGTCTCTGACGACGGGCGCGAGGTGGCCTGAGCGGACCGAGGACGGTCAGTTCAGACGACCGACGACGCGAGAACCCGGGTGCAGCCTGAATGCCAGACCGATCCACCACGTCGTCTGAGGACGACGCACGCGACAACTCAACATTAAATGAGGACGATCCCCTCACACCCGAGGGGGTCGCCCATTCCTTGCAGGCCAGCCCGCGAGACGCGCGGCCTGATTCTGCCCCCCTGCCGATCATTCCTCTGCGGGACCTCGTCGTTTTCCCTGGCATGATCGTGCCTTTGATTCTGGGACGCCAGCGTAGCCTCCGCGCCCTGCGAGACGCACGAGCGGAGGATGGGCTGCTGTTCGCCGTCGCGCAGCGTAACCCGGAGACGGAGGAGCCTGTCCCTGAGGAGCTCTACTCCCTAGGGACAGTGGCACGGTGCGTGCGCAGCTTGGAGATGCCCGACGGAACGATTCAGGCGGAGCTGGAGGGCCTCTCGCGAGCGCAGGCGACGCACGTGACTCAGACGGAGCCATATATAGCGATGCGTGTGGGCGCTGTGGAGGAGGTCACCACCAGTTCGTGGCAGGTGGAGGCGCTCAAGCGCAGCGCATTGGCGCAGTTTGAGGAAGCCGCTCAGCTCTCGCGAGGCATCCCGCCTGAGGCGCTGGTTACGGCACTCAATGCGGAGGATATCGGGCAGTTGGCCGACCTGATCGCGTCGTACCTGGACTTGGGATTGCCGGACAGGCAAGGCCTCCTCGAGGAACTCGACCGGGTCAAGCGGTTGGAGCGGACCTCGGAATCGCTAGTCGCCGAGCTGAACATCCTCCGACTGGAGCGCAAGATTCACGAGAAGGTAGAGGAAGAGATCGACGATTCGCAGCGCGAGTACTGGCTGCGGGAGCATCTGCGAGCGATCCAGGACGAGTTGGGGCAGCGTGAGGGATCGCAGAGCGACGCCGCGGAGTACAGGCAGCGCCTTGAAGACGCCGATCTGCCTGAGGAGGCGCGCACTAAGGCGCAGGAAGAAATCGAGCGGCTGGAGCGGATGCCGGCGGCCTCGCCCGAAGTAAGTGTGCTGCGGACGTATCTGGACTGGATATTGGAGATGCCCTGGCGGACGGGCACATCTGACGAGATAGAGATCGAGCGGGCGGCGGAAATACTTGACCAGGATCACTACGGACTGCGAAAGGCCAAGGAGCGAATTCTGGAGTTCCTGGCGGTGCGGCAACTGGTCGATGACGTGAAGGGGCCCATCCTGTGCTTCGCCGGGCCTCCGGGCGTTGGGAAGACCTCGATCGGCCGGTCGATCGCGCGGGCAATGAACCGCGAGTTCATCCGCATCTCGCTTGGCGGGGTGCGCGACGAGGCGGAGATCCGCGGGCATCGGCGGACCTATGTTGGCGCTCTGCCCGGGCGAATCATCCAGGCGCTGCGACGCGCCGGTTCGAATAATCCTGTCTTCATGATCGACGAAGTCGACAAGATCGGTGCGGACTTCCGTGGGGACCCGTCGTCAGCGCTGCTCGAGGTGCTTGATCCGGAGCAGAACTCGAGCTTCAGCGACCACTATCTGGAGATTCCGTTCGACCTGTCGCGCGTGATGTTCATCGCGACAGGCAATATCCTGGACACGATTCCGCCCGCCCTGCAGGACCGCCTTGAAGTGATTCACTTCCCGGGCTATATAGAGGACGAGAAGATGAACATCGCCCGGGATTACCTGGTGCGCAAGCAGCGGGTGGAGCACGGGCTGACTGGTAAGGACATACGGTTCCACGACTCCGGGCTGCGCACGCTGATCCGACACTACACGCGAGAGGCGGGAGTGCGGAACCTGGAGCGGGAGATCGCGGGTCTGTGCCGGAAGGTGGCCAGACGAGTAGCCGGCGGCGGCAACGGTGGCACGCAGATCACCGCGCCGCGGGTGGAGGAACTGGTCGGGCCGCGCAAGTTCTCGCACGGCGTTGCCCGGAATGAGCCGACGGTCGGCGTGAGCACCGGACTTTCGTATAGCGAGGCAGGCGGCGACGTCATCAGCATCGAGGTCGGAGTGGTGGACGGTGAGGGCGAACTGATGCTGACGGGCTCGCTCGGGGACGTGATGAAGGAGTCCGCGCAGGCGGCGCTGAGTTACGTGCGCGGGCAGGCGAGTGAGCTTGGTCTGGATACTGGGTATTTCGCCAAGCGGGACATACACGTGCACGTGCCATCCGGTGCGGTGCCCAAGGAAGGGCCGTCCGCAGGGGCTGCGATCGCGACGGCTCTGGTGTCTGCCGTAACCGGGCGGCGAGTGCGGCACGATTTGGCGATGACGGGGGAGGTGACACTGCACGGGCAGGTGCTGGAGATTGGCGGAGTGCGCGAGAAAGTCCTGGCCGCACACCGTGCCGGGATCAAGACGATAGTGATCCCGAAAGACAATGCGAAGGACCTGGACCCGGAGGAAATCCCGGCCGTGGTCTTCAAAGATATTGAGTTCGTGCACGCATCGAGTATGCAGGAGGTCCTGGACGTCGCTCTGACGTAACCGGGCCTCCCATGAGAAAGCCACGGAGGGGTGTCCGGTCGCGCCGGGCGCCGCTCCGCTGTCGTTACGCAGCAGACGCGACACAAGGGGATACGACGATGTCCGAGATGATGCCGAAAGCCTACGAACCCGAACAGGTCGAGCCGGGGATTCACCAATACTGGCTTGACGAAAACGTTATGCGTGCGGAGATCGATCCGGCCAAAGAGCCATTCTGCATCGTGATTCCCCCGCCTAACGTGACGGGTGCGCTGCACATGGGCCACGCACTCGATAACACCATCCAGGACCTGCTTGTGCGTTGGCGGCGCATGCAGGGACGGTGCGCTTTGTGGCTGCCTGGCACTGACCATGCCGGCATCGCGACCCAGAACGTGGTCGAGAAGATGCTGGCCGCGGAGGGCACCAGCCGGCACGAGTTGGGGCGGGATGCCTTCATCGAGCGGACGTGGCAGGTGAAGGATGACCACCACGACCAGATCATCGAGCAACTGCGGCGGCTGGGCGCAAGTTGCGACTGGTCGCGCGAGCGCTTCACGCTGGACGAGGGGTTGTCGAGCGCGGTTCGTGAGGCGTTTGTGACGCTGCACGAGCAGGGGCTGGTCTACCGGGGCGCGCGCATGATCAACTGGTGTCCGCGCTGCGCAACCGGGCTTTCGGACCTCGAAGTCGAGCATCAGGAGCATGCCGGGCAACTGTGGCATATCCGCTACCCGGCGGCCGACGGCGGCCCTGGCGTGGTGGTCGCGACCACACGTCCAGAGACGATGCTCGGCGACACCGGGGTGGCCGTGAATCCCGAGGACGACCGATATACTTCGCTGGTGGGACAGACGGTGGCGCTGCCGCTCATGGACCGGGACATCCCCGTGGTGGGCGATCAATACGTGGACAGCGAATTCGGCACGGGTGCGGTGAAGGTCACGCCATCGCATGACCCCAACGATTTGCTGATCGCAGAGCGTCATGGGCTCGAGCACCTCGTGGTCATCGGCGACGACGGCGTCATGACCGAGGCGGCGGGCGCGTACGCTGGGATGTCGCGGGAGGAAGCTCGGGCGCAGATCGTGGCAGACCTGGACGAACTAGGCCTGCTGATGGAGATCGAGGATTACGGTCACTCGGTCGGGCACTGCAGCCGCTGCGACACCGTGGTCGAGCCGCTGGTCTCGACACAGTGGTTCGTGAAGATGGAGCCACTGGCCGCAGAGGGGCTGCGGGCGGTCGACGAGGGCATGGTGGAATTCGTGCCCGAACGCTGGACCAAAGTCTATCGCGAGTGGCTTGAGAACATCGAAGACTGGTGCATCTCGCGGCAGCTCTGGTGGGGTCATCAGGTTCCCGCGTGGCAGTGCAGCGGCTGCAATGAGTGGGTCATCACGCGTGAGGACCCGACTGAGTGTCCAGTCTGTGGGTCAACGGATCTGAAGCAGTCGGAGGACGTGCTGGACACTTGGTTCAGCTCGGGCCTGTGGCCGTTCTCGACGCTCGGTTGGCCGGAGAAGACGGACGATCTTGAGTATTTCTATCCGACCTCGGTGCTGGTGACGGCGTATGACATCATCTTCTTCTGGGTCGCCCGGATGATCATGGACGGCATGCACTTCACGGGCAAGCAGCCCTTCAGCAAAGTGTTTATCCACGGTCTGGTGCGGACCAAGGAAGGGCGCAAGATGTCGAAGTCGCTTGGCACCGGCGTCGATCCGCTCGGGCTGGTAGACGAGTATGGCGCAGATGCGCTGCGGTTCGCACTGTGCCAGCTCATCACGCATGGGCAAGACATCCGATACTCGGAAGACCGTGTGGTGGGTGCGCGCAACTTCTGCAACAAGCTGTGGAACGTGACACGCTTTGTGATGATGAATCTTGAGGACGCTCCGGCGGACGTGGACCTCGGGTCAGCAGAACTGAGTCTGGCGGATCGATGGATACTGTCGCGGCATGCAAAGATGCTGGCGCGGATCGACGAGGAGTTCGAGGGATACGACCTCGGCCAGGCTGCGGACTCGCTCTATGAGCATGTGTGGAGTGAGTTCTGCGACTGGTATATCGAGCTGGCGAAGTCGGATCTCTACGCTGATGACAATCCCGAGAGGCGCGGTGTGGTGCAGGTGGTTCTCCGAACACTGCTGAGCAGTCTGCTGCGAGCTATGCACCCGCTGATGCCCTTCATTACTGAAGAGCTGTGGCACCGCCTCGACCCGGAAGCCGGCAGTATTGCGGTGGCGGAATTCCCGATCGCCGACGAAGCGATGATCAACGATGAGGCGGAGCGTCAGATGGCGGCTGTGCAGGATGTGGTGGGGGACATTCGCGGGCTGCGCGCTGCGCTGACGCTGCCGCCGCAGCAGCGAGCGCCCGTGACGGTCATCGCGGGCGACAGCGAGACGCTCGAACTCCTGCGAGCACAGGCGGCCGGTCTATCGAGATTGGGCATGGTGGACGAACTGGCGATTCTCGAGCCGGGCGCCGAAGCGCCGGACAACTGCCTCGTGGAAGCAGGCACGGACGCGCAGGTGTTCCTGGGCGTGCCGGGCAGCGTTGATGTCGCGGCGGAAGTCGCGCGCATCGACAAGGACATGGGCAAGCTGGCGAAAGATGTCGGCGCCGGTGAGAAGAAGCTTGGCAATCCGAAGTTCACGGACAATGCGCCCGAGGACGTCGTCGAGGAACAGCGGCGCAGGCTGGCTGAGAATCAGGAAGCTCTCGGGCAACTCCAGGAACGTCGGGACGCCCTAAGCAAACTCGTGTAGCAAGGCGAAGCGGCCACCCAGTTGGGTGGCCGCTTCTGTAGATGTCGATGGGGGCGAGCGATGGCAACAGTCAACGTGTCAGGTTCGATCATCAGCATCGAGACCGATCGGCTGCTTGCACAAGTTCATACCGAGGGCTACGTGTCGGGGATCAAGGGCGGGACGCTGGTCGACAAGGCTTCGGGCGCGTGCGACCTCGGACACGGGCTCGACATCGTGGACTTTCTACTTGAGCCGAAGTGGGACGACCCGTCTGACGGGCCCTGCGAGCATCCTTACCACCACGGCGACGCCCTCCACGGTGACCTCCCGAAGCGCTACGTCGAGGGACCGCAGGTGTGTACTCAGGCGAAGCGGCTGGATTTCGAGGTCATTGAGGGCGACGGCTTCGTGGCGGTGCGGCAATGGTATCGATGGGAGTGGGCGAACTACGGCAACGCGCCGGGCTCACGGTGGGAGCAGACGATGGTGTTCGCTGACGGGCTGCGATATTTTCTGTCAGCGGACCGCGTGACGAGCGTAAACACCGTGGATGAACTGATTCTGCGCATCGACCTGCCCGGACACTTGAAGCACAGCGCGGGAGCGGAGTTCGCGCAGATGTACATGAGCTACGAGGGCTACGTGCCGTCTTCGGAATTCGTCGAGGATTGGGCGCCCGATGCGCGCTTCCTGTATCAGCGTGATGACGACGCGATCCCTGAACGCATGATCCGCGGCTACCAGGTGCGCCCGGAGGATAAGCCGGTTGCGTGGTTGCTGGGTATGCCGCTGGAGCCAAGCGACGTGTTCCAAGCTTGGTGTCATCAACGCGGGTATGTGTGCCACATCATGGAGATCGGCGGACGGCGAGTGCAGGCCGGAGAGAGCTTCGGGGCCGCCTACGCCATTGGCTGGTTTGACGACATCCCGCAAGCCGAAGCGACCTACGACCTGATGAAGGGAGCGCGGGGGCTGGTCGTGGAGGCGGACGGCTGGGGGCTGACCGCGGATCTATGATGGGCTCGGGGGCGAGGGCCAGTGGCTGAACGGCCACAACGGTCGATGACGGTGGCGAGCTACCTCGCGCTGGTGGGGGCGTTTGGCGTCGCCATGGGATACTGCGAAGCCGTCTTGGTGTACTACCTGCGCCAGATGCTTGACCTGGTGCCGCTGCCCGAGGACATCGACCCAACGATGGTGACGAGCATCGATCCGACCGTCATCACTGTCGAGCAGACTCGCGAAACTGCC
Source organism: Candidatus Zipacnadia bacterium (assembly GCA_029821735.1). Classification (GTDB taxonomy): domain Bacteria; phylum Armatimonadota; class Zipacnadia; order Zipacnadales; family UBA5352; genus JALGSU01. Next base: position 20,512 of record JALGSU010000026.1, on the reverse strand, counting down.
ACTATAATCATGCTGGTGTCGCTGGCAATGGTGGCCGGAAGAAACGGCTGGCAGCGGATCGGGACCTTCCTGTTCGCGTTCGGCGTGTGGGACATCTTCTACTATGTTGGCCTCAAAGCTCTGCTGGACTGGCCGGGGAGTCTGCTGGCGCCGGACCTGCTGTTCCTCATCCCACAGCCATGGTACGCGCCGGTTTGGGTGCCGCTGACGGCATCTGCGGGGATGATTGTGCTGGGAATCATGTGTGTTCGCTACGGCGCGAAGCTGAGAATGCGGGAGAGATAGCGAAGAACCGAGGTGCTTGAGATGGAGGATGTGACACGAATCGAAGCCGCGGATCTGGGGGAGGGGGCCAGTGTGCGCGTGGAGATTCTCGAGACGAATGAGGACCTCTATCATGACATGGCGCGCACCATGCTCAATAAGCTGACAGCGAACAACGTGGAGGGATACCCGACGGCGTTCATCCTGCCGGTAGGCCCGGTGGGGCAGTACCGGCGGTTGGCGCGCATCTGCAATCTGGAGCGGATCAGTCTTCGCAATATGGTCAGCTTCAACATGGACGAGTATCTCGATGATGACGGCAACTGGTTGCCCGCCGACCATCCGCTGAGCTTCCGGGGGCATATGCAGCGCAACTTCTTGGATCTGTTTGATCCGACGCTGGCACCGGCCCCGGAGAACATCATCTTCCCTGACCCGCGTGACCCGGACGCGATCCAGCAGCGCATCGACGATGTTGCCGGGATCGATATCTGCTACGGGGGCATCGGGATCAACGGGCACGTCGCTTTCAATGAACCGCCGGAGCCCGGCGAAGTGGTGAGCGTCGAGGAGTTCGGGTCTCGGCCAACGCGAGTGCTGGAACTGTCGCGGGAGACGCGACTTATCAACTCGGTGACCGTGGCAGATGGGAACCGAGAGATCATCCCGACGCTGGCCATCACGATCGGGATGAAGGAGATACTCGCGTCGAAGGAGATCCGGCTGTACGCGAATAGGGAGTGGCAGCGGGCGATCGTGCGACGGGTGGTGCACGGTCCGGTCACACCGGCGGTACCGTGCTCATACGTGCAGCAGCACCCGCGCGCGTCGCTGACCCTCACGGAGTTCGTGGCCCAGCCACCACGACGGCGACTGGCGTAGTGCGGGTAGTTGGCGAAGTTTCTCACGCCCGGCCGGGGTGCAGGCCGGGCGTTGGGTTTTCAGGCGGGCCGAGGCGTAGTGTAATCGCAGGGACTAGACGCCGAGACGCTTTCGAGAGGAATAGCTGATATGGTCATCATCGTCGAAACTGGCGCCGACGAGCAAACAATACAGAGGCTGATCGATAGGGTCGGCGCGCTTGGGTACACGCCACACCCGATTCGCGGAGTGGAGAAGACAGTGATCGCCGTCATCGGCGAGAAGACCCAGGAGAAGATCGACATCCTGGAGACGATGCCGGGCGTCGAGCGCATCGTCCCGATTCTGCAAAAGTACAAGCTGGTGGGCAGGGAAGTCAAGAGCGAGACCACCGCGATACGGATGACGTCGGGGATGGAGATCGGCGGGGAAGAGGTCCAGATGGTCGCGGGGCCATGTGCGGTGGAGTCGTATGAGCAGTTCCTCAACATTGCGCGCTACGTTAAGCAGGCTGGCGGGCATATGCTGCGCGGCGGAATATTCAAGCCACGGACGTCGCCGCATGATTTCCAGGGCCTTGGTGAAGAGGGGATCCCGATCGCCCAACAGGTCAAGGCTGATGTGGGACTGCCTTTCGTGACCGAGGTGGTGGATGTTCGCGATATCGAGCATCTGCACGACGTGGCCGATATCTATCAGGTCGGGGCGCGGAACATGCAGAACTTCGCGCTGCTCACGGAGCTGGGTAAGGTTGATCGCCCGGTGATGCTCAAGCGCGGTATGAGTGCGACCGTCGACGATCTCCTGCAGGCGGCGGAGTACGTGGTGGTTGAGGGCAATTCAGACGTGATTCTTTGCGAGCGTGGAATCAGGACGTTCGAGACGATGACCCGCAACACGCTGGATATTTCCGCAGTCGTAGCGCTCAAGCGGATGAGCCATTTGCCGGTCTTCGTGGACCCTTCGCACGGTACGGGCCGCGACTGGATGGTGCCGGCGCTGTGCAAGGCGGCGGTCGCCGCTGGAGCCGATGGGCTGATGGTTGAGACCCACTGGCACCCTCAAGAAGCGATGGTTGACGGCGCTCAGTCGCTCACGCCTGTCGACTTCGCGACGCTCATGAGCGAGTTGCCGGCGTTCTGCAGCGCCGCGGGGCGCACGCTCTAAGGCCGGTGCAGGTCGCTGGGGTGGGGGTCACGGAGCGAAGTGCGGGGGCAGTTCGTGTCGGACGATCCACTGAAGGGCCTCGCGAATCCAGGCCATGTCGCAGTTGGCGGTGCAGGCCTGCAGGTCCTCGATCTCTTGGCAGTGGCCACGGCAGGCAACTGTGCCCGTCTGGCGATTGCTGTAATTCGGACCGCGGTACAATGGGCGCATCTTGCCGGCGGCCACTACGAGTGTAGTGCCACAATCAGGCACTTGGTGAGTCACCAGGATGAGGCCTTGCTCAGGGGATTCGAGGTGAGCCTGGTAGCCGTTCACGACCAGGTTGGGATCCAACACTAGATCCTTGAGATCGGGCCATTGTGTTCCGCACAGCGTACATTGCTTGAAGGGCGCGGCTTCGGGCATGCGATGTCCTCTCGAACTTGGGTCTCCCGCTACTCTGATGCAGTTTACCTGAATACCTGCGGGGCGGCAAGCGTGGCTTGGAGGTGCGGCCGGGCGCGTGGAGGAAGGCACATGCATAGCCGTGCCACGAGGCCCTCTGGGCAGGACACAGGAATTTGACGGATGGGCCTCAGGCCCTGTACAATAAGCCGCAGGAGGCGCTGAAGACATTGAAGTGTGAAGACGATGGGCAGGCAGCTCGATCCTCGGGCTGCCGGTCGCGTATGCCTGCGTGGCTGCGCGTGAAAACTGGCAAAGCGTCGCTCGCCCGGGAGACGCGTGAGCTACTGGCTGAGATAGGCGTGCACACCGTGTGCGAAGAGGCAATGTGCCCCAATATCGGGGAGTGCTACAGTGCGCATACGGCGACGTTCATGATATTGGGTGAGAGATGCACGCGCAACTGTCGCTTCTGTGCGGTGCATCATGGCGCACCGGAGGCGCCGGACCCCGAAGAGCCTGAGTTGGTGGCGCGAGCGGCGGCTCGTCTCGGTCTGCGCTACGTGGTGCTGACCTGCGTCACGCGGGACGATCTGCCGGACGGTGGGGCGGAGCAGTTCGTGCGGACCATGGACGCACTGCGGGCGACCTTGCCCGGGGTGGGTATCGAGGTGCTGACGTCAGATTTTGGGGGCGCATACAAGTCTCTGGCGCGCGTGCTGGCCGCGAGACCGACGGTGTACAACCACAACGTGGAGACGGTTGAGCGACTGCAGACAACTGTCCGGCCACAGGCGGGCTATGAGCGCTCGCTCGGAGTGTTGCGCACTGCGGCAGAGCACGCGGGCGGCGCGCTCGTGAAGTCTGGGATGATGGTGGGCGTGGGAGAGACCGACGACGAGGTCGACGCCACGCTGTCGGACCTCGCAGCGGCGGGATGCAGCATCGTGACGATCGGGCAGTATTTGCGGCCCAGTGAGGCGCACCTGCCGGTGGATCGGTATGTGGAACCAGCGCAGTTCGCGGAGTATGAACGGATGGGCCTGCGCCACGGACTGAAGCGTGTTCTGAGCGGGCCCTTTGTGCGCAGCAGCTATTGCGCGGCGGAAGCAGCGGCGGATGCGCGCTGACGTCGCGCCCATCGAAAGAAGACGGACAGGAACCATGAAGGCCTGAAGATGAGATCGCTCCTAACGCTCTTCCTGTGCCTACTGGTCACCGTGGCGCTGTTCGCGGAGGCGGGGCGGAACGTGCTCAACCCGCCCGACAGGTGGCGCGAGTGGCTGCAAGTGCTGGTGGCTCAGCAGCTTGCAGACACGCTCGGGCGTGAGGTGCGAGTCGGGCAGATTGAGATTGAAGGGGCGACGGGAGTTGTCGCGCACGATATAGCAGTGGCGGCGAACGGCGATCTCCAGACGGACGAGCTGATCACCGCGCGCCAAATCGCGATCAACTACGACCTGATGGGGATCCTCCACGGGGATGTGGCGCCGGCCGCAGGAATTGGTCGAGTGAAGGTTGAGGGCTTGTGGGCGCGGATCGAGCGCGATGAGAGCGGGATTGTCAACCTGACGACACTCCTGCCCCCAGGCAAACCCGCGCCTCCGGAGGAGGGCTTCCAGGGAGTGGTGGAGATCACCGACAGCACCATCCGCTACGTCGATCGTGGGGTTACGGGGATCGGCGCTGAGCCGCTGGAGGTAGAGCTGGGCGGACTGTCGGCGACCATCGACATGAGGCGGCTGGGTTGGGCGCAGATTCAGTTGAATGCCTGGGAGCGGCTGGGGCGAGTCGCTTACATTGACCTCGGCGTGGACGTGGAGTCAGCCACTGGCACAGCATGGCTGGACGCAGACATCAGCGGAATCAACGTAGCTTGGTGGTATGGGTTCTTCGCGAACGTCCCGGGCCTGAAGATTGACCGTGGTCAGGCCGACATGCGGGGAACGATTGCTGTCGTACGCGACCGCGACGGCAGAGCGAAGTCGGCGATATCGGTGGACGCGCAAGTACGCGACGTCAGCGTACGGCTGGCGGCACTGGGCAACGCACCGATGACCGTCGATGCAGACATGATCGCAATGCCCTACGGTGTGGCAGTGAAGCACCTGGACGCGTGGGTCAGCGGGGCCCATGTGCGGGCGGAGGGGGCGGTCAGCGACTTTGCGCGGCCCTGTCTCGACTTGACTTTTGAGGCCGAGACGGGGAGCACGATGGATCTGGCCCGGTTGCTGCCTGCGGCGGGTGCGTACCTTGAGAATCTGGACGTGACCGGGCCACTGACTGCGAGAGGGACATTTTGCGGGCCGCCGTCGAGTGCGAATGTGCTGGCGGAGTTGAGCATACCGGGCACCGTCGACTTTACGGCTGGCGGCGTGACCGCCCGCGCCGAGGACATCGCAGCGCAGGTGAACCTGCTGGACCTGTCTGCTCCGAACGTGCGGGCGAGCGCCCACGTGGCTCGGGCCGAGCCAGTCGGCGGCGAGATCGACGTGGCCGATCCTCCCGGGCCCCTGATTGTGAGCCCTATTGAGGATCTTACCGCCGAGGGGATGTGGGCGAACGGATCGCCCGTTGCCCATACGAGCGTGCATGTAGCGCGGATCGCGGCCGGGGAGGGGACGATTGAGGATCTGCGAGCCGAGGCAACGATTGCCGGAGGCATCGTGGATGTGAGTGGGCTCCAGGCGCGGGTGATCGATGCGGAGTTGACCGCGGAGGGCGTGCTGGACACGCGCGGCGAGGACGGCCTTTGGGCGTGGGTGCAAGGCGAGGTCAATGGGCTGGACGTCGCGCGCATTGTCGACTTGCCTGGCGTGGACCTCGCGAGCGCGGGAGAGCCGATCGAACTGGCCGGGATGGCTGACGCAAAGTTCTCCGGGAGTTGGCAGGGCGGCGAGCCCGACCTCGTGGTGGCAGCGGCCGTGGCGAAGCCGGGATATGGTGAGTACGCTCTGGGTGACGTGCGGGCGCTGGCCCGACTCGGCAAAGACGGCGTCGAGGTGCAGGGGCTACGTTTCGCCGATCCAGCGGCGTATGGTTGGGCAGAGGGCTTCGTGCCTTGGGAGGGGGATGTCGCGGCACGCTTCGCGGTAGCTGGGGTCGACCTCGAGCAAGTATTGGGGCGCTTTGATGTTGAGGACGTGCGTGGTGAGGTGTGGGCGGAGGGAGGTATATCCGGCGCGCTCGATGCCCCGTCGGTGGAACTCAGCGCACAGGGGTTTGGGCTTGGTTACGGCGAGTACGAAGCTGACGCTATCGTTGCCGACGTGCGCGCAGATGCAGACGGCGTTACCGTGGAAAGCCTCTATGGATCAGCGGGACGCGTGACGGTAAGCTTGGATGGCACCGTAACCGATCTTCAGACGGCTGAGGGCGAGTACCTGCCGGAGGACGGTACAATCGATGGTCGGCTGCGAATTGGCGGGCCTCTGGACTCGCATTCGCGGGCGCTGGCTGGCATCGAGGATGTGGACGCAGAAGGAGCAGTGCGCGTTGAGGCCCAACTCGGGGGCACGCTGCATCGACCGATCGTCGAGGGACGGGTCTTCGCGCGATATGGGCGATTTGACACCATCGCGACCGACGCGGCCCTGCTTCAGATGCGTCTCGAAGGTGACAACCTCGAGATAGAGCGGGTGATGATGCAGGTTGGGGATGCGGTCTTGCAGGGCAGTGGGAGCGTAACCTCCCTGCTGGATGATCCGTTCATCTCGGCCCGACTGAGCGCGAATGATGTCGTCTTGCAGGACCTCGACGTCTGGCGAACGGTGGGCCTGCCGCTTAGCGGGACGGTGAGCTTGCCATACCTGAGCGTGGAGGGCCCGGTCGACGACCTCAAGGGCCTGGCGCAAATCAGCGCACAGGACATGGTTCTGGGAAATGAGGAGATCGGTGGGGTCGAGGCGTGGGTGGTGCTGGACAACCAGTCTCTACTGCTGCGCCGGACAACGCTGGCGCTGGCGGGCGGAGAGTTGTCACTCGCGGGGCAGTACCGGCTAAGCGACCAAGAGGTTCTGCCATCACGCGTGGAACTCTCGCACGTGTCGATACCGCGCCTGCTTGGCGCCGGGCGGCACATAGCGCAGACTTTTGCGGACGATCCGGAGAGCAAGGCACCGTTGTCGCAGCAGCTGGCCAGCCTCTCGATGCGTTTGCGGGGGACACTGGACGCGTCCGTCGCGCTGGAAGGTACCGTGCCCACTGCGGCAGACCCGGCGGCTGAGGTGACCGAACGACCGACGCTCAAAGAGATTTTGCAGGAAGTCGCGGCGGAAGTCCAACTGGGCGTGACCGACGCGAGCTACGACATGAAGGACATGCCCGACGTGCAGGTTCGGGCAGAGGTGACGGAAGCCGGGAGTATCGCGCTGGACGTTGAGGCAACAGAGGGGGAGGCGCTACTGACGGTCGCGGGCACGTGGGATCCCGAGGGCCAAGTCGACATGTTCGCGGAGATCTTCGCGCTCGATATGACGACGCTGCATGCCTGGCTTCCCGAGGCCGCACGTTCAGTAGGCGGACAGGTCAACCTGGCGTTGCAGGCAACGGGCAGGGACATCGCGCCTGAGCTGCTTGGTAGCTTTGACATCATCGACCCGGCGTTTCATGGCGCCCACTTTGATCTGATTTCGGCACCGCTCATCAAGGTCGCCGATGGGCGGATCGACGTCGACAGCCTGGTGCTCAGGGCTCAGGAGCAGGAGATATTCGTCGATGGACAAGTGCCCTTCGATTGGGAAACGATGCGACCAGACCCGGCGGGTGCGATCGAGATCACTGCCCGCACGGAGAAGGCGGACCTGGGTATCTTCCCGCCGATGATCGCGCGTTTTCTGGGCGATGATGAGGGCGAAGGGCCGCTGAGCCAGCTTACGGCCTCGGGAACAGTGGACACCAAGGTGAGTGTGACCGGCACATTCGGGCGCCCGGCCCTGACCGGGGGGCTGACGGTGAACGAGGGGACAGTGAACCTGCCCGGGGCGTTCGCACCGCTGGAGGAGATCACGCTCGTCACCAAGTTCTCCGCGTGGGGCGGAGACACGCTCTTTGAACTGGAGGAGTTCAGCGCTCGCGCGGATCAAATCGCGTTAGCGGCAAGCGGCGAGGCGCGAATCGTTGGTTTCGGCCAGGCTCAGATGCATGAGAACCAGTATGATTTCCAGGCCACAGTTGCCGCTGACGAGCAGAGCATCGGTGAGGGACTGATCTTCCGCAAGTTGGCCGGAGGAGTGCGGCTGCACACGATCGATGAGGGGCGGCAGTTGCTGGACATCAACGAGATCGGGGCGCGGCTGGGCGGCGGCACCATATCGCTGGATGGCTCGGTCGAGGTGACAAGCTTCCTGCCGGACCAGACGGCCCTCAACGACTGGGACCTGACGCTGGTGATCGACAATGCCCGGCCGAAGTATTCGAGCCTTTTCCTGGGGACCCTCAACGGACAGGTAACGATGGCTAACCCGAGCCCCGGCGAGCCAGTGCACGTGGGCGGGGGCATAGAGATTGCGCACGCAACTATCGGGCTGCCGCCGCTTGGCGGGGAGCCGGGCGGGCAATTGATGGGGATGTCGCCGCTGATACCGGCGGCGACCTTTGATCTGGGCCTGGCGATCGGGCCGGATGTCAAGTTCAAGGGAGTCGGGGTCACGGCGCCGCTGGAGCCGACGGAGTACGCAGTGAGGCTGCAGGGCACACCACAGCGACCCGTTCTGACGGCGCTCGTGGAGTTGCAGGAGGGACGTGCGACTCTGCCCGCCGGGGTGCTGGACGTAGCGACTGCGGGCGTGCGGCTGTCGGTGCGGCCAGCTCCGGGCACGGCGCAGCGCGTTCCGCCATTGGCACTGGAACTCGGGGGCGAGGTGTGGGGGACAGCGACCAGACGGATCACTGACGCGATGGTGGACGGGCGGCAGGTTGGCGAGGTGAACCTGCTGCTGGAACTCAGCGGACACCTGCCGGACGGGATCCAGGTGAAAGTGCAGTCGCAGCCCCCGCTGGCTGAGGAGCAGATATACGCGCTGCTGGGGACTGAGCAACTCAGCGGCCTGCTCGGGTCAGGAGAATCTGAGCCGCTCGGGGATGTTATGAGCCGGCAGTTCGTGACAGCGCTCGGGGCGGCGTTCAGGCATTACATCTTCCAGCCATTCACGGAAGATCTGAAGAAGATGCTTGGCCTGTCGATGCTTGAGGTGAATTTCGCCTTCGACCAGCCAGTGCAGGTCAAGATTGGGAAGTATCTGGTTGATGATCTTCTGGTGACCTACGAGGCAGGCTTGGCGGGCACGGATCAAGAGTGGGAGATGGGCGTTTCGTACAGCGTAGCCGATCGCTACAAGGTAACCTATCAGGCCGATCAGACGAATGACAACAGATTGTTCGTTGAATATGTCCGGACGTTCTAGGCGGAGCATGAGTGTAGAAGACCGGGATAGCGCAACCGGCAGCAAGGGGCGCCTGTCTAAGTTGAGTGGCAGTCGGGAGACACGTCTCGATGGGGGAGCGAGCATGAGCGAAACGGAGGGGGCTGGTGTAACACCACCTCCGTTTTCTCAGGTGACAGCGGAAAACTACGAGCGTATCTTCAACGTCATCTACCGACTGATCAACAACGAGGACGAGGCCGCTGACCTCACGCAGGACACGTTCGTCGCGGCGTATCGCGCGTACGACCGGTTCCGGCATGAGGCGAGTGTGTACACGTGGCTGTATCGTATCGCGGTGAACCTGACCAAAAACCGGTTTGAGAAGCAGCAGCGCGTGGATAGCCGGGAGTCCTACTCGCTGGACGCGCCGCTGGAACTCGATAGCGATGAAGTGAGCCGCGAGGTGGAGGACTGGGACCTGTCGCCTGACCGGGTGGCACAGAACAGACAGCTGCGCTCGGTACTCATGGCTGAGGTCGCCCTGCTGAAGTTCGAATACCGCGAGGTCGTCGTGCTGCGAGACCTGGAAGGGCTGCGCTACCGGGAGATTGCGCGAGTACTGGGGTGTAGCGTTGAGGCCGTGAAGAGTCGCCTGTTCAGAGCGCGCAGCGTTTTGCGTAAGCGTCTGACCGACGTGCTTGAACAGACACCGTGAACGAAGCCAGCCCCGCAGGGGCTGGCATGCAGAGGCACTGACTGCGGAAGCGAGGAGCAAGATATGCCGAAAGCGATGAGGACGTTGATGATCGCCCCTGTCCTGCTGGCGATTATAGCCGGGGCCGCCACAGTGGCGGTCGGCCAGGGGGAACTCATCGGCGAGGTGACCGTCGAGGGGAACGACTATGTCGCACGTGAGCCGATTCTGGATGTGGTGAAAGACATCCTCAAGGTCGGCGACGTGTTCACGCCTGAGAATGCCACCCAGGCCCAGGAACTGATCCTGCGCATGGGCTACTTCGATGACGTGGCGACCTCCTTCGAGACCATCGAGGGCGGCGTGCGAGTCGTCATCACGGTCGTCGAGAAGCAGAGGCTGACGAAGGTGATGTTCGCGGGCAATACTGTGCTCGGTGACGAGCAGCTCGGCGACGTGGTGCTCAGTCAGCCGGGGCACGTGGTTGATCAGCGCGCGATTCGGCGTGACGTCGCCCGGGTCGTTGAGTCATACGAGAAGCGCGGATACATCGCGCACGTCGCTGAGGCCGGCGTGGACGCCTTCGGGGTGCTGACCTTCGTCATCGACGAGGCGCGGCTGGAAGACATCATCATCGAGGGGCTCAAGCGCACCAAGGAGTTTGTGGTGCGCGGCGAGATCGACCTTGAGCAGGGCGAGTTGTTCCAGCAAGAGCGGGTGACCACCAACCTGCGGCGGATATACCAGTTGCAGCTGTTCGAGGCTGGCGGGGTCGAGACCGAGATCCGACCGGGCAAGCTGGACCCGATCAAGGGAATTATCCTGGTCATCAAGCTGAAAGAGGCCAAAACCGGCAAAGCGGCGGCCGCCATCGGCTATTCGAGCCTGGACAACATAGTGTTCATGATCTCTGCTTCGGAGAACAACTTCCGCGGCCGAGCCGAGCGGGTGTCGGTAAGTCTGGAGTTGGGTGGCCGACAGAGCTACGAGTTGAGTTTCTTCGAGCCGTATCTCTTCGACAACGGAACGACGCTTCAGGTGAACCTCTACGACAGCGAGCGCCGTCGGCAATTCGTAGGTGGAGCTGCGGTGAGTACCTCTGACGACGAGTTCGACGAGCGTCGGACCGGCGGAGATCTGACCCTGGCGAGGCCGTTGGATGACCACCGGGCCCTATCAGTGCGCCTGCGGTCGGTGGAAGTCAGCAGTTCGTTCCTGCAGGGAACGGTGCAGTTGCCCGGATCGAGTGCGGTGTCGCTACCGCCCAGGCCCTGACAACCCCAACTTCGAGCCCGACCGCGCCGGACCAGGCGAGGTCATCGGGCCGGTGGTTGTGGCCGCGCCGCTACATCCGGGCGGGCGCCTCACCTCACTGACGTTGGGCTTGACCGAAGACACACGAGACCTGAGGAGCGATCCTACCAGTGGCAGGTTCGTAGGGCTGACCTACGAGCAGGCTGGATCCATCCTCGGCGGCAACACTACTTTCGGGAAGGCGTCACTGGACTATAGGCGCTATTTCCGGGTGGCAGCCAGCGACAGCATTATCGCGATGCGGCTGCTCGGCGGGACGACGTTCGGCGACACGCCCCTCTATGAGGCGTTCAGCGTTGGTGGCGCGAATACACTTCGCGGCTACGACGTCGACCGATGGCGCGGCAAAAGTTTGCTGGCTCTCAGCGCGGAGTACCGCTACCCAGTGACAGACAAGCTGGTGGCAGTGGCTTTCGTCGATGCCGGCGACGCTTTCGGAGGCACGTTCGAGACCATCGTCCCGGGTTTCCGGGTGCAGGCGGAGGACACCAGTTTCGACGCCCATATCGGCTATGGGGCCGGAATAAGGGTCAAGACGCCGCTCGGGCCGATACGACTTGACCTCGGCTACGGTGATGAGGGCAGTCAGGCTCACTTCAGCTTCGGGCACACGTTCTAGAGCAGAAATGGCCGTGACGAAGAGCACAACGTGACGCCGCTCCGGTGGCGTCACGTTTTCGTGTACGAAGACCGGGCGGAGACAGAAACCACCCTGTTCGGCATCTGTCTATAAACTGTGTGTGTACGGGAGACAACGAAATAATGGGCACATCCATGAGACCACTCATCGCAGCTCTGACGGCCGTCATCGTGCTTGGGATCGCAATACCCGTGTGCGCACAGGACGTGACCGTCAAGGTTGGGCTCGTCGAGATCGAGAAAATTCAAGCTGGCTACGTCCAGTTGCAGCAGCAACAGGCTTCGCTGGAGCAGTGGCTGTCCGAGCAACGCACGTTCTTCAACCTACTGACCGATTACATCTTCCTGTCAGTCGAGAACTTCGACGAAGTCATGGCCCTGCTGAAGAAGGGCCCGCTGGCTGCGGAAGAGCAAGCGCGACTGGATGAGCTCAAGGTAATCTCCGATGACAAGGACAAGCGCTTCCGGGAGCTTGAGGCGAAGCCTGATCGTAACGCCCAGGAGCAGGACGAGCACAATTCGCTGCTGGACATCTACCGGGCACGCGGGGCCGCGTTGGAGGAGATGTGGAAGGAGACGCTGGGCGAACTCGGAGGCAAGCGCGAGGAAGCTATTGAGACACTGATGCTCAAGGTGCGCGAGGCGATTTCCGCCGAGGCAGAAGCCCAGGGGATGACCTTGGTTGTTGACGCGGACGCAGTCTTCTTCGGCGGCACAGACATGACCGAAGCAGTGTTGACGAGGCTCAACAACGGACAGACGCCACCGGCGCCGGCCGCAGGCGACGCCGAGGGCGGTGGGTAGCAGGCGGGTGAAAATGTCCCGAGCGTTGATCCTGTGCAGCGTGTGCGCATTTGTGGGACTGGCGGCAGTCGGCTGTGGCCAGCGCCAGGCAAGAGTACACCGGATACCACAGACCGTTGAGCCGGGATATGCGTACACAGCAGTCTTGATGGCATCGCACCCGATGTACCCGACCTTGACGCGACTGGAACTCGCGGCATCAGCGCTCAGCGAGGATGACACTAGTAGCTTAGCGGGCCTGATGAGTAGACGAATTAAGCCGTTGACGTTGACCGAGATGCTCGGACCGACGGCGGATCCGGCGGCGCTGGCCGGGCGGCAACGCTGGTGGCAGAAGCGCTATGAAGCCGTGGCTGGCTTGGAGAGTGAGCTGCCAAAGGACCTGTGGGCGGGCTTGGAATGGGAGCGGGAGCAGGCAGCCAAGCAGGTCGATGAGCAGATGGCGGAGGCAGATGCCACGCTTTCGCGGCGACTGGCGAGGGTTCGGGCGAGTCGAGTCCGGCAGATGCAGGAGACACTCAACAACACCGGGCTGGACCTGACCGGTCGGGAGGCGGACGTGCTGGAAGCCGCCGAAGCTGAGCGGCAGCGGATTTGGGACGCGATCAACGAACAGGTTGAGGCTGAGCGCGAAGCAGGGAGCGCCGAGCTGGCGCAGTTGAGGGTCGCTCTTGAGGCCGAGGCGAGGGCGCGCGTTGCGGAAGCGAGACTCGCTGCCGAAGTGGTGGCGGCCGCTCGGGCCGAGGAGATGGGGACCTCCGGCCAGGAGCTGCGGGACGAGATGGCGGGGGAGATGGGGCCGGGAACCGGGGAAGCGCCCGCCGGCGCGTCGACGAGTTCAGAGCCGTCCGACGCCAATGACCGGTTGGCACTAGGGCGGCTGGAGATCGAGGCCGCTGAGCAGGCACGGCGCGAGGTGATCGTCCGCCAGGGGCGAGAGATACTTGCGGCCCGGGCCCGGTTGACGACGAAACTTTTGCGGGACACAGAGACATGGGCCGTCGCAGCGGCGCGTCGGCAGGGGATAGACCTGCGGTTGCTGCCGGGCGGAGAGCGTAGCGGCAAGGACGTAACGGGGAGTATTGCAGCCGAGCTTGAGCGCGGGTGGCCGGGTGAGCGGCGCTGAGGGAGTGTGACTGAGAGTGGCACAAGTGACCTACCAACTGGCTGAGCTGGCCCAACAGATCGAAGGCCTGCTGCGTGGGGACGGCGGCGTAACAATCACCGGTGTCGGGCATCTCGATGACGCGCAACCGGGGCAGATCGCTTTCGTTGACGGCGCCGCGTACCTGGACATGTGCGAAGGGTCCGAAGCGTCGGCGCTGATCGTGCCTCCGGATATCGAGATTGAGGACAGGCCCTTCATCGTCACTGAGGATCCACGGCTGGCGTTCTCGAAGGTGCTCGCACTGTTCGCCAGCGATCGGTTGCCCCAGCCCGGTGTGCACGAGAGCGCGGTTTTGGGCAAGAACGTCTCGCTTGGCGAGAACGTCAGCATCGGCGCGAACAGCTACGTGGGTGATGACACGATCATCGGCGACGGTACGGTTATCCACCCGCTTGCATACATCGGGCACGAGGTCACGATCGGGGCGGACAGCATTGTCCATCCCCAGACTTACCTGGGAGCGCGGGTCCAGATCGGGGATCGAGTTCTAGTGCATGCGGGAGCAACGCTGGGAGCGGACGGTTTCGGCTTCCTGCAGACCGAGGCCGGACACCACAAGATTCCGCAGATCGGTACTGTGATTGTGGGCGACGATGTCGAGATAGGCGCGAACTCGACCGTCGACCGAGCCACGGTCAACGCGACCACCATTGGCTCTGGCACGAAGATCGATGACGGCGTGCATGTGGCGCACAACGTAATCATTGGCAAGAACTGTCTGCTCTGTGGGCAGGTGGGCATCGCCGGAAGCACGAAGATAGGCGACAACGTGGTCATGGGCGGGCAGGCGGGCATCAAAGACCACATCGAGATCGCCGACAATGTGATCGTGGCAGCCGGAGCGAAGGCGACAGGGGATATCCGCGAGCCGGGCGTGTACTCGGGGAACCCCGCGCGTAAGCACCGCAAGCAGATGCGCGTGCTGGCGCTCACGCAAAGACTGCCGAAGATGGTTGAGCGGATCAAGGAACTCGAGGCGATGGTCCAAGAGTTGGAGAAACGCCTCGGAGAGCAAAGGTAAGGCCACTGGCCACGGGCCGGGCGATGGACACGCTATGGGGGAGGTAGTGCCAGTCAGGCCCACGCAGAATGCACAGGAGCACACGAGAAAACCCACGATGGCGATGTTCACGGGAGCGCCTGCTCAAGCAGGCGTTCCTGACTGTGTACGCCTGCGCTATGCTCGGCAGCGTGTTCGCAACTGCGCCTGCGGCAGCAGATCGGGTGTTGCTCTTCCGGACCGCCACCTCGCGCGTGAACGATCACTACGCCGGCGAGGTGTGGGCTGGCAATGAAGTAGTCGTGCGACTGCGCTCGGGGTCGGAGACAGACGCCCAAGCCCGCGCGGACGCAGTTGTGGCGCGCTTGACGCAGTTGGCCCTCACAGGGCTATCAGCTGGCGACGTCACGGCCGCACCGCGCGAGGGCACGTGGGCCCTCCTCGGCAAGGGCGAGACCATTGTCACAGCCGATGCCGCGACGGTAGCGGCGAGCAATATGTCAGCTCAGAACCTGTGTGAAAGCTGGCGTAAACGACTGGCCACAATGGTGCGCGAGCCCTACCTGACGGTGGATCGGGCGGATACGATTCTGATACCATTTGGCGAGAGTCGAATGCTGCGGTTTGGCGGGACTATTCCAGGGCAGGTGCTGGTGCAGAGCCTCGCGGATGGCACCGTCGCGGCCCAAGTCATTGCGGAAGGGAAGGCGCAACTCATCGGGGGTGCCGTTGGGACAACCGCAGTGTCCCTGCGTATCAACGACCTCAACCACATGGTGATCGTCGAGGTGAAGAAGTGGGCCGCGCAGGTGAGCGGTCGCGTCATGGCGCGCGTCCGCGGGGGCATCATCGATGAAGAGATGGGACTACTGGCTGCCGCGAACGCGGTTCTTGCGAACGCCAGGCGCGAGCCCGGAGCTCAGGTCCGCCTGCTGGAGATGCACCGAGACGGTGCGGGTTATCTGGCGAAGGTCAGCGCCCACGGTCCCGACTACATTGCCGTCTCTCGAGACGTGAGTGTCGACTTTGGCGGTGGGCTGACCCCCATTCCGCAGGCGGTCTCTCTACTGCTGAGCAACTATCCCGAGAAAGTACCGGCCCCACAGACCCTTATGCGCCAGGAGTTGATCACTGGCGTCCCGACGCGGATCTACTGGCACCATGTGAACGATTCGGTAGAGCCGCTGCGGTTCGACGTGCGAGTGGTCAACGCCGGGGATCAGCCAGCGCGGGTGCGCGCGTGCTGGGCACAATCGGGGCCCGGGGTTGATGAGGTCTTCGTTGGGTTCACGGCCATGCTGAGGTTCTGGGAAGTGCTGACGACGGAGAAGCTTATCCAAGCTCTCGTTCCCGCGAGAAGCGCCTGCAGCACGGCCACGCTCGACGCAAAGCCGGGGCGAATTGTCAGTGGGATGATGCACTTGATTGCCGACGAGGGCGGCGAGCTATACGCCGAGGTGATCGCCAGCCGCGCCGGGGCCGATGCACAGGCAGTGACGCCAATGCCCGCCGCTCAGTCCGGCCCGCTTGGTGTATCCACTTACGCCTTCGATGCGAATCTGGTGCTGGCCATGGAGTACGATGTGGGGGGGGCTTTCGCGCACGCGACTATCGGCCGAGACGCGATTGTCAACGATCAGGGATTCCGGCTGGAGGGTGCATACGGGGTGATGCATTCAGTCGTGATCGAGATGCGCAACCCCACGGCAAATCGCGGGAAGGTGGAGGTCGTCGTGCGCGCCGGCGGAGGCGTGGGGCGAGTTATCGCCCGGATCGACGGGGCTCTGCACAGCACTCACATGCTTGGGGCCGGCGAGGAACAAGTGTTGACGTCACGGTATTTCATGCCGGGTCAAAGCCACACCATGCGAATGCAGGTTATGCCAACTGCCGGGTCTAATCTGCCAAACACGCTGATCGTGCGGGGGATGCAAGTCCAGTAGTTTCAACTCGGCGATGGAGGGCACTCGACGGCGGCTGCCGAAGAGGTTAGCAGAAGGCGAGGCGCGCAGGTGGACGCCGGAGGAGCCAGTCAGATGCCAAAGCGATCACGCGGTGGCGAGAAGGTCACGATAAAGATTCCGCGCCCCCTCTATGAGCGGATAGGCGCTATCATTGATGGCGCAGGCTACAACTCGGTCACCGAGTTCGTGGTCCACGTGATGCGAGACATCGCCACGACCCACACGCTCTCCGAAGACGACACCTACACTGCTCAGGACCTCGAACGCGTCAAAGCCCGCCTGCGCTCACTCGGATACCTGTAGAGTTCACTCCGCGAGCGGCCCCAGCATCTCATCCAGTTTCGCAAAAGTCTCCCGCACGTAGCGCGCCTGGTGATCGGCGCGCGCCTCGAGTGACACCGCCGCGCCCTCTGGATCGGCCTCTGACGGATTGCCCCATACCCCTGTCTGCGTGCTCGTACCGTAGCCCATGTAATCGTTGTATTCCTGGCCGAGGCCCGGCGTGAAGTCTGGCGATCGGCCCTTGACGAGGTCGGGCCACAGATGCTCGACCGTCGACGTCTCGCCGCGGCCCGCGTGAGTCTCGGCGGGCATGCGAGCGGGCTCATCCGCCAGCGGCCCGTCCGCGTGGATGATGCGGATATCGCTGTAGCGGAAGTTCAGGTCCCTGACAGTGGGTTTAATGATCCAGTTGCCGCCGTGAGTACTGAGGATGACGATCCGGCGGATGCCTTGGTGGCGCAGTGACATCACGATGTCCTCGATCACCAGCGCAAGTGTGCCCGGTCGCAGCGTGACGGTGCCAGCGCAATCCATATGCTCTTGCGAGTTAGCATAGCAGATCGCGGGGAGCAGCATCGCGTCGTGGAGGCGTTCGGCAAGGCGCCGGCCGAGCTCATCGGCGACGAGCCAGTCTGTAGCCACAGGCAGGTGGTGGCCATGTTGCTCGAGAGAGCCAACAGGCAACACGGCAATCTGCGGATTGGCCTCTGCAATCTCGCGAGAAGTGTTGAAGACGGTGACCATTGGGATCGCTCCCCGACGGCAGATGGCGCGTCCAATCAAGCTTCGCCGAGCCCAGGCACAGACCTGCAGCCGCTCGGCCCGCAGAGCAGCAGGAAAGCTCGCCGAGCCCGTCGAACAGTCACGTGAACCAGCAGGCAGCATCGAGAGAATGGGTGCTCATGGCTGAAACGCAGGCACGAATCGATGTGCTCATCCGCGCACGCTATTCGATCCTCTACGTGGTGTCATGGGAGGAGGATCGAGTCGAGAAATCCCTCGCCGAGATTGCGAAGAGGCGCGACAAGAAGCTGTACACGTGGTCCATCACGCGAGGGATGATCGAAGCGGGGGGCGATCAGGCTGACCCGACAACGACCGACCCGCTGCGCGCCCTCGACTATGTCATGGAAGAGAGCGAACCCGCGCTGTTTGTTCTGCGGGACTTTGACCCGTTCTTCGACGATCCGGTGGTCGAGCGCAAACTCCGCGACGTCGCCCGGGGTCTGCGCGCGAGCTACAAGACCCTTATCATCGTTTCCCCGGTGCTGAAGATCCCGGACCATCTTGCGAAGGACATCACCGTTATCGACTACCCGTTGCCCGAGGCCGAGGACCTGAGCAAGCTGCTGGATGGCATCGTCCGACAGGTGGAAGACAATCCCTCGATTCGCATTGAGCTGGACGATGATGGGCGTGAGCAGGTTGTGAAAGCCGCGCTGGGCCTGACGGCGGCCGAGGCAGAGAATGTCTTCGCTAAAGCGCTCGTGCTCAACAGCGCGCTGGACGTGAGCGATATCGAAGTAGTACTGGCCGAGAAGGAACAGATAATCCGCAAGTCAGGGATCCTCGAATTCTATTCGGCGAGCGAGAGATTTGCTGAAATCGGCGGGCTGGATGCGCTGAAGAGTTGGCTCCGCAAGCGAGGCAATGCGTTTAGCGAGCGCGCACGGGAGTTCGGGCTGCCCGAACCCAAGGGAGTCCTGCTGATAGGAGTGCAAGGGTGCGGGAAGAGCCTCTCGGCGAAAGCGGTGTCCGGGTTCTGGCACCTCCCGCTGCTGCGTCTCGATGTCGGCTCAGTATTCGCAGGCGTCGTTGGCTCCTCGGAGCAGAACATGCGCCGCGCGATCGGCCTCGCAGAGTCCATCGCGCCATGTATCCTGTGGCTCGATGAACTGGAGAAGGGCTTCGCGGGGACGCAGAGCTCCAGCTTCTCAGACGCTGGGACGACCGCGCGGGTCTTCGGCAGCTTCATCACCTGGCTGCAAGAGAAGACAAAGCCGGTGTTCGTTATCGCGACGGCGAACGACATCACCGCGCTGCCGCCTGAGTTGATGCGCAAGGGGCGCTTCGACGAGATCTTCTTCATCGACCTGCCCTCATTGGAAGAGCGTAAGGAGATATTCCGAATTCATCTCGCAAAGCGCGACCGTGACCCGGCGGCGTTTGACCTCGATGAGCTCTCGGCGGTGGCCGAGAATTTCGCCGGGGCCGAAATTGAGCAGGTGGTCGTGTCGGGGCTCTACGACGCATTCGACGAAGATCGAGGCTTGACTGGCGAGGACCTCATACGCAACGTGAAGAACACTGTGCCGCTGTCGGCCACGCGTAAAGAGGACCTCGATGCCTTGCGAGACTGGGCCCGCACCCGTGCGAGGCATGCATCGATCGACTCGGACGCCGATGAGACCGACGAACGGAAGATTGAGTTCTAGGTGGCCGACTTGAAAGCGAGGCGGAGAATGTCCTGCGGGATTGAGCTGGGTCTGGTACTCATCGATTTGGCGATACTACTTGCCGCAACGCATGCGAAGGGCGTTGCGTTGGGCAAAGCGTCCAGGAACGCGTGCGTGGATACGGATGTACAAGCGAACGCAGAGGTCATTCGCGGGGCCGCGCTTGAGGCATTCGATATCGACGAGATTGCGAGTGAAAGCTCGGCAACGGAGATTGAGCGCATGCTCGAAGCCGGGGGCGCTGGCCGCGAATTCGATGAGGCGGATGTACTGGTGCGTGCCGGGAACGACGACATCATCGGACTAAAGCGCGATCACGAGGGCATTTACCAGGTAGTGGCCAAGTGGCGGCCGTCGGTGTCCGATCGGCTATCAGTGGATGCCTCCGATGTCGAGCAGAAGTACCGCCAACGCTATGCATACCTCAAGGTGAAGAAGGAAGCCGAGAAACTCGGCTACCAGGTGGCGGAGGAGGAGATCCTGCCTGATCAGAGCATTCGCGTCCGCGTGCGCAGGTGGGACTGATGGGGGCGAGACCGAGCAGGATTGGCGGTTACCGCGTGGTGCGAGCGCTCGGGGTAGGAAGGCACGGGCGGACCTTCGAGGCCGAGCGTAATGATCTGCGCCGGGTGGCTCTGCGCGAGATCAAGTGTGACCAACTCGCCGCGGCCGGCCGCATCGAGCAAGGCAGTGACCTGCACCACCTGTGTACCATCATCGACGGGCTGACCCACGACGCGCTGGCGGATACCCTCGAAGTGTTTGCCCTGGGCCGATGCGTGTACGTGGCGGAGGAGTACCTGCGCGAGCCCCCTCTGTCGGACGTTCTGAAGGAGGCCGGGCACCTGCCCGTTGAGGAAGCTTGGGCTATCGTTTGCCAAGTGCTCGCCGGCCTTGAGTTCGGCCATCAGCGCGGGCTTCTGCACCTGGACCTGCGCACCGCCAATGTCCATCACAACCGCAGCGCGAAGCGCACGATGCTTACAGATTTCGGACACATGCAGCTGCTCCTCGAGTTGCGGCCGGCCTGGTCCCTTGCGCGAATGACAGACGGTTACTCCGCCCCGGAACTGCGAACAGGACAGCCGCCGACGCCGGCATCGGAAGTCTATTCCGTCGGCGTGATTCTGCACGAGCTGATCACTGGACT
>JALGSU010000025.1 GCA_029821735.1 Candidatus Zipacnadia bacterium | reverse complement strand
CATCACTGTCCTGACCATAGATGGTGGGACGCCCCGGACGCGGCGCGTCGGCCAGACCATCGATCCGCTGCCTGGCAAAACGCACTCGCCATTGGCTCACGGTGTTCTTGTGGATGCCGAGGGCGTGGGCAATCTCGGGGTTGGCGGCCCCGTCCGCGGCCATCAGTATGACCCGTGCGCGTGTGACCATGCGCTGCTGAGTGGAACTGGCGCGTACCCAGCTCTCCAGCGTCGCACGTTCGGCATCGGTCAGCTCGATCACAGTCGCTGTTGCTGGCATGGTGTAACCATACATCAACATCCGGAATATGTCTAGTAGGTACTAGGTATGTATGGCCGCCTACTGCGCGGCGTAGATGCGCACGTTGTCGAACTCGCCCGGCCCCCACGCGATCAGCCCCGGCAACCGTCCACCTGCCAGCGGCCTCGGGTCTGTATACTCGAGCACCGACTGCCCGTCGATAATCAGGTGCACGGTCCCGTCGATGATCTGCGCGATCACGTGGTGCCACGTGCCCGGGGTCGCCACAGGCCCGCTATTGCCCGCGACCTGTTGCCCATGCCGCAGTATCTTGTTGCCCGTATTGCCGTTGGACGCGAAGCCGATGAAATATCCATCGTTGTACGTCGCCTTCTCGGTGCCCCAGAACGCCGTCAGGTCGCTCGGGTGGGCCGCGCGCGTATCATACTCGATGCGCACCGGCGCCGCCACGTTCTCGTCCAGCGCCAGGAAGCTCACGTCCTCGCAGCGCAACGTGCCCCCCTCAACGCGCCACTTCCCCCGGAGCGTCTTCCACATCGCACCCAGGCCGGCCTCGAAATCATCCGCATGCCGCAGCTTCCAGTCCACGCCGCCGTCCATGACAATCTCCGTGGCCCAGCGCTCGCGCATCTCCTGCAGTGCCGCCTGCTCCTGCAAGCGTCGCGCCACGTCGGCCGCCGCTGCCTCCTGCAGCTTCTCATACTCAGCGCGGATTTCGTCGTCGGTGAGCAATCGCGACCAGATGCTCACTTCGTCGATGAGTCCCTGGAAGTTGCCCGAGACTCCTGGCTTCTGCTCCAGCCCGCCCCAGTTCTCGTAACCCACGGTCAGCACGTTCCCCGTGCTGACCAGCCTAACTGCGTTCGCCTTCTCTCCCACCAGTTCGCCATCGCAGTAGATCTTCACACCGACCCCGTTCTCGCACACCACCGCAATGTGGTGCCACTGCCCCTCAGTCAGCACTGGACCGGTCGTGTGGTTGTAGGACCATTCCCCGTCGACGTCCGTTCCTTCGAAGGTCACGCCCCCGCCGCGGATGGCAAGCACGTAGGGACACGTCCTCCCGGCGTTGCGCTTGGCCACCACGCCCCAGCGACCGGCGATGGTGTCCGGCAATATCCACGCGCTGACGGTGATCCGATCGAACTCCAGTGCCTCGCCACCTGCCACCACATAGTATGCTTTCCCATCAAAGCGCGGCGCTTGCCCCGACAGGCTCTGCTCGTACGCAACGCCGCTCGTCGGCACTGCCAGATGCCCATGCCCGGACACGTCAGGCACGTTCACGCTTGGCAGATCGTCAAAGCTGTAGTGGACGATCGGCTCGGGTTGGTCTACCAGCGCCGCCCGCTGCTTCTCGCGTTCGAGCGCCAAATCGCTTTCGCTGACCAGCTCCTTGCTCACGTTCTCGAAGCTGTTCTCGCGAATAAGCACGCCCACACACCCGTCGTCCACATAGATCCCCTGGTCGGCGTTCGCAATGACGTTGTGCTCCACAACCGCGTCCCGCAGACCCGGGCACTCCGCACTCACCCCGAGCAGCCGTATCTCCGCGTTGTTATGCAGGCGGTTGGCCCGGTGCACCGCCCCCAGCGCCAGTGGCGACTGCCCGCCCTGCGACTGCAGACCCCAGGTGCCGATGAATGACGTGCCCGACGCGCTCGCGCCGTTTGGTCCATAGCGGTACGAGTTACCCTCCAAGATCTCGTTGCCCAGGAACTGGCAGTACCAGCTCGGCTGGAAATGTCGGTACCAGCGCCCGGATGCGTAGAAGCCCCCGCCCCGCGTCACACGGTTACCTTCGGCAATGTGATCGATCGACGTTCCGTAATACTGCAGACCGATGCCGACGTCCTCGAATTCGTTGCCGATGAACAGGTACTGCCGCTGCATCATGGTTATGGATATCGCGGAATTCTCGTCAGGCATGACGTCCCACGGCCGGTCCACGGTCACACTGCGCTCGTCATATTCCTTGATCAGCCGATACTGGCCCATGCCCGTCCCACCGAGCACGAACACGCCTGCGCCAGTCCAGTCCGTTTTGCGGTTCCACGTCGGATCATCGCCCCCGAGAACCAGAGTGTCCGGCCCAATCTCCGTCGCCGTACCGAACCACGCGCCATAGCCGGCGTCCGACGTCATCGCCTCGCGATCCCAGCCGTGCATCTTCTCCAGCCGGTTGTGG
Source organism: Candidatus Zipacnadia bacterium (assembly GCA_029821735.1). Taxonomy (GTDB): domain Bacteria; phylum Armatimonadota; class Zipacnadia; order Zipacnadales; family UBA5352; genus JALGSU01. The sequence goes on along the minus strand of JALGSU010000025.1, from coordinate 131,522 downwards.
GCGTAGTAGATATTCTGCGAGAAGGCACTCGTGTAGCAGTTCAGGCCGCCACCAGTGCTCATGAGGTCCGCCCCGATGATGCTGTTGCCCTCGAAGATCAGCCCATTCGAACCATCGAAGCAGTACCAGCCCCAGCGCCCGTTGTAGAACGTGTTGCCCGTCACGCGCCCTCCCCGTGCCCGAAGCAGATACAGCGACCGCCCCGACCCGTACAGATCGCAGTCAGTGATCTCCACATTCCGCCCGCCCATGCGCACAGTGTCTCCCCCGCCGCTGGACAGTTGCTTGTGCGCCCGGAAGCGCGCGTCGATCTGCTCGAAGCTCAGATGCCCGCGATACATATCCGCCCGCACGCGCACCCTCCGCAGAAAGGTGTCGCCGGAGTCCGGCTGCCCGAGCTCAGCCGCGATCCCATGGGCATAGTTGCTCGCGTAGATCGTCAGGTCTTCGAGGCCGAAGCTGTTAGTGCCCTCAACGAGTGTGCACGGGTCCTCGGTATCCGGCCAGAAGAGGCTTACGAGTTCGGTGGCCTCGCCCCGCACCACCGTCTGCCGGGGGATGTTCAGCGTACCTGAGACCTGGTAGTGCCCACGCAGCAGATACACAATCCCCCCACCCGCCGCCTCCGCCGCCGCCAGCGCCCCCCGGATGGCCTCCCCGTCGATCACTTTGCCCTGGCGTGTCGCGCCGAACTCGGTCACATCGTAGACTGTCTGCGGCCACCGCTCCGGGACCGCCACCGTGATGCTCCCCGCTTCGCTCCACCCACTCGGACCGCCGCGACCGTTGTGCGCGAAGACCCTGTACTCGCCCTCAGCGATACCGCCGGGAACAGCCACCGTCACCGACCATCGCTCAGTTTCGCTGGTACTCAACAGGACATCCCTGCCGCCGCCTGCTGGCCGCAAAGCAACCGTCGCCTGGGCGCCTTCGCTCTTCATGCAGCGCCCGAACACCCGCACCCATCCGCCCGGCGTCGCCGTGATGCCCGCGTCTCCCTGCGACCAGTACGGCGTCGGGCAATTCAGTCGCACCGGCTTGCTTTCGCCATTGGGGCCGGTGACGCGGAAGACGTATGCCCCCGGTTTCATGCTGGCCGGCACCGTGAACTTCAGCGACTGATCATCAGCTTGGAGCGCCTTGACTTGCTTGCCTCCACCGGGCCACGCAAGCGCCGCGCCCGCGGACGCGGCTTTGGCATCTCCCAGCCGCGCCAGCGTCACCTGTGGCGCGTCCCCGAAGCCGTCGCCCATCACGATGACGGTGTCGTCCGGCATGGCCGGGTCCGATGCCCAGAACACCACCGGGGCAGCACTCACCGCCATCACTGACGCCACAAGTAGCGCGGCCAGCCACACGATCCTCATCTTCATGACCTCCGAGGGTGGCGAACTCACAGGCAACCTATCACCTACAGTTTCCCGCAACTGCCCCCCGCCTCCTCCGCACGTAGGCCCCGAGCCCCGCCACGGCGAAATGCTTAACGCCATTCATGCCAGCGTCGTTCGCCCCAGGAGGCGCCCCGCTATGGGAAGATATGCCGCCATCGCTCTCGCACTCATCATCGCCGCCGCCTGTGCGTTCGCCCAGACCGACCGTGTCCTCGTCATCCGCGATGACGATGGCACCGCCGATGACGGCCGCGGCCAGGTGACAAGCGACCGCTCCGTCTGCCGCAAGACGCTCATCCTCGATCAGGAGCCAGCCGCCGTCACACGAGCCTGGGTCATGTATTTCATGAAGGTCCGGCCCTACGATGTGGCCACCAAGAAGCTCTACGATGGCCCGGCCGAGGGCGTTGACTGGGCCGATCTGGTGATCGCCGTCAACGGCACTGAGGTGCTGCGGGACAGTCTCATCGAGTATGGGACCATCGGCTGGCACGAACTCGAGATCGATCCCGGCCTCCTCGTGCGCGGCGCAAACGAGTTCACCCTTACCCTTGACCGTGGCGGCAGCTACTTCTATCTGGGCATCGACCGCGCCACCCGCAAGGGCCGCTCCGCCTCCTCACGCGATGGTGGGAACACCTTCCGCGAGCGTTGGCTCAGCTTCGCCAACGAGGAGGCCGACGACGGCGAGTACATGGTCCGCCTGAAAGTCGCGGCCCCCGAGGCCGAGCAGGTCGGCTTCACTGAACAAGGCGGCCAGAGCTACGGTTGGCTTGAGCTTGAGGACCTGTTCTCCGAAGCGGAGGCACACTCGTCCGGCTTCAAGGCCATCGAATACGCCCAGGGCATCAACCAGCCCTCAGCCGGCAAAGTCGCTCACCACGGTGACGAGGGCCGCGTCAGCTTCCCGCTGCAGATACCGATCGATCGGCAGTGGCGCCTGTGGATGCGCGCCTGGGTGGACGGCTTCCGTGGCGGCAGCTTCAAGCTGCTCGTGAATGGCCGCGAGGTCTACGACAGCGCCGGCGCGCACGAGTTTACCGGCGATACCGGCCTGCGTTTTGACTGGCTCGACCTCGGCGAGGTGCATCTGGGCGAGGGCACGCACTCCTTCGAACTGCAGACCACCGGCCAGTCCGGCCACATGTTCGACGTCTTCGCGCTCACCACCGACATCGGTTACGTGCCCGATGAGACCAACCCGCTGCCCCGCATGTCCGCGATCACCCGTCTCGTCGCCGGCCCGGGGCTGGCGAAACTGGAGCCCGGCCTCTTCCCCATCGAGGACCCTATGCCGATGGCGAAGCCGCTCGCCGGCGGGCCAGTGCGCAGCGTCTGGGTCTGCGCCGACATCAATGAGACAGACGTGGTCCAGTTGCAGCAGCGCATGGATCTGGAGGCCGACGTCATCTCCTCACCCAGCAGCTACTATGGCAAGAACGTCTTCGGCAGTGACATCAACCTCGATCAGGGCGATCTGCTCTACGAGGTCACCTCACCTGACCGTCCGCTCGACGTGGTCGTCCTCGTGCGCACCAAACTCGACCAGATCCCCGAGCATGCGCTGACGCAGATTCTGGCGCGCGTTGAGCAGGGCATGGGGCTCATCGTTGTGGAGTCCCGCCGCGAGGGCGAGCAGCCCACCGCGCTCTCCGCGCTACTTGAGGATACCGACCCGCTGGACATGTCCACCATCCAGGCGCCATTCGACCTGAGCATCCTAAGCCGCCCCAAATGGCGCGAGTATGGCGAGGGTCGTATCGTCTACGTGCCGCATTCACTCTACGGCACCATGGACCGCGTCACCGACAGCCACGAGATTCGCTACCCATGGTGGGACTACCAGTTCGCCGCCTGGATGAAGATGCTCATACATGCGGTTGGCAGGGACGATGCTGCCATCACTGCGGTGTCGTCTCCACAGACAGTAGCGGTGGGCGAGACTGCCACCATCCAGGTCGATGCAGCCCCGATCGGTGGCGCGACACTCAGCGGCACTCTCTGGCCCCCCTTCGCAACTGCTCCCACGCCCATCGAACCCACCGATTGCGCCGACGGTACCGCATCCATCGATCTCCCCGCCGCCACTGGCGACGGCCTGCACCGACGCCGAGGGCAACACACTGGACATCGCCTGCGCTCACTACACAGTAGTTCGTCCGATCCGCATCGCTGACTTCGAGGTCACCTGCAGCGCAGATGGCTCGACGGCCTTGGCGACAGTCGCCACCGAGAGTCTGCAGGGCGCGGCGGCCCTGCCCGTGCATGCCGAGGTCATCGGCTCACATGACCGCCTCCTCGGCGTCGTCGACGTCGAGCTACCCGCTCCTGCCGAAGATGCGGAGCTATCCGTGCCACTCATCGCGTCTCACGAGCGCCTCATCGAGTTGCGTATGACCGTGCTCGACGGGGATGGCCCGGCGCAGCAGGTCCGCCGACTCTTCCGTCGCCCGCAGAAGATCACGCTCGACGACTACGTTCCCTACTCCGGCGTCTGGGAGAACCGTGAAGTGCAGTGCTATATGCGCACGGTCTACATGCGTGTCTTCGATGCCCTTGGCATGAAGGCCGTCGGCCCGAGCGGTGGACCAGGGATTCGCCACCGCCCTCCCCTACCGCCTCACCAGTGTCGGCAGCGCGACGTCCACGCCCGAGGGCACGCGGGTGCCCTGCCTGCATGACGCCGAAATGTGGGCCAAAGAAGAGCCCGCAATCCGCGAGCGCGTGCAGCACTACCGGCTCTTCTCCCCGCTGGTTCTGGGCCTCGGAGACGAGATGGAACTCGGCAAGAAGGAAGTGTGCTTCAGCGACGAAACCCTCACAGCCTTCCGTGCCCATCTGCGCGACCAGTATGGTACCGTCGCTGCACTCAACGCGGTCTGGCAGACCGCCTTCGCCGACTGGAATGCCGTCAGCCCGTGGCGACTCATGCAGGCCAAAGAGCGCCCGGCCAATATTGCGCCATTTCTCGCCTTCCGTGAGTTCATGACCGACGAGTTCATGGGCGCCATCGCGAAGATGAACGCCTGGGTGCGCGAGGAAGCGCCCGAGTGCTTCGCCGGCGGCTGCAACCCCTGGGACGAGGGATGGACTACCTGCACTACATTCAGCAAGCTCTACCCCATCCTCCAGTACGGGCAGGTCTACCCACGCTCGCACGACGTCGCCCGCTCGTGGTTCCGCGACCCGCGACTCATCGGCATGTGGAGTGGCTATGGTCGCCCGCGCGATCAGATTGAGCGCGAGGCATGGCTGCTGCCCACCTACGGCGGCACGCTCATGGGCTGGTACGGCGTCGGTCGCGAGCTGGGTTACGGGACCCTGACCGGCACCCTCGGACTGGGTGAACGCGCCGAGTGGATCCGCGACTGCAACCTGGAACTCACCTCGGGCGTGGGCAAACTGCTCATCGAGGCAGATGTCGCTCCCGAGCCCGTCGCCATTCTCCACTCGTGGCGCAGCCGCTTCGCCCACATCGCCATCGCAGGCGCGGAGCAGCCCGAGGCCGCCGCAGGCGGCCTCGACCAGAGCTTCGACGACTACGAAGAGGGCTTCGTGCGCTTGCTCCGCGCGCTGCGAGTGCCCTACCGCTTCGTGGACGAGACCCAAGTCGAGGATGGCGCGCTCGACGATTACCAGATGCTCATAGCCCCCCGCGCCTGGTCCCTGAGCGATCGAGCCGCGGAAGCCATCGAGGGATTCGCTCTCGACCACCCGGTTGCGTGCGACCTGCGTATGGGTCAGTGGGATGAAGTCGGCCGAGAGCGCGAGCATTCGGTCCACTGGCCAGCCGTCGATCGTGTCGACGTCTGGGACGATGCTCCCGCGCAGGTCAATGACGCCAACCTGCAGCGCCTGCGCGTCTCACTCGATGCCGCCGGCGTCGCGATCGGCGCGGACGCCATCCGCGGCGACATCTCCTTCGTCGTCCACAAGACCATCGGCGGCCTCGACATGCTGGTAATCTTCGGCAAGGGCCCCATCGAGATCGACTTGCCAGCGACCCGGCATGCCTGGGACGCCCGGACGCACACCTATCTCGGCTCCGGTCCGGCCGTCCAGATCGATCAATCACGCAGCCCTGCAGTACTGGTCTTCAGTGACCAGGAAATCGGCGATCTGACCATGGCCGCCGACGCGACCGGCACGCTCGGAGAGTCGATCAACTACAAGCTCTCGCTCCCGAACGCCGGCAGTACGGTCGCCCATGTGACAGTGACTGATCCGGACAACACGCCCAAGCCATGGCACGCCGATAACCTGCGCCTGATCGATGGCCAGGTCACTGGCGCGTTCGTCCCGGCGCTCAACGGCCCCGAGGGCCCCTGGACCATTCGCGCCCAGGACATCGTCACCGGCGCGATCGCGGAGGCCACCGTGCAGGTCTCCGGATGATCCGTGGCGCATAGTATTTGCCCATACCGCAACCGACCACAGAGAAATCGAAGGGATTGCCCTTACATGAGATACGCCATCGCAGCGCTGTGCATCATCGCGCTTCTCGCTGTTGCCCATATGGCCACCGCTCAGGGGTTGCTGACCAACTCCGACTTCGCTGACGGTACCACGGGCTGGCAGATCGACCCCGCGCACGCGCAGATATACTCGGCGACGGACGCGGACGGCCACACTGACAACACCTCCCTGCGTTACGAGGTCGCCGCCGAGACCGAGGGCAGCCCGGTGACGCAGGACTTCGAGTGCCTGCCCAACACTGAGTATGTCCTCACCGCCTCGCTCAAGAGCGACGGCAAGATCAACACGATGGTGCGCGTGGCAGAGCCAGCCACGGATCGCGTCGTCACCGGCATGGTTACCCGAGGCGGAACCGCTTGGAAGCTCTATACCGAGCGCTTCAACTCCGGCGCCGCCACCGGGCTCACAGTGCAGATCTTCGGTGATGCGGCTTTGAGTAACAACGGCAGAGCTGGCGTCGGCACCAGCAGCGTTGATGACGTGCAAGTCTACCCAGCCGACCAACTGCCCGCCGAGGTCGATGTCGCCGATCTCTACATGCCGCCCGGCCCCAACATCGCGCTTGGCGCGCCCTACGCATACACACCCCGCACCGGGTACCCTCTCTGCACCGACGACGATGATGCCATCCAGTTGACCGACGGTCTGCTGACGGTCGGCTACTTCTGGGCCCAGAAATCCACCGTTGGCTGGATGCGCACCGGGCCAGTCGCACTCACCATAGACCTTGGCGAGATCCAGCCCATCGCGGGCCTCTCATTCCGCTCAGGGGCGGGCGTCGCGGGGGTCACTTTCCCCAACACCATCCACGTCTTCACCAGCGACGATGACAAAGAATGGTTTCTCGCCGGTGAGCTCATCATCGCGAGTGAACGTGAGATCGGGCCGCCTGCCGCTGGCTACCAGCACCATCGCTTCGCGGTCTCTGACCTGAACACGCGCGGCCGCTACGTGCGCCTGATCATCAGCTACTTCCCGTTCGCCTTCTGCGATGAGATCGAGGTCTATCGCGGCAGCGACGACCTGCTGGCCAAGGGCCCCGTCGGCCAGCAGATGGACGGCACCACTGACTTCGTCAACGACGCCGTCGTCTTCGGCGCCATCGTCTGGCGCATGCGCGCCGACCTCACCAATGCCCGCAAAGCCATTGCGGCCACAGACATGCCCGATGCCGATCGGGCTGCGCTGTCGGCCCGCGCCGACGCCATCTCCGCCACGATCGAGGCTCTGCCGCCCGGCATCCCGGAGGGTTTCCAGACAATCCTGCCTTTCAGCGACCTCCATGCCAGCGTATACGCGCTCAACGCGGCGGTCCTGCGGGCGCGCGGCTTCGGCCCTCTGACCGCCTGGGCCCCAAAGTCACGATGGAACCAGCTTGCCCCGACGGAGGCGCCCGGCGCGCCGCCCTCCAACCCGCCGGCGCTGCGCGCCGACATGATCTCCGGCGAATACCGCGCCGAGGTGGTCAACCTGACCAACGCCACCGAGGAGCCCATGGTCGCCAACGTCGCCATCACGGGCCTGCCCGGCGGCGACAACCCCGACTACCTGACGGTCCGCAAGGTGCTCTTCACTGACACCCGCGCACGCCAGCCCATAGCCGCCGCGCTGCCCGAAGCCGAGACCGCAGGTGCGGGCTTCGCGGTGGACATCCCTGCCGGCATGACCCGCCAGGTCTGGCTGTCATTCCGCCCGACCGATGTGCCCGCCGGCGAATACTCCGCCCAGATGACGGTCACCGCGCCCGGCGAGCCCGACATCGTCGTGCCGCTCACCCTCAACATTTACCCGTTCACATTCCCCGACCGCCCGACCCTCGCACTCGGCGGCTGGGATTACCTGGAGAGCAACGGGATGTACGGGACCACGCCGCTGAACATGCCGTCGCTGATCCAGGCGCTCGCCGATCACTACGTTGACACCCCCTGGGCCAGTCGCAGCACACTGCCGGCGGGAGCTGAGTTCGACGCCGACGGCGGCCTGATCACCGACCTCGACTTCACGGTCTGGGACCGCTGGATATCCCGCTTCCCCACTGCCCGCCACTACGCGGTCTTCATGCGCGCGGATGCCGAGCAGGGCTTCGCTGGCGAGCCACTTGGCACTGACCGCTTCAACCGTATGGTCGGCGAGTGGACCAACGCGTGGGTCGCGCACATGGCCGATCAGGACATCGACCCCGGTCGCCTGTCACTGCTGATTGTCGACGAACCGACCAGACCGGAGCAGACCGACATTCTGGTCGCCTGGGCCAGCGCAATCAAGGCCGTCCAGCCAGACATCGTCATCTGGCTCGATCCGCGCTACAAGGACCCGGCCGCCCAGGACCCCAGGCTGTGGGCCGCCTGTGACGTGCTCTGCCCCAACGCCTACGTCACCGCCCGCTGCCCGGACGAGGAGCGCGATTTCTACCTCGCCCAGCGCGACAAGGGCACTGACCTGTGGCTGTACGACTGCTCCGGGCCCGGCAAGGGCCTCGATCCCTACGCGTACCATCGTGGGCAGCAGTGGATGGCTCTGCGCTTTGGTGCGGTAGGCAGCGGCTTCTGGGCGTTCGGTTCCTCCGGTGGCAACGCCGCCACCTCGTGGAACGCGTACGAACAGGACTCCGTCGAGTACTCGCCGCTCTTCATCGGCACCGACTCGGTCACCAACGGTAAACACATGGAGGCCATTCGCGAGGGGATGCAGGACTACGAGTACTTCGTGATGCTGCGCGCCCGCATCGCCGAACTGAAGGCCAAGGGCGTCAACGCACCGGCACTGAAACAGGCCGAGGCGCTTTCCACCGAGGGGCCGCTGCGCGTGACGGACGCGATCATCAGCGACGGAATTGGCTGGGGCGGCGATCAAGACCGCACGGTCATGGACCAGGTTCGCGTCGAGGTATTGGACGCACTGGTTGCGCTCTCGGCTCTCTAGAGCAGCTCGAGGAATGAACCCGAACCAGACGGAGGGCGGGACACTTGTCCCGCCCTCCGTTCGTTACTGACGCGCGCCGGGATGCCTCAGCCAATGCCGAAGTACTCCCGGTAGGCCACCACCAGCGCGTGGTAGTTCTCGACCTTGACGTCCTCATGCACCGAGTGGCTCAGGTGCAGGATATGGCCACCAGGGCTCTGCTGCCCATACTGCAAGCACTCGATCGTCTCCGCCCGGACTTCCTCAACAGTGCCGAGGCACATCGTGTGGCGCGCGTCCATATTCCCGATGATGCACACGCGCTCAGATACGCCGGCCGCCATCAGGCGCGGCCATGTCATGCCCGCGGCCTTGTCCACTTCCTTATAGCCGTCGGCCCTACTGTCGAAGAAGAACTCCTCCGCGATGTCCCAGTGGTTGCCGTCTGAAGTGTACACCGCCAGCGCGCCCAGGTCATGGATCAGGTCCACGTGCTCCTGGATAGTCGGCAGCACGAACTCGCGGTAGTGCGATGGCGAAATGAACGAGCCCTTGTCGCAGCCCACGTCGCCGCCCATCGCGATCACGGTGCATCCGCGTGCAACCAAATCGCGCGTGCGCGCGAATGCCGAGGCCTTCTGCATCTGCACCCATACCCGCAGCAGCCCGGGATCAGTTGCGAGCCACATCAGCATGAATGGGGGCCAAAAGGCCGTCCCGGTGCCCGCTCCCACCTCGCCCATGTACACCCAGTCCAGTCCCTCCGCCGCAGCCCTGGCTTTGACGCGTTCGAAGACCACGAAGGCCGCATCGCTGCTCTCGCCAACCGAACCGTCCCATTGATCGATCTGCGCGCGCACCTGCTCCTCGGCCTGCTTCTCGGAGTCGGCGAGCCGCGCCGACGGCTCCACCAGGTTGGTCCGCTCGTTGTAGAAATGCTCCGCACCGTTGAGCTCCCACGTGTCCGGACCGGTCTTCACCGGCCGGCGCAGGTCCGGCGAACTCGACCCGCCCAGGCGCACCATATCCACCCCGAAGTGCCGGTGGATCTCGAAGGCAGCGCGCGCCTCAAGAGCAATCAGTTCCTCCCACGTGATGCCCTCGGCCAGCGCGTCCCAGTGCATGCGCGCATCGGTGGCCGGGTTGCTGCCACAGACGTCCCAGTAGATCGGGTGGTATTGGCAGAAGATCTCGAACAACGGCGTCCGGTCCGGCGCCACATGCTCGAAGGCCTTTGCTACTCGCTCGCGGCTGCCTGGCATGGTGTCACTCCTCCATCGGCCACATACGGTAGAGCAGCACGCCTGCGTCGCCGGGGAAGCCGGCCGGATCGGCGACCTCGAAGGTGACAATGTTCTCACCTGGCTGAAGCACCATTCCTGTCGTGGGTGTCGTCAGCGGCCGCCCCGGCTCCATACCGGGGTTCCAGAACATCGGCCCGTCGGGCCCTTCGCAACTCACTGCGTCGCCCGGCTCCAGGGACACGGGGAAAGTCGTCCGCGCGCCATTGACCACCAGCGTCGGGTCAGCCAGCGTGTTCCCGCCCGCCAGCTCCGATAGCGCCCTGACGTCGTCGAAACGCACTTCTGCCGCCATGTTGCGCGTCAGGTTATTGAAGTAGAACAGCAGATACTCGACCTTGGAGGCATCGAACTTCGCCCCCGCGGGCAGCGCAAACGTATGCAGCGACCAGCCCGCGAAGCTTATGCTGGGCACGTAATCTGCAGAGCGCCCGGCGGTATCGCGAAGCTGCACGCGGACCTTCTCACCCTTCGCATCGCCGTGTATCCACAGCCCGATGCCCGCGTAAGCGCTCAGGTCCAGCGGGGCGTCAAAGCGCCGACCGATACCGCTCCAAGCGTTGTGCTGGTTCGAGTTCTGCACCGAGTAGACCAGACACTTCTCGCCCACGCGCGCGTCGTCAGACAACGCAAAGCTGTGCTCCACCCCCGCCTGCACCACGCCGCCCCCAGCGATCTCTTTCCTTGCGCCCACGATGTACTTCCCGTAGGCATTCTCTTCGCTCAGTTCATACAGCCCTGCGTCGGTGAAGCTCTCAATAGTCAGCGCCGATGGGTCGTCATAGCCTGCGATCGCCACCTCGCGCTGGCCCCGAACGATCTCCGCCCCAAGCAGACAGGGCTGATCCAGATCGTTGGTGATCGTCCATACATTCGACTGACCGTCGAGAGCGTCGACCGTGCGCGGCTCCTCATACACCGCCCGGTAAAGCTGCCAGTCGTCACCGTCCGGGAAAAGCTTGAAATCCTTGCCGGGCTCCTGCATCTTCGCCAGCGTGTCAGGCTCAAACACCCCCGCCAGCCGGCACTGCTCGTAGCGGGTAAGCATGTCAAAGGTCTGCCGTGCCAGCGGGAGGGCCTCGAGTGATGCCCGCGAGGCCTCGATGGAGATCGAGCCGCCGATACTTAGCGCTCGGGCTCGCACATACTCGATCTGATCGGGGCGCACATCCTTGAACATGTAGTACCAGCCGATGTCCGAGCGTGTGTAATTACGCGCCTGGCTCAGAATCCCAGGCCAGCGCTGATCCAGGTAACCCTTGATGTCGCCGTGCCCGTCGGCCGAAGCGCTACGCGGAATGATGTGCCAGGCGATATTCGACCCCGTGCCATTGCTGGTCTGATACAGCACATCATCGCGCCCGATGTCATTCCAGAACCCCAGATGCAGCTTGTTGAGGTAGTAGGTTCGGTCCATGTATTGCGACAGCATCCCGTCGCTCGCGTCGAAGTACGCCATGTCGAAGTCGCAAGCGTTGAACACGTCGGCGAAGTTCGCGGTCAGCTCCTCGGCCAGAGTGCTGTCGGGCTGCACCAGGAAGAAGCCCCACTGCGACAGCAGGTGGCGGGGCTCGGTGCCTGCCTCGTGCGCGGCGGCAGTGGTCCCGAGCGCTCCGCGCACGCACCCGACATAGCGGAACGGCGGCCCCACCTCAGCATCGGCGTAGGAGACGATCTCATCGCCGATGCGGACATGGTAGCCGGGAAAGGCCCGGCTGCGGGGCCCTTTGGGCGGAGCGTTCTCGGGCTCAGCTGCGAGCGTGATCGTGGTCGCCGCCGCATCGATACTCTCGGCCAACGCGGGCAGCTGCGCAAAGGCCAGCCGGTCATCGGGCACCGGTGTCACGTACGGATCGTTGGCCGATATCGAGGGCCCGAAGACGTGCACTCCCGCGTGCAGACCCGCCGCGTGAATCTTGTCCACGGCGCGCTTGAGGCCAGCTCGACCGTCGGGGAAGGAGTCCGTGTTCACGTCAAAGTGCCCGTGGTTCTCCAGCCACGAGTTTTTCAGGATGATCAGCGTACCGAAGCCACCCAGCTTGGCATAGTCGATCAGCTTGTCGATATCGTCCTCATGAACGCTGGTGGCGAAGAGATACGACTCCCGGACGAAATCCGAGAAGCGCAGCCATTCCCCATCGATCGTCGGGCAGGGCAGGTCATTGGCACGCTCGGCCTCCACAATGGCGTCGTTGAACTGATCGCCGGGCGCAGCCACCAGCACGAACTTCGCTCCCACCAGCCCATGCTCCTGGCGGCAGTACGAGCGCATGCTCCAGCTACCGCTCGAACGCCCGTTGCCTGCGTTGTAGGTGTTGATGGTCGCGCCGAACATGGCCATGCCAAACTCGTCGTCGTAGGTTGCGTTGAAGGCTGCCCCTACCGTGCCCATTCGGCGAACCGGCACCTCAAGCGTCAGGCTGTCGGCATCCGCCGGGAGCACCTCGACCACCTCGAAAACGAAGTTACGCCGATCGGGGGTCACCCGCAAGGTCACGCTCGCCTCTGTATCGAGGAAGGTCGCCTTGAGCAGATCGCCCTCCATGGCCACCGAATGCAGTGTCACCCGAGAGCCCTCGCGCATGAGTTCAATGATCGGGAAGGGCACATCGGGGCTGGCGTAGTCGGCACCGTTGTCCTTGGATACGAAACCCTTGACGATGCCATTTGAGGCCAGCGTAACGATCACCGAGTCGTTCTCGAACGTGACGTCCGGCCCCGGGCTGTTGCCACCGGGCAACTCGATCGGCGCCATGATGATATTGTCGATGTCCGCAGTCGCATTGCCGGCAATAGCGATCGCCGGCCCTGCGTTCTTGTAGTCGCCACCATCCGGCCGGTAGTAGCCGAAGATCTCCCGCCATTCGTCCTCTGAGGCGTTGCCCTGGGCGATATTCGGGACGCGCATTGGCCGGTTGTTGAAGTACTCGTACACGTAAAGGCCCACGGGACCGCCACGAATCCACATCGATATCCGGTACCACTGGTTCAGTTGAAGGTCATCCCGGATCTGGAAGATATGGCTGCCGCCCTCCGGGGACTTGATGCGCAGGTAGTTGGCGCCGGACTGAGGATCGTCGGTGCGAATCTGCATCTCGCCCGGGTAGGCACTGTTCAGCGACCACTGGTTGGGGCGCCGCGGCGGGTCCTCAAGAGTCCAGTTGTTGAGGCCGGCGGTCGCATCGACGAACTCCTCGAAGTCGCCGTTGACCAACGCCGAATCGCCCTGAGCCAAAGCTGCACCGGCGCATGTCAGCAACGCCGCTGCTATGAGAAGAGCTGTGCCAGGAACGCCCTGTCGGATTCTCATGGCTGGACCCCCGTGACGCAATTCTGGTTTACGTATGCTTCGGCAGATCAGGCCTGCGCTCCTCTACCAGGCAACAGCAGGCGCGGTAAACTCGCTCAGTAGGACCAGAATCGGTATGTCGTGAAGCGACCTATGGCGCCCACCAGACCCCAGAGGCCGCCCACCAGGAACTCGCCGATCACCAGTCCGACGAAGACCGGTATCAAGCGCGCGTAGAGTTTGTGCCCAGCGTAGCGGAGAATCGTGCCCTTCACCAGCCAGGCCACGAACATTGGCAGCCAGAGCAGTCCGATGAACCACATGCTCGACGCGGCGAAGCCGACCGGATGGAAGGGCCACCAGAGATATCGCTGGCGCAGCAGAAGCAGGACGATCGTGAATGCACCGCCCACCCCCAGCGCGGCGAGCTTGCCGGTGTGGGCCGTCGTGGGCACCCGCACCCAGCGGGCAGCACGTGAGAAGCCGCCCATCGCCAAGTAGGGGGAGTCCGTCGACTGGCTGACAAAGCCGTGCGTGGTGCCAAGTTGGACCATCGCCCAGAAGGCCGCGAAGGTGCCGACGACAACCGCAATCGCCATGGCCAGCATGGTCTGCGAACCAGGCACGCCCCGGCGTTCGCACAGACTGAGGCCCTCAATCCCGTGCGGCATCGGGTTCGAGCGCTGCATGCGTTCCATCCAGATGAGCTGTCCGAGGCCCTTCAGACTGCGATCGCTGAAGGCCGACGAGCCCGCGACGGTGACCATCATCGAGAGCGGCCCGTAGAAGAAGTCGTGCACGGGCAAGCCAAACTCCGCGCGCATGCGGGTAATCGCCAGCGAGACGATCAGGTAGATGACCAGGTAGATGAGCGCCGCGGGCAGATCCACCCGCAGCAGCGCGGTCATGAACCAGATTAGCGCCGCCAGGAAGGCGATCAGCAGACCGATCCCCAGACGTGACGGGAGCGCCTGCCGGCTTTCGTCTGGAGGCACACGTCCACGCAGCACCGTCCCCAGCAGGTCGGCGAAATAGTGCCGGCCCGTCCAGAGGGCGAAGAGCGCAATCCCCATGTAGGCCCCGAAAGTCTGCTCGTTGACGTGAGGCATGCCGCCGTGATGATGGCCGGTCATCCAGGTCATCACCATTTCGGCCTTCCAGAACCAGTAGAAGAACCAGCACGAGAACAGGAAGTCCTGGGGCATGAGGTAACCAAGGCCGATGGCGAAGGGATAAAACGAAGTCCACGTGTGGCCCATCGCCCGCCAGGGGTAGGTGCTAAAGCCCGCGCCGAAATTCTGGGCGGTAACCTTGATCGAGGGTAGACCGGGATACAGATGGGCGAAGCCGTTGAGCAGGTCCACGCCCGCGGCCAGCCCGAACCCGATCCAGAAGAGGCGGTTGCCGAGCATCTCCGGGCCGATGAGCTGCATGCCGGGGCTGGCAATGCGGGTCGGGATTTCGGTCAGCGGGTAGGAGAGCTTCTCCTCGTCGGTCCAGCGCCGCCAGATCAGAGAGTTGATGCACAACATGGCCGCCAGCAGGCAGATCACAAAGCCCGACCAGATGGCCACAGGCGTCAGCCACGGGCTCATGTCCGCAAGAGTATAGACGTGGGAGGCACCCTCCCAGAAGTCACTGACCGCGGTCGGGTCAGTGACCAGCAGCGACGAGTCCAGTTCGTCCGCGAAGACCTCGGCCCATCGGTTCTCAGCAGTGGCGAAGTAGCTGGCGGTGGGCAGCATGATGGCCAGAACCTGCAGGAAGTCGTGGCCGCCCACGGCGGAACCGAGGCTGACCATGGCGTAGACCACGACGAGTTCGCCGGGGTCAAGCGCCCAGCGGGGCAGCCGCCAGCGCAGCAGCAGGTTCAGCAGCGAGAGGACAAGCAGCGTGAAGACGGCGTTGAAGAAGAGCGAAAGCATGGTCGGCTGACCGGAGTTCCAGATCAACTCCATGCTCTGCACCCAGAAGATGTTGGGGGGAATAAGCGCCGCGCCGATGATCACGGCGCGCAGGCTCGCGCCCCGCGTGGGGACGCCGTCGGACCGCTCGAGGGTGCTCACCGGGCCGCCTCCATGGAGGCGCAATTCGCCGCGAGGAGGCAAACGGCCTGCCGAGATGGAGCTCAGGGGCGTGTCTTATTGAGAACGCGGGCAGGGACGCGGGGCAGAGTCGTGGAACCGAATTGTGACAACGATGTTATATAGCCTGTTGACTACACCCACGCGAGGTAAGAATTGAGCCCATGACTGAGCGGATTGCGCGATATGTGCGGGCGCTGTTGGCGCTCGCGATCGTCGTGGCCGTCGTGTCCCCACTGCCCTGCGCGGCCCAGGGCGGCGAACAGGCAGAGAAGGACTTCGCCTTCGCCGAAGGTCTCTACGGGCAGGAGAACTATGAGCTTGCCCTGACGAAGTATGAGGCCTT
This sequence comes from Candidatus Zipacnadia bacterium, assembly GCA_029821735.1. Classification (GTDB taxonomy): domain Bacteria; phylum Armatimonadota; class Zipacnadia; order Zipacnadales; family UBA5352; genus JALGSU01. The sequence continues at coordinate 115,734 of JALGSU010000025.1, read as the reverse complement.
CATTCAGGCCAACCCCGACCACGCTAACATGTCGCTGGCGCTGTTCCGCGCAGGCGAATGCAGCTTCCGGCTGGATAAGTTCGCGGAGGCCGTGCCATGGTTCGAGCAGGTGGTCGCGCGCTTTGCGGACAGCGAAGAGGCCGAGGCAGCCTGGCTGTGGCTCGGCGATGCGCGCTACAAGTCGGCCAACTACGAGGGCGCGGCGGAAGCGTACGACAGCCTGCTCCGCAACCACCCCAACAGCACAATGGCGACCCAGGCCGCATACTGGCGGGCCGAGAGCTACTACCACCTCGGCCGGTATGACGAGTCCATCGCGGCCTACCAGGACGCGCTCAAACGCAAACTCAGCGACCACGAAGTTCCCTACGCGCTCTACTCCATAGGTCTGGCGAACCTGCAGCTTGAGCGGTACGACGAGGCCGCGCGCAGCTTCGCACAGGTCACTGAGAAGTACCCCGATAGCCCGGTCGTGGCCGAGTGCCTGTATCTGACGGGCAGCGCATACCACTCTCAGGACAAGATGCCACAGGCGACCGAGGCCTACAAGAAGGTGCTGGCGGAGCACGCCGACTCGGCGTTCGCCGCGTGGGCGCAAGCGGGGCTGGCGGGCGCACACTTCAAGCAGCAGCAGTACGACGAGGCGCTGGCTGGATACACGAAGGTCGTGACTGGCTGGGCAGGCAGCGCCGCCGCCGAGGAAGCCCAACTTCGCGTCGGCGACAGCCTCTTCCACCTGCAACGCTGGCCAGAAGCGGCCGCTGCGTATACGAAGACGGCGGAAACTCCCGGCGGCAAGTGGGCGGCCGAAGCGCTGTACTGGCTGGCCGTGACCTACGAGAAGACCGGTGAGTCAGAGAAGGCCCTGGCAGCCTACGTGCGCCTGACGACCGAACATGCCGACAGCGCACGCGCGGCCGACGCGTGGACACAGATGGGGATGCTCCGAGCCGCAGCCGGGGACCACGATGGAGCGATCGCAGCCTACCAGTCTGCGGTGGCAGCCGCGCAGGATCCGGCGCGCAAGCAGGAGATTCAGGCGGCCTTGGCGTGGGAGCAGTACCAGCGCGACGGTAGCGAGACCGCACTGGGCGAACTGGAGAAGGCAGTGCGCGACGACCCGACATCAGCGGTGGGCCAGCAGTTGGCGTGGCGCGTTGGCAACGCGCATCTCAATGCCGAACGCTGGCAGCAAGCGCTGGAGATGCTGGGTATCGTGCTGGGCGGAGATCCGACCGAGGCACGAGCCGACGAGGCGCGATACCTCGCCGCAAACTGCCAGGAGAAGCTGGGCAACGCGACGGAGGCGGAGAAGCTCTACGGCGAGATCGTCGCCGCTGGCCGAGGCGGCGAGTGGGCAGTGTACGCCGGTGCCGCCCTGGCGAACATCTACGCCGGACGCGGCGACCTCGACCAGGCGCAGAAGATGCTGACCGACCTGCAGGCCGCGGGGGCCGAGGGGGAAACGATGGCCTTCGCCTGCTACACGGTGGCAGAAGCGCTGCGCAACGGCGACAAGCCCGCTGAGGCGAACGCGCTGTATGAGAAGGCGCTGACGGCGTCGCCCGACGGCAGCACCGCGCCGTATGCGTGGCTGGGAATCGGCTGGGCGCGGCTGGCGAGCGAAGACGCGACGGCGGCCGCGGCGTTCGAAGAGGCGCTCAAACGCGCCGCCGACACCGAGGCGGCACCGATTGCGCTGCAGGGAATGCTGGCGGCTGGCCAGGACCTGTTCGCGCGCGAGCAGTACGACGCATCGGCTGCAGCATACAGCCGAATCATCGACGGTTTCACCGACAGCACCGTGGTGGATGAAGCGCGCTACGGACTGGCGTGGGTGAAGCTGCGACAGGATAAAGAGGACGAAGCCATGCCGCTGTTCGAAGCGGCAGCGACGGCGGCCGATGACGCCGCGGTGGAGATTGACGCGCGCTACCAGGCGGCACGGCTGCTCGCGGCCAGCGAGGAATATGCGCGCGCTGCGGCTCTGCTCGAGCCGTTGCGCGGTCGCGAGGCGGATGGCGACCGGCTGGCGTGGGCGATGGTGTTGCTGGGGCAGGCGTGGATCGCGACAGACCAGGCTGATCCCGCGGCCGAGGTGTTCGGGGAAGTGCTGACCAAGTGGCCCGAGCATGAAGCGGCGACACATGCGCGCCTGGGCAAGGGCCGGGCGCTGCGACTGCTCAAGCGATATGACGAGGCGCTGACGGAGCTGAATCCCGCGACGAGTTCCGCTTCGGAACAGGTCGCGACCGAAGCCCAGTATGAGTTGGCGGCGACACTGCAGGACAAGGGCGATGTGGCGCAGGCGGCCGAGGAGTTCCTGAAAGTGGCCATCCTGCACAGCAATCCGGCGTGGGCTGCGCAAGGGCAGTTCGCCGCGGGGGCATGCTACGAGCAACTTGGCCAGAGCGCGAACGCCGTCAAGAGCTATCAAGTTATCGTGGATCGATACGCTGGCGAGACCGAGTGGGTGGCACGCGCGAAGGAGCGCATCGCGGCCCTCGGGCAGTAGTCGGCGCAGCAGCGAAAGCAGCAAGGGGAGATGATTGATGAGCGCACTGGCCGCGAACTCGGCCCTCATTGAGTATTTCGTGCGTGGCGGCGGGTGGATGTGGGCATTGCTGATCTGCTCGGTGGTCGCGATGACCGTAATCATCTACAAGTTGATCGCGCTGTGGCTGGCCGGCAAAGGCGCCCGCTCGTTGCAGGCGGCCGTGATGGCGCTGGTAGATCAGGGCGATCGGGAGGGCGCCGCCGAACTGGTGGCGGACTCCTCGACGGCGGTTGGCGCAGTGATGAAGTCGGTGCTGCTGGCCTCACAGAACGGCGGCGAGAGCCCTCGCGAAGCGGCGCAGGCCGCGGGCTCGGCCGAACTGGGCGTGCTGGAATCGGGGCTGCCGATTCTGGGCACGATTGCGAACGTCGCGCCACTGATCGGCTTCCTCGGAACGGTGAGCGGGATGATCCGCGCGTTCACGGCAATCGCGGAGGCGGGCCTCGGCGAGCCGGGCATCGTGGCGGGCGGAATCGGTGAGGCGCTCATCACCACTGCGTCAGGGCTGATCGTCGCCATCCCCTGCTTCATCGCCTACAGCTTCTTCACCGCGCGCGTGAATTCCGTGGCACTGAACATGGAGCTCGCGGGGACGCGGCTGGCTAACATGGTGAGCGGAGGGAACGGAGAATGAAGCTGAAGTCGCGGCTGACGCCACTGAGCCCGTTGCCCATGGCGACGATGGCCGACGTCGCCTTCCTGCTGATCATCTTCTTCATGCTCACGAGCACCTTCGCCAAGGACACCGGTCTGGACATTGCCCTGCCAAGAGCGATGACTTCTGAGACGCTCCCCAAGCGCGAAGTGACCATCTGGGTCAACCGCCAGGGGCAGATCAGGCTCAACGAGAGTTGGATCAAGCCCGAGCAACTGACCACGGCGCTGAAGGCCGAACTCGCCCGTGGTACAGTCAAGGGCGTGACCATTCGCGGGGACGAGCAGGTGCCATACGGGACGATCGTGACGGTGATGGACGTGGCCAAGACGCTTGGGGCGGACATCACACTGGCCGCGGAGATCGAAGCCGGACAGGCAGCCGGACCACAGTAGAGCGACGCCAATACGCGCAATCGGCAGCGGTGGAGAAGGGCCATACGCATGTCTCATCAGCAACTCAAGCGATGGGCGCTATTTGCCTCGGTGATGGTCCACGTCATCGTCTTCCTTATCATGCCCGTGGAGAGCCCGATCGGCCGGGCACGGGAGCATGTGGTGCGGCGCGTTACCGAGACGGCAGTCGAGTTCGTCACCATCATCAAGCCTCCCCCACCCCCGCCGGAACCTGTGCAGCAGGTCGTGCAGCAACCGCGACGGACGGTCAGGCGAAGTCGGCCCCGGCGACGTGTGCGCCGACCGCGCCCGCAGCCACAGACCCCAGCCGCGACCGAGGCAGTACCCGCGCCCGAGCTGGCCCTGCTGCCGCCCGAGCCGATCGAGACCGCTCCCACGCCCGAGCCCGAGCCGGTCACCACACCCACGCCTGAACCAGTGGTAATCCACCCCACACCCGCGCCGGCGCCAGAGCCAGCGCCGGTTGCAGAGGCGCCCGTCCCGCAAGCGCCCGCGCCGGCACCGGTGGCGGCTGAGAAAGCCGCGCCAATGATGGCTGCGGCCGCTCCCGCACCTGCGCCAGTGGCAACCGACACCGAGGAGGGACCGGCGGCTCCCGCGCCTGCTGCGATGCCCACAACCGGCAGCGGCGGCGGTCAGGCGCCCGGGCCCGCGACCCCCGGTGGCGCGGTTATCGCGTTCGCGCCACCAACACCATCCGAGACACCCGGCGAAGGTATGGGCACGAGCCCGGTGCCGGGCGAGAAGATGGCACCGATGATGGGCAGCCTCAACACCGGCCAGCCACAGATCACACCTGACCCGACTTCGCGGACGCCACTCGGCACGCCAGAGGGCGGCCGTGGCGGCCCCGCCGAGATCGCGCCGAGGACGGCTGCCACGGCGAGAGTCAGCGTAAGCAGGCCGACACCGGGGGCCCGCGGCGGCAGCGGCGGTGGCGTAATCGCGCTGGCCCCGAGTGAGACGCCCGGCGGCACAGGCGGCCCGGGCGCTGCACATGGCACCAAGGCCGAACCCACGCGAGCAGCGGGGACGCCCGGGGCACGCGGTAGCGCGACGACCGGCGCACCAGTCACCAGCCCCAGCTCCGGCTCGGGCGAGGGGTCACCAGTGATGATCGCCGCAAACCCGCGCGGGGACCGACCGGTGTACATCGGCAGGCCCGGCGGCGACGGCAGCGGAGCGGGTGACGGAGGCGACGGTGGCGAGCCGCTGAGCGTTGCAGGCGGCGACGCACCGGGCGGCGACGGTGGCGGCGGCGCCGGACCGGCAGGCGCGGGTTCGAAAGCCGCGCCCGGTATGGGCAGTGGCACCGGCAGCGGATCAGGAACGGGCACAGGTGGCGGCACGCCCATGGGCGGCGCTGGGACCGGCACGGGTGGCGGAACAGGCGTCGGCACTGGTGGCGGCGGCCCCGGACCCGTCGGTCCGGTGGCGACGGTCGGCGGCCGTGGCGGCGGCCTGCTGGGCAGCGGCGCGGGCGGACCATACGGAGTGCCATGGGGAGAGGCCGGCGGCCTGGGCGGACCGGGTGTCGAGGGCGAGAAGCTCGTATTGGGCGGCGGTGGCTTCGGCGGCGATCAGGGCGGGCCAGGGCCGGGAGCCACTACGTGGGTGGTCGTCCCGGCGAAATCATCACCCACCGGTCAGCGAACGATCGTGCCGCTGGTGCCGGGCACAGGAGGCATTGGGCCCGGCGGAGGCCAGGGCGGCGAAGGCGGCGTGGGTACTGGCACGGGCGGCGGCGTCGGTGGAGGCGACGGACCAGGCTGGGGCACCATCGGGCCGGAGGGCCTCGGGGCGGGCACAGTCGGGCCGGACGTGCCAGGCGTGCTGGCGGGAGCTGTTCGCGACTTCGCGCTGCCCGCACTCAGTGGATTGATCGGCCTCGGCGTCGGCCCCGGTGGCGCAATGACCGGCCCGGGCACGGGAGTGGGCAAGCTGGCTCCGTTTATGGGCCCGACCCGCGGACCATATGTGGCGCCGGGTGGCACAGGTGACGGCACGGGCGCAGGTCTGGTGGCAAGCGGCGGCGGCAGCGGCGGGGTTGGAGTGGGGAGCCCGGTGGCGTTCGGGCGTGGCGGCTCTGGAGTACTGGGTGGCCTGGGAGTCCCGCGATTGCCAGGCCAGGGCGACCCGCTCATGCTGGCGAGCTTGGGCGGCACGGGACCGGGCGCGCTGGGTGGAGCCGGTGGAATCGGCGTGGATGATGACAAGAGCGTGCCGGGCGGACTTTACGTGGGCGTGAGCGGGACCTTCGACATGCCCATGGGAGTGACCAGCGGCGACTACCAGGCCGACGCGCAGGGCATGCTCAATCTGCTCGGGCAGGTGCGCGAGCGGACGAACGTGCGGGTGACGGTGCAGGAGCGCTACGTGCCGCTGACCCTCGAGAACATCCAGCAGACACCGATCCTACATCTGCGCGGGCACCGACCGTTCTCGTTCACGGACCAGGAGCGCGAAGTGCTGCACCAGTACGTGGCTCAGGGCGGCACCATCTTCGGCGAGGACTCGCACGGACCGTTTGGCGAGTGCTTCCGCCGGGAGATGAAGAAGATATTCGGCGCCACACTCACGGACCTGCCGGGCGACCACGACCTGTACCGGGCACACTACGTGCTCGACCGCGTGCCGGCGGGCGACATGGGCGAGCGCTATCCGTTGCAGGGCATACCCGCAGGCGACCGCCTGGGCGTGATCTTCTCGCGCAACGACTACGGCGATTGCTGGGAGGGGACCGGCGAGTGGGTGCGGCCTGAAACGCGCGAGCCGGCCTTCAAGATGGGGACCAACATCTTCACCTATGTGGTCGCGCACTGGAAGAAAATCAAGGCCGCCGACTAGGGCTGCCGGCCCCACGAGCAGGGAACATCCATCACGGGCCCGGCGCTGACCTCCACGACGTTCGCCCCGTCCGCGTCAGCAACGTAGAGGCGCGTCTCCCCGTCTCGGTCAGACAGGAAAGCTATCTTCGAGCCATCGACTGACCAGCACGGCGACCACTCGTTCGCCAGGCTGTTGGTGATGTTCCCACGTTCCCCCGAGTCCAGATCGGCCACGAAGATGTCGCGATTCCCCGCAGGTGAACAGGCCCAGGCAACGCGGAAACCGTCCGGCGCGAACGTCGCCTGCTCGTTCCAGACCTCGTTGGCGTTGACGTTGGTGAGCGCACGGTTGGCGAGTTCGCACATGTAGATGCCGATGTTGCCATCCCGATGGGTGCGGAAGCACAGGAACTTGCCGTCGGGTGAGAAGATCGGGTCGCCGTCCCATGCCTCGTGCAAAGTGAGGACGGCCGCGTTCGTCCCGTCCGGCGAGGAAATCGCGATCTCCTGATTGTTGGTGCGATCGGTGACCCAGGCAATAAGTTCGCCTGTCGGCGACCACGTCGGGAAGCCGTCCCACGAGGGATGGTTGCTCACATTCCGCAAGCCCGAGCCGTCGGCGGCGCATACATATATCTCGGAGTTGCCGTCACGGTCGCTCGCGAAGATCAGGTAGCCGCCCTCGGGCGACCAGCAGGGATGGTCCTCGAAGGACTCGCTGAGGCTGATGTTCCTGGCCCCCTGCCCTCGCCGGTCCATCACATAAACTTCCGGGTTCCCGTCGCGGTCGGAGACGAACGCGATGCGGGAGCCATCGGGCGAGTAGACCGGATGAGTGTCCTCGCCGACCATCCTGGTGAGGCGACGCAAGTCGCTGCCATCGGGGTTGACGCAGTACAGCTCAGCGTCACCATCGCGATCGGTGACGAACACAATCTGAGCGCAGGCGGGCTGGAGAATGATGAGCGCCAGCAGCGTAACGCAGACAGTGAGCCTCATTAAACGCACACCTCGATGATAACGCCTGTACCTCGAACCCAATACAACGGACAATCACAACGCCCCGCAAGTTCCGCACGCGAGCCGGCAGGGACGGGCGCCACGGACGGGGAAAGCCTCGGGCGTCGACTGACGGTCGGCTTGTGAGGAGTGCACGGACGCTTCAAAAGGAGGGATCAGCAAAGATGGCCGGAGATTCCTGGACCATCACCGTGGACGGCGAGACCGCACGGGCGAATATCTGCTGGAATACCGCCGAGAAGGTGTACGGCGGGAACAAGGGAAATGTCGCCGCTCATGCCACTGGCGTGGCATTGCGCGACTGATTGAGCGGGCGCTTGACTTGGCAAGAATGGGAAGCGTAGTATGCAGTCCGGACGTAGCAGGCAAGCACAATAAAGGGAGGTCGTATGAAAGTGAAGCGAGGATTCACGCTCATCGAGTTGCTGGTCGTTATCGCGATCATCGCCATCTTGGCGGCGATCCTCTTCCCGGTGTTCGCGCGAGCGAGAGAGAAAGCTCGCCAGACGAGTTGTCTGAGCAACACTAAGCAGATAGGGTTCGCCTGCATGCAGTATGTCCAGGACTACGACGAGAAGTACCCGCCCGGGCTGGTGGGCGCCGACCCGGCAGAACAGGGCCCCGTGAGTCAATCGTCGTACTTCACGACCTACAAGCTCACTGCCGACACCATATACCCCTACGTCATGAACGTCCAGATATTCCGCTGCCCATCGTCTTCGTCCACGTCAGGCTACTCGGGCAACTACGGCTTCAATCGTCGCCTTTGTGTTGACGCTCGCAGCGCGTCTGTGCTGGGACTGTCCGACGTGCAGAGGCCGGCGGAGACGGTCATGTGCCTCGACGCAGGCCCCTACATGGGAGATGAGAGCTACCTGACCTCACCGACCGGCAGCTTCTGGTACTACCCCGGAACCGCCGGCGGCCGCGACCCGGCAAGTCTGTCGCCCTACCCACTGACCGGCTGGAGCGCGGGCGACTTCGTCAATGGCCGACACAACGGCGGGGTCAACATTGCATTCGCCGACGGCCACTCGAAGTGGATCGCCGGCAGCACACTCCTCGGTAACCCCGGGTGGTTCATACCGTAAGCGCGGCACCATCTGGCCGCTCAAGAGACGACTGCTTCCCACGGCCCGCCGGTATCTACCGGCGGGCCGTGCTGGTTCTGGTCAGATGAGAGGTCGGATACCAGCGTCGTCAACGACCCACGTGCTGTCGCCCAGAGCGAGAAGCGCGATGGCCGCCACTTCCCGGCCCTGCCACTGCAGACTGTCACCGGAGCCGACAAGCAGCGCATCGTCACCAAGCCGCGCGATCTCGCCACCATCGACTGCCTCCGTGACGACTTGGGCGGGCTCTGCGCCAGTGTGCCCCGGGCAGAGCACGACGCCCAGACGCTGGCGTTCGACCAGACCGGAGACCGTGAAACGCAGGTGGAACTGGTTGAGCCACTCGGGAGTTTCTTCGAGCGCGGCGGGTGGCGGCTCCCAGCCCTCAGTCAGCGCGAAGAACGCGTTGTTGTGATTCATGAAATGCCCCCGCAGAGAGCTGCCGTCGCGGTCAAAGGCAAACGTGCGCTCCTGCTCGTCAATCGCGAACTCGTTCCACGAGTGGATGTTCCACTGCAGAGCCGAGACGATGCCCGGCTGCGCAACGAAGTCATCAACCATCAGGAAGCAGCGATGGGCTTTGAGGTAGACCACGTGGCGGCGGCACTTCGTGGCGCGGTCGGCGTAGCTCGCATCGGCGACGCCGCACAGGTAGGCCAGCGAATCATCCTCGAAGGCGTTGACCACGGCGCCCGTGGATTGGGGCGAGCGCATGATCTGCCCCGCGTCCGAGAGGGTCACGCAGTTATGGCTCTTCGTGTGCCAGACCCAGTGCTGGTGATGGTCCGAGCCGTAACCAGCGTAGTAGCCCGACGGCATGGCCAGAACCTTGCCGCCTGCGTGGAGGATGAAGTCATTGTTGTTGGCGTGTGAGTGGCTGATCGCGCCATAGGGCGAGGACCGGAAGAGCAGGGCAATGTCGGTCGCCGGGTCATGCAAGCTGGTGCGGATGGCCGCCTGACCAACATCCGGGAAGACGCGCAGCACGCGGCTGGTGTCGGCAACCGGTTTCGGCTCAACGCCGTTGGCGGCAAGGTAGCGCAACGGCGAGATCGCCTCGCCAGGCATGCGCCGATCCTCAGGACTGCTCAGGGAATCGGCGTTGACACGGAAGTCGGCGACGTATGCGTCGAACTCGTCGGTGTCAGTCTCGCGACCGATGATCTCGACCAATTCGGCGTTCGACAGCCAGGAGCCGCGCCGCCGCTCGGAGTGGTCCCCGAAGCCAATCCATTCGGCGTATGGCGCCCAGAACCACTGGCGCCAGAGCGCGTGACCACGCCAGAACGAGCGCCGGTAGATGTCGACGCCGGTGGCCTTCTTCAGCGCTGACGCGAACATGGTCATGATGTTCACGTACGCGGTGCCATACGAAAGTCCCTCAGCCCACGCGCCGTCATCTCCGGACCAGACCGGCCAGATCCCGCACAGCACCGGGCGCAACCAGACGAGCCACCCACGAGCCTCCGGAATGTGGTCGTGGAAGACCATGCTCAGCAGCGCGAGGAAGACGATCTCACGCCCTGAGTGCGAGCCAAAGTGCGTGATGCCGTACGATCCGCTGTCGTGCATATGCTTGTATGTGATCTCGCCGCGTCGGCGGAACTGCTCAATGACCAGCGCGCGCTCGTCATCGGTGAAATGGTCCCACACCCAGTCGCACACCTTGGCCCCGTCCCATATCACCGACATGTGCGCCTCGTCATTGTGCGTGATGCTGGTCGACCCCTCTGGGTCCCACTTCGAGATCGAGGCCATGCGCTCGCAGGCCGCGCGCGCGTAGCGCTCGTCGCCGGATGCCAGCCAGGCGAAGGCCAGCATCTCGGCCTCGCGCACAAACCGCCGGGAGGTCCACAGAATAGGCGCCCAAGTGGTGAAGAACGCGTTGTAGTCGCGACTGCGGTCGGGTAGGTATGGCGGCTCGGGGTAGTCGTGAGACTGCTCGAGCAGCGGGTCGACCGCCTCGCGCAGGGCCGCCCAGGCCTCGGCCCGCTCGGCGTGGCGGGAATCGCGCAACGCCTCCACCTCATCTGGCAGCACGTACAGCCGGGGGTGATCGGCCGGCAGACGCGCGAACCACTCTTCAGTGGACGGGATTTCGAGAACCACGGCGTCGGCGGTGATCTCGAACGAGAATACCTCGGAGCAATCGCCGGTCGCGGACCATTGCCACCAATAGCGCCCCGGCTCGAATGCGGTCTCCGGCAGCAGCAGCGGATCGACCAGATCGGTCGCCTGCAGACACACGTCGGTCAGGTCCGCATCGCGGGCGACCGTTAGTGTGAAAGACGCGTCATCCGCGCGCGGCTTCCAGGCGAAGACCGGCGGGTTGGTGGCCGGCCGGGAGTCGTCACGTGGCTGCCGAGGGTCAAGGTGTGGATGCGGATTGCGAGAGTCCTTCATAGCGCGCCTCCGGAAGAGGGCAGTGATGATGGCCGGAGAGGGGTTCACCATAACTGCGCGCGGACCTCTGCGAGCGTACATGAACGGGCCCCGCGCCGATGGCGCAGGGCCCGAGGATGTATCCAGAGGCGCTGGCTAGCCAGCGTCGTATTCGGCAAGCGGTCGGTACCAGATGTTGCGGAAGCGGACGAGGTCACTGTGGTCCTGCAGCTCAAGCGGAGCGACCTCCGGGTGCGGCTCGTAGGTGGTCAGGACCTTATGGTTGGTGATGCCCAGCAGCTCCTTGTGGTGGTGCAGCAGGATACCGTTGAGGATCACGGTGACGAAGGCTGGCTTCACCAGCGCGTCGCCGTCGAAGCGCGGGCCCTCCCAGATGATGTCGTACGTCTGCCATTCGCCGGGCTTGCGGCAGGCGTTGGCCAGCGGCGGGAACTGGCCGTAGATGCCACCGGTCGTACCATCGGGATAGGTCGGGTTGTCGAAGCAGTCGAGCACCTGGATCTCATACAAGCCCATGAGGAATACGCCGGAGTTGCCTCGCCCCTGGCTATCGCCCTTGACGACTTCGGGGGCGGCGAATTCGAGGTGGAGTTGGCAGTCGCCAAAGTGCTCCTTCGTCTGGATGGGGCCGGTCCCGGGGACGACCTGCATGTGACCGTCGGTGACCTCCCACATCGCGGGTCCGTCGTCCTTCTTGCTGATCCAGCCGGACAGGTCGGTGCCGTCGAAGAGCACCACTGCGTCGGTGGGCGGGCCGACGAGTACGCAGTCGCAGCAGACCTCGCCGGGGGTCACGACCGGCGGCTGCGGGCGGTGACCATCGTGCACATGCCAGTCGGTGCCGGGCAGGATGGGTGTGTCGTCATAGCCAACGTTATTGGCGTCGGGGCTCATTGGTATGTCCTCCCATGTGTTGATCGGGCCGGCACACCCGGCGCAACACTGGGCCGCCGTGGCCGGTCAGGTCTCTCGCAGCAGGCAGGTTCGCGCACTACCACCGTGTCTCCTTCTCCGCGCCGGGAGGAACCTGCGCAGAGGTGGGGAATGCAGATATGCAGACCCGGCGCGGGTACCGGGCAGGAGAGCAGCACACGAGTGGAGAGGTGTCGTCCGATGAAACGCGTGCTCGGAATCGTCGCGCTGGCGTTGCTGGTAGCCATGATCGGGTGCAGGTCAGAGACCGACGTGCCGGGCGACCCCGCCGCTGGCGGCCAGCCGGCCGGTGAGAAGACCGAAGTGCGCTTCCTCGCCATGGAGTATGACACCAACACGCGGCCATTTATGAACAAGCTCGAGACGCAGTTCGAGCAGGCCAACCCCGACATCGATCTGCGAGTCGAGGTCATCGACTGGGACGCCGGTCAGTCGAAGCTCTCGACGCTTATCAGCGCTGAGAACGCACCAGACCTGGCCAACATCGCAACCAAGTGGCTGCCGGAACTCGTGAACCTGGACGTCGTGCACCCTCTGGATGATTTCGTCAGCGACGAGATGCGCGAACGATTCGTCCCCAAAACCCTCCGGGGGGCTTCCTACGACGGCAAACTCTATGGTCTGCCCATTGCCGTGTCAACGCGTGCGCTTTACTGCAACACCGCGCTGTTGCACGAGGTCGGCGCCGAAGTGCCATCGACCTGGCAGGAGTTGCTCGAAGCCGCGCGCGTATGCTCAGACCCCGACAACGGTGTCTACGGCTTCGGCATTCAGGGCGCGAAGACTGAGACCGATATCTACTTCTACTACTTCCTGTGGGCCAACGGCGGCACTGTCCTCAGCGAGGATCACTTGAAGGCGAGCTTCAACTCTCCCGAGGGCGTCGAGGCGCTGCAGTTCATGGTGGACTTGATCCACAAGGAAAAGGTCACCGAGCCCGACACCACCGCCTATGACCGCGAGGACCTCCAGGAGTTGTTCAAGGGCGGGCGGCTGGCTATGTTCATCACCGGCCCGTGGTTCTGGGGGATGCTGGAGAAAGACGTGCCGAACCTCGAATACGAGCTGGCGCCAATCCCCGCGCAGAAGGAACAGGTGACGATGGCGGTCACCGACAACCTCATCATGTTCAAGAGCTGCCAGGACAAAGAGGCGGCGTGGAAGTTCATCGAGTTCTTCTATGACCCGAAGCTGCGGCTGGAATGGGCTGAGACCTTCGGGATGCTGCCCGAGCTCAAGGAAGTTGCCGAGAGCGATTACATCACCGACAGCGAGCAGTGGAGCCTGCTGATGAGCCTGCTTCCCAGCGGGCGATTCGTGCCCCTGCACCCGCGCTGGGGCACCATCAGCGACGAGGTCAGGTTGGCCATGGAGGAGGCGCAACTGCAAAGCAAGAGCCCGGAGGAAGCGCTCAACGCCGCAGCCGAACGGGTCAACGCGGTGCTGGCGGATACCGGGAGATAGGCCGAATAGCTCAGGGCAACGCAGGAGCGCCCACGGAGAACGCTACAGTAGAGACGAAGCGATGAGGCAACGACGCAACTCACTGCTGGCCGCCGCGTGCCTCGCTCCGAGCGCCATACTGCTCGCGGGCGTGGTTTTCTACCCCATCCTGCAGACGATATATTCCTCGCTGTGCACCGTGAATCTCAAGGGCCAGCCAGAGGCCTTCGGTACGCTGCAGAACTTCCGGGACCTGTGGGACAACGAGGTCTTCCGCGGTGACATTATCCCCCAGACACTGCTGTGGACGGTCGTCGTGGTGCTGGTCACGCTGCTGATCTCCATGTTCGTAGCACTGGCGCTGAACGAGCACCTGCCCGGTCGACGCATCCTGCGCTCGATCGTGCTGCTGCCATGGGCGACCTCGGTCGTCATCACCGCCGCCATCTTCACGTGGCTGCTGCACCCTACCCAGGGGCCGATCAACGCGATGCTGCAGACATGGGGGATCATGGACGTGCCACCGGCGTGGCTGGCGCGCCCCGGCCTTTCACGTCGACGGTGCTGCTTGCGGGGCTTCAGGCCATCCCCGACGAACTGCATGAGGCGGCGATGATCGACGGGGCTGGCGTGTGGCAGCGCTTCCGGATGGTCACGCTGCCGCTGCTGCGGCCGGTGCTGCTGGTCGCGGTTGTGCTCAACGTGATCTACGTGTTCAACTCGTTCCCGATCATCTGGACACTGACTGAGGGCGGACCCGCCAATCAGACGCACATCATCGTGACCTACCTCTACAAGATGGCGATCCACGATCGCGAGTTCGGCCAGGGCTACGCGATGGCCATCCTCACCTTCCTGTTCCTGCTGATATTCGCGGTGGCCTACACGATGCTCTACGGGCGCGAGGAGGTCGAGAAGATGTGATCTCCTCCCGCGGCCAGAAAGCAGTGCTACTGGCGGGCATGGCGCCGATCATCGTGATCATTCTGCTTCCCTATGTGCTGATGATTTCAGGGGCACTCAAGGGCCCCGAGGAGATCGTCTCCCGGGACTTCACGCTGCTGCCCAAAGACCCGCAGCCGGGCAACTTCGTCGAGGTCTTCCGGGCGATGCCGCTCGCACGGTTCTTCCTCAACAGCGTGATCGTCGCGGTTGGCGCGACTGCGCTGATGCTGGTGTGCGCGGTACCGGCGGCGTACGCCCTCGGGCGACTGCGCTTTCCCGGCAGACGCGCAGTGCTCTTCGCAATACTGACCACCCAGATGTTCTCGCCCATCGTGCTGATCATCGCGCTCTTCTCTCAGTTCACCAGCTACGGACTGCTCGAGGGGGCGCGCTGCTACATCGCGTTGATTCTCACCGACGCCGCGTGCAGGTTGGCGTTCAGCATCTGGTTGCTGACCGGCTACTTCTCGACCGTGCCCAAAGAGGTAGTGCTCCTGCCCATCTGCAAGCCGGGACTTGTGACCACCATCATCTTCGGGTTCATCACCGCGTGGAACGAATTCGTGTTCGCGTTAACCTTCGTGCCCAGCGACGAGTTCCGCACGCTGACCGTGGCGATCCCGAGCTTCATCGGGCAGTACGGCGCCGACTGGCATCTGCTAATGGCAGCGGCGCTGATGGCGATCATTCCGGTGGTGCTGTTGTTCCTGAGCGTGGAGAAACATCTGGTCCGCGGGCTGACCGCGGGAGCTATCAAGTAGGGCGGCGCGCAGCTGCGACTCAGAGACGCGACCAAGATGGTCAAGTAGAAAGGGATGGCAGGCAATGGTTCATGGCAACATCGAACTGCACAACACAGCGGAGATCTCTGAAGGTCCCAACGGAGGCGTGCTGACCCAGCGCGTGCCGGAGAGTCTGCGACCGCACCTGAACCCGGGCGCACAGACGCGTGTGCTGGCACCCGCGTGCGCCGAGATCAGGTTCGTGACTGACGACGGGAAGGCCCGCGTGACCCTCAGCGGCGTCGACGGCGAAGTGCAGATCACGCCGTTCTTCGGCCTGTACCGCAACGGCGGGTGCTTCACTGTGGGAACTGAGCCGACGACCTTCGAGATCGCGATGCCGGAGAAGTTCACGCAGTTGCTGCCGACGCTCGAGGGCGTCGGGCACCCGTTCTCGCCGCGAGTGTGCCGCCTGATGATGCGAGGCGCGCAGGTGTGCGTGCACGACGTCGATGGCGAGGGCCTGCGCCCGCCGACGGCTGACGAGGTGCCGTGGCTGCGCTATCTCGCCTACGGGACGAGCATCACACACGGGGGCGCAGCGTCGTGGCCACATCTGACCTACGCGGCACAGACCGCGCGGCGCATCGGCGCGGACCTCATTAACCTGGGCCTCGGCGGCTCATGCCACGCCGAGACGGAGATGGCAGACTACATCGCCGCGCGCGACGACTGGCAGATCGCCACGCTCGCGCTGTCGGTGAACATGGTCGGAGGCTTCGAGCCCGAGGAGTTCGAGCGCCGGGTCAACTACATGGTCAACACCGTGGCCGGCGCCGATCACAGCCGGCCGGTCGCGTGCATCACGATCTACCCATACTACAACGACTTCCTGGATCGGCCCTCGGCTGACGCCGACAAGGTCTGCATCTTCCGCGAGATTCTTCGCCAGGCCGTGTACGCCTGCGAGCATCCGAACGTCAGCCTGCTCGAGGGCCCGGAGATGCTGGTGGACATCGGCGGCCACACCACCGACATCCTACACCCGGCCGACGATGGCATGATCCAGATGGGCGAGAACATCGCCCGGCGACTCCAGCCGCTGGTCAACGGCATAAAGCGCGGCTGAGTCCTACTGCACCCAGACGAGCGCGAATGAGTGCGCCGGAATCTGAACCGAGAGCGTGTCGCCCACCAGGGCGGCCTTGCGCTCGGGGAAGGTCTGGCGCACTGTCGCATCCGCAGGCACGCCGGCCACCACGCGGTCGACAGTCATCGCCACCTGCAGCGGCTGGTCACTCACGTTGCCCGCCACCACCAGCACCCGCCCCTCAGCGCGATAGATGCTCACCTGCACCTGCTCCGGATCGGCCTGCGATGTCAGGCCAGGCAGCCCACGCCAGTATGGGATGAACTCGGCCTCGCGCGCACCGAAGTCGCGCCACATCGAGTAGATGCCGATCGCCGTCGCCTCGTGGCAGTAACGCGGGTAGAACGGGATCCCATGTGGGAGCAGATACGCGAGGAAGGTCTCGCTATCGAGCCGCCCCTCCTCGGTCGCACGGTCGCCGATGTTCAGGAACACCTGCGGAATACCCCACTGTGTCGAGACGTACTCCGGGCGAATCTCCTGCAAACTCAGTATCTCCGTGTAGGGCACCTTGGCTCTCTTCTGACCCTTATACTGCTCGCCGTCGAAATGGTGGGTCAGGAAGGTCTGCGTCGGCAGCCACGTGACGTCTGACGTGTGCTCGAAGACCACGTAGTTCTCGATGCCCAGATCGTGGGCCAGCATCGTCGCCGTGCGCTTGTGGAACTGTCGGCAGGCGCGGATGTTGCGCACACGATGCCGCTCACCCGTCGCATCCTGCCAGCCGCAGCCGTGCAACTCATTCTGGCACAGCGAGGGCCCGCCGCCGTCGTGATAGATGCCGTCGAGATCAAAGCCATCGACCAGATAGCGGTAGCCTGCCAGCAGGTAATCCTGCCAGCTTGATCGCGCACACAGGACCGTGTACGTCTCGCCTGGCCACTCGTAGAACTCATGGACGGGATCGACGCGCCACTCGGGCAGATAGCGCGCGGGTTCAGGATACTGCATGGTATGCACGTTCGGAGCGATGTATGCGAAGGGCGAAACGCCCAGTTCACGGGCCTCCGCGACGACGCGCGCCAGTTCGGGCTTGGGGTGGAACGGATCGGTCAGGTGCTCGGCGAAGCTGTTGTTCCAGATGGTGCCGAGGTCCTGCTTGAGGCCAAGCGGCTCCCACTGGATCGTGCGGCGCGATGCCGGCAGCACGCCGTAGTTGAGCGTCGTCCAGCCCTGCGGCAGCGGCTTGACCGGTGTGGCGATGAGGCCGAAGCTCACCGACCAGTCCTCAGCCAGGCGCGTAGGCTCGGCGATGATCCGGCAGCGCAAGGTCACCGCATCGTCCGAGGGCACGATCTCGATGGCGTCGGACGCGTCAAGCGGCGCCCAGCCCTGCTCAGACTCCGCGAACCAGCACAGGCCTCGGTCGTTGCTGCCGACCCACATCATGGGCACGAAGGGATAGCGCAGAGGCTCGTCGCCTATGAACTCATTGATGCCGCCGCGCCGCTGGTTGGTCGTGCCGTGGATCATCTGCGCATGCTCAGGCGCGAGCGGGATCTCGAGCGTGAGCGACTGCACCTCGCCCCCCGGCGGCTCCGGGCACGTGAGCGTGACCCAGGTGAACCCATCGTACTCCTGCCAGCAGTCGGCGCGGAAAGTGGCACCGCCTGCCTGCCCGGTCACCGTAAACTCGGCGCGGTCGTCGGCTTTCTCGGCGAAGACCGGCCCGGCGGCGGCGCGCACTGCCACACCATCGAGCACTATCTCCATCGGCCCGGCCAGGAGCTCCTCGGCCGAGCTGGTCATGACTGAGGGCAGCATGCCGTCCGCGAAACTCATGCGCCGCCCCCAGCATTCGAGCGAGCGAACATCCGGGTAGCGCATAGGCGTGAAGGGCGGGATGACGACGCGCGCGGTGCCTATGTCATTGCCGAACCAGGCGGGGCGCTCGGCTCGGGTGAAGGCGACACTGGCCTCCTGCAACACGGGGCCGCCCTCGGCCACCGCGACGGAGATGATATACTCGCCCGCCGGCCAGTCAGCGTAGTCGAGCCATGCCATCGCCTCGATCTCGGGAAGTGGCAGCGCCACGGTCTCCCCCATCTGCGCACCGGCAGCGCTGAGCGCGGTGACGCTGGCAACTGCCTCCGCCCGATTGACATCCCGCAGGCCACCCGTGAACACCAGCAGCCGCAGGTTCTGCAGGCTCGGCACGTCCTCGACGCTCAAAGCTACGGGCGGTTCGAGGTGAACGGGCAACTCGTGACGATACAGCTCGGTATCGCCGACCAGGGCGGTCAACTGCAGCAGACGCAGGTCAGCGTCGAGGAAGTCGCGCTGCAGACGAACAGTCTCCGTGCCGCCCGCAGGCACGGTCACCTCGCGGCGTTCGGAGACCATCTTCCCCTGCACAGTCACGCCCCACTCCTCGCCACGCTCGGTCAGCGTGGTGCCGGGCATCAGCAGGCGAGCCTCGAGCTGCACGGTCGCCGCCTCGGCGCCGGGGTTGCTCAGCGTCGCCGCGACATCGACGCGGCCGAAGTCAGGATGGCCCAGATCAGTCACCGCTGCGGTCAGCCCGTCGCCCGCGAACTGCAGCCAGCCGAAGAGTTCCGGGGCCTTGTAGGTCTGGCCCACGTCCGCCCATGACTCGTAGGCCTTGGCGGGTGTCGCCACATCGCGACAGAAGTTCGCGCGCCAGCGTTCGCCGGGCTGGGGCGTCGCCGCACCAAGTGAGGCGAACGGAATCGCGACCTCCACGTAATAGTGCCCCTCGGTCGCGGCCGAGGCGACACGCCAGTCGCCATTCCAGCTCTTCTGCCCCGAGTGCAGATCAAAGATCAGCCCCGAGCTGTTGGTCACAAGCTGGTAATGGTCTTCCGGGCGCGCCGGGTCCGGAGCGAGGAAGATTTCGGCGGAGTCCTCGTGCCACGGCGAGCCGGTATCGCGATCGCCGACACTGCCCACCGGCGCCGCGCCCTCAGGAAGCGTGCAGTCGTATGCGATGTAGAGCGCGTCGGAGTCATAGCACAAACGGACCGTCGTCGGCAGGTCCGACAGGCGTTGGTGGAAGATGTTGCTCATGCCTGTGAAGCCCGAGGCGCTCGGCCAGCCGGTGTCATCGAGCACGCCATCGATGGCAGGCGGCGTCGCGCACTTGCCCACCTGCAGCAGCGGCTGAGAGCGGCGCTCCGCGCGCCCGAGAACTGTCTGGGTGAGCGCGCGCACCTGCCCCGCATTCATCGCGTTGCGGAAGACCATGAACTCGTCGACGGCGCTGACGCGTGCGGGAGCGTCGGGATTGTGCGGACGATGCGGACCAATCGAGAAGCTGGCCGCGTCGACCGGCTGAGGCGCGAAGTCGTTGGTGCTGCTCAGCAATTCGCCATCGAGGTAGATCGCCAGCTCACCGGGCTTCCAGGTGGCGACGAGGTGGCGGCGCTGCCCGGCGGGCCAGTCCGGCATTGCGCCCGCCATCGGAGCAGCCACGCCCGGGTACACGAAGTAGACCTGGAAGTTTGTTCCCCAGCTCTTGCTCGTGAGCGTGCCGAGGTAGAAGTTCGCGTTGTCCTTGCCGTTGCGAGTCTGCACGATCATGCCGCCGGGGTCATCGGGGCAGGACCAGTCCACAGGCATCACCATGCAGGCGATCGTCCCCTGCATCCAGTCGATATTGCCCGCCGACTGATAGACCACGCGTGGATGCTCACCGCCCACGAGCGCCGCCTGGCCGATGAGCCCGTCCGTGAAGTCGGCCTTGATGTCGCTTACCGGGCCAGCTTCGCCGCCTGACTTCTGGGCCACCGCTGAACCGTCGAAGGGTGCGTAGAAGAGCAGGTCGTCCGGGTTGTATGCCTCGGCAGGCGAGGCGAAGATGATGGCGCCAAGACAGAAGGCGAGCACAGTCATACGCATAAGTTGACTCCCGGGAGCATGATGAGCAGCGTGGGTACATTGTCCATCGGCGAGACGCCCTCCTGCCCGAGGGCGGCCGGGCCGTGGTCAGTCCACCATCTCGCCCCGTACGCGAGCGGTGATGATGACCGGCACGCCGGCCTTCGCCTGAAGCTTCTGGACGAAGCGGCCGTTGTGCCACGTCTTCGCGCAGCGATCGCCAGCGAAGGCCACCTTAGCGTCAGTCACCAGCAACCCGCCGCGCAAGCCGGAGGTCCACCCCGAGGGCCCGCCATCATCGCCAACCTGCTCGAAGCCACCGTTAAGCAGTTCGGCGCCCTTGCAGGTGAAGTTGTCCCAGTAGGTCCAGACGGGGACGTGGTCGTTGATGACCGGGCTGATGAGCCCCCGGCCCATGAGTTCGACGATCGCCACACCGTCAGCGCTCGCCTCGAACGAGTAGGTGAAGGTGCGCCAGTCGGCTTTGAGATCATCACTCGATCCGGAGAGGCGTGCGCCGATAGGCTCTGCCCAGGTCGCGACCTCACAGCCCTTCAGCGCCTTGAAGACGAGGCCCTCGGTCCCTGACCGCACGTCAATGCGCGCCTGCGACGGTATGCCCGCGTTCAGCGTGACATCCCCGAAAGCAGACAGCCACAGGAACCCGCCCTGGTGCACGTCCCACGTATACCCGCCGGGCTGCTTCCAGGTCACCCAGAGGTCATCGCCGGGCTTGCGTACGCTCAGATTGAAGAGGATCCGCGGGTTCTCGCGGGCGGGCTCAACCCCGAGCGAGGTGAAGGGGATGCGCCACTCAGCCGTCCAGCGCTTCTTGCTCTGCACCGCGCACGCATACTGCACACCCTCGAGAACACTCTTGACCAGGCTGCCTGGGGCCCCCGCTTCGTTGCTGCTCTCGAGGTGCCCGTCGGAGTAGCCGCGCAGAACCATGATCGGGCCGACCTCGTTGTTCTCCGTGACCGCCAACGCAATCTCGACCGCGTCGTCCACTCCCCACTTGTGGCCTCCTGAGACCCCATGTTCGGGGTTGAGCTGGTTGTCAAAACCGAGGTAGAGCGCCTCGGCGTCAGTCTCGATCCATGCCAGACTGGGCAAAGCAGCGGCCTCGCCGGTGGCGGTCCACTTCAGTTCCGCCGGCCGGTAGCCCTCGACCATCACGCCGCCGGCCTGACCGGGCGCCCACTCGTCCGGGTTGATGACGCCATCGATAGTGATGTCCGCGGAGGTGGCCTTGACCACGAGCACCGGCAGGGCAGTCGGCATCTTCGTCTCCTGTTCCTGCTGGATCAGCCAGCGCGGCTTGAAATCGGCTGGCGGCGGCTCAGGACGCACCGGCCAGGTGGCGCGGGTGCCATCGTTCATCAACCCCATCTTCTCCACCGGAAGCGGCTCAAAGCCGATGCGCTCAAGCGCGGGTGCGTCGGCGCGCAGGCGGAAGTCGCCGCCCTCGAAGTCCACGAAGCCCGGATCACCCTCGTCCCAGTTGTTCTCGATGGTCACCCAGTGGTCCTCAACCTGATTAGAGACCGTCATCAGCCGACCGCCCACGCCAATGTTGCGCGTGATAGTGCTGAACCACGGCGCGCCGACCGGGTCGCGCTCAGGCGAGAGCATGTCGGCGAGATGGGGGTAGTTGGTCCATGGCGCCTGCTGGTACGGGACTTTCTCCAGCGAGCGCAGCATCGTCGTGCTCTCTTCGCCGCTGCGGGTGTCTATCGCGTAGACCGTCCCGTCCTCGCGACGATGCCACGTGTACCACTGCAGCCCGCGGGCCGACAGGCCGACGCCGGGGTTGCACTCGATGAAGATATTGTTGTCAACGATATTGTCTGGCCCGCCGCAGACCGAGACACCGCGACCGCAGCGGTAGCACAAGTTGCCCATGAAAGTGGTGCCCGAGACGCAGTCGTCGAGGTGCACAATGTTGACCGACGTCGGGCTGCCCTCGAGGCTGTCGTTGATGTGGTGGATGTAGTTGTAGCGAATCACGTTGCCGCGATAGGTCCAGTCGCGACCGGTGTAGAAGACGCCGCCCTCGCTGGTCTCGATGTGCGCCCAGTAGATCTCGTTGTACTCCATGATGTGGTCATTGCCGCGGTACCATACGGCCGAGTGTGGTTCGTGGTGGATAAGGTTGTGGGCCGCGCGGCAGCCGACTCCGCGCAGGCTCAGCGCACCCGCGTGAGTGCGGCGGATCACGCTGGTGTGGTGGATATGATTGTTGACAGCGTAGTGATTGCAGGGGGTGAGTGTCTCTCGGTCACCGCCATCCATGAGCACGCCTCCATAGCCGACGTGGTGGATGTCGCAGCCGACCACGCCGTGGTCGGTGCCTCCTGCGATGTCGACCGCATGCCTCCCAACATTGCGGATGGTGCAGGCCACCACGCGGTTGTGGTCGCCGCCCCTGATCGAGACCGCGTCCAGGCGCCCGCCCTCCAGACCGACACCGCGCAGCGTAATCCACGAGGCGTCCTGCATGACCACCATCGGGTCGGCAACCACGGAGATGGAGATCTCGGACTTGCCCAGCGCAGCGGGCGGCCAGAAATACAGCCGCCCTCGCTCTCGATCGAGGAACCACTCGCCAGGTCGGTCGAGTTCCTCCAGAATGTTCATGGCGAAGAAACGCTTGGCACCCCAGGTATCGAGCCCGTAGTGCATGGAGTTGGCGAAGGTCATCTGCCGCGCGTCGGTGTCGATCGAGGCAATGCGCGCGACTTCGCACACGTAGGCACGCGCCCAGTAGCCAAGCAGCCAGACGCCCTCCTCCATATCCCAGCGGCTCGGGCGATCGCCCTCATAGGATATGATGCCGGAGCGCTCAGGGCCCGTGCGGTCGCGCAGACCAGAACCGCTGTCGACGATCTCATCGAAGTGCGAGAACCCCTCGTTGGGCCAGCGGGCAAGCTGCATGCGCTCGCCGTTACAGAAGACCTCGAGCATGACGGGGTATTCACCTGTGAATCCGAGAAACGATTCTGGTAGCTGCTCGAGGTACTCGATGCCGAGGCGGTCGACGTCAAGCTGCATCACGTTGCCGCGAGCACCGGGGTCGAGGCGAGCGTTGATCGCCTCGTCGGTGATCGGCCGGAAATCGGCCGCATCGACCGTCTGCCCGCCATTGAGCCAGACCTTCTCCTTGCCCCAGGCCTGCCAGGTGACGGGTGTGGCTTCAGTGCCACTGTCCTCGGGGCCCAACTGCAGGCTCTCGGTTAGGGAGTAGGCCCCGCCGCGCAGCCAGACGGTAACGCCCCCCTCAGGTAGACCGTCGCCCGCGTTCACTGCGCGAACGCTGTCGCGCGCCGCTGTGAGCGAGGCGAAGGGAGCCTTGCGCGTGCCAGGATTGTCGTCAGAGCCGCCAGTCGCGACGAACAACTCCAAACCCGCCGCCTGGCACATTCCGGCGGCCAGCACCATTAACACAACTGCGACGGCACACGCGCGCTTCATCACGATCGCCCTCCGTCTACACCGGCCCGAACTGCTGACGTCCGCGTCTCACCTTCCCCGGAACGGACGCGCCACCTGCCGAAGTGTGGGGAGGGCAGCGCGCCCTACAGCACCGTACCCGCAGGCTGCGCGCAGTTGGCAGATCGCCTCGAGGCTGGCTGCGCGCCTCGGCGGAGATGAGTCAGGCCGCCGATCACCTCGACACGCTGGCGTGGACGATCCGCTTCGCCAAGCTGCTGGCGGATGACTCGCACCGCAGGCCGAACGGCGTAGGAGAAAGCGCGCGCCGCGGCGAATAGTCGGGGCGCGCGTTGGCGATTGACGAGCCGCAATGCGCGCGACGCTCGCACACCTGCCGTGGAGTGGAACCTGACCGGCCAGGGATCGGCCGGCAGTGAAACCTGACCCAGGAGGCTACTGGAAATGGCAAGGAAACCGTCCATCCCCAAAGCTGAGTTCGCGAAGCGTTGGGAAGCTCTGCAGAAGCTGATGGTCCGAGACGACATCGACATCGTGATCGCGCATGGGCATGAGGCCGACCCGGCGAACGTGCGCTATCTGTCGGACTACTGGCCGCTGTTCGAGACCGGCGGCGTCGCTATCGCGAAGACCGGCGACCCGATCCTGCTGATCGGCCCGGAGACTCTGACCTTCGCCCAGACGCGCAGCCCGATCAAGAACATCATGCAGCTTCTCGAGTACCGCGAGTCGGCCGAGCCGGACTACCCCGGCATGCCGCTGGCCACGTTCGAGGACGTCATCAAGGCAGTCGCCGGCCGCAAAAAAGTCGCGAAGATCGGGATCGCCGGCATGTCGATCGTGCCCTCGACGATCTACGAGGCCATCCGCAAAGCCGCGCGCGGCATCAAGGCCAAGGTCGTCCGCGCCGACGATTTGCTCAGCGAGATGCGCACGGTCAAGAGCAAGAACGAGTTGGCCTGCATGAAAGAGGCCTTCCGCATCAGCGAAGAGGCGACCGAGGTCGTCCTCGGCGAGATGAAGCCGGGCATGACCGAGCAAGAGGTCGTCGGCATCGCGCAGGGCGCAATGTATGCGCGCGGCGCCGAGTATGAGGGGCACCCGACCTACGTGCTCAGCGGCAAGGCCAGCACCCACGCGATCGGCCGACCGAGCCCGAAGGTCCTCAAACCTGGCGAAATGATCCAGCTCAACATCGGCGCTCTCTACAATGGCTATTCGTCCAGCGTCGGCCGCCCGGTGTGCTTCGGCAAGATGCCCGCGAAGATGCGCGAACTGGTCGAGGTCGGGCTCGAGGCGCACTACAAGACCATGGACTTCATGAAAGCGGGCGTGCCCGCAGCCGAAGTCGTCATCAAGTTCGAGGAGTTCATCGCCTCCAAGGGCTACACCGACTACCTGCTCTACGGCCCCTGCCACGCCATCGGCCTGATGGAAGTCGAGCGCCCCTGGATGGAGACGTCCTCGGAGTATCCGCTCGAGGAGAACATGACCTTCCAGGTGGACACCTTCCTCTACACCAAGAGCTTCGGCCTGCGGTGGGAAGACGGTGTGCGCGTGACCAAGTCCGGTGTCGAAATGATGTCCGACAAGTTCCTGGAAATCATCGAGCTGTAGCGATCTTTGGAGGCGCATGATGAGCGAGATCACTGTCGTATTTGGCTTTGACATGGAGACCGATGTGGGGAGCTGGTCTCCATACTACGAGGGGCTGGTGCATGGCACCCCGAAGCTGCTGAATCTGCTCGACGAGAAGGACGCCACGGCGACCTTCTTCTTCACTGGCGATTCAGCCCGGCAACATCCAGAGGTAGTCAAGGACGTCGATGGAGCCGGCCACGAGGTGGGCTGTCATTCGCTCTACCACGAGACGGTCGGCGACCCGATCTTCGAGATCCCGGGCGTCAAACCCCTGCTGCCCGAGGAGGTGCCCATGCGTCTGCGCGTGGCCACCGACTGGGTTGAGGAGGCACTCGGAAGCCAGCCGATATCGTTCCGCGCCCCGCGACTTTGGGGCAGCACGGCAATGCTCAACGCGCTCGAGGACATGGGCTACGTCGCCGACGCCTCGTATCCGCTCTACTGCTACGAGGAGCGGCTCGCGCCCTATCACCCGAGCCGCGAGGACTGGACGCAGGTCGGCGATATGAACATCGTCGAGATCCCGAACTTCGCCGACATGAGCATCGAGAGCACGGACGAGTACGGGCGCGACCGCGACCAGTGGCCGATGTTCCGCACCGAGTCCGCCGAGAAGCTCATGACCCACATCGACGGATTCATCGGCTACGCCCGCGAACATGACGAACCGGTCGTGCTGTGCTTCTACTTCCACCCGTGGGAGTTCATGCCCATGCCGACCCAGATGCACTACGGCGAGGGCGCGGTCATACCGGACTACTTCCTGGTCGAGAACTGCGGCGACTACGCGCTGGAGCAGCTTGGCTTCCTGATGGACGCGCTGGGCAGCCGAGGCGCAGACTTCACCACCGCCCGCGACCTCGCCGCAAGCTGGGACTGATCTGCAGGAGGACCGACAATGAACGCAGGCGACGGACACAAGACCTGGATATTCCCCGACGGCGATCTGCCGCCCGAGGGCGCTCCTGATCTGCCGCTCGAAGCGCACGAGTCGCTGATCGTGCTCAACACCGGCGACACCGACGCTGACGTCGAGATCGACGTGTACTTCGAGGACCGCGAGCCGGAGGCGTCGCTTAAGGTCTCCGTGCCCGCGAGGCGGGTGAAATGCTTCCGGCTCGACACGCCGCTCGGCGACCGGACCTTCAAGATACCTATGGGTCAATATGCCCTGCGACTGCGTTCGAGTGTGAACGTCATCGCGCAGATCGGCAGAGCGGACGTGCGTCAGCCAAACCTGTCCTACTACACGACGATGGGTTTCGGGAGCGATTGACCGAGCGGAACAATCACCAGACGAGGGTCCGCAAGCGCGGGCCCTCGTCGCGTATCAGAGATGGCCTCACGGAGGAGCTGTGACCATGAAGTTGGCCGACACCATCCCCTTCTCAACCGACCTGATCGCGCCGCTGTGGCATGACGTCTCTGCCCGTCCGGGCGCGGAGCCCCAGCCGGGCGACGTGACCATCGATCACTCATGGTCGATTATGCGCGAGAGCGACGCGCCAACAGTGATGACCGCTGCCGAGAACCTCGGCGAGGTCCTCACCCACTCGTTCGGCGTCGCCCCCGCCGCGGCCGAGACCGACCACACGATCGTCCTGCGCGTGGACCCCGAACTCGGCGAGGAGGCGGAGGCGCACTCGGTTTCCGTCACCGCTGACGGCATTGAGATCGTCGGCGCGGGCCCCGTCGGAGTGCTTCGCGGAGTCTTCCGCCTGATAGACCTCATGCGCGAACGTGGCGGGCCCTTCGTGCCGGCTGGCGAGGAGACGCGGTCGCCACTGTTCAAGCACCGCGTGCACCGCTCGCCGTTGTCACCGTTCTACGTGGAGGAGCTCACCGGATATGTCGGCCCGCCCTTTGAGACCAAGTGGCGCGAGGTCACCTGTGACTACCCGGCCTACGTCGAGGAGGACGCCGGCCCGGAGATGTACTACCATGACAACCTGCTGCTGCGCCTCGCCTGGCACGGCTTCAACGGCATCTGGATCCGCACCGCCCTGCGCAAGTTCGCCAAGGTCAGTGTCTTCCCCGAGTTCGGCGAGGACTCCGACAATATCCTCGCGCGCCTGCGCGACTTGTGCCAGCGCGCCGCGAAATTCGGGATCAATGTCCTCCTCTACATGAACGAGCCCATGGGCATCGACGAGGACGACCCGTTCTGGGACAAGTACCCGCAGGTGCGCGGAACGCTGTGCCACCTCAAGCCGGTCTCCTACCTGTGTTCGAGCACGCCGG
Organism: Candidatus Zipacnadia bacterium; assembly: GCA_029821735.1. GTDB lineage: Bacteria > Armatimonadota > Zipacnadia > Zipacnadales > UBA5352 > JALGSU01. The sequence goes on along the minus strand of JALGSU010000025.1, from coordinate 88,378 downwards.
AGGTCAAGCAGTATCTCCGCGAGGGTTGCGAGTACGTCTTCCGCAACGTTCCCGAGCTCGCCGGAGTGATGCTCATCACCGCGTCGGAATACCCGAGCCATTGCTGGTGCCACACCCGCGTGCCGGGCAACGCGGAGCAGATCGAGGAGATGGTCGAGGGCGGGACGCTCTGCCCGCGTTGTGCCGAGCGCACCCCGCAGGAAGTCATCGGCGAGATCATCAGCCTCATCCACGACGGCGTCAAGGCCGCCAAGCCCGAGGCCGAGATCATCGCCTGGAACTGGTCGTGGAGCATGTATGAGCCGGACCCGCAAAGCGGCGTCCTGGAGGCGTTGCCCGAAGACGTCATCGTCATGGGCGACTATGAGCGCGGCATCATGACCAAGGCGCTCGACGTCGAATACAAGAATGATGAGTACAGCATCAAGGTGATCGGGCCCTCTGACCGATTCGTCGGTTGCGCGGATTTCCAGCGTGAGCGCGGTCGACCAATCTACGCGAAGGTGCAGATCGGGACTACGCACGAGAACCCGAACATCCCCTACCTGCCGGTGCTGCAGAAGATCGCGCGCAAGTGGCAGACGCTGCACGAGACGGGCGTCACCGGGATGATGACCTGCTGGAATTTCGGCAATGTCACCTCACTCGGCACCGAGGTCGCTGGCGAGATGAACTGGGCGCCCCAGCCCAGCGTGGACGATGCGCTGCGACGCATCGCCGCCCGGAACTTCGGCCCCGACGCCGCAGACGCGATGGTGGCCGGTTGGGAGCAGCTCTGCACCGCGCAGGACGACTTCCCGACCTCTATCCCGGTCATGTATTACGGGCCAGTATCGCGCGGACCGGCGTTCCCGTTCGTCTACGACCAGACTGACCAGAAGTTCCCGCGTTCGTGGTTGCTTGACACGATCATCGCTGGCGACCGTCTCGACTGGGTGGGCCCGTTCACCGTCGAGAAGGTCATCGAGTGCTACCGCGCCGTCATCGATCAGTGGGCCGAGGGGCTCGAACTGATGGACGCGGCTCTCGCGGCCGCTGCCGGCGGCGACCTCGCACGACTGGAGCGCGAGATCAACCTGGTGCGCTTCTGCCTGATCCAGCTCAAGAGCGCCGCCAACGTCACCGAGTTCCTGGCCACGCGCGATGCGATGTATGAGGCGGACGATCCGCAGGTCAAGCGAGGCCTGCTCGACCGCATGGAGGAGCTGTGCCGGGCCGAGATGGACAACGCGCCCGAGGCGATCCCGCTGGTCGAGGCGGACTCGCGCCTGGGATGGCACGGCGAGGCATACGGCCCGATGATCACGCCCGAGCTGATCGCAGACAAGCTGCGTTGACCGCGCCAAGCTGCAGTAGCGTCGCCTGAACAGACAACCGCCCCTCCGTTTCCGGAGGGGCGGTTTCATGTCTGCTGATCAACGACGGAGTCAGTGGTCGCCAAGCGCAGCGGCCAGGACCTCGATCATATCCCCCACATCGCTGCGGCGGTCGAGAATCGTGGCCGGATCGGTAGTGAATACGGTCATCGTCTGGGAGATTTCCTCTGGCACCATCACGCGCCCGAGCCAGCGTGTTGCCATCCGGTCGCTCACCAGGCGCCATGGCCTCGGCGCGCTCGAGCAGTTCGGACAGCAGCGCGAGATACTCGTAGTCCTCGATGCCGTCCCGAATGACCTCGAGGCGGAGCGAGGCCAGCGGTTCGTGATCGTTCCCGGGCCACAGGAGCAGGCCGTCACCGTTGGACTTGAAAGTGTTGTAGCTTGCGGTGTCCGCCATGTGCACCGGGGCATCGGGGAAGCACGGCTGGCCGTCTGCCGGACTGGGCAGGCCATACCACCAGCAGACGCACCAGAACAGGAAGCCGGTCGCACCCGCCTGACGGGTCTGCCAGAAGACGACACGGTGATCGGTCGCCGGCAGATCGATGAAGAAGTTCGCGTGCGGCGGTTTCGGTGAGCAGCAGACATAGGTCCACAGAGTGTCGCCGGCGGCCCGCCGCTGCTGGTAGAAGTCGCCCAGCACCTGCGAACTGAGCGGACACCAGATGTCGGCGAACCCTACCAACTCCACCGGATTGGCCGCACCGATGGTCTGCATGATCGGGTAGCCCGGAGCGACCTCCTTAATCCTCGCATATGTCTCGCGCAGGAAGTCGTAATCCTCGGGCTTGGGCTCGTCACAACCATAGATGTAGGCCTCGCCAGGCAGCCCCTGCTTCTCCCACTCCCGCGCGAAGGCCTGCGTGACTTCAGCGGCCACCTCCGGGACAGTGCCCGAGACCGAATTCTGCCGGTGGGCGGCCGATGGCAGGCGGTGCATGCAGAAGGAGTACGGGGCGAAATACTTGTCGGCGAGCGGCCGCAGCGTCTGGTCAAGCGCGCTCATGTCCACGCTGGTGAGACCATCCGCATTGGTCTGGGTTATGTAGTCGCGGGCGATATTTTTGGGAGACAGGCGATACCGGCCCATGAATTCACACCAGCGAGCGTACATCTCAATCGGCATGTTCTCACGATATGACTGCTTGCCCCACCACCAATGCGACAGCGCCGACGCGTAGATGCCGAACGGCGTCGCCAGGCGCCCGGGTCGAGGCAGGCTGAAGCTGCGGACGATCAACTCTACGGGCACGGCGACGGTATGCTCAGCGTGGCGCACGACGACTTCACCCGTGTAGACGCCGGGAGCAGCGTCCGGAGGCACGTCAGCCGTCAGCCAGATCGGCTGGCGATGATCGGCGGCGACGTCGAACGGAGCAGGCGGCAGAAGTGGATCCGGCCACCAGCCGACGTAGGGAACTGCGTATGATGGCTTGGCAGTCTCGACATACGCGACCCGCCGCCAGGTGAGCTGAATGGCGTCGCCAGGGCCAACCAGAGGCCCGGCTTCTACTGACACGGCACTGAGCGGACCGCCATCAGGCACGACCACGATCTGTGCCGACTCGCTTTCATCTCCCGCCGCCACGAGCCTGACCGACGACAGAATGTCCTGATGGTTCACCGGCTCAGAGCGCGGAATCTTCACCAGCGATGAAGCGATGGCGACGCGGAATCCGCCAACTTCGCCATCGTCACGTGGATCGAAGAGCGAGTGCAGGGCAAACGTGCGCGCCTCGGCAATATCGGCTTCGGCCCGGGCGAGACGTGCGCGCACATCGTCCCAGTCAGCGTTCGCCAGAGCCTGAGCGTCTGCCCCCAGTGCGCTGAAACTGGCTCGGGCCTCGTCCGCGCGCCTGAGTGATTCTATCTCTGCCGAGACTCTGGCCTGCGCCAACTGATCCCGAAGCCTCGCGATTTCGCTCCGCAGCGTCTCGGTCAGTCGGGCAAGATGTGCGGGGTAGAAGCGCGAGAGATCCGCGGCAATGGCAACTGAACCGAGGCGAGCGGGGTCGTCGAGACCCCCGAGCGACCAGACGGCGATCTCGTCGCGCGATCGGTCGTGGCGAGCCAGGTCCACGCCCCAACTGCCAGCGGTGTGCATGTCCACGCCCAGCGAGTCATAGGGCACGGCCACCTCGGCGGTCCACTCCCCATCGGCCGCCATGACCGCAACACGCGCTCCGGACTCCCACGAGGCATCGCCGTCATGGGCATCGCTCACCACTCCGCGCGCGTTCACGGAAATGCGGAAGGCAGTGTCATGGCTGCCGCCGGGGTCTATCGCGATCTGGATACTCTCGTCGTCGAACACGGGGCCGTCGTGTTCGGTCGCGCTGCACAGCGAAGCCGCCACACCGTCTACCGGGCAACGGAACGCGAAGTAGAGCGCGTCGTCATCGCAGGCGACCCAAGCCTCAGGGGGAGCGGTCGCGAGCCCCTCGCCGGACGCCAGAGCAAAGCGGCTGATTGCCGAATCGGCAGCCCAGCAGGCATCGGTCAGTTTCCCGTCGACCTCTGGAGTGGCGCGCACGGCTTCAGCGTGAGGAGTGCCGAGGACTGAAATGTCATCGTACCACGTCCGGCCGAGGTCGCGACCATAGAGCGCCACGCCCATACTGACGGCCGCTTCGGGGACGGTTACCTGCCCACGGACGAAGGTCCATTCGGGCGCCTCGCCACGGGGCACGCGGGTCGGCGCAAACCCGAGGTGGGCACCCTCGGCGTCATAGAAATGGCAGCCTGCGCCGCCCGCGAAGACGCCGTCGGTCTTCACCCAGAAGCCGACGATCAGCGCCCCGCCGCCCTCGACGGGGATGCCGTAGTGGTTCCACTGAACCTGGGCTTTCCCGGGCGGATGCTCGGCAGTGCTGGTCAACAGACCGCTGTATTGACCCGAGTGGGCGACCTCGCCGTCCAACCGGTGGTTGCCCCAGTCCTGCGGCTTGGGCGGAAACGGCCGCCAGAACTCCGGCAGCGCGTCCCCCCGCTCGAAGTCACCGTTGCCCACGAAGCCATACCAGTCGCCAAGTTCGAGCGCCAGGCCCTCGCCGAGACAGGGCCCGCACAGGGCAGCAATAGCGGCCAGTGCGGTCAGCGTGCGATGCAGTGTCCTGAACATGCGCCACCTCCAGGTCTGCCGATCGCCGATCATACGGCGGGGTCAGCGGCTATCACCGGGCGCAGGAACGCTGATCCGAGCGCGCCAAGAATGGCGACTGCCGCAGCCAGGAACACCGAGGGAAGATGGGAGCCGGACGCTTGCGCCATAGCCCCGGCCACGGCCGGGCCCAGCGCCTGGCCGATGCCGAAGAGAAGGGTGATGAAACCCAGCGCCGCGGGGGCCAAACGGGCGCCGAGCATGTCGCCACAGGTGGCGGCCATGATGGCGGGGATGCTCCAAGCGGTCAGCCCGAAGAGAATCGCGGATATGGTGAAGCCCGCTGGCTCCGGCCACAGGGCGAAGAGTGCGTACGATATCGCCTGGATTAGGTACACGATGATGAGCGCGGCCCTGCGACCAATCACGTCAGACACGGTGCCCCAGATCACGCCGCACAGCAGGCTGAACCAGCCCATGGTCATGAACAGCGAGCCCGCTGATGCCTGCGTGTAGCCGCCCTCAGCCATGAGCGTCTTGACGAAGAACGTCATGTAGATGATGTAGGAGAAGCCAAAGGCTACGTAGACCAGACCGAGGTGCCAGACCGCTGGTGAACGGTAGACCGCCCCCCAGCGCAGCACACCGCGCGCGGCCGAGGCAGGCGGATCATCAGGCGCTCGGCCGATGGGCTCGAGGCCAACTTCAGCGGGGCGATTGCGCAGTAGAAGCAGGCCCATGAACGCGAGCATAATTGTGGCGCCGCCGAAGACGAACCAGCATACGCGCCATCCGCTTTCGCCATAGCCCGCAAGCAACCAGGCCCCGAGCGGCCCCAGGAGTATCAGCGCAACCGACGATCCTGAGACGCCGACGCCCGTCGCCAGGCCGCGGCGTCGCAGTGCGAACCACGCCGCCAGAAGCCCCATGACAGGCACGTTGCTCGCGCCACTGCCGAGGCCCGTCACCGCGCGCCAGACCGCGGCCTCGGCGAAGCTCTGGGCCAGTCCCGTGAGCACCATCGACACCCCCGCGACGGCCAGCCCGACGGTGATGACCGCGCGCGGCCCATAGCGCGAGGCCAGTGCCCCACCCAGCAGCGACAACACGAGGTAACCGACCAGATTTGCGGTCGCCAGCGTGCCGGTCTGAGTGTCGTCAAGTGACAGCCCCTCCTGCATCGCGGGCAGCACAATCGTGTAGCTGAAGCGAGCCAGACCAAGCGAACCAAAGACCACGAGCGTGCCCATCGCGAGCACTATCCAGCCGTAGTGCAGTCGGCGCTGAGTGTCCGGCATATCGGTGGGCATCGGCGTGCTTCCCTTGCGTAGCAGCAGTGATCGGCGGGTACGGTTAGCGGCGCGCCCCCTGAGAGCGCGCCGCCTGTTCGGTGTTGAGTGAGCCTATTGGAAGTCGCCCAGATCCAGTTCGCCAGAGGCAACCATAGCGGCCATTATCAGCGCCGCTATTATGCTCACGATCAGGTTGATGACGAAAAGCACCCAACCCCAAGTCGCCCAGGCGCGCTGCGTGCCCTTGAACTGTTCGACGCTCTCAAAGCGGCGCTTTTGCCACGCCATTTCGCTGCCCTTGGCGCCCAGCCAGATGCTGCCGATGAGACCGAGCATGGCGATGAGCAGGCTCACCCAGACGCCATTGGACACGCCCCACAGCCACGAGAAGAAGAACGCGCCCCAGTTCCAGCCGGGGACTTCGGGAGGCACTGGGCCAGTCCCGGAGCCCGAGTTGTTCGCGAACTGCTGCGGATACCCATAGGCGGGTGCCGCGGGCGCATAGGCCGCGGGAGCGGGCGGGGGCTGCCATGCCGGAGCAGGCGCAGGTGCGGCAGGCGCGATCGGCGCACCGGTCACCTGTCTGCCGCAGGCACTGCAGAAACTGTTGCCCGCCGGCACAGCGGCCCGGCAATACGGGCACGCCGAACTTGCTGCCGGAGCGGGGGCAGGTGGGGCCACGGCTCTCGGCGCCGGCGCGACCGGCTGAGTGCGCGCAGCCACCAGCGGCGTCTGACATTGCAGGCAGTTCGCCAGATCGCCGACGTTCATTGACCCGCAGTTGGGGCACTTCTTCACTGAGGGCATTGCCTGATCCCCCTGGAAAGATGCGTGGCGTTAGCGGTCATGGTCCTCACGGATTGCCCCCGAGGGGCTTGCCGCAGCTGCTGCAGAACCGGCTCCCTGCTTCATTCGCGGCGCCGCAAGCAGGGCAATTGGCGGACCCAGCCTCCGCCTGCCTGTGGATCGCTCCCAGCCGCAGGCTCATCAACTCGACCTCACCGGAGGCATAGGCGCAGTCAACCATCGTTTCTGAGATGACGCCGCTGAGGGCCTCCTGAGCATACGGAGCGTGCTGGCCCATCTCCTCGACCACCTGCTCGGCTGTGCTGCGCAGGGCGACTGCCTTAGCACGCACGTCCGCGGACACTTCGCCCGCTTCCATGCGCCCCCGCGCCAGCGCAAAGGCCTGGTCGCTGATGGGAAGCATCCGCGCCACGTAGTGCATCTGCTGGATAGCGCGCCAGCGCTCGCGTGCGCCTTTACCTTCCAGCGCCTCGGCCAGGTCTCCCTGGATCACCGCTGCACGCTGGCGCCGCGGCCCATCGTCCTCACCCAGCGCGAAACGCAACTGGTAAGGAAGGATGGTGTCGCGCATCACCCTCAGGACCCACTCAACCTGGTCGGGCGTGAAGCCGTCCGTCAGCTCATCCATCAGCGCCGTCATGATCTCGTCAATCAGCGGCGCCAGTTCACTGCCATTCTCGCGGGCCATGCCCGAGCTCCTTTCGTTCCTCAGCGAACACGATGGCCATCAGCCACGACTACGGTCCGGCCGCCGGTGCGGCCGGCGCGGCAGGTGCGGCCGGCGCGGCAGGCGCGGCCGGCGCAGGGGGCCTCAGCAGCGCTCTCGCCCCGGCGAAGTCGGGATCCGGGTTGCCGGCAGCATCCGTCTTGTTGCACAAGTTCTGCACCCGCTGCATGGTGCCAGCCCCGAACTTGGCGTCCACCGCCTGCGTCAGGTTGGTCACAGGCGCGTCTCCGTTGCCGAAGTATGCTTTGGCCACGGTGTCGCGACCGACTGCGGTCTCGATCGCCTCGACCACCTTCACCCGCCCGTCCTGGTTGTAGAGGCTATTGCCTGGGGGCTGGTTGTGGTTGGTCGCGATTTGGTTGCTGAAGTGCTCGGTCATCGCCTCATCCAGGCCCGAACCCAGCTTGTTACCCACGCTGTCGTTGGACACCTTGTGCATGTACTCATGCGTGTTGGTCAGCCCGCGGTCCTCGGCCCCGGCACGCACGTAGATCTTGTCCGCGTTCGGATCGTAGAACCCGTCCCAGGTGCCGACCTTGGTCGCGTCGCCTCCCGCAGCGACGGCTGCGGCGTCGAAGCCAGCATTGGGCAGCGTGGTAACGTCCCCCGGATTGAGATTGGCTGCTTTGGTCGGATCCAGGTAGTCCCTGAACTCGTTCTTGATGTCGCCAATCGGATCGGTGACGTTGGTGGGCACGACCGGCGCCACCGGCGCAGCCGGTGGCGCAACTGGTGGCGCGACTGGTGGTTCAGCCGGTGGCTCAACCGGCGGTTCCACCGGCGGTTCCACTGGTGGTTCCACTGGCGGTTCCACGGGTGGTTCCACGGCACGGGCGGTTCCACGGGCGGTTCCACGGGCGGTTCCACGGGCGGTTCCACGGGCGGTTCCACGGGCGGTTCCACGGGCGGTTCCACGGGCGGTTCCACGGGCGGTTCCACGGGTGGTTCCACTGGCGGTTCCACTGGCGGTTCCACTGGCGGTTCCACCGGCGGTTCCACCGGCGGTTCCACCGGCGGTTCCACCGGCGGTTCCACGGGCGGTTCCACGGGCGGTTCCACGGGCGGTTCCACGGGCGGTTCGACCGGTGGTTCCACGGGCGGTTCCACGGGCGGTTCCACGGGCGGTTCCACGGGCGGTTCCACGGGCGGTTCCACGGGCGGTTCCACGGGCGGTTCGACCGGTGGCTCAACCGGTGGCTGCGCGGGACCGCCGGGCGTGTCCACTATGATGACGGTGTTGGGATCAACCTGGTTGCCATCGAAGCCCGACCCGTGGCAGAAGCCGCCAGTCGCCCGTCTTCGTCCAGGTTCCATCTGGATTCTGGGTGACCAGACCGTTGTTCGCCAGCCAGTTCAGCGCGTCAGGGCCATCGAGGATGGTCGTCTGAGTTGGCCCGGCAGGCGGCGTCGGAGGCTGCTCAACCGGCGGCTGGGCTGGCGGCACCACACCCGTTGGCGGCGGGAAGAGCGTCTGGACGATCTGCGGACCATTGATAAGTATGGAGATGAAGCTCGATCCGGTGCCCGCAATGACAGGCGCCCAGCCCGCTGTGCGGAGACCGTCTCTGACGTTGAGCGGGTCGGTAAGGAAGTCATCAGCGAGGCAGACTGAAGCGAGCAACATCGGGTGGCAAGCAGGAAGGAGGCCATCGCTGGCCCGACTCCGGCGCGGGCTGCGGTCGGCGTCCCGGCGCCCGCGGATTCCTGCGGCGTGCGCATGATCAGGTAGGCCACCAGCGGACCGAGGACGACCGTCCACCGCATGTAGCCATACTCAGCCAGGCTCGGCACAATCGCGCCGATGAAGTTGCCCAGACCCGCGAGTGACCCGCCGATCCGGAAGCACAATGAGACAAGGCCGCCAATGAACGGACCTCGGTTGTAGAGCAGCCAGGCGACGATGTAGGGAGCGGCCAAGCCCAGCGCGATCAGCACCAGACGCGGAATTCTTTTGCGCGTGGGAAGCAGTGGCAGCAGCAGGCGATCGATGGGCTTGCGGAAGATCGCGAGGGAGATGGGCAGGGCAAGCATCAGGAAGAACGTACCCCAGTCCTTGCCTTCGCCCAAGTGAGAGTAGATGAGCCAGATGATGGCGCCGACGAAGCCGGCCGCAATGGAGAGGAAGCCCCACTTCTTCTGCTGGGTCTCATTCAGGCGCGGGGCTTCCATGCCCCTCTCAGCCATGAGCTGGGCGGCTTTGCCCTGCCCGGCTGCCGCCTGTGGCACCCACGCGACGCCGTCGTAGTAAAGCCAGCCGCCGGTCGCTGGATCAAGCGTCCAATGCCGTCCCTGATCCTGGACCTGCAGGGCCTGCACGGCTGCGACGAACTCGGCTTCGCCCAGGCGACCTGCATCGCGCTCGGACCTCAATTGAGCATACTTGCTCGCCGCCTCATCGAAGGTCAAAGCCATACCGCCGTCCTCCTGCCCACGTCAGGGAAGCTCTGGAATCCGGCTTACGCCGTCCTCCGTGCCCAGCCACAACACGCCATCGGCGTCGGACAGCGTGTCTTTCACTTCCCAGCCAGCCAATCCCTGCTCAGGGGTCAGAATTGTCGCCCCTTTCTTGTCACGTATGGCCACGCCATCATATTCGGAGGCGAACCACAGCCGCCCCGCGGTGTCCTCGAAAATCGAGCGCACCTTCTCGCCTGCCAGACCGTCCGCCATCGTCAGAGCAGTCCACTCGCCGTCCGCCAGCCGGGCCGCGCCACCGCGTCGAGCGAAGCCAGTGCCGACCCAGATCGCGCCTTCACGATCCTGCATCATGTCGTTCACCGAACTGTGAGGCAGGCCGTCGGCCACGCCATACACGTGCCAGCGCTCGCCGTCGAAACTGGTGAGGCCGCCCTGGGTCGGGTGAGCGGAGCCAAACCACATAACGCCATCGCGATCCTCGAAGATGACATCCACCGAGGGTTGCCCAAGGCCATCGGCAGTGGTGAAGAGACGCCACGATTCGCCATCCTGCTGAGCCATGCCGGTCTCAGCGCCAAGCCAGATCGCGCCATCGTCGTCCTGCAGAATCGACAGGTAGGGGGGCCTGGGGAGACCATCGGCCTCGCCAAGACTCAGCCACATCTCACCGTCGAGGCGGGCCAGCCCGGCCGAGTGCGCCGCCCAGAGGCCTCCATCGCTGTCCACCAGCAGGCCTTTCACGTAGCGCATGCGCGGCGGGTCACCGGGGAGCGGGAGCAACTCGCCAGTCGCGCGATCAATCGCGTAAAGCCCGTCACGGCCGCCCGCCCAGATGACGTCGCCATTGACCGCAAGCGCGGACACCTCGTGCGGCGGGCGGATGAGCTGCCAGCCTTCCGGCAGTGTGGCCCGCGCCACCGTGGTCTCGGCCACGCTCAGCAACCGGATCGTGAGCAGAACCGCGAGGGCCGCCAGGACCAGGACGGTCAATGCGTACAACAGGCGCCTGGCCATCAGCTCGCGCCCTCCTCGGTCACGTGGCCTGCGTCCATGCGCAGCACCCGCGGAGCGAGGCGCGCCGCCTCGGATTCATCGTGAGTGACATAGACCAGCCCGGTCTCGCTTCCCGCCACAATCTGCTCGATGAGCGCGAGCATCTGCGAACGCGACTCACCATCGAGGTTCGTCAGCGGCTCGTCCATCAGTAGCCACGCGGGGCGGGGGGCCAAAGCTCTCGCCAGCGCCACGCGCCGCGCCTGACCGCCGGAAAGCTGCGCAGGCAAACGGTCGCGCAGGTCAGTCAGAGCGGTCTGCGCGAGCACCTCGGCGAGACGCTCGCGAGCTTGCGTGCGCGGCAAATCGCCGAGGCCAAAGGCCACATTGCGCGCCACGGTCATGTGCGGCCAGAGAGCGGGCTGCTGGAACACGAAACCCATACCCCGCATGTGCGGAGGCACGACCAACCCCGGCCGACTGACCACCTCGCCACCGATCAGCAGTTCGCCCTCGTCAGGTTCCTCGAGACCGGCGATCAGGCGCAGGACGGTCGTCTTCCCGCTGCCTGACGGGCCGAGGATGGCGACGGTACTCGCCTCGGCCAGCGTGAAGCTGACCCCGTCGACGGCGACGGTGTCGCGGAAGCGTCTTGTTACTGCACGCAACTCGATCATCGCGTTAACGTTCCTCGCCTCCAGCTAACATCCTCGACCATCTCGCCAGCGCGTGGGCCGCCAGCCCACCCGCGAGAACTCCCGCGAGCGCCATCATCAAGCACAGGCCGGTCACCTGGGCCATACCGCCGTAGTGCAGCAGGTTATACACGCGCATGGTCACAGTCGCCCATCCCGGCGGGGCGACGATCAGCGTCGCGCCCAGTTCGCCGGCTGCGAGCGCGAACACGACCGCTCCCGCCGCGAGCAGCCCGGGGGCGAGCATCGGCAGTATCACCTGGCCCCACGTGCGCAGTGGGCGCGTGTGCAGCACGCGAGCGGCGTCCACCAGAGCCGGATCCACGCGGCGGACCTGCGCCAGAACCACGAAAGCGGCAAAGGGCGTGAAACGCACCAGCGACGCGATGGCCGGAAGCCAGAGCTGGCCATTGAGTGCCTGAGCGCCGACGCCGCTGAGCAGCGCAATCAGGCCCACGCCAATGAGCGGCGCGGGCACCGCCAGCGGAGCAGTGACCAGCAGGCGCCACCACCAGCCACGTGCACCGGGCGCCGACATGCCAGCCGCCGCCAGCAGCACCAGAGGCAGGCAGAGCACACCGGCGGCCAGCGAGGTGGCGAGCGTGAAGCCGATCTCCCGATGTGACGAGGCCACCGAGGCGCGCATCTCGCCGAGCCCCCCCGTCGCCACCACAAGGCCGAGGAACACCACGAACAGGTCCGCGATCAGCAGAGCGAGAGCTGCGCCACGCACGGTCGACAGCCACGCCGGCAGCGCCAAAGGACCGCCGCCGGGCGCGCGGTCGTGGGTGCGCACCGACGCGGCGTTGCCCAGCAGCGATTGGCAGGCTAGAATCGCGAACGCGGCGATCACCACGAGTGGCAGCGCAAGCAGCAGCGTCGGTCCGACCTCGCCTGTCGCACTGTACTCAGCGAACACATCCATCGCGTAGACGTTCACGGACAGCAGCGATGGCACCGCGTAATCGGTCAGATTGAGGATGAAGATGAGCGCCGCTCCCGCAGCGATCGCGGGCGCAGCCAATGGCACTGCAATCGCGCGCAGCATCGGCGCGTCCGGCCGCTGCATCCGCCCGGCCTCGAGCAGACGCGGGTCCACCATGTGCAGACCGAGCAGCGTCAGCCCGACCGACAGGGGGAGATGCGCCATGACCTCAACGAACCAGCTTGCCAGCCAGCCATGCAGCGTCAGTGGCGGAAGCCCGAGGCCCTGCAGCCAGCCGGAAACGAGGCCACCGACCTGCAGCCAGACGAGCGCGTGAACGTAGGGCGGGATGAGGGCGAAAGCCAGAGTCAGCCATCGCGCGCGCGACAGCGGCCCGGCTCGCCATTGCCAGAGAACCCCGGCTGCGGGAAGACCGAGCAGAGTGCACGTGCGTGCCGGGGCCATCCGCGGCGTGCGGAAGCAGCGCCAGCACCGGGCCGTAGATGATGGCCACGAAGACCACCACCCCCAGAGCCCCAAGCACTCGCCGGCGGGAGTTCATGGGCAGCGCGCTCCGCTCATCGCACGAACAGCTCCCGCAAGTCGGCCAGCGCGGTCGGCAGGTGCTTGACAACATCGCGGAAGCTGACGTCCATGCTCTGCATCTGGTCGCCGAGCCATTCTGGAGCGACGGCGTCCGGGTGAAGCGGGATCTGCGCGAAGCCCGAATCAAGCAACATCTGCTCGGTCTCGGCGCTGGTAAGATAGTCCACGAGCTGCCGCCCCGCAGCCGGATCGGGGCCTTCGGCCACCAGACCAACGGTGCCGGGAATTACCAGCGTACCGCCCGCGTCCTGATCGGGCACGATGATAGCCACCGGTGCACCCCGCTCAACTGCACCCCGAGCGTCGTCGGTGTCGGTCAAGCCGGCCTTCAGTTGCCCGGCTGCCACCAGATCGCGCACCACCGAGTTGCCATCCACCACTCGTGCGCCTGACTGCTGCAGACGCCGGTACCAGCCCAGCGCCTGCTCCGGGCCAAGGACCGCGTAGAGCGCGGCCGCCTCGGTCGCGGCGGTGCCGAAGATCGGGTACGCAATCCCGACATCCCCCGGTTCCCAGCGCTCAGCCACCAGGTCGGCGCGTGAGCGTGGGTAGTCGTCGGGCGCGATCAGATCGGTATTGACGATTATGACCCGCGCGCGACCAGCGAGACCGGTCCAGCACCCCGCCGGGTCGACGAATCGCGCGGCGATGACATCAGTCGCCGGTGGTCGGTACGACGCGAGCACGCCCTCGTCCGCCAACCGCAGCGTCTGAGCGAACTCGCCGTTCCACCAGACATCGGCCACTGGGTTGCTTGCCTCAGCGATCAGGCGGTTGACCAGGCCCGTGGTCTTGGCCGCCTCGACGTCGTAGACCGCGCGCACTTGAATGCCGGTGCGCTCAGCGAAGGCGTTGAGGATGGGCTCGGAGTATATCTGGTCGACGGAGGTGTAGACCACAACGGACTGCGCGCCCGGTTCCAAGGGGCAGCCTGTGAGCAAGGCGCCGGCGAGCGCCAGGCCTGCCACGGGGAGGAGGGTTACTCGCATGGATCACTGACCTCTCTGCGGGGAGGTGGATGCGAATCAGTGGCCAGCAGCGGCTGGCCTCGGGCGTGATCTTCCGCATGAGGTCCGCGAAATCCTGCCCAGGCAGCGCGCCAACCGCGACCATACCGGCACGCGCTGCCTCGGTCAGGTCGTGTTGGGAGGGATGCTTGTCTGCCCGCAGCAGCAGTACATATTGTCGCGAGACATCACCAACTTGTCCGCGAGCATATCCCACATCTCGTACTCTTCGCTGCAGAGATTCACCGGCGTCTGCGGGCTGATGCGTCGGATCTCCTCAATGTAGTGAGCGTAGATCTCCGCGCGCATGGCTCTCGGCACCGGGCCGCTGTGATGCCCGTCGAGTGCCGGGGCTGCCTCTCGCATGGCCGCGAGACACCGGGGATCGATATTGCCGGTGCCGAAGATGTCCTCCGCCTCCTCGCACAGCATCATCGAGATCATCCAGAGCCTGACCGTATCGGGCTGGGCGGCGGCAAAGAGCTTCTCCAGTGCGATCGTCGCCTCTTCTCGCCAGTTCTTGTGCGGGATGATCGGCGAGAAGCCCGCGCGCACCACGTACCCGGCCTCCTGGCACTTCCGCATGGCCTCCAGACGCTCGTCCAGCGACGGCGTGTCGCGCTCTATCATCGAGCACTGAGTGTCCGTGCCGAGGGTCCAATAGCAGATCGTGTGCTTCTTGTGTGGGAGGGCCAACAGATGGTCTATGTTGTCGCTCTTGGTGTAGACAAGAAGATACATGTCGTTGCGCTCAAACAGCTCGCCAAACAGCTCGGATGCGCCATACTCCGGCTCGAAGGCTGGGTAGTCGCTCGACAAGTCGTAGCGGTACAGCCGCTGCTGCGGCCGCTCACGGAAGTTGCGCTCGAGGTCGTTGCCGATCTCCTCGAGGTCCAACATGAAGTTCACACCGCAGCCCATGCCACAGTAATCGCACTTGTGGACGCATCCGTTGATCGTGTGGAAGCTCCACCCTCCCTGGCAGACGAAGGGCAACTTCGGGTCGAGGCCATCGGTGGCTTCGCGCCTGCCGTAGATCGCGCTCGGTCCCACCCCGGCCATGAACCGCGCCAGCGCCGCGGCACGAGGGTGCTCATATTTCTGCGCGAGAGGCTTGATCTTGCCGGGATCCCAGACATGCGTATTGAACAGGAAGACCGGATCGGTGCCCACCTTCTGAACCCCTTGCCGGACGCGGTTGGAGCGAATCTGCGCCTCCTCCAGAGCACCGGATGCGGCGATCACCTCGGGCGTATCGCTCTCGTCCACCTCATCGAAAGACGGGTTGCCCAAGCCCCCCAACATTCGCTCAAGGCGGACCACGGCCTGCGGGTTTTCATAGACTCGCCTATGAACGAAAACTCTCGGCGGATTCAGATCATACATGAGAGCGGACACTCCTCAGCATGTGCCATTCGTATCTGTGTGCGCGGCGCGTCGGTGTGGGCGGTACACGCACCTGCCGCGCCTACCGACGCGAATCACCGGGGCAGCGGTCATTCTCCTGGCCCTCAGTTCTTCTCGCCCGCAGCTTCCTCACGGGCGCGCAGTCCCTTGGGCAGCACCGGCCCGCGCCTGCCCGGCTCAAGCGGCCACGAGTCGAGCTGCTGAAGCTCGTAGTCGTAGTTGCGGATCAGGAGTTGGTAGACGCACTCCCGGAAGTCTTCGCCTTCGACGGGATCAGTGGGTATCTCACCGGGGGCGGGCACCAGCCCGACACTGTACGGGCCCTCGATCTTGAAGGGCGGGATCTCGTCGATGCGCGCCAGCGCCTGCTTCGCACCCTCGCGGATCATCTCCTGGGCTCGGGTGGGCGTCCACGACCTCGCGTTGTATGGAGACAGCGCGTGCTTGACCGCAACCGTCTCGATCTCAGCCACCAGGTCCGTGCACTGCGCGGTCACCACATTGTCGCCGGTCACGAGCACCGCCGGCACATCGTAGTAGCCTGCCAACGCCATCGCCATGCCGGCCTCGCCGAAATACATGCCGTTCACGCACCAGCAACTGTGGGCCAGCACGCCGTTCGTGCCCGCCATCGCGTGCTGAGCGATGCAGAACATCACATCAGCGCTCTCGTCGAGGCAAGGCGTCCAGAAGGGCTGGCGAGTCAGCGGGCCGTGGATGATCTGGGCCGCGGGGTTGAGTTCCTCGAAGATAATGCTGTAGCCACTGCCGTGCGAGTCATTCACCAGAATCTCGTCGACACCCATCGCAAGCGCACCCTCGATGGCCGCGTTGACTTCGCCCGTCAGCAGTCTGTGCAGCCGAAGCCGCCTGAAGTGCCCTTCAGTGGACATGTCCTCGCGATCCTCAAAATGCACCATGCCCGCGACGCCCTCGATGTCGGTGTGCATGTACAGTTTCATGGCTCATGGGCCTCCGATTCGTATGCGGTCCGTGCGTGGCAGAAGGCACTTCGCCCGCCGGCCAGTTTCACCTGCCAGCCAGGCAGGAGCCCGAACAGGCAGCGCGGAACACCGCTCTCGACAACTCTTCCAGCAGGAGGCCCACCATGACTTCCAGCAGCCGCCACGCGCTCGCATCCATTCTCGCCCTCGCGACCATCGCCGCTGGAGCCGCTCTCGGCCAGACAGAAGCGCCCGAGGAAGGACTGCTCTTCCACGCGTCCTTCGATAAGCGCGACGTCACTGCCGATTTCGCGCGCGGAAACGCTGCGTCGACCACATTCACCGAGAGTCTCGAACTGCGCGGCGTGCCCGGCGTGTCGGGCCCGGCCTTCCAGATCGGCCGCGACGAGCGCCTCGACTATGAACTGCCCGGCAACTTCAGTTCCGCGCGCGGCAGCGTCAGCATGTGGGTCATGCCCGTAAACTGGAAGGGCCGCAACGACCGCTTCGAAGTATTCCTCCACGCACGCGGCACGGGCTTCCTCCTGCATCTCTACAAGTATCATCAGCCGAACATGGCGTCCATCTACATCAGCACAGGCCCCGACTACAACGTCATCGCCCGCTGCGCCGCCGACGACTGGCAGCCGGAGGAGTGGCACCACCTCGTCGCAACGTGGGACCAGACCCGAGTGCAGATCTACGTGGATAGTGAGCTGGCTCAGGAGAAGGACCTGCCCGAAGGCATGACCTTGCCCACGCTCGAAGACGGCTGGTTCACTATCACGCCTCCCAAGCTCTGGGATCAGGGCTTCGACCCGGATGACCGCACCGTGGCCGACGAGGTGAAGCTTTACGACCGCGTGTTGACCGCAGCCGAGATCCGGCGCGATTACCTGCGTCTGGCGCCGGCGCAGGCGGACACGGGCCCGCTGGACATGCAGTATGAAATCGATAGCCTCAATCGCTCGATTCATGTGATGCTGGACGCGTTCGGCTCCATCGAGAAGCTGGGACCGGAAATGACCGCGCAGGTGACCCTCAGCGCCGAGCCGGGCGACGTCATCGCCCGGCAGGAGGTCACGCTGGCGGACGCCGCGGCTGTGGTGGAGCTGCCCTTCGGCGATCTCGCGCCAGGCACATACACGCTGCAGGCAAGCGTGCGCGGTGCGGGCGAGGAGACGGTGGACGTCGAGGCGACGATTGAGCGGCCGGCGACTCCGTGGACCGAGCCGCTGCCGCAGTATGACCACGTGGTGCCCGAGCCGTGGACGCCCGTCGAGGGTGACGCGGCCCGCACGAGCATCTGGGGCCGGAACTACGCGTTCGGGGACGGGCCTCTGCCCACGAGCATCGCATCGCAGGGCGAAGACCTGCTGGCCGGGGGCGTGGCGCTGCAGATGGACACGGGTGAGGGCCTCCGCGAACCCCGGTGGGCCGCTGCCGATCTCGCCGACCGGCATCCGGACATCATCACCCGCAGCGGCGCGGGGCAAGCCGGGCCGGTGGACGTCACCTGGACGACGGCCGTCGAGTTCGACGGAATGCTGCGCTGCGACCTGCAGATAGCTCCGCGCGATGGCGCTGCCAATCTGCGGGGCCTCAAGCTGACTGTGCCGATCGCCGGGGATGCGGGCGGATACGTCCTCGCACCGATGCTCGAAAAGTGGGCGGATGGCCGCGTCGAGTTGCCCTTCCGCGAGATGGTCTGGCTCACAGGCCACCGCGTCGGTCTGTGCTGGTTCGCCGAGAGTGACGCCAACTGGGTCAACCCGCTTGGCGCGAAGCCGATCGCGGTCGAGCGCACAGATACCGGCGCCACGCTCACCGTGACCATGATCTCGCAGCCGGTGGAAATCACCGGCCCGATCGACTACACCTTCGGCCTGCAGGCAACGCCGCTGCGGCCACTGCCGGAGGGCTGGCGCAACTTCAACATGTGTGGCACCGATGACGTACCCAGCCGCCGCGCACAGATCGTCTCCCAAGGCGGCGGAGCCTTCAAGTTCAATGCTTACCTGCAGGTGCAAGATGGTCTCGACATGCAGGAGGTGTTTGCGCGCTGGAAGCGATGGGGCGTGTCCCTCCCCTACTCCACTCCGACGTATCTCGCCGACCACAACCCGGTCTACGAGTTCTACCAGCGACAGTGGCGCAACTCAGGCCGGCACAGTTACGTCGGCTACACGATGCCCGGCGTCGGCGAGTATGCCCTGAGGGCTGTCTGCCCGGCGAGCGATTTCTCCGACATGATGGTCTACTGGGTCCACGAGCTTTTCGAAGACTACCCCGAACTCGGTGGCATATACTACGACTGCTGCTCGCCCACCGCGTGCAAGAACACCGACCACGGTTGCGGTGGCGTCGACGCCTTTGGCCGCCCCTACGAGACGCGCCCCATCTTCGCGCTGCGCGACGTTCTCAAGCGCGTCTTCATCATCCTACACGCACACGACAAGGTCCTCGTCAATCATGCGCACAGCCGATTCGTCCCGCCCTGCCACGCCTTCAGCGACTACTGGTTCCCTGGCGAGCAGTATTCAGGCAAAGTCGGCCGCACGCTCTACTACTACACTGATGAGATGCCCCGCGACGAATGGCAGATAGAGCTCAGTTCACACAACCGGGGAGTGGGCATGCAGTTCCTGCCCCAGTACGGGCGCGGCACCGACAAGAAGTTCCGTGACGAGGAGACCGCGCCTACTCGATCGGTGCTGGCTTGCTGCGCGGTCCATGACGTTCCCAGCTCAGGAGCGTATGTCAACTACGCAGAGATCGAGCAGTTCTGGCAGATCTACGACAAATACAGCCTGTCGCGCGCTGACTTCCACGCCTACTGGCTGGACTGCCCGGCGCAAGCTACCGAGCCGCTGTTGGCGTCCGTGTACGAGCTGGAGGACTCGGCGTTGCTGGCCGTCGCGAACCTGACTGCCGAGGCGGCGACCGGCACGGTGCGCCTCGACATGGCGGCGCTGGGTATGGAGGGCGACTACGCCTTCCGGCTGGAGCCGGCGGGGACGGAGATCACTCCCACTGCCGAGGGCATTCCGGTTGAGCTGGGGCCCCGTGACTACGCGTTCATCTCGGTGACGCGGGCCAAGTAGCCCGGTCAGGCGGACGCCCACGTAGCGGAGACGCTGACCGTCTGGCCTGCGCACAGGTCCAGTTCGAGCGCGGTCCACCCGAGCTTCTCATGGGGAACGCGGATGAGGATGACCGGCTCGCCATCCACCTCCGCCGTCACGGGCGTGGCTCCCGCGTGCGGCGGCAGCAGAATCGTCAGGGCCTTGACCGCGAGTTCGCTCGTCAGCGAAAACCGCAGCGTGTCGGCGTCCCATGTGACCTCGCCAACCCGGGCGGCCCGTCGGGCGTCGCTGAAGTCAAGCCACTCCTCGCAGCTCGGGGCGGGCATGCCCAGGCACGCCGCTTCCTCGAGGACCATCTCGAACCAGCGCGGCGTCGGCACCGCCCCCCGGCCACCCAGATTGATCGGGTGGAAGTAGGGGTGATAGACCCCGTGATAGAGCACCGCCAGCTCGCGCATCACTCCTAGCGACAGCTCGATGCACTGCTCCTCCGAGTGCGGAGGCAGCATCGTCTTGGTGGTCCACAGCGTGTCATCCCC
Source organism: Candidatus Zipacnadia bacterium (assembly GCA_029821735.1). Classification (GTDB taxonomy): domain Bacteria; phylum Armatimonadota; class Zipacnadia; order Zipacnadales; family UBA5352; genus JALGSU01. The sequence goes on along the minus strand of JALGSU010000025.1, from coordinate 68,453 downwards.
GTGCACCGTTGACTGCTCCCAGCAATCCATCACATCGCCGTTGCGGTCCACGAATCGCGCCGGCAGGGCGCTGCCATTCAGGTACCCCGACTGGAAGCGGTAGCCGCTCGTGAGGGCGTCTCATCGTAGCCGGGGAAGATGCAGCTATGCGCGCGCAGCGTCCGTCCGCGGAAACCGAAGGCCCGCTCAAAGTCCCCGGTGATGCGCTCGATCTCCGCACGCCATTCTTCGGGCGTCGGCTGGAAGACCGCCCACGGGTGCGGCCCGAAAGCGTGCCCGCGCTCGCGCACCTCCCGGACGGCAGCCGGGTCGAACTCCGCGATCTGCGCGTCCATGAGGAAGAAACTGAAGTGGGCGCCGTACCGCTCGCAGGTTTCGACGGTCCACTCGAGATCCTCCCAGATCATGCTGTCGCCATCGCCATCGACGAGCAGCAGACCAGGGGCGGAATGCGGGAAGTGCCACAGCCTCGGGAGTGGCAGGCCCTCGGCGGTCAGTCCCCTGATCGCTCGCACCAGCAGGTCCTGATGCACATCCGCCTGCGGCACGTGGCGCAGGTGGTATTCGCGCATGCCCTCGAACAGGTCGTCCCCGGTGAACTTGCCATCGCGATTCGCGTCCGGGTCAGAACCGTTGCTGGCATTGGCAATGCGGCCCTGGTGCAGGGCGACAATACACTGCGTGATGTCGTACGTGAAGACCACTGCCGCGCCCTCGCCCACCTGCGCAAGCGTGACTGCCGGAAAGCCCGTCGCCATGCTCAGTTGCCCGGCAATGACCGCCAGCAACTCCGCAGATTCGGTCTCATACACATGCGCCTCGCCGGGGCACTGCAGGTCCAGCGCGGGCAGATCGGCCACCCACGGATGCTCGCCGCTGATCTGCAGATACCCGTCGCGCACCGTTGAGTATGTCACCGAACGCGGCGTCAGCCCGAAAGTCGGGCCCCACTGTCGAGGGGGCTGGACGATGATCGCCCGGCCGCCCACCTCCAGGTAGTCGACGAGCAGTTGCAGGTCCAGAGCTGCTGCGCCGCCTGCTGAGACGATGACCAGAGCGCGGCCCACCAGGTCCGCAGCGGCCAGACCGTCACGGGCGTCGACGTGCTCGCACAGGTTGTAGCCCTCGGCCAGCAGGATCTCATCGAGATACGCATCAAGCGGACGCTGCTCGTCACGCGCAGTGATCAGCAGGACTGGTGCAGGCATGGGCGCTCTCCCGGGCATAGCGATCAGTAGGCGTTCAGGCGATCCGCTTCGTCGTGCATGTCCTTGAGGCTCGCGGGAACCAGCTCCAGGCCGAGCTTCTCCGCAAGCGCGTATGCCACGTCGATGGTCGTCTCGATGGCCTTGCGCCGCCCGCTACTGCGATTGCCGACGTCCCACGTGTTGTGCGTGGGCGCGTGGACATACAGAATCGGATGGTCGCGCAGCATCATGTCCCGCACGCTGGCTTCGGCGATGGCCATCGTCGAGCCGAAATCTCGCTCATACTCAGCCCGGAAGTCGGTCGTCATCCAGTTGCCGGTGTCGCCAACCGGCTCGGGCACCAGCGTCCGCGTGAGCGTGAACTCGTATAGCTCCAGGTCGCCGCACACCAGCCGCGACTTGCTCGACGCGTGGTGCGAATGCGGGAACGCCCCCCACCACAGGTGACCGTTCTCAGGGTTGTATCGACCGGCTCCCGAGCAGTAGCTCTGGCGGAACCCCAGATCGTCGAGGATCGGGAAGGTGTAGTCGTTCGCATGCGCGCAGCAGGCGCCGAAGTCCTCGGTAAAAGCCCCGAATGCTTGCTCCCAATGATCTTCGCGTTGCTCATCATACTCATAGTAGGTCAGCATCCGCTCCCAGTCGTAGTCCTCACTCGCCCCCGGCGGCCGGTAGCCGCGCACCTGGAAATGCAGCGCCTGCCACGCGCCGGCTTCGGCGGTTTCGCGGAACATCTTCGCCTGCCGGGCCATGACTTCGGGCTCCGAGCACAATCCAAGCGCGCGGATCAACCCGCGCTCCTGAAACAACTCCACGATGCCCCGTACCGCGCGCTCGGCGATGTCCCACGTCTGGTCCTTGCCGCCGCCGGGCTTCTGCGGCGTCTGGCAGTCCATGAAGTAGCAGAAGAAGAGCTTCTCGCGATTGGTCTGGCTGGTCGCGGGCTGCATGCGTCATCGCCTCCGTCAGTTGCCTCTACCAGCGCGCCGGTGAGTAAGCGACATCGATCCGGGCCTGTGGGCCGGGCCGTCCCTGCACGTTGACCGCCCGACACGCCAGTGAGTTGATGGCATCGTGCATCGGCCAGGTGAACGTCTGCTCGCATCGCTCCCAGTCGCCACCATCGATGCGCGCCTCGAAGTGATCGAACCAGGGCATACAGTGTTCGAGGGAGATCGCGAGTCGCGCGCCGGACTCATCCCATGCACCCGCTGCGACGATACGCGTCAAGTTCACCGACCAGTACACGTCGGGCAGATGCGAGGTCCACCGGTTGCCGCCGTAGGGGTTGAAGTGCCGCACGAACGTCGGCGGGCAGCGCGGGTCCAGCCACTCGCGACCATTGACCGTCAGCCGCGCGTAGTAGTCCAGAACATCGTTGCGCGTGAAGCGGTCGAACATCAGCTGGCACTGGCGCTGGTCGAAATCGGCAGGCACGTCTCCCCTGCCCCGGACCACCTCAAGCGATCGCTCACTGGGCAAAACGAAGCGCGGCTCCTCCAGCACAAGCTGCACCTCGTCGCCATCGCCGTCGAGCCACGCCTGACCGATCTCCAGCGCGCTCAGCGGCACGCCGTCGCGCAGGTAGTGACCGTTGATGTCGGGGTCGAGCATGACCCATTTCGCGAGGTCGTTGCACCAGATTTCCGGCACCGAGTGGCCGACGTTGCCCACGCGCCAGTCGCGCGGGAAACTGCAGTCGCCGAGGCCCACGTTGATCTTCCGGGACGGCCAGCCGAGGATCGTGGCGCACGCGACGAGGACGGTTGCGTAGAACCCGCACGAGAAGCTCTCGCCACGCTGCGCCTCGCGCAGAATGTCGAGGGCGTCGGTGACTGTGTCGAAGGCCGGGCACCAGCCGTGGTCCCAGCGACTGCGCACCCAACGTTTCAGTGCGAGCAGCGCCTCCAGTTCGTCATCGCAGCCGGCGATGATCTCGTCGACCGCGAACTCCTCGCGCAGCTCGGCCAGCCGCGAGGCCGCGGGGTCGCCGTAGTCCATCTGCGTGAAGTCGCCCACGAAGTCAGGCATCTCCCACGAGACCACGTCGAACTCGCCCGGCACGTGGAGCTTGGCATCGACATCCACGGGCAGTCCCTCCCGTCGGTCAGGCGTCTTCCCAGCGCCCGCTGTGCGCGCTGCGGCAGGCGCCGTCGATGATGCGACTGGCCTGCATGCCGTCCACGCCGTCGAATTCCGGCGGCTCCCCAGCGCCCACTCGCTCCGCGAACGACGCCACCAGCGGCAGGTGCACGTTCTCTGCCTTGGGCGCAAGCTCGATCGGGGTCTGCTCACCAGAGCGGTCGAGCATCAGCGTGTCGCCATCGAACGGCGTGGCGTTGATCGAGCCCTCGGTCCCGTGGATCTCCATCACGTCGGAGCCGTTGTGCATATTCCACTGGCATTCGCAGGTGAGGTGGCAGCCGTTCGCCATCTCGCAAATCAGCGTCTCGGTGTCCGGCACTTCCAGGCCCATGACCAGATCGCTGGTCATCCCGGCCACGCGCTTCGGCTCGCCCAGCCAGTAGCAGATCAGATCGAGCCGGTGGCTGCCAACGTCCATGAGTGCGCCCCCGCCCGCCGCAGCCCCCACGCGCCAGTACTTCCAGTGCCCACGCTCGAGGGTCCAGCGTCCGCCGATCATGACGCGCGCCCGGATCGGCACGCCGATCGCGCCATCGTCGATCAGCTCTTTGATCTTCCGCGCTTTCGGGTACCAACGCCGGTAGTATGCCACCCCGAGCGAGACGCCGTTGGAGGCGCACGCGTCGATCATGCCCCGGCACTCCTCGGCGGTCACAGCCATCGGCTTCTCGCTCAGCACATGCTTGCCGGCCTCCGCGGCGGCAACGGTCTCCTCGAGATGCCGCGGGTGGGGACTGCCCAGATACACCGCTTCCACCTCGTCATCCGCCAGCAGCGCGGCGAGATCCGAGTAAGCCCGCCGGGCGCCGAAACGCTCGCGCATCTCCTCGGCGCGCTCGGCGGTATTGGAGAAGAACGCGACCATCTCGCTGGCCGGATCCTCCACGATGGCTGGCGCGACGCGCTTGTACGAGATGTCGCCGCACCCGATGATCGCCCAGTTCAGTGGCATGATCTCACCTCTCCGAGTCAGGTTGGCTCAACCGTCCGCGACAACCGACACGCCCTCGCGCATGGCCGCCGCGATATACTCCAGGTCATCGTCGGTCATCAACGGATGCAGGCTCAGGCAGAAGAGTCGCTCGCCGGTCAGTTCGCTGATCGGCACGTCCTCGGGGCCCCAGCCCAGCGTCGCGATGAGCTTGTCCTGCTTGTAGGTCGGGTTGTTCATGACCACCGTGCCCACGCCGCGCTCGGCCTGCAGCCAGTCCATGAGCTTCTGACGCCCCTCGCCGGCCCACTCCTCGGGCACCATGATCGTGTACCCGTAGTAGATGTGGTGGCAACCCTCCGGCTCGGAGGGCAGCGTGAGGCCGGGAGTATCGCCCAGCAGTTCGGTCATCCGCTGAGCGCGGTCGCGGCGAAGATCGTTCATCTCGTCGAGACGCCGCAGCTGCACCAGCCCGACCGCTCCCTGCAGGCGGGTCATGCGGTAGTTGGTGCCCCACACGCCCTCGCCCGCGCCGAAGGCGCGAATGCCCCGTGCTCGCCGCGCGACCTCATCGTCGTCGGTGGTGAGCATGCCGCCCTCACCGAGAGTGGTCATGTTCTTGGAGGTCTGGAAGCTGAAGATGTTCATCCAGCCCATCTTCCCCACCTTGGTACCCTTGTATCCTGCGCCACAGCCGCGCGCAGCATCCCCGATGATCTTGGGCGGACCATACTTCGGGTGCGGATGGCGCTGCGTGATCTCTTCCAGTTCGTCCATGTACGCCGACAGCCCGTTGTTGTGCACCGCCAATATAGCGCGCGTCTTGTCGGTCATGCGCGCCTCGACGTCTGCCGGGTCGAGGTTGAAGGTCGCCGGGTCGATCTCGCACATGACGAGTTCCGCGCCCTGGCCTATCACCGCGTGATGCGTCGCGCGGAAAGTGATCGCCGGGCTGATCACCTCATCACCCGGCTCGATGTCCAGCACCATCAGGCTGATGTCCAGTCCGGTGCCACACGAGTTCAGCGCGATCGCGTGCTTGACCCCGCAATACTCCGCGAAGGCCTCCTCGAACTGGCCGATCTCCGCGCCGCCAAAGCCCTGGCGCCAGTTCATCGAGTCGCGCAAGCACTCCCCGATCGCGTCGACTTCCTCGTCAGTGAACCATCCGCCCAAGGGCGGCAGGCCGGGGTAGTCACGGATCGGCTCGTCGCTTGAGTTCGGCATCCATATCACTCCCGTGGTGGAACTTAGTTGGCGGGTACAAGCTCCAGCGACGCCATCGTCAGACCATGCGCCGCAGAATCGTCGATTGCGTCGGCGCGCACGCTGATCTCATAGCTCCCCGGCGCGGCCAGCGTCACCCGCCCCAGCGTCGTCGCATGCTCGGGGAAATACTGCGCGCGCGGCGTGTCCACATCCTCATCATTGGTGAGCACGCCGCCGACCGATTGGCCGTCAACGGCGACCGTGACGCTGTGTCCGGCGGCTGATGAGCGCCGATGCGCGAGCGTCCCCAAAATGAACCGCACATCGAACTCGCCGGGCCGATCCACCATGAACTCCCACGACAGCCAGTCATCAGTGTCCTTCCACATCGCGGCCACGCCGGTGTTGCTCAGCGTCATCTCCGAGCCCTCAGCCTTGTGCATCTGCGCCAGGTGCGCAGGCAGCGCCACCGCGCCGCTGGACTGCTGCTGGGGGATGGGGTGCACATCCGCCGGTCCGTCGAGCTCGACTGCGACCACGCTGACAAGCTCGTCCGGTGCGTCGGCAGGCAGCGCGAGTTGCAGCAGATGCTGGTCGGTCGCCGCGTCATGGCTCTGCGTTACCGCGATGTCGGTGTCTGGATCGGCCAGCAGATACGCGCGCTTGACCTGATTGCGCAGACCCGACAGGCGGAACTCGCTCGGCCAGTCGAACAGCAGCAGGTAGAGCATGTTGTCCTTGGCGGTCGTCCGCCCCCACTGCATCTCATACGGGAACGGACTCGGGTTCGTCCCATAGATCGCGTCTGAATTCACGGCCATCCACTCACCGATCGCCTCAAGCAACTCGACACTCGGCTGCGGAATCTCGCCCTCGGCAGTCGGCCCGACGTTCAGCAAATAGTTGACGCCCTTGCTGGTCAGGTCGACCAGCAGATAGAGCAGGTCCTTCACCGACTTCCAGTTGTGGTCATCGCTCTTAAAGCCCCACGTGTCGTTGAGCGTCGCCGGGGTCTCCCAGTCACCCTCGACGGGCCCGCAGGGAATTTGATTGTCACCCATGCTCCCGTAATCCCCGACGGCGTTGCCGACCCGTCCGCTGACCAGGCAGTCAGGCTGAAGCTGATGGACGAGGTCCGCCAGTTCCTGGCTCTGCTCGGGCTTGATGAAAACCGGCGTGTCGAACCAGATCAGGCCGATCGGCCCATACTGTGTCAGCAGTTCGCGCACCTGCGGCTTGGCCTTGTCGTCGAGATACTGGGCGAAGCGCTCGTCGGTGATGGTCTGCTTGTTCCAGTCCGGACCATCCGCCTCTTCCCAGTGACCGGCGCCACCGGGGGCGTGCCAGTCCTGCGCCTGCGAGTAGTAGAAGCACAGGCGGATGCCCTCCCGCTGACAGGCCTCGGCGAGTTCGGCCATCACATCGCGCCCAAAGAGCGTGGCGTCCACGATGTTGTAGGGGTTGCATGGCGAGTCGAACATCGCGAAGCCGTCGTGATGCTTGGAGGTGATGACCAGGTACTTCATGCCGGCGCGTTTGGCCAGAGCCACCCACGCTTCGGCGTCGAACTTCACCGGGTTGAACTGGCCCGCGAGCTGCTCGTACTCGTCGATCGGGATCTTGCCGTTGCGCATGATCCACTCGCCGAGGCTGGGTATGGCTTCGCCCTTCCAGATGCCTGCGGGCACAGCGTAGATGCCCCAGTGGATGAACATACCGAAGCGCGCTTCGCGCCACCAGTCCAGACGCTCGGGATCACTCTTGCGGTTGTAGTCACGGTTCGGAAGCATCGTCGCGTCACCTCTGTAGTCGCTATGAGCCATCGGCGCCATGTCTACCGGATAGCTCGGTGACGTGGGCTCCCGCTGGCTCCCCGAGGGCTTGCCTGGGTGCTACTCTTGTCCCTTCGGGTTAGGCGGGTAGGTCACACTCAGCACGATATCATGCAGCGAGATGCCACCGGTTTGCAGTCGCACGGACCGCCAGCAGGCAGCACCCGTCGTGCCGCTGGTGCTGGCGCCGATCTCCACTGCGTTGCGTCCATCGTAGGCCGGAGCGGTGAACTTGCCCGTCGCGTCCAGACGCAGTTGTCCGTCCACAAAGACCAGCAGGTCACTGCCATCGAGTTCCACCCGGTAGCGGTGGAAGTCGTCAGTGGCGTCATGGGCCCATGACAGGCCAGCGCGCCCGGCCTCCAGACGGTCCTCGTAGAGCCGGACTTCCTCCTCAGCCACTCCGTTGGACACGATGATCGTGCTCCTGCCCTCCTCCACCTTGACCTCCGCCTCCACCACGGCCTGCGTGTCCGGGCTGATGGCCCAGGGATAGTCATAGTACAGGTATGAGCCACGGGCGGTGCTGTGGTCGGCGATGAGCAGGCCATCCGCTCGGACCGTTGCCTCCGTGTCCGCAGGCCGGCGGCGTGCGCTCCACGGCGTCCGAAGCAGCTCCTGGCCCAGGTATTCCACATCCCACTCGCGCGCCGCACCCGCCTGACCCACGTCAGTAACCCGCACCTCATTGATCCCCTGACGCAGCAGGCCCGGTCGCACCTGATAGCTAAACCAGCCGTCGCTGTCGTCGGTCCCGTCGAGCGCCTCCCCGTTGAGATCCAGCTGCGGGGCCTCAGTCAGGCCCGCGAGGATGTGACAGGTTACTGTGGCCTCAGCGCCCGGTTGCCTGGCCCACACGGTCGTCTCGATGCTTGCGCCCGGCAGTATCTTGACCGGACTCAACGGGTGCAACTGTGGCCGATTGGCGTGGCCCGACCCGCCTGACAGCGCGCGGTCCGCTTTCACGTAGCCCAGAGCGCCCGACGCGTTGGCGAAGTAGAGCGCGTCGCTGCGGCCCAACTCCTCCGCATCCCCGAGCTCCCACCATAGCGGGTGCTGGGGACTGAACATGTTGAAGAGGTAGACTCCCGCGCAGCCGCTGTCCCAGACCTCCAGCGCCCGGCCCCGGTAGGCAGCCAGTGAGTTGCGGTCAAAGCGCTGGTTCAGACCATAGGGCAGGCACGGATCCAGATCACAGTAGACCGGCACATCGAACCGTCGTCCGAGGTCGGCGCTGTATTCCCATGGGCTGAGGCGGAAATCCCCGCCGGCAACGAAGAAGTCAAGCAAGCCCTCTGCCAACCATTGCTCCAGGTCTATGCCCATATCTCGACAGTAACCGACCGAGTCCGGCAGGCGCGCCGAAAGGAGGATCGGCTTGCCCCGCCGCATGCCCTCGACTTCCGTCATCTGGCGTACACGCCGCACGAAATCGGTGAGCATCTCGCGCTCCTCGGCAGTTGCCACGCCGCCGTTAGCGACCGTGCGGAACAGCACCAGGTGCCGGAAGAAATCCATCTCCAGACCATCCACGTCGTACCGCCCGCAGACCTCCTCAAAGACCCGGAACAGGAAGTCGCGCACCTCCGCCTCAGCGAAGTCCACCGCAGACCAGGCACCATGGGCAGGCGGTCCTCCACGGGTCCCGAAGAGGTAATCCGGATGCTCCTCCTTGAAGGACGACCAGTAGTATTGAGGCCTGTCCGGAGAATGACTGGCGTCATGAGTGTCGTTCATCCGCATCGACCAGATGACTTCCAGCTGGTTCTCCCGGCAGAACCCGACCATCGCCTGCAGCGGGTCAGTGCCCAGCTGGATCAGGTCGCTGACGATATTGTTGCGGTCGGGTGCGAACGGGGTCTTGTCAGTGAGCACATCGCCGATTCGGCTGTCATGGGTGAACATGCCGAAGGGGCGCGAGGTGCAGTAGACGATGGTGTCCACCTGTGAGCCCAGCAGCGGTGTAGTGCGCGCCGCCAGGAACGCCTCGACCGAGGCCTCACCTCGCAGGATATGATCGTCCCCATCGTTGTTGAAGATGATGCGGCGATTGCGGTGGGCGGCCGCGCTCCGTTCGGAGCGGTACTGTTCCTGGGAGAAACAGGCGCCTGCAAACAGGGCCATGGCCACCGCCAACAGCGCCGCAGCAACGGTTTTCCCTCTCATTATTGGCTTCCATCCACGCCAGAGTTCACAAGCATCGTCGCGTCACCTCTTGGTCGTGGTATCGATTCGGCTGAGACTGATCCCGCGCAGGTCCATGGCATTGTCACGCTTGATGGTGGGCACCATCACCTTGATAACGTTGGTGCCCTTCTTGAGCCGCACGAGCGCTGCCTTCTTGCGCTTGAAATCGCCGCCGGTCGCGCTGGTCTTGCAGACCTGCCGATCGCCGGCAGCCTTGGATGTCCCGGTTGTGCTGCCAAAGACCAGACCGTTGGGCGCCAGCCGCGGGACTTCCTTACCGTTGACGATGACCTCGACTTCGCTGCCGCCCTGCCCCTTCTCCACGGCGTACTCCAGCGAGAGTTGGTAGTCGCCGCGCTTGGGGGCCTCGAAGGTCCACTCCACGCTGTCGGCGGCGTTGATCCAGTTGCCCGCGTGGATGACGCCATCCCGGACCTCATAGCGGATGCGCATACCGTGCGGGCCGTCGAGAAGTCCGTAGAGCACCGGCAGGTCGATGACACCCTTGTCATTGGCGCCTAGGACCATCGGCTCGACCTCGGGCGCGCCCTCGATATCCACAGCGATGACGCTGGCGACCTTGTCGGGAGCCTTCTTCGGCAGCGTGATGACCACGTCGTCACCGTCGCGCTCGAACTGCAAGCGCGGGCGGCCCTTCTCGACCAGCGACACGCGCTTGACCTCGTTCTTCAGGCCCGGCAGCCGCAGCGTCAGCTCGCCCGGCCACTCGAAGACATGCACGTAGAGGCGCTCGCCCTTCGTGGTCACACGTCCGTAGAAGGGCAACAGGTTGAATGGGCTGGCGGTCGTGCCGTAGATCGCCTCGGAGTACTTGTCCATCCACTTGCCGATGGCTTCGAGGCGCTGGACGAACTCGCGCTGGATGGTGCCGTCGGGCTTGGGGCCGACGTTCAGCAGCAGGTTGCCGCCCTTCGAAACGATGTCCACCAGCATGCGGGTGAGATATTCGGAGCTCTTGTAGGCGGTCTCTTCCTTGTCGTAGCCCCACCAGTGGCCGGTCATGGTGATGCAGGCTTCCCACGCGGCGGGCTTGTCGTCCTCATCGACGATGCCCGTCGGCGGGATGCGCTGCTCGGGGGTGATGAGGTCTTCCTTGGTGAAGTGCCTATCGTTGATGAGCATGTCAGGCTTGATCTTGCGGGCCATGGCATTGGTCTGGGCGGCCCCGAGGTCGTCGGGCGTGTTCATCCAGCCGCCGTCATACCACAGCACGAAGGGCTGGCCCTGCGTGACGATCTCCTTGATCTGCTTGCGCATGTACTTGATGTAGTCCATGACGTCGTGACCCTCGGCCGGGCGCTTGTCGGCCTCGAAGGCCAGCCGCGGCAGGTAGTCGTCATGGTACCAGTCCATGATGGAGAAGTAGTAGCCGACCTTGATCTTCTTCTTCCGGAAAGCCGTGGTGATCTCGGCGATGGCGTCGCGACCGAACGGGGTGTTGGTGACCTTGAAGTCAGTGGTGTCCGTGTCCCACATGCAGAAACCGTCGTGGTGCTTGGTGGTAACGACCATATACTTCATCCCCGCACGCTTTGCCAGATCCGCCCACGCCTCGGGCTCAAACTTCTTGGCAGTGAAGCGCGGCGGGAGCTTGTCATACTCTTCCTGCGGAATCTGCCCGTAGCTGCGGATCCACTCGCCCCTGCCCAAAACCGCATACACGCCCCAGTGGATGAACATGCCGAACTTCACGTCGTGGAACCACTCGAGGGTGTCAGCCCGTGTCGGCTTCTTCGAACGCTTGGCGGCCATGGCGGTGCCTCCCGTTGGGTGAGGAACTTGGCTTGCGCGGCGCCTGGTCAAGCGAGTAATTCCCCGCAACGGGGCGATGGCCTTCGCGCGTCACGACAGGTTCAGCAGCGTGACCGCCACGCACGCGACGCCAATGCCGATCAGACCGAGCCGACCGGGCTTTTCGCGCCATACCACCACAGCGAACAGCGTGCACAGAATCAGGATCCCGACCTGCACAACGGGGAAGACCACCAGGCCGGGCAGACGGTCGAGCGCGGCCAGAAGCGTCAGCGCCGCCATCATGTTCGAGCAGCCCAGCGCCGCGCCCCACCCCACTGACTTCGGCGTAAATGGGCGCCGGTTTGCCAGCCAAGTCACGGCCAGGACCACGCCTGCCGTCCCGAACAGATACAGCAGGAAGGCCGGTCGCTGCTCGGACAGGCCGGTGGTGTGGAACCACTTCTGGGCCGCCATCGCGCCACCGTTGATGAGGAACAGACCAACCATCATGAGGGCCATGCGCAGTGTCAGACGCGCCCCGCCTGTGCCCTCATCCAGCCCGAGCAGCGGCAGAGCGCCGAGAGCCAGCAGGACCCCGGCAGTCTGGATCGGCAACAGACTCTCATGCCACACCACCAGCGACAGCACCACCGGAACCAGCACCGAGAGCCCGAGGATCGCCGAGACAATGCCCACGCCGCGCCACTGCATAGGCCCGAGCAAAGTCAGGAAACCGACGCCGTAGACGATACCACCGAGGACGCCGATCAGCGCCGCCCGCGGGTCACAGGTCCAGAGGCCGGCCGAAATGCACCAGATGCCGTAGAAGATCGCGGGCACGAGGTAGTTGACGAGTCCCACGACGATCATGTCGTGACCGGCGCGCTGGGAGCGGCGCACGATCAGACCGAACGCGGACATGAAGACCATGGCGACGAGAACTACGAGCATGGGCGCAGACTCCGTGACGCGCAGGCGGTGAACGTTAGCGGGCGAGTATGGCCGGCGACGTCTCCCCATTGATGATGGGCGTCAGATCGCCCGGTCGCAGCGTCAGATCAGGTGAGACATGCAGCGCGTCGCCAATGGGATCGGGATCAGCGTCCGTATGCGGATACGCCATTCGCGACTCATCGGGGTGCTGCGCCGCCACGCACTCGCCCTCGACGGACAACTCCCAGCACGAAAGCCACTCCGCGTAATCGCCCAGCGTCTCCCCCTCGGCGGGCACATGCGTGTCGAAGATCAGCAGGGCCTGCAGCGGCTCATCGTCAGGCGCCATCTCGGTCCCGCCCAGCAAGAGGACGCGCAGCCGCAGCTCCCCGTCCTCATCGTAAGCCAGCTGAGCCTTGCCCTCGCGGGGCTCGCCCTCCGCATCGGTCAGCGTCAGTGTGAGCCCGACGAACAGGCCGCCCCAGGAGACGGCCACGCTCTGCCCGGCCCGCAACTGCACCGGACGCCCTCCCCAGTCCACGTTGCCCACGCGCACTTCCTCGATCTGATCGCGGAGCCCGAAGAGCACGCGCGGCTCGCAGACGAACGTCGGGTCTTCGAGGAAGTGATCGCGCTGATCGTCGGGCAAGTCATACCAGAGTCGCCCGACCACGCGACTGTCGCTCTGGCGCGACTGAAACGATGCGCAAGGCAGGTGGCTGAACGACTCGTCGGGCACGATCGCCAGGCTCGGACGCGGGGCATCGGTGTTGCGCACCATCAGCACGTACGCCGCCGGGGAATGTCCGCCGACGCGCTCCATGCACTGCGATGCCAGCCCGTAACTCGACGTCACCACATGCGTACGCCGACTGGCCATCCCACTGTTGCGATCGCTGATCACCATCGGGTCGGGCCGGTCAGTCACAAGCGCCCGCACCTGTGGCGGGGGCACGTAGTCGTAGAGCGTGTGGTTGACGAACATCAGCCGGTCGTGCGGGCCGATGGCCAGCGGCGTGCCGAGTTTCACATGCGCCCACGGCGCCGCGTGTCCGGTGCCATGCAGCACGTCTCGCTGATATGCGCGCGAGGCCGCCCCGCCGAGGAAGCCCGTCGGCATCAAGTTTTGCGCGAGTTGGTAGGTGTAGACGTCCATCGTTCGGCGAAGCCGCTCGCGGAAGACATCGTCGGTCGTGTAGGTCAGCGCGGCCTCCATGCCGATGAGCGTCACCGGCGTATAGGTGGGGCTGTTGAACTCGTAGAAGCCGTCTCGCGCTGTGCCCTCCAGCCACTCATCGAAGGCGCGCACCGCCGTCTGATGTGTCGCGTCGTCCCCAAGCACGCGCGCCAGCCCCTCCAGCGCCCCCATGCACAGGAAGAAGATGTTTGAGTAGGTCCACTGTATCTTCCGCCCGTGCACTCCCGCCAGCATTGCAGGGAACTGCTGCTGCATCGCGGCCTTCGTCGAGTCGTCGAGCTTCTCCGGGAAATTCAGCCAGGCGTAGATCAGCCCCGGCACCAGGAACGCGACCGCGTTGGCGTCCTTCACACGGTCCCAGTGGGTCATCCACAGGAAGTTCCCGTAGCTGTCCGCGTCCGGGTCGAGGACCTGGTGCTCGAGGATCCGCCGCAGAATCCGGTTGGCCTCGCCAGCGTCATCGGTGCCATACACGCGGTCGTCTGAGTGCAGCAGCAGCAGAGCATACTCCAGCGAGTTCTGCCCAACCATGTGGCCGCAAAATCGCGGAAAGAACGGGTTGAACTGCCGCAGCAGAGCCGCGTCCGCATCGTACTGCTCATCCCCGAGGGGCCGCAATCTGTGGCGCAGTGTGATGCCTCGATGCCGCTGCTGGGTCAAAGCCGCCTGCTCGCCAGTCATCTGCACATGACCTGCTTTCCCCGGTGCGTCGGCTGATGCGGCTACTTCTTCACACGGATGATATCGTGGTCGGCGATGCCCTCGATCGTGAACGAGACGGCCTCGCCCTCGGCGACGAAGTCGACCGCATCACCGGTCATGGCTCGCTCAACGCCTGCCACTGGCCACGGCGTCCGCAATTCGCACTTGGCCCAGGCGGGCGGCTCGGTCTCGTCGACGAACATCGCGTCGGTCTCTTTCTGGATGCGGATCAGGTGGACCAGCCAACCCTCTTCGTCCTGCGTGACGACCACCTGTACGGACGTCGGCGCCTCAACCTTGACCGCCGTCGGCGCGCCAAGGACCTCGAGTGTGCTGCGGAACAACTCAGACAGCCACGGACTCGGCTGTCGGCTCATCGCGGAGAGCAGCGGGAAGGGCAGCAGCGCGCACATGCCGTCGCCGAACTTGTTCACGATCACCGCGGGCCAGTCCGTGATGGTGCCTGGAGGCGCGTGATCGTGGTAGATGTGCCCACCGTTCTCCCACTCAGACTCGATGATCGGCTCGGTGAAGCTCGCATACGAGCGCGCGCCTGGCCGCAGGCGACAGTAGAGCGCCGGGTGCGGCGAGACCTGCTGGTAGCCCACGTCCTTGACGATCACTGGCAGGTCCGGCAGGCTCTCGCAGAAACCGTCCTCGAAGCGGTCCACGTAGGTGAGCGAGTAGTCGGAGACCTTCTCGAGATCCGCGCCGAACACATCCGCGAGCGCGAAGTTCTCCATGCGCTGACCGTCCGCGTCGATAAGCGACGTATTGTAGGTTGCCACCAGCCGCCCGCCCCCTGCGACGTACTCGCGCAGGCGCGCCGCCAGCTTGTCGTCGACATGCGCGGTGTTGGGCAGCACGACCACCTCATACTGATCCAGACGATCGAGGTCGTCTTCGCTGTAGAAGAAGTCCGTCGGGACATGCGAGGCGGCGAGCATCTGCGTGACCGCGCTGTAGTTGGCCAGCGAGATCGCGTTGTCCGCAAAGGGCGATCCGGCCTCCCCGGCATTGGTCGCGGCAAGTCGCGCGGCCTGGGACAGCGAGTAGTCGCCGCAGGAGTAGAGCACCCCGACCACCGGCACGCTCTGCTTGCCCCGGCACAGTTCCTCGCGCGGTTTGACCCACTCAAACACTTCGCCGAGCATCTCGTAGACGCCCGGGAAAACTCGCCCGGCGTAGTCACCGCAGGGCGGGGCCACGTGGTTGAAGGCGATCGCTCCCCCGTGCGCGAGCGCCAGCGCGCACGTGCCCTTCAGTGTCCCGGCGGTGTTCAGACTCCAGTGCCCCCACGAGCCAACCGACTCGGGCATCCAGAACTGGAAAGGCTTGCCCGACGCCTGCATCCACTTGCCCTTGGTGGCGCACATCAGGTAGTCGGGTGGATGGGCCTCGGAGGCCAGGAAGCTGGCGTTGCGGTCGAGTTCGAGCGCGTCGCTGAAATAGCCCGAGTGGTTCCAGGTGAACGCCAGATTCGGCCGGACGCTCAGCGCGCGGTCCATGGCGGTCATGATGAACTCGCGGCGCGTGTCCACCTGCGACTGGTTCAGGTCCAGCCACTGCCGGGGCTCGGTGAACTCTTCGGGAGCCAGCGGGTAGCCGTATGTCTTTTCGAACCTCTCGCGACACCACGGGCAGAAGCAGGCCTTCGGATGGAAATACTGCAGATCGTAGCTGAAGCCATCGATCTCGAAGAGTGACGCGATCTCCTCCATCTGCGCGAACACTCGTTCGCGGAACGGCGTGTTCATGCAGAACATCCAGTAGCTCTCGAAGCGAAGCGGATTGCCTTCGCGGTCGACCTGAATCCACTCGGGATGCTCGGCACCCAGAGCGTCCTTGAGCACCATGTTGTAATAGGCGATGACTTCCAGCCCGCGCTCCTTCGCCAGCGCACACATCTCGGCGAAGATGTCTCCGCGCATGACCCGGTTCGTCCGCCCGATCTTCGAGTGATACAGGCAGTTGCCGAACGCGCTTTCGGTGGTGAAGTCAATGGACGCGGCGCCGATGCGCACGGCCTCGTCCACGAAATGCTCGACGTCAAGCGTCACTTCCGGCAGAAAATCCGGCATCTGCCAGTCGCAGAACAACCTTCGGCTGCGCAGCTTGAACTGATCCATAGGTCTTCGTCTCCCTGTGCGGCGGCGGCTCACCGTTCAGCAGTCCAGCGGTCGGTTCCCTGTCGGCGCGGCAATCCCTGCCTGCCGAGCGCGTTGCGCGGTCGGTCGCGGCGTAGTAAGATGCCGCCCAGACGCGCGCCGGAGAAAGGGCTGAGGCAGATGACCGAGCACACACTGTGGCTGGCACTGACACTTGCGTTGATCGTTAGCGCCTGCGCGGCGGGTGCCGAGGGCGATGCAACCCCGACGAAATCTGCCGCGATTCTGCAGGCGGGTGGGCCACTCAAAATCGTCGGCTTCGGTGACAGCATCACCGGCATCTACTACCATACCGGCGGGCAGCGCGCCTGGCCCGCAATGCTCGAGATCGCTCTGCAGCGCCTCTACCCGTCGGCCGCTATCGAGGTCATCAACGCCGGGATCAGCGGCAACACCACCGAGGCCGGGCTCGCCCGCATCGAGACTGATGTGATTGCCCACCAGCCCGGGTTGGTCGTCGTGATGTTCGGCATGAACGACGTCACGCGCGTGCCTGCCGAGGAATTCGCGGCCAATCTTCGGACCATCGTCGCCCGCTGTCGCGAGGCCGGCGCCGAGGTGGTACTGTGCACCCCCAACTCGATCTATGCCGAAGATGCCGGTCGACCGACTCAGCGCCTGGCGGAGTTCGCCGAGATCGTCCGCGACGTGGGCGCTGAGCTTGACGCACCGGTCGCCGACTGCTTCGCGGCCTACGAGCAACTTCGCCAGCGCAGCCCGTCCGCGTGGCGGCTGCTGATGAGCGAGACCATCCACCCGAACATGCACGGGCACAAACTCTTTGCCGAGGAGATGGCCGAGGTCATTTCCGGACGACCAGTTTCCGTGCAGGATGTCGGGCCCATCATGCCCGCCATCCCCCACGCCACCGGACTGCTCGCCGCCGGTAAACCGATTAAGGTCGTCGCCATGCAGCCCGCCGCGGACCCGATCGAGGCGGTCCTCCGTGGCATGTACCCAAACGCGCAGATTGAGATGACGCTCTGGCCCACCGAGGGCGCCTCACTGGCGGAGATTGAACTGTGGTCGAAGTCGGTGCGCGGTTTGACGCCGGATCTCGTGGTGATCGCCGTCCCGAGAGAGGCGGCGGCACCGACCGAGGAGGCGTTCATCCGCTCATACAGTTGGGTGCTGAACTGGTCGCTGGGCTTCGGTCTGCGCACCTGGGACTGCGTGGCGCTCATGCCCTCAGTCCTCGAACCCGCGACGCCGGCCGCCTCTGCCCGGGAGCAACTTGGCGAAGCGCTGGCGACTGACTTGACGCGACGAATTCTCGCTGGCCAGGACATCCCGTGGCTGGATCGGCTGGACGGGGACGCGCGCCCGGCGGCCGAACTGCTCGCCGAGTGGTTCGCGGCGCAGGAGTAGGCTCCGCGCGGTCTGCCTCACGCGTTGGCAATCGGCAGAACTACGTGCGAGGGACGCGCGCGGTCGTGGCACACGCTCTGATGCGCGACACGCATCTCCGTGTCGGTGGCGGGATCGCTGCCTGTGTTCAGGTTCCGATCCCACAGCGGGAAGCAGCTGCTCGTAATCTGCAGGCGGATCCGGTGGCCGGCCCGGAACAGGTTGCTGGTGGCCAGCAGGTCGATGGTAAACTCGTAGTCGACCCCGAGCTCCATCAGGCGCGGCTCTCCCCACACATCGTCACGGAAGCGCGCCCGGATGACCCCCTCGGTGATATTGATCGCGCGCCCGTCAGGATGCACGTCCACCAGGCGCGCCACGAAGTCGGTGTCAGGCGCTGACGAGGATGCGAAGACAGTGACCGAGACCGGACCGGTCACCTCGAGGTCGCGGTCCAGCACCTCCGACGTATAGACCAGCACATCGTCCCGGGCCTCGATGGTCCGCTGGTCGTACGGGCCGGGCTTGGCCATCTCATACAACCCCGGATTGTAGGGCCCGATGGAGTGGTTCCCGCCAAGCGTCGGCACCGGATCCTCAGGATCGTAGTCATACTCATCCGGTGCCTCGTCCCCGGGAGCTTCCAGCGCCAGGCGCCCGCCGGAGCGCAGGTAGTAGCTCGTCCACTGCGTGCGCGCCAGCGGCCACTCATACTCGTCGCGCCACATGTTGGCGCCCATGACGAACAGCCTGATCGGTGCCTGCTGGAACTCCTCCGCCGACCGACCGGCCAGCATACACTCGAGCCAGCGCGCGGTGCAGTCGTTCTCGGCGACCGCCTCTGGCCCGAAGTCCACTTCCCCGAGCGTGGTGGTCGCGTTCATACCGTGCGTCCACGGGCCGATCAGCACGCGATGACTGTCGCGCACCTGCGCCCCGCCACGCTCACGCAAGGCGGCCAGGTTCGCGAAAGTCTCACTCGCGTAGTAGTCATACCACCCGCCGACCAGAAGCATCGGCACGCGCACCTCGTCGAAGCGTGCGCGCACATTGGTGACCTCCCACTGCGGTCCGTATCGGCAGCAGGTCGCGTAGTCGCGATAGGACTGCACGATCCCGGCACCGCTCGCCTCGTCCATCTCCACAATTGGCAGTGAGCGCAGAATCGCAGGCACGTCGAACTTCGGCATCAACCCCGCGTGCGATACCCGTGCTCCGCACTCGAAACACAGCCAGCTCCAGGTGAGGCCCAGACTGAACGCGCCGTCGGCGTAGTAGGCGCGCTTCCAGCAGTCGCCCGCCATGAAGCGCGGGTTGATCGCCACGAGATTCGGTTGGCCGCTGAGGGCAGCGTAGAAGCTGGTGGCGGCCAGATACGAATCCCCATACATGGCGACGCGCCCGTTGCACCACGGCTGGGCGGCAAGCCAGTCGAGAGTATCCGCACCGTCGCGCTCCTCGTTGACGAACGGGTAGAACTCGCCCCCGGAGTCATATCGCCCGCGAACGTCCTGCGTAACGAAAGCTATGCCCCGCCCGGTGAACTCGTCGCCGGTGGCCGGTGTGCGGTTGTACGCCGTCCGCACAAGAACCACCGCGAACGGCCCGTCGCCCGGCGGCAGACAAACCGTCGTTGCGAGGCGCACGCCGTCCCGCATGGTGACCATGATGCTGTGACGAATTCTCGCTTGCGCATCGGATGGCATCGCGCACTCCCTCGAGACGATGTGCTACTGTGACGCCGATAGCGGGATCAGGAACTCCTCGCCCTCGGCGATCGTGTAGATCACGCCCTGAGCGTAGTCCGCCCGGTCCACGAAGCGCTCCACCAGCGAGTTGCAGCCGATGCTGACCGTGTCCGCGTCCACCACTTCTTCGATCCGGTAGCTGGCGTCTGAACGCTCCGCGTTCTCAAACAGTAGATACTTCCCGACCACGCTCTCGTCCAGCGGCTCGGTATCCAGATGCAATAGAACACGCCCCGGATCGGAGTCGTCCCAGCCGCGCAACGTGCCGCGCACACCCGAAGAGGGCTGGTCGATCTTCGCGCCGCCGGCGGCCAGGTAGGTCCCCTGAATAAGCGCCCGCGTGATCACCTGCTCGTCGCGGAAGCGTGCGAAGCCCACGCGCCCGTTCATGTTGAGTCCGCCCGCCGACATCTCACCCTCGTCCTCGCTCACCAACAGCACGTCGCGGCTGCCGTCAGCAAGCTGCACCTCCACCGCCGCGGTGAACCGGTCGCCCTCGGAAGTGCTCTCCAGCACCCGGACGGAGTCGATGAACGGCACCGCGCCGTAGGGCTCGATGACCGAGATGAACTGGCTGGTCAGGTCGTCCCCGTAGCGCGTGCGCAGTGTGTAGCGCAGCCGCTCGGGGTTGCCCTTATAGCGCGGCGGGATGCCGTCGCAAAGCGCCACCTCGTCAACCTGCGTCAGGTTGTGCACGCGCAGGTGGGCCTCCCAGTCCTCCGGCATCGTGCGTCGCGGTTCGACGATCAGCCAGTCCACCCAGAAATCGCCCACCGGTCCGGTGCGCTCCACCCGCTCAAGATACGAGAAGCCCGTACCCGTGTACTTCGAATTCTGGGCGCCGTCGTAGAGCGCGCCATACTCGACGTCCGGGCCCGCGTACGTGCCCGTTGGCTGCGCGGTGGTCTGCAGGCCGCTGTGCGTGACCTCAGGCCCGCCACCGTTCTGGATCAGCCGATGGTTCGATCCGCCTCGGACCCAGAACAAGTCAAGCGTGTACGAATGCTCCTCATCCGCATCGACCATCACCATGCAGCGCCGGTAAGTCGACACTCCCTCGTAGATCTCGCCGCCATCCACGTCCACCACACGGACCGGGCCTGCTTCATCAAAGAGCCTGGTCTTCCCCGAATACGAACTCACATCTGGATTGGTCTCGTTGATCATGACCGTGTTGTGGCTGATGATGTGCCCAGTCCAGGCAAAGCGCTTGCACCACCTCGAGTTGCAGTACAGCGGGTAGCCCATGTCCGGGGTCATCACCGCGTCCTCGGCCACCAGCAGGTAGTTGAGCCGATCGTGGTGCCCATGGCCAGCCATACGCCCGTAGTACAGAGACAGCCCGCGCCCCGCGTCACGCTCGGGCGCCTGCAGCACCGCCATGCCGTGGCCCCCGGAGTTGTAGCTGCGCAGCGGTCCGGGGTCGTCGCCGAGGTCCGCGCGCAGGTCCGCGAGGACGCTCTCGGGGTCTTCTGCATAGAGGTCGAAGTGGATATCCTCAGGCTGCTGGGGTCGACTGGGGCGGATGCTGAAGAGGTCATCTAGACTCATGCCGTTGGCCTGCCATACCTCGCGCGCGATCTCAGGGCCACCATAGACTGCGTATCCCTGCAGCGCCATTTCCACCGGAATGGTCATGCCGGTCCGGCCGAAGTTCATGCACTTGTCGCCATCGCCCCAGTTGGGCGTGTAGCGGCCGATCATGCGGACCTTCGAGCACATCGTGTAGCAGTTCCGGAACTTGGGGTAGTCGCGCAGGATATCGTGTTTGCTGTATGCCGGGTAGCGGCGCAGCAGTTCGGTCGTCTTGTAGAAGGTCATCGCCGGGATCCGCGAATACCCGAGCGCCGCCTCATTGCTGAACCCCTCGCGCCCCAGCCTCTCACCCAGCACATGGGGGATCGCACCCCCGGTGGGCTCAAAGAGCCAGTCGAGTGCTTTCTCGGTCTCCTCCGCCTCATCAAGCGCGATGCCCGCGCACGCCATAGCGTAGTGATGCATGCCGGGGTTGCCCTGGATCCTGTGGTCCTCGACGCCGATGATGAACTCGCGCAGGAGATGGTCCTCGATGTGGGCCGCAATGGCCTCGGGTGAAGACTTGTCGCCGGTATCATACTCAGCGGACATGCGGCCTGCGAACTCCACCAGCTCCCCGTCCTGTATCAGCGCATCGTACACCTGGTCGTACGCGAGGCTGGCCATCTGCGCGGTCCACGTCTCCCATATTTTCCCCTGCACTCGGCCCTTGCCCGAGCCGCCCGTGGAGCACTCCATGCCAAGCTGGAAATGCGGTTTGAAGTCCATCTCCGGGTATATGTCTGCCATGCGGTCGAGCAGCACACCGGACTTGTGCGCGTATGCCGGGTCCTCGGTGAGCGTGTAGAGGACCGCCATCTTCTCCGCCACATCGAGCATCTGTTGCCAGATCCTGAAGGCGTAGTAGGCGGTGAAGAACCACTTGGCCTCACCGATCTTCACGCCCGTCCCATCATCGGTCCACTCAGCCGGCGAGCCCTCAGCGACCGTAAGGAAGCGCGCGTCCCCCTGCCCGAGACGAAACTTGCCCTGTCCATCGAGGGCGCTCTCGTAGTAAGCCCCGAAGTCGTTCCTCGGGAACCACTCGTTGCAGTTGGCGCATCGCGCCTGCCAGGGGTGCTCAACAAAGTCCACTCGCCAGCGCGATGGCGAGTAGGGCGCCTTGTAGTGCTCCTGACCGCAGTTCGGGCAGCCGTCCCCACGGTTGACCGCCGCGTCACGGGGCATATCCTGCGACGGCAGCAGCTTCCACAGCTCTTCGTCAGACATCGCCATCCACGGCTCAACCTGCGCCATCAGCTTGTCGCGATATTGCCGCGCCCACTCGAAGCGCTCGCAGTTCGCGACCGCGTTCTGCCGCATCTGTTCGGTGACCAGAACGCTGCCGGATTTCGCGCTGGCGGGAATCGCGCCAGTCGCGACGAGAAGCGCGGCGATGATGATCAGCTTCATTCGAATTGCTCCTGGTCCAGCTGGGATGGATGAACGGTGCTCTCAATTCGGCACGAAGCCGATCGTCGGATACGCGTCAAAGTCTATCACGTACTTGCCGCCCTCGGTCGGGTACTCGAAACTGCCCTGGCGCGTGAAATCGCTCGGTCCGGTCGTGGCGCGAGCGAAGGCGCCGTCCTCTTTCATGTACTCCCCAGCGTATCGGAGGACAACCTGTTCGCGGTCACCCACTGCATGGCCGGTGGTCGTTATGACCTCGCCATCCACATCGCGGTCGGTCAGGAAGTAGCCATCCACGTCCAGACCCGCCTCGAGCATAGTCGCGTACTGACGGATCTTCGGAACCGCCGGACAGGTGCGGTCGTTGACCCCATGCACGATCACGATCTTCAGATCCGAATTCGCCGCCGCGCGCAGCTTGCAGTGACCGAGGTCGCCGAAGTCGCGAATCTGCTGCATGTCCGGCGACAGGTAGTCGGGCGAGTTCGGATCCCGCGAATAGCCCGCGTTGAGCGACGTGCCCCACTCGCCAGTGCCGAAGGCGATGGCGTCGATGAGGCCGGGCATACCGCAGATATCCACTCCGCAGGCGAAGGTGTAGGGCGCCAGCTTCATGGCCATCTCGGTGACGTTGCCGCCGCCACTGCCACCCATCGCGTAGACGCGGTGCTCGTTGAAGGCCACTCCGGCCTCAGTGAGTTGTTCATGTACGGTGTAGAGCGCCCCGATGGCGTCCATCGCCTGCAGGTAGCCGTGGTCGTAGGGCAGCTCGTCCTCCCAGGTGGCCCCGCTGTGCAGGTAGTTGACTGACATCGCCACAACGTTGAAGCGCTCAGCGAAGGTCCGGCACCACCGCTTGTAGCTCGAGGAATCGTAGACCCCGCCCCAGTTGTGCAGCACCAGCATCAGGCCGGTGTTCGCGTCAATGCCCGCGGGCGGCTCCTCGACCCACATCTTCACCATGCGTTCGCCCGAACCGGCCGGCCACTCTTGGGCCGCGAACTCCTGGTCGCCAGTGAACACACCCGTCGCCCCTGCGGTCGGGGCGGCGGCAGGCGTGGCAGCCGGGGCGGTGCCCTCCAGCTTGAGCAGCACAATGCCGCCGGTAGTGAACTCCCTGAAATCGCCCTCGGCAGGCGGGTCGGGGATGACGATGATCTTGTAGACCAGCCCGCCCGTCCTCGCCGCGCCGGTGATGCGCAACGTCAGACCCGTGTCGGTCAGGCCCGGGAAGCGCTGCGTGAAGCCCGGCAAGTCGTCCTCAAAGATGCCGATGGTCACCGCCTCAGCGCCCTCGGGAATGATGAGCGTCCGATCATCGCAGCTTTGCAGCGGCACCGCCGGGCCGTCCGCGAGCTGCGCGGGCAGATCGCGAATCTCCCACTTGCCCTGCCGGTCTGACCACGGGCAGGCTCGATCCGCGGGCGTGTAGGTCGGCACGTCGGCCGGTCCGGCTGGCGCCGGTGTGTCGGCGGGGGCTGCAGGCATGTCGCCGCCCCATGACAGGAGGATGACCCCTGCCGTGGAGAACTTGAAGGAAGTCGCCAGTGGTGGATCGGCGTAGGTCACGATGGCATATTCGAGCGTCCCGCCGCCCTGGCGGATCTCCAGGCGGTCACCGGTGTCGGCAAGCGCCGGGAACTTCGCCAAAAACTCACCCAGCTCGGCGGCATAGACGCCAACGTAGACAGTTTCCGTGACGCCGGGCAGCACCAGTGTGCGGCCAGCGCAGCTTTGCTGGGGCACTGGCGTATCGCTCACGTACTTCTCCGGCACGACCGACAGCGCCCACTGATCAACACGATCGTGCCAGGGGAACGAGCCGACCTCCACCGTGAAGGTCCGGGCCTCTTGAGCACTGCCGCCTGACACCACGAGACAGGTCAAAGCGCACGCACAGGCGAAGAGACGATACATTGCGCATATACACCTCCGAACGTGTGACTCTCGCACGACCAGATGGTCTTCGGTATCCGAGAGGTGCCGACCTGCCTGCAGGCGTGAGCCGGCACGCGCGCGGTTAACTTTCCGTGTCCGAGCGGAACGGCATCCGCGCTGGTGTGTTGTGTGTATGGAAGCTGGAAGCGGGGCAGCGCCCACCCAATCCCAACTGCCACGAAGGGAGTCACGGCATGTCCGCTATCCGCCAGTCGCTGCTGGCTATCATCGCCGGGCTCTGCCTGCTGGCTCCTGCGGGTGCTGACGACGTGGCGCTTGCCCGGTCGCTGCAGGGCTCCCTCAACCGCATCTCGTCGCGCGTGATGGTCCGGCTCATCGAGCGCGCCGACCAGGCGTCGCTGGATGTCGCCGCCTGGGAGCGCAACCCGCTCTTTCACTATCCCCTGGACCCTCCACCCGCCGCCCCCGCGAACGTCCCCGCGCTGACCGATCTGGATTTCCAGGGCGCGCTGGACGCCGCCACTATCTGCGACACGATCGCCGAAGCGCCCCTCACGGAGTATGACCTGACTCGCTCAGCCGCGTGGGAGCCGCTGGTGAAATACCTCGCGGAGTGGGACTACGATCAGGCTGCGCCAATGTTGGTGGCCGGGGCGCAGGTCAGTGGCGAGAAGTGGGGCAACGACCTCCCGCGTCCGCTGCAGCAGATCGCGCTGATCTGGCCGCACCGCGACCAGCTCTGGGTGCGCGTTGAGTTTCGCCCCGAACTCACCTGGCTGCCTTTGACTGATGACGATGGTGACGGGTATCCAGAACTCTACGCGAAACTCGCGCCCGAAGTTTGCGCGCGCTCAGTGCTCGCCCAGATCAGAAACCAGACAACTACTTCTACACCGTCTGCTCTCAGTGGTATCAGTCGCTGCAGACCTACGTGCTCGAGGGCGACGAAGCCCAACCGTGGCCCACTCCGGAGACCGAGCCCGAAGTGGTCGCCGAACTCAATGGCGGATCGTTCGAGGCGCCCGCAGCAGTCATCCGCGGGACGCCTTACGGTCAGAACATCTACAACATTTTCGTCTTCGCCGAGGGCGTCGGCACATCAGACGCGGCCACCGCCAACGCACCCGCAGCCGGCGTCGAGACCGGCGCGGAGATCGACGCTGGCCCGGCCGTCGCGGAGGGGCAGTGGCAGGCCGAGGTGGATCAGTGGGGCGGAAGCTACCAGGCGTGGGCGCAATCGCTGGCGGCATTCCAGGCGGACGTGCGCGCGCAACTCGATGCCCGGCCCGAAGAGCTGCGCGGCCTCATCGGCCGTGATGGCTTCCTGTTCTTCCGAGGCGATATGGAGTACCTGCTCTCCGGCGATCTGCGCGACCAGCCCGAGGGCGGCAACCCGTGGCCGGCGATCATGGACTTCCACAAGCAGCTCCAGGCCCGCGACATCGAACTGCTCCTGGTGGTCATCCCGACCAAAGCCGAGGTCTATCCCGAGAAGCTCTCCGAGCACGCGCCCGGTGGAGCCATGCCCTACGTCGCGCCCTACTGCCGAAAGCTGCTCAGCGAACTGGCCGGCGAGGGTGTGCATGTCGTCGACCTGCTCCCCGAGTTCGTCGCCCGCCGCGACACCGGCGACGAGCCGCTGTATATGCCGCAAGATACGCACTGGACCAACAGTGGCCTGCAACTCGCGGCGCAGATCATCGCCCGACACGTGCTGGCGCTGCCCGGATGGGCGCAGATGCCCAGCACTCCGGAACGCTACCGCACCCAGGGCGCTACCTGCACGCGCATGGGCGACATCTGTGACATGCTCACCGACGCGGAGAAGGCCACGCGCCCCCCGATGAAGCTCCAGGCGCTGCAGGTGATCGAGGCGGGCGGCGAGTTCTACGCCGACGACCCGGACAGTCCTCTGGTCATGCTCGGCGACAGCTTCACCGGGGTCTTCCACTTTGAGGATTGCCAGCACGCCGGGCTGTCCGCGCACCTCGCCCGACAGCTGGGCGCGCCGATAGACCTGATCATGGCGCAGGGCAGCGGACCGCGCATTCGAGGCCGACTCGCGCGCCGAGGCCATGACGCCATTGAGGCGAAGAAGATCATCATCTGGACGATGGTGAGCCGCGACCTGTACCAATACTGGGCTCCGTGGGACCTGATCGAGCTACCATAAATGGTATTCTCATCACACGTCTTCCTGTTCTACTTCCTGCCGCTCGTGCTGCTGGGCTATTACCTCTGCCCCGCACGCTGGCGTCAGCTTCTCATTGCCCTGGTCAGCTACGTCTTCTACGGCTGGGCGAACCCCTGGTTCGTCTTTCTCATGTTCTTCTCCACCTGCATCGACTACCTGTGCGGCCAGCTCATCAGCGGACGCTGGACGCTGGCGCCGTTCGCCGCCGACCCGCCCGCCGGTGAGGGCCTGGCCTCAGCTCGCCAGCGCAAGCTCGCACTCGTGGTGTCGATCGTCGTGAACCTGTCGCTGCTCGGGGTCTTCAAGTACCTGGGCTTTGCGCAGACCAACCTGAACTGGCTCCTCGAGACGTTCGGGCGCGAGGGCGTGCAGGTCTTCTCGGTTGTCCTGCCGGTCGGCATCTCCTTCTACACCTTCCAGTCGATGAGCTACTCGATCGACCTCTACCGGGGCGAGGCCAAACCCGCGCGCGACTTCTTGGATTTCGCCTGCTACGTGGCGCTCTTCCCCCAGCTTGTCGCCGGGCCCATTGTGCGCTACCGCGACCTCGCCGAGCAGCTTGTGTCACGCGAGCACAGCGCCCGCAAGTTCGCCGCAGGCGTGCTCTTCTTCGCCTTTGGCATGGCCAAGAAAGTCCTGCTCGCCAACCCCATGGGCCAAGTCGCAGACGCGGCGTTCGGAGCCGGGAGCCTGCTGTGGCATGACGCCTGGGCCGGTGTCGGGGCCTACGCCTTCCAGATATACTTCGATTTCAGCGGCTACTCGGACATGGCGATCGGCCTCGGGCTGATGCTCGGCTTCGAGTTCCGGCGCAACTTCGACCTGCCCTACATCTCTCAGAGCATCACCGAGTTCTGGCGCCGCTGGCACATCTCGCTCTCCACCTGGTTGCGCGATTATCTCTACATCCCACTCGGGGGCAACCGCATCAGCCCGCGCCGGACCTACGCCAACCTCGCCATCGTGATGCTGCTCGGCGGGCTCTGGCACGGCGCCCAGTGGACTTTCGTCATCTGGGGCGCGATCCACGGCTCCCTCCTCGCGCTGGAACGCTGGCATGACAAGCGCCCGATCTACTCGCGCTTGCCCGGGCCACTACCAGCCCTCATCACCTTTGTGATTGTGCTCATCACCTGGGTCTTCTTCCGGGCCGAGAGCTTCGGGCAATCGATCGACTACGTCGGCGCGATGTTCGGCGTCGGCGGCTCCGAGCCGGCTGCAGCGCTCGTCGGGACGCTTATCTACCAGCCACAGTTCCTGATCGTCTTCGCGGCCTGCGTACTGATCCATATCTTCAGGCTCGACACCTGGGACCTGGCATGCACACTCAAACCGGGGCGGATGATCCTGGCAGCCGCCGCGCTGAGCGTGTCCATCGCAATTCTGTTCACGCAAGCCTACAATCCATTCCTGTATTTCCGTTTCTGAGGGCCCATGGCAGCATCACCGTTCGACCAATCCGAGCCCGGACAGCAGGCATCGCCCCGCGCGCTGCGGGCGCTGATCGTCTGGTTCCTGCTGCTCATCGGCGTGGTGCCGCTGGTGCAATTGGCCTCGGAGCTGTCTCGCGGGGAACCCGTGCAGGAGTTGGACGTCCTCCGCAGCAAGCCCACGCTCGAGGGGCTGCAAAGCTACGAACGCGCGCTCGAGGACAACTCCGTGGTCGCTCAGGCGGTGCGCGGGCGCTGGCACTGGCTCAGCCTGCGAGCCCTCCGCGCTGGCAACCAGAAGGCCGTCGTTGCGCGCGAGGGCGCGCTCTTCTTCCGCACCAGTCTGGACGCAACGCTGCAGCCGGGTTTCATGAGCGCACCTGACGGCGATGGCCATCCGGTGGCGGCGATCACCGCCTTCAACGAGGCCCTGAAGACCCGCGGCGTGCAACTCGTGCTGCTCGTCGTGCCCGGCAAAGAGGCCATCTACCCCGAGTGGCTAAGCGCCCGCTACCCGCCCTCCGCTGGCCCGGCAGTCAACGCCGACATGCCCGAGTTCTTTGAGGCGATGCGCGCACGCGGGATCACTGTCGTCGATCCGGCCAATGCGCTCTGGCAGGCGAAGCAGCGCGCGCCGATGTTCCTGCGCCTCGACACCCACTGGACGCCCGAAGGCATGGCGCTCGTCGCCGACGAACTTGTCCGCCACCTGCCCGAACTCGCTGCTGGCGATCTCAGTCTGACCACCCAGCCCCAGCAGGTCACCGGCCACGGTGACTTGTATGGTATGCTGGGGTTGGCGCCTGACCTGCCGCCACCGCTGCCCACGGAGACGGTCACCGTCCAGCGCGTGATTGACGCCCGCACCGGGCTGCCCATCGAGCCCGACACCAGCTCGCCGATCACGCTCCTCGGCGATAGTTTCACCAACATCTACTCGGTGCCGCAGATGAACTGGGGCGACCACGCGGGCCTCGGCGAACATCTCGGACTGCGCCTCGGGAGAGCAGTCGACATCATCGCCCTCAACGATGGTGGCGTCAACACCGCTCGAATGAACATGGCTCGCAGACGTGATCCACTGGCCGACAAGCAGGTCGTCATCTGGCAGTTCGCCGCGCGGGACCTTGTGGTCAGCAACGGACAGTGGCAGGAAATACAGTTCCCACCTGAGAAGAGGTGACCGTGATGAAATGCAGTCCGGTCAAGTTGACACTGGCGCTCATGGCGGCGGCCGTTCTCGCCGCCTGCCTCGGCGGCTGCCCGTCCGAGTCGGCCGATCCGCTCACCACAATCGATCCCATCGCCGCCCCGCCGCCCGCCGAAGAAGCCCAGCCGGCCGAGCCCGCCGTCCCGCCTGCGCCTGCCGCTGCACCCATGCCCGAGGGCACCGAGCCCGACCGCAATCCACCACCGCCCCAGGCCGTCGTCCATGCCGAGCCGCCCGCCGACGAGCCAGCGGACGCACCGCCTCCGGCTGAACCCGTTGCTGAGCCGTCGGGCACGGTGGTTACCGGCGAGATCACGCTCGTATCGCATGTGCCGGCGGCGTCGGAGGTCCCTTACACCGAGTGCCTGACCTTCATCAAATACACCGTTGACGCCGTGGACGGCGGCGAGTACGCCGAGAAGGAGCTGCTCGCGGTCTTCTGGGGGATGCGCGACAGCAAGTTGCAGGACGCCGCGCGCTTCAAGCCCGGCCAGCGCCACCGTTTGACCATCGAGCCTATGGCCGATCACCCGGATCTCTCCCGCGTGATGCAGGCCGATGACACGGACGAGTACAGCCTGACGCCCTACTGGGTCGTCGAATACGCCGCCCTGTAAACCAATGCCTTGCGGGGATGATCTACCGACGGAGGTCGAACGCAAATGCGTCTTTACCTGACTACAGTCATACTTGCCGCCTGCGCCATCGGACTGCTGATCACGCCCGCTCTGTGCGCCACTGGTGCTCAACCCACGCCCCAGGAGAGCGCCGCGCTGGTTGCGCTCAAGGGCACAATCAAGGGCACAATCGTCTGGGAGAGCAACCGCACTGGCGTGTGGGAACTCTACATGATGAACGCTGACGGCAGCAACGCCCGACAGTTGACCCATCTCACCACGCCCGGCAATCCACTGGCCTACACCGGCTACATGCGCCCGCGTTTCTCGCCTGATGGGAACATGATCCTGTTTGCATATGGCACCCGGCAGGCGCCGGTCGAGGCGTGGGTCACCACCCGCGAGGGCGAAGATCCCCATAAGCTCACCACCGGTAATCCGCTCAACTGGATGCCCGACGGTCAGTCGATTCTCGTACTGCGCAAGAAGCAGATATGGCAATATAACCTGCAGACCGGCGAAGAGAAGCTCGCCAGTGCCGACGTCCTCCCCACTGCCATCGACACTACCGGCATGGTGGGCTGCGTATGGCCCGACCTGTCGGCGGGCGTCTTCCGCTTCAACAAGAATGAGTACGTCGTGCTCAAGGGCGCGAAGACCATCAAGACCACCGCCGGCTGCGAGCCACGCCTGATCCCCGGCGGGCGCTACATGTACTGGGTGCAGGGCCCCAGGAAATTCAGAGTGTGGGATATCCGGGCCGATGAGGAGTTCCAGATGCTCGGCACTCCGCCGGTCAAGCCCTTCGACTACACCTACTTCCCCACGGTCACCGACGACATGCGCTACCTGATGTTTGGCGCGTCGCCGAGCCAGCACAGTCACGACACCAGCGACTACGAGATATACATCCAACCGCTCACCAACCTGCGCGCGGACGGCGCTCCCGTGCGCTTGTCATTCAACACCGGCACCGACCGCTGGCCGTACCTGTGGGTCGGTCAGTCCGAGGCGAGCGATGGCCCCTACGACACTGCCAGCGGCGAAGCGATCGCCCCGCCGCCCGAGCCCCTGAAGATATTCAGCTTCGCCAGCGAGACCGCCGAACCCGACTGGGGCGGCGAAACGGGCCTCTGGCCAGAAGAGGTCGAGGGCTGCGGCGCCACGACCACGTGGGTCGCCGAGGACGCCGAAGGTGGCGACGGCGGCTCGATGAAGATTGACTACACGATCACCGCCGACCCGCGCAGCTTCTCGATGTGGTTCACACCGGGCGCGGGAACAGTCGACCTCAACGCCCATGACCGCTTCGTCATATGGGTCAAGGGCTCAGTCCCGTCCTTCACACTGGTGATCAAAGATGCGACCGCCGACCCGGAGGGCCGGACAGATCGCGGCATCGCCGATTGCCTGGTCGAGGGAGTTGGCCAGGACTGGCGGCGCTTCGAGCTGCCTTTCGGCACCTTCAAGCCTCGCGAGCAGAACGGTCGGATCGACTGGGGGAAGATCAACCACGTCGGTGTGGCGATGATCGGCGGCGCGAACGAGCCCGCCGGCATGGTGCAGGTGGATAATCTGCAGGCGATCCTGCCCGAGTAGCTGCGGCGTCAGATCACGCCATCATCACCGATGGCCCGGTCGTCGAAGAAGTTGTCTTGAAGTACCGAGGGCATCGAGACCTCCAGCACCAGCGCCGGCCCGACGCCGGTGAACGAGTGCGCAGCGCCCGGCGGCATCGCCAGCAGGTCGCCGGGCTCCATGGTCCGCTCCTCATCGCCCACCCGCATAAGGATCGTCCCCTTCACGATGAAGAAAGTCTCGTGCTTCATCTCGTGCCTGTGGTGCGGGCAGGTCTGCCCGTCGAAGAGGAACAGGAACTTGCCACAATACCCCAGCTCGGCCTCGTTGGCGATCCAGAACTCCGTCTCGCCGATCTCCCTGAAGCGCCCTAGACCGAAGTCCAGCGGAAGCGGCTCAACGTCGGGCATGGTCAGGCCCCACTCGCGCATTTGCTCCGCAATTGCCGCCAGAACCGGCCGCCGTTCGGCGCCGCTGAGTTCCACGCCATCATACTTGCCCACGGCTGCATCACCTCACGTAAAGGCCCGTTCCGCCCGGGCGGAGAATTACCTTCTGCAGGTCCCGTGACATTCGCGCTGCATCGCCCGCCACATGATCGGCGGGCGTCGAAGGAGTGCGCAAGCTATGGCGTTGCCGACGGACTATTGGGCCAGGATCGATCCTGAGAGTGTACCAAACGTGGTGACCGAGACGCTTCCCGGGCCGCGCTCGGACGAGATGAACCAGCGCGGGATGGCGCACATGGTCGGATACTCGGGCCAGGTGCGGCTGTTCCCCGTGGTCTTCGACAGCGGCCACGGCGTGACGCTGACTGACGTCGATGGCAACACTTACATCGACTTCTCGAGCGGCATCTACGTGACCACGCTCGGCCACTGCCACCCGAAGATCTCCGAAGCCGTCGCCGACGCCGCTCGCACGCTCATGAACTGCCATGATTTCAACACGCCGGTGAAAGTGGAGTTGCTCGAGCAACTCGCCCGCGTACAGCCGTGGGACCTGACCGGGATGCAGCTTTACGACAGCGGCACCACCGCCGTCGAAGCGGGCCTGCGCGTGTGCCGGGCGGCGACGGGCAAGCACGAGTTCATCTCCTGCTTCATGGATTTCCACGGCAAGACCGGCCACGCGGTCAGCCTCGGCAAGATGAACCCGAGCAACGGTACCGGGCGCAGTCAGGGCTTCTACCTCGTGCCCCGGCCCAGCCCCTACCGGCCCATGTTCACCACCGCCGAAGGCCAGATCGACACCGACGCGTACCTCGACTTCTACGATGAATTCATCGACGTCGCCACCACCGGCGAAGTCGCCGCCTTCGTGCTCGAACCGGTGCAGGGCTGGGCCGGTTCGGTCATGCCGCCCGACGACTTCTTCCCCAAGCTGCGTAGCTTCTGCGACGAGCGCGACATCCTGCTGATGGCCGACGAGGTCCTCACCAGCATGGGCCGCACCGGCAAGTATTTCGCCATGGAGCACTGGGACACCGCACCCGACGTGGTGACGGTCGGCAAGGGCTTCGGCAACGGCTTCCCGGTGACCGCCATGATGGTCTCGGACAAGCACAAGGAGAGTATCAACAAGATCTCCGCGTCCACCAGTTACGGCGGGAACCCCATGGCCTGCGCGGCTGCGCTGGCGAGTCTTCAGGTCATGGAGGACGAGGGCCTGCTCGACCACGCCATGGCGCTCGGTGACCTGTTCATGGACCGCATGCGCTCCCTCAAGCAGGACCACCCGATTGTCGGCGATGTCCGCGGTTTGGGCTGCCTGCTGGGCATCGAACTCGTCAAAGACCGCGACACGAAGGAGCCCTTCGAGGACGCCGGGCGACTGGTCTACCAGCGCGCCTTCGAGAAGGGCCTCGCCTGGGTCCCGGCCGGTCACATCCTGCGCATGTCACCGCCGATCGTCATGCAGGAGGAAGTCGCCCATCGCGGTATGGACATCATCGAGGAGAGCATTGCGGAGGTCGAGCGCGAGCTCGGCTACGCGGGGTGAGTTGAGGCAATGTATCTGACCTTCGACGCAGGGACCACGGCTCTGAAGACCGCTCTGGTCAGCCCTGACGGCCAGTTGCTGGCGGTGCATGATGCCGAATACACGCCCGCCAGCCCGCATCCCGGGTGGATGGAGATGCAGCCGGACGCCTACTGGCAGGCGATGGTCGTCGGCACGCACGCGGTCTTCGCGGCGACCGGGCGGGAGCCCTCGGATATACGTGCCATCGGCTTCAGTTCACAGGGCGAGACTTTCATCCCGCTGGACGCCGACCGTCGCCCGCTGCACCCGTTCCTCGTGTGGCTCGACAACCGCGCCCAGGCGATCGCCGAGCGCTGGGAGACCGACTGGCTCAACCGCGACCACTACCGGGCCATCACCGGCTACCCGTGGGTACCCGGCGAACTCACTCTCTTCAAGATCGCCTGGCTCCGCGAGCATCTGCCGGAAGTCCATGCGGCCGCCACGTTCGCCTTTCTGCCCGACTACCTGATCTGGCGACTGACCGGCGAGTTGGTCACCGACCACAACATCGCGCAGATGAGTGGCATCTGCGATGTCCGCGGCGGCGCGTGGTCACCGGAATTGCTTGACGCGGCGGGCATCACGGCCGGGCAACTGCCGCCAATCCGCCAGCCGGGCTCGCTGGCCGGGCAAGTGCACGCTGACGCGGCTGCGCAGCTCGGTATCGCGGCGGGGGTTCCGGTCTGCCTGGGCTGCAACGACCAGCTCGCCGGAGCCATCGGTGCGGGGAACGTCCGCCCCGGCCCGGTGACCGAGGCCACCGGCACTGCGCTCGCGGTCGTCGCCACTACCGACGAACTGCTCGATCACCGGCACATGTGGGTCGGCCGACACGCCCAGCCCGAAGCCTGGTACGCCATGCCCTTCGCCCCCGTCTCGGGCATCGTCCTCACCTGGTTCCGCGACCTCGCTGGCGCCGGCGACTTCGCCGAACTCCTCGCCGAAGCCGACTGCATCCCCGCGGGCAGCGACGGGCTCACCGTGCTGCCGCACTTTGCGGGAACCGCCGCGCCCACCTTCAACCCCGAGGCGCGCGGCGCGATCATCGGGCTCACGCTCGGGCACACCCGCGCACACATCGCCCGCGCGATCATGGAGTCATGCGCCTGCATGTTGCGCGAACTCATCGACCCGATCCGCGCACACGGGATCACTGTCAACAGCGTCCGCTCACTCGGCGGCGCGGCTCGCAGCGACCTGTGGCTGCAGATGAAAGCCGACATGCTGGGCGTGCCGGTCGATCGCCCGGTCTGTTCGGACGCCGCGTCACTCGGCGCAGCGATGCTCGCCGCCACCGGCACGGGCCAGTTCGCGTCCGTCGCCGAAGCCGCCGACGCCTGGTACCGCGCCGCCCGGACCTTCGAGCCAGACCCGGCGAACGCGGCCGCCAGCGAGGACATCTACGGGCGCTACCTCGCGCTCTATGACCAGCTCTACGGAGCAGAGGCAACCGACTGAAACCATGGAGGGAGCCGCGATGTCCCTGCGATTCCGCGACCAGTCCTCACCGGCCATCGCCGAGCATGTCGAGCGCCAGTCGCTGCTGATCCTGCCCATCGGGACCACCGAGGAGCACGGGCCGCATCTGCCGGTGGACACCGACGCGCGCATCGCTGAGGCCTACGGCAACAGTCTCGCCGAGGCGCTCGCGGGCGACACGTCCTTGCTCGTCATGGACACGATCCGCTACGGGTACTCGATGAAGATCATGCAGCGCTGGCCCGGCACAATCGTCGTGCGCACGCGCGTGTTCATGGACTACGTCTTCGATGTCTGCCGATCCGCGCTGGCGATGGGTTTCCGCAAGCTCGCGGTACTCGATTGCCACGGTCACCACAGCGGCTTGCTGAGCACCGTCAACCGCGAGTTGTGCGACGCCTGCGACACCGCCATCGCGATCGTCAGCCCGGCCAAGCTCTCGGCAACGGCCTTCAATGAGGTCAGGCGCTCCGAGCAGGGCGGGGCGATCCACGGTGGCGAATGGGAGACCTCGCTGGTGCTGGATATCAGCCCCGAGGTCGTGGACATGTCGCTGGCGACCGACGAGGACACCATGCGCTACCGGTCGGACTTCGTCGCCGGCGACAACTTCATGGGCAGCCAGAAGGTCGCCTGGTCGACATGGTATCTGCAGCAGAGCCAGACCGGTATCTACGGCGACCCGACCGTTGCCTGCGCCGAGACCGGGCGTGTCATCATGGACGCAGCGGTGACCGAGGGCGCCCGCTTCCTGCGCGAATTCCGGGCGCAATAGCCGCCATTCACAGGAACTGGCGGCGCCCGCGTCGAACGAGCCCACACTTGCCGCATGCTTCACCCAGGGAGAGTGCATGATGTCCGAGGCAGTCATAGTCGACGCTGTGCGAACGCCCATCGGCCGGTTCGGTGGCGGCCTGCTGGAACACTCGGCGGGCGATCTCGCCACACACGTCGTGGCCGCGCTGGTCGAACGCAACCAGGTACCGCCCGATGCGGTGGACGAGGTCATCCTCGGCCAGGTGATTCAGGGCGGGTCCAACGGGAATATCGGCCGCTATGCCGCAGTCAAGGCGGGCCTGCCGGTCACGGTCTGCGGATCGGCCATCAACATGGCCTGCGCATCGGGCATGCGCGCCGTCGACACCGCCCGCCGAGCCATCGCGCTGGGCGAGGGCACCGTATTCATCGCCGGCGGCGCCGAGAGCATGAGCAACGCGCCCTTCTATGTGAACAAGATGCGCTGGGGCAACAAACTCGGCTCGGTCGACATGATCGACGCGGTCATGGACGAGGGCCTGCGCTGCACCATCAGCGACATGGGCATGGGCCTGATCACCGAGGGGATCGCCGAGCGCTACACCGTCTCGCGCGAGGACATGGACGCCTGGTCCCTCCGCAGTCAGGAGCGCGCCGCGGCGGCCATCAGTTCGGGTCGCTTCACCGACGAGATCGTGCCCGTCCCGCGCAGGAAGGCCGACCCGCTCGACGCGGACGAGCATCCGCGAGAGACCTCGCTCGAGGCCCTCGCCGGGCTGCGACCCGCCTTCAAGCCTGACGGGTGCATCACCGCCGGCAACGCTTCGGGCATCAACGATGGTGCCGCGGCGCTGCTTGTGGCCGAGGCCGATCGCGCGAGTGAGATGGGCTGGTCGCCACGCGCACGCATCGTCGGCACCGCGTGGGCCGGCGTTGAGCCCGAGTTCATGGGCATAGGCCCGGTCCCGGCGGTGCAGCAATTGTGCGACCGCACGGGTATCGCGCTGGCCGACTTCGATCTCATCGAACTCAACGAAGCGTTCGCCGCGCAGGCGCTGGCAGTCATCCGCGAGTTGGGCATGGACCCCGAGCGCGTGAATGTCAATGGCAGCGGCGTCGCGCTCGGCCACCCCATCGGCGCCACCGGCGCGCGCATAGTGGTGACGCTGCTGCACGAGATGGAGAAGCGCGACGTCCGACTCGGCCTCGCCACACTGTGCGTGGGCGGCGGCATGGGCATCGCGATGGCAATAGAGAGGTAGCGATCAGGATGCAGGCGCAAAGTATTGACGTGCAACTCATAGACGCCACCGACGAGGCGCTGCAGCGCAGCCGCGCGATCCTGCGCAAGTCCCTCGACGGAGCGATCAAGCGTGAGAAGCTCACCGAGCAGCAGGCGACCGAGGTCGAGCAGCGCATTGGCTGGGGCTTGGACTGGGACGCGGTCAAGTGCGCCGACTGGATCATCGAGGCCGTCTTCGAGGACCCGCAGGTCAAACGCGAGGCCCTCGGCCGCATCGGCGAGTTGGCCCGCGCGGACGCCATCATCTCCAGCAACACCTCGACGCTGCCCATCGCAGCGCTCGCGGAGATGTCCGGCGCGCCCGAGCGCTTTATCGGCATGCACTTCTTCAACCCCGCGCCCGCAATGAAACTCGTCGAGGTCATCCCCGGCGCAGCCACGCCGCCAGCGATTACCGACGCTGCGGTCGCACTGTGCGAGCGCATGGGTAAGGAGCCGAAGGTCTCGCCGGACATTCCTGGTTTCTTCGTCAACCGCGTGTTCGGGTCTGTGCTCTCGGCCGCCGTGGACATCTGGATGCAGGGCGCCACGCCCGAGACTATTGACAGCGCGATCGAGCTCGGCCTCGGCCACAAGATGGGCCCGCTGGCCACCGCCGACCTCGTCGGCCTGGACGTCTGTGTGGCGCTGCTCGACTCGCTGCATGAGCAGACCGGGCACCCGCGCTTCGAGATCGCACCCGAGTTCGCGGCGATGGTCGAAGCGGGCAAGCTCGGACGCAAGAGCGGCGAGGGGTTCTACAGCTATGGCGACTGAGGGAGGCAGACCCATGCGGCTTGACGGCAGGACGGCGATGGTCACGGGCGCTTCGCGGGGGATCGGCGCGGCGATCGCGCTGCGCCTCGCATCCGACGGTGCGAACGTCGCGATCAACTACATCGACGAGCCCGAACGTGATAACGCCGCAGAGGCCGATCAGGTCGCCGAGGCCGCGCGCGAGTTCGACGTTCAGGCCGTCTGCGCCGAGGCCGATGTCACCGACCGCGAAGCCATCGCCGACGTGGTCAGTTACATTTCAGAGCGGCTCGCCCCCATCGATATCCTCGTCAACAGTGCCGGGATCACGCGCGACCGCACCATGCGCAAACTCGCGCCCGAGGACTGGGACCGCGTCCTCGCCGTGAACCTGACCGGCGGCTTCAACTGCGCCCGGGCGGTGGTCGAGGGGATGACAGATCGCGACTGGGGCCGCATCATCAGCATCTCGTCGGTGGTCGCCCTGATGGGCAACTTCGGCCAGGCCAACTACGCGGCCAGCAAGGCCGGTTTGCTCGGGATGACGAAATCGCTCGCTCGCGAGGTCGCCCGCAAGGGAGTGACGGTCAATGCCGTCGCGCCGGGCTTCATCGACACGGAGATGACGCGCGCGATCCCCGAGGACGTCATGGCGCAGATCGTTGAGAGCATCCCGATGCAGGCGACCGGCGATCCGGAGGACGTGGCCGGCGCGGTGGCCTTCCTCGCTTCAGACGACGCGCGCTACATCACCGGGCACGTGCTGTCGGTCAACGGTGGACTCTACATGTGAGCCAGTCGCACCCGAGGTGAACCATGGCCAGCAAGATCATGTCGGTCGAGGAAGCGGTCAGCAAAATCCCCAACGGGGCCACGGTCGCCTGCGGCGGATTCGTGGGCGCGGGGCATCCCGAGGCGTTGACTGCTGCGATCGAGGCGCGCTTCCTCGCCGACGACCGCCCGCGCGAGGTGACAGTCGTCTACGCCGCCGGGCAGGGCGACGGCAAGACGCGCGGCATAAACCATCTCGCCCACGAGGGTCTGCTCAAGCGCATCATCGGCGGGCACTGGGGTCTGGCGCCTGCGCTCGGCACGCTCGCGGTGGAGAACAAAGTCGAGGCCTACAACTGGCCGCAGGGCGTCATCTCGCATCTCTTCCGCGAGATCGCCGGCGGCCGGCCCGGGCTGACCACCCACATCGGTCTGAAGACCTTCGTCGACCCGCGCAACGGCGGCGGCAAGCTCAACGATCGCACCACCGAGGACCTTGTCGAGATCATCGAACTGCGCGGCCGCGAGTGGATGTTCTACCACGCATTTCCCGTCGACGTCGGCCTGGTGCGCGGGACAACCGCCGATGAACGCGGCAACATCACCATGGAGCATGAGGCCGTTTTCGGCGAGATGCTGGCCATCGCTCAGGCCGCACGCAACTCCGGAGGCATCGTGATCGCGCAGGTCGAGCGCATCGCCGGGGCGGGCACCCTTAACCCCCAGCATGTGCGCATCCCCGGGATCCTCGTCGACGCCATCGTCGTCGCCTCACCCGAGCAGCACCAGCAGACGTTCAGCGAAGACTACAACCCGGCCTACTCGGGCGACGTGCGCGTGCCCTTCGGCGCTATCCCCGCCCTGCCCATGGACGAGCGCAAGATCATCGCCCGACGCGCCGCGCTGGAACTGGCGTCGGGCGCGATCATCAACCTCGGCATCGGCATGCCCGAGGGCATCGCGGCGGTCGCCAATGAGGAGGGCATCGCGGCCGAACTCAACCAGACCGTCGAGGCCGGCCCCATCGGTGGCGTGCCCGCTGGCGGCATGTCGTTCGGCGCCTCCGCCAACCCCGAGGCGGTCATCGACCAGCCCGCACAGTTCGACTTCTACGATGGTGGCGGCCTCGACCTGGCATTCCTCGGGATGGCCCAGGCGGACGCCATCGGCAACGTGAACGTCAGCAAGTTCGGCCCGCGCGTGGCCGGTTGCGGCGGCTTCATCAACATCACCCAGACCGCCGACACCGTCGTCTTCTGCGGCACTTTCACCGCTGGCGGCCTGCAGATCCAAGTAGCCGAAGGCGCGCTGCAGATCCTCCAGGAGGGCAAGCACCGCAAGTTCCTCCCGCAGGTCGAGCACGTCACCTTCTCAGGTGAGTACGCCGCCGAGAAGGGCCAGCGCGTCCTCTACGTCACAGAGCGCGCCGTCTTCGAGTTGCGGGCGGGGGGCTTGGAGCTGGTCGAGGTGGCGCCGGGCGTGGACGTGCAGACCGACGTCCTCGACCACATGGACTTCGCGCCCACGGTCTCGCCCAAACTCGCCGATATGGACCCGCGCATATTCCGCGAAACACCCATGGGCCTCGCAGACCAGGCCTGAAGCCCCGCTGCGTCAGGCGCGAAGCGGCACCATGAATTCCGCCGGGCCAGCGGGTCACCGACCAACTCCAGCAGTCGCACGACGCCTCCGACCAGTTCGGCGGTCGCCAACTCCGACCTGGCAGCCAGTGCCTCCAGCGCCAGTCCAGTGTAGACCGCGTTGTGCCCGCCACGCAGCAATGTCCCAACGTGCGGCGCCAGCGCGCGCGACGCCATCATCGCATCAAGCTCGGCGCGCAGGAAGTTCCGTATTGGTCGCGAAATGCTCTGAACTCGCCAGCCGCCGATGATCGAGGTAGACGCTGATGTCGGACGTGTCACCAGACCCCGACGAACACACTCGGCCTCGTTTCGTGACGATGCGAGCCCTGCTCGTCGCGGTCTTTCTAACGCTGCTGGTGGCAGCATGGACCAAGCAGGCTGAACTGATCTCGCTCACCAGCCAGATATCCGAGAGCACGCCGCCGATCGCCTCGATCCTCAGCCTCTTCCTCATCACCACCATCGGCGGCCTGATCGCCAGAGCAGCCACGCGCCTCGAAGCCACGGGCAGCAGCGGGCGCGCCGTGCGGGCCCTCCGCCGTCTGCGCCTCAGCGACGGAGAGACACTCGTCGTCTTTGTCGTCGTCGCGATCACCGCGGCGATGCCCGGCGTCGGTCTTTTCCGCCAGGTGATGCCCTGCCTGATGGTGCCACAGTACTTCGGCCAGCCGCTCGACCATCTCGCCGAAATGGCCGGCGAGATCCCGACCCAGTGGGCGCCCAACGACCCGGAGGTCGCCCGCGTGTTCTGGGAGGGCGAGGACGTCA
The DNA here is from genome assembly GCA_029821735.1 of Candidatus Zipacnadia bacterium. Lineage (GTDB taxonomy): Bacteria > Armatimonadota > Zipacnadia > Zipacnadales > UBA5352 > JALGSU01. The sequence continues at coordinate 27,694 of JALGSU010000025.1, read as the reverse complement.
CCCCACCCACGCTCGGCGCGGAGCAGGTGCCCGTAGTGGGCGGCGCAATCGAGGCCACCTTCCGCTTCCTCGCTGGTCCGTCGCTCGTCCCGTGGCGCTACTGGCTGATCCCCTTCGCGCTATGGACCGCCTACCTGAGCGCATACTTCATCGCGGCATTCTGCCTGGTCACGCTCTTCCGCCGCACCTGGGAGGACGACGAGCACCTCAACTTCCCGGTTTCGGATCTTGCCATCGAGATGATCAAACCCGAGCGCAGCCACTTCTCACAGATCAGCCTCTTCCGCGACCCGGTCGTCTGGGTTGGCTTCCTGATCGCGATCGTCTACAACGGCTTCAACGCGCTGCACGTCTTCAACCCCGGCATCCCCGCCCTCGGGATCTCCTATCCGCTTGGCCAGCTCTTCACCGAATCCCCGTGGAACACCATGCGCGGGCTGTCGATCTACTACAAGCCCGAGATACTGGGGCTCGGGTACCTCGTACCGTCTGACGCGCTCTTCTCGATCTGGTTCTTCACGCTGCTGAGCTGGTTCATCCGCCCGCTGGCCAAGTCGGTGGGCTACTACCCGCCGCGCTTCCCCTTCGTCACCGAACAGGCGATGGGCGCCTTTGTCGCGCTGGGTTTCATCTTCATCTACCAGGCCCGGGGGCGCTTGGGACAGGTGGCGCGTCACGCGGTCTTCGGCGAACAGACCGTCGATGACACCAAAGAGCCCTTCAGCTCTCGCTGGACCTTCATCGGGGCGATCGTCGGGGTCCTGGTCGTCATCATCATGCCCATCGCCTTCGGTGTGAAGTGGTGGGTCTCGGTGATGTACTTCGGCATCATGTTCCTGGTGCTCATCGTCTACTGCCGCAACCGCGCCGAGATGGGGTTCCCCATCGTGTGGGGCTACCCGCTCTACCAGGAACGCGCCTCGATGGTCGACTTCCTCGGCAGCAGCCCCTTCGTCTCCAGCGGGCGGCTGCAGTCATTCACCTTGCTCACCATGTTCTCATGGTTGCAGCGCAGTGTGAACCAGGCGATCACGGCTTTCGCACAGGAGGGGACGGTGGCGGCGGACCGTCTTGGGCTGGACCGACGGGGTATAGCTCGCGTGGTGGTCGGTGCGATCGTCCTCGGCGTGGCCGTGGCTTTCCTTGTGAACCTGTCGGCCTACTACGAGTATGGTGGGCTGGTGCTCTCCACTCCCGGAGGCATCAACGGCGGACAGATGACTCAGGAAGTGCTTCGCCAGTTCCAGGCGGTATCCGACTGGTCAGACAGCCCGGTCGCGCCCGACCCCGAGAAGATCGGCTACACCGTCGCCGGTGCTCTCATCGCGCTGGGGATATTCCTCGGCAGGCGCCAGTGGCTACGCTTCCCCTTCCATGCAGGCGGCTACGCGCTGGCATTCTGCCACCGCGGGTCCTTCATGTGGTTCCCCGCGCTCCTGCTGTGGGGCATCAAGAGGGTCACGCTCCATCTCGGAGGGGCGGGGCTCTACCGCCGTCTGGCGAGGGGCTTTCTGGCCTTCACACTCGGGCATTTCTTTGCCGTCGGCATCTGGAGCCTGGCGGGCCTGAGCGCCGGGGAATGGGTCCGCCGCTACATCGTCTGGTTCCTGTAGAGCGACGCTTCACCGTGGGAACGATTCCGGAATGCTCGCGATGTCTCCGGGCACCGGCTCGCCATGGTCGGGCAGTTGCACCATATACTCGGGCTCAGTCTGCTTCTCGAGCATCCCCAGAGCGACGGCGATACCGTGCAGTATAGCCTCCGGCCGCGGCGGGCAGCCGGGAATGACGAAGTTCACCGGCAGCACCGCATCGACTCCGCCGATGACGTTGTAAGAGTCAAACCACATCCCCCCGCCGGTCGCGCAACTGCCGACGGCGATGACGATCTTCGGATCCGCGACCGCATCATACAGGCGCTTGAGCGCTGGCAGGCTCTGGCGCGTAACCGGCCCGCAACACAACAGCACGTCCGCGTGGCGAGGCGAGGCCACCAGCTTGATGCCCAGGCGTTCCGCATCATAGTAGGGCGTGAGGACATCGATCACCTCGATGTCGCACCCGTTGCACCCGCCCGTGTTGGCGTGATAGACCCACAGGGCGCGTGGGAACGCGGATTTGAGTCGGTCTGCGAACACAAACACTCACCTCGTCGGATTCACGGCTGCAATGCCCGTCCGGTCAGGGACCAGTCAACTCGATCGGTGTTACGCCTCCCGACAACGTGGCCCCCACCGCCTCTGCGGCCGGCCCCACCAGCAGGTCCGCAACCGGCGGCCACAATCCGATGATCAAACACAGTACCGCCAGCAGCACCATCGTCCCCCACATCAGCGGGGGCACCTCATGCGTGTGCGCGAAGTCCTTCTGGCTCGGGCGCCCCAGGAAGACGTTCGTGGCGGTGCGCAACAGCACCACCAGCGTGAGCAGACCCGTAACGACAGCAGCGATCAGCGCCCACCACATGCCCTCCCGGGCCGTCGCCACGAAGATCGTCAGCTTACTCAGGAAACCGTTCAGCCCCGGCATCCCCCCCACCGCCAGCGCGCCGATGAAGAACACCGCCGACGTGATCGGCATCTGCGAGCGCAGACCGCTCAGCCGCGTCAGCGATCGGCCCTTTGCGCCGTGCTCAACTGCACCGGCGGCAAAGAAGAGCAGGGCCTTGCCCAGAGCGTGATTGAGCATGTGGAAGAGCGCGCCGAAAATCCCCAGCGGCGTAGCCAGGCCAATACCCAGGAGCACATAGCCAATCTGGCTGAGCGACGAATAGGCCAGCAGGCGCTTGAGGTCGTCCTGCACCGCGCACGCGGCAATCCCCCACAGCATGCCCACCGCCGCCAGCAGAATCAGCGCAGTGGACAGCCCGGGTACCAGCGGCATGAAGGGCAGCGTACAGCGAATCAAAGCGTAGGCGCCGACCTTGATGACGATGCCCGACAGCAGCACACTCACCGGCGCCGGCGCTTCGCTATGGGCATCAGGCAGCCACGCGTGCATCGGGATCAGCCCGGCCTTTGCGCCAAAGCCCACCAGCAGCAGGATCGTGGCCGCGGTGATCGCGAACGGGGCGGCCGCCATGAGTTGCTCGGCATAGGTAGCGATCTCGGTGATCGCCATCGGGCTGATCGGGCTGGCAGTGGTTGACTGAGCCGCCATCGTCGAGTAGAGCAACACGCAACCGAGCAGCGCAAATGTGATCCCGACCGTCAGCAGCAGCAGGTACTTGTAGCCTGCCTCAACAGCCCGCCTGTCGCGCGAGAAAGCGACCAGGAACGCGGATGCCAGCGTCGTCGACTCAACTGCGATCCACAGGATGACAATGTTGTTCGTAGTGCATGCCCAAATCATCGTCCCGACAAACAACACGAGCAGGCCCCAGTACATCGGTATCTTCTCGGGCTTGCCGTGTCCACGTTTGACCATCTCCGGCACGTAGGCGAGCGAGAACACCGCCGCCAGCAGGCCCAGCAGGCCAATGAGCAGCAGCATGAACGCGCTCAGGCCGTCGACGTGCAGGCCCAGGAAGCTGTTCTGGGCGGCCGCCAGCGCCAGGCTGGACTCGCGACCCTCAAAGACCACCGCGGCGATCAACACGCACAGACCGAAGGTCAGCGCCAGCAGCGCCGTCGCCACAGGCCCGACGGCGCGCGGGAAGCGCTTGCCGATGAAGTACACGATCAAGGCGCTGCCGATAGGCAGCAGTATGACCGCGGGGGGCAGGAGACTGTGCACCGTCACGAGTGATTACCCCTCAGCGACGGCGTGCAGGCAGGTGTCAAGACCCGGTCACTCCTTCAACTTCTGCAAAACGGCGGTGTCGGTCGTCCCGAAAGTGCGTTCCACGCCCAGCACAAGATCCAGCAGCATCCAGACTGTTATGAACACCTCGGTCACCAGACCGATGATTGGCATTTCGGGCATCGCCGGCGCAAGACTCACCAGCGACAGATGCACGCCGTTCTCCAGCAGACACAGGCCGATGATCACCTTGATCGCGTCTCGCCGCGAAATGATCGCGTAAAGCCCAAGCGCGAAAAGGGTGACCGCCACGGCCAGGTTGGTCCGGAACGGCTCCAACGCGGCGGTCGTGCCCGGCCCGAGCAGCTCAGTGTGAGCGTGCGTGAGCCGGTAGAGCCCCACCATCAGCACTGACGCGAACAGCAGTGATGGCGCGAAGTCAACATACGGTTCTGCCTCGCGCGTCACTTCCATCTTTGCGATGTATTTGAACAACAGCCACGGGATCAGACCCGCTTTGGTGACCAGCGCCACCACTGCCCACACCAGCAACCACTCGCTGTGGGTGGCGAAAGCGAATACGAGCAGGATGGTGACCAGCAGCAGGGCCTGGCCAAGATAGGCCCACGCCGCGAACCGCAGAGCGCGCAGCTCCACGGCAATCAGCGAGATCACCATCATGGCCAGCGCCAGGCTTGCTACGAAATCAACGGGTTGGTCCACTGCGTTTCACCTCGGCCGTGTCCCCACAGCCCGACTGCACCAGCTACTCGGCTTCCTCGTCGATCGGGCAGTTGCCCCCGCGCAATATCTTGTCGCACCGCATTCCGGGCTTCATGATCTTGTCCAGCGGCGAGTCCGGCTCGTAACACCGGCCGCAGCGTCGACAGGTGCCCATCTCGATGTCCGACACATGCACCAGATCGTTCCGGCCGTCATCGGTGGCCGTCTCGTAGCACGTGGTCATCTGAGCGGCTCCCTCGCCACACACTTCTTCGCAACGCCCGCACCTGATGCAGCGCTCGAACAGGCGCGTGATCCGGCGATGGCTATCGTCAATGTCGTCCACTCGTATCAGCCGCGCCGGACAGGCCGCAGCGCAGGCCCCGCAGCCGATGCACAGTGCCACATCAATCTTCGGGTAGCCGCGGAAGCCCTCCGGGGCTGGCCTCGGTTTCGCCGGGTAGTCGAGAGTCACTTTACCCGCCCGCAGGCAGATAAGCGCCTGTCTTATTTTCGCGAAGATCATGGTCTCTCTCCTGATTCAACCCGCGCGACCTGCACCGTCTCAGAGCCCGCATCAATGCCCGCCGTCACTCAGTGTGGCGCCAAAGCCGCGTATGCCATGGCGGTAGCGGCTATGATCCCAATGCCGCCCAGGTAGCTGACCGCCTGATCAACCCGCAACCGCGGATGCAACGCATCGATAACGCCCACAACCAGCAGATTCATCACGAACACGCCAGCGAGCACAAACAGGGGCGCGAGCCATGGCGACGGCGCGCTGGCCGACAGCCACGGGACGAACACTTGCACGAACAGCATCCCGAAAACCAGCGGCTTGGCATGCATCGCGAGCTTGCAGGTCGCGAGCGAGGGCCCCGACAGCTCCGTGAAGGGCCCGCCCATCAGTTCCGTCTCGGCCTCCGCGATGTCGAACGGCAGCCGCGCCACGAGCACCTGCAACGAGAGCATGTATGCCAGCGCGGCGAGCACGACCGAGAACTCAGTGCCCGGCGCAAGCTGGAAAGCGGCCAGGTCGCCCAGTCGCAGCGAGCCGGCGTTGACCGCCACCACCAGCAGCGACAGCACCAGCGTCGGCTCCGTGCCGACCATCATCACCGTCTCGCGGCTGGCGCCCACTACGGAGAATGGTGAGCGGCTCGCCAGCCCGGTCACGATCACCGCTCCCGTGGCCAGCGCGAGCAGGTAGGCGAACACAACGGCGTCACCACCGTAGCCTCCCGCGCCCGGCCACAACGGAATGAGCGAGCCCGCCAGCAACGTCGCGGCCAGGAAGACCAGCGGCCCCAGTCGCAGCAGAACACTCGGCGAGACGCGCAGGTCCTCCTTGACCAGCAGTTTGGCCAGGTCCAGGTAGGGCTGGATTATCGGCGGGCCCTGGCGCGAGTGCAGCCGCGCCCGCAACTTCCGGATCAGCCCATCCATCAGCGGTGCGAGCGCGGCGATGAGCGCCATGCTCAGCAACGCCCACAAAGCGGCCTCCCACGCACCTGGTTGCACGCTGTTCATTCAGCTCGTCCCATCCGTGCGCCCCGTCAGTTCATCGGCCGAGTAAACGCGCACGCGGCCGCTGTTTGCATCTACGACCTCCAGCCGCTCGGTGCACGCGAAGCAGGGGTCAATGCTGCCAATCCCGATGGGCACATCGGCGAGCGTGTCGCCCGTAACCATCGCCGGAATCGTCTGCAGGTTCGCATAGGTTGGGGCGCGCACTCGCCAGCGCGCCGGCCGGTTCTCCTCGCCGGTGAGCACCCAGTGCACCACCTCGCCGCGCGGGGCCTCAATGCTGCCGATCCCCTGCCGCCCGGGCGGAATGTCCTCAGTTATCTCAGCAGACAGCGGGCCATCGGGCATCTTGTCAAGCGCCTCGCGGATCGTGTCGATGGCCATCAGCGTCTCTTGCAGCCGCACGAGTGTGCGCGCCAGCACGTCGCCGTCGGTGGCGACCACCTTCGTCACCGCGCTCATCTCGCCATAGGCCGCGTACGGGTGGTCGACGCGCACGTCGATCGCCAGCCCCGAGCCACGCGCTGTCGGCCCGGTCACGCACAACTCCATGGCCTCTTCCTGGCCAAGCACACACATGTCGCGCAGGCGGGCCATGAGCGTCGTGTCGCCTGGGATCGCCGCCAACAGAGCTTTCCATTCTCGCTCGAGCTCGTCTACGACCTTCAGCGTCTCGACCTTTGCCTTGTCCGTGTAGTCTCGCCGCACACCACCGACCAGGTTCATGCCGTATGTCTTCCGGTTGCCCGTCACTTCCTCGCACAGCCACATGAGCGGCTCGCGCATCCGCCACGTCTGCATCAGCAGAGCATCGAAGCCGATGATATGCCCGGCGATGCCCATCCACAGCATATGGCTGTGGATGCGCTCGAGCTCGAGCATCACGGTGCGAATAAACCGGGCGCGCGCGGGCACCTCAATGTCCGCCGCTTCCTCCACCGCCTGGCAGTAGCAGGTGCTGTGCACGAACCCGCAAATGCCGCAGATGCGCTCGGCGATGAACGGGATCTGGTTGTAGGTCAGTTCGGTGCAGCCCATCTTCTCGATACCGCGATGGCTGTAGAAGCCCCGGTAGTCGCAGCCCACAACTCGCTCGCCCTCGACGAAAACCCGGAAGTGAGCGGGCTCTTCCAGCACTGGGAAGAACGGTCCGATCGGCACCACGTGCGAGCCGTCCGGGGCCTCCTTCATCTTCTGCTTACCGGCTGTGTCTGAATGGGGCTCAACGTCATGCGGACAGTCGCGGCGCAGCGGGAAGAGGTCCTCGGGCCAGTCGTCCGAGACGATCAGCCGCCGCGGGTCGGGATGTCCCTCCAGCGTGACGCCCACCATGTCGTATATCTCGCGCTCGGACCAGTTCGCGCCGGGAATGATCGGCGTGATCGACGGGACCTGCGCGTCGTCCTCCGGCGCTTTGGTATGTACGGCGATGTAGATGCCGTCCCGATCCAGCGCAAAGATGTGCGTTATCAGGAAACACTGCTCTTCCTCGCGCAGATCGGTACCACCACCGACCACGTACCGCGCCTCAAGCTTCTCTATGAGCAGCTTGGTGACGTCCCGCAGCGCTTCTCTCTGTATGGTAACGTAGACCCGCGAAGGCTTCGGCGTCTGGCTCTCGACCAGACGATCGCCCGCCTCCTCAAAGATTAGATCAATGACCTCGTCAGCTTTCATGGGTTTCTCCTGTGAGCACCCTGATATGTGGTCACCGACTTGAATACAGCACTATCAGCGTGATCAGGCCAGCCCCCAGCACCTGCCAGAGCACGTAGCGCTGTGTGAGACCAGACTGGAGGCGAGCCATGCGATGGGCGATCATCCAGCAATACGCCGACACCCGATCAAAAGCCCAGCGGTCGCTCTCCAGCGTCTGCCATCGTTGCTCGGGCCCCGCGAAAGTCGGGAGCCCTATCTGGGTATAGACCCGCGACAGATACCGCGACAGCGCCCAGAAGTAGCCGCCTCCGCGCGGTCGCACGTCGTCGGGAATGAAGAACTCGCCACACGCCCACGGCTCTGTCTCTCGCACCGCGGCGTCGCCCATGCGTGACCAGAGCCACGCACCGCCGACGCCCACCAGCAGCATCCCCAGCACCCACAGCGGCGAGAACGCGGCCGTCGGCGTGGCTCCGGCGAGGGGCAGCAGGCGTGCGAACGAGAGTTCGCCGAATGCTTGCGCACCCGCGCCAGCCAGTGACGGCGGCAGCGCCTGCATGATCGAATCGATGAAGAACGCGGGCAATATGCCTATCACGAACGAGCAGATCACCAGTGCCTTCTGGGGCACCCGCATCCGCCGGGGCACCTCGCCACCGGTGACCTCAGCGACCAGCGTGGACTGCGGGCCAAGGAAGATCGCCCCCACATACTTGAGCCCGTACGCGACCGCCAGCACACTGCCGACCAGCGCGACCACCACGTACACCAGGAACAGCGCATGCGTTCGCCCCAGCCACAGCGCACTCTGAATCAGCAGCCACTTGCTGACGAAGGCCCCGCTCAGCGGCAGACCAGCCAACGATGCCGCGCCCGCCAGCGCCGTCACCGTGGTCACTGGCATCCGGCTCTCAAGACCGCCAAGCTTGTTGATGTCGTCGGTCCCGGTTCGGAACGTGATGGAACCAGAGACCATGAATAGTGCGGACTTGTGCATCGCATCGACGACCACGTGCACGCCCACCGCAACCAGCGCGACGGCCGAGATGACCGGAGATACGCTCAGTGCTGCAACCGCGACGCCGATCCCGAGGAAGATATAGCCCGACTGCGATACGCTGCTGTAAGCCAGCAGGCGCTTGCCGTCGTCGGACACCACCGCCGCCGAGCTGCCCAGAATGATCGACGCCGCTCCCCACGTCGCCAGCGCCATGCCCCATACCTCAAGCCACGGAGGCGGAATCGACCCCAGCGGAACCACCCAGAAGAACAGGCGTATCGCGCCATAGGGCCCGAGCTTGCTGATAACTCCTGAAAGCAGCCCCGACGCCGGACATGAGGCCGCCGAATACGCCTCTGGCGCCCAGTCGCCCGTCGGGAACAGGCCCGCTTTGGTGCCGAAAGGCAGCAGCAGCAGGGCGATAATCCCGTTTGCCAGCCACGGACTGGTGTGCATCAGCACGCTCAGGGCCTGCCGCGTATCCTCGAATGAGAATGAGTTCGTGTGCGGGTAGATCAGCAGCACGCCTGTGAGCATCGCCATACCGCCAACGCCGTTGAGGATCAGGTAGCTCATACCCGCGCGCAGGTTCTTGGTGCGCCGATCCTCGTGCACGATGAGCAGGAAGGCTGGCAGCGACATCAGTTCCCAAGCGGCGAAGAACACCAGCAGGTCGCCCGCCATCAGCACCACGCTGGCGCTCAGCAGCATCAGCAGGAAGGCCGCGTAGAAGCGCCCTACCGACCGTGTGCGCAGCGACGGGTTGTAGCGAGACGCGAAGACGACGAGCCACGATGCCACGAACATCATCGTGAGCAGCATCACCAGCGTGAGCGCGTCCACGTGAAGAGTGAGCGTGCTCTTGAAGGCCGGCATGCTGGCGAACGATGCCCGCGTGATTCCCCCGACCTCCGACACCTTCACCGCCAGCGCGATGGCGAGCCCGAAGGACGCCAGAACCATGATGACTGCGAACGGTGTCGCACGGCGGTGCGAGCCCGAGAACACGAGCGTCAGCAACACGCCGGCGGCAAGAGTGGCCAGCATCGCGACTGCGAACAGGATTGGTGGCGTCATTGGGCCTCACACCAACGTCGGGCTCGTCAGGATATCCGTGCGCGGCGTCTGAGCCGCCGCGTCTACTGCTCGCCAACTGTCCCGGCTCGGACCACCGCGGCCACATGCTCCGCCAGCGCGATAGTCCCCGACTTCACCGGCTCTGAAATGTGCATGCCCCACTCCAGCGACTGCGGCTGGATGGCGGCGATCAGGATCCGCTCCACGCCCCCGTCCCGCAGACAGCGGGCCACCAACTCCAGAGACGCGTTGTGCGTCGAAATCGACGGGCCTGCCAGATCCTCGATGTCCAGGAGCGCGAACGCGCCGGCTTCGGCTCCCAGGTCAACCGCATCGCAGAAGATTACCGTCTGCGCCCCCGCCTTCTGCATCGGCCCCAGGTAGTTCTCGGGCACATCCTCCACGATCAGAACTTCGCACACGCCCAGTTCCTGCAACCGCCGCGCGACCTCCACACCGGCCGCGTCATCGCTGCGCAGCAGGTTGCCCACGCCCACCACCAGCACCGTCCCAAGCTCCCGCGGCTGCCCGCAACGGTCGTCGTCGCCCGGTGATCCGTATCCCATCGCCGACCCCGCGCGCTACGGCTCGCGCAGAGTCTGCACCTCTCTCCATGTGAATACCGGGCCATCCGTGCACACGTACTTGTCGCCCAACGCACAGTGCCCGCACTTGCCCACCCCGCACTGCATGTTCGCTTCCATATTCACCATGATCCGCTCATCGGACATGCCCTTCTCCATCAGCAGCCCGGCCACGGGCCCGACCATCGCGGGAGGCCCGCACATCAGAGCCAGCGACCGATCCGGGTTCAAGTCGCACTGCGCGACGAGGTCTGTCACGAAGCCCTCGTGATGAGGCCAGTCGACCCCGTCAGCGCGGTCCACCGCTTGCAGGCAGGTCACTTCCTCCGACCGGGTCCACTCGTTCAGGTCATCCACATACAGCCGCGCGTCAGGGGCGACCGCTCCGTAGAGCAGGAACAGCTTGCCGAAGTCCGCGCGGTTGTCCAGCGCATACATGAGCGCAGCCCGCAGCGTGGGCAGACCGATGCCGCCCGCAACCAGTACCAGATCAGCGCCAGGCACGTCGTGAAGCGGGAAGGCGTTGCCCATCGGGCCTCGCAGCCCTATCTGGTCCCCGACCTCGAGCTTGTGCAGGGCGCACGTCACCAGCCCCAGCGGATAGCGCCGACAGGTAATCTGCAGCAGCCCGGGACGTGACGCCGATGACGCCAGCCCGAGTGGGATCTCACCAGCCCCGAACACCGATACCAGCGCGAACTGGCCCGGCAGGTAATCGAAGGGCTCGTCGTCCAGCAGCGCAAGCGAGAAGGTTCGCTCGGTGGGCGTCTCCTGATGGATCGCCTTGATCTCGGCGAGACGAGGCAGATACAGATTGTCGGGATCTCCGCTAGTCCCGTGAGTGTGCCCGTGCATTGCGGCCCGCCTTTCTCACTGCTCGCGCAACGTGGACCATGTCCACGCCCCCCATGCACACCTGCACGCAACGGCCGCAGCCCACACACCCGTTCTGGCCGTTACGCTCCACATACCGTTGGCTGAGTTTGTGGTAGGACCATCTCTTGGCGCGGTCGGCGGCCATCTCGCGCGGATTGTGGCCACTGGCCTCGAGCGAATATGACTTCAGCCGGCACGAGTCCTTGATGCGCGTGCGCCGGCCGGTGGTATCGGTGACCATCTCGTCGATCGAGCTGAAACAGGTGCACTTGGGGCATACCTGCGAGCAGCCCGCGCAACCGTTGCAGCGAGCCCCCAACTCGTCCCAGAACTCTCCCTCACTCATGCCCTCAGTGACCCGCCGCATCGCCGAAGTCATATGCGCGTGAGGCACCAGCGCCTCGCGGGTGGTCTTCAGCTGCTCCTCGCGCGCCGCCAGCAACTCCTCGTCGGCCGGCTCGAGCAGGTCCGCCCAATGCTCGGCCAACTCCTGCCCGCCCTCAGCGACCTCAACCAGAATCCGGTCCCCCACTGGCGTGAGCTGGATATCGAAGCCGTCTTTCGCGACCGGCCCGGCATCGAGGCATGCGCACCAGCACGTGTCGAAGGCCGGTTCGGCGCAGGCGATCGTGATCAGCTTGGTATTCCGCCGCTTGGCCTCGTAATGGGTGTCGGCGTATTCGCCGCCCAAGAGGAAGCTGTCGAGGTAGATGATCGACTTGGTGTCACAGGGGCGAATGCCGAAGATGATGCGACTGCGCTCATCGAGTTCGAAGTCAAGCTTCGGCGGGCCGTCATCGGCAAGCTCGAAGGTGAAGAGCGTCTCGCGCTGCGGATGCACGTACGTGACCGGGGTCAGCAGCGAGTTGCGCCACTTCTCCGGAATCTCGCTGGTGTCGGTCACAGGCACGAAAAATGTCTCGCCATGCCGGTCGAGCACAGGCGCGATGAACTCGTCCACGACCCCCACCAGTCGTGTCGCGGCCTCAGTGAGTTTCGACGCCGGCATTGAGTAAAGCTGCAGCGTCACGGCACGCGACCTCCTTGATAGACAACACCCGCATGTCTGCTATATCGGTCCGGTTAACGATGCCCGCAGCGATGGCCAGCGCCTGTTCCCGCACGGCTCCGCTTCCCCCGGTCCCGCGAGTTCGTGGCGCAGGTCGCCAAAATGGTATGGCAGCAGAATGGTCGAGGGCGGCACGCCCTCAAGACTTCGCGCTTCGGCTTGGGCGCTGCCAAGCTGGGTCGTGATCTGCACCGTCCGGCCCGGCCGAATTCGCATCTCAGCCATGTCGCCGGGGTTGAGCGCCACGTAGGGCACCCTTGCCCTCAGCATGTCGCGCGCCAGAAGAGCCATGGCCTGCACGCGCGGATCATAGGCGCGATCGTTGTCATCCCGCCGAACGATCAGGTCCCACGAATACTCGTCCGAACCGTTCGCCAGGTCCGGCACGCCGAGCGGTCGTTCCGAGGGTGCGGGCAGGATCGGCAGCGCGTCATGGTCCACGTAGACCTCTTGGCCCGCGCGCAACTCCTCCAGGTCGACGTCGCAGCAGGCAGGGATCTCGCTGCGTATCGCCCGCCACACCTCTTCGATATCTGGCCCGACGGGCTCGCCGCCCATCAGACGGGTCAGATCAGCCAGCACCTCGACCACCGGCCGCGCCTCACCGGGCGGGTCGGTGAACAGGTCCATCAGCCAGACGCGGCCCGAACCGGAGACCACCGTGCCTTCGCGCTGGCCGACGGTAGCGACCGGCAGAACCACGTCCGCGAGGTCGGCCGTGGGCGAGGGGAACGCGCTCAGGACCACGAGCCTGCCCAGCTTTGGGCGCAGCTTGTCGAAGCCCTCGACGCCCACGAATCGCGCCAGGTCGCCGTCCACCAGGACAGTGGCTGCCAGCGATCGCTCGGCGTCGAGCAACTCCCACAGATCAGTCTGGGCGCTGCCGTCGGGGCCCAGGCCCATCACGGCCGTGCCCAGCGAGTTCGCCTCAGAACGCATCATGTAGATCGTGTCAGACGGTGAGCGCTCGCCACAGAGCAAGGTCGCCAGCGTACCCGCCGTCACCGCCACCGATGACTCAGGCAGGGCCGCCGCAGAGGCCACGATCGCGGCCCGCTCAGCTCCCGCGAGCAGGCTCAGTGCCTCGCTGAGGGCCGAATCGTCCACCTCGACAGAATCCGGGTCCTGCAGCCCGTTCACGAAGAACTCGAGCGCTCGGCCCAGACCGTCCGGCTCAAGCTGCACGAACAGATCAGCCACGCGCCCGAGGTCCCAGCAGACCTCGTCGAGCACAATCACCGTCGCGCCCGCGCGCTGGGCTCGCAGCACCCAGGCATTGGCCTGCGGGTGCTGAGTGTCCAGACTCGAGTGCAGTACGAGCACGACATCACATTCTGCGAGAGCACTCAATGGGGGATGCAGATACTGCTCGCCGAGGGAATGCTGCAGCCAGCAACTGACCGAATCATCGGCTGCGCGCGCCGGGCAGCCGCGACTGTCGGCGCCAACTGCACCTGCGGCAAAGCGCGTGGTCGCGAAGGCCTCTTCATTGGTGATATTCGTCGCACCGATGACCCAGACGGGCTCTTCGGCGGATTTGGCTTCATTGAGGAGTTCGACCGCAGCCGCCAGAGCGTCCTCGTAAGAGGACTTGACGAGCTCACCGTCGCGTCTGATGAGGGGGTGCTGCAGTTGCAGGAAGCTGGTGGCCAGGTCACCGACCTGCCAGCCGCGGACGCACAAGCGGCCGCCACTGACCGGGTGGGTTCTCATGCCGGTTGCACGAGTGTGCCCCGACCCGCAGTCAACGAGATAAATGCCACAGCCACAACCACAGAACGGGCACGTGATCGCCGGATGCTGCTGCACGGTATTCCTCAGTCCTTGGTTCGACGAACGTTCCGATGGCACCAGCTGGCCACGTTGCCCGCAACCTGCGGCGGCTCGAGTAACATTGTGGGATCAGGCTCCTACCGCCCGATCCATGTCCCAGCTACCCACCCCAGAGTTTGTGCATTTCGACACGAAGTCCTATACACCTTTCCCAACTCCCCGGCTGTACAAACTTTTTTTTCCGCCTCCGTCGAAGCAGAACCGGGCCATTCCGGGGCTTCAGAGCCACGACCGGTCGGGAGAGGCATCTCGTGACCAGTTGACTTTGCGCTGATTTTCACGAACCAAGGGCCTGTGGCCCGCCTTAGGGCCATCTATCGCCGTCAAGTTCGCTGGGATCACGCCATTTCCCCTCAGATCACTCGCCTGCGCTGGCTGCGTCGATACAGAACAAGTGCTGCTCTCCCCGCACAAAGGTCCGCCCTCCGGCGAAAGACGGGCACGAATGAACCGGCTCGCGGAAGTGCCCAGTGGCGATTTCCCGGAACTCGCGTTCAGCCGCCACCACGATCGACTCACCCGCATCGCTGATCAAATACACTCGATCGCCCACGAGCGACGGTGAGGTGCGGAATCGCCGCCCGAGCTGCTCACTCCACTGCAGCGCGCCGTCGGCCGCGTCGAAGCAGCTCAGCGTCCCGTTGCTCGCCAGCGTGAAGACCAATTCGCCAGTTCCGAGCGGGCTCGCGATGTCGGGCAGAACGCCTCGCACCGACCAGTTGACGTGCGTCTGCGTGACATCACCTGCGCCGCCGGGGCGGATCGCGGTCAGCTCAGCGTAGACATTTGCGACCATGATCTGCCCGCCCACGAAAATCGGGGAAGGCGCGGAATCGCCGTTTATGGCGTCTACGCGCCAGTATTCGGCCCCTGTGAGCGGATCGTAAGCGATGACCCAGGGCTTGGCGCTGGTGATCAGTTCCTCGCGCTCGCCGGTGTCGATGATGATCGGAGTAGTCCAGGAGCCCTGCACGGGACGAGGGATATCCCAGACAGTTTCGCCGGTGCGCTTGTCGAGGGCGAGCATGTGCGAATTGCCCGCTGCGGGCTTGCTGAGGTCGTTCTGGACCATGAGCAGATCGCCGTGGAGGATGAGCGAGGTCGCGTTTCCGTAGATGTCCTCGGAGAAGTCGTAGCGCGTCTGCCAGACCAATTCGCCGGAGAAATCGAGGGCAACGAGATGCCCGGTGGCGAAGATGGCGTAGACCATGATTCCGTCAGAAGTGGCCGTAGAGGCCGCGTAGCCGGTCATAGCGTGGATTCGCAGGGCGCTGTCGGGGTCTTCGCCGAGGGCCACAGGAGTGGTCCAGATGAGTCCGCCGGTCGCCGCATCGAGGCAGTAGACCTCGCGGCTGACTTCGTCGGCTCCAGTCACGAAGACGCGGTCTCCCCACACGACGGCCGAGTTCGAGCCAGGCAGGGGCAACTCCGTCGACCAGAGGATGTTCTCGCCGGTTTCGGCGTCCCAGGTCAGAGGGACGGAATCGAACGGAGATATGCCTGATCCGTCCGGACCGCGGAATCTGGCCCAGTTCCCGTCATCAGTGAGAACGCCATCCGCTGCTACTGGAACTGCAGGCTGAGCCGGTTCGGGCTGGCCGAGCGCGAGGACGGTGATCGCGATTCCGCAGACCAGCGCGGCCCCGAATACGAGAGCGCGCCGGGTCGGATACGAGAGTCTTTTCAGATGGTCGATGGTCGCCCACCTCCGTGGAATCTGTCGTCTCCCGCTGGCACATTATATCAGACTTCCGGAGTGCTGCGTGGGTTCGCTTGCTACTAACAGGTACCTGACAGTTGGTAGTTAACAACTCACAAGGCATTCTCGCGCAGGGTGGGTGCGCTTGTTAAGTGGCCGATGGTGGGCGAGTGTGGCGAGGAGTTCGGTTTCTAACGGGCAGGGCATGAAGGCGTCAACGGCGAAGCGCTGCATGAGATGGATTTCCGGGGAAAAGAATCTGATGGCAAGCGGGAGAGTGACTAATGGCCCACCCTCTGGAAGCATATCTTAAGGGACTGCGTAGTGATCGGTCGACGGGCTCGGCGACGGATGAGCTGAGTTACTACGGGACTCTTCGTGAGTTGCTGAACAGCATCGGGGAGGAACTCGATCCGGAAGTGTGCTGCCTGACCAACCCGAGCAGCCGAGGGTCGGGACTGCCGGACGGGGGCCTCTTTACCGCGGATCAGATTCAGGACTGCGGAGTCGACGAACTCGTGGCGGGGCAGAAACCGGCTCGCGGAGTGATCGAGGTCAAGGGCACCGGGGACGAAGTCGAAGCGGTGGCGGCGAGTGAGCAGGTGGGGACGTATCTGGAGGGGTATGGGCAGGTTCTGGTGACGAACTACCGGGATTTTCTGCTGGTGGAGCGCGGCAGCGGCGGCGAGGCAAGGACGCTGGAGGGCTTCAACCTGGCGGAGAGTGAGGAGGACTTCTGGGCGGAGACGCAGACGCCGCGCAAGATCGCGAACGAGAAGGGCGAGCGGTTCGCAGATTATCTCAAGCGGGTGATGACGCACGGCGCGCCGCTGAGTGCGCCGGAGGACGTGGCGTGGCTGCTGGCGTCGTACGCGCGAGAGGCGCTGGCGCGAGTGGAGGCGGCGGCGGAACTACCGGCGCTGGCCGCTTTGCGGGGGGCGCTGGAAGAAGCGCTGGGGATGGAGTTTGAGGGAGAGAAGGGGGAGCACTTCTTCCGGTCGACGCTGGTGCAGACGCTGTTTTACGGGATCTTCTCGGCGTGGGTGATCTGGAGCCGGGAGAACCCGCCGACCTCGGAGGAGCAGTTCAACTGGCATGAGGCAGGATGGACGCTGCATGTGCCGATGATCGCGGCGCTGTACCAGCAGATCGCCCAGCCCACTCGGCACCAGCGACCCGCAATTGCATAGCACCGAAACGATGCCGGAGGGGATGAACGGATAGAACGCAGCCGGGCGTGGGACAAAGCCCACGCCCGGTGTGCCAAGGAAGCAGCGGTGCCCTGACCTAAGCCTGACTCGCCCACGTCTGTCTTAGTTCCTCGATCTGGTTGAGCGCCTCCTCGGCTTTCTCCACGGATATGTGAGGCTTGCGGTCATGGATCTTCGCGGCCTTCGCCTCCAGCGTGGCTCCGTTGCCGTGGACCACGTACCACAGCGCAGTGCCCAGCTTCTCCAGTTCCGCTGCGCCCTGATCCCCAAGGGTTTCAGCCACGTGTTCAATGTTGCGGGCGAATTCACTTGCCACCTGTGAGTGCGAAGTGGCGAGGGCCTCGCCCCTATCATTCGGAGCCAACCGGGGTCCGTAGGGCGGCTCCTGCGCCTGCAGATCGAGCAGTTGGTAGGCGACAAGTTCCCGTATCTCGTCCCTGAGATCGAACGAGAACGGTCCATGCTTGTACAGGATGAAGTCGTACTGCAAAGGCACACCGGTCATCTCCTGCAGGAAGAAAGCGGCCTTCTGAATGTGTGTCTCGCCGCACCAACTGTCGTTGGCGCGCAGTTGCCCCGCGAGACGAACCAGCAGCGCCTCCCTTTGATGCTTATCCATCTTCTCTCTCCTCTTCTCGTGTGCCGACAATGGTCTCGCGGTCTGCGCCCAGCCATTCGGTGGCTTCATCATACACGTCCGGGTGGACGTACACGTAGTCAACAGTTGCGGTAGGCATATTCTCTACGAGCTGCGACAGGCTATGGGCGGAGGCAACGTCCCCCTCACGCTCTCGGAGCACGGAGAACCCAAGCTCTTCGGTCTTGGCCGGCACGTGCGCTTGCCGGACCATGTCCTGTCCGTACTTCCCAACAAGCGCTTCGTACACCTTCTGTCGGTCGGTCCTGGGATCGTGCTTCGTGCGAGGGTCGCCCCTGTCGACCAGTTTGAAGTGCTGCCGTTCGGCGATCCTGCGAGCGTAGGTGCTCTTGGCGTCTCCTGCGTTGCTCCGTGCCGCGCTCAGCCAGCAAGAGACGACGTCGTCATCGGTGACAGTCAGCAGTGTCTTGGCATCGCTGAACTGGAAGCCCTCTTCCACCATGAAATCGCGAAGGTGGACGTCATAGACGCGGCGCAGCGGATGGAAGTACACCTGCGAGTACATGAAGTAACGCGAGACCAGAAGCGCCTCCGCCGCATGGAGACCGCCCTGGTCCACTCCTAGCGTGATCTTGCTTGGTTCGTCCCCCTCCCCCTCCGGTGGTGAGGGCAGCACCCGGATCGTCTCGATGAGGCGCTTGTAGTCGAACGTGCCGTTTGGCACCCCGACGTGGTATGAGTCGCGTAGCAGGTAGTCTATTCTGTCAGCGCCAAACACGTCGCCGGTGACTATGCTGCAGAGCAGTTCCTCCCACGGTTCCGGCTGCTTCTCGGGGAAGAGCTTCGCCCCCAGTGCCACGAACGCTACGTCTTCGGGCTTCGGCTTCTGCCCCATTGAGGCCAGAAGAGCAGATAGTTCGCCCAAGACGATCTCCTTGGTCAGATGCTCATGCTTCTTGCCTTTGGGCAGGAGTTCCTCTGGCGCGTGAGAGAACGGCGGGTGCCCTACATCGTGGCAGAGAGCCGCGAGCCTCACAACTGCGCGCCAGTAGTTACGGTCGCCTAATCCTCCGTCTGACAGCAGTGGTTGTGTGACATCAGGAATCCGGCTCTCCTCTGTCACTGCGTCGAACAACTCGGTGGCCAAGTGCATGACCCCGAGTGAATGCTCGAAGCGGGTGTGGTTCGCACTCGGGAAGAGGAAATGTGACATGCCGAGTTGGTGTATGTGCCGCAACCGCTGGAACTCCGGCGAGTTGATGAGGTCGCGCTCATCGTCGGTGTAGTGAATGAACCCATGAATTGGGTCCCACACTTCGTGCTTCAACTCTTGCATGCCCGTTGCCCCAGAGGAGGTCTTACCTTCCCGTCTCGCGTATTGTATCATACTCAGCATTCCCGCGGCAAGCATTATGCAAACATTTGTTCGAGGGAGTCGGAGGGTGGCTTGCGATGTCCCTGAACCCAATCCAGTTCGGCGAGCATGTGGTTGAGCAGTTCCAACGGTATCTGCTGACCTACTTCCCCATTGCCGACCGGGGGATGGAGGCGCAGGTGCGCGAGCACCTCTCGCGCGGGCCCGGCGGCCAGCGCGAACTGGTCCGCGGGCCATAATCCACCTCAACCGCCCCTTCGAGCCCAGACCTGCGCTGGCCGACCTGGTCGTCGAACGAGAGTTGGGCAGGCAGATCGCGGCGCTGCTGGATACCGAAGAAGGCGTGGGTGGAGTGACAGAAGGGCGTGTGCGGAAGGAAATGCAGAGGCTCGGGGCGCTGACCGAGACCGAAGGCGAGCAGCTCAATGCGGACGCCGGGGAGCTGGCGATGACAGCCGGGTGGGGGCACTTCGGGGCGCGGCAGGCAGTCATGCCGGGGACGGGGCGCGTCGAGAAGCGGGAGTATACGGCGGAGGAGTTGGCGAGCATCGAGGAGGGGGCGGCGGGTCTGGGGCTGACGACGGAGGAGGCGCTGGCGAATCTCGGGGGCAGCACGCTGGATGTGTATCTGAACGAGCGGGCCTACTGGCGGAATGTGCCAGAGGGCGTGTGGGAGTATTACATAGGCGGATACCAGGTCATCAAGAAATGGCTGAGCTATCGAGAAGAGCGGGTGCTGGGGCGAGCGCTGCAGGCAGACGAGGCGCGATACGTGACGGAGATGGTGAGGCGGATCGCGGCGATCCTGCTGCTGCAACCGGCGCTGGATGCGAACTACGTAGAGATCAAAGCGCATACTTTCGACTGGTCGAGTGTGGCAGAATAGCGCGGATGAACAGGTGATTCGATGAGGCGAGCGACAAGCTGGAGAGTCGGGCTGGGGGCGGTGGTGCTGGCGATGGTCAGCGTCGCCGGCGCGCAGCCGCCGCTGGTGGAGGACTTCGAGGGGGCGGTCGACCTCACGGAACGTGGCTGGCGCGTGGAGGCCGATGAGACGCAGAGCGTGTGGACGGTGGTCGACGGACACCTGGAAGTGATCTGCCCGCGCAACCCATACAAGGGCGGGCGGATCGTGCGCGATGTGCCGACCATCGAGCGCGGGGTGCTGGAGTTCGACTGCAGACTCGGTGTGGAGGGATCGAGTAACTACAACCACCTGTCGCTCGGGCTGAGGCTTTTCGAGCACCTGATGGCCTTCAAGAAATACTCGGGGCACCACCTGCTGGTGCACGTGCCGGCCGAGAACATCATGTATTCGGCGACCGGGGCGGTGCCGCTGAACGAATGGGTGCACTATCGGGTGGAGTTCGACACGACGCGCGGGCGGGTGGAATACTACCTGGGCGATGAGCGCGATCCGCTGAAGATCGACACGCGGCTGACCATGAACATCGAGGGCGAGACGGGCGAGCTGGAGATATTCAACTACGGGCTCACCAAGGGCACAGTGACGAACTGGGTGGACAACATCAGCCTGCGCGCGATCGAGACGGGCGGCGAGCAGACCGCCGGGGCGCGCGACCGGACGCTGCTGATTCTCGGGATCAGTTCCGAGCGCCTCGGGGTCGAGGCCGCAGTGCGCGAGGCGGTGGCAGACGAACGGCTGGTGGTCTACAACATGCAGACGCGGAGCTCGGCGACGCGGCCGACGAACATGCTGACGCTCGACAAGGTGCCGGGCGCGACGACGTGGGAATCGGCGCACCAGATTGTTCTCGCGGATGTGCCGGCGGGACCGGGAGAGTGCCTGCCGCACCGTTTGCGCTGGGGAGCGGGCAGTACGCGGGGACGGTGCTCGAGGAAATGCTGCCGGTGGAGGTCGGCGGAGCGTGGCAACTGAAACGCTTCGAGGCCCCGCAGGCGCTGGCGGGCGGCGGGGCGGTGCTGTGGTATCACGACGCGCCAGCGAAGCCCGGTGAAGTGCGGACGGCTCTTGAGGCGGGTGGCACGCCGATGTTCGCGTGGTGGCCATACGGGAAGGGGCGAGTGGGCGTGTTCCTCGGGGCCGCGCTGGGAGGCGCGGAGGATTTCGGTGAGGCCACACCGTTCTGGGAATGGGACGGTTGGCCGGACTTAGTGGAGCGCATGATGACCATCGGCGGCGGCGCCGGGGAGGAGGGATGAGCATGACCGCGACAAGCCTGCGTGTGATGCTGACGGTGACGCTCATCAGCTTGTGTGTGTGTGCCATCCCGGCGGGAGCCGAAGTGACGCTCCAAGAGGGCGAGGGGAGCGCGGTCATCCAGACGGACGCGTACGTGGCCACGCTGAGCACGACCGGCGGGGCGGTTCTCACGAGTCTTACCGACCGACAGAGCGGGCGGACACTGCCCTTCAACCGCTCCGGCCTGGCTATCACGGAGGAACGGGATCGGGTGGAGTGGTCGGACGCGTGGTGCCCGGAGCCGACGATTCATGAGGAGGCAAAGACCTCGGCGAACACGCGCTTCGAGCAGCGCGGCGCGGCGGTGGCCTGCATCTCGGGGTGGTCGTGCCCGGCGGCGGAAGTAGAGAAGACAATGGTTTTCAGCGACGACGCGCCCGCGATCGAGATCACGTGGCAGGTGCGAGTGACAGGCGCGGTGGAGGAGATGACCTACTGGCTACAGACGAACGATCCGGGGCTCTTCGCCAAGGCGCGAGTGTTCCCGGGCGATGAGCGGGTGCTATCGCGCTCGGACAGGTTCGCGCGCTTCCGGCAGGCGCCGGCGCTGGTCTACTGCCACGATGGAGCGACCGGCCTCGGGCTGGCGGCGTCGCGCGAGAGCGACGGGGTGCGAGCCATCGCCCACGCCATCACGCCGGGGGCGAACTTCGTGCAGCTTGCCGCTTACGGCGAGGTGCTGCGCTGGCGGGCTCTGCCCTTCGATACGCAGATGCGAGTGCGGATTCCGGTGGGTCTCAGTTCGGACGATGCGCTGGCGTGGCACAGGGAGACTACGGCGGGCCTGCGGCCCATCGCCATCAGCAAGCTCGAAGTGAACCGGCTGATCTATCGGTCTGATGAGGACGGGCAGGCGTCGGTCACGCTGACGAACAACTCCGAGCAGGCAAGTGAGGCGAGGCTCGTCACGCGCATCGAGAGTTCGCTCGGGACCTCGCGGGATCTTCCGGAGCAGGCGGTGACGCTGGCGGCCGGTGAGACCAAAAGCGTGCCGGTGCAGTGGGAGAACGAGGGGGAGTACGGGTTCGCGCTGATCGCGAGTGTTCAGGACGCCGACGGTCAGGAGATCGACAGCAGGCGCGAGTATTTCGCCATCGCGGACAACTTCTCGCGCGTGGGCCAGATGGTGGTCTTCAACCCAGGCTGGATGAACGTCGAGTGGATGATCCCGAGCCAGGTGGAATGGGCCAGACAGAACTACATCGGGACCATCGAGTACTATTGCTGGGCACCGGACCAGGTCTTTGAGCTCACACCCGATACCGAGGAGTTCGAGCCACATACCGAATCGCAGCGCGCCTACCGGGCGCAGCTGACGCGCTCGTTCCTCCAGGATCTTGTGCGTCAGGCGCACGACGGCGGGCTGCGAGTGTTGGCGATGGACACCGGATTCTCCAGCCTGAAGGGAGCGCTCGAGCATCCGGAGTGGATGAAATACACCGCCGAGGGGCAGATATATCTCTACAACGGGACGATCCACGATGGCAAGCGCTTCAACGCGGTCGGTGTGAATCTGTTCACGCCCGAGCGCGTCAAGCAATGGGCGCGCGAGATGAACGCCTCAGTGGAGATGTTTGGCTGGGACGGCGTGCGCTTTGACTGGAACTTCCTGCCGGTCTCGGCCGCCGACCCACTCTACCTCGACAGCGCCAAGCCGGAAGAAGCAGGCAAGCATGAGTGGTTCGACTCCGCCGGCCGATCGGTGCATGAACTCTTCCCCACTCCCGATGTGACCGCCGGGGAGCTGTGCCGGACGTGGCGGGAGACCGTTGCGGCGGAGCACCCCGAATTCATCTACCACGGGAACTTCCAGGTGAGTGACGAGATCGCAGCGGGCTTCCCGGAATACACGCGGTCGGTGTGCAGCGGGTCAGGGATCCTGCGCGAGGGCCTGCTGAACGTCGCCCAGCGCTACCCCACCTGGCAGGAGTGGACGGCGGCGCTTACGGAAGTCACGCGGATCATCCGGCCGATGGGCGGGCAACCCTCAGTGGGGTGGATGCGCGGCTACGCGCCGGGGAGTGTGGCGCAGCGGACGCTGCAGAACTGCATGATCGCGTCGGGCTTTCATTGGTACGGGACCGCCCAGTCGCGCGGCTCGATCGACGATACGCACGTGCGCTTCGCCCACGCTCTACGCTTCTCCGAGTACTTCTACGATCCGGGCTTCATACCGGTCGAGGAGCCAACCCAGTCGGTGGAACTGACCGGCGGCGGAGCTGAGCGCGTGCTCTGGGAACCATTCGTGTATGCGCGAGAGAGCGAGGGCTCCCGGGAGACGGTGGTGCATCTGGTCAGCCTGCCCGAGAGCGATCACATCATCCAACGGCACGCGGAGCCGCCGGTGAAGGGTGACCTGACGGTGGCATTCACAGTGCCGGCGGGCATGGAGGTGACGGGCTGCCGGGCGGCGATGCCCGACCCCGTGCCACATGCCGAAGAGTTGCAGTGGGAAATGGACGCAGCGGGCCGGGTGGTGTGCGCGGTTCCGGAGCTGCGGAGCATCGTCTCGATAGTGCTGAGCACGAGGGGGCAGAACTGACGAGGCGGGCACCGCTGGCGACGATCGAGGCCAAGCAGTGCCCGTTTCTCCGGCGGCCATCTTTTGGTTGAGTCTTCAGATACCTGAGTACTTGTTCGCGTCGGGAACGCCGACTTGCGCAGCGTTGTCAGCCGCGTGCTCGGACAGGCTGGTACCGAAGGACTGCCACGCGAGCAGGCCAGTGACAGCGATCAACACCAGTATGAGCGTGTACTCCAGTGTCGTTGTTGCCTGCTCGTCATTCCACAGTTGTGCGAAGCAACTCGACATCTTGGTTTCCTGCGCTCCCTCCGACATTTGCTGTTGTTTGGGCATTGCGGCACACCTCCGCGGCGTCTGCATCAGTTACTCCCGTCTGACTACAATGTTGGACCTCAAGGTGAGGGTCTGTGAATCGGGCCCGTCAGCAATGGCTGCGAAGAGGCCGCCGCTGACAAGCGTGTGAGCGTAGTCGAGGGAGACTCGGACCTGGTCTCCGGCGGCGGCATCATTGGTGTCGCCCGATCCGCCAAGTTGATACCACGGGCCCCAACTCCCGGACCAGGAGTCGTAGGTGCGGGTCTCGCACAGACAGACCAGCTTGGAGGGGTCCAGAGAGCTCGTGCAGGCCTCAGCTCGACTGTTCATCTCATAGAGGGAAGCGCCGACGGCGGCGCTGCGCGCGACTTCCCGCGCCGCCTGGTTGAGCTTGATGGACCTGTCGACAATGATGCCCATCTCTATGATGCCGAGGAGCAGTGTTGTGAGTATGGGCAGTACCAGAGCCAACTCAACCGAGCTGGTTCCGGTCCGTGCGCGCCGCGTCCAGTTATGCGTAGTCAGATGTCGTCTTTTCACTCTCATACACCCCTCAGTGGTTCTCCAGCAGGCCCGTGCCGTCCGGGCCTCACGCCCCGCTAACCGACGAGATGGACGTTTCGCGAGATACTCGCTCCCTCGTAGCCCGACCCGTCAAAGACGGCCGACGCGCCGCTGAGTGCAACTCTCCGCCCCACAAAGGCGACGTTGTAGGTCCCGGCCTGATATCCGTAGTAGCCGATTCCGGCGGACGGACACAGGAGAATGCCAGATGAATCGCATTTGGCACCGTGAATGCAGACGCCGCGCTGATCGGCTGATACGCGCTCGGACAAGGCAAAGACATCAGCGATGAAGGGCGAGTGTGACAGGCCCGAGCCCGTGAAGTGAATCTCGCCCTTGGCCACAATAGTGACCCGATCCAGAGTTACGTTTGAGCCTCCGAAGAAGACACGCCCCGTGACCAGGAAGAGGGCATCGCTGCAGTAGAAACCATCGCCGTCGACGAGCAGGTCACCATTGATTTTCCATCGACCACCGGGCAGGGACAGCTCGCTACTGCCAAGGCTCATGCCACTGGTGACATGGTCCCAGTCCTGACCGTCAAAGTCGTCCCAAGTCAAATCGATCGGGCAAGCCTCAACTTGAGTATCGGCGACCTCGCCGCCGATAGTGAAGTTTTCTGACTCATCGGTGAAGTCGTAGCTGTAGCCAAGGTCTCCGGTGACGGCGTTGTCGGAGCCTGTGAGATGCACGGCGCTGTTGGACTGGACGGTACCGTTGACTGTGACCGAAGAGCCGCCCAACTCGAAACCAACCTGATCGCTGCTGGTAGTGCCGGCGAAGATGAAGCCGTCGGTGAGCAGGCCACGGGAGTAGACTTTGGCGATCGCCGAGCGGGTCACGATGGTCTGGGTAAGTCCTACGGCGCGCCCGAGCGTGTGCTCGACCTGACTGTGGGCGACGACTTTCACCGCGTGCTCACCGCTCTCGAGGACACCGTGGCCGGGAACGGCATCGCCAGGGCCATACCAAGTCAGGTCCTGGGCGGGGTCGGACCACACCTGCATGTGCCAGCCCTCGTTGTTTGCTTCGATCGTCTGTCGGAGACACAGGGCGGCTGAGTCGGAGGTGGGCAGTCGCCCAGCACAGGCCAGGGCAGCGACGTCGGCGGTCTGCTGAACCTTCTGCGCGGCGATGGCAAGGGTGCCTTGATCAACAGCCAGAGCACCCAAGCAGACGAGCGCGGGGAGCGCGAAGGCGACCATGACCATGGTCGCGCCGCGTCGGCTGTTGCCGATGAAGCGAGGACATCTCATATGGGGTACAAAGAAAGATCGCCGACTCCTGAACACACCGGAGGACATTGAAGTCCTCTCCTCTCCGCAGCCGGCGGTGAGCATATTGTAGCCGAGTAGGTAAATAACCGCCTTAAGAAAGCCGTAAATTCTACTCAAGTTATGCTCAATACATGTGCCGGTAACGGCACATATAGGAGGGCGCGATTCTGCGCGATTCGCCCTTGGTCTGCACTGCGAACATGCGAAGGTCATGGGCATTGGGGAAGGTGCCCGCCGGCGCTCGGCGAAGGTTCTGGTAGCCAGACAAGGGAGTGGTTGATGGTGCACGCTCGACGGATCGTGCTCGGACTCATCGCTGCAGGGATGACCATCTCGCTGGCGGGGGCGGCGCTGGCAGAGCCGGCTCGGGCTGAGGTCGGCCTGAACCTGAAGGCGCCCAGTGAGCGGACGCGCGCGCTCAACACCACGCACCCGGGGCACCTCCTGTACGAACGGCGGGCGAGCTTCGGGTTGGGCGATGCGACCTACACGGTTCAGTACAGAACCTGCATCGACGAGGCGCATGCCCCAGAGGTCTCGCTGATCGAGGGCTACCTGGGGATGCCCGGTCCCTCCTCAGCCAACTGGTACCACGGCGGCTTCCTCTCGGTAGACCTCAACAGCCGGACGACTGGCACGACACCGCTGTCGAGCATGATGGTTGTGGAACGCGGCGAGCGCGCCATGCTCGATCTGGTCTGGCACGACAAGCTGGCGAACGTGCGCGTTCGCTTCATCGGCCTGCCCGGCTACGACTGCCTCTTTTGCGAAGTGACCATCGAGCCGCTCGAGGAGATCACCAGCGTCGGCCTCAAGCTCACCTGCTTCCCCAGCTACTTCACGGCCCACCACAAGCGCGCGGGAGCGCGCCGGATCCAGACGCCTGCCGAGCTCGTCATGCAGGGCCCGCCGGTGACGCTGCCGCTGGACGAGAACTGGTGGGGCGTGTACTACGACGAGACGTTCGATGTGGCGAAGGGCGAGGGCGAAGGTCCCTGCTCGATGCTGATCGTGCCCGAGGGCGGGGGCGAAGTGAACCACGCGCCGCACGACTATGCCGTGAACAGCATGATATCGCTACCCGCGGAGACCACCCGGGTGCGTATGGCGTTCTGGGACCACAAAGGGATGACCAACGCCGACGCGCTGAGTCTGGTGGGCGATCGGGCGGACGATGTCCGCGCGATGCTCGAGCAGGCGGATTTCACGCCCGTCGCAGTGCGCGAGTTCGATGTGGCCGCAGCCCGGGAACAAGTGGAACAGGCACTGGCCTCGGAGAATACGCGTCTGGAACTGGCCGAGCAGATCGCGGAGATAGAGAAGTGGCTCGACGCCAACGCGGCGGCGGCCGACGATGAAGATGCGACCCCGGGCGTGCTCGCACAAGAGGAGCTTCTGCAGTCCATCGACATGTACAACAGCTTCAAGTGGCAGGTACTGCTGACCGAGTTGCTGGAGAACATCTGAAGGCAAGGCAACGGCGGCAATGGGGAATGGGCAAAGGGGAAGGGCGACGGCACACGGCAACGACCGGCGGGTCTGACACCTTCGCCAAGGCTTCGGTGCCCAAAAATGGACCCGCCCTCCATACGACAAGGCGACGGCAACGACAACGACCGGGCCGGATACACATAATCCGGCTCCTCCTCAACGACGAGGCAACAAACGGCCTGGCCCTTTGGGCCAGTGGGCTGCGTAGGAACACAGCCCCTCCTGAACGACGAGGCAACAAACGGCCTGGCCCTTTGGGCCAGTGGGCTGCGTAGGAACACAGCCCTTCCTCAACGACGAGGCAACAAACGGCCTGGCCCTTTGGGC
>JALGSU010000024.1 GCA_029821735.1 Candidatus Zipacnadia bacterium | reverse complement strand
TAGACATTGGCGTAGCGGAGAATTGTGAACGTCAAATCGTACAATCGCTCGTAGAGCTGGATATAGACCTCTCCGGCCAATTTGGAGGCGCCATAATGTGACATTGGCTGAAGCGGGTGGCTCTCGTCGGCCGGGATTCGCTCGGGCTCGCCGTAGATGGCGCCGCCAGAGGAGGAGAAGATGATCTTGCGGGTGCCGACGGATTTGGCGGCCTCAAGCACGTTCAGCGTGCCCACGATGTTGGTCTGGGCGTCGAACTGAGGCTCAGAGACAGAGCGGCGCACGTCCATTTGGGCAGCGTGGTGATTCGCGATTTCGGGCTGTACGGCCGTGAAAACGGCATCCAGGGCCGTTTTGCTGGTCATGTCGACCTCATGGAAATCGGCTCGCGGATTGATGTTGTTGCGGCGGCCGGTGGCGAGGTTATCGACGATTGAGACTTCGTGGCCGAGCTGCAGGTAGCGGTCGGCGATGTTGGAGCCGATGAAGCCGGCTCCGCCAGTGATCAGGATGCGCATTGAGAAGGGCCTCCAAGTCCAGAGTACTTAACAGGATGGCTAACAGCTGGTAGTTAACAACTCACACGGAGTACTTAACAAGGCTGGCGCGCCGCGAATCGACCGGTCGCGGCGGAGAAATCCGGTCAGAAGAGACCAGCTTCCTCGAGCAAGTCGGCAAAGTCGGTCGCGTTTTGCACGGCCTGGGCGTTGTAATGATTGTTGAAGAACAGGTAGGTCTGCTCGGAGTGCTCGGCGACGTCGGAGACCTTGCTCACCCACTCGCCGAGTTCCTCTTTTGTATACAAGTAGTCGTATCGCTCCCAGGCCTCATCGTGGTTCCACCACTTCTCGGCGTTTCGACCGTGGAAACGGACGTATCCGATGTCGGAAGTCACCTCGGCAACGGGCGGCATCAGATTTCGGAATTGAGGCTGATCGACACAGCAGAATCCCATGCCGCGCTCGTGGAGGAATCGGTAGGTTCCATCTCGCTCCCAACTCCGGTGACGGAACTCGACCACGACGGGGAGATCGGGCATCAGTTCGTGGAAGGTGCGCAAGTAGCCGACGTTTGGTTTGGTGCAGCGGAATGAACTTGGGAACTGAGCGAGCACGCATCCGAGCTTGCCCGAGTCGCGCAGCGGCGAGAGCGCGTCGATGAACTCGGCGAAGGTCTCGGTTTTGTCGCCGCCGCGATCGTGAGTCATCTCCTGGTTGGCCTTGATCACGAAACGGAAATCGTCTCCGGTCTTCTCGGCCATGGCCCCGAGCGTTCGGGCGTTGGGCATTCGGTAGTAGGTGTAATTGATCTCGACGCAGCCGAAGTGGCCAGCGTAATGGTCGAGGAATTTTCGTTTGTCCGTTCCCTCGGGATAGAACGGGCCGACCCAGTCATCGTACGAATAGCCGGATGTGCCGATGCGGATCATGGAACGACTCCCTGCCCCCGCCTTACGGCAGAAACAACAGAAACGAAAGAGACAGCAGAAACGACGTCAAAGACAACGGCCGGCGGGTCTGACGCCTACGCTGAAGCTATGGACCTTCGCCAAAGCTATGGCCCACAAGTCGGTCGGCAGGCAAGGACCCCGCCCTACAGAACGGCGTACGGCTGACGGACGACTCCGCGTCAGACGCGGAGGACGCCGCCATGGTGACGCTCGGACTGGACGCCGCTTCGAACCGCGACTTCACCGTTGACGATCACAGCGTCAATCCCCTTCGGATATTGATGCGGCGCATCGTAGGTCGCTGTGTCAATGATCGTGTCCGCGTCGAAAACCATCAGGTCGGCGCGCTTGCCCTCCGCGACGACTCCGCGGTCAGTGACGCCGAGGCGCTCGGCAGGCCAGCTCGTGACCTTGCGGACCGCCTCCTCGAGCGAGAGCAGACCGCGCTCGCGAACGTAGTGGCCGAGCAGGCGCGGGAAGGTCCCGTACGAGCGCGGGTGCGGAGCGCCGGTGGCCAAGGGACCGTCGGGCGCGAAGGCCAGACCGTCAGTGCAGACACACCCAAGATGGTGCGCCAAAGCACGGTTCATGTCCTCCTCGGCCATGGAGAAGAGAACCGCGTTTGCGTGGCCGCGCTCCTCGACGAGAAGGTCGAGGAAGACGTCGACGGGGTCAGCGTTCCGGGCTTCGGCGATTGCGGTGATGCTGAGGCCGACGAGCGATTGGTTCGCGTCAGTGGCGACGCCGGTGACGACGATCTTCTCGAAGGGCAACTCGAAGGGGTTGTGGACGACGCGGCCCTCGAGCCAGTCAGTGTACTCGACACGCAGGCGCTCGCGAGTTTCGGGAAGCGCGATGCGTTCGAGCATCGCGTCGGCGCCACCATCGTGGACCCAGTCGGGCAGGGAGCCGGAGAGGTGGCGGCTGCCCGCGATGTAGGGATAGCAGTCGAAAGCAATGTCGAGCCCGCCAGCGCGGAGGCTCTCGATGAGCGCGAGGGCGTCGTCCATCTTTCCCCACCAGCGCTGGCCGGAACACTTGAGGTGGTCGATCTGCAGTCGGATACCGTCGCCCGCCTGGCGGCAGAGGTCGGCGAACTCGCCGATGGCTTCGAGGAGCTCGCCGCCCTCGTTGCGCACGTGAACGCTGACGAGTCGCTCGCGCTGGGCAACGACTTCCAGCAGTGCGACGAGTTCGGCATCGTCTGCGAATGAGCCTGGCGCATACGCCAATCCGAAGGACATGCCGACGCAGCCGGCGTCGAAAGCCGCGTGCAGGGCGGCGCGCATCTCGGCAATCTCGTCGGCAGTGGGCGGGCGCTGATCGAAGCCCATGCCCCAGGCGTGGACGGCTCCGTGGCCGATCATGGCGGCGCAACTGTAGGCGGGACCGGCGTCATCGAGGCGCTGCAAGTAATCCTCGGTGGTGATCCAGTCCCAGTCAACCGGAGCGGCGATGAATGAACAGGCGGTGGAAAGCGACTCGCGACGCTCGGGGCGAACGGGAAAGATGCCGAGACCGCACTGACCATTGAGTTCGGTGGTGACGCCCATCTGGATCTTCGAGGCGCCACGTGGATCGGCGAGAAGGTTCAGGTCAGAGTGCGCGTGACAGTCGATGACGCCGGGCATGACGGTCAAGCCGGCGGCATCGATGACTGTGTCGGCAGTGGCGCCGTTGAGGTCGCCGGTCGCGACGATGAGACCATCGCGGACGGCGAGGTCAGCAGGCTGCGCGGGTGCGCCGGTGCCATCGACGACGGTGCCGCCGGTGATGAGGAGATCGAAGTGGGATGAGTCCATGGTGAACGGACCTTTCGGTTGTGTGCTGACGACAAGCGGCAGAACCGCAGAGGCGCGGAGGCGCAGAGAACGGCAAACGGCTACGGCACGGATGAACGGTTAGCTGGTGGCGAGGAGTTTGCGGAAGGCTGCGGCGTGCGATGCAAAGGCCGCAGGACCGGTGCCCTCGCCCATCTTCAGCGTGACGAAACCATCGAAGCTCCGACAGCGGAAGATGGAGATGACCTCTTTGACCTCGGCTGTGCCGCCCATCAAAGGCGTGTAGGGCGGGCGACCGGGAACGCAACCATCAGTCGCGTAGACGATGCGAGTGTGACGCTTGAGCTTGGTCTTGCGCCATGTGCCAAGGAACGGCTTTTCGCCGACGTTGGCGAAGTGGGCGGGGTTGAAAGCAAAGCCCAGGCGGCCACCATCCGCCAGCGCCAGTAAGGGCGCATCGCAGGCCTCGCCGGTGTCCCAGCAACTGTCCGGCATGTTCTCGAAGACCAGAGCGATGCCGCTCGTGGCAGTCGCCGCAAGGGCTTCGCGCAGACAGTCGATCGCGGCGGCGGGATCAGTGCCAGCGGGCGGCGAGGGAACCTTGACCAGCGGAACGGACATTGAGGCGGCGAGTTCAGCGGCTGCGGCGACGCGGTCGGGAGCGGCCATGAACTCGTCGGGGGTGAGGCCACAGTGCAGGCAGCTCACGGTCATCTCGCGAGAGGCGAGTTCGGCAGCGAAGGCCTCGCGGGCGGACTCGTCGGCGAGGAGCTGCGCGGCGAGTGAATGGCCGACCTCGGCTGAGCGGATGCCCTCGTTGCAGATTGCCTGCAGGCCGCCAGCGTGTTCGGCACCATCGCCGGCGTGGGCGAGGTCATCGACGAGTTCGTCAAGCAGAGCCGATGGGCGGAAGTCATGTGCAGCGAGATCGTGAGCTTTGATCTTCGCGCGCTGCATGACGCAATCATCACAGTTGGGGTTGTCGCAGAGCACGGCGGCGGGATCGGCGCGCAGGGCCTTAACCATCAACTCGACCGTGGTGGTAGCGTGCATGAGGCGGCAGACGGCGCGGCCGACTTTGCCGAACTTCATGGCGGCGCCATCGCGGAAGATGGGCTCGAGGCCGATGAAGTCGCGGTGCGGGCCGGGGAAGAGGTCGAAGGTGACGGTCTGCTCCTGGCCGGACTCGTCGAGATAACGGGAGGTTTTGGTGGACAAGTACGGGCTGCGGACGAGCTCCTCGGGATGGTGCAAGAGCGTGTTGCGATCCTGGTCGACACCGAGGAGGAGCACGTAGGCGTCAGTGAGCCGGGAGAGGCGGCCCCAGGGGGACTCGGAGCCGATGGCGGTGGGGTGATCGAGGGAATCATCGAGCAGGAAGTGGGTGTCAGGGCCGATGGCGCAGGCCGAGTGAGACGGATGGAAGCTGCGGGTCACGCCCGGGTAGCAGCGGAAGGCTTCGGTGACCGCGCCGACATTGGCGGGCGAAGTCTCGTGCTCGTAGACGCCGCCGCTCATCGCGGGCATGGCAACGGTGCCCTCGGGGCCGACGGCCTCAATGAGGGCCTCTATGAGCGTGGTGGCGCCGCCCTCGACCTGGCCGATCGCGGAGAGGGCACTGTGTACCATTATGGTCATTCCGGGCCCAACACCGAGGGCCCGAAGATCGTCGACGAGATCCTGCCTGCTCAGAGCCATGCTTGTGCGCTCCTGTCCTGGTCACAACAAGTCATGCGTCGGTGGGTTCGGTAAGTTGTCCGTGGCGGGCGGAGAATCCTCCGCGCGCGGTCGTGGGGAGGGCGAGAGGGAAGGTTGCGGCGGAACCGCGGGGAAAGGAGAATGGGGACTGGCAACGGCGCCTCTCCCCCGACCCCTCTCCGTGCCGGAGAGGGGAGACAGCGGGAGGGCAGATGGCGCGGGGGCTGTCAGGCAGACCATTCTGACGCGGAATTGAGCACCTCAATTGAGGGATCAGACGATCGAGAGTAACCGGGGCGTTGTGTGGGTGCTGGTCGCGCTGCTGGTGGGCGTCGCCACGTCGGGAGCCATCGCGCAACCAGAGAGCTGGGCGTGGGTGTCGTGCGCGTCACCGGCGTTCAGCATCAGCGCGCCAGCGGGCTGGACCGTGCAGCCAGTGTCCGAGCGCGGGGCGAAACTCGTAGGGCCGGCCGGCGCGCTGGTGGTGGAAGTGGTGGCGTGGGACGCGTTGCGACCACCCGCGAGCGCCGCAGAAGCAGTGCGCGAACATGAGGGCCTGCTGGTGCGGGCGATGGACTACAGCCGGCGGTCCGAGGAGCCGGTGCAGACCGTGGATGGCGATGATGCAGTCATCGTCACCGGGCTGGCTCGGGCAAACGGGATCGCCCAGGCGAGCGTCTTTTGCGCCTATGGGAACGAGGGCAAACACTGGGTGGTGGGTGCGTTCTGCGCCGAAGAGATGTTGGCCGGGCTGCGCGCCGAACTGTTCGACGTGATGATGCGCAGCTTCCGTCCAGGGGTCACGGAGCTTGTGGCGCCACCAGTTGAACCGCCGGTAGTTGAGCCGCCGGTAGTACCGCCAGTCGAGCCGCCGGTGACGCCAGTGGTTGATCCGGGGCCGATGGAGCCGGTGCCGGGCGAGGTGGCGACGGGAGTGCCGCCGGCAGATGATCGGCCACCAGGGGAGTTGACGGTGACCGGCCATACTGAACCGCTACTGCCGACGACGGAACCCGGGGAGGCAACGTGGGGGCAGGTGCGCGACGAGACGGGCTTTGCGGTGTCACTGCCGGGAGACTGGCGGATGTCGGTGGAGGAGGGGCGGATCGTGGCGGCGTGGGAGCACGATGCCGAGGCCCCGCGCTTGGTGGTGTGGTGGCCACTGGCAGGCGCCGCAGAGGCCTCCGCAGAGGAAGTGAGCCGGCTGCTCGCGCTGGTGCCGCAGACGGGTGGGGAACTGACGGGGCTGGTGCGGACAGTCGGGGAGAACGGCGCGGCCGCGTGGCGCGGTTGGACCGCTTCGGGGATGGACCTGCTGGCCAGCTACGCAACCGAGGACGGCGACGGCCTGCTGGTGGCAGCGATGGCGCCAGCGGAGACGATGGCAGAGCATCTCCCCGAACTGTCGCGGATCGCGGCGAGTATGCAGCCGGGGCAGTGGCGAGTGGGAGCCGAAGAAGGCGTGGACTTCCTCGGCGACAACGGACTGGTGAAGTGGCGGGCACCGCAGGGGTGGCAGAGCCGGGGCGGGGCGCGCAGCGAGAACGACCGAGTGAGCATCGAGATAGAGGCAATGCTGGCGGGGTCGGGCCGGATGCGCCTCGCATGGCGGCAGCCGATCCGACCGGCGTTCCGGAACCTGACCGCACTGCTGGCAAGCCTGGGCTGGCGCGAGGGGGAGACATACGCCGACAACAACTCGGCCACCGGCATGATGGTCTACCGGCGGCGGGACCCGCGAGGGATGGTCGAGGACTACCTGCTCGGGCAACATCCGCAGGCACTTACCGACCTGTCAGTGCGACCGTTCGATGCAGAAGCGGGGATCGCGGGTCTGCTGGCCGGCGACGATGCCAGCGGGCAGGCGATCGTGGTGCACGGTGACTCGCGTGACGGAGAGCGCGAACGACTCTACCTGGTGGCGACGGCGCGCGCTGAGCCGCCCCTGCTGAGCACTTGCTGGGAAGCGGCAGAGCTGCGCGTGGACGCGCCTGCCGGCTCGCTGGCAGAGGGGATCGAGGCATTGCGCGCGCTGGTGGCATCCGCAGCACCAGCCGAGGGCGCGCCAGCCACGATCACCGCGGCGCTCAACGACATGATCGGCCGCGCTGAACGGGCGTTGCGCGCCATACCAGACGAATTGACCGAGCGGCCCGCCGCCACGGAAACCGTGAGCGTGCTCGAGCAGCAAGCAGGGGAAGGCGGACGGGAGTGGAAGATACCCGCGGGGGCACTGGGAGCGTGGGAGTAAGGCAGAAACAAAAGAGACGATCCCCCTTCGCTGAAGCTACGGGGGACAAGCAGCGAAAGGCAGAAACGACAATCATGCTCGCAACCGAGTAAAGGGCGCGAGATGTCCGAAGAGGTGAGAGAGATGAGGAAACTCGTGACGTGCTCGCACTGCGGCGGGAAGAAGAACTGCACCGTCAGCGGCGGGAAGAGTTGCGCCGAATGCCTCGCAGCATCCGGCAAGGGACGGCGGCAGTTCGCGGCCGTGCGTTGCTCATACTGCGGCGGGCGAGGATCAGTGTGGCTGGAAGTCGATGAGGACGAGGCCGACGCGGACGAAACTGCAGATGAGGCCGGGGCCGCCGATGAAACATCTGAGGACGCCGAAAGCGAAGAGTAAGTAGGACGGCAGAGGCGAACGGCGGCAAAGGGGAATGGGCAAGGGGCAAAGGGGAACGGCAACGGCGACGAACGAGCCGGTCGATGGTCAGGAAATGTCCGGCCCTCGTTGTTGTACGGAACCCGAGGGTGGTGCCAACGGCCGGGCTTGACAAACAGCACGGTTGCTCCTACGACCACGGAGACGGCGACGGCACGGATTGATTGTCGGGGCTGGAAGCCCGACCTACGGTTAACGGCGACGACAACAACAAAGGCCGGCGGGTCTGACACCGTCGCTGAAGCTTGGGCCGTCGCTGAAGCTATGGCCCACAAGTTGGTGGGCGAGCAAGAACCGCGCCCTACACAACGGCATACGACAACGGCCGGCCGATTCTGACGAATCGGCCCTCCATACGACTGGACAACGGCAACGAGCGGCGGGTCTGCCTGGTGCGTTCAAGGTGTGTGAGAGAAGGGGCGCCGCCTCCCCCCGCCGCTCCCTGCGGGAGCGACTCCCCCCCTCCGTGCCGGAGGGGGGAACGGCGAACGGCGGAAACGCCCGGATTCTTGACTTGCCAGGGGCGCTGTGCTATAGTCCGCGCAGTTTGGGCTCAGCCCAGATCATTATCATTTCCTGTACGCGCCGATGGACATAGACTGGCAACGAAGGGAGGCTCCTCCTCGCCTGTCTGTCGGAGGGACGCGAACAGCCCGAACCAGGTACATCACAGCTTGGGCCGCATACATCTGAGGAAACAAGGAGAAACTCACTGTGGCGGTCCTCATTGCAGCTTTCAGCCTGGTTCGCGCACGGTTAAGGGTCCCAGTGTGGGACACGGCGCCGTGCTCTTTCCCAACAACCAAGGAGGAAACACCTACATGAGAGCCACACTGCTTATCGTCGTAATCGCTTCACTGCTGGCAGTCCCTGCGTTCGCGCAGAGCAGCCCGGCAGAGACCGTTCCGTTCGACCACTGGGCGTATGACGCAGTCCAGCAGGTCGTCGAAGCTGGGGTCATCATTGGTTACCCCGACGGCACCTTCAAGGGCGACCGTGCGATGACTCGTTATGAGTTCGCCGCTGCCATCTCCCGCCTGCTGCAGAGCCTGCCCGAAGGCGGCGTCGGTCCCGCTGGCGCCAAGGGCGACACCGGTCCTGCCGGCGCTGCTGGCGCTGCTGGTCCTGCTGGTGCTGCCGGTCCTGCTGGCGCTGCTGGCGCCCAGGGCCCGAAGGGCGACACTGGCGTGTGTGACGAGGCGAAGATCGCGGAAATGATCAACAAGCTGTGCGCCGAGTTCAAGGACGAGCTCGCGGACCTGAAGGAAGATGTCGAGTACCTGACCAACGACGTTTATGATCTCGGCGATCGCGTGACCGCGATTGAAGAGAGCATGGGCGGCCCGGAGGTCACGGGTTGGCTGGACTGGCGCATCGGTATGGTCGGCGAAGACATCGACTTCAACCACGAGTTCGACGCTCTGACCGCTACCGTTGGCATCGCCGGCGACATCACCGACGACGTCTATGGCGCGATCACGCTGAAGACTCGCGACAGCTCCGCGATGTATGACATGTATGACGTGAACTCGATCTGGATGGACGAAGCCTACGTGCGCTTCAACACCGGCAACTCGGCCGCGTGGACGATGGGTCGTCAGTATGACGCCTACGCCTGTGGTCTGGTTTTCGACACGGACCGCCAAGCGGTTCAGGGCATCAAGGGCGAGTTCACCGACATTCTGTTCCGTGGTCTGAACATCGACGTGTTCGCGGGCAACGCGGACATCCAGTCCGAGGCCTATGGCTTCGTTCCGGCGAACCCGGCGCCCGTAGGCGCGAACCCGCAGGACAACGACGGCCTTCTGGCCAGCCGCCTGTCGTTCGAGGCCGGCCCGGTTGCCATTGGTCTGAACGCTCTCTGGAGCGGCCAGGCCGAGGCGAACTACCTGTATCCTCAGCTTCTCGAGGACGAGACCGCGTTCAGCGCGGACGTCGCCTTTAACGTCTGGGGCCGCGACATCGTTGCGGAGTATGCCCAGATCGAGGCGCTCTCGGATCGCCAGATTCCTTCCAGCATGGACAACCCGACGGCTCTGGTCGTCATGGCTGACATCTGGAACACCAGCAGCTTCTCGCTGGCTGGCTTCTACTCGGACGTCGACGAGATGTACAACCTGTACAACACGTCGCTGACGCCCTATGTCGAGCTCATCGACAGCAGGCTGGCAGCAGGCGCGCTGCCCTGGAACCGCTGGCTCGAGAACGATCCGATCCTGCCCGCCAGCCGCGTGTTCGGCGGACAGCTCGGCTTCGCGCTGGGCAACGTTCCGTTCGACGTGTGCTACTACGACGTCGAGTCCAACACCGCCACCGCTGCTGCGTATGACCAGCTGTATGCGGTCACCGCTTCGCAGCTCGTTGGCGGCGCTGTTGAACTGAGCCTGACCTATGCGCACGAGAGTGCAGCACTCGCCTCTGGCGTCGACATCGACCTCGTTCAGGCCGGTGCCGAGGTGCCCTTCTAGGGCGCTCCGCATAGCAGACGCAATATTGAGAGTGGGGTCCCTCGCGGGACCCCACTCTTTTCTTGTGTACGGGTCGGTCAGGGCGGGTCACGCAAGGTTAACCAATTGTCTCTTTTCGTTGACTTGAGAGGGAACGTATGCTATCCTCCGTGTAATCCGGCCGGGGAACGTTCCCCGGCTGACGTTATGTGATTCTGTGAACGCCGATAGCCTCAATCGGGCACAGAAGGGAGGCTCCTCCATCGCCTGGCTGTCGGGAGAGTTCTCGGAATGCTCCGGGCTAGATGCAGCACGGGACTACACGGGGCGAGGAAACTTTGGAAAGACTCGTCAGTGTGGTTCCTTCCGCACTACAACGGCCCGGTTCGTCCTGCGCGAGTAACCCGCTGTGGGTTGCGCCGCGTGGGCCACGCGGAGAAATTAGGGAGGAGACCATCACATGAGAGCAACATTGCTAGTTGTTGTAATTGCTTCGCTGCTGGCGGTTCCTGCGTTCGCGCAGAGCAGCCCTGCGGAGACAGTACCGTTCGACCACTGGGCGTATGACGCAGTCCAGCAGGTCGTCGAGGCTGGGGTCATCATTGGTTACCCCGACGGCACATTCAAGGGCGACCGTGCGATGACTCGCTACGAGTTCGCGGCCGCGATTTCGCGACTGCTGCAGCGTCTGCCCGAGGGCGGCGTCGGTGAGGCCGGTCCCAAGGGCGACACGGGTGACGCTGGTGCTGCTGGCGCTGTTGGCGCTGCTGGTCCTGCTGGTGCTGCTGGCCCCGCCGGGGCTGCTGGCCCGAAGGGCGACACTGGCGTATGTGACGAGGCCATGTGCGCAGAGCTTATCAACAAGCTGTGCGCCGAGTTCAAGGATGAACTCGCGGACCTGACCGACGACGTCGAAGCGCTGACCGGCGAAGTCTATGACATCGGCGATCGCGTGACGGCCATCGAGGCCGGCCTGGGCGGACCCGAGGTTACGGGTTGGCTCGACTGGCGCATCGGTATGGTTGGGGAAGACATTGACTTCAACCATGAGTACGACGCTCTGACCGCGACCGTTGGCATCGCCGGCGACATCACCGACGACGTCTATGGTTCGATCATGCTCAAGGGTCGCGACAGCTGCGCGCCGAACGACGTCTACGGCCCGTACTGTGGCGAAGTCTACTCGGCGAGCAAGAGCTTCGGGAACAGCAGCCTGTGGCTGGACGAGGCGTATGTTCGGTTCTCGACCGGCAACTCGGCGCTGTGGACAATGGGTCGGCAGCGGCTGGCCTATGCGTGTGGTCTGGTTGTTGACGCGGATCGCCAGGCACTGCAGGGCGTCCGTGGTGAGTTCAGCGACCTGCTGTTTGACGGGTTTGGCCTCGAGTTCTTCGCCGGCAACGCTGACGAGGTCGGGGACGGGTATGGTCTGATTCCGCCTGGTCCTCCTGGCGACGCCGACGCGAACCCCGAGGACAACGACGGTTACCTGTCCGCGCGCGCGTCCTATGATGCTGCGAGCTTCTCGCTGGGCTTCAACGCTCTGCTCAGCGGTGTCTCGCGCGTGAACGCGCTGACCTACATGGGCCCCGGTGGCGGTGGCCCGAACCCGAACCAGATCAACGACGAGACAGCGTTGTCAGTTGACATCGCCGCTCAGATCTGGGGCCGCACTCTGATGGCCGAGTACGCGGTCATCCAGGAGCACGCGAACCGGCCCACGATGCCGGGCACGTGGCCGAATGCTCCGACGACCGGCCAGGACCCGTCCGCTCTGGTCGCGTCTCTGGACATCTGGAAGACCGACAACTTCGCGCTGACGGGTTACTACTCGACAGCCGACGCCGAGTATGACGTCTACTACTCGTCGATCAACCCCTACTACGAGGTTCTGGACCGACGCGGCTTCCCCGGCGGCTATGTGCCGTGGGAGCGCTGGCTGCGCCGCGCACCGGTGCTGGCGAACGTATCGGTCATGGGCGGCAAGCTGATGTTCGATGCCGTCGGTGCGAACTTCGAGGTCGTCTACTACGACCTGGACAGCAACGCTGGTCCCGCGAACTACTGGAACGCGTACAGCCCGAACAGCGGCAATGCGTATGACCTGACCGGGCTGTTCTACGACGCGCTGTATGGCGTCACGGCTACCGTTCCGCTGGCCGACGGCCTCGATCTTGCGCTGACCTATGCGCACGAAGAGCCCGTCATGGTCAGTGGCGTCGACCTGGATCTCCTTCAGGCCGGAGTCACCATCGGCTTCTAAGCCGGTGTGAACCGACACGATCGAAGCGGGGCCCCAGTTGGGGCCCCGCTTCTTTGTGTACGGCGAAAGGCAGAAGAGACAGAAACGAAAGAGACAGCAGGAACGAAAGTGCCGACGGACGACAACAGGAACAGCCGGCGGGTCTGACACCTTCGCCAAGGCTTCGGTGCCCAAGGAAAGCCCCGCCCTCCATAGGGCACGGATGAACGACAACGACCTGGCCCTTTGGGCCAGTGGGCTGCGTGGGAACGCAGCCCCTCCGACGACAACGACAACGACCGGCGGGTCTGACACCTTCGCCAAGGCTTCGGTGCCCAAGGAAAGCCCCGCCCTCCATACGGCCAAGGCAACGACCGGCGGGTGGCGGCGGACGGCGGTTAGTGGAGTCTAAGGACGCGGCCGAAACCGCCGGACTGAGTCTCGCCATCGCGCACGGCAGATCGGCCGTTGAGAATCACGTGCTCGATCCCCTCAGGATACCGATGCTGGTCCTCGAAAGTCGCGCAGTCAATGATGCGATCCCAGGAGAAGATCACGAGGTCAGCATACCGGCGGGGAGCGATGAGCCCGCGGTCGGCGAGGCCGAACTTCTCGGCGGGCATCGCCGCACATCTACGCACGACCTCCTGGACCGTGAAGAGTCCGAGGTCGCGTCCGTAGTGGCCGACCCATCGGGGGAAGGTGCCGTAGTTGCGCGGGTGAGAGACGCCCTTGCCGAAGACGCGCAGGTGTCCGTCCGAGCCGGCGAAGACCGCCGGGTGTCGCATGAAGGTCTGCACATTCTCTTCCTTCATGACGAAGAACATGCAGGACACACCGCCGTCGATGGTGAGGTCGACGGCAGTGTCCCAGGGCTGCTGGCCGCGCTCTTCGGCGACTTCGGCGAGGCGTCGGCCGTCAAGTCCGGGGATGGCTTCGAGGGGCGCGAACATGAGTTTGTCGGGCCCGCCGAGAGATCGGATGTAGTCAATGGAGCCCTCGCGGACCTGGTCGATAAGGTCATCGTCGCGGAGATGCTCAAGCCCGCCGCGCTTGGCTGCTTCGACGCGCAGGGCGGAGGGAACTACGTTGGCGATACCGGAGAAGGCGGCGACGTAAGGGTAGCGATCTCCGTGGACGTTGAGGCCGCGGGCGCGGGCGGCGTCGATGAGCTCGAGGACCTGCTGGGCCTTGTCCCAGGCGTCGACTCCGTAGCACTTGATGTGCGAAATCTGGACCGGGCAACCGGAGCGCTCGCCGACGTCGATGGCCTCCTCGATCGCCTCAAGCAGGCGGGGGCCCTCGCAGCGGATGTGGCTGGCGTAGACGCCGCCGGCGAGGCCGATGGGTCGAGCCACGCGGGCGATCTCGTCGGTGGTGACGAAGTCGGGGAAGTAACCGGTGGTCATGCCGAATGCGCCCTCATCCATCGCGTGGGCGGCGAGGACCTGCATGCGGGCGATGCCCTCGTCATCGATGGCGTGGTGGCCGACCTTGGCCTGAGCGCGGAGCGTTCCGTGGCCGACCATCAGGCCATAGTTCTGGCGGATGTCAAGCTCCGCGACCGCGTCAAGATGCTCGGCGATCGGCCATGGGCTGCCGCCGCAGTTGCCACTGATGAGAGTGGTCACGCCCTGGCGGACCGAGTTGTCAGCGCTGGGTATGTTGAGGATGCCACCCTCTGCCTGGCTGGACGCGTGGTTGTGGACGTCGATGAATCCGGGCGCGACGATAAGGCCAGCGGCGTCGATGACGTCGCGGGCATCGGCGGCGGCAAGGTCGCCGATAGCGTGGATGCGGTCACCGGATATGCCGACGTCCGCGACGAACGGCTCGGCGCCGGTACCGTCGGCAACGGTGCCACCCCTGATGAGAAGGTCGAAGGTCATGGGCGGATCAGTCCTTTCGGTGGTGGAGGGCAAGGGCGGCGAGTGGCATCAATCAACGGCTCAACGACCGGCGGGTCTGACACCTTCGCTGAAGCTACGGTGCCCGGAGAAAGACCCGCCCTCCACACGACAACGGCGACGACGAAGGCAACGGGACGAACTGATTGTCGGGGCTGGAAGCCCGACCTACGATTAACGACTACGGCGACGGCAGGCGACGTCGAAGGACCCGGCCCATCTACAACCCCGGTTCCTTGCGGGCCTCCGGGCGGTGGGGTTGGGGCAGGCTGATGGGCGCGTAGCCGGGCGGGAATTCGCCTGAGACGTCGCGGCCCTCTTGGAAGAGGAGACCGTGATCGGGATTGGGGTCGACGGTCGGGCGCTGCTCAGGCGGGTAGACTCGCCAGGCGTCGCCGTCGAGCGGCTCGGTGTACCCATCGCGCTGGAACCAGGCGATGAGCTGATCGCGCATGGTGGCGGCGGTGCCCCAATATGCCTGGTTGTCGGCGACACTTCGCTCCTCGAACTGGCCGTCGCGTCGACGGAAGAGCCACTCCTGGTTGTCGGCGGCGG
The DNA here is from genome assembly GCA_029821735.1 of Candidatus Zipacnadia bacterium. Lineage (GTDB taxonomy): Bacteria > Armatimonadota > Zipacnadia > Zipacnadales > UBA5352 > JALGSU01. The sequence goes on along the minus strand of JALGSU010000024.1, from coordinate 11,683 downwards.
AGTAGACATACTTGAAGTCATCGTTGATGAGACCATAGAGGCCGCTCTCGCGCTGGCTATACTGACAGACGACTCCGGGGCGGTCGGCGCCGGAGTCGCGGAGCTGGGCGAGGTCGGCGCCGGAGTGCTGGTCGATGGTGTCGAGGCCGCATGCGCCGAGGATGGTGGGCGCGACATCGACCAGACTGCAGGGAGTGTCGCAGCGCTCGCCGGCGGCGAAACGATCGGGATAGCGGACGATCATGGGGACGCGGGCGGCGGCATCGAAGATGGAGCGCTTGCCGAAGGAGCCGAAGTCGCCGAGCATCTCGCCGTGGTCGGCGGTCCAGATGATGATGGTGTTGTCGATCTCGCCAGTCTGGCGCAGGTGGTCGATGATGCGGCCAGCGTTGTAATCAACGAACGAGATGCAGGCGTAGTATGCGGCGCGCATGGTGCGGATGAAGTTGTCGTCCCAGCCCTGATCGCGGTACTTGTAGCGGTTCTGGCGACGGTTCCAGTAAGTCTGCAGGGCCTCGAAGTCGGCGGGCAGATGAGGCAGCGGCACGTCGACAGGCTTGTAGAGTCGATGCCAGGGAGCGGGCGACTCAAAGGGCGGATGGGGCTTGATGAAACTGGACCAGAGGAAGAAGGGGCGGCTCTGGTCGCGGGCCCCGAGGAAGTCGACGGAGCGGTCGGCGACCCAGGTGGAGTTGTGCAAGCGGGCGGGAAGCTGGGAGGGCTGGGGGATGTAGTAGTATTCGCTGCGGACGCCCATCAGAGCGAAGACGTGATCGTAGCCGGCGTCGTGGACGAAGCGGCAGTAGTCATCGTCCTCGCGCCAGCCGCCCTCCTCGGAGTAGTCGCGACTCTCGTAACCCCACAGCTTGTGGCTGTCAGGCGCGAAGTGCATCTTGCCGACGCCGTGAGTCTGGTAGCCGCCATCGGCGAGCAGCTCCATGAGTGAGGTGCGCTCCTGGGGCATGGGGCAGTTAGTGGTGCAGTCGGTCTCGTGGGCCCACTGGCTCAGGACCATGCTGCAGCGCGAGGCGATGCACACAGGCGAGGCGCAATACGCGGAGGTGAAGCTGGTTCCCTCCTGCGCCAGCGAGTCGAGGGTGGGGGTCTGGATGAAGACATTGCCGAGCTCGCGGATGGTGTCAAAGCGCTGCTGGTCAGTCATGAAGAGCAAAACGTTTGGGCGGTCGGACATCGGGATGCGCCCCTCTCGCGACTGGTGTCAACGGCGATGGGCAAGTTCGATGGCGGGCGGGATTTTCCCTGCCGACCTTCTCCCTTGCGCCGGGGTTCGCGGATCAGGTGGAGCAGGCAGTGCAGCCGCCGAGCATGTGGTCATACAAGGGCGTGCCGGGGACGCTGTCAGGGCCGCAGCTGCAGACGTAGTGGCCGGGCTTCTGGCCAGTGCGGTCGCCGAGGGCGCGCCACATCTCGGGAGTCTCCAGGCACAGGGCGATGATGACGTCGTCACTGTGCTTGCGGATCTCGTCGATGAGAAACGAGAGCATGCTGTAGCGGGCATCGTGGGGTATGGGGCGGCCGCCGCCGGACGCGTAGCCGCGCTCGCGCAGGAAGGGCGCGGCGGACTCCATCGCTGCAACGATCTGGGGATCGAGGAGCGAGAAGTCGAGAAGCTCGCGGGCGCGGTCGACATCCATCCAGCCGAACGCGCAGAGCGAAATGATATCGGGGTTGGAGCGCTCGAAGATGCGCGCGATGAGCTCGGAGTTGTCCTCGCGCCAGTTGGCGACGGGGATGATGGGCGAGAAACGGTAGCGGACAATGTACCCGGCCTGCTGCAGACGGCGCGCGGCCTCGATTCGGTCGCGCCAGGGGTCAGTGTTGGGCTCGAAGACCGTGCTCTGAGTCTCGGCGCCGATGCTCCACTGCATGATGGTCTTGCCCTTCGGGTCGAGGTCAAGCAGGCCATCAGTGTTGGCGGACTTGCCAATGTATATCTCGAGAAACTTGTCGGGCATCTCGGCGAAGTATTCGACAAAGGGCTGCGAGGCATCGTATTCGGGCTCGAACGCGGAGACGTCGGAACGGTTGTCCCACTTGAAGAGGCGCTGGGCGGGGTCGAGCGCGAAGAGCCGGTCCATGCGGTCGATGTAGTCCTCGATGTTGACGTGCACGCGCATCATCCCACCCATGCCGCAATAGGCGCAGCGGAACGGGCAGCCGGTGATGGAGTGGAGCTGCCAGGCGGACTGGCAGATGATTCCCTGCCAGGCCTCGCGCTTGTCGGCGTCGCCATCGTCGCGGTACCAGAAGTGAGTGTAGCCCCACAGGTCGCGGGCGGCGAGCTCGGGGTAGGCGGCCATGCGCGCTTTCTGCTCGGCCTCGGAGTCATCGAAGCGGGCCATGGTGAAGACCACGTCGGGATCGTGCGGGTCATCGTTGACGCCCCAGGCGGGGTGGCTCGCCCAACCGCGCTCGACGACGATGTGGCGAAGATCATCGTCAGTGACAGTGTCAACCGAGCCGCAATCCATGGCGGCGATCATGTTTTCGGCGCGGGTCATGGCGCGAGGGTCGCGGGTGGTCTGCTCGGTGATGAATACGGCCGGAGGGGACAGGTGCTTCACGGGGAAGTTCTCCTCTCAGGCAACGCGCCATTGGCAGGTCGCGGCGATTGTAGGCGCGAGGCAGGGGCAAGTCAAGCGAGCGGCGCAGTGTGCGAGCCGAGGGAAAGCATGGACAGGGATGTAGAGATCACCAACGAGTCGGACGTTGGCTGGCTGCTGACGTGGCCGACGCGCGGCGCTTGCGTGGTCATCTGCGCGGGGCTGATGCAAAGCTGGGCGTTGGCCTACATGTGGGCCTTCAAGCCGGAGCACTACGAGATGTTCACGTCGATCAGCCGGATCGGGGACCCGTTCGAGTTTGGAGTCAGCGAGGGCGCCGAGCGGTGGATCCGGAGCTGCCACCAGGTCGAAGGTGTCGCGTTCATAGTACTGCTGATCGCAGGGATCGTGCTGCGCGGGCGCGTGCGACTGTGGCCGGGGATGGTCGTGATGCTGGTGGTGGTGCCGCTGGCAATGGCGTGCGTGGTGGCGACGTGGCACTGGGCGGTGACGGGCGTGGCGGCGGAGCCGGTGGTGTGGGCGAAGGCGTGGGGGGCGATGGTGTGGGCGTTTGTGGCGGGAGGACTATGGGGGAAAGGCAGAAAAGACAGAAACGAAAGAAGAGAAAGAAGAGAAAGAGACGACAGGGATGGCAATCCCCCGTCGCTCGGCAGACAGCGCCGAGCTATGGGCGACAAGCGGCACTGATTGTCGGGCTGGCCCACCGTCGCTGAAGCTTGGACCTTCGCTAAAGCTTGGACCTTCGCTAAAGCTTCGGCCCACAAGTCGGCCCACAAGTCGGCCCACAAGTCGGCCCACAAGTCGGCCCACAAGTCGGACCACAAGTTGGCGGGTGCAAGCAGAAGCCCGACCTACCGTTAAGGACAACGGCAACGACCGGCGACCGGGCGGCGACGAGCGGCGGACCGATGGAGGAACGAGATGAACCTGATCGTGATCGTGTGCGATACGCTGCGGCGAGACTACCTCGGGTGCTATGGGAACGACTGGGTCAAGAGCCCATCACTGGACGCACTGAGCAAGTCGGGGATGACCTTCGACCGCTGCTACGTCGGCTCGTTCCCGACCGTGCCACAACGACATGACCTGATGTGCAGTAACTACGTCTTCCATACCACCGGCTGGGCGCCGATCCAGGACGGGAATGTGCCGCTGCAGATGCGGCTGCGTAAAGAGGGATACATCAGCCAGTTCATCGCCGACCATACACAACTGCTGGCGCCGGGGATGAACTACGATCAGGGATTCAACGGGGTGGAATGGATCCGCGGGCAGATCGCGGACCGGTGGGTCACCGACCCGGTGAAATGGGAGCCACCGTGTGACCCGAAGAAGACTCGGGGCGACGGAAACTGGATGGCCGGGTTCTACCGAAACTTCTCGCGACGGCATACCGAAGAGGACTGGCCATCGCCAAAGACCATGAGCGCCGCCATGAAATGGCTGGAGCGCAACTACACGCATGAGAAGTTCCTGCTCTACATCGACACCTTCGATGTCCATGAGCCGTGGCTGCCGCCGAAGTTCTACACGGAGATGTACGACCCCGGTTACGAGGGCGAAGAGGTGACCGAACCGCGCTACGACTTCGCGGGGTATCTGACCGACGAGGAACTGCACCACGTCAAGGCACTGTATGCGGGCAGCATCACCATGATGGATAAGTGGATCGGGCGACTGATGGAGAAGGTGGAGGACCTGGGGCTGGCCGACAACACCGCAGTGGTGTTCACGTCCGACCACGGCTGGTATCTCGGCGAGCACGGGTACATGGGCAAGCACACCGTGCTGGACCGGGCGAAGGGCTGGCCTTACTATGACGAGGTGGCGCGTGTGCCACTGCTGATGCGCGCGCCGAATCTGCCGCAAGGAGTGCGGAGCAATATCCTGATGCAACCGGTGGACGTGGCGCCGACGATGATGGACATCCTCGGGCTGCAGCCGCCGCGGGATACGCACGGGAAGTCGGCGTTGCCGGCGATCCTGGGCAAGGGCGCGCCGCCGCGGGAGATCGCAGTGACGACGAGGGACGTGAAGAGGGCGCCGGGGTACTGTACGTACAGCGCGATCAACGATGGGACGTGGTCGCTGCAGCACGCCGCGGAACTCGGGCCAGCGGAACTGTACAACATCGTTACCGACCCGGGGCAGCAGAACAACGTGTTCGAACAGAACGTCTCCGTAGCAGAGGGCCTGCACGCGCAATACCTCGATTATCTGCGAGAGATCGGGTGCACCGAGGAGCAGGTGAACGGGCGGGCGGCGTTGAGGTGAGGGAAGGCGGGGATTGGGGTTGGGGAACGGCCTCCTCACCCCCCGACCCCCTCTCCGTGCCGGAGAGGGGGGGGACGGCAGAAACGACAGAAACGGAAGAAACAACAGAGACGACAGGAACGACTGACGGCAACGGCGGACGGCTCGGATTAATCGTCGGGCGGGATGCCCGACCTACGATTAACGGCAACGACCGGCCGATTCTGACGGATCGGCCCTCCATACGGCACGTATGAGCGACAACGGCCTGGCCCTTCGGGCCAGTGGGCTGCGTGGGAACGCAGCCCCTCCGGACGACAACGGCAACAACCGGCGGGTCTGACACCGTCGCTGAAGCTATGGCGCCCAGAGAAAGACCCGCCCTCCATACGACGACGGCGACGGCAGGACGACGGCGACGGCGACGACGACGGGTAAGGCAGGACGATGGTATGCGCAGTCGCACATATGAGCGTCAGGTTGAGAGGTCAGGGAACAACATGAGAGCTATGCAGATGTCACTCGTGACAGCCATGTTTGTGACCGCGCTGATGGTCGCGACAGGAGTCAGCGCGCAGGAAGCGCCGCCAGTGCTGCTGCTGGGGCAGGGCTTCACGTCACAGGCGCTCGACGCGCTGGAGATAGAGTACACACAGGCTGAACCCAGCGACTATGCGAGGCGCAAAGTCAACCCGTTCAGCTACGGCGTGATCATCGGCGGGATGGATGCGGATCGGAACATACTGGCTAACAGCCCGCAGGGACTGCTGGCTTTCGTGCGCACGGGCGGCGTGTTCGTGGGGATGAGACACAACGACGGTGACCGGTGGCTGCCGTCGCCAGTGAAGATGGATAAGGCGTATGAACTGGGAGAGATTGTGGAGCCCGAGCACCCGATCTTCACGACCCCGAACGCCATCACGCGAGAGGTAATGGCGGACGTGCACTCGGGCAGCATCTACCGGGGGTTCTATGATCTGGGTGAGGTCTGGCAAGGGCTGGTGAGCACGGGGAAAGAGCAGAATTGGGACGACACTGAGGCCAAGAGCGATGAGGCACATTACGGGATCGTGGAACTGAAGTATGGCGAAGGACGGATTGTTCTTTGCCAGATGATACCGGAGTACGACTGGTTCAAGGACCGCGAGGGAGAGCGGGGAGCGGGGGCGCTGCTGTTTGAGAACATGATGGCGTATGCGATGGCCAACGCCCCGGCGTGGGCTGGGGGCGTGGAGCCGAGTATGCCGGAGTGCTACCGTCTCGGTCTGACCGAGGTGCTGCCAGCCGGAACGCGGCAGGGGACGTGGCCGCTGAATGGCGAGGGGTGGGAGTTCGAGGGCAGCGGGGCGTTCGGGGGCAAGTCTGACCGCCGGGCGGTCTACACGATTTCGCACCCGGACGCGCCGAGCGAAGCCGGGGCGAGCGGGCGGGTGTCGCGGACCGTGCAACTCGGGGACACCGGGGGCCAGTGCTGGCTGCGGTTCTACATGTCGGACGATTACTGCGGAGGTATGGATCGGACCTTCGAGGGCGACCGGGTGGCGGCGAGCACCGAGAACAAGAAGCGGGACATGCGCTTCGCGGAGGTGCTGGTGGACGGGGAGATGGTGTGGGAGAAGGATGTGCTGGGGCTAAATCCGCGGCCGGCAACGCGGCGGTTCTACACAGTGGACATCTCGGACGCGACGCGTGGCAAGGACGAGGTGACGGTGGCGCTGCAGGTGAGCGACCGGCAGGGGAGCGGCGAGGCGCCGTTCGCGACGGAGGTGTTCTGGGCCGGTCCGGAACTGCTGAGGGAGATTGCGCATATGCCGGCGGCGGCGATGCAGGCGGCTGGCTTTGAGGCCGATGAGGCGGGCGCGCGGCTGGCGGCGGATGCGGAAGCGGGGACACTGACGGGCAAGTTCGGGGGCAATGCGGGGCAGTACTACGTGGCAGTGGGACTGCGGGACGAGCATACCGGGCAGTCGAAGTTGACGGTGTCGGCGGATGGGGCGCTGATCGGCTCGTGGACGATGAGCGCGGACGACTTCGGGCAATACCAGGCGCTGCTGGGACCGACACGCATCGGGGCCGGGGCGGAGATTCGCGTGGAGGCAGAGCGCGACGGGACTGAGGCGGTGGCGATCGAGGGAGTGACGCTGCTGCCGCGGGCGCTGGTGGAGGCGGAACCGCAGGCGGATGAGATGAGCATCGCCGCGCCATGCTACCAGCCGGGGCAGGCGGTCAGGCGCGGGGAGTTCGGGGTGACCGTGACGGACCACGCGGGGGCGGCGAGGGCGGGCGAGATCGCGAGCCACGGGATGCCGTTCGCGTATGGGGCGCTGCGCTCGGCGGAGAACATTCGGGTGCTTGGCCCGGACGGGCAGGAGGTCGCGCGGCAGGTCAGAGGGCTGAACACGTGGCCGGACGGTTCGGTGATGTTCGCGCTGGTGAGCTTCCCGGCGTCAGTAGCGGCCGGTGAGACGGCGACGTATCGAGTCGAATACGGATCGGAGGTCGCGGCGACGGCGACGCCAGCGGTACCGCTGGTGGTGGAAGAGACGGGGGACAGCATCACGATCGACGCGGGACCGCTCGAGGCGACGCTGAGCAAGACGACGGGGACGATCTTTGAGTCGGCGCTGCTGGACGGGCGAGAGATGGTTGCGGGCGGCGAGGCGTGGGGCGCGGTGGTTACGGGTGAGGACGGCACGAGCTTCTCGTCGGCGACGGACAGCGTGACGGATGTGCAGGTGGTGGAGGCGGGGCCGCTGCGAGCGATCATCAGGCGGATTGGCAGGCATACGGCCGCCGACGGATCGACGCTGCTGGAGTACGACATGATCCAGGAGTTCTACGCGGGCAGCCCGGTGACGCGGCTGCGGTACGTGTTCACGCATAAGGAGGACAGCGCGACCGAGCGCCTCTCGCGAGTGAGTCTGCAGATGCCAGCGCCGTGGCTCGAGGGCGGCGACGCGCTCTCGTCATGTGTGTGGCTGGACGAGGCGGCGGGCGTGGCGCAGTCTGCGGAGCAGGTGATCGTTCGGCAGCACGATCTGGATGCGGCGGAGGTGCGGGTGGGCGCGGGCGAGCCGGTCGAGGCAGGCCGGACGCGGGGCTGGGCGCGAGTGAGCAACGGTCCGGGGCTGGCCGTGGCGACGCGCTGGTGGTGGGAGAAGTTCCCGAAGGCTGTGGAGGCCGGGCCGGGCGGAGTGACGCTGGACCTGATCCCGGAGAACAGCCATACGACTTTCAGCGATGGGCCCTTCGTGCAGTATCAGGGCGAGGGCATCGGGCATGAAGTGATGATCGCGTTCGAGCCGCAGGGCACTGATGCGAAAGACGAGACGGTCTTCCGAGCTTTCGGGGACCGACTGCTGGCGACGCCTGACCCGGGGTATGCGTGCGGGACGCTGGCGCTTGGCGAGACGGCGCCTACGGATCGGCGGATGTTCCCGCGCTATGAGGAGCAAGTCAACGCGATGTATGAGCAGTACATCGCCAAGCGTGAGAAGCGGCGCGAGTATGGCATGGAGAATTACGGGGACGACACCTTTGAGTGGGGGTACGGGCCGAGCTATACGTTCTGGAGCGACCAGGAGTATGACCATCAGCACGGGTTCCTGATGCAGTATTTCCGATCAGGCGACCGGAAGTTCTTCGAGATCGGCGAGCAAGCCGCGCGTCATCAGGACGAGGTGGACTGCTATCACTGGGCGCCGGGGCGCGAGTATCTGATCGGTGCGCCACACCATCACAACACCAAGCACATCGTGGACGAGGGATGGTTCCCGGACCACTGCGTGGCGGGGGCGCATGTGAGCCACGCGTGGATTGAGGGGCTGCTGGACTACTGGCTGATGACGGGTGATGTTCGGACCGAAGAGGTGGCGCGGCAGATGGGCGACTGGTTCTCGTGGTGCGTGGAGGAGAATCACTACGGTGCGGGCGGGCAGGAGCGTGGTCCGGGGTGGTCGCTGATCGCGCTGTCTTCGGCGTATCGGATCACCGGCGAGGAGCGCTACCGGCTGGCAGCGGAGCAGATCATGGACTGGTTTGAGGGGATGATCGATCCGGTGCGCGGCGTGGTGAGTGTTCCGGTTTCGGAGCAGCCGAGCTATGAGGGCGGGACGACGTTCATGCACGGGATCGTGGGGCGCGGGCTGGGCAAGTACTACGAGGCTACCGGAGACGAGCGCGCGATGCGGCTGGCAGTGCGCATCGGCGAGTGGATCACGACTGAGCCGATGGGCCCGCCGGGACAGTTTTGGTACAAGCAGGCACCGAACTGCAAGAAGGGTTACAGTGCGACCGGCCAGGTGATGACGGCGCTGAGCTATCCATACAGGTACACCGGCGACGAGTGGTTCGGCGAGATGAGCGATGCGCTGTTTGCGCAGACTGGCCCGGGCTCGCGGTCGGCGGCGTGGACGTACATGAGCTTGGGACACCTGGCGCCGCGGGTGACTCCGCTGCGTATCGAGATGCCGGACGGGAAGGCGTGCGTGGCTCAGGGGACGCCGTGGACGGACCTGATCGCGCTGACGAATACGAGCCCCGAGACGATGACGATCAGGATCAGTGGAGCAGGCGAGGGTCTGAAGGTGGTGGCCGAGCCAGCCAAAGTGACGATCGAGTCAGGCGAGGTGGCCGAGGTGAAGCTGACGGTCTCGGCGCCGGCCGGGGGCGTCGGTAATCGCGAGGTGACCGTGCGCCTGAAGAGCGGGGAGCAGGTGCAGGAGCGGCCGCTGGCAGTGAGCGTGGTGGAGGAACTGGTGCGGGTGGGAAGCGGCACGGCTCAGGCGTCGCTGACAGGACCGTTCGCCCTGGTGGAGGAGGGCGAACGGACGTGGGCGCATGTGCCGCCGAAGGTGCGCGCTAATCCTGACCCGTGGAAAGCCGACGATGATGCGGGAGCGATCACGTGGCAGATGACGGTCCCGGTCGCGGGCGAGTACTCCGTGCTAGCCGAATGCTGGTGGCCTGACATGAAGAGCAACTCGCTGTGGCTGATCGTGGACGGCGGGCAGGCTCACGAGTTCGGGAACGACTCGCGATACGATCGGTGGCAGTGGATCACCGGGCCAGCGATACGGCTGGCGGCAGGTGAGCACACGGTGAGCCTGCGCGCCCGCGAGGATGGGGCGCGGGTGGCGCGGGTGGCGCTGACGAACGCGGGGGAGTGAGCGGCGAACGGCGGACAAGACAGAAACGAAAGAAACAGCAGAAACGACAGAGCCCCCCTTCGCCAAGGCTTGGGCCTTCGCTAAAGCTATGGCCCACAAGTCGGGGGGCAGGCGGGGAACGGCGGATAAGACAGAAACGAAAGAAACGACAGAAACGACAGCGACGGCGATCCCCCTTCGCCAAGGCTATGGGGGACAGGCGGTCGGCGGGGCACAGGACCCCGCCCTACAGAACTGCATACGACGGCGAACGACCTGACGACTCCCCCCACGACGTGGATGAACGGTAGAACAAACCCCCATACGACAGACGCGAGAGCAACGGCGGCGGCTGACGGTTCAGTGTCGATCAGCCGACGGTGAGAGGGTAATAGCTGGTAACCGGCTCGCGGGCGCCCATAGCGGCCGCCGGGCGGCTGCTTTGTGGTGCGACCGGCAAGCGCAGAACCAGACCAGTGCGGTCGGTGAGGCTGTCGAGTGTGCCACCATGCTGGCTGGCGATGAGACACGCAGCATCGAAGGGAACGCCGTCGAAGTGGACCGGCTCACGCCTGTGGCCGGCGTCGGTCGAGGTCTGGAGCTCAACGCTGAGCTGCACCTGCGGGAGTTGGGCGTCCTCGGCAGCGGCGAGAGAGAGCATGACGCGGTCGCCAGCGCGCGCAAGCTTGAGCACCAGGAGCAACGCGTTGCTGACGACCTGATGTAGAGCGCGATCGTGTCCGAGCACCTCGGCAGAACCGGCGGCGTCAACGACCAGCCAGGCTCCGATCTCCTGGGCCTCGGTGGAGTGTGCACCAGCGACGGTGCGGGTGACCTGCGTGAGGTCGATGGGGCAGAGGGGCGCGCCGGGTCCCTGGCGCTCGGGGACCGCGAGGACGGCGAGGTCGGCGAGCATGCCGTCGATTCGGCCGACAGCGCTGCAGATGATTCGGGCCATCTCATCGCGCACGGCCGGGTCGGCGCTGTCGCCGACCATGTATTCGGCAGCGGGACCGATGGCCGTGAGGTGCGAGCGCAGGCCGTGGACAAAGGCGCGTATGGTCTTTGGGGCGACGCCGATCTGAAGGCAGTCGGTGGCGGCGGGGGCCTTGGGCAGCTCGAAATCGCGACGGATAGTTGACATAGCGCCTGGTGCACCTCCTGGACAGTGTGAGCGACTGGATCAGTTAATCGGCGCAAACGGGAATAACTTGAGGTCAGGAGGGGCACGGGGGCAGACTTTTTGGGGTATCGCTCAAGGCGGTCGCGTGCAGCGCCGATATAGACCTCGCAAGTATGTCGCCAACAGGCAACGAGGAGGCAGGACGGAGAGCAAGTGACGGCGCCCGGATCTCGGGGGCCGAGTAACGAGCGTACCCGAAACACCAATCGCCCCCCACGGGCATTTCAAAGGCGGGTTTGCGCCCGCCTCTTCTCAGGACCAATCAAGGAGGTCACATCATGTCTCTCACGCGCATCAACCAGAACATCTCGTCCCTGAATGCCCAGCGTAATCTGGATCTCAACGCCGGGCGGATCGCCCAGAGCATCGAGCGGCTCTCCAGCGGTCAGCGGATCAACCGCGGCGCTGACGATCCCGCCGGTCTCGTCATCTCCGAGCTTCTCCGCTCGCAGGTGTCCGGCCTCGACGTCGCGCAGTCCAACGCCTCGCAGGGCGTGAACCTCATCAAGACTGCT
>JALGSU010000023.1 GCA_029821735.1 Candidatus Zipacnadia bacterium | reverse complement strand
TCCGCAAAAGCACGCGCGACCTGGCGACCTCGATCCGATGGACTGGCAAATGTCTCACTCATTATGTATCTCACCAATACTGCATTCGCTCTGTGTCCGTGGAATCCTGCCCAGGCAATCGTCACTCCTCCAGCGGGAGGACCTCGACGGCGTCGGGGGTGGCGCGGAGGAAGACGCAGCGGATGTCTGACCCCGCACCCTCAGTGTAATATACGAAAACGATGCGCCCATCCGGCAACTCAACCATGCTCGGGTAGCCACCGATGACATGGTCGACAGTCTGCGGGCCCTGCCAGGTGGCGCCGAAGTCGGTGCTCCATGCCAGCGAAGTGCTGTGAGTGGGCGGGTGGCGGAAGCCGGAAATCAGGATGTTCTCGCTGGTGAGCAGCAGATAGGGCGCGTGGCCGACGAAATCCATCGGCTGCACCGGCGCCCAGGTGCGGCCCTGGTCGAGCGACTCCGACCACATCATTATCGGGCGTATCTGCATGTAGAGCCTACCATCCGGCAGCGCAACAATCGCCGGCTCGTGCAGGTTCTCCTTACCCGCCGGCTCGAGGATCGCGTGCTCGGGCCAGGTCTCGCCGCCGTCGGTGGAGATCAGAACCGCGCAAGGCGTACCCGGCTTGGTCTTGTCCAGCCACCGCCTGGTTCTTGTCGAAGAGCACGGGCACCGCCTGCGGCTCGGACCAGGTCGCGCCATTGTCAGACGAGCGGATGGTCATGACCGCGTGCGTGGGCGCGCGCTCCTTCGAGTAGGTCATGAAAGTCACGAGCAGATCGCCATTGGCGAGCTGGGTGATGGAAGCGTCGCGGTCATCCATCGGCGTGTCGACTACGACCTCCGCCACGCTCCACGTCTTCCCGTCATCGGTCGAGCGCACCATCGATATGCGCGCGCCGAGAGGCAGGTCCTCAGTCGGGAACGAGACGTGCGAGTAGCCCGCGTAGAAGACCACCAGGAGTTCGCCATCGGGCGTGCGGCAGATGTCAGGGAAGGCCTCGTACGCGCCGGTGCCAGCGTCCTCACACACTGTCATGTAAGGGACTTTGGTCACGGTGAATTCCTCCTCAAGCGCTACAGGGACCCCGACTGCCTTGAAGTCATCGAAGCTGACATCGCCCTGCCCCACTCGCAAGCCGACTACGCCCGCGGGGATCTTGTCGTCCTCCACCTCAAAGAGGAACTCGCCATCGAGGTAGACTTTGTGCGTGGCGCCGACGACTTCGACGCGAGCGGTGTGCCACTGGTCGGGGGCGATGGTCACGCCGCGGTGCCTGTGGGTGTTCTCGGCAGTCCAACCCCCACCCGGCTCAAGCCGGACGAAGACGACCTGCTTGTACTTGCTGTCGAAGTGGATGTAGTAGCCATTCTCCTCGTCGGCGGCGCGGTAGACCAGTCCGGCCGCGCGGACGCCATTGCCGACGGCGCGACTGAAAAAGCGCGCCTCGACGGTTACGTCGCTGAAGGCCTGGGGCAGGAAGCAATAGGTGCCGCCCACGCTCGCCTGTGACTGGCGCATGACGCCGTCGGCGACCTCCCATCGACCACTGCCGGACAGCCACTGATCGGTTTGTGCGGGATCGTCGAAGTCCATCTCAACGGCCGACATCTGCCCCACCGCGATGAGCGGCAGCGACAGCAACACGAGGGCAATCAGGGAACGCATGGTTATTGGCCTCCTCAGCGCACTTGCAGCGTAAAGGTCTGGGCGGCAGTTTGGGGCTGGGGGCGAGTGGCGTCGAAACGCGCGCCAATTCGTCCCTCGAGCGTCACCTCGTGCGGGAAATGCGTCGTGACGGCAATCGTGATGGCGTGAGCGCCGACATCCGTGGCCGGCGGTGTGCCGGTCAGGGCTCCGGTGGCCTCGTCGATGGTGAGCCAGGCGGGGCCTCGTTCGATGTGCCAGCGGTGCTCCTCACGCTCGTAGAAGGCGGGCGGGTTCTCACGGTCGCGATACTGCAGATCGCCCAGTGAGCGGATGGCGGCAGGCTGGTACTCATAGCGTTCGCCAGCCTGGCAAGCGGCGGGGGCCTGCGTGTGAATGAACGGGTGCGGCAGTTCCGCGTAGTCCGACGGGCCGCTGAGAGTGCCGTGCTCGTCCACGGCAACCACGCGCCAGTAGCAGCGCCCAGCACCGCCGACCAGCATGTCGGTCTCAGTGGTCTCGGCCACGAAATTGGCGGGGAGGTCACCCAGGCCGATGACCTCGTGGGGCTGGTCATTGGCCGAGAAGCCGCGCTCGTCTGAGGCGTAGAGCCGATACTTGACGGGCCGGGGGCCGCCGGGGTTGGCGCGCCAGCTCAGGCGGAAGCCGCCGTCCTCGGGCGCAACGGCAAGATCCACCGGCACGCGCGGGCCCTCCCAGCGGAACCGGGCGATCGCAGACCAATCGCCCCAGACGCCGCGTGCGTCCCGGGCGCACACTCGCCAGAAGTAGTCCTCGTCGGGGCTGAAGATGCCGGTGGAACGCAGGGCGAACTCGGTCGCCTCGTGGTAGCAGTCAAAGCTGGTGCGATAGATCACGCGCATGTCCGCGCGGCGGCTGACCTGCAGGTGGTAGAGATCGCAACCGTCCACGGCGGGCCAGCGGAAGGTCACGATGGAGTCGCGGACGCGAGCGCCGTCGGCGGGCTGCAGAGCGCCGGTGGGAGGTGGCGGCGGCTGGACGGCAGAGCTTTCGCGCCAGCGGAAACGCACGCGAACATCGCGGGCGCCCTCGGTGTCGTCGGTGTAGACGATGGCGTTGTCACCAACGCGCAGGCGTGGCAGGGCCATCGGGCTGGTCATCAGATCGGTGGTGAACTTGAGGGCGGCAAGGTTGGCCCCGTGGCGCTCGGAAGCCGAGGACAGGCCGACGCGGATCAGATACTCGTAGTCAGGAGGGCCCTCGCGCAGGGGCAAGTGCTCGTCGAGGGCGACCTGTGCGTGGTGGTCGCCGGGGCCCTGCGCGGACCACAGCGGGCTCCACGTCTCACCATCCAGCGAGAGGGCTATGCTGAAGGCGTCGCCATCTTCGCGGCCGATGAACCGGGCATCTACTGCGCCGCCGCAGATGATGTAGGGCACGCGCACGCGCCAGGTGGCGCTTGATTCAGGCCTCGAAGCGGCGACCTCGGCCCCCTCAGCGGAGGGCGCGATCAGGCCAGCGGTGGTCTCTGCCCACAGTGGCAGGCGCTCGGGTGCGAGTTGGGGCGCGTATTCGATGCGCGAGTTGCCCAGTATGCGCGGCAGCTCATCGTAGCGGCCATCGTTGGAGTACTTGCCGATGTTGTCCCAGCGCCAGACGAGTTTCTCGCCGGGGCGCAAGACCATGTCGATGCGGTGGCCGGTGCGCTGAATGAGGGGCACGGTGACGTCGTCGCGGCCATACTGCGCGGGGCCCGTCTCGGCACTGCGCCAGCGGCGAGCGGCTGCAGGTCCGCCGCGCAGGTCGCGCTTGCCGAGATCGTGGTCGCGAGCCAGATCGTCGGGGCTCACCGGATGGCGATTCTCCCGGTCGAGGTAGTATGCCCGAGCGGCCATGTCCATGAGCTGGTGGCGCCCCTGGAAGCCGACGGCTCCGACCGTGTGTCCGTGCAAGCCGCGTATGACCGGATCGAGACCGTGGCTCTGGGCATCGAGGCCCGCGGCACGCATGAGCTGCAGGCCGTTGACGGCCGAGTAGCCGCACAACGCAGCCCCAGCGCTGTTCATGAAGACCACGGGGTCGTAGAGGCAGGCTTTGAGCTCCTCGGTACGGGAATACAGGGGGATGCCGTGGTGATGGTTGCGGACCATGAACTGGTAGATCAGCAGGATGCGCTCCTGATCGTCAGCAGCGCCACGGGTGGCTTCGTCGATCATGCTCCCGAGAGTGTACCAGTCGCCACGGTCGTTGGCCACCAGGCGCGGATGTACGACGGCCGTGTCGCCGACGTTCTCGATGACGACGGAGTCCATGTTGTGGAAGGCGATGGAGCGCGTCTGGACGTCGAGGGTGGTGGTGTTGTCGGTGTCCAGCGTGCCAGCGACCTCGATCTGGTAGCTGTGCCGGGGGGTGGTGATCTCCTGCGTGTCCTCACGCCAGGCGTCGACGCGTAAATCAGCCATAGTGCAGACGCTCCCTGCAAGCAGAGCGATGCAGACGAGGGCGCTTGCGCGCCGGGCTCGGGTCATCGGGACCTCCCGGGGGATCGCATGCAGCGCAGTTCGCCCGGACCAAGCAGGGGACCTGCCCGAAAAAGCGCGCAGCTTGACCGGCTCTCGGGAACTTTGCTATACTCCTGCGCGTTATAGCCTCAGATACTCCAGCGCTGGAGACGACTATCGCCAACGCGGAGTGCTATGCTGATTCGTTCGTGTGGAGACGACAAGAAGTGACCGTGTAGCGGCCTCGAAGTGGATGTATTACCCAGCAGACCGAGGGCCGATGCGGTTCGTGCAACAGGCGCAAGCGAGGTCCGGCGATCCGCGGCAGACGCGCTGCCCATGGGATGACACGGGCCGTGGTTGACGCACCCCTCAGGGAGGCCAGGCGCATGATACGATGTGAGGGCTTGACCAAGTTCTACGGCAATCACCGGGCGATCAATGATGTGAGCTTCCACGTCAAGGAAGGTGAGATCGTCGGGTTCCTCGGGCCGAATGCGGCCGGCAAGACCACCACGATGCGAATCCTGACATCTTTCCTCCCCGCCAGTGGAGGCAGCGCATCCGTCGCCGGGCACGACGTGAGCGAGGACTCGGTAGAGTCGCGCCGAGCCATCGGCTACCTGCCGGAGACGTCGGCGCTGTATCCGGACATGCGGGTGACTGAGTATCTGAAGTTCTGCGCGAGTCTGCGCGGGCTGACGGGGTCTCCGCGAGCCGAGCGGATGGACTATGTGCTGGAGACGTGCGGGCTGACCGAGCGGTCGCGCTCGATCATCGGCACGCTCTCGCGCGGGTATCGCCAGCGCGTTGGTCTGGCGCAGGCGCTGCTGCACAATCCGCCGGTACTGATTCTCGACGAGCCGACGGTGGGTCTGGACCCAAACCAGATCATCGAGGTGCGCGAGCTGATCAAGGGCCTCGCGGGCGACCACACGATCATGCTCTCGACACACATCCTGCCCGAAGCGCAGATGACCTGTGAGCGCGTCATCATCATCAACCACGGCGAGATCATCGCCGAGGACACGCCGCAGGCACTGACGGCAAAGCTCGGCGGCGCGGACACGGTGGCGCTGACGGTGAAGAGCGGCGACGATGCGTTGCCGCGACTGCTGCGGGATGTCAAGGACGTGCTGGCGGTCAGGTCCGGCGAGGCCGGACCGGGTAGCTACTTCGTGGACATGAAAGAGGGCTCGGACGTGCGGCCCGAGATCGCTCAGTTTGTGGTTAACAAGGGCTGGGGTCTGCTGGAACTCAAGCCGGTGGCAGTGTCCCTCGAGGACGCGTTCCGCCAACTCACCACCGAAGAAGAGGGTGTCGAGTAGATGCGTAATGCACTGACCATAGCAGGCAAGGAGCTGCGGTCATACTTCGTGTCCCCGATGGCTTACGTCATCATGTTCTTCTACCTGGGGATATGCGGTCTGACCTTCTGCATTATCTCGACCGGCTCGCAGGCGATGGCGGACATGCAGCCGACGCTGGGCACCATGTTGTTCATAGCGCTGATGGTGGCGCCGATCATCACGATGGGTCTGTTGGCCCAGGAGCAGTCGACGGGGAGCATCGAGTTGCTGATGACCAACCCCGTCCGCGACTGGGAAGTCGTCATCGGCAAGTACCTCGCAGCAGTGGGCCTGTTTGTGCTGCTGCTGGTCATCAGCCTGGAGTTCCCACTGATCATGGAGAAGTACGGCGACCCGGACTGGGGCGCGATCATGGTGGGGTATCTGGGCGTGCTGCTCGCGGGCATGGCCTTCCTGGCGATCTCACTGTTTGCCAGTTCGCTGACCAACAACCAGATAGTGGCGGCGGTTATGGGCATCTTCATGCTGCTGTTCTTCTGGCTGATCGGCTTTCTGTCGGAAAGAGTGAGCGAGTCGCTGGGGGACATCGCCAGGCACGTATCGATCTTCTACAATTACCAGGACTTCGCCAAGGGCATCGTGGACGTGAAGCCCATCGTCTACTTCCTGTCGCTCACCGGGTTCGCGCTGTTTCTGACAGTACGCTCGCTCGAGAACAGGCGCACGATCTGACGACTGCGGGCATTGGGCACCGGGCATTGGGGATTGGTAACAGCGAACGACCGGCATACAGCAGGAACGATGAACTGCAGCAGATAATGGCTAACAGCCATCAGGCAGGTGACAGTCATGGCGGATGAGAGCAAACAGCCCGAGACTGAGCGCAAACGCCGGGCGATGTCCGACCCACGCATGGTAGAGAGCAAGGTCGAGAGCGATGCGCTGACGCGGGCCGCGGTGTACGCGGGCTGGGCGGCAGCGCTCGGCATCGTCCTGATGCTCTTCTGGCTGGCGATTACCAGCAAGTTCGGGCTGGGGCCGAAGATCATCCTGGGCGTCTCGATAGTCCTGGCCGTGTTCTGGCTGAAGTACCACTGGTCCGGGGTTCGCTCGACGGCGGGCGGCCGCGGGGTGAAGCTGGGCACGAATTCGGCGGTCTTTGTGCTGTTCGTGCTGGGCGCGCTGGTGCTGATCAACATCATCACCTCGCGAAACTTGGTGCATATACGCCACGACTTCACCGAGAACAAGCTCTTCTCACTGTCAGATCAGACGCGGCAGGTCGTGAGGGATCTGGATCAGGAAGTGGCGATGATCGCCTTCCCGAATCCCGAGGGACGCGAGCAGCTTGAGGATAGACTGCGCGAGTATGAGATGCTCAGTTCCAAGCTGACGGTGCAGACGTATGACCCGATGATCGACAGGAGCGAAGTGGAGCAATACAACATCAGCGCACTGGACACGATCATCATGCAGTCGGGAGAGCGCGAGGAGAAGTTCGTCGGCCGGGAAGAGGAGCAAATCACCAGCGCAATCCTGGCTGTGACCAGCGGCGAGAAACTGAAGGTGTATTTCCTGACCGGCCACGGTGAGAACGGCCTCGAGGGCGGCCAGCTGCGGAGCATGCAGTATTTGGGGTCACGTCTGGCAAGCCAGCAGTACGACTGCCAGCCGCTTACGCTCATGACCATGCAGGAGCCGAAGGTGCCGGAGGACTGCGCGGTGCTGGTCATCGCGGGACCGACCGAGCCCATCGGCCAGAAAGAGATGGACGCGATTGTGGCGTATGCCGACCAGATGGGCAAGCTGCTGGTGGCGCTGGAGCCGACGGGGCCAGACCTGGCCGAGCTGCTTGAGCCACACGGGATCAGGCCGCTCGCAGGCATGATCATCGACCCGCAACGTGGCCTGTACAGTTCGGCGGCGACGCCGATGGTAGCGAACTTCGGCAGGCACGCCATAAGCAATAGCCTGGCGTCGATGGCGGTGGCACTGCCGACGACGCGCGCGCTTGAAGTGATGGAGAGCGATGCGCCCGAGCAGCCACAGTACCCCGGCGCGCCTCCCCCACCCGAGCAGAAGGGCCAGCCACTGTTGGAGTCGAGCCCCGATGCGTGGCTGGAGACGGCCACCTCCGGAATGGTCTCGCGAGACCCCTCCGAGCTGGGTGGTCCGCTGGTGATGGCTGCAGCAGTCGATGAGGGCCAGCAGCCGAATCCGTATGGCATGCCCACCGAAGCCGAAGAGGGCGAAGGGCTGCGGATGGTGGTCATCGGTGACGCGGAGATGATGACCGATGAGTTCTATCAGATCGGTCTGCAGGGCAACATCGACTTCGCCCTGAACTCGATCAACTGGCTGCTGGAAAACGAGAAGCTGATCTCGATCCCGCCCAAGAACGAGATGCCCCGTTTCATGACGATGGCGCAGGGGCAGATCAAGCTTGTGTGGGCGATCGCGGTCTTCATTATTCCGCTGCTGGTGCTCGTGGCGGGCGCGGTGACGTGGTGGCGCCGGCGATAGTCTCGGAGACTGACTGCGGGACCAACTCCTGAGAGGATGTGCGCCGGTGAGCACACTGATCGTTCTCAATCGGCTGCCCTACGACGGCACGGACGTTACGTGGAACGCACTGCGTCTGGTGGACAAGCTCCGCGAAGACGGCGAAGAGGTCCGCCTGTTCCTGATGAACGACTCGGTGGACCTGGCGAGAGACGCGACGCAAACGCCAGAGGGCTACTTCGATCTGGTTCAACTCACCAAGGACCTGATCGCGAACGGTGTGTCGGTGAAGGTCTGCGGGACCTGCCAGGTACGCTGCGGGCTTCACAAGGGACAGGGCTATTACGAGGGCGCACAGAAAGCGACGATGGCTGAGCTGTCCGAGTGGGTGCGGGAATCGGATAAGGTACTCACCTTCTAGCCGAGCCGAGGGCTGCCTCACCCACAAGCGCAGGCGAGTTCGGATCATAACTGGGAGCCGTGAGAAGCAATGAAATGGCGATATACAGTGGCAGCCGGACTGGTGTTCGTGGCGCTGCTGGCCTGGGTGCTGACCCAAGAGCGCGGGAGGGTCGCCGAAGAGGGCGAAGCCTTCGGGATAGACGCCGAAGTGGCCACCAAGCTGGAGGTACAGCGGACCGGCGAGGAGCCGCTGATCCTCGAGAAGGTGGACGGTGACTGGCGGCTGGTTGCCCCGATCGAGGGTCTGGCGGACCAGGAGGCGGTTCTGCGCATGGTCAAGGCCATCGCGGAACTCAAGCCCAACTCCAGCCGCGAGGGCGTCGATCTCGCGAGCGCTGATTTCGGGCTTGCGGCGCCGGACCTGGTGGGCATTTTGCACTACGGCTCAGGCCGGACCGCGCAGGTGTCCGTGGGTGTCGATACGCCCATCGGGGCGAGCCGGTATGCGAAGATCGAGGGGCGCGACAAGCTCTACATCGTCCCGGCCACGCTGCGCACGTCGCTGTGGCAGGAGCCAGACAAGCTGCGCCTGAAGAACCTCGCGAAGTTCGAGGAGACCGATGTGCAGGGCGTCACCGTGCAGACTCCCGAGGAGCGTGTGTCGGTGGTTCGCGCGGGCGAGGGGGATGAGCCGCGCTGGGACCTGACTGAGCCGCTGCAGACTCGCGGGGATGAGTGGAATATCAAGCAGCTCATCACCAAGCTCAAGGACATGCGAGCGGAAGGCTTCGTCATCGAGGAGCGCAGCGACGCGGACCTCGGGATGGACAAGCCGCAGGTGACATTGACGCTGGCACTGCGCGACCGCGACGATCTGACTGTGACGGTCGGCTCGCAGACGAAGCAATCGACCGACGGCAGCGCGCCGGAGATGGACGTGCTGTTCGTGCGCTCGTCGGAGCGAAGCGAGGTCCTGCTGGTCAAGGCGGATGTGCTGGAGGGCTTGGTCAAGACGGCGTTCGACCTGCGCGATAAGAGCGTGGTGCAACTCGACCGCGACGAAGTGCTGCGCCTCAAGGTGGAGAGCAAGCAAGGCCTGAACTTCTCGGTCGCTCGACGGCCGGCGGGCTGGATAGTGGAGAAGCCCAACGTAGCCGAGGCGTCGCAGAGCAAGATCGACAACCTGCTGTGGGACATCGAGGATCTGAGCGCTAAAAGCTACGTGACCGAAGAGGCCACCGATCAGGACCTGCGCGGCTGCGGGCTGATGGTGCCGAGCGCCGTGCTGACGGTGACTCTGCGCGGGGAGGACACGCCGATCAAGGTGTATATGGGCGACGCGACCGAGGACGGCGACTACTACTGCATGACCGACCAGAGCAAGCGGGTAGTGACCATCAGCCGATTCCTCGTGGACGATCTGCCCCAGAAGGCGGAGGACCTGGAGGCCAGCGCGACAGACATGACGCCCCAGTCGCCGATGCCGATGCCGCCCGCCGAGGCCCCGATGTGATGTGACGTCGCGGGCAACTGACGAATCGCAGCGGCCGGGCCACATGGCCCGGCCGCTTTCTTTTCTTGGGGGAAGCCCGCCTCAGAGGCGCATGAGTCGGAGCGCGCCGCCGTGGTCGGTGACGAGGCGCCTCGGGCGGCTGGGGTTCTCCTCGATCTTGTGGCGTATGTTGGCGAGATGTGCCTCGAGGACGATCGGATCGCCGCGCCCGACACCCCAGACGCGGTCACACAACTGGTCGGCGGTCAGCGGGGTGGTGTCGGACTCGGCAAGAGAGCGCAGGATGCTCATCTCGATCCCGGACATCTCGACGTCCCGGTCGGGCATGCACATGCGGCTCTCGCGACAGTCGAGGGATATGTCGCCAAACGGGATGTGGGGAGGCGGCTCCTGCGCGCCCATCTGGATGCGGCGCAGGAGTGACTTGATGCGGGCCACCAACTCCCCCATCGCGAGGGGCTTGGTAACGTAATCGTCAGCGCCAGCATCCAGCCCGGCGAGACGATCAGTGAGGTCGCGCCTGCCGGTGACCATGATGATGCTGAGGTTCGAGAACGTGCGGACCTCCCGGCATATCTCAACGCCATCGCCATCAGGCAGGACCAGATCGAGTAGCATGACGTCGGGCTCATGGCTCTTGATGGCAGCCATCGCCTCGGCCGCAGTCTCGGCCTCGACGACGTCAAAGCCGCCGCTCTCGAGCGCCGCGTTGATCATCTTGCGCGTTGCGGCATCGTCATCGACGACGAGTATCCTTGCAGGCATGTTCTTCTCCTCCAGCTCCTGGATCTGGGCATCCCCGACTGACAGGATCAGCCAAACCACACTCCGTATTTGCGGAACTGCTCGCCACCAAAGGTCCCAACCAGCCCATAGAGCATCCCGGCGGTAAAGAAGTGGCCAAGGGCCAGACCGATGAAGCCGGGGATGAGCGCGCGGTAGACTGCCATGCCGCCAAGGCGGAAGATGAGCGTCTTCACCAGCCACACGACAAATAGCGGCCCCCAGAGCTTATGGCCAAAGGACGTCGCCAGACCGTAAGCAAGCGGATGCAGCGGGAAGCGCAGGAAGAGCGATCTCAGGACAACCAGAATGGCGGAGATCACGAAGCCCATGCCGATGCCGCCGGAGCGCTCCAAGTTCGGGGCGGCCTGCGCGCGCGCGTAGCCAGTGAGGGCCTCGTATTCGCGCTGCGCCTCACCCGAGCCCCAGCCCGCGAGTGCGGTAAGTCCGCCGGCGCCATATTCGTAGTAGGAGCGCAAGTGCAGCCACATGCCGGTACCGAACCCGACCGCGAGGGCGATGATAAGCACCCAGGTCATGGTCTGCCTGCGCATCTTCACGGCGCTCGCCAGACGCCAACCCTCGACCTGGTAGCCCACGAGTGAGGGGAAGTAGCCACGGGACATGAAGAGCAGTGTGGTGAAAATCGTGCCGGTCTTCCAGCTTCCGTCATAGAGGAACTTGCTGCCGAAGAGATACTTGATGCCCTTGAAGTGCTGACCGTACGGGAAGGCCCACATCATGGGAACGCCCATCTCGGCGCGGATGCGGGCGTAGACGATGGTCGACAGCAGAATGAACCCGAGGTAAGTGACGGCGACCCGCAAGTTCATGCCGGCATAGTAGACCCAGCCAAGCCAGAGGATCATGCCGCCGACGAGAGCGAACACGGCGAGCCTGTAGGTCATGGGCTCGCGCGAGTCATCGATGTGCTGAGCCTGCCCGAAGGCCTTCATGAATGCCTCTTTGAGCTGGGCACGAGCGCCCCATATCAGCGCCAGGCCAAGGGCGACATAGGCTCCCAGCGATTGCTCGGGGCGGAAGGGGAAGCCGGAGGCCTCGTAACCCATGGCCGCGCCAGCAACCGCGGAGAGGCGGATGGCGAGGAAGAAGACCCAGGTGCTGAGCGCGATTTCGGTGCTCATCAGGTAGCCGAAACCAACAACCGCCGGGCGATAGTTAAACTGCAGCGGCCGGATCGCGCTCCACGGACGCTCGGTGAAGAGCGCGCCGAGGTCGTAGAGCTTGCCCAGGGATTTGACGGACGGATTGTAGGCGTTGACGATGTTGGTCGCGTTGTAGATGAAGGAGATGGCGAAGCCGACCCACATGGCGGGGTTGCGGAAGAAGTCAGTCAGCAGCCGACCGTCTTCGATGCCCTCGGTCATCTCAAGGGGCAGATACTCAAGCGGGTAGGTGAGCTTCTCGCGCTCAGACCACTGCTTGCGCAAGAGGGTCATCAGGCCCAGCAGCATGAGCCAGAAAGACATGAAGAACAATCCCCAGGAGAGCAGAGGCGTTCGCCACGCGCCCCAGGGAATTGCCCCGGTCTCGGAGCCTTCGTAGAGAGTGCGGATGACCTCGGTGTCGTGTGGGACGATCCAGGTCGGCATGTATTGCGTGTAGTTCGCGAAGTCATTGGCCGGTGTGCCGAAGTAGAACAGGACCGGGATGGTGTTGATGAGGAAGCGAATGATGCCCGGTCCGGCCATCGACGTGGCGACAGTCAGGAAGACATAGACCACGATGATCTCGCGCCGGTCAAGCGAGAGCACCTTGGAGATGCGACGGGTGAGCGGTATGAGCAGCACCAGCGCCACCAGAACGCCGACCGCCGGGATCGACGGGACAGACTCGGTGATCTGGCAAAAGAGCGTGATGACCTCGGAGGCGTCGATCCAGTAGCTGGCGAGGATAGTGGCGATCACAGCTACGATGAGTGCTCGCCAGGTGAATCCGACGAGAACGGTGCTCTCGTCACCCTCGACGGGCACGGTCTGCGGCGCCGTCTGTTCGGTGGACATCGGTGACCTCAGTATGCGGCGTGAATGGCCATGGGCGAGGCAACCCTCGCCCGGTCATGAGTGCGATTCGGATTGATCTGCGAACGGACTACCTGCCCACGGGGGCCAAGACGCGCTCAGGGGCGGTGGCCATGCATGCCGACACGCCTCCCGAGAGCCACAGGTCAAGGTCCTGGACCGGCTCAACCCGGATTGTCCATACCTTCCCCGCCTCGTCGGCCATTACCTGCACGAGGTTCTCGGCGCCTGAGTAGTTGCCATCGTGCTCGTAGGCAATGCGACCGGTCGGCGAGGTGATAGCGACGCGTGCGGTCTCAGTGGGACCACCATCTCGGCCGAGGATGGCGAACTCCGTCGAATCCTCGGGCACGTAGAAGTAGCGGGTGATGTCGCTGTTGTACAGGTTCAGCGGCGCCTCCGCAGTGGCGACCTCGCCGAAGTAGCGGTTCTCGGTCGTGACCACAACCGAGCCCTGCTTGGGCCTGACCCACAGGTAGTAAGTGCCGGTCACGGGAGCTTCGACCTCGATCTCGTGGGCTTCGTCCACCTTGACTTGGCCCTCCTGCAACATGGCCATGTCGGGCGCGTGGAGTTCGTAGCTCAAGGTGTCAACGTAGCGCGTGACGCGAACGTTGTCCATGCGCACTCGGATCTGCTCGCCCTGCTCCGCGTAGAGCGCCATGGTACCGGCGCGGCGGATGGTGGCCGGCTCGTCAGCTTCGGAGGGCTCCCAGGCACCGTCGGTGCTGACCGGGCGGAGTGCGTCGAGGACGCTGACGGCGATGGTGCCGAAGACGACCTTGTCCTCGTCCCCGGTGTGGTTGGCGGCGAGCTGGACCTCGTAAGAGCCGCGCCCGACGTTCTCGGGCGGGGTGACCTGAACGGTCAGTTGGGAGTATTGCAGACCGGTGGCGGTCAGTTCAATCGGGTCGGGCTGCACCTGCCAGCCGCGCGGCCCGGAACCGGCGAAGGTCACGTGGACGTCCTCGGGCGACCAGTTACGCAGCTTGATCGTCGCCTGACCGCTGGCACCGGCGACCACGGTTACGGGCTGAAGCTGCGGCTTGATCTCGTAGGGCCGGTTGGCCTGCAGGCGGAAGATCTCGCTCAGGCAGAACTCCTCGCCGCCTCGGGTGACGCGAGCGCAGACGATGACAGGGATCATGCGCTCAACGTAGAGCCCATCATGGAGCATCAGCGAAGGATGGTACGCGCGGGAGGCTTTCGGGACCCGCCAGGTCGCGGCCTCATCGTTGACGGCGAGGCCGCCCTCGGCCCAGCCGCCCACCGGGACGATCTCCACGCCGGTCAGCTCATCGAAGAGGCCCGCCTCGTTGTGGAGCATCACCGTCAGGTACTTGATGATCCCCGGCGAGAGCCAGCGATGGCGCGCGGTGACCTGCATCTGTCCGCTGAGCTGGGCGACGGTGAGGGCCTCGATGCGCTCGTGCAGGCGCGAGAGTGCAGCAACTGGCGAGAGCGCACCGGGATCGGAGCCGAAGCCGCTGGCGATATCGACGAAATCGCGCGAGGCAGCGGCCAGCTCGGCAACCCGGCTGTCGGGGGCGGCGTCAGCCAGCGACAGCAGGCGGCCCGCCAGAGGGCGGATGCGGCCGACGATGTCCGGGTCGCCCGCAGCCAGGAGAGCGTCGATTTCGGTCGGCTCGAAGCGCGCGTAGCCGACCAGATAGCTGCCCTCGGCATCGGGCATGGTGACGCTGGCGGTCGGGTCCTCGGCGAGTTCGTGGAATATCTGGCCAGTGTCGGGACTGGAGACAATCACCAGCCCGGGGGCGGCGAAGGTGATCTCAGCGCCCGCCGGGGCCACGCAACTTAGGTGATAGGCGTCGCCTGACAACACCAGCACACCCTCGCCCGGCGTGACCGAGTGCGGGAGTTGGCGCAGGAGTGCGAAGGGCTGCGCGTCGAGATCGCGCGGGAGCGGCTTGCCCTCGGCCTTCATGCCATGCGGCTCGGCCTGGTGACCAACGCGGGGCGCAAGCGCGCCGGATTCATCGTAGTAGTAGGGCGTCGCCGAAGTGCTGGCGTCGCCGGTCAGGTTGACGACGGGGCCGTCGCTGCACGCCCAGAGCGAGCCTGCGGGGCCGGTCACCGGGGCGAAGGGCCCGTCCTCGACAACCTGCATCTCCCATGGGGTGTCATCGAGCGGGTTGACCTGCATGGCGCGGTCGACGTCGGTGGTGATGACGTAGACGGCGGCGGTGCGGGCAGGGAGGGTCAGGTCGTGGTCGCCCGCGGCCTCGCCGAGGCTCTCGGGCTCTGGCGGCCAGGTGCGGACGAGACGCGCGGCATCGGGCAGATCGAGGGCGTCGGGGCGGACGGTGAACTCCACCGTCTGGTCCTGGCCGGTGATGTTGGCCATCACGATGCCGAGGTCGCCGCCACGTTCCCACGCCGAGGCGAGCACCGCCGGGCCAGTCCACAGGCGCTTGCGATCCTTCCGGGTCTGCTCATACGCGACGACGTGGCGGTCGGCAGCCAGTTCGAGGCCACAGTTCCCCGCCGCAGCATCCCTCGGGCGGACCGCCATGCGCACCCACTCGCCTCCCATAAGGAAGCGGCGGCCGGCCACGTGGTAGGCTTGGGTGATGTCCCGGAACATCTCGGAGGTGGGATCGCCGGCCTCGGGGAGCTTGGGCACCATGTCCGAGTGCAGAAGCTGCGAACCCCAGATGAACTGGCGTCCGTAGATGACGCCATAGACGTCGGGGTCCATGGCCAGCGTCGGGTCGGCGCCGAAGTTGATCGCGTAGGGATGGTATGCGGCTGTGAATATCGGCCAGACCTGCTCGGTGCCGGGCATGTAGCCGCGGGTGAGGTCAAGCGTCAGGTAGCCGTCGAGCACGTCATTGTAGAGTTCGTCGATTCCCTCCGCGAAGAAGGCCGCGTCGGGCTTGAGCCTGCGAATGTCGGCACGCAGATCATGAGCAAGCTGGCGGTTGCCCGTGAACTGGTAGTTGCCACCGTGGACCGCGTGGCCGTGTCGGGGATCGTAGCAGCCGCGCGCGCCGCCGGCGGCGAGGACGTCGAGGTAGACACCGGACATGCCCTGCTCGAGGATGAGCTTGTCGCAGGTTTCGCGCATCTTGGCCCGCCACTGCTCAGTGTAGGGACACATCCAGGCGAAGACCTGATCGCCAATGTTCCAGGGGATGAACTTGCCGCCCTCGTCGAGCATGACGGACTGGATGCCCTGCTCGCGGATCCACGACTGGGTGTCGGTGTCCCAGATGGTGGCGAGCACGTAGGGCATCGGGCGGACGCCCATATCCTGGGCATCGCGAGTGCCGGCCAGCAGGTAGGGATCGCCCGGCAGATGCTCGGGGTCATTGTCATTGAATCTCGCGATGTTGTAGCGATACCAGTGTGAGGCGATGGGAACGCGCAACCACTTGCGGTACGCGGCCCACTCGGGGAGAATCTTCGCGGGCTCGTGGTAGAACTTGGCCCAGAAGCCGATCTCGCGGAACCACTTCGGCACCCACTGGGCGAGTTCCTCGCTGCCGGGCTCGGGGGCGACGTCAGGCCACTCGTCCACAGGGCCGCGCTGGGACCAGACCTGCTTGCGGGCCCATTCGGCGTAGATGCCGGCGGCCTCCTGCCAGTCACCGGTGAAGACCGCGATCACGTTGCGGTAGGGGGTCTGGTAGTTGACCGGGCCCGGCTCAGTGGCGGTGATCGGCCAGTCCTCGACCGGCGGCATGTTCTCTATCCACCAGCGAAGCTGATCGGCGACTGTGCTGCCGTCTGAGTGGAAGCGCTTCCAGTAGAAATCGCCATCTTCGGAGGCCCAGTACAGGCCGGCAGCGTCGCTGCGATCGGGGCACCAGCCAGTCTCGCTGACTCGCCCCTCTTCGCTCTCAAGCTCGCCGGAGCGCTGATCCTCGGTGCCCCAGTACGCGAAAAACTGCATGGACGCGGGTTGTGGGTATGCGAGGGTCATGGCGCGAGCCTGTCGGGCGGGATCGCGCACCAGCCGGCCCCAATGGTAGGGCGTGCACATCTGATCGTCGCCAATGGCGCGCACGCCGAAGACGCGGGGGCAGTCGACGCGCCATAGGGCGCCCGCGGCGCGGCCCGAGACTGTGACCGACCAGAAACACTTGGCGGAATCGGCGGGCAGGGAGATCGCGGTGGTTACGGTGAGATCGGACTGCGTCTCGTCGTTGCGTACGCCCTCCCAGGTCACGGTGAGTGTGTCGCCGTCGAGCGAGTGGCTGGCGCTGGCGGCGTCGGCGGCAGTGAGTTGACGCACAACGCCTGACGCCATGCGAACGTGGACCGCCCACGGAGAGCGGTCCTCCTCGACGCCCTCGGGTCGGGGGGCTATGAAGTCGATATCCTGCACGCGGTTGACGATGGACGAGACCGCGTAACCGTCGTCGGGATCGAGCGCGAGGGTCAGGCTGTCATTTGACAGCTCAACCGGCACCGCCCAGGCGAGGGTAGCGGCCAGTGTAGCAGTGATGATCAGTGGCAATGCGCGATGGATCATGGCAGGACTCCTTGCTCGGTCATGGGACGTGCACACCGCGGGTCGGACGGTCAGGGCATACGGCCCTTGCGCTCGAGGCAGCCCTGGCGGTGGGGCTTGCCCGGGCCCTCCTGCCAGAAGCGCGTATGGTCCTCGGGCTCCATCTGGTAGACCCAGTCGATGCCTGAGGCCATCAGGCGCTGGCAGATGGCGCGAGCGCCGTCGATACCGATGTCCGGGAGCTTCCCGGTGCTGCGGGCCAGTAAGCGTTCGCCGGCCTCGATGAGGTTCTCTATCTGCACGGCGACTATCATGTCGCCTTCGCGGCGGGACGCCTGGCCGGGCAAGAGCGCGGAGGCATAGATGCGCTCAGGAGGATCCCCCTGCTCAGCCAGGCGGGATATGTCCACCATGTCGGGGCGCAACGCCCAGAGCTGAGAGGTCTCGCACGGGCCGGCGTGGTCGCCGTGGTAGTCCTTGTAGCCGGTGCATTCCCAGTCGGCGAGCACCCACATGGGCAGCGGGACTTCCTCGCTGAAGGCCTCCGCAGCGTATCGCATGTCGCATTCGGTGCCACCGTAGTGGCCAGTCATGGCGATGACGGCCTCGAAACCGCGCGCCACGGCGGCGCGCAGGTGATAGACGAAGCCCTGAATGAAGACCTCGAAACCGACCGAGCTGATGTGAGGGCGGGGCGCTTGCTGACGGTCGAGCCAACTCACGCCAATGCCTTGCTCACCGATGTGCCAATAGGTCATGGGGGCAACCACTCCCCCACCCTCCTGCGCGGCCCGAACACACAGTTCGTAGCACTTCAGGCCATCGAGTCCGAGTGCGTTGTGGAAGCCGTGCGGCTCGCACATTCCGTAGGGAAGATACAAAAGCGGATGCTCTTCGATGGCGCGGTCCATCTCGTCGGGGAACATCTCTTCCCATTTGACCTTGCGCTGTGCCATTGGAAGGCGACCTCCGTGCGAGGGGTGTATCGGTGTGGTGGCGTCAAATTCGTCGGGACGCCGCGACAGACCTTCCCGACAGGCGCAGGTTCGGCAACAGCATCACGTGAGCGTATTGGCGGGCATTGACAATTAAGTTAGACCGTGCTAACTTAGTATGGTGAATGACGCGCAGGCAGACGGACAGGGGTTCACACGGATGACTGAGAGTGCGGTTCTGACCGAGGCGATGGAGGACTACCTGGAGGCGATCTACCACCTGCTGCGCAAACGGGAGGTGGTGCGGGTGAAGGATATCGCCGAGGACCTCGGTGTGACCATGCCCAGTGTGAGCAGCGCGCTGAAGTCGCTCACTGAGCGGGAACTAGTCAACCACGAGAAGTACGGCCACGTGACGTTGACGGAGGCCGGGCGAAAGCGCGCCGAACTGGTTCACAGGCGCCACCAGGGCCTCACCTGCTTCCTCCGCGACATATTGCAGCGCGACCCCGAGGTGGCGGAGGCGGAGGCCTGCCGGCTGGAGCACGCACTGAGTAACGAGACACTGCGCCGGATGCTGGCGATGATCGAGTTCATCAAGCGCTGCCCGCGCGGAGGCGAGGAATGGCTCGAGCACCTGTCCGGGCGATGGGACTACGTTCCATGCGACCACGAATGCGCCGATTGCGTGGCCGGTATTGACGTGCCGGATCGCAATCCGTTCGCGGCCCGGGAGCCGACAGATGTGTCCGTGACGTTGCGCGATATCGACCCGGGCGACAAATGCCGGGTGCTGCGACTGTCGGGCAAGTCGGCGGTCAGGCGGCGGATTATGGACATGGGAGTCATTC
The DNA here is from genome assembly GCA_029821735.1 of Candidatus Zipacnadia bacterium. Classification (GTDB taxonomy): domain Bacteria; phylum Armatimonadota; class Zipacnadia; order Zipacnadales; family UBA5352; genus JALGSU01. The sequence goes on along the minus strand of JALGSU010000023.1, from coordinate 9,188 downwards.
CCGGGTGTGAGGTCGAGGTGGAGCGACTGGCGCCGCTCGGGGATCCAATAGAGATCAAGGTCCGCGACTACCACCTGTCATTGCGCAAAGAGGAGGCGGCGCAGATTGCCGTCGAGAGGATATGATCTGGACCCCGGGGGGCCGTCAATGCCCCTGAACATGCTTGGCGCCGGGGCGTCGGCTGAGGTGATGGGTGTGCGGGGCGGTCACGGCATGGCGCGGCGGATGGCGGACATGGGTCTGACGCCGGGCGCACGCATCGAGATCGCGAGTGACGGCGCTTCGAACGGGCCGGTCATCGTGAAGATCATGGACATGAGAATAGCTATCGGGCGTGGCATGTCGAGGCGGATCATGGTGCGCCCGCTGTAGAACGATGAACGCCGCGAGCCGGTTGCCGCGCGGCGAGGTGACGGTCAGATGATGAAAGTCAAGCACAGGCGCCGTGCGCACCAGCACCGGCATGGCCCCGACTCAGGCCCTGATGTGAAGATGGCGCTCGCGGGGAACCCGAACTCCGGTAAGACGACGGTGTTCAACGCCATCACAGGCGCCCACCAGCATGTGGGCAACTACCCCGGTGTGACGGTCGAGAAGAAAGAGGGCGGGACCACCTTCGAGGGCACGCGAGTGCACGTGGTGGACTTGCCCGGGACCTACTCCCTCACCGCTTACTCCCTCGAAGAACTCGTGGCGCGCGACCACGTCATCAACGATCACCCCGATGTGATCGTGCATGTGGTCGACGCCTCCAACCTCGAACGCAACCTGTATCTGGCGACGCAGTTCATTGAGCTCGGAGTGCCCACGGTGGTCGCGCTCAACATGTACGACATGGCGCAGGACCGCGGTCGGCAGATAGACATCGATCTGCTGAGCGAATTGATGGGCGTGCCAATGGTGCCGACGGTGGGGTCGAGGGAAGAGGGAATCGCCGAGCTGCTGCGCATGACCATCGAGACCGTACGCGAGCACCGTACTCCCGAGAAGCCCCTACGCTACGGTCGCGAACTGGAGGCGCACATCGAGGAAGTACGCGTCGTGCTCGATGAGGCCGGAGGGCTGGGAGAGCTGCCCACACGCTGGGCGGCGATCAAGCTGCTGGAAGACGACGCGCAGGTGCGCTCGCTGACGGAGGACACACTCGACGGCGGCAAGGAAGTGCTGGCGCGCGTCGAGCGCATCCGCGAGCATCTGGAGGAAGTGATCGGCGACGACGCCGAGATGGCGCTGGCCGACCGGCGTTACGGATTCGTCAACGGTGCGTGCGCGGAAGCAACGAGCAGCACCACGCGGCGGCGGATCGACTGGTCCGAAGCCATCGACAATGTGGTGACCAGCAGGATGCTGGGGATGCCTATCTTCCTGCTGCTGATGTGGGCGATGTTCGAACTGGTCTTCCGACTGGGTGCGCCGCCCATGGAGTGGCTGACGTCACTGTTTGCATGGGTGGGCGGGCACGTGGCGGGTCTGCTGCCTGATGGTCCGCTGCACTCACTGGTCGTGGACGGGGTGATCGGCGGCGTCGGGGGCGTGCTGGTGTTTGTGCCGCAGATCATGCTGCTGTTTCTGTGCATCTCCATCCTGGAAGACAGCGGCTACATGGCCCGAGCAGCCTTCGTGGTGGACAAGCTGATGCATCGCATCGGGCTGCACGGCAAGAGCTTCATCCCGATGCTGATAGGCTTTGGCTGCACAGTACCGGCGATCATGGCGACGCGGACGCTCGAGAGCCGGCGCGACCGGATCACAACAATGTTGATAACGCCATTCATGAGTTGCGGTGCGCGGCTGCCTGTGTATATTCTGCTGGCGGGAGCGTTCTTCAGCCCGGCGATGGCGGGCAAGGTCATCTTCTCGATCTACCTGCTGGGCGTGCTGGTGGCTGTGTTGATGGCGCGGCTGCTGCGCAGCACGATACTGCAGGGACCGACCACGCCGTTCGTGATGGAGCTGCCGCCGTACCGGGTGCCCACCGCGAAGGGCACGCTCATCCATATGTGGGAGCGAGGCTGGCAGTACATCAAGAAGGCAGGCACGGTGATCCTCGCGGCATCGATCATCGTCTGGGCGCTACTGAGCTACCCGGGGCCGCCGACCGACGCTCCGACCGGAGTGGGGGCGCCACCGGCGGTCACGTATACCGCAGCAGGACGCATCGGCAAGACCATCGAGCCGGTCATGCGGCCGCTAGGCTTCAACTGGAAGGTCAGCATCGCGCTGGTAGCGGGCTTTGCGGCCAAGGAGATCGTGGTGTCCACGCTGGGGACGACGTATTCTCTGGGCGAAGAAGACACCGCGAGCGGAGCACTATCGGCGGCCCTGCGCAATGATCCGGAGCTGAACCCGCTGGTGGCCTACGCTATGATGGCCTTCGTGCTTCTGTATGTGCCATGTGTGGCGACCGTAGCCGTGACGTTCCGAGAGACCGGAAGCTGGAAATGGCCCGTGTTCATGGCCACGTACACGACCTCAGTAGCGTGGATTGTGGCGCTGATCATCTACCAGGGCGGGAGTTTTCTGGGCTTGGGATGAGGTGTCAAGAAAGAATCGGCGCTGTAACCATCCCGGTTGTTTGAGTGAATGTAGTTGTGGGTAGAGTAGTTACGGTGCAACACGGTCAGTCGGTTTTTCCTACAGAACCAGCCTTACGGCAGGTACGTAGGAGACGCGGGACGCAGTTCCCCCCAACTGCGTCCCGCATACGTGTACGAATACCCCACTGCGGGCGCACCTCGCCAGGTCGGAGGCAGGCTGATGACCAGTGACGGTCACGTCTTCAACCCCATCGGGACGATTCACACCGACTTCACAGAGAAGGCAGGCACCCCCATCCAGGGCAGGTTCGCGCCGAAGGCCAGGGGTGAGGTGCATCTGCTCCCCGAGTTCGCCAACGGCCTCGATGACCTGGACGGCTTCAGCCACGTCTATCTGATCTACGTCTTTGACCGGGCGCCGGGCTTCACGCTCAAGTGCATGCCCTTCCGCGATGACGTTGAGCGCGGGGTATTCGCCACCCGGGCGCCGCGTCGGCCCAACCCCATCGGTATCACCGTCGTCACACTCACGGCGCGCCGTGGTAACGTCCTGGCGGTGAGCGGCGTGGACATGCTCAACGGCACCCCGCTGCTGGACATCAAACCCTACGTGCCCATGTTCGATGAACGTGAGGACGTCCGCATCGGCTGGCTGGCGGATTCGGTCGACCGACGCACCGCTGATGAGCGCTTCGAGGAGTGACCCTCCCTCTGGAATCGAGACGAGCCCGGGACAATGTCCCGGGCTCAATAGGTTCTGCATTTGGTGCGCGTCTATCCGAAAGGAGGGGGAGGCGGGCCGGAGAAGACGGGGATGTCCTGTCCCACCGGCACGGTTGACCCGGGAGTGGATATGGTCACCTGGATCGAACCGGAAACCGTGTAGGGGCTGGTGATAGCGGTACTCACCTGATGCGTGCCCCCAGTGACCCCGACGATCGTGAAGGTGCCATCGGTGCTGCTTACCGCCTGCCCGCCAGCGATCTGCATCGTAACGCCACCGACCGGCTGCCCGGTACTGAGGCTGACCGTCCGTCCGGTGACCGTGGCGCCGACGACAATATCGATGCCGCGCACCACGGTGCCACCGTTGCCGTCCGTGACCGTGCAGGAGATGCGGTACTGCCCGCCCTGAGCGGGCGCCTGCCAGGTCACCGTGGCGCCGGAGCCGGTGATGGTGCCACCGTTATCGGCCCACGCGTAGGTCAGCGTATCACCATTGGCGTCAGTGGCCGTGCAGGTGAGACCCACCTGACCACTCGGCCATGCGCCGGCACTTGTCGAGGTAAGCGAACTAATGACCGGGTCCTGATTGCCGCCGCCACCCGCGCCACCGCCGCCACAACCGAATACACCGAGTACCGCCACTACAACCACCAAAGCCAACATGCGATTCATGAGTGCACTCCTGTGCCCAAGGCTAAGCGCTGGTCGTTAGACGGCCCCACCACACAATTGTTCCCGGAAGCCCGCACATTATACGACGTACTCCCCGCTCAGGCAAGCCCGGGGCATAGCGCTTGCGCTCACGAGCGACCGGCTTGCCGGGCCGAAGCGGGGTGAGTGAGTGGCCGCGCGGGGAGTGCGCGGGAGGTGGTCCGAATCGCGTCGCAGGACTTGACACAGGCGTCTGATGGTGTATAATCTGGACAGTTAGCACTCTCCGTGCGAGAGTGCTAATCACATTCTCTACAGACCGAATGGGCCCTCAGGGGCCCGCACAGCCGTGCACATTCGCTGCAAGCACACCAAAGAAGGTGGTGGGTTTCATGCTGAAACCACTCGGAGCCAGGGCACTGGTAAAGCCCCTGGACGCCGAAGAGAAGAGCTCCGGCGGCATTATCCTTCCGGAGGCAGCACAGGAACGCCCCCGTGAGGGCGAGATCGTGGCAGTAGGCCCCGGCGCTCTGAACGACGAGGGCGAGCGGATGGCCATGGACGTCGCAGTTGGCGACATCGTCATCTACTCATCGTACGGCGGTACAGAACTGAAGGTCGACGGCGAAGACTATCTGCTCGTCAACGAGTCCGACATCATCGCGGTGCGGGAAGGTTAGAGCCCGTTCGGGCTCCCGCAACCCGGCTAAGGAGGCACTACCATGGCGGCCAAGAAACTTGCCTTCAATGAGGAGGCACGCCACGCCCTGGAGAAGGGCGTAGACAAAGTCGCGAATGCCGTAAAGGTCACGCTCGGCCCCAAGGGTCGCAACGTTGTGCTTGAGAAGAAGTGGGGCTCCCCCACCATCACCAAGGACGGCGTGACGGTCACGAAGGAAGTTGAGCTTGAGGACCAGTACGAGAACATGGGCGCGCAGCTGTGCAAGGAAGTCGCCGCGAAGACCAATGACGACACCGGCGACGGCACGACAAGCGCGACGGTTCTGGCGCAGGCCATCGTGAAGGCCGGCATCAAGAACGTTGCGGCAGGCGCGAACCCGATGCTGCTGAAGACTGGTATCGAGGCAGCGGTCAGGGACATCATCGACTTCGTCGCGAAGTCGGCCACGCCGGTCGAGGGCCGCAATGACATCGCCCACGTGGCGGGCATCGCGGGCAACGATCCGGCAATCGGCAGCTTCATCGCTGACGCGATGGAGAAGGTCGGCAAGGACGGCGTCATCACGGTCGAGGAGTCGAAGGTTGGCACCACGAGCGTCGACGTCGTTGAGGGCATGCAGTTTGACAAGGGTTACATCTCGCCGTATTTCGCCCTTGATGGGCTCGAGACCGAGATGGAAGACCCCTACATTCTTCTCTACGAAGAGAAGATCACCGCTGCAGCCGACATCGTACCGATCATGGAGAAGGTTGCCGGCTCCGGCAAGCAGCTCCTGGTTATCGCCGAGAACGTCGAGGCCGAAGCGTTGGCGACTTTGGTTGTCAACAACATGCGCGGCACCGTCCGCTGCTGCGCCGTCAAGGCCCCCGGCTTTGGCGACCGCCGCAAGCGCAGCCTCGAAGATCTTGCCATCCTGACCGGCGGCAAGTTCATCTCCGAGGACCTGGGCATCAAGCTCGACAGCGTGCAGCTTGAGGACTTGGGCCACGCCGAGCGCGTTCTGGTCACCAAGGACGACACGACGATCATCCAGGGCGCCGGTTCGGCCCAGGAGATCGAGGCGCGCGTGGCCGAGATCCGTCGCGAGATCGGCACCACCGACTCCTCCTACGACAGCGAGAAGCTGGAAGAGCGTCTGGCGAAGCTCGCCGGCGGCGTAGCGGTCATCAAGGTTGGCGCAGCGACCGAGACCGAGATGAAGGAACTCCAGCACCGCTTCGAGGATGCTCTTTCGTCGGCCCGCTCGGCCATCGAAGAGGGCATCGTCCCCGGTGGCGGCGTCATGCTGCTCCGTGCCAGCCAGATCCTCGACAAGACCCGCGACGGCGTGCGCGGCGACGCGAAGGTTGGTGTGGAGATCGTCCGCCGCGCCATCCAGGAGCCGCTGCGGCAGATCGCCGAGAACGCAGGTTACGAGGGCAGCGTCGTGGCCAACACCGTGTTGACCAACGACGAGATGGCCTTCGGCTTCAACGCCATGACCGAGGAGTACGGCAACCTGCTCGAGGCCGGCGTCATTGACCCGGCGAAGGTTGTCCGTGCCACACTCGAGAACGCTTCGAGCATCGGCGCGCTGGTGCTCACCACCGAGGCGCTCGTGGCGGAGATCCCCCAGCCCGAGCCGCCAATGCCCCCTGGCGACCCCAGCGGCGGCATGGGTGGAATGGGCGGCATGATGTAAGCCTTGCCCTACCAGATCAACCCGACACGGCCCGTCCGGAAGGATGGGCCGTGTCATTGTACGGTGCATCGCGAACGGCTACGGTAACTGGCCGATGGGCCCGTCGGTTGACAAGTTCCGCGGGCTTGGCTTACAATCGTTCCGGGAGCAAATCAGCCCCAAGCGACCAGGAGAATCGCAGAAATGCTACGCAGCATGGGTCGTCGCGGCATGTCTTCGTCGGGCACACTTGTTCTGGCCGCCATCTTCGCGGGCGTGGCCATTTCCCTCTTCCTCCGCTACAACACCGGCTCAGGTCAGGACCAACGGAGAATTACTATCGACCGCATCGAGATGAATATCGCGGCGTTGACCAACTACGCCATCGACAACGGTGGCAGCTTTCCGACCGGTGACCAGGGCCTGAAGGCGCTGGTCGAGAAGCCGACGACTGGCCCGCTGCCGCATAACTGGCGGGGCCCGTATGTCAGCGACAAGCGCGCGCTGCGGGACGCGTGGGACATGCCCTTCCACTACGTTTCGCCGGGCGACAAACGCCCCGAATACGACCTGTGGAGCAATGGCGCGGACCGTGCGGAAGGTGGCGAGGGTCCAGACGCCGACGTTCAGTCCTGGAACCGCGTCAGCCTCGCACCGTGACCCTCCCCACGCACATTCACCGACGATGGACGCTCAGCGTACTCGTGTGCTGCACGCTCGCGCTGGGCGCGGCCGCATGGTGTCAGGACGCTGGCGACGGTCTTCCCAATCGGGCGATCAGCGGCTGCGAGACTCCCTCTGATTTCACTTCGGCGCGCACCCCGGATCGTCCCGACTTCCACTTCGATGCCTGGGAGCTTGAGGCCACCGCCGGCGCGAAGATCAAGGGCAACAGTCTGCGCTGGCACGTGAAGCCCGCCGATGCACGAAAAACGAGCGCTCGCCTGGGCTACTCGCGGCAGATCCCCGGCCCGCTGGACGCCATTTCACTGTGGGTCAAGAACCCCAACGGCCACCAGATCGGCCTGCACCTGGAGGCCATCGACGCGGACGGCATCGCCTACGTCTCCCCCACCTTGGGCCTCGGTGAAGAGCTGGGATGGCGCGAGTTGGTCTTCCCGACCACGGACATGAGTCCGAGCCGCCAGGGCAGCGACGCCTGGCCGGGCCTGGACTTCCCCATCGTCTGGCTGCAGGTGGTCATCGATTCACTTGAGACGGGCAAGCCATACACAATCTATGTCGATGAGATCAGCGGCAAGCCGCGCGAACTCGTGCGAGCGAATGCGGGCACGCTGACCGCGCCGCCATCACTGGGCCCGGGCGAACGCATTCCGGCCGCGGCCTCGATCACTTTCGAACGGGCGCCCGCTGCAGACACGCGCTTGTTCGCGGAACTCCAGCGCGACGGGGCGACGCTGGCTCGCGCACCTCTGGACCTGCCTGCGGGCGTCACTCCGGGGCAGGCGGCTCAGGTGCAGGCGGAGGCGCTTGCCGTGCCGAGATGGCTGCCACCGGGCCGCTATGATCTGGCGCTCACGTCGCCGGACCTCGACTTGATCGGCCCCGGCGCACAGCCGCTGACGATCGCGGTGGCCGGGCCGCTGGCAGGCGAGCCCAGCGCGACGGTGTCGACCGATGGCCCGCGGCCGCTGCTGCGGCTGGGCGAGCGGGCGGTGGCGCCGGTGATCGGGCAGGCGGCCAGAGAACTGCCGGACGACTGCGACGTGATCGCGGTGCCCGCCACCACCGACAGCCACCCGTTCGGCTGGACGCGAGACGTGAGCCCATCAGAGGGCGTTACGGATTTTCGCGGCCTGGACAGGATTGTCGCGGGGACGCTCGGAGCGCGACCTGAGTCGCTGGTGCTGCTGGAGGTGTTCGTCGACTCGCCGACGTGGTGGGACGAGGCGAATGCTGATCAGCTTGTGACTTTCGGCGGCGAGCCGACAGGGCCGCTGTCAATGTGGGGCCGGCGGCGGACCTTCCCTGACCTGATTTCCGGCAGATGGGCAGGCGCCGCTCGTGACCGGCTCAAGGCGCTGGTCGAGCATGTGGAGGCATCGCCATACGCGCATCGGGTCATTGGCTACGAGTTGCAGGCGGGGGACCTCGGGGCATGGCGGCCGTGGGGCGCGGAGCTCGACGCCGGCGATGAGACCGGAGCGTTGCGCCAGGCGGCATACCGCAACTTCCTGGTCGAGCGCTACCGCAACTTTGGCGTTCTGCGCGCTGCGTGGGGACTGCCGCCGATGCTCGCGGGCGGCGCGCCGGCGGGCGCGATTACCGGCCCGACAAGCTGGGATCAGCTCCAGATCCCGACGCGCCGAGCGGGGATCGTGTATCCGGTGCTCTACGACCCGGCGAGCAACGGCAACTGGATCGACATGAACAATTTCCGGGCCGAAGCGCCTGCGCGGATCATCGAGCGAATGGCTGCGGTGGTGAAGGAGGCAACTGGCCGGCGCAAGCTGGTCGGGGCCTGTTACGGGCACATGCTGGCGCAGTCGGAGGGCTCATGGCGCTGGCCGCACCTCGCGGTGACGAGACTGCTGGAGAGCGAGGACCTCGACCTGCTCACCGGGCCGCTATGGACACGCGCGTCCGCGATGCCATCGGAGTTCCCGACACGTTCGGCGCTGGCGGCGGGCAAGCTGTATCTCGCGCGCGGGCCGGCGAGCGCAGGCATGGGCGTCATCGGCGACCGCGATGTGGCCGCGCAGAGCATACCGGCTCTGCAGACGGCAGGGCGCGATGAGGTGGCCGTGATCGTCGACGATGTGAGTGCGCGCTACCTGGCGCGAGAGGGCGGATTGGTCGGGCCATTGCTGGCCGGGCAGGTCCGCGAGATGGCGGGAACGCGCGTGCCGTGGCGCATGCACACGCTGGCTGATCTGATCGCGGATAGAGTGCCGGCCTCGCGGGTGTATCT
>JALGSU010000022.1 GCA_029821735.1 Candidatus Zipacnadia bacterium | reverse complement strand
GATACTGGGCTTTTCGTCCATGCACAACACCACCGCGCCCTCAGGTGGGTTAAGATACAGGCCAACGATATCAGCGGCCTTTGAGACAAAGTCCGGATCGTTGCTGATGCACCAACTGCGCCGACGCTGCAGGCTGATGCGATGTCGGCGCATGGCCCGCCTGAGCCGTCGGCGCCGATGACAGTGCCCTCGATCAGCACAATTCCGCTAGCGTGCACGGTGGTATCATGGTCGAAACGTCGGACCTCACGTGGCGCCACGATGAAGTCAACGACCTCAATCAGATCGCCGCCACCGCCGCCCCCGTCAGGCGAGGGCATCGTCGGCGCGTGTGAGCCGCAACCGATCAGGACGACTGCAAGGAGGGAACCCAACAGAGGGAGGAACAGAGCGCGAAGTGACCGCCGGATCGCGTACACAGCATGCACCCCCGTACCCGCAGAACCACTGTGTGAGCGTTAAGAATGCTGTTCGTCGCCTGACGGGCAATTCCTGCCAACAGTCAGCAGGCACATACGTCTGCCAGATGCCACTGACCGCAAGTGTCTCATAGGGTTGGTGTCACCTGTGGGCGGGGTCAGCCCACAGATCAGCTCTGAGGTCTTTAGGGAGTGTTAGTCCGGCACTGGGACAGGCTCCGCGTCCACGATCTGGAAGGCATAGAGCTTCGCCATGTCCAGCCTCATCCGTAGCCGCACCGGTTCCCCAATGTGCGCCGCCGGGTTGCCGCCTTCTCCCCAGACGGGTCTGAGGGCCACACCATCCCCGTGCAATGGTTGCGACGCCCCAAGCACATTGCCGTCCAGGTCGAGGAGCTCAACTATGATAGAACTGCCGGCTTCGCCGGGTGGTTCGGCCGGCGCGAGGCCGGCGTTAGCGTTGATCTCCAGTGTTGCGCCTCGGAGCACGAACGGTTTCGTAGTGACCGTGCCTGCCTTCCCGCTGGCGGTACCGGTGGACGGCTCCGGGAACGCTGCGCCCATACCACCGCCCGTTGTGCGGCGTTTCGTGCTCAACACCGTACATCCACAGCTCATCGCCGACGCGGACCATGCCGGGCCCCATGTAGGCGGAATACCCGATCTGCTCCCCGAGGTGCCGGGCACCAGGATCAACGGGCACGTACGACTGACGGAAGCGCCTGTCGAGCTGGACGCCATCGCGGCTACTCGCGAACGTGATCTCACACAGACCGCTACCGTAGTGGTGGACGGAGGGGAAGAACAGGTAGACGCCCGGCGCGAACGGGTAGATCGTCGCGGCGCTGTTGTAGAGTCCGCTGCCCCAGGCGCCGCCGGGATCGAGCTCGTCAGGGGCTGCTATCTCCACAGCGCGGGGAAACTCGCGAAACAGCTTGGACTCGCTGCGCCCAATGCGTCGGGAGGCAGGCCTGAAAGGCTCGCCCTGGTCGTCCTTGCGGTACACGTTCACGCGGCAGTAGGCCACGTACCTCTCGAGGTGTGGGTCCCAGAAGCAGACGTTCTGGGTGTCGGTTCCGCCCGACGGGAACAGCAGGCCGTGCGGCGTGTCGATCGACTGCCAGTGGACGCCGTCGGCCGAGACCGCCCCGCTGATGCTCGTGTGCTGCGGACATCCGGGATAAGGGTAGACGCGATAGAAGTCCCCGAAGGCCATCTTGTATTTCTCGTCTGGTGACGCGGCGTTAGGGTCGATGAAGACACTTCCCCCGTGGGCATACCCACACTTGCCCACTGCGACCAGGTTGTTGTCCGTCGACCCATCGAACTCATACTGCCCCAGCCTCGGCTTCTCCCAGTTGATGCCGTCGGCCGACTCAGCGTAGGCGAGCCGGTCCATCCAGTGCCCCTTGATGTCGGGATCCCAGTACCACACGCTGTACCACATCTGGAACCGGCCACCCTCCTGGGTGACCGTAACATAGCCGAGGCCCGCGGCCTCCCATGGCTCAGTGGCGCGGAGTACCTCGCCCGCGCGCTGCGCGGGGTTGAGCGTGAAACGCACCTCTTCCATCGACTCTACCATTCCCTCGTCGATGAAGAGTTGCTTGCTGCCCCCGATCTCACGGACGTCGTCGGCCTGGGCGCCGCCCGCCGCTGCAACCACGGCCATGATACTCACTATCATAAGGGATGTTCCTCGCATTCTCAGTGCCTCCGGACTGCTCGGCAGACTTCGCTGGATGGTCTTGCCCTCATATTGATACCACCTGCAGTGAGAGTGTTCAGCCTGTGAGGCAGACTTCCTGCCGTTGCTCCTCAACCGTAAGCCCGGAAGTCCGGTGCTCAGGAGTTTGCCTGCTTTGTCGGGCAATGCCTTCATCCCTGCCCGGTACACCTCTCAGCACCGGGTTCTCAGGAGAAAGTGGCTCTGCAACGGGCACTGTGTGACGCGCTGTGGCCGGCCCCGGATTCCACCCACTTCTGCGCGACCGACCCAACGACAAGGGCAGGAAGTCTGCCCCAAGACCGGAACTCTCTTACTGTAGGCGGCACTATGACGTGGGCAATAGCAGTGCTGACCAGGCTGACGTAACGCTTGGGCCGAGTACCCGGGGCAGTACATGAGGGCTGCCTACGGTGTGCCGGAGGTGACACCGTAAGATGGAGCATCTCACTATGGCGGACCCCCGCAAGCTGCGCGTCACGCTGCTTGCTGTGGGTGTCATCTGCGGAGGAGGCCTGATCATGTCTGCCGTCCCCGGGGAATGCGCAGGTCCCGACCCGCTCGTGATCGTTGACTTGGACGCCCCGGACGTACTCGACCTTATCGGCTCGAACGAGGGGGTATCCGTCTCGCTGACTGGTGAAGAGGGGGAACGGGCCCTCGAGGTCCGGGTGGAACCGTTCTCGGTGCACGGCAACAAATGGCCCTACGTCTTCTTCAACGACCGTTACTTCCGCGAGCCCTCAGACCTCTCTCGGCACTCGCGCATGACGGCAACGGTACGGAACGCTACTGAGGGCCTGGCAACGGTGAGCATCAGGCTGTCCAGTAAGCCCTACAACGACGGCGGGCGCAACCTCGAGGGCGAAGGCTTCGTCATCCCCGGTGGCACCACGATGGAATGCAGCCTGAGCACCTCGCTCTTCAGACTTCCCATGAACGACCCCTCGTCAATCCAGATGCTCATGTTCATCTTCCCGGCCAACGAGCGCAACGTCGTCTATCGGATCGAGGAGATAGAGGCGGTGTACGATCCGGTTGAGGGCTCCCCCACGGAGCGCCTCCTCGCCGACGCAGAGGATCTGCTCCGGCAGATTGGGGCGCTCGAGCAACGGGTCAACTGGGATGCGCTGGCGGCCGACCAAGCCGCGGCCCTGCGGCAACGGATACCCGAACTGGCGGCAAGCGTGGCTCGGGTGCTGGACGTTGCGGAAACAGCGGAGACCGAGGGATGGCGAGGGACCTACAACAAGAACCGCGATGTGGTGGTTGCCACCAGCCGCCGGCTCGGCGAGTTCGTCCTGGCCGACAAGACGAGCTTTCATCTCTGGGGGCGCTCGCCTTACACCTACTGCTACCGCGACGCGCTGCCTGACTTCGACAGTCCCACCGTCGATGAGATCGAAGTGAGCATGGCCCGCAACGAGTTCCGCGATGCGACGTTCATGGTCACGGCCTGCGGCGAGACCGTTGACCTCGAGGTACGAGTGGATGCTGAGAGGACCGACCTGACGGAGGCAGTCCAGCTCCGCTGGTCCGAGTTCGTCACTCCTCCCGGCGGGGAGGAGTACGCGGATGTCCTGGTGCCGATGGATGGGCCTTTGAGCATCCCGGACGGGGAGAGCCGCGAGCTGTGGGTGACCTTTGACGGTCGCCAGCACCGGCTTGCCGCCGGGCGACACGCGCTGCGACTTGAGTTGCACGACCGGGGGAGCGGGCTGATCAGATCAGTGCCCGTCGAGCTGACCGTGTGGGACTTCGAGCTGCCCTCCTACGACCTGCTGCCCAACAACGCCTACGTGGAGTACCACAACTCGGAGATCGGCGCCAAGGTACCCGCTCAGGGCGTGCGACACATGAAGATGTACGGGGTCAACACGGTGTACGTGTACCCCCATGAGTTGCCTTGGCCGGTCGAGGTCGACGAGGCCCTCAACATCACGACCTTTGACGCCACCACGCTCGTAGACCGCATCAAGCCCATACAGCAGGCTTGGGACGCGGCTCCGGGCGAGGAGCGACTCCGGTGGATCTTCGCCCTTACCGGCGCGCCCGAGCGCCTGGTGAAGGACGAGGGCATCGCCTACCCCTCCGAGCAGTGGCGGTCGGTCTTGGCTCAGTGGCTGCCACGGTTTCGGGAGTTGATGACGTCGCTCGGCATCGCCGATGACGACTGGATGTTTGTGCTCGCGGATGAGTCGAGCGAGTCCGTCCTCGTGACATACGAGATCCCCTTCGCCGAGATGATCAAGCAGATCGACAGCCGGATCACTCTGAGCTGCAACGCGAGCCAGGTCATCAGCGACGCGGCGATGGCCGAGCGCTTCTTCCGGGCGTTCGACGTCCTGCAGCCGAGCCTGGAATCCATCAAGGAGTCGCCCGCACTCCGCGATTGGCTTCGCGGCAGTCGCGGGCCAGTGTGGACATACCGCTGTCAGTCGATGGCGGGTGTCGACCGCAACCTGTACGACTACTACCGCGTCTACGCCTGGGACATGATCGAGTACGGTATCACCGGCATGGGGGTGTGGACGTACTGCGCCCAAGGCGAGAGTCCCTGGGGGGAGACGAAGCGTGGCATCGGCTACAACCTTGTCTTCAAGCACCGGGACAGGGACGAGGTCGTGCACTCTCGGCGCTACGAATTCTACCGCGAAGGGGCGGATGATTACCGTTACGTGCAGGCGCTGCTCGTGGCGGCGCGGGAACAGGGCGAAGCCGCCGAGGCCAAGGCGCATGAGTTGATCCGTGGGGCGACCGCGGACATCAGGGCGGACGTGGGCGACGTGAACCGCTGCGAGAAGTGGCGTGAGCGCATCGCCAGCGAGATCCTCAGACTGCGTGGGCCAGGCTGAACTCTCTCATTGCAGGTGATATCAAGACGGGGGTAAGACCAGACCGCCGAAGTTCCGCAAAGACACTGGCACAGCTCGCGGGGGCAGGTCACACCTCAGGGAGCCAGAGCGCGGAGAGCCTATCGGTCTGCTTGATCCCGATGGGATCCACATTGCCGAAGGGCTTCGTGCCCTGCCCTCACACATGCTGCGGCGTCTACGCGGTCCCTGTCCCGTCCACCCACCCGAGGTCGAAGCGCGCGAAGGTGATGGTCTCGTAGGCGTGGTCTCTGCCTCGCTCAAAGAGACAGCAGATCGTCCCGTCGGGCAGAACACACAGGTCCGAGTATGCCGCGGGACCTGGTGCCACCACCTTGACCCCGGGCCAAGTCCGGCACCCATCTTCGCTGACGCGCATCGTCAACTCCTCGCGCTTTGGCCCCGCCGGATTGCAGATCAGGACACGAAGGTGATCTCGACACCGGGTGTCCGCGAGCCCAAGCACGCTGCCCTGGCAGGAGGCCGGCTCGGGTACGTCTTCGTGCCATTCCACCTCAGACCACGAGTGGCCACCATCGCGACTCCACGCAAAGGCTCGGAAGGGCTTGTCCGGCTTGGCGCGGATGCTCAGGTACACAGTCCCATCGGGCAACTCCACGGCCTGGGCTTCGTCTCCCCAATCGACCCCGGGTACGCACTCGCCGCGCCGCCAGGTGAACCCGCCGTCATCGCTGTAGATGCACAGCGTCCTGCCCGGGGGAGCGAACCGCGGTGGGTGGGCCCAGCACGGAACCAGCAATCGGCCGCTCGCGAGCTGCGTGCCATGGCCGGGGCCCGTACCCATCAGCCCCCATTCGGGCAGTTTGACGGTTTCTGTGATGTCCTCGGGAGCGGCCCAAGTGCTCCCGTCATCCGTACTCCGGGTCACATAGACGCGGTCGTTGTTGCGGCAGAACGCCAGGCATACGGCGCCGCTTGTACTCTCGACCACAGGACAGGGATTGCCGATCGTGTCCGGGCCGTCGCTGAAGACAAGCTCAGTCGGACCCCATGTCGCGCCGCCGTCCCGGCTTCGGCGCAACAGCAGATCGATGTCCCCATCATCGGCATCACTGTGCCGGCGCCCCTCGCAGAATGCGAGCACGGTACCGGACGTGGAGACCACGATCGCCGGTATCCGATATGTGTGGTACCCTTCGGTGCCAGAGACAAACAACTCTGAGTGGTCCATCGCGCGGGCGTTCCTCCATGGCACTGGGACTGACCACACTTGTGGCCAGACTGCCGGTTGAGTGTCGCATGGGCATTCAGCGTCGGTGCTCAGGCGCGCCGTGCCGCCTGACGGTGCCGCTCTGGCTCATCCAGCGGCATGTTCACACCTGCAGTTTTAGATTTCAGCCTGTGGGGCAGACTTCCTGCCGTCGTCGGGCGGTTCTTGTCGTGCCGATGACCTGGGGCTCACGTCCATGGGAGAGCTTGGAGCGCCTGCTCGTGGAAGTCCTGTCTTGGGCTCGTGTCGCGCCCGAAACGGGCAACCGGACCAGGGACGTGGCCGTCGAGCTCCTGCGCTTCCTCCGGTAAGCGCACCCGTCAAAGGGCCACGGAAGTGCAACCCAACGCCACCGCGTCACTCTCCCACCCCGCGGACCTTCAGGCTGATGGTCACAGTCCGGCCCGCGGTGACTTTGATCTGCTGGGCGAAACGTTGGTTATGCGTGGTCTTGATGAGATACTCACCTTCGGCCGCCAGTTCCGGGTCGTGGATCCACAGGCCCTGCCGGACCGATGGTATCCACCCGTGAGGCCGACCGCCGGTACCGGGGGCCTCGAAGCTGCCGTTGACCAATTCGGCCCCATCTATGCGGACGTCGTCGCTGTAGACCCAGATGGGAATGCTCTCGTCCGTGCCCGGGATCGGCTCGTGGCTGCCCATGATCTTGAGGGTGAACTCGCCATCGCCCTGCGGCGTGAAAGCGAACGTCATCTCGCGCCATCGATCGGCCGGTAGCCCGTCCATCGCAGCGCTCACGTAGCAGCCCGCCGGCCGGGCCCAAGTGGCGATGGAGCAGCCACTGCCGGGCGTGAAGAGGATGGCATCCTTCCGAGCGTCAATGTCGATGCGGGCGTCGGAAGGGCGCGCCTTGCCCCCGGATGACATGTCCCCGAACTGGGCCAGCCACAGGAAGCCGGACCGATGCACCTCCCACGTCGTCCCACCCTTGCGATTCCACATCACCCACTCGTCCCCGGCCGGCTTGCGGGCGCTCAGGTTGAAAACCAGGCGCGGGTTGCGTGTGGCAGGATCGAGGCCCAGCGCCGAGAACGGGATGCGCCACTCGGCGGACCACATCGAGTCCCCGGACGGCTGAGCTGCGTAGCGGCTGGCGCCCCCGCCTCGTCGGAACTCTCCCAGTGTCCATCGGCGTAGCCGCGCAGGACAATGATGGGCCCGACCTTGCCGTCCTTCACCTCGGCGAGCGCGATCTCGACGGCATCGTCGCGCCCCCACTCATGCCCGCCGGACAAGCCGGCCGCTGCGTCGATCTCGTTGCGGAAGCCCACATACAGGTGAGTATCGTCGGTCTGCAGCATGGCCTGGCTCGGCCGCTTGGCCTCTTCTTCGGTGTGGGTCCAGACCAACTCGGCGGTATCGTGAACCTCCGGGGCCCTACCGGTGGCGTCGCCGGGGTCCCACTCCATATGGCCAACAACACCGTCGATGGCGATCTCGCCGGTGACCTGCATGGCCCGGAAGACGGGCAGGTCAGTCGGGCTCCGCTTCGCCTCTTCTCGCAGGCGCATCCAGCGGGGTTGCCAGTCCTCGGGCGGCAGGTCCAAGGCCACCGGCCAGCTTCGCCGATCCGGGGACTCATACAGCCCCACCCCGTCGATGGACAGCGGCACGAACGCGATCTCGTCATAGACCACGGCGTCGTCGCGCAGCCGGAAGTCGAGCTTCGTGTGGTCCTGCTCGATGAGCCCGGGGTCCTCGCCCTCCCAGTTATTCTCGACGACGGACCACTCCGGCTCCATGCCACTGGCGCGGATGCCACGTCCGCAGTCCACCATCACGTTGCGCGTGACGGTGTTGAACCAGGGCGCGGCGATCGGGCGCTTGGTGAAGATCTCGACGAGCCTGGGGTAGCGGGTGCTGTATGGCGGCTGATTCCATTTGTAGCGATCCAGATACTTTGCGAGGGACGCCCAACCGGGCTGTCCCACCATCGTGAAGCCACCTTGCCCGTCGGGCTCGAACATGTCCAGGCCGCGCGGAGCAATGTCGACGCCCCATGCACACTCCACGAAGAGGTTGTCATGGACGTTGTTGGCTGCCCCGCCGCAGATGGAGACGCCGCCGCCTATCCGGTAGCACACGTTCCCGTAGACCTCGATCTCCGGGGCCGAGTCATCCAGGTGCAGAAACCTTGTCGAGCTGCCGCACCCCTCCTGGGTGTCTTCCACGTGATGGATGAAGTTGTGGCGGACGACACTGCCACGGCTCGTCCAGTCTCGGCCTGTGTAGAAGACGCCGCCCTCGGCGGATTCCACGTTCGTGCGGAACAGACGGTTGTACTCCAATACATGGTCGTTGCCGCCGAAGCGGACGGCGATGTAGCCCGTGTCATGGATGAGATTGTGGGAGAGGCGGTTGCCGACGCCCAGAAGGCTCACGGCCTGCGATCCAGCGCGGACGAAGCGGTTGGTGTGATGCATATGGCAGTTGTCGATGACGGATTCTCCCCGGGTGAGCGTGAATCGATCACCCGAGTCCATCTGCACCGCCTTATCGCCGGTGCCGTGGATATCGCAGCCAACCACCGCGATGCGATCGCCCGTGGCCGCGATGCCATGGACCCCGACGTTGCGAACTTCGCAGCCAATGACACGGCAACCGATCCGTCCGTCGATGCGGATCCCGCAGCCCGCGGAACACTCGACCCCGAGGTCGCGGAACTCGATGTGGTCCGCCCCGGTGCAGTGCAAGACCGCTGTGGGATTGATCGAAAGGACGACCTCCGAGACGTCTGGCGCGTCCGGCGGCCAAAGGAAGAGGACGCCGCGCTCACGGTCGAGGTACCACTCGCCAGGCATGTCCAACTCCTCGAGGACATGCATCGCGCAGAAGCGACTCGCGCCGCCTGTCTCCAGTGCGCCCAGGCTGTTGCGGGCCGCCAGCTCAATCTGCTTTGCCTCCGTGTCGATGCTCTTGATCCTGATGAGCTCAGCCCGGTAGCCACGCCGCCAATAGCCGTACAGCCATACACCGTCCTCGACCGCTCCGACCCAGCGTTCCGGGCGGTCGCCCTCGTAGCGGAACGTCGGCGTTTGCCCGTCCTGCTCAGCCGCCTCGATGATGTCTCCGAAGTTCGTGTAGCCATCGTTGGGCCAGCGGGCCATCGGCAATCGACGGTCGCCAGCGAACAGTTCGGTCAGGGAGGTGACGCCGCGACCGAAGTTCCACCACGTCGCCGGCCACTCCGGGGACACTTGGGCTCTGAGTTCATCGGGCAAAGTGATCTGGCGTACATGGTCGCGAGCCGCCGGGTCCAAGCGTGCTCTCGTGGGCGCGTCTGACACGAGGCCGAAGTCGCTCAGGCTCAGCGGCACACCACCATTGAGCCATACCTCCTCGCCCTCAGCAGCGCGGTAGATGACCGGCGCGTCCCCTGTCCCCGAGTCCGCGTCGGTGAACTCGAGAGGCTTGGGGAGGTAGTAGGTCCCGCCGTGGATGGTGATCGTCGCTCCCGCTGCGCCACCCGCCTCGCGGAGGGCGTCCCGGGCCCGGATGATGGTCTTGAAGGGCTGAGCTTGCGTGCCAGCACCACCGTCGCTTCCGTTCGGGGACACATGGAACTCGACTGCGGCCAGGCCCTGCCCTGCGAGGAGCAGTGTTACATGCAAAGCGATCAGCACATTTCGTAGCACAGAATTCGCTCCCCCATACCCACTTGCGTGTATGCGTGTTGCGCCAGCTTACCTGCTGGCCTGCCCCGTCTTGATACCACCCGCAATGAGATAGTTCAGCCTGTGAGGCAGACTTCCTGCCGTCGTCGCCGGGCGATCGCGCGGCGACGTGAGCTCAGGGGGCCGACTGCCCCGGCTCACACAGTGCCCCTGCGTGCCGTTCTCTCCGGAGGACCCCGTGCTGAGGAATCTTCCGGCCAAGGATCGGGGTCAGGGCCGCCCTGCGCAGATAGACTCCTGAGCACCGGGCTCTGGGTACTTCCGTTGAGGGACTCAGTGTAGCTAGTCTCCCACCGGCTCCCCGGCTCAATGAACGACATCCGCCACGCGCCTGTTTGGGGGTCGCTCACGCAACCCCGCGCATCTCTGCGCTTGGATCAGCCAGCTACCGGCGCACCTTCGCGACAGTGAAATAGGAGCCGATGTCGCACTGGATGTATGATGGCCCGCCTCGTCATCGGGCGTGATCCGCCTGCGACGCTGCGTGGCGCGTGGCTGGCCCAACGCTTTGCGGACCCGTCGCTCCGACACCTCCTCCTCGCCCAGCGCCTCACGAACATACGTCACGGCCACCCGGCGTTTCGCCGGGCTCAGAAGTTTCCCGAAGCCGCCTCTTTCAGAATCGCGAAATGCATCGGCCCCGCGACGACCGCGGAGCCGATGGGGTTCTGATCTGTGACCGGCAGGAGAAGGCAACTCAATACGCAACGCCCGATGCAGGGAGATGGTGTTGGAGGAAGACAGCAACCAGGCCGAGCTGAATACACAGGCCTCAGGCCGATGTGTCCATAACTTCCAGGCCTATGGACACATCTGAGCGGCGCTTGTGTTGCGGTCAACGGAACTGGCAGGCGAAAGTCGCCCCCGCAAGACTCGATGCCGAGCTGGGACTAGTCTTCGACTGAGGCCGAGCCGCTGACCATCGACCCCTGACACAGGAAAGAGGGGCGCGGCCCTGTGGCCGCGCCCCTCTCGTTGTGCACTGATCCGCCCGGGCTCACCGCACCGTCAGCGTCGCCTCCGCCAACACGCCGCTGGCCGCGTCGCGCAACGCCAGCCGCCACCGGCCGCTCGAGTCGCTAAGCGCGAACGGAATGGTCGAATTCCCCACGCCGCTGTCGCAGCCAATGTTCTGGGAGTACTGCCGGTGCGGCGTTTCGGCCCCGGGAGCGTAGACGTCGAGCCGGACCACATGATATCCCGCCTCGCCGCCAGTGACGCCTACGCTGGTCTTCACAGTTATCGTTTCGCCGGCTCGCGCCTGCGCTGGGGCCTCGATGGTCACCGCAGCCACCTCGTAGGGAAGCAGCGCGTAGACCAGTGGGTTCCCGCGGCCGAAGGTGACGTCCCAACCGCTGACCAGACCCTCACCCACCCTCTTGCCGGCGCGCACGTCGTAGACGATGCTCGGCTCGGGCAGTGTGACCCGTCCGACCTGGTCCCGCAGGCGCAGGGCCAGCAGATCCTGCTCGATGCACAGGTACCGCGCCGCGCCATCGGCGAACATCGCCTGCATCAGGCATCGAGGTCGCTGACCATCCTCACGCGTGACTTCACAATAGGGCTCCACTCCTCCGCTGCCGAGCGCCGCTGCCACGATGTCCGCGTAGCTCTGGATTCTACGCATACTGCGCTGCCTCAGCACCGGGTTCATGGCCAGGTTCAGCGCTATCGCCCGGCCCTGGCCGAACTCATTGGTGATCAGCACCGGCGCGCCATCCACCTCGCCTGCCGCCTGCCCGGTGGTCAACACCAAGCTCGGCTCCAGCACTTCGGCGTCAGTCTCATCCAAGTCGGCGATGTTGTCCATGCCCGCCAGTTCGCCGGTGATGGTCAACGTGCCCGTCACGCTCGCCTCGCTGAAGCCCACGACACCCGCCGCGCCGGTCACGCCCAAGATCTCGTCCAGCGCTCGCGTGGTCCGTATGTTCCCACCGCCATCGAGGTATCCGGCGCGTCCGTCGACCACCAGTGTGCCGCCGCCGTCCACGTAAGTGCGGATAGCATCCATCATTTCATCGGATATGCAGCTCGCGAGGGACAGTATAAGGACCGGGTACGTCTCCGGCGTGATGCGCCCGCGCAACACGTCCTGGTCGATCACGTATACGAACTGCCGCCCCGCATCATGGACGCCCTTGAGTAGCGCCTCATGCTCCCTCAGCAGGCCGGTGTCGTCCGCGAAGGATGACTTCCCTGCCAACCGCGCCGCCATCGCTGCAGCGAACATGTCCATCTGGTTGTAGAGCACAGCCACTCCGGAGTCATCGCGCTCGGCGTGCAACAGCAGCTTGCCCGGCCCGGAGTTCACCTCGCGCAAGGCCGGGAAGAACCACTCACCGAACTTGCTCGGTGAGATATCCGGATTGAAGGGGACGTAGTCCACACCCCACGACGTCCACCACCACGCCGAGTTGCAGCCATCGAACAGGCAGTGCCAGGGATAGGCCGTCCAACCAGCCTCGGTGTCAGCCACCGCGTTGCCCCATTTGCCTACCAGCGCGTCGTTGCCCGCGAACGAGCGCACCAGTTCGCCCTGTATCCATGCGTCGACGTAGACCTGGTTCAGCTCGCAGTTCGCGCTCAGCTTCTGGAAGTCATACCCCGCCTGCCAGTGGTAGCGAAGGTTCCCGTCCCAGCCGACCTTAGCATCGGCGTCCTGCTCGCGAATGGTCTCTCGCATCCAGTCATGCGTGCCGGTGAAGGCCTGGTCCATGAACACCTTGTGGTCGAACCACGCGGCCCAGTTGCCCGGCAGCTTCGCTGCCTCCCCGATCAGCGGCGGCGTAGCGTCATCGATGCTGCCAAGGTTCGTGCCCCACGCTGCGTTCAGGCGTGCCACGGTGCCATACTTGCTCGTCAGCCAATCGCGGAATACTGTCAGCGTGTGCGCCGAGTAGCATGGCTCGGTCGCGCTCTTGTGGTCAAGGTAGTTTTCGTCCCCCAGCGTGTACGCCGCTGGGGCATAGGGCGCTGCCTGCCGGCCGTTCGCGGACAGGATCTCGATCTGCGCGGCTACATAGTCAGGGTCATGCAGGCAAGGCTTGCGCTCATTGCTCTCGTCTGTGTCGCCAAAGACACGCGTGGCGTAGGGCACCAGGCGCATCCCCGACCGCGCCCGGAGGTCGAAGGCGCGCGCACACTCGTCGTCGCCCCCGCGCGTGGTATTGGCCGGGTCGCACATGTCCGCGCCCCACTCGTAGCAGAGCCGGTCGGTGATCAGCAGGCTGGGCGTCTCACTCGCCGTGTTCCACATCAGCCCGGTGAAGTCGTCATACGGATACGGCGGCGGATTCGTGAAGCGTTGCTGCGCGTAGTCCAGAGTCTGCTCACCCGACTGCAGGCTCACGTTGAGGATGTGTGATACCGTCATGGGGCGACTGATGGCCAGCGTCACCTCGACCTTCTCGGCCGCTGGGGTGTCAGCTCGCGCGAGCACTCGCCCGAACACGTCGCTGATCTCCCAGCGCACAGTCGCTCCCGCAGGCACGGCTCCCGCGATCGTCGCCGAACACAGCAATTCGCCACCGTCAGGCATCTGCACCCGCGGTACCGACAGTTCATGCGTGAGGGTCGACGGCTCGATCGTGATCCCACCGATGGCTGCCGCCTCCGCTTCGGGCAGGCCCACGAAGGTGAAGCCCAGCACGTCGCCTGCGGCGTCGTAGGCCGCCACGTCCAGCCAGCAACGCCGGCTGGGCGGAAGCGTCGGCAGGCTGATCGTCGCCGTCGAGCCGAGGTTCTTCACGCTTCCCGTGGCGATGATCCGCTCCAAGTCGTCCTGCACGCGCCAGCGCAACTCACTGCCGGCAGCAGGCGCAGGGGCGACCGTGACGGTCGCATCCGGACCGATAGTGATCTCACATCGAGGCTCTCTCCCTGAGGCGAACATCGCCGCCCGCGCAACCAGCGCCAGCATCCGATCCATCGCTCCCATAAGCCCCTCAGTCTCGCTGTTCTTCGGCGTGAAGCACGCGTATTTGTTCAGTTGCGTCTCAAGCACGACAATACGTCCCTCCCCATAGCGGTAGGCTCGGATGGGCGGACGATTCGGGTCAGCCCAGCCCGCACTGCTCTGCTCGAGACCAGGGATAGCGCGCCAGTCCACACCCGCGAGGATGCGGTCGCCCAACTCATCGTCCGGCTCGGCCATCAACTCCTCGGGCCACGCGTCCCACGCCCGATTCGAGCCGCTGATGAGCAGGCCCTTGCCCTCCTCAACCTGCTGCATAATCTCCACTTGCGTCACACTCGGGATGGCGGCGCTGTTCAGCCCCGCAGAGATGTAGAGTTCTACGTCGTCGCGGGTCGCCATCGCGTTTGCGCGCACTGAAGACACGCCAAACGGGATCGGGCCGATTCCGGTTGTCGATGCGTAGGGCCACGCGCGCGCGAATGTCAATGCGTCGTTGGTGTCGAAGTAGAGGTGATCCACGTTCAGCCCCACGCGCCGCGCCAGCTCCATTGACTCCCACGCTCGCCAACGGTGACAGAACAGCACCGTGTTGATGTCTTCGCCCGGCAGCGCTTTCGCCCAGGCAAAGTCCAGTGGCTCGGGGTCCGGTCGCCATATCTCGGCTGGCCGATTGAACATCTCCTTACCACGCTCGAGGACATCCGCGATACGCTGCTCGTCCCGTGGCATCGGCCCCAGCGGCTGATCCAGATCGCCTGCCGCGATCTTCCCGAGCGCCACCGCCTCGGCGTCCCCCATTCGACCGAAATACTCGCGCGTTGCGGTAAGATCTGGCAATGTGGGGAAGTCATACAACCCAAACGCGAAATCCGTCTCGCCCGGGACGAGATACGCTTTCGTCTCGATGCCGTACTGCCCGACCGGAATCGCAATGTTGCTGAACGCATCCGGCGTGCCTATGATGAGCCCGGCCGAACCATCGCCCCTGCGCCCTTCGCTGGTATCCTCGTACAGCACCCAGCGTTCCTGCTCAAGATCAATATCGATCTTCTCACCGGGTTGGCGCGTGCCCAGCGCGGTGGTGACCGCGCGCTGACGCGGCTCGCGGAAGAACGCCGGGTAGCACATCAACTGCACATAGCTCTCGGCGATGGGCCGTTTGGGCTCGTAGTGCCCGAACATCAACAGTTTGTCGCTCCCCTCAACCATCGCGAAACGCATCGTGGCCTTCACCGAGGGCGTGTCCCACGCAAACTCAATCATCGCATCCTGACCGTGTGCCCGGATCTCGCGGAACGTCGCGTTGTAGAGGTGCAGGGACTCGTCGTCGAAATTCCAGTTGAAGAAGCCCTGGAGATACCAGTTCGGTTGACTCGGCGCTGACATCCCCAGCGGCACGTACCCGGTCGTCCACGCCCAGCTTGCGCTCGCGACCTCATTGGGGCGTTCGGGAGCGACCACTGCGTCCCACACCAGCGTGTAGCTGTTGATCGTGTTCGCGAGATGGAAGGACTGAACGGTCTCCTGGCCGTCGCGCTTCCTCGTCACCTCGGGACGCCCAACTGTCAGATCAACAGCCGCGGAGGCCTGGGTCAGCAGAACAACGGCAATGGTCATGGCAACGGCAAATCGCGCGCTCATTCGCATCATGGACGACCTCCACGCAGCAGGGCGAGCCGAGGTACCCATACGATACTAGGCCGCCGCTCGCTGGTTAGACGATGATCCGTTCGCGGCGCAGGTTCACCATCTGTGGCACAAGGTCCTGCACATCGGGCGATCCGGCTGGCCCTCCTGAAGACCCTATCCAGACGCCGACCCGGGGACTGCGTGCCAGCCAGATGAGGTCTTCCGGAAGGACAACCCTCTGCCGGGCGAGAACGCGCGTCTTTGCCGTCCGGTGCAGGCTGACCGGGCTCGGGTGGGGAACCCAACAGCGGACCGTCTCGCGCAGCCGGACCTGAACCGGTCGGGACTCTAGCAGCTGAGACCGATGTGGACGGTGACCCGGACGGGGGTGCGGACCTGACGATGCGAGTGCTGCTCATCGACCCGGCGATCACGGGGCATAAACGGCCTCTGCACAGCAGGTGGGTCCCTCTAGGGCCTGCCTATCTTGCCGCGGCGCTGCGCCGGGCCGGACATGAGGTGGAGTTGCACAACCGGCTGAGCCTGCAGGCCTGGCAAGGTCTGAGCCTGGAGGAGCTTGACCGGACGACCGAGCGGCTGCTGGCACAGATTGCCCCCGACCTGATCGGGATCACCGGGGCAACAGCGTCCTTCCCGGACATTTTCGCCGTGGCTGAGATGGCTCGCCGCCTCTGTCCGGAGTCCCTGATCGTGCTGGGCGGGCCTCACGCCACCACGGTGCCGGTCGAGACGCTGGAGCGCATCACGACTGCCGACTGCCTGGTCGTGGGTGAGGGCGAGGAGCGCATCGTGCAACTGGCGGCGGGCACGCCTGCCGCCACGCTGCCCAATGTCGCCTGGCGAGACGAGGATGTCCAGGTCCGCCTGAACCCCTGGGCGGCGCCGGAACGGCCCCTCGACGACCTGCCGCTGCCCGCGCGCGATCTGCTGGATATGCCCCGCTACGTGCGCTACAGCCAGGGCACCGTCCGCGGCTCCCACCTGCGTTCTCTCAACCTGCTCAGTGGCCGGGGGTGCCTGCATCGGTGCGCCTTCTGTTCCGAGCCCGCCTACAGCGTACGCGGCTACCGCGCCCACTCGCCCCGATACACCGTCACCGAGGCCACGAGTATCCTCGCTCAGTGGCCGGTGCCGCTGCTGGTGTTCACCGACGAGGACTTCACCGCCGACCGAGACCGGGTTGTGCGCCTGCTCGACCTGTGGCGGCGCGATGGTCTCGCCGAACGCGTGCGCTTTGGGGTGCAGGCCCGCGCCGACGGACTGGACGAGGAGTTGCTGGCGCAGATGAAGCGGGCGGGCTGCCAGCACATCGAGCTGGGGATGGAGTCGGGCTCAGACCGCGTCCTCAGACTGATGAACAAGGGTTGTACCGTCGCCCAGAACTGCGCTGCGGCCGAGATGGTGCAGCGCGCGGGCATCAGACTGCAGCTCAATGTGATTTGCGGCGCGCCCGGCGAGACCGAGGACGAGCTGCGGGCCTCCCTGGAGCTGGTCGAGGCCATCGGCCCCGCGGCCGCCAGCATTGTGCCCTTCATGCTCTTCCCGGGGACCGCCTTCGCGCGCCGGCTGATTGCGGAGCAACGGGTGGCCCCCGACTTCTGGGACATCAGGGACCGGCAAGCGCCGCCGTTCTCGCCCAACTTCAGCGCCATGAGCGATGAGAGCTTCGCTGAGCTGCGCGAGCACGGCCGTATGCTGGCGAGCCGCATCAACTCGACCTCGGCGGCCCGCGGCCGCCCTTGGTGGTACCGGGCGGCCCGCCGGGGCAAACGCCAAATCATGGCGTGGCTCGGGCGACATTGAGACGATCCGGACGCACCCCTCAAACACAAGGAGGAAGGTAGTGCCCATGAACGCTGAAACCAAGCTCCGGCTGGCGACCCATGCGGTCAGCCATACTCTCGAGGACACGCTGGCTCTGCTGAATGCCAACACGGGTGTGTACTACACCGTGGACGGCATCGGCATCGCGCTGGTGGAGACGTGTGGCACCGGAACCACGCTCCAACAGCTGGCGCAGCAGGCATGTAGCGAGTACGAGGTCGAGGAGGAAGAGGTCCTCTCCGACCTGATCGAGCTTGCGCAGGATCTGCTGGCCGAAGGGCTCGTGGTGGTTGATGAGGATTAGCGGCATCTTCTCGCCCAAGCGCGTGACCCGACTCAGGACCGCCCTGCGTCTGGCTCGACGCTGGCGGGCCGCTGGGCATCTCCTGACCGCCAACGCGGTGGTTGAGGGGGGACCGTGCCCGGTGCCCGAGCCCTACGATTCGCTGTTGGTGGACGGGCTCAGGGGAGTGGTCGCCCACCTGAGCCGCAGGACCGACACTGGTGGCGGGCTCGCGGTCAGGGCCGCAGCCGCCGCATTCCTCGAGTGTCGTGACCGGGGCTGGCACTGCTCGCTGCATCTGGGTGCTGCGCCCCACCCGACCCGCGCGCGACTGGACCTGTGGGGGGCGCCGGTGCTGGAAGTGGGAGACCCCGCGCCCGACATGCGCTGCGCCGCCCGCTGCGGCGAGGTGCTGGAACGTGTCCCCCCGCGCGTCCCAACGGAGGATGACCCCACGGTCGCCCGGATCGAGGCCGGGGAGGATTTGGCGGCTGATCTGACCCGTCTGCTGGGCAGGCTCGGTGGCCTGCCGTCGCTGCTCCGTCCCGGAGCCAAGGTGCTGCTGAAAGCGAACTTCAACTCCTACCATCCTGCCCCCGCCTCGACAGGTCTCGACCTGCTCACCGCCACCGCCGAAGTGCTCCGACAGGCCGGTGCCGCCCACATCGCGCTGGGGGAGTGTTCGGCCATCGCCCTGGGACGTACACGCGCGGTGCTGCGCCGTGCAGGGCTCCCCGAATGGGCCAAAGCGCAGGGCGTGCAACTGCGGTGCTTCGATGAGGAACCGTGGCAGGTCTGCGCGGTTCCGGGGCGCCACTTCCGGGAGATCGTCATACCGGCCTGCCTCCCCGAGTTCGACCACATCATCTACCTGCTGTCCGCCAAGACCCACCGCCTGGCAGGCGTTAGTCTCGGGCTGAAGATGACCATTGGCTTCTTGCACCCCGCCCAGCGCCTGGAACTGCACCGCGACCACCTCATCGAGCGCATCGCCGAGTGCTCCCTGGCCGTGCGTCCAGACCTCGCGGTCCTGGACGCCAGACGGTGTTTCATTACAGGCGGTCCCGTGGATGGCACCGTCGCAGCGCCCGGCCTGCTGCTCGCCGCCCGGCGGTTGGAGCCGCTGGAGGAGGCCGGGTTGGAGGTGCTGGACGCCCACGGAGCCGTGGGGCTGGACCTGGGCCGCGAACAACTGGGGAGTCTTCTTGCCCTGCGGGCCTCAACCGAGGGAGGTCAGCTCGGACACTGCGGAGAATAGCAGATATGAGTGTTCACCGAGCACAGCCCGGAGGATGACACTAGATCATGCGCAAAGAATACCGCAAGCCCACACTGCGCAAGGTAGGGAAGTTGAAGGACATAACCAAAGGCACTGTCTCGGGCGAATAGCCCCGAGTAGCCATAGCGCGGGACCCCTGGCACGACGGACCACGCGCCGGCGGTGCATGCGGTGGGGACCGCTCTTGCCGTTACGCGGGTTGCTTGTGCCCACAATGGCATGTTGGAGGGAGTCTCAACATCATGCGCAAAGAATACCGCAAGCCTATGCTGCGCAAGGTAGGGAAATTGAAGGACATCACTAAAGGCTTGGAATCTCGGACCGGATAGCCCGGAGTAGCCATAGCGAGGGACCCCTGGCGCGACGAACCGTGCGCAGGCGGTGCATGCGGTGGGGACCGCTATTGCCGCTGCGCTGGTTGCTTGTGCCCACAAGGGCATGTTGAAGGGAGTCACCAACATCGTGCGCAATACCTATCGCAAGCCCACACTGCGCGATGATCCCAGGTGACCTCCATGTGGTTCGAGATAGACGGACACGCACTGGTGGTGACGGCCACTGACGGGAATCGCCACCCGGCTCTTGATGCCGTTCCCCTACCCCTGCGCCGGGGCGAGCTGTCCCTGCCGGTAGCGGGCGCCCTCAGCTTCCGGACCTGCTCGGCGGCGGAGTTGCAGTCCGTCGCCACCGCCGCCATGGCCGAGGAGGGGCAACGGCTCCGGCTGCCCGCCGCCTCGGGGACTGACCTGGAGGTGGAGCTGCTGACCCGCCCCACGGAGGCCGTACTCCTTTGCCCCGGCCACGGACTGACCAAAGTATCCTCTGACGGGACGCACGCCCAAGTCCTCGTGACGGATCCCGACGGCCTGCCTGCGGGGGCGATTGCGGCTTCGGCCGTACTGGCGATGATCGCCGAGCGCGGCTTCAGCCCTATCCACGCCGCCCTGGTGGGCCTCGAAGGTGTGGGAGTGATGTTCTGTGGTGAACGCTCCCGGGGCAAGACCTCCAGTTGCCTGGCTCTCGCGCGCGGCGGCTGGACGGTGCGGGCCGATGACCGCTGCTTCCTCCGAGTGCGGGACGGGCAGCCGGTGGTGTGGGGGCCGGGAGGAGAGATGAGTCTCCGCCCGGACGCCTCCAAGCTCTGGCCCGACCTCAGCAGGCCGATGGCGGAGGGGCGTGACAGGTCCGGTAAGCGCGTGGTGGAGCTCACGGCCGTCGGGGGGCGCGCGGCCGCCGGCTCGGTGGTCTGTCGCGCCCTGCTGTTCCCGAATGTCACCGGAGCGCAGCCGCATCAGATCGAGCCGATGCCCAAGGCCGAGGCACTCGGTGAGATGTTGTTCTCCACCGGGCTGGCGGCCCTGCCCGAACACGCCGCCCTGCAGTTCCGCGACCTCGCGGCCCTGCTCGAGCAGACGCCCTGCTACCGCCTCGGACTGGGACGCGACATGGATGAGCTGCCCCGGACCATCGCCGAGGTGCTGGCATGAGCAGCGGCCGGACCTCCGTGGCGACCGCCCAAGCCATACTGGTTCATGTCTGCACTCGCCCGGACGAGCCGGTGCCGGATGCCTGGGTCGAGACGCTTGTGGTGTCCGAGCAGGCCGGTTGGCTGCTGCGGGCCGCCGAGCGTACCATGGTCGCAGGCCTGCTCTGGTTCGCCCTCACGCCCGCCCAGCGCAAACTACTACCGGACGAGTGCGCCGGGCGGCTGCAGGCCCTGCACCTGGGCAACGCCCTGCGCTGGCAGACCTACCGCAAGCTGCTTATCAGCTCGGCGACCAGGTTGGCGGAGGCGGGCATACCCGTGGCCGTTCTGAAGGGCTCGGCCCTGCTGCTGGCGGTCTATCCCGACCCGGGTCAGCGCACCATGGTGGACCTCGACCTGCTCGTGCCGGACGAGCACCTCACCAAGGCCCACGAACTGCTGGGGCGCGAAGCGGCGCAGGTCAGTCACGCGCTCACCCCGCACCGCCACCTCGGGGAGATCCGCATGGAGGGTGAGGGGGGCATGATCGAGCTGCATGGGGTGGCCGCCCATGAGGCAAGCTGGCCCCGCACCGGGGATCTCTTCGCCAACGGGAGACGGGCCACCCTTGAGGGTGCGCGCGTCAGCCTGCCCTCCGACTCAGACCTGTGGCTGCACTTGGCTTGCCATGGCTTCACTCACGGGCCATCCTACTGGCCCCGCATGGCCGCCGATCTGGCCCGCCTGTATAGCCTGCCTCATTGGGACGAGCAGCATTGGAGAGCGGTCTGGCAGGCCGCTCAGCACCGCGGTGCCGGGCGCGTCGTGCTGCTCGCCGCCGCGTTGGCCGGTGGTGGGCGCGTCCCCGCAGGGCTGCGGGAGGCCGGAGTCCCCAACACTGTCTGCGAGTTGGCCGCGGCGCAGGCTCGTGAGGCTTGGGGCATCGCCACCACAGCCCGCGCGCGCAACTTCGGCCCCTGGGCGAGAAGCTGGGTCTCCGGCGGAACGCGCCGGCGCGAGCATATCATGGCCCACCTCTTCCGCCCACGCACCGTGCTGATGGGCAGGCTGCACGTGCCGCTGGTCATCGGCACTGTCCTCTACCCCGGCTATCTTCTGTGGAAGGCCCTTAGGCTGGTCTGGACCGGGCTGGCCTGGCGGGCGGCGCTGCGCACGCGCTCCTTCCCGGAGTTATTGGATCGGCCATGACCGCGCGCCCCCCTCTCCGCGACGTTCTGGCGGTTCTGCCCGCGGTGCTGCTCCTGCTGCCTCGACTGCGCTGGCTGCACCCCCGTCGCGACGTGGAGGGTCTATTGGCCGCGGCAACACCCGGCCCGAGAGCCGGGCGGCTGGCCCCGGAGCGCGCTCAGGTGGCGCTGCGCGTGTCCCACGCGCTCATCCGCCGCCTGCCGCGGCTCTTCCCGCAGCCCTGCCTCTACTGGAGCCTGGCCGCCTGCCACTTCCTGCGCAGAGCCAAGAAGTCGCCGGTAATGCACGTCGGGGTCAGGTCCGAGGCCGGTGAACTCATGTCCCACGCCTGGGTCACCGTCGAGGGTCAATGGGTCGCGGGCCAGCCCGATCCGAGTGGCTACGGGGAGATCATCTCACTGCCCTGACGCCGCTCGCCTGTCCCTATCGAGAACTCCATCTGGATGGCACGCCGTCCCTGGACCGGCGTCCGGATGCGGCTTCCATGAAGGACAGCCAAACGTAGCGGAAGGAGATTGGGGGAAGATCACAACATAGGCCGAGTTGAATACACAGCCCTCAGGCCGCTGTACCCATAGCTCCCAGGCTTATGACCACACCCCGAGCGGAGCTTATGTTGCGGTCAACGAAGCTGGCAGCATAGTTTGCACTGCACGCGTTCGGTTCTTCGCCGAGGACCTGCCCAAGTCCTCCTGCTCGAGTCCGTGCCGTTGACTGCTCACGTCTCCTCGCCTTCCTCAAGGCCTGCAGCCGCCACCCCATCTGTCGCCCAATTGCGGCCGATGCTCAGAACTGGCCCGTTACGGTCCACTCACCTTCGGGCACGCTCAGCCTCAGCAGCCCTTTCGGGGAGTAGTCTCTGACATCCTGTGCCTCGCCATCAAGCTGCAATTCGGCCGGGCTGCGTGGGAGCCACAGGCGTGCCTCACCGGACTGGAGGCCTCGGCCCCTGGCCACGAAGCCGTCGCCCTTGATGCTGACTGCGGCACTCCCTGTCGAGCTGAGTTGGATAAGCGGCCGGCCCAGCGACAGATTCCTACCGCTCTGGAGCGCATACATCACCGGCAGGCTCGCCGAGGTGCGCACGAAGGCTGCGAGGCCCTCCATGCTAAGTTCGCCCAACTCCCCCTGCCCCGCGTCGCTTGGCGCAAACGCGACGTGGTCGGTATACTCGCCGACGCTGAGGTCCACGCCGATCAGGTTTGTACCCTCCAGCAGACCTGGCCTCAGAGGCGGCGACACACGGTCGGCCCGGGCGGGCTGAAGCACAACCAGGAAGCGCTGGGATCTCGACTTCGCAGGAGGGCGAAGTGAGAAGTAGCGCGTCTTGTGTTCGTCCAAAGGCGCTGGCGTCGTGAGTATTTCGCACTCGGTGTCCTTCGGGAACAGGGGAGTGGCATAGAGCGATCCCTTCTGTCCGGTCACCACCATCATGCCGTCCCGCACAGATACCGGGAAGGTAGAGTGCAGGAGCCACTTGTAGAGCAACTCGGCGCCGGTCGACTGCAACTCATCATAGACCACGACGTAATCCGACTTGATGAAGAGCAGGTCGCGGCGGAAGTTGGCCAGGACTGGCTCAACGCGAGTGTAGGCGGGTGCGGCCTGGCCGCTGGCATAGTCGTAGAAGGGCGTAAGCAAGACGTCGGTCAACTCACCCCGCTGGGCTATGCCCTCCTCGGGTGCGGCAAGCCACTGTGCCCCGTACTGCCGTCCCGTCTGGTCGCCCCAGACTGACGGTTGAGTGTGTTCATCGGGCAGGATGGTGTTGTGGGCCTGTGTGCCCTGGAACCATGCGTACAGATCGTATTGCCTCTGCGTCAGTTCCTTCTCCCCTGAGGGTGGAGTGAGCAAGTCAGGCAGGATCTCCTCCCCAAAGGCTCTGATGCGGAACGAGTTGTTGTCGCCGTGGTCCTTGCCGATCTCGGGCCCGGAGCGGAAGGAGATGCTGATGGCGTCTTCGGACCAGTTGTCACGCATCTGCACCTGGCCCAGGTCGCGAAAGACGGCCGAGGGCGCCGGCGCACGGGGAGGTACAGGCTGGACGCGCGCATCATAGAACAGGAACTCGAAGACAGCCGGATACCAGAGGCCCGTCGTCGGCTTCCAGCCAAAAGGCCAGTCCTGGTTCTTGTAGTCGGGCATGTGCTTCCTGACCCGGCCGTCGATGTACCAGATGATGCCGCGCAACTCTTCGCTGTCCTCCCAAGTGCGAAGGTAGAAGTAGGAGGCGTCGTTATCCGACTTACGGAGTTCGAATTCGATAGCGCCGTGGGACAGGTCCGGCAAAGCGAAGGAGAGGAGTGGCGCGTGGCCCTCGTCTGCGTCGGTGAAGCGCAGAATCGGCTCCTCGCCTGCAGCTATCTCAGCCGTTGACTGCGCGCCCTGTAAGAACGCCACAATGCCATTGTCCTCGATCTTTCCCGGCGGCAGGCCCGCCAGGTCGACCGACTCGATGCGTTGGCCTGTGGTGAGGTCCGCAACCGTCAGACGGCGGATATCCACCGAGCACCTCGTGCGCCAGTGGCCCATGAAGGCGAACCTGTTCACGCAGCCGAATGTCCTGTCGAGCATCGGCATGTCTTCGAGCAGTTCATCGTCGATGGTGGTGCGGAAGTGGCCGCTGTCGGCGTCCCATTCCAGTCGGACTCGATACCATTGGTTCGCCTGGTAGGACGGCGCTTCCGCCACGCCCTGGCTCCCGGGCCAGCGCCGACTGCTGCGTTGGTCGAGTGTCATCCCGTTGGCGAGCGCCGCCCACTGGACCACGCTGTCCTGGTATCGGGAGGCCAGTTCCAGGAAGGGATAGCGGAGCTCATACGGCGGCAGGGGAGCGCCCTCAGTCAGCAGCTCGCGCCCGCGGAGTACGAAGTGAGCCACCTTATCCAGGTTGGTTCCCTCGTACAGGTCAAGGCCGTTCCCTCTCAGGGCCGCCAGGAACAACAGGCCATTCTGCAGGCAGTAGGACAGCCACCCGCCCGCGCCGTCCACGTACTCACCATCCCGGCCCAGGCTGGCGGGCAGAATCTTCTCGCGCCAGCAGACGATCTCGGTCTCGAGCCACTCTCGGGCTGCCGGCTGCTCATACAACTGGGCCAGAGCGCCCAGACCGGGAGCGGCGTGGGATACCCAGGTGTGATTGTTGGCGATCGAACCCCGATTGCCGGGCAACGGCAAATCCGCCAGGCCGCCGCGATACTTCTCAAACGCCTCGCCCAGGCGACGCAGGGCGTCGAGCACCATCTCCCGTTCGGCTGGGGTAAGCTGCTCATACAGCCAATCGTAACCGATAGCGAGCCCCAGATACGAGTGCGCCGACTGATTGTCGGCGGGGGCCGTCTTCACGTTCCACTGCTGCCATCCCGCGTAGTGCAGCAGCCATTCTCTGGCGCGCTGAGCGTACTTTTGCTCACCGGTCAACACGTAGGCCATTGCCAGGACGGGCACGATATCGTTGATGGCGTGACCTGCATCGTAGAAGTCGTAGTGCACCTTCAGGTAGTCGGCAGTGTAGTTACCATTCTCGTCGAGAGCAGCGTCAGGACCGGGACCGGGATATGGGGTGACAGTCGCTGACAGGACCGCGTCCGCGCTGCTGATGATCAACTTGGCTGCATCGGACCACGGCTCCTGCGTGGCTTGCTCTCGCAGCTTTGGGATTTCGTCCGCCGTGAAGAACAGGTAAGGGTGTTGACGGGGAGCTGCCAGCAACTTGTCCACCTCCGGCGAGGGGATGGCTGTCGCAGCACATACGAGCAAAAGGGCCATCAGTGGGACCGTACGCTTGGCATAGTGCCTCATGTGTCCAAGCCTCCGATGCTAATATAACACCTGGACCGACTCTTCGAGGGCAGCGGCCCCCCACTGACGCAACGCATCAGAAGTGGCAGTGTGGGGCAGGAGTGAGTCACTCCGGGGGTGTCAGGTCGATCTGGCACCCACAAAGCGCCTCAATGTCGATCTCATTTCCTTCGCCATGGCGGTCGAGGATGTACGCCAACAAGTCCTCCTGCCGGGGCTGGCCGAACACGAGCCGATAAGCCGCCAGGGCCTCCTTCAGCGCCGGGAGACGCCGTGTCTCCCGGCTCAAAGGGAGCGCGCTTGGTCTCGGCGGCCTCAAACAGCGCTCGCCACGGGTCACCATTTCGCGACTGCAGGCCGGGAAGGCCCAGATCGCGCGCGACGCTGCGCCGGATCGCGTGGCACTTGTACCGGTTGATCCGACCCTCACGCTGCTCGAGGTCGACGGGGTCCGATGGCAGATTCCAGTGACAGATGCTGTGGCAGTAGAGGTGGAAGTCCAGGCCCTCTGCGGGGGGCCTGGACTGAAGCGCGGCCGCCTGGGAGCACCCGAGCGCCCGGTCCTACTCGCCTACCTCGGCACCAAGCTGCACGTCGTCGAGGTAGAACACCGCCGGTGTCGTCCCGGTGCTCACGTATCCCACCCAGCGCAGCTCCTGCCATGCCTCATCGTGGCAGGCGAGGTCCGCGAACTCGCGGCGCTCCTCGCCCGGCAGCGTCACCGCCAGCGTCCACGTCCCCGCCGCCTCGCCCAACGCCGCCTCTACCTCGATTCGGACCCACTCGCCGACGGGGATCTCGACCGGTTCGATTCCGTTCACCGCGAGTATGCCTTCCGTGATGCGGAGCGTGGGCCCGACGTTGTAGGGGTGCACGGCGTCGCGCCACTCGTGATAGAAATCGGTGGCTGCGTCGATGCGGATCATGAACTCGCCGCGCGCGATGCCCTCAGTGTAGTGCGGGCTGTAGTAGAAATGCGGGTCGTAGGGCTTGGCCAAGCCCGCAGTGTCCTCAATGCGCAAGCTCTGCTCACCGGACGCCGCCGCCTCGTCACTGATGGCGATCAGTTCCGGCCGCTCCTCGGTGTTCACACGCGCATACAGCGGATGCCCGCCCAGAGCCTGGCGCATCTTCAGCCACGTATCGAAATCATCGGCGATACGCAGAGGCTCGGCCTCGGCGGGGGGAGGATCGTCGGGCTGGCGCTCGAAGCGCGCGGGCAGGCTCGTCCATTCCGGGTCGCCATAGATCCCGAAACCGTCCATCGAGATAGGCTCAAAGCCCAGACGCAGCGCGGGCGAATTGTCAGCGAGCGTGAAGTCGCCACCCTCCGGATTGCGGAAGAGCGGGTCCTCGATGATCGCGTTCAGGTCATGGCCCGCCTCGCGCCACTCCGCCAGCGACATCCCGCAGAAGGTCGGCTCCTCGCCGGTGGTGCACCAGTAGAGGTTGCTGTCCACGTCCTCGTTCTCGGTGACACGCCGCCCGGCCATGGCCGAGTGGTCGAGGTAGATGATGTTGCGCTCGAAGATGAACGAACGGTGCTCCTCGGGCTTGCCCAGGCTCAGCCCATACTTGCTTGCGAACGCGAAGATATTGTTGCGCACGATGTTGTCTTTGCCGTAGTGGACGATGAAGCCGCTGTCGGTGGCTCCGCTGACGATGTTGTTCTCGACCAGCAGGTCGGTAGTGCCCTGGTCGAAGTAGATGCCCGAGGCGTGCGAGTACGCGCCGTGGCACCAGAGCTCCTCGAAGCGGTTGTGCCGGATGACGGTGCTTTGGGATTCGCCGAGGGTGTAGATCCCGCCCATGTCCGAGAGCACGTGGTGCCCGCAGTGGTGCACGTAGTTGTCCTCGATGAGGTTATCATGCGCCAGGCTCGGTCCGTAGTGCCACTTCCAGCCGACCGAGATGCCGGTGTAGTTCATGTCGGCGATCTCGTTATGCGTCACGCGGTTGTGCGAACTCCGCCCGATCCAGACGCCGATCGCGCCGCCATGCACCTCGGTCAAGTGGTGGATGAAGCAGTTGTCAACGGTGTTGCCGCCCGCCTCCGGCTCGACCCTCGTCCAGCCGAGGTACACGCCACCGGCGCCGACGTCCCAGACATGGCAGCTCTGGAGGCGGTTGGTCAGGCAGCCGCGCTCGAGCCAGACGCCATGGGCGCCGACGTGGCGCACCTCGCAGTCCTCAAGCGCGCAACTCTCGGCGAAGCGCCCGTGCACCGCCGCACTCTCCATCGTCGCCTGTGCCTGGCGCTCCTTCCAGCCGGTCTCGGGCATTGGCCACGAGGCGTGCTCGAAGGTCAGTCCGCGCAGTGTGATGTGACTGACGGGCTCAGCGGCCACGTCCTCAGTGGCTTCGCGCCCGTAGAACTCGACCAAGTGCTCAATCGCGGGCGCGACCGCCTCGATCTCATCCGGCCGCTCACCGGGCATGGGCCTGTAATAGAGCGTGCCCGTAGGCCGGTCGAGATACCACTCCCCCGGCTGGTCGAGGCCCTCGAAGACGTGCTCGATGTAATAGCGCCCGCCGGCCCAGTCGAACAGGCGCGGGTTGGGCCCAGTCGAGCCGGCGAAGCTGATGACGCCGCTCGTGTCGTCGATCGACGCCACCGGCAGCCGCGTGGTGCTCCAGGAGAATAGCTTGATGACCTCCATATCGGTGGGGTTGCGCCAGTCGCCGTTGAGGTCGCCCTCCCGGAAGCGGAAGGAGTTCAGATTGGCCTCATCGGTGCGGTCGAAGGGGTTGGTCAAGGCGGCGAGCTGCAGGTAGCCGCGATTCGGTGAGCGCGCGCGCTGGCGCCGGTGGCCATTGACGAAGAGTTGGCGGAAATAGCGGTCACCCTCCGCGACACCCGGCACTTGCGCGGCCCACAGACCGTTCTCGGCCTCGCGCCACCCGGCTATAGGTCGTCCGCCCGAAAAGACCGGGCGCTGGCCGTCCGCGGCGACATAGCTGATGGGCGCATCCGCGGTGCCAGAGTCTTCGGGGCCAAGCGTGAAGGGCTCAGCCAGACGGTACTGGCCTCCCTGCACCAGCACCTGGACCGGCGCGTCGACCTCGCCGGCGGCCTTCAGGGCGCGGATGGCGTCGCGCGCGCCGTGCAGCGACGCGAGCGGCCCATCAGTACCATCGCCGGCGGGTTTCGAGACCTCCCCTGACCAGCCATCGTTACCTTCGGGCGAGACGTGGAGGACAACTGGGTCTGCGCCCAGACACGCCGTGTGCGCAATGAGGATCACGACGAGCGTGAACACTACACCAAGACGCGAGTGCCCTATCACGGAAGCACCTCCAGTAGCAGCTATTGGCAGACGGTTCCGGTCCGGGCGCGTCAGACCTTTGCCGGGGCGATAGCCCAGTGAACTGTGCGGGCTCACCGTGTTGTAGTGGTTCCGTCAGCGCTACATCAACACCTGCGCCTCGAACGGTGTGTCAACGATCTCCACGTTGAGCAGTTCGTCCCGCAGTTTGCAGTTGAGGGACTCGATGCAGCCGTTCGGCCAACCGGATCACAGCCTGTCGAACATATTTGGCACTGGCCTGCCTGCCCGGTTGCGTGTCCACGAGTTCCGTGCCCTTGGCGAAGCCGGCCTGCCAGTAGAGTGGCAGGGAACCGGCCTGAGTCCCGTCGGGCGCGGACGCATCATACACGCTGTGCCAGAGACATCCGACCGCGGTCCCCACGCCGCAAGCGCAAGGGGGAAATAGGCATGGTCTCCCCCAATTCTGCTCTGGGCTTCACGCCTCGGGCGCACTACTGCAGCGGCGGGCAATACACCCGGAAGGCCGCGACCGGCACCGGACCGTCGCCGCTGGGGATGAGCTTGAGCGTATGCTCGGAGTTCGCCAGGCCCTGCACCAGTCGCGTTGCATACTCCCCGGCCGGATCGTCGGTCACCGGCGCCTCATACGTGTCCACGAACAGCGGTAGCGTCCGCCAAGTGACCTGGTAGTCGTCGGGTAGGTCGGCCTCGCGGTAGCGCAGTGACCAGTTGACCATCCACATCTTCGGCTCGATGACCACGCGCCTCGAGTTCGAGACGAAGCGTTCGTTGTGCTCGCCGGTCCCGTCGGGGCCGGTCTTCGATCCGGTGACCTCGTAGCGCAGGATGTCCTGCTCCAAATCGCACTCGAGTATCTTCGCCGTCCACTCCTCGATCTGCAACGCCACCTCGTGGTCGATGCGGTGAATTGCCGGGCGGCCCGCGACGGGCGTGGCGCTCGTGGTAGTACAGCTCCGGGAACTCGGAGGGTGACCGTCCGTCTATCAGCACTCGCGCGGTCCCGAGCGCCTCGTCGTCAGTGTGCCGGGCGATCACGTCGATGCGGTTGCGCGCGAACGACTTCGTCTGCGCGTGAGACCGTTGTGCCAAGCCCTCCTCCACCGTGACGGGCGTGGCCTCCTGCCAAACGCGCGCCGGGCGAAGCCGGTAGGTGGTGCATCCAGCCTACTCCGGCGGACGCAGGCTTTCTCGATGACGACGATGCGGAGGTCGGCGAAGAAGCGCCTGCCTTCGCCGTGCCCGACCCCGAACATGCGCTGATCGTCACCCCCGCGCCCGGAACTCAGGCAACGGCATTGGGTGGGGCGGCTTCCGTGGCCCCAAGCAAGGGCGCGGACCCAAGCCGTGGTGACCTCGTTGCGGGGGATGGAGCCGATCGTGCGTGTGGGCGCGCGCAGGCAGTGCCCATTGCTGATGCACTTTACTCAATTATCCTGTGAGTTCCAGAGGTGGACCGGTTCAGGAGGGTCCATGCCCCACCGCTACCTCGAGACGCGCTTTCACACAGGATAATCTCCCGTTTCCTGAACTTGGCGTGCGGGTGCATAGTGTTCGGCAGGCACTACGTACAGGGCAATCGGCTCGGTAGGTCCAGAACACGAGCCCATCGGTGCCTACCCATTGCTCATCCGACTCGAGTGAATGCGCTCATATTCGCCGACGCATCGAGCAGCGTGCACGGGAGGACGAGTGGGGCTGGCGACGCTGGCGACTGCTTGTTGCCACGCCACGGCCAGTTGAGCCCGAAGGTCATCCCATGACAGAGGCGCAAAAAGGAATATCCAGGGACGGTCATCTTCAGAAGGACACCCCATGACGGTTGCCGATACAAAGACACTACGTGCAGACCCTAACCTGCAGGAAACGACCCGGTCGCGTAGAGGCCCAAAGCGGGAGCGCCCAGACGAGGTCACTGTCCCTCCGCTGGCTCACACTGATGGGCTCCTTCTCCAGGCGTCTCACTCAACATCACCATGGCGCCGCCGCGGCTCCGCCAGGACAGCCCCAGACCTGCATTCACGCGGCACCCTCCTTCTTGAGCTGCTGCGACAAGGCCGCCCGCACTTCGGGGGGCATTGCAGCCAGCACCTGCTCAGCCATGGTCGCGGCCTCATCGCCGCGCAGCGCCCGCACCGCGTCCTCGACGTCGCGTGAGGTCAGGTGCGAATACACCCTCGCGGTCGTGGCGACGTCGGAGTGCCGCAGGGCCTGCTGCACGAGCTTCAGGTTCCCGGTGGCACGCAGCAGATGTGTCGCGAAGGTGTGCCGCAAAGTGTGAGGTGTTACGTGCGCCGTGATGTTCGCGCGCTCAGTCAGACGGGTAAGCAGTTGGCGAACGTATTCCGCACTGATTTGCCTGCCCGGTTGCAGGTTCACGAACTCAGTGCCCTTGGCAAAGCCCTCCGACGTTGCGCGCCCGCGCGCCCGCTGCCCGGTGGAGATCGTGCAGAATATGGGGCCGGCAGCGATTTTGAGCTTCCCGCGCGCGGCAAGCCATCGCGCCAAGCGCGAAGCAGTTCGCCGGCTGACCGCGAGGTCCGCAGCCTTGCCGCCCTTGCCGTTGCGCACCTTGACGGCCATGATTTGCCCGGCCTCTTTGACCAGATCGCGCGTCTCAAGCGCGAGTGCCTCGCCGACCCGCAGGCCCGCGTCGGCCATGAGTGTCAGCAGCGCCAAGTTGCGCTTTCCGGTCGGGCTTCGGGTCTCTATCGCGTCAAGCAGCGCGTCAAGCTCCTCCACCGTGAGTGCTTCCTGCGCACGCGTGCCCCCGTTCTCCGCCATTCGTCTCTCTCCCTGCGTTTACTTCTGCTAATCTTGTATTTGCGGAAGTATATCACGATGCAAATCACCCATCAAGCATATTCAGAAGTAATAGCGCAGGTCAAGCCAGTTCTGGTGAGCATATGCCCATCGTGCCGCGAGCAAGAGCAGTGCTCCAACACTAACATAACACTTGGACCGACCTTTGGGGGGCAGTACATCCATGTGGTAGAGGAAAGCACCACATGCCAAGTCGTGTGCCTCGCCATTCCCGATGGGGCCCTTCACAGCGTCTGGCCTCTTGACCCACCTGCGGAGCTCAGTCGCCCACGCGGGGATGGACCATTTCTAACCTGTTCAACTGCAGCACCCGACGGGACTGTGTACGCCATCTGGGCAGTCTCTGATCTTGGCGCCACAGACTACGAGCACGCCGTAGTGGTCCATGAGGGCGAGGGCTCGGGTAGGCTCTTGAACTTGCGGCCGAGTCCGCCTGAGTTCGGTCTCTTTGCGGCTGAGATCGCCTTACTGCCAGGTCCAGTATTTGCCGTACTCTGGAGCCGTCCGGGCGAGGTGGGGACGAGCGACTGGGTGGTAGTCTACAACGACGAGGGCGACCTGCAGAGCCAGTATCGAGCGGAAGAGAGGGTCAGCCTCGGGGAGCAGCACCTCGGGCACCTTCACGCAGACCCATCTCGTCGAGGCTTCATCGTGCAGGATTGGTCTTCGAACGAGAACAGCGGAGTCACCGTCCGTCGGATCGGGACCAGTGCGGATAGCGTGGCGGCGATGAAGCTGCCGGGCACCGATCTGGCGGGTGTCGACAGCCAAGGCCGTATCTACACGTGCATACGCGGCAGTGTTGCCTCCAGTCAGATGCCCTCGCCCGACTGGGAGGGCAGCAAGAGTGGCGTTGTGGCGATTGCTGTCTGCGACGCAAGCGGGGCGAGATTGGAGGAGATCACGTTGCCACCGCTCACCGATGAGCGCACGATGAAACCAGGGGAGAGTCGTGACTTCATCTCGCGAGTACCACGTAGTCCCTTCCGCGGCGCCCCCGTTCGGCATGCGCATCTGGTGGTTGGCCCGTGGTAGCGGCTGACGGGGTGTCGGAGGCCGTGAACAACCACCTACTGGACTTAGATGCCGTCAATCCGTTCAGCGCACTTCCGCCACATCCACCAGAGCCTTGCGCCGCAGCAGCTTCACGCACATCGGCGACGCGCCTTCCGCCATCTGCGCCAGGTCCAGTGTGTTGAGACCGGTCTTCGCCTCCTGCGCAAGCAGCTCGACGCCGTTGATATCCGCCACACTCAGCGCCATCCCCGCCACCTCGCCGGCCACCGTCACCCTCAGCGCATCTCCATCGCGGGTCACACTCAGCCGCCGCTGCAATTGCGCGATGCATGCCACATCATCGCGCCCCAGGTAGACGCTCACGTACGCCAGTCCGTTGCGCATCTCCGGTGTCACCTCAGCGCATTCCAGCAGGTCGAACAGGTGCTCCTCGTCGCGAAGTCCGACGCTCAGCGCGGTACCCTCGAAAGTGTGCCCCTTTGCGTTGTATAGGTGATACAGCACCTTGCCATCGCCGCTGAACCGGTTGACGTAAACGTCATCGGCTCGCCCCGACGTCACCAGCAGCGGATACGCTTCGCCGAGCCAGTACGTATCCTCGTTCTGATCCAGGATCGCGTAGTAGTTGGCCGGGTAGTAGCGCCCGAAGCTCTCGACGGCGTTCCAGAACTTCTTGTGGTCCTTCACATCGGCCCCGCGGTGATCCAGTTCGTAGGGCTTACACTCTCGGAAGTAGAAGCGCTGCGCGTTGCACTCCAGTGGACGCAGCGGGCTGGCCTGCACCGTGCAATCGTACGTGATGCAGCCCTCGAGATACTGCAGCATGTAGTCATACGCCGGGGCCTCGGTGGTCAGCACCAGGTCCGGGCGAACCTTGTCCATCTCCTCGTGTACCATCCGACAGGTCTCGGCGACCGCCTTGTTCCACTGAGTGATCCCAAACTCGGCGTAGGTGTGCTCATGCGTCTCGTCATAGCACGCCCACCCGCGGTGCCCGTACTCATCCAGACGGATGCCGTCCGCGCCCGTCTCGCGCATCACCCGCCCCATCGCCTCTGCCACCCACTCGCGCACTGCGGGCAGATCGTGGCACGGGTTCCACACGTAGTAGTGCGTCGTCTTCTCCCCATCGTCACCAACCACGCCCCACTGCTCGCCGTGGGCCTGCCCCAGTTCGCACGCATCATCCAGCCTGAACGGGTCCGTGTAGAGCGTTACCAGGTCAGAGCCCAGTTCGCGGTAGGTCTCTATGGCCTCCCGGAACGCCGGGAGCCCGCCAAAGCGCTCGTTGTATCCAGTGTAGTCATTCGGCTGATTGTTCCACATCGTCTCCCCCGTCACCGGGTCGGGCACGATGTAGTCCTTCCAGCGCTCGATGGCGGGTGCGTCCATGATTGTGTCGAGTTTATCCAGCGGCGTGCCGAACGGCCCGACGTTCGACCAGTCCCACCAGCTCATCAGCTCAATGCAGTTGGTTCTCGGCTTGATGATATCGGTCCGGTATGCCCCGTCCCGGAACAGATACCCCGTGGCCCAGCCCACCGCTATCATGTTGCGCGTGGTATGCAGCTTCGACGGATACGGGCGGAACTGCCAGACCTCATGCGCCCAGTCAGCGTATCGCTGCATCGCCACATGCCAGTCGCCCGGATGCCCGGCCAGCACCACTTCCGCTGGTGCGAAGCTCTCGCCTGGCTTGCGCGTGCGCCGCTGATACTCGTACGCGAGAGCGATCCCCTCGACTTCCTGGGTCAGCGGGTTGGTCCACTCGAACTCGGGACGCCCGCG
Source organism: Candidatus Zipacnadia bacterium (assembly GCA_029821735.1). Classification (GTDB taxonomy): domain Bacteria; phylum Armatimonadota; class Zipacnadia; order Zipacnadales; family UBA5352; genus JALGSU01. Next base: position 55,678 of record JALGSU010000022.1, on the reverse strand, counting down.
CTTGTACAACTTCTCGGCCTTCTCCTCGGTTACGCCCGGCACATGCTTGCGCATCGCCAGCACCTTGTGCCAGCCCTCCGCGTCATCCGCCCTGAGGTATAGCCCCGCACCCTTCGCAGGGCTGAAAATGTCCATGACCTGGTAGATCGCCTCGTGGTCACCATACCCCCGCCGAATCATCGCCGGCCGGCTCGCGATGATCCCCCCACCCCACGGGAAGAAGTAGTAGTCGTCCACCGGCTCGTCCGACGCCGCCAACCCGGCGAGATGCGGGAAAGCCACCTTGAAGTCCACAGACGCCTCTCCCGCGTTGCTCATGACCATCCCCAGCCGCAGGCCCTCGTCATCCACGCGCGCGGTCAGTTCCGCCCGCAGCGCAGGCTCCGCCATCGTCAGCGTCGCCACAAACCCATCCTCGACAGGCGTGACGCCCTCGCACACGAAGTCCTGACTTCCCGCGTAACGTGTCTCAGCCACCTCGACCAGAAACAGCAGCACATCCTCCGGCGAGCGCAGCATCTCAGTCCTCAAATACTCGTTGAACAGCGACGTCATCCGCAGCTTCCCATCGGTGTTGAAGGTGCAGCGGACCGATGGGCTGGTCAGCGTCGCGGTGTTACCCTCAATCACACACGACGCCGGCTGCGGCGGCTCCATGGGAGGACAGAGCTTGACTACCGGTGCCATGTCGATCGGCTCCGGCCTCGGGTGGAAATTCCGAGCCCCCCTGAGCGTCACGCCCTTGATCGTGGCCACTTCCGTCGCGGTCAGAACCAAGCCGCCAACCATCTCGCCCCGGTCTGCTGCCAGCGTCTGGCTCAGTCCCTCGACCACGTCTTGCGCCACTCCTGCCTCGTCCAACCAAGCGAAGGTCACCGCCCCGTCGGCCTGCACTGCCACCTGCGCGGGCCGGAACCTGTCGAGCACGCCGGGATGCCACTCAACCCGCGCGCTCTGCCCAACCGCCAGCTTCACACCCTCGGGCGTCTGCTCAGCGCCATGCGCGCCCGCGTAGTCGATGACGCCAGCCGGATCGGTCAGCGCTGGCGTGGCCGCTGGCGTCCACGTCGCCTCGAGCGAGGTGTCGCCGGTGATGACGTAGAGGCGGACCATATACTCGCCACCGCCGCCGGGCACCGTCAACATGTCGCTTTGCCACTTCTCTCCCTTCAGGTTCACCTCGCTGTTCCCTCGTGAGGGCCCGTTGTTAATGCCCAGATAGAAGAAGTCGTCCGCCTTGTCTCCTTCGGCCTTGTGGAAGATGATCTCGTTGACCCCGCGAACGAACTCGTCCTTCGATATCACGAAGTCATACCACTCCGGGTAGGACACGCCAGTCACTCGTTCCATCACCGGCGCCCCGCAGTTGGTCGGGAATCTGTGCACCTCCCCATTGACGATCACCTCGAACTCCTCGTCCAGGCCATTCGCCTCGGCCAGCGTGCTCCACGAGTAGTCGTGCACAGACATATAGACCGACAGCCGCACCTCGCTCGCCTGCTCCCAGAGTTCTTCGGGCAGATCGCTTAGGTCGAGGATCTTCTTCGCCATGTACGGCGCCGAGCTCATATGCGTGACGCCCATCGACCACCCACCCCAGTTCCCACCGTCCTCATCGCGCACGACGTAAACACCCTCGCTGAGTTCCTCCACGATCGACGGGACCGCCCACGCAGTTGAACCCGCGACTGTCATGAGAGCAACTATCAGCGCGATTGACATTGTCGTATCACCCTTGTCTACTGCAGACGCGTACGCTATGGAACTCGCCCCAAGCGATCAGCCCCGGCGAGCGTCCGGGGTCAGTGTACTGCATCGGGGGCCCGCCGTCCACGGTGGCTTCGACCTTGCCGCCGACGACATGGGCGATGACGTGGCGCCACCCGCCCGGGGTCACCACAGGTCCGTCGCACCCGCGATATTTCCTCTATACTCCCGGGCATGCTCCTCAGATGTCTCTCGCCATCTCCCGACACTCCTCGCTGCTCATCCAGTTGCGGAGTTGGTCCAGTAGGGGGAGCCAAGCCGTGGTGACTTCGTTGCGGGGGATGGAGCCGATCGTGCGTGTTGACGTGTGGGCACGTGCAGACAGTGCCCATTGCTGATGCACTTTTCTCAATTATCCTGTGAGTTCCAGGGGTGGACCGGTTCACGAGGGTCCATGCTCCGCCGCTACCTTGAGGCGGGCTCTCACACAGGATAATCTCCCGTTTCCTCAACCTGGCGTGTGGGTCCGTCTTGTTCGGCAGAAACTGCACGGAAGGCTGTAGCCCCGAGAAGCCCGGAACACGAGTCCATCAGTACCTACCCAGCACTCTTCGGAGCCGGGTGGAAGCTCTTCTGTTCGATGGCCCATGGTCACAGGGCGCACGGGAGGACGAGTGGGGATGGCGACGCTGGGGACTTGTGCTGTTGCCGCGCCTCGGCCAGTTGAGCCCGAAGGTCATCCCATGACAGAGGCGCAAAGAGGGGCACTCCGTGAGCACCGACGGCTACCTGAGCGGTGAGACGTGGGCGGCTCCGTAGCCTGAATGCAGTTGATGGGCGAGCAACAACACGGTCGCCTACCCGATCTCGGCGCCCGCGGCCCTCCTGATCGCTGCGCGCACTTCCTCCGGCAGTGCCGCCAAGACCTGCTGCGCCAGATCGTCGGCTGCCGTCCGCTCCTCGCTCTGGGCCTCCGCCTCAACGTCGCCGACGAGGTCCACGGCCTCGGCGACGTCCTCGGCCAGCACATGCGTGTAGATCTGCGTGGTACCGACGTTCGCATGGCCGAGGAATTCCTGCACTCGGCGAACATCTCCAGCCGCCTTCAGCATCCTGGTCGCCGCCGTGTGCCTGAGAACGTGCGGAGTCACCTGCTTCTCGATGTCGGCCTTCGCCGCGAGCCGGGTCACCAGGGCCCGAACATACCGCGGGTTCAGTGGTGTCCCGGGCGTCAACTCGGTCTCGGTCTTCTCGTCGCCCAGACCAACGCTCGTGGATTTCGGGTGGATGTTCCTGCCCTTCGCGATCGTGCAGAAGACATGCCCGTTGCTGATCCCCAGCTGCTTGCGTCCGCTGAGCCACATCTCGAGCGTCTCGGCGGCGTGATCTGGCAGAGGCACAGTCCGGTCCTTGCCGCCCTTGCCGTTGCGGATGTCCAAGGACACCCGCCCGTTCTCGCGGCGGGTGTCCTTGGTCGGGAGCGCCACAACTTCACTGACCCGCAGGCCACCGTAAGCCATCGTCTTGAGCATGGCCTTATTGCGCAGACCGCTTGGCGTCTGCACGTTCGGAAGCCTGAGGATCGCCGCTAATTCCTCGTCGGTGAGTACCGTGGGGAGTCGTCGCTTCGCCATGGTCCGGAGCACCTCTGATACCGAGAAACTATATTCTCGGTATCAGTATATGCTCACGAAGGTCATGTGTCAATGAATCGTCATAAGCGGTATCAAATATCGGGGTTCGGGGAGGTCCTGCAGCCGACGCTGAAGACCTCAACTAAGCGCATCGTCCACGTCAAGTCAGGCTGGAGCCGCAGGTGCTCCGACAGCTCTCGGCTTGAGGCCTGGCACCATCTGGTGGGAGTGTCTGTCCTCTGCCACGTCGATGGGCGAACACAACGGGGGTTGTTGAGGTGTTGTCCCCGTCGGTCCTGCCGGCTCCCCAAGCATGCTCTCCAACGAGGGTTGCCCCTCTCGTTTCCGTTTCCGGACTGCTCGGGCATAGACCAATTGCCGTATTGCTGCGGCTCGGGTCTTCTCTTGTTGCGCGACAGGCAGTGCCGCGAATCGCGCTTTGGCTTTCCTGCTCCGTTCTTGGGCGCCCGCCTCACGCCTTGTCAGCCCTCCGTGCTTCAGCTGCGAGGCGGCAGGGACCCCGTCCTCAATCGCCTGCACCACGATTCGGAGACGCGTCGACTTGCGGGCGCAGCAGACCTCCTCGCCCTCCTGCGTCCTATCTCGCTCCTCGTAGAGTAGGTCAAGCGGACATTTGGGCGCGTTGCAGCTGCCATAGTGACAGCAGCGTTTCATCACCTCATTGCTGTGATCAGTGCGAACGGCGTCTTCCTTGCGACCGGTCATACAACTGCCTCCTTGCGGATATCTTAGTGCGTTGGCTACGCCCGATGCGAAGCAGAACCGTATGCCGCATCGGGCGTGAGCTGCATGTGCTGTTGCGTTCGAGGCGCAGGCCTCGACCGAAGGCCAAGGGCCGGCTTTACCACCTACAACATCACGACACCTGCCTACACGCACTCCCTTCGTCAGTTTTGGTTCAGGCCATAGCCTGGTTGCCAGGGACACGCTGAACTGCATTGGTCCCGATTCGTCACCTCCCATACGTTGACCAACGGGGGTCTCAACGCCAGGGCCTGTACTGCCACGGCTTACCATGCACGACCTCACGGCCTGTACGGCCACGGCTTACCGTGAACGACCTCACGTCCTGCACAACCAGGGCATGCCGTGAACGACCTCACGTCCTGTACGACCACGGCATGCCCTGAACGACCTCACAGCCTGTACGGCCACGGCTTACCATGAACGACCTCACGGCCTGTACGGCCACGGCTTACCATGAACAACTTGACGCCCTGCGCTGCCATGGATACCGTGAACAACCTGACGACCTGTACGTCCACGGCATACCGTGCACGACATCACAACCTGTACTGCCAGGGAACGCCCTGGAGGACGTCACGCTCTGCAGTGCAACAGCGCACATAGCAGGCGGTGTCTGCCGAACACGATGCGGGGCGGTCACGACGGGCGGCAATGAGACGACAAGGGTTAAGTGTCACTCTCGGGTGACATGCTGTTTCTTGTGCGGCCGGTTCAGCTTGCCTGCTGCAGCGGCACCTCCTCGCCTCCGAGAAATGGTATAGGGAAGATCCGACGGACGCTGGTAGCTACAGGCCGGCCGCCAGCCTGGCGTCGACTTCCCAACGTGAAGACTACCAACCCCTCTCCTCGGAGTTCCTCAAGCAGCAGGCGTATGGAGTTCCTACTCAGCCTGGACCACTCCGACAGCAGTCGATACGAGGCGGCCAAGGCCTCACCCGGCGCTAAGTGTCGGTCATACTCCAACCCCCGAATTGCGTGATACAGCAGTATGGCGCGGCCCGACAGCCTGCCGTCGCGGACGTACTGCCAGATCCTGTGCTCAGCGCTGTCATCGCGGACCTTGCCGCCTCGCTTCTCTCGACTGTTCTGTTCGCGCCGGTCAATTGAGCGAACGACGTCGCACAGTTCCTTCTCACTCAGTGGCGGGCTGTTCCGTGCGTTCCATGCGCGCATCTGCTCGAGGACGTCGGCAGACGAGTACCCGTGGCGAAGCAGACTGCCGGCGAGGCGTGCAGCAGCGTTGTTCCTATTTCCTTGCGAAACACCCAGCCAGAGGTCTTCGAGGCCACGCTCGTCGTGGTCCTGTCGTGTCAGCCCCGAGTCGGGACTGTGGGTCTCCAGAGCCTCCAGTAGCCACCGCGGCGCCGGCGCAAGGGGCACCGCATCAATGGCGCAGCCATCCGCCCATGTGTAAGCCCCGCCGTCGCTGCGAACAGTCGGCGGAGCAACCACGTACCCCCCTTCGCACTTGACGTCAAGCCCGGGCATGAGAGCAATGCGGCTGGCTACCACAGCTTCGGGCGCGCAGTAGTAGTAATGCATCCCCCGAGGTGTAAACACAACGGGGGTGTGAGGCAAATGCTTGCCGCTGATGGACGCTCGTCCGTCCTCGCCGTCCACGTCAAGCACGAGTAATCCCCCGGATATCTTGCCACAGATGATCGCGAGACCCGGCCATGGCCAGTCGCGGATCTCCTCATACGTGGGGAGTTCGGTTTGGTAGGGCTTCCAGACGACCTCCGGCCTCTTGTCGGCCACCGGGATCACGCTCATGCCATCGTCTCTATACCAGAGGGCCGCTTCAGCCAGATCTGTGGGGCATTCCGTCAGTTCGCCCGGTTGCCCGAGCTTTGGCTGCGCGGCAACTTCGTTGCTGACGGCCGTAGTCAAGTCGCTCGCCCCCCGCACAGGCTCTCGACGGCCTCGCGCTTGCGTTCCGACGTCGTGTGGAGGTAGACACTCGTGGTCGCGATGTTCGAGTGACCCATCAGCTCTGAGAGCGTCTTGATGTCCACGTTGTTCTCGCAGAGACGGGTAGCGAACGAGTGCCGCAGCGTGTGGGGGCTCGCCTCACAGGGGGCGATCCCGACTGCCTTCTTGAGGCGATCGAGGATGCGGTAGAGGCTGTTGGGCTGCATTCGTCTGCCCGCGTCGTTGACGATCAGAGCGGGGCTCTCCGACTCGCGCACTGCGAGGTACTCAGCGATGTGGGTCCTGAGTTGTTCGTTGATCGGGAGAACCCGTTCCTTCCGGCCCTTGCCGAGAACCCGCAGGCTACTGAGATCGGCCGCGACGTCGGCGACGTCCAGCCCGAGCACCTCGCCTCGCCGGAGCCCCGCCAAGAGAAGCAAGCCCACGATCAGGCGTTCCCTCTCATCGGCACAAGCGGCGAGCAACTGCTCACACCGCTCGGATGACAGGACTCGGGGCACAGACTGGGTCTTCTTCGGCGGTTTGATTAACCGGCAGGGGTTGCTGGGTAGTATCTCAGTCTCAACGAGGTGGTTCATGAACGAGGATATGGCGTACAGGGCCCGGCGTTTGGTCGCCGGGCTGAGCTTCTTCAGTGACGCCAAGTAAGCTCGGATATCGGCAGAAGTGACGGCCGAGGGAGCCACATGGCGCCCGTCTCTAAGCAGCCACTTCACGAAACGCGTGCAGTCTCTTCGGTAAGCTGTTACCGTGAGCGGTGCCAGGGCCCCGTAGTCCAAGCTGTAGACCAGGTATGCGTCAAGCAGTTCCAGAAGTGGTGGATCGTCTGGGTCTTCGTCTGGTGAGCCCTCTTGCTCGGCGGGCCGTCGTGCTGAGCCGTCCTCCCCAAGGGGGGCAACGGCGATGGGGCATACCTCAAGTGCCTGTGCTTGATCCATCTGTTCCTCCTGTGTCTGATTCTGCTACGATGTTTGTCTGCAATGTTCCATCGAAGGAGGACCTATTCGACCCATAGCACGTATGAGCCACACATCAACGTCCATGTGGCGCGCGGTCAGGCGCCAGAACACCTCCAGTAACGGTCGACCTGCAGGATCAGATTCGTGGCGATGAGCAGCAAGTCCGGCGCCCATGGAGGACCACAGCTGGGCCTGTGACGCCTTGGCGCGATTGACGCAGGTCGTGGCTGTTGCTGTGAGCCAGTTCGGTTCCCTCGTGCGACGTCCGTCTTGCCTGCTTGCCGCAAGTCTTCGTCTGGCCTACCGCCCTTCCCTGCGGGCCTCAACCGCGCGAAGCCAGGGAACCACCACGCGGGCCGAGTTGCTGCACCCCATGGAGCCAAGCTACGGTGCCTCTACTTGCTGTTTGACAAAGCCCTAAACGCCCAGAAGATAGCACAAGACTTGCATATTGTCAAGTTCATCTCAACAGCCCTTTCTTTCGGTATCTCTTTATATTGACATGCCAATATGCTATAGTGGACTCGTCGCGAACGACAGCCACGCACACGGAAGGACCGTGCCATGCATATTGATCGCACCATCGGCAGCAGGCTGAAGGAGATGCGTAAGCGGCGAAGATGGAGTATACCCGTCCTGGCCCGTCGGGCCGAACTGGTGGAAAGCACCGTTTACCGCATCGAGGAGGACGAACGGCGCAATCCTCGCGCCGACACTCTGCAGGCCCTCGCGAACGCGCTGGAAATTAGCGTATCTGAACTCATCGGGGAGGAGCCGGACGAAGCGCCGCCCAAACCAGTGCTCAGCACGATCCCCATCGTGGCCGATGCGACTCAGCCAGCCCAGGGGGACAACGTCCTGGACCATTGGCGCTTTGGCAGCGATTCTGCCGATGTGCAGATTGGTGAGGATGTGATAGGGGTGAGAGTCACGGATGAAATGAGCGGCGGCATGTTCCTCGCGGGGGACTTGGTCCTGCTGAACCTCAGCGGTCGCATCCGCGGCCAGGGCGAGGCAGCGATGGCGCTGATAGAGGACAAGCCATGCCTGTTGACCGCCATGCAGGTGGGCACTGGGTTCATTGGCGCTCCCGTTCACCGGGCTGGCGAGCTCATACCTCTGACCGAACGCGCCATCATCGGCACCGTCATGGCACTTTGGCGAGTCTACGAGCCAGTGTGACCACAGAGACCGACCTGACCGACCTGATCAGTCCCACTGCTGCACCGGGCGATACTCAGGCGGCACGGCGTCCTGATCGAGGGAATACTGCTTCGCCAGCAGCGCGGGGTCGCCTGCTGGCAGCACCGGAGCTCCTCCGAGCAGATGTCCATGGCGCGCTGGACATCTGCTGCCGCCATCATCTTGCACCTCTCCCGCTACCGCGATCAGCATCGTCGCACGTCATGGCCGGCTGATGCGCTGCACCTGGAAGCCGACTCTTGCGAGGAAGGCGGGCAGGCTCCGCACGAACTGGCGGTCCTTCTCCCGTGTTTCCTCATCCAGTTCCTCCCACACCACCAAGTCCGGGTGGCGCTTGCGCCTATCGTCTCTCTCCTCGCCCCACGTATAGCCCTGACTGCGGCGCTCGGCGCACCATCGATCATGCTCAATGCGCGACATGCCCTCAATCTCATCGGGACTGAACTGGAAGCGCTCCGCCTCCCAGTCAGTCAGCGACGCGATGCGGTAACCGAAGGCAGCAAGCCTCTCGGTAAGACAGTCCACCTGACCTCGGTTGGCCTCCCGCAGAGTCTCGGTGAGTTCGTCCCACGGGAACATGGCCGGACGCGAGCGCAACTCATGCCCCTTTGCTTGCTCGCTGTGCAGGTAGTCCTCGTGCATGGCCTGCGCCAGCGTTTCGTTGATGCCGCGCAGCAGGATCTCGGGAGCGCACGTCTCGTCCAGCAACGAGAAGGCCTCGACGCCCTCGCAGTCGGACAGCAATACCTGCAGGCCGCCGCGCCCGAACACTCTCGCGACGATAGGCACTCCATCGCAGCGCTGGTGGAGGGTCAAGGCGGCTGAGACGCTCATGGCATCAGAAGGCAAACACACGACAGCGCGGCTGACCGTGCAGGTCCCACTCTCGTCGGTCAGAAACTCGCCCGCCTCAAAGTCGGTGGAGCGGACATCGATCTCCAGTGCCAGTATCTCACAGACGTCCGCGAGATGGGGGAAGCGGGCGCGGAGCGAGGTGACGCGCTCGTTCGCTGCGCAGTCCACGACGCTGACCCGCAAGGGCGCTCCTCGGTTCTCGGCCCGCCATTGGTGCGCAGCCTGCAGGACAAGGGCCTCGCCCATTCGCCCCATCCCGACGATCAACAGGTGCACCGGCTGGTCGCCATGTGGCACGATGGGGTGTGCGGCCAGCAGCGCACGGGCGCCGCTCTCGTAGATGTTGAAGAACTCCAAGCGGAATGCGCTGGCTCGGGGGCCCGTGAGAAGTTGCTCGCGCAGCAGGCGGCACAAGGGGAGGTCGACAACGTGTGCATGGCAGGTCAGCACTCCTGCGCGGCGCGTGGCTGCTTTCGCCCGCACTTGCACTGCGACCTCAGCGTTGACGCCGTCATCGCCGCAGACCGCAAAGACGTGCGACGCGCTTGCCACGTTCGCGGTGCGGAGGGCCTCCTCGCTGGCCGCGTCGCCCGTCAGGATAGTGATGCCTTGCTCGCGCAATATCGCTGTGTTCGCGGCATCGGGATCGAGCTCGATGGCGATCACGCGGTAGCCCTGGTCCCGGAATGTCCCAGCCAGCCGGAATCCCTTTGATCCCAGGCCGCAGATCACGACGTGGCCGCGGGCGAAGCGGCAGCGGAGCTTCGCCACCCGCTCCGCAAAGAGAAGTCCTATCCCCTGCAGGGCGGTGTAGCCGGCGACGACCGGCGCCAGAAGGCGGGCGACCTCAAACTCCCATATCATCTCGCCGGAGAGCTGCTCTCCCTCCAGGACGAAGAGCTGGAGGGCGCGGTAGAGGGCATCCCATCCCGACACGGGCTTGTCGGCGGCTGCGAGGTGCTGGGTGTAGCCGACGATCCCGAGCCCCAGTGTCACCAACCATGCCAGACCTGTGAGCGGCCACTGTTGCTCGGCCAGCCACGCGCGGGCGCGGCCGTGCCATGGTCTGCTGACGGTGCGAACCGCTGGTCTCACATCTGCCACGCGAAGTCCCTCCCGGAGACGGGCCTATGGCTGTTACGGACGCTGAGCGCTTCTCCACCGCGGAGGGTGGAGCCTTCCAGTTTGCCAATGGCGGCAGGGCTGGCCGTCAACAGCGAAGGCCGTATCTCCCGCACGTGCGAAAAAGGTGGCTGTCCCCGGACGGAGACGCCGTCGCGCTCGCCCGCTGTACCGGGTAGAGCCGCGGCTACTCGCTCTCCCCCGCCTTCGCGCGGAGCTGTTCGAGGAAGCCCTCGTCCTCCGGCGAGATGTGCATCCCGCGTTGCTTCATCCCCGCCAGCGTGTCGTATGCCTTCCGCCACCACTGCCCGGCATCGTCACGCCCTGCGCATTCCGTCATGTCGGCCATCCGCCAGTAAGACACGTACAGGTCCCGCTGCCACTCGGCGTTACAGGGATCGAACTGCGCCAGGCGCTCCTGGATGGCAAGCGTGCCCTCATAGCGTGCCAACGCACCAGACGAGTTCCCCTGTGCCCTAAGCACTGCTCCCACCATGGCCATGCTCACTGCCAAGTCCCGCTGCCACTCGGCGTTGCTGGGGTCGGAGTCGGCGAGGCGTTCGCGTATCTGCAGCGACGCCTCGTACGCCTGTATCGCCCCGGCCAAGTTGTCCTGCGCCACACGCACGTCGCCGATCTTGTCGTGACTCAACGCCAGGTCGATTAGCCAGCCCGCGTTTCCCGGGTCGACCGCCGCCAGGCGCTCGCGTATCTGCAGCGACGCCCCGTACGCCTGCATCGCCCCGGCCAGGTCGTCCTGCGCCACACATACGTCACCGATCCTGTCGCGGCTCACCGAGAGGTCCCGCTGCCACCCGGCGTTGCCGGGGTCGGCCGTCGCCAGCCGCTCGGCGATCTCCCAGAGCGCCTCGTACGCATTCAGCGCTGTCTGCAGTTGCGCTTGCGCCACAGCCACATCGCCAATTCGTTGGTGGCTTGCCATGAGAGCGTGTTGCCACTCTGAGTTCCGTGGGTCGGATTCCGCGAGGCGCTGGCGAATCTCCACCGCCGCCTCATACGCCCGTAGCGCCCCGACCAGGTTGCCTTGCGCCTGTCGCATGTCACCGACGTTGTCGTAGCTCCCTGACAGGTCCCGCTGCCACTGTGCGTTGCCAGCGTCGGACGCCGTTAGACGCTCGGCGATCTGCAGCGACGCCTCATACGCCTGCAGCGCACCGTCCAGGTTGCCTTGCGCCCGTCGAACGTCGCCAATCCTGTCCTGGCTCACTGACAGACCTCGCTGCCACTCTGAGTTCTGTGGGTCGGACTCCGCCAAGCGCTCGGCGATCTCCGAGAGCCTCTCGTACGCATCCAGCGCTGTCTGCAGTTGTGCTTGTGCCACAGCCACATCGCCAATCCGTTGGTGGCTTGCCATGAGATCGTGCTGCCACTCTGAGTTCCGTGGGTCCGACCGCGCGAGGCGCTGGCGAATGTCCACCGCCGCCTCATACGCCTGCAGCGCGCCGGCCAGGTCGCCCTGCGCCACACCCACGTCGCCGATGTTGTTGTGGCTCACCGACAGGTCCCGCTGCCACCTGGCGTTGCCCGGGTCGGACGCCGCCAGGCGCTCGCGTATCTCCAGCGACGCCTCATACGCTTGCAGCGCTCCGGGCAGGCCGCCCTGCGCCCGACGCACGACGCCGATCTTGTCGTGGCTCACCGACAGGTCCCGCTGCCACTCCGCGTTGCCCGGGTCGGACGCCGCCAGGCGCTCGCCTATCTGCAGGGACGCCTCGAACTCCTGCATCCCCCCGGCCACGTCGCCCTGCGCCACCCGCACATCGCCGATCCTCTCGTGGCTGATCGACAGGTCCCGCTGCCACCCGACGTTGCCGGGGTCCGACGCCGCCAGGCGCTCGGCGATCTCATGACTCGGCTCATACGCCTGCAGCGCCCCGGCCAGGTCGCCCTGCGCCCGCCGCACGTCGCCGATCTTCTCGTGGCTCACCGCCAGGTCTCGCTGCCACCCGGCGTTGCCCGGGGCGGACGCCGCCAGGCGCTCGCGTATCTGCAACGACGCCTCATATGCCTGCATCGCCCCGGCCAAGTCCCCCAGCGCCACCCGCACGTTGCCGATGTCCTCGTGGCTCATCGACAGGTCCCGCTGCCACTGTGCGCGATCTGGGTCGTCCGTCGCCAGGCGCTGAAGCATCTGGTATGTCGTCCCGTAGGCCTCCAACGCCCCCGACAGGTCGCCCGCTGCCCGTCGCACGTCGCCGATCCTGCCGTAGCACACCGACAGGTCTCGCTGCCAAAAAACGTTGTCGGGATGGGCCGCCACCAAGCGCTGCAGGGCTTCGCGTGTCGCCTGGAAGAACACCAGCTTCACCCTCAGCCGCACACCGTTCGATAGCGCGTCACGCAGAGCGAAGATGAAGTGGTGACGGACGCGCCCGCCGATAGCGTCCTCGACGCCCTCCGCGTTGAGCAGGGACAGTACCCACCAAAGTCCCCCGTTCGGGTCCTCGCCCTCGCCCGCGATGATGTGCTCGGCCAGGCGGGCGGTAGCGCCGGCGACCTCTCCTTCAGTCAGTTCGCTGCCATAGTAGAGTGCGGCGCGCTGCTTCTGATCGGCGGCGATGAGGTGGAACATCGTTTCGCTCACGTGCAGCGGGTCAACGTCTGGCAAAACCCCCAGATGGTCGGCGAGGGCCGCGTGCACGTCCCGCTCGTGTGCCGGGTCGGTCAGGTAGCGCGCCCGCACCGCCGCCCGCGCCTGGGCGTGGAAGAAGTCCCACTGGCTCTGCAGGCCCCGCCGCGCCAGGTGCGCCCGGAAGCTGCGCCGCAGCCCTGCGAAGCGCAGGGGGTCCCAGTCCTCCCCCGTGCGCGCGGGCAGCAACTTCTCGAAGTCCGACTCTCGCCAGCCGCCTCGGCTCAGCGCAATCAGGCACGCGAACTCCCGCGCCCAGGCCTCGCCCCAAGTCTCCTCGCTCTCCCGCAGCAACCAGCCGTAAAGGTCCTCGATCTCCGCCGGCAGCTCCCCGGCCACGTCCAGCAGCAGCGCCAGCAGCCGCTCCTCGTCCGTGCCCTCGAAGTCCGTGCCCAAGCGCCCGAAGTCGTCTTGGTCCAGCAGGTTGAGCGCCTCCAGCGCCAGCTCCAGCCACAGCGGATTGCCCGCGGCGGGCTCGCCGGCGCGGTTGCGCTTGTCCAGCAGCACCCGCAGCACGTCCGGGTTCAGCGTGCGATGATAGCGCCCGCACACCGCCTCCGCGATATCCTCGGCCTCGGGCATGGTCAGCGCCGGCAGCGCCTCGGCCCGCACGCTCTGCCGCTCCTCCAGAGCATCGGACGCCGAACAACGGATGGCCGTAGCGATGAGCCGCGCGTTCTCCGGCCAGAGCTTCGGCAGCCAGGTGAGGTACTCGGCGCGCGGGGTCGGCTCGAATTGGTTGAGCGCATCCACCAGCACCACCACGCGCGTGCGCTGCGCCGCCCGGCCGAGCAGCGAGGCGAAGGCCTCCTCGATGTCCTCGGCCGACGCGCCCTCCTCGACGGGGACCTCCTCACATAGGAAGCCCGCGAGTTCGCCGATGAACCGCAGCAACAGACCTTCCACCGAGGTCGAGCGCGGGCTGATCCCTGCCGCATGGGCCAGCAGCAGGGCGTCGGCGTCTTCGAGCTTGCGGCAGACGCGGGTGATGAGCGCGCTCTTGCCCGACCCCGAGACGCCGGTCAGCGACAACGCCCGTTCGCCGCCCTCGCCGAGCGCGAACTCCACCAACTCGTCGGTGATCTCGACCCGTCCGCGGAAGTCGCGGTCACAGCGGGCTACGAACTCCTCGAAGGCCGCCCGCTCCTCGTCCTGCCAGGTGGTCTCCGCCCGCTCGGTGAGCGGCGAGAGCTCCGCCTCGAGATCCGCCCAGACGTCCTCCAGCACCATCGCCCCTAACTGCTCCAGCCCCACAACCCGCTGCGCCGCCTCGTCCCACTCGGCGGAATAGTGCCGCACCCGATCGCGCCAGATCGGGTCTGTCTCGATGCGCGTCTTCAGGACCTGCAGGCGGTCATGGGACGCTTCGGCGCCCGGATCACCGGAGTGCCGCTCGCTGTACTGCAGGGCAACGTCGGGGGACATCTCCTCATAGGGAAGCGGCTCGCGGAAGTAGAAGTGGCTGCGGAGGCGCTGGTCGGTGTTGGCCAGCACTCCGAACTCGATCTCCAGGGCGGTGACCGACTTACCCTCAACGTCGGTCTCGAAGCCCGCCTCATCCACCGCCGCCGCCATGCGCTCGGGGTCGGGCACCCAGCCATAGCGGTCGCCCAGCAACACGATCAGGAATGGCCGGCAGCGCCTGATTTCGTCCAGGCAGACTTTGAGCACCAGCAGCTCACGCTTCTCCTCGTCACCCACCTCGGTCGTGTCAACCCCCCAGCGGAGGTCGACGGCTTCGAGGTGGGCGTGCCGCGCGCGCAGCCGCTCCTCAAGTTCTGGGATGATACGCTCGCGCAACCAGTCGCGCTCGGACTGCATGTCCCGGAAGGTGCTGGACACGAACACCGGTCGCGTCTGCCAGCTTGCCATGGCGCTCACTCCCGCTACAGGTTGTGCACCACAAGCTTCCCTTGCTCGTCGCCGAGGGACGTCGGCTGGTTGGTGCCGGGCTTGCGGTTCCCCGCCTTGATGTGCAGCACAGGCAGGCTGTGGTCGAGGGCGCGCTGGACGATCTCCGCAGTCCCGCCGTGCCCCTGCGCCGGCTGGCCATCCCAGATCGCTATGAGCACGTCGGACTCGTCCAGCACCCACTCACCAACCTGCTTGTAGGCTTCGTTGCGCGTCGGGGTGGCGGGCAACTCCACGACCTCGCTCGCCTCAGCCAGCAGCCGCTGGAACTCGGCCCGCGATTCTGCGGCCCCGAAGTCGGTCATGTAGTCGTCCAGCGGCAGGGGTAGAGGCACCACAAGCTGGCCGCCTCGGTCGAGAACAGCCTGCGCCACGAGCCTATCCGCACCCTCGGCCAGAGGGGAGACGACCACCAGTCGCCGATCGGCGAAGGCTTCTGCCACCTTGTCCAGGGCCAACTCAAGCGCCGCAGTCAACTTGTCTATCTCTGCCAGGAAGCGATGACCCGTCACGCCGATGCGAACCGGGCTCTCTGACGCGGGATGTCGGTCTGTCTCAGACACGCCACGGCACTTCATCAATCGCGTTCCCCCGCCCACTCAAGCTTCACAGTGCTCCCGCACTGGCCCTCGGGTCGCAAGAGCTTCTTGAGGTGCACCTGCAGGACCTCATCGGGCGGGAGGTGGTAGGCGCAAAAGCGGCCGGTCCTCCCCAGTTGGCTGGCGCCGATGACTGTGTTCAGGCTGCGGATGCCGTGCGCGAACTCGGCGTCGAGCAGGAAGTCCACCACGTCTCGGTCGATCTCGGTGATGCCCGCGTCCTTGACGCCCAGACGGATGAGCAGCGCGCGCATCAACCGTGGCGCGCCCTCGGCCAGGGGAGCGATGCTGGGCACCTGCAGCACCCGATCGAGGCGGCTGTGGAAGTCGCGACCTTTGAGCAGGCGACCCTTATCCTCGACCCAGGCATCGAAGTCATGCTTGGTCTCCCACATACTGCCCACGAACATGAAGATGCACTTACCCAGACGCGCCGTGCCTGAACCGTCCCAGAACTTGGCGTCCTGCATGGGCATGAGGAAGCTACTCAGCCAGCCGCCCTGTTTGCCCTCGCGCACGCAATCGAACTCGTCCCAGAACACGAAAGGCACCTTGCCCTGCAGCGACAGGGCCTGCACCTCGCGCAGCGCATCCACCAGCTGCTCGGGTCCGGCGAACTGGCTCACGTTGAACTCGATGGGCTCCAGATCGCCACCCACTGAGTCGAGCACCTGCTTGGTGGCGAAGGACTTGCCCGAGCCCGGACCGCCCAGCACCGCCACGCTCAGCACGCCGTCACCCTCGTCCCCCACATGCGTATTGATGCGGTCCTCGAGACGGATGAGCTGGTTGGCGAAGACCGGGTCACAGGTGAACAGCTTGCCCACCGAGTAGACGATCTCGCGGCGCAGGGCCTGCTTCGTGCCCCCGATGATGGCGCTGATGGTGGCGTCGTCCTGGACCGGCTGCACGTACTGGCGAGGCAGCTCATCCGGGTCGGGCACGGCCAGCGCTTCGGCCGGGTAGACGTTCCAGTCGGTGGGGGCGGGGCTCAGCTCGGCGCAGGGATCACCGGGACCACTGGACAGCGCGCACAGTGTCCAGCGCGCCGCGCCTTCGTCCTCGGCCACGACGAAGGTGCCTCGCTGGCCCGGCGGGTCGGCGTAACCGCAGGTGAGCAGCCGGCGCGCTCGGGCCAGGCCGATGCCGACGCTGTCCACAAGCGCCTCGTGCTCGACCGGTCCGGCCGCGAGCAGCTCGCCGATGCTGGCGTTGATAACCACCCCGCCACCCACCACCGTGCCCAGCCTGCGCTTGCGGAAGCTCTCGGGTTGGTCGCCGGGGAAGGCGAGAATAGTCTCGCGCCCGCCCGGACCAAGGATCAGCGCGCCGTCGTAGGCGATCTGGATGACAACATGGTGGCGCCAGTCGCCATCCCACAGTGCCTCGCCGTCGCGCTTGAGGTAGGCGATGATGTTGGCGGTGACGGTCTCCCAGTTCCCCGCGACCTTCAGCGCCCCGTCGGCCATGTCCTGGTAGGGTGAGAACCACACGCCGGGAGTGTCGCTCTGCTCGCGGATCGTCGCCCAGAGCCGACCATACTCGTCCGGAAGACCCTCGCCGCCGAGCACGCGCGTGGGGTCGTGGGTGCGGACCAGGTAGGGGCGTCCCTTGAGCAGACCGGGCAGGCCCTCCCAGTTGGAGCGCAGCCAGCCCTGGTGGTAGTCCACCACTGCCAGCGGCGTATCGCCATGAGCGAGGGCCTCGGCGGGCGGGGTCTCGAACTCCGCTTGGCGTTCGCCGGCGACGATCGACGTGCCGACCTTCCACGACACCCGCTCCTCGCCGGGATCGGTCTCCTCCCTGCGGCGAGTGAGGATGTAGGTGGACTCGAGCGTGGGTTCCTCCTCCGAGACCGCCTGGTGGGCCAGGCAGGGCCAACCCAGACAGCGTGCCACCTGCGACGCGCCGCCGGGGACGTACACGGTAGCCACATCGCGCGCGTCCAGCCAGGCCCCACGCAGGTTCGGCTCAGTCTCGGGCAGCCAGTCCACGTAGATGTAGCGACTGGTGCCCCGGTCACCGACGACGATTCCCTGCTGCGACCGTCCAGCCATCTGAGATCGCCCCTTCCTCTCGACAGGCCAGTGCTCACACCCGAAACGGTCCGCTGTCGCACACGGTATGTCCTGTCGGGCGCGTGCTCACCCCGACCTCTCCTTCGCCAGTCAAAGCGCATCACCTGTCAAGTCAGGCGTCTGCCCCAGTTCTGCCCGCGTCCCACGCCGCTGCGACGGGTCGCCAGTCGGCCTCGATGACGAACGGGTTGAGCCTGACCGCCTTGCCGCAGTTGGGGCAGGGCAGGTCGGTGCCGAGGGAGGAAGCGGGCACCTCTGACCACACGCGGCAGTGCGGGCAGCCGAAGGTAAGGGGCATCGGGGTGCGGCCGCCAGCGGCGGTCGTGTTCTCGCGGTGAGAGAATCAGGCGCCACCCACCGCCTCCGGCTCGCCCTCCAGCTTGATAATCGCGAAGTAGTTGCGGTTGCGACCCACGGCCCCCCATGTACGACCTGAAGAATGCGTCGCGATTCGACTGAGAAACAAAGCGAAATGCGCAACGTAGCTGCCAGTCGCACCGTCCTGGATGACCGTCTCTTCGCCTCGGTGCAGTGCACGGAACGGACTCCGCTCTGCTCCGCCCGCGATGGCTTCCACATCGCCCCCACCCTCGATGATCTCCACGCATTCGCGTGTCTCAGCATCCCACACGCGCACGGTATTGTCACCTGTCACCGAGCCACTCCCATCGAGCCACGTTTTCGCCCACGAACGGGTTGAGCGCCGGATCGCATCAGCCGTCGCGTGTGGGGCGAGCTGTTGGTCACCAGAACCGCCACCATGGCTTCTTTGGCGTGCCGTCGCACACAATCTCGTTGATCTTCAGCGGCTCGCCGCATTCGGGGCAGGGAACCTCCTCGCCGATCATCATCTCCGTCACCTCGAACCGCCCGCCGTGGAAGGGGCACATCGCGCTCGGCCTGCGGTCCCAGCCATGGCGGTCGAACAGCCACATGCGCACTCCCGTGAGGATCGGCGGGCCGACGTCCAAGCCCTCCAAGCGCAGCCGGTATAGGCCGCCCGAGCGGTCCACTGCCACAAGGTACCGGCCATCCCCGCTGGCCGCCGCGCAACTGAGCCCGGAGCGCGCGTGGAAGGCCCCCACCTCTCGCCCGCTGTCGGCATCCCACAGCCTCAAGGTCCGGTCCTGGGCGCCCGAGACGATGTAGCGCCCGTCCGGGCAGAAGCCGCATGTGCTCACGTACTCACTGTGCCCCACGAGTGCCAACTGCCGCTCGCCTGATCGGGCGTCCCATACGCCCAGCTCGGAGCGCTCCCCCAGGTGCGTCTCGCCCACAGTGATCCACTCGCCATCGGGTGAGAAGCTGCAGGCGCCCAAGTCCATGCCGGGCATCGACGCCCTGAGCTGCTCCTCGCCGGTCGCCGCATCCCACACCATTAGGGACTGATCGCCCGACACCGAAGCGATCCGGCCGCCATCGGGCGAGAAGTCGCAGGCCCGCACCTCGTGGCCACCGGTGGAGAGCGTCAGTTGGCGCTCCCCCGTCTCAGCGCTCCACACCATCAGCTCGCCTGAGTCGCTGAAGTAGCCGCCTGCAGAGACGATGCGGCTGCCGTCCGGTGAGAAGCCGCAGGCCCTGACCTGATACCTATGGCCCTCCAGCGCCAGCAGGGCCGCCCCGCTGTCGGCATCCCACACTCTCAACTCGCCGGGCTCCTCGTGGTAGCCGCCGCCGGTGACGATGCGCCGGCCGTCCGGCGAGAACCTGCAGTCATTCACGCGCTGATTGAGCCCCTCGAGCGCGAGTTGCCGCGTGCCGGTCCTGGCGTCCCACACAACCACCTCACCGGAGAGCACGCCGCCGCCGGAGATGATCCGCAGGCCGTCAGGCGAGAAGCCGCAGGCGCTCGCGGTCTCCCGATGGCCCTCCTGCCGGAAGCCACCGCCCGTGGCCTGCGCGTCCCAGATCTTCACGGTGTGGTCCCAGGAGGCGGAGACGATGCGGCGCGCGTCCGGCGCAAAGCCGCAGGCACGCACGTAGTCGTCATGACCGACAAGCACAACCTGCCGGGCACCGGTCTGCGCGTCCCACACCAGCACCTCGCTCTCCATCGACGCGGCGACGATGCGCGCGCCATCCGGCGAGAACCTGCACGCACTCAGGCCCAGCCGATCGGCCTCCAGCGTCACAAGCAGCCGACCGCTTTCGGCATCCGAGACCATCACCGGCTCGTCATACGACGCCGACACGATCCGGTCTCCCAGCGGCGAGAACGCGCAGGCGTTGACCGGCATCCGGTGCACCTCCACCACAAGCCGCTCCTGCCCGGTGGCGGCATCGCACACGTTGAGGGTGCAGTCCCTGCAGCCCCAGAGGACCCAGCGCCCATCCGGGGAGAAGCTGCACGCACTCACGGCATCGCCCTTGCTGCGCAGCATCGCCAGCTCCTCGCCGGTCTGGGCGTCCCATAGTCTGAGCGTCCCGTCCTCGCCACCTGACACGATCCGCGCGCCGTCCGGCGACACCCCGCACGAGTTCACCCGGTCGCCGTGCGCATCCAGGGACAGCAGACCATCGCCGCTGCGCGCATCCCACACCCTCAGCGTTCCGTCCTCCGCCCCCGAGACGATCCTGGTGCCGTCCGGGGCGAAGCAGCATGCGTCCACACCGGCGTCGTGCCCCGCCAGCACCAGGCGCTCCAGACCGCTGTGGGCATCCCAGACCTTCATCGTCCCATCGTCCGCCCCGGAGACAACCTGCGTCCCGTCCGGCGAGAGAGCGCAGGTCTCCACCGGCCGCTCGTGGCCCTCCATAGTGGTCAGGCATGGGTCCAGGCCGAGGGGCGTGTTCAGCCACCGCATGACCGGCCCACGTTCCCGTTCAGGAACCCGCCGCGCCTCCTGCGCGGGCGCGGAATCATCAGACCAGTTGAGCGCCTGCTGCATCACCAGCCGGGAACGGGCGGCGAGCACATGCGCCTGACTCCGGACGAAGTCCGCGAACTCGTGCAGGGCCGACGAGACCTGGGCACCCGTGCGCGTTTCGTCCTCAGGCGCGTCACGGCGGCGAGGCGCGGGGCGCCACTCGGCGTCCACCACGAAGGCGTTCAGCTTCAGGCGACTGCCGCAGTCCGGGCAGACGATGACACTATTCAGGTCCTCCTCACTCACCCCGCTCCACGCCAGGCAGAACGGGCACCAGATGCCGAGCCGATCGTCGTGCCGCCGTGCCGTACGGATTGGAGGGCCGGGCTGGCCGCGACCGGCACCAATACGGTTGTAGTCCTGCACCAGTTCATGGGTCATCCCCGCCGCACACTTCTTCTCGATGAAGGTCAGGTCGGTCAGGGGCTTCGCCAACTCCTCCGACATCGCCCCATGGGTCAGGTGATAGGGCAACTCGGAGAGCGTGCGCACGTACTCATAGCCTCGCCCCTGAAGGTGCGGCGCGATCTCACGGTGCCGTTGCTGGCGGGTCGAGTCGTCGCTCAGATAGCGTCGCTCAACGGCCTCGCGGAGCTGGTCGTGGAAGTAGTCCATCAGTTCGCCGCGATGCATCAGGTAAGGCCGCAGCATTCGGTCCAACACCCAGAACTCGTCCTCGTCATCCACCGGCGCGCAGAGGGCCTCGAGTTCACCCTCAGCCATCCCACCACGGCCGATCGCGATGTAGGATGTGTAGGCCGACACCAGGTCCTCGCCGAAGGCCTCCTGCCCCTCAACGCCCTCCGCCAGCCGCCGCAGTATCCAGTCGAACAGCTCGGTCACCGTGCCCGGCAGGTCGGCGATGCGCGCAGTGATCAGCTCGTAGGTCCCGAGAGTGCGCAACTCCTCCAGCGCCGCCAGCAGATACAGCGGGCTGCCCGCGTCGGCCTTGCTCAGCAGCGCCGATCGCTGGGCATCGTCAAAGCGCTTGTGATACAGTGCCAGCGCAGCGTCCACGATTGTCTCCGCATCGTCGGCGGTCAACGGCCCGCACACCGTCTCGCGCACCTGATCAGTGCGACGGCGCAGAGCCTCCAATGCCGCGTGCGCCAGCGACGAACAGACGACGCGCACGCCCTCCGGCAGCTCGCGCGGCAGCCAGTTCAGCGCGTGTGCGTTGTCGGTGGCATCGAGCTGGTTCAGCGCGTCTATGACGATGACCACGCGCTTCCCTCCCGCGGCCCGTTCGAGGAACTCGAGGAAGGCCTGCACCAGTTCCTTGATGTCCTCGGGGATCTCGTCCTCGACGCCCGTCGCCTGCGCCAGCTCGTGGCACAGACGCCGCAGCGTCTGGCGGATGCTCGTCGAGCCCTGGCTCGCGCCGACGAAGTGCGGGATGACGATCTCATCGGGGTGGGTCATGACGTAGTCGCGGTAGAACCTGCCCAGGAGCGCCGACTTGCCCGAGCCCGGCTCGCCGGTCACCACGAGCAAGCTGGGCTCCCCAACGCCCTCGGCATGAGCAGTCATCTCATCAACCAGCGGCTGCCGCGAGCCCACCACATAGCGCTCGGTGCGATCCTCGACGAACGCCTCCATCGACGCATTCTCTTCGGCAAACCAGTCCAAAGCCTCCGGCGGCTCCTCGCCCAACTCGTCATCCACTGACGCCAGCAGGTCGCGGTAGACCGCCTCACCGAACTCCTCCAAGCCGATCAGCCGCTGCCTGCTCTCATCCCACTCGCACGGGTAATCAAAGACCGGCAGGCCGGCCTCGCGGACGCGCTGCTTGAGCGCCGCCAGCTTGCGGGAGCGCTCGCGTGCTATCTCTTCGGTTTCATCGTCGCCGGGGAACTCGCGGTAGCCGCCGGCGCGCGCGGCGCCCTCGGGGATGGACGCGGTCGCAGCGGGGTCGCGGAAGTAGAAGTGGCGATATTCATCTGCGTCGAGGCGATCCAGCGCGGCGTAGTAGACTTCGTCCGCGGTGATGGAGCGTTCCTCACCGGGCGGGGTCCAGCCGTAGCGACCGCCCAACATGCAGATGAAGCGCGGGCGGCACTCGTCGATGATCTCACGGCAGACTTCGAGCGCGTCTTCCTCGGCCGTGACGCCCCAGCGCAGGTCCACGTCCACCAGGTGCACGCGCCGCTTGAGCAATTCCTCGCGCAGGCGCGGGAACACGAAGCGCACCAAGTAGTCGCGCTCCGCCTGCATATCGCGGAACGTGGAGCTGATGAAGACCCTTACCGTCCGCCAGCCTGCCATCGCCAATCCCTCCGGGATGCCGCCTGTCCGCAGGAGTGTGTTCGCGAGACGCTGCCGAGAGACCTGTCCTCTGAGAGTGCCGGTCCGCACCCCTCACCCTGCCAGCGGATGCGCCCTCACTGCATCGCGCAGTTCGCCCTCGGTCACATGCAGGTAAATCGCTGTCGTGTCCAATCGGCTGTGCCCGAGGATGCGCTGGATTTCGACCAGACTGCACTCGCCGCTTTGCAGCAGCAGAGTCGCCATCGAGTGCCGCAATGTGTGCATTGTTACGCCGTCGGCCTCGATGCCCGAGTCCTCGAGCACGCGCCGCCATATCCGGTGCATCCGCCACGGCCCGATGCGGTTGCCATGCGTGGTGGTGAACAGATAATCATGCCCCTTGTGGTCCGGCCGAAGCTCCAGCCAGTCCCCCACCGCATCGAGCACCCGGTCCACCAGCGGGATGACGCGCGTCTTGTTGCCCTTGCCCCGGACGCGAACAGTCTTCGCCTCGAAGGAGACATCACCTACCTGCAGTCCGATGAGTTCGCCGCGCCGCATCCCCGTGAAGATGAGCGTCGACATCAGCGCGTAGTTGCGGAAGCCGCAGATGACATACTTGTTGCACTGGGCCGCGGCCAACAGCTTGTCCAACTTGTCAGCGGTGAGATACTTGGGGAGCGTCCGTTCGCACTTGGGAACACCGACCTTGCAGACGGGGTCGTCCGCCACGTATTCGCAAGTCAGGAGGTACTTCCAGAAGCTGCGCAGGCCGTAGAGTCGCCGACCGATGGTGGTGGCCGAGAGCCCGTCGTGGTGCATCGCTACGAGCCACTGGCGGACGAGTGTTGTGGTGACATTCTCGACTTGCAGAGGCACGCCTTGGTCGGTGAGGAAGCCGAAGAAACGTCGCAAGTCGTCACAATAGGCGATGGCCGTATGGGGGCTGTAGCCCTTCTCAGCTTCCAGGTACACGAGAAAATCCTGAGCGAATGTCTTCATAATCATGGGAGTTACGCACACACCTTTCGTTGTGTGCTGCCCGTTCCGAAGACCACAACGTCCGCTCAGGACCTCGATTACGTGTCAGCCGCTTGGCCGTCTGTGACAGTGGGTATGACATGGGAGGTTATGTACCCCGTCAGACCCCAATTGCGTTCACATTCGACGCTACGGCCCCTATTTCGGTATTGGAGAGCGTGTCTATAAGCCGAGTTCTGTGCCCGGGCCGAAGCCCGGCGGTGACCATTTGGCTGGGACCACTGTTGCCAGGGGCCTCTAGCACCCTACCCGGGAACACGGCGGGCCACCGTATCGCTCCCCTATGTGGGCTTGCTCCGAGCGGGGTTTGGCCGGCCGGCATGTCACCATGCCGCCGGTGGGCTCTTACCCCACCATTTCACCCTTACCCACGATCCCCACAACTGCACACCTCCAGAGCATTCACTCCAGAGATCGGCGCAGGTGTGGGGAGCGCGGGCGGTATCGTTTCTGTGCCACTTTCCGTCGGATCACTCCGCCTGGGAGTTACCCAGCGCTCTGCCCTGTGGAGCTCGGACTTTCCTCAGGCCAACACCGAAGCGTTCGCCCGCGGTCACCCGACACACTCTCCATATCCATTATACCCCACCGGGGGGAGTTGGACCAGCGCCGCCCTTCGCTACCATCCACCCGCCTGGCGGCCCAACGTGAGCGCAGCCCGCGTCATGGGGAAGCGGACCACTAACGGCACCGTACCAGCGTCAGTGCCCTCGAGCATCACCCGCTTCCCGGAAGCCCTACTGCTGCTCGCCCACCGGGGTCGCGCAGTCCGTGAAGGTGTTGCCTCTTTCCAGGTTCTGCAGCGGCTCACCGAAGCGGTCCGGGTAGATCCCAAGGGCGACGCTACCTGGCTCATCAAAGCCGGAGAACACGTTGTCGAGCAGGTCGAAGCGGCCCTTCACGGTCAGGGCCTCAGTCACGTCAGTCGCCTCGCCACGTGATATCATGTTGTCGGCGAAGACGCAGGCCGAACTGCCGTAGCTGTCGAGTATCACCGGCGTCTGGCAGCCCGTGACGGTGTTGTGGTGCATCATCCAGTTGGTCCCGACGGGCGAGTAGACCTCGAAGGCCTCGCCGGCCTTCATCGCACGGGGCTCACGCAGCACGAAGTGGCAGGTCTCCGGATCGCAACCCTCAAGCACGGAACGGTCCGCAGGTTCGCCATCCGCCAGCCAGACCAAGGGCCAGCCCCGATAGTCATGCCCCGGCGGCCGGCCGGCCGGTACACTCGTCCACGATGGCAGCATGAAGGTGCGCTCGTCAATCACCGTGCCAACTCGCGATTGGGCGCGGGTAGTAACCAGGCCTCGCCCACAGTTGCGGATCAGGTTGTCATGCACGGTCAAGTTCACCGCCGGCTCCTGCAACTGAATGCCCGTCACCAGCGGATCGACGGCCCCGCGCGCATACACCTGGTTGTCGGACACAATCGTGTCATTGGCGCTGACGAGAATCCCGGTGCGCGCCACCGGCGACTCGCCGACACAGGTCAGATCGATGATATTGCCGCTGATGATCGTCTGCGCCGAGGGGTAGTGCGTCGTATCGGCATTCCCGCTTGCCTCGATGGCCGGCGAGTTGAAGTTGACGAAGAGGTTGTTGCGGATGATGACCTGAGTGGAGCCGTGGGCAGAGCGAATCATCCGGCTGCCGCGCTTGCCCCCATACATGCCGCCACTCTCGAAGACGTTGTCGGCGATGATGTGCTGCCCGGCACCTAGGTCCTCAAACGATGCGTCGCGGTTGAAGGTGCCCAGATTGCCCATCGCGATCGTACCGGAGTTGCGCACGTAGTTGCCGATGAAGCGCACATACCGCGACGCGCCCTCCCACGCGCACCCGCCGACGTCCACGATGCGGCAGTTGAGGACGCTGGTGTTCTCGGGCCCCAGATTCCAGTCATTGAAGGCGTTGCGTCCGCAATCGATGGCCGAGCAGCGCAGGTAGGTGGTCGATTTGGTGTTCCTGCGTGGAGCAGGCGCTATCCGACTGACACCACCGGATACAAACGCCTCCTGGGACATCCTCCGCGCGTGACAGTTTTCCACCACGACGCGCTCAGTGCCCGATATCGAAGTCGCTCCCGACTTCTTGAGGTAGAAGCCCCAGAGGCCCCGCCCGCCGAGGGTGCGCATCGACCCCGCCTGGTCGGCCTCCGCAAAACCCATGTGCCCGACCATGGTCAGGTTGCGCAAGTTCACCTCGGTGCCGCCCGACATGGCCACGCACACACCGTTGCCCTCGCTGATGTCGAGAACCACAGCCTGCGCATTGGCGCCCTCGATGGTCAGTCCGGAGGCGTTGCGCGCTACAACTCCGCGGGCCAGGCGGTAGTGCCCGGGCGGGATGAACAGGTTGCGCGTTTGCTTGATGGCATCGTCGATCGCCGCCTGCAAGGCCGCATCGTCGCAGTGCCGCACTACAGCATCCTCGGCGCTGCGGTTTGCGCTGTCGGCCAGCGCCAGCACATTGCCCTCGATCGCCTCAATGCGGCTGACGAGTTGATCCCGCGCGCTGAAGGTGACCGTGTAGCCGGCCTCCCAGTCGAGTTCGCCGAAGCGCACCTCGGTGCCGCCGCCAAGCATGTGCCACTGGTCGTCCACCGGCCCGCCATCATGCCAGTTCCGGCCCAGATCGTCGCTCCAGCGGAAGGTCGCCGGGGTCGCCTGGCCGACATCGACCATGTAGGCGAACCAGCTTCCGGATCCTCCAGCGCCCGGCTGGCACTATGGTCCGCACGCGGCCCCCACAGCCTGGCGCCGCTATACTGAATGTTGCAGCGCGAGACCATGACCCCCTGCCCCACCTCGAAATCGCCGACGTCCTTCACCGTCACCTGGTCCGAGTCGGCAACGGTGACGGCATCGGTCGAGAATTTCGAGCCGGAAGCCCCGTAGTCCGACGCAATGAGCCACCCCGGCATGCCCTGCGCCGTGGCACCTCCCGCGATTGAGATCAGCATGACGATCGTCACGAGCCGGTTCATGTGATGGTCTCCCCCGTCTGGGATTGGCAGCGACAGCCATTTCATTCCACGCGCCGCGGCGGTTGGTGCCCATCACCTATTCACCCAGCGTCAGCTCAATCTCCATCTGGTTCCACAGGTAGTTGGTCGAGTGCGACTTGCCCTCCGCGTTCTTCATCGCGTCAGACCAGATCAGGACCATCCGCCTGCCACCCTCGCTGATCCACTTGGGCGAGAGCTTGGGCTGGTAGGTCCGGTTCTCGGCATCATCCACGGCCCAATAGTCGGTGTAGAAGAACTGCCGCCACGGACCCCACGGCGCTTCCGCATACCACAGCCCCAGACTCCCCGTCCGCGTGTGCATCCAGCCGTGATAGTAGTCCTCGTCCGACGAGGTCATCCCGTGGCCACCATACGTGCCGCCATTGGCCATGATGTAGAGGCCCAGCCCCTCATTCCACACGACCGATGGCAGCCACGAGTACCACCCGAAAAACATGCCGTCGTCACTTCGGTCGGGGAAGGTGTGCACCGGTCCGCGTTCGAGGATGTCGGCGCTCCATACCGGCTGGCCATCGTCGTCGTGGCGGACGAAGTACTCCCACGTATCGCGCTGGCCGATCGTGCTCTTCGGCACACGAGCGAGCAGAAGCTGGTGAGTGTGGGCGCCCTCGGGTGAGTGGATGTAGATGTAGTCATCGCGAGCGGCGCTGTTGTCTCTGCCACACTGGACGAACGAGACGTAAGAGAACGGGTAGGCCTCCTGCTGCTGATGTGGCAGACCGAATTCCTCGAGCGAGAACATCTCCTGAGCGTTGACCTCATTGCGGGCCTCGGACGATGGCTCGATGACTCGCTCCGCCCCGTGGCGATCGACGCGCGACCAGGTGGCCCCGTTGTCGCGTGAGGTGAGCAGCTTCAGTCCCCGGAAGGGACCCGACCAGTGGTTGGCGGGGGTCTTCGACACGCCGGAGTAGAGCAGCCCGTCGACGGAGACGATGTCGTAGCCGAACCAGCTTCCCGTTCCCCGCACGAACTGCGGGTAGCCGGGAATGTCCTCGACGCGCAGGTCCTGCGGATCACCCGAGATGCGATACAGGTGGTTGTGGAATCCCTCACCACCGGGTAACCAGAGCCCGTCGCACATGGACGTGATCTGCGAGTCATCCCGCGCCCAGGTGGTGCACCAGTTATCGCCGCGACCACCTATGCGACGCAGCGTCTCGAGGCGAAACTCAACGCCCGTGGGTTGCGGGGACGCCACCGTGTGCAAACTCATGATTCCTCCCAGAAGCACTGCTGCCTCAAGCTACTCGGGTCGGGCCAATGGCAAGGGCCTGGAGTGCTCGGGCGGGTCCTTAGACGGGTCCTCGGACCATTTCACATGACCATCGAGATAGGCATAGTTGGCCCCGCCCTTGTGGCGCTTGATGACCATGGTGCCGATGCCGTCGTAGAAGGCGATTGTCGTCGCTTCATCTGCTCGAGACGCCGAAGCAGTCCCGCCAACGTCCCGATTCATGCCGTAGCTCAGTCGCTCAGACTGGTCGTCCGATGGGCAACGGAGCAACATTTCGTGCTGCAGATACGGGCTGACGCTCCTGTCCCAGCGGACCACCGGCGGGAACACCCCACCGTGATCCTCAGCATACGCCTTCGATGCGAGGGCAATCTGCTTCAGGTTAGACCCGCATGACGTGCGGCGGGCTCTCTCGCGGTGCCCACGGGGGGGGAATGGCCACAGAATCACTGCGAGCGTCACCAACATGGCCAGCCCGATCGACCATTCCACCCATCTCGGCAGGCACCCATACATCCGCGTCGGCTTGCCCATCGTCGCTACTCCCCGCCCAGGTACAGCCCGGAGTCCTCAGGCGGTCCAAAGACCCACTTCACGTGACCGTCCGTGAAGGCGTAGACCGCGCCGCCGCTGTGGCGGAAGGCCAGGAGACCACGCTCGTCCACCTCGTAGAGAAGCACCGGGCTGGTCAGGGGCCCCATATCGCGGCCGCGCATACCCGCAAGGTCGGGGTTGAGAGCGTAGCTGCACCGCGCATCGGCCCTATCGGCGGGGCACCTGAGTGTCTCTTCACTCTTGTGGTAAGGGAACACACACTCGCGCCAGTTGTCCTCCGGCGGCATCTGGCCGTAATCCTGCATGTACATCAGGTGCGAGATCGCGAGCTGCTTGAGGTTCTGAATGCAGGCCTCCCGCGCCTGTTTGGAGGTCGGCTCAGCCATATCACCATGGACGACAGACTTGGCCGGGACGCTGGGCTGAACACCTGGCGGCCGGTCGCGCTCATGCAGCCATTCCACGTGCCCATCCACATAGGCGTAGTAGGCGCCGCCACGGTGTGGGAAGACCGGTCGACCGTCGTTGACCACCTCGCACAGCAGCACCGTCGTTTCCGGAGAACTGATCTCGTCGAGCCTTCGACCGACAACAGCCGTATTGATTGCGTAGTGAGGCAGCGGGGCGTCCTGGCGCGAAGGACAAAGCACAACGTCGTCGATGACTCCGCCCGGGCACACGACCTCAAGCCACTCGGTGACGCGCGGAAGGGGGGCCCCATCCCGCGCCGAGCTCTGGAGTATCGCTCGGGCGCAGTATCCGATGTGATTCTCACATGCGCTCTCAAGAGCAATGTCAGCAGGCTGCTGCCTGGAGGTGATGGCTCTCTCTGCGCCGCCCGCGGGGGCCCTGTCCGGGTAGCGGGCAACCTGTGATTCGACGGGTGAGCTGCTCGAGACCTGGGGATTGCTCGGGGGATCGGGAACCGTCAGATTGGGGTACAGCAGCCACACGACGGCAGCCATCAGGCACAGACCGATGATCCACTGAATCCACAGCGGCAGACCACCTGCGACTGGGCGTTCACTGTTCATCGTCGTTCCTCTCGCTCTTGGCGCGACTCCCCTCAGTCCAGGAAGCCCTCGAAATCCGACCACTTGCGGCACTTCTTGTGGATCAGCCGGCTGACGGTCAAACAGTCATCCTTATCCAGTTGGCGGTCGGAATCCATGTCGGTCTTGCGCGAATACATGTTCACCTGATCGAAGAGCAGCTCCATCAGTTCCATCCGCGTCCCGCGATGCGCTTCGTCATCCCACAGATTGCGCATCTCATGCGGGTCAGTCTCGTGGTCATACATCTCCCCACCAAGTTCGTGGGAGTAGTAGACCAGCCGGTAACGATCTGTCCGAATGGCGTTGACCCGCCGCTGATTACCAGGGAAGTCCCACTCAGCCAGCGCCCACGGCTTACCCTCGCCGGTGCCCTCGATCTCCGGGACGATCGATCGGCCATCGACGCAGTCGGGCGCCGGGACGTCCGCAAGTTCGGCCAACGTCGGGAACATGACTCGATGATGGCGTCGCGCGTCTGCCCCTGCGGGCAGCCCGGATATGAGATCATCCACGGAACGCGGTGGATCGACTCGTAGATGCCCATGTTCTTGTCGGCGATGCCGTGGTCACCGGCGAAATCGCCGTGGTCGGCGGTGTAGACGACGATAGTGTTCTCCAGCTCTCCCGTCTCGCGCAGGTGATCCAGCACGCGCCCGATCTCCATGTCGATGACCGTCACCAGCGCGAAGTGATACGCCAGTGCCTCTTTCAGCTCGTCGATGGTCTCGAACATGCCCATCCGGTTGGCGGCCATCTTCGAGACAAACTCGGGCCGCCCCGCCCAGCGGTTCTCCCACCAGTCCATGAAGTCCGGGCCCAACTCAATATCAGCCGGGTCGTACATGTCGGCGTGTTCAGCGGCGGGCATCCAGTGCGGGTGCGGGCGCTCGAAACTCATGTGCAAAAAGAACGGCCGGCGCTGGTCGCGGCCCTGCAGGAACTCCAGCGACTCCCGCCCGGTGTACGCCTCATTCGTGTGCTCGTAGGGAAGCCCCGAGATGGCGTGTTTGCGGCTGATGGCCTCATGGTCCCGAGGGAGCGAGCCATCCTCATACATGTCCCCGATGCCGTTGTCGATCAGATACTTGAAGTAGTGATTCTTGCGCGGGTCGCGACGGTCGGCGTCGCACAGGTCGCAGTAGCGCAGATGCTCATACGCTTCCTCATCCCACTCGCGAATCATATGGCCCTTGCCTATCATGGCCGTCTGATAGCCATGCCTGCGCAAGGTAGCCCCGAGCGTCGCCGGGTTTCGATCCTGGAACTCGAAGTTGTTGTTGCCCACAACTCGGTGAGTATGGGGATACTGCCCGCTGACGTACGAAATCCGCGACGGCGAGCAGATCGGGTTGTTGCAGTATGCACGAGTGAAGCGGACGCCGCTCTCGGCGAGGCGGTCGAGGTTAGGAGTACGCACATTGGGGTGCCCGGCGCAGCCCATGCTGCCCGCGTTGTGCTGATCGCTCATCAGGAAGAGGACGTTGGGTCTCTGGGACATGGCTATGGGGCCTCCTTGACATGCTGGAGGAGCTTGACGCGTTGACGTGGGACCAATTCCCCGCGAGGCCCGCCATTCCTGCCGCGTGGCAGGGGCCAGGCCCGGCAGGAGAACGCTGGCACCCGTCGAAGGCATTGATGGGTTCTGCGGGGATCGGCTACGCGTACTTGCCAGACTGGCTAGTTGCAGAGGTGATCCCTATGCAGGACAGAAGGCTGCCCCGCTGGTTGCTCGTGTCGTGGCTTGTCCTCGCAGCGCTCGCCATCGTGATACCCCTCGTTGCCGGCACAGGCGTCTCCGGTTTCGCGGCGCTACTCGTGGTCGGCATTGTGGCCGCTCTGCTGCTTACGCTGGTCTGGGGCATACTCAGAGTGTGGCCTCGTGGACGATTCCGCATCCTCAACTTCCTCCGAGTGGTGATCGCCCTGCTTGTGGTCGGCCTAAGCGTTGTGGTCTATGCGTGCGGGGGGCTGGCGGTGGTCCGCTTCTTCGGTGACCGCGAGGAGCTGCCTTTGCAGGACCGATTCGTCTGCGTGGTCGTGTGCGATGGGGCGAATCTGAAGCAGGCTCGTGACCTGCTGATGGCGGGTCTTGAGGATGATTCGCTCTACTCCACCACTGTCAGCACCAACTTCCCCACTATCTCGGAGCACTTCATCCGTAACGGGGCCTTCACCGCAAACGGCCTGGCGGTCTGGCCCTCCTCCAGTGTGCCCGCACACACCGGAATCATGACAGGATGCTACCCCCGGAACACGAACGTCATGGGGCAGCGTCAGTTCAACCCAGAACGCAAGTTGCACACCTCCTACATCGGTCTGGGCATCACGATGCTCTCAAAGGTGCTCTCACGCCAGGTCAACACTCTGTGCGAACACTTCCCGAAGGTGCGCTCACTGGTGGTCCTGCAGATCGCCAACCGCGGGGCTTCGCTATACGTGCCCACAATGCCCCATGACGAAGAGGTGGTCAAATGGTCATGCCAGGTCATCCGCGCGACCGAGTTTCTGGGCAGATACTCGGGCCGCTGCGAAATCCCCCGCATCGTTGTCATGACCTTGCCCGACATCGATCATCAGACCCACAACACGCCCCTCAATGACGACCGGTCCCGCGCAATATACCTCGCTCAGGACAAGCACCTCGCCAACATCTTACAGACCTACCGGGATGTGGGTATCTTCGACCAAACTCTCTTTGTCCTCTGCTCGGACCACGGGATGGAGGATGTCGGCAATCACCTGACCATCGATAACCTCATGCACGACCTGCGGTTTGATGTATACCAGTCCCTCAAGTGGGCCTTGGTCCCACAATGGGGGAGCTTCGAGGCGAACTTCTGGGTGGGGCGCAAAGCGCTCTTCGACGGCAGTATCAACGGCGTCTCCCTGTGGGGTGGGAACTCGGACGCGCTCATCTACGTGCGCGGTCAGCAGCGGGACGACACCGGCGCCATAGTCAGCGAAAGCTGGAACATCCGCCCCACCGATGAGGACCTGCGGGCATACGAGGTCGGCGGCACTTCAGTGGATGTCATCGGCCGACTACTCGACTACTCGCCGGGCATCGGCATCATCTTCACCAACCCCGAGCCACACCTGTTCAACATCTACTCCGCCGTCGGGCACGGGCAACTCCGCGAGCGGCAGGAAGCGGGTAGCATCGAGTTCAGCTACAGCGTCGTTAGCGGCGATGATCCGCTCGGCTACGCTGCCATCCCGCGCATTGCCCCGTTCATCGAGACAGCTGAATGGCTCACCGATCAGCACTGGGCGGAGCTGACCTACCTCGAACACTACCCCGACGCACTCCGGCGCATAGCCTATTCGTTCGAGAACCCCAACTCCGGGCATATGCACATCACCGCCACGGATGGATGGGACTTCGCGCCTTACTATGTGGCCAAGAACGTGCTATCCGGCAGTCACGGGAGTCTGAACGAGCACGCTTCGCTGGTGCCGATCATGTTCCATGGTCCCGGCGTCAGGACCGTCGAGCTGCCGTACGCCCGGACCGTCGACATCGTGCCAACCATCCTGCGCTACTTCGGCCTCGACCCAACGGGGCTGGACGGTCGCCCATTACCCATCTTCGAGGACGACGATGCCAATGCCGCCATCAGGGCCGATGCCGCCAGCGTGTTCACCGAGCACTCCGTGACCGACGGCGACTGGCTCTACGGGCTCGAGCACTGCTATGCCTCGTATGACCGCAAGCTCGTGCGCGAGCATCTGGTCAGCGGCGAGCGGGAGGTGCTGATCCCCAGCGTTCGCGAGGCCTTGCCCGACCTGCAGGCCCAACCCAACCTCACGCTGGAACTGGTCGATATCGCTGAGGGCGCGTTGGTCCTGCGCAAAGTGTATCCTGGTGAGGACCGCACAGGAGATACTGTGCAGTGGGACGTCCAGACGCGAGCATTCCGCTGACGCCCCGCGCAGGAACTGGACCGGCGGCGGCGAAGCCGTAACTCAATGGCAACCGATAAGGGCAGCGGCGACAGTCCGTCTGTGCTCCGTCGCCTCCTCAGTTCCTGGTGGCGGGTGCTGCGCATCA
The DNA here is from genome assembly GCA_029821735.1 of Candidatus Zipacnadia bacterium. Taxonomy (GTDB): domain Bacteria; phylum Armatimonadota; class Zipacnadia; order Zipacnadales; family UBA5352; genus JALGSU01. The sequence continues at coordinate 22,179 of JALGSU010000022.1, read as the reverse complement.
CATATCTGCGCTTTGGCTTCAGCGTCAGCGTGCTCATGGCCGCCGCCATCGCGTTCTTCTCCCTCATCTGCCTGGCCCCGCTGGGAATACTTCTCGCGGCCGCCCTGCAACTGGTGCTGGGCCCGGGCAGCGATGTCTACCTGGGCATACAGGAGGCCATCAACGGACTCGGTACCGAGACCGCGGGCGCCATCATGCCGCAGGTGGACATGCTGCTGCATCACCCGGAGACGCATATCGCCAGCGTGGTGAGCGTGATCACACTGGTGTGGGCGGGTCTGCGGCTTTTCGAGATCGTCGAACGCGCCCTCACGGACATCTGGCCGGGCAAAGTGCTGCGCACCTACGTCGGCCGCAAGCTGGTGGCTCTGGGCATGATGCTGGTGGCTGGCGTACTGCTGGGCAGCTTCGTGCTGGTGGTGGCCATGCTGGCCACGGTGCAGGCGTGGCTGGGTCAATTCCCGGAGATCGATGCGGCGGCTCTGGACGCGATGCGCCCACGCTTCCTGATCGCCTACCAGTTCACGCTGGCCTTCGGCGCGTTCGCGCTGCTCTACAAGTTCATGCCGGTGCAACGGGTGCCTACTCGCGCGGCCCTTTGGGGGGCGACGGCCGCGGCAACGCTGTGGCAGACGGTTTCGCTGGTCTTCGCCTGGATCATCAGGCACTCGCCTCAATACGGGAGTTTCTACGGGGGCCTGACCGGGATCGTGCTCTTCTCGATGTGGTGCTTCCTGGGCGCACAGATGCTGCTGGCGGGCGGACACTTCGCGGTGGCCTACGAGCACGTCTTCCGCACCGGGCGCCCTCGCGATGAAGACGATGAACTCATCGCCTGGCCCAGAGCGGCACCCGGCCGCGCGGACAATAAACCCGACGCACCGGATGTTGACGACGGTCCGATCGGCTGAGGGGCGCGTGCTGCGCCTGCGTGGCCCGAGGGCTACGCCAGCCATATATCCAGCAGACCGCGGACCTTCGCGGCGCGCTCATTCACGCCCGCCAGCTCGCCCCTCCCGAGGCACTCGACCATCACCGGCCCGGTGTCAAAGCCCCCCGCCCGGAGCGTGTCGAAGACCGCCGGGAAGTCGACGTCGCCCGTCCCCGGCTCGATCTCGACATTGCCCTCCTTGCCGCCCGTCTCGTCCTTTACGCACACGCCGACGACGTGAGGCGCGACATCGGCGAGGTTCTCCAGCGGGTCGCCGCCGGTGTAGTAGATGACGTTGCCAGGATCATAGTAGATGCCGAAATTCTCGTGATCCACCCGCTCCACCACACGGACCAGATCCAGGCATTTCGCCCCGATCCCGCCATGCGACTTGAGGGTCACCTTCACGCCAAGCGTCTCCCCGTACGCTGCGGCCTCCCGGAAGACCGTGTATAGCGTCTCGTAGAGCGCCTCGTCGGGCGTCCCACATGACATGTAGTAGCGCACTCCCACCGCAGCCATCGCGTCCAGGTGCGCGAATGCTTCGCGCACGGCCTCGTCGGGCCCAAGGTGCAGCGGGCAACGCGTGGTGTGATGCAGAGGCAGGTCAGTGGTGGGCTTCACGCCGTGTCGCACCAGCGACGCATTGATAGCCGCGACCTTCTCGGCGCTGATGCCGGGCAGAACCTCTGCTTCCTGATGCCGCATGAATCCGATGTACTCATAGCCCGCGCCGGCAGCGCCCGCCAGGAAATCTTCCCAGCCAAAAGCCGTCCAGGGCCGAGCAAACGCGCCGATCTGGTAGCCGTCAGTTCCCATCATCTGACCTCGCTCTGTCTGCGCTTGTCTACAGCGCACGGTTCGTCGCTATCGCATGATTCCCTTTGCACCGTGGCATCTGCGGTATACTTGACCGCCCCATGCGCGCGTGTTAGTGTGCGGGCACGGAGGCGAGTGATGACCATGAAGACCAGGTCTGTGCGGGCAGCCGTCCACGTTGCCATCCTCTCAATCATCATGAGCGCGCAGTCGATCGGCGCGGTCGAGTTCGATAAGAAGCTCATCGAGCACGGCTGGGACATGCCCACCCCCGCCTTCATCCGCGATCACCTGCGCGAGATGGAGAAGCGGCCCTTCGACGGCGTCGTCCTCAAGCTCGAGGGTGGCAAGGACGTGCTCGAGCCCACCCCCTGGGCGGAGGCCGACTTCGCGGCGGACATGGAAGCTCTCGAGGCCGTGAAGTGGGAGCGGTTCACCGACAACTTCATCGCCATCGGTGCGGCGACCACGCAGGACTGGTTCAGCGACGAGCACTGGCAGGCCATCGAGCACAATATCCGGCTGATCGGCCGAGCTGCGCGCGTGGGTAGCTGCGTCGGCGTGTGTCTGGACCCGAAGGCCTACAAGGGCGTCAACCCGTGGTCATACGCGGATGCAGCTCATCACGACACGAGGAGCTTCGAGGAATACCAGGCCGTGGTGCGCCAGCGCGGCGGGCAGTTCATGCGCGCCCTGGAAGAGGAGCTTCCGGGGGCGAAAGTCCTGAACCTGTGGATGCTCAGCGGTCTCGCGCGCTTCGTGGTCTATTGGGAGCCGGACGAACTCGTCGACCAGAAATTCGGCCTCCTGCCGTCGTTCTTCAACGGCATGCTTGAGGCGGCCGGGCCCGACGTTGTCATCATGGATGGCAACATGCACTCCTACTTCAACGAGGACCGCAACGCGTATCTCCTGCAGTATCACCGGCTGCGGCAGCGGGCCCTGCTGCTCGTGGACCCGGCCAATGTCCAGAAGTTCTGGACCCAGGCGCAGGTCTCAATGGCTGCCTACGCAGACACCTGCTACGGGCGCTACAAAGCCGATGAGCCGTCCGCGTTCATGACCCCCGAGGAGCAGGCGACGTGGTTTGAGCACAACGTCTACTGGGCGCTATACACCGCGGACGAATACGCCTGGTGCCGTAGCGAGAAGATGAACTGGTGGACGGGCGCGGACCTGCCCGAAACCGCCGAGGCAGCGATCATCTCAGCGCGGTACAAGATCGAGAACGAGGCATGGCCGGGCATCGACATGGACCCGATCTTCGAGGCCGCTCGCGCACGCCAGCAAGCGGCCAAGGCTCAGGAGCCTGCCACGGAGCAGTGACCCGCGGCGGGCATCAGTTCAGGTGACACCCGCCGCGCGCAGGCTATCCAGCGCGGACAGCATGGTTGGCTCGAAGCCCGGAGTCAGCCGCGACGGGTAGCCATACTCCCAGTAGCTGATGACTTCGTAGCCGCCCTCGTCAAACATGCGCGAGACCGGCAGATACAGGCCCTCGCCATTCGTGTAGCCCATGGGGAAGGTCACGCCGGAGCCGTAGTCATCCGCGATGATCGGCCCCCACTCGGAGACCGCCTCGCCCTCAATACCCACCAGCCGCAGACCATCCCCCAGCCGAATGCCCTGCACACTCAGGGTCGCGGCCCCAGGCAGCGGTTCACCGGCGCGCAACGCGTCGGCCACACCGCGGGCCCAGATGCGGCGGACCTCGGCGAGCGTCTCGTTCGCCGCCTCGGCCTCGTACCAGTCGAGACTCTCGGGCGCTTCCAGCGGCCAGTCCACTTCGCGCGTGGCGGCGGCGATGCCGGGCTCGACCTGCTGCAGGTCAGCCAGCGCCGGGATGATCTCGTCGGCGACCATGCGCCCCGCGCGCTCAACGTCCTCCCATGCCGCCTGGTCCCAGCGCGCCCGGCCCTCGCCCATGATCGATGGCTTGGCGTCGCCACCCACGCCCTGCAGGAAGAGCGAGACGTCCACGCCGAGATGTTCGGCAACCCCCAGCCGCGCATAGCCGGGGTACTCGGACGATATCTCCCAGCCGGAGATCATCGACGGGTGACACGAGACCGAGAACATGAGACAGATGGGCTCGCCCGCCTGATCGCGGATCATGCACAGCGGCACGCGGTCGTACGCGAAACCTGGCGGATTGGGCGCGTTGAGAACGCCGCCATCCTCACTTCGGCGGCGGTTCATGGGCAGCTTCGTCTTCGCCTCCCCGGTCCAGATGGTGGCCTCGACCGCGCTACCGCACGCCTCCCGCCCCGCCTGCACTGTGGCCTCGCAGAGCTGATCCACGTACGCCGGGTCGGGGTGGGCATCGTACCACGTACCTACCATCGGGCCCACGTGACTGTGTGAAGTGTTAAGCAGAATCTGCGCGGGGCTCAGGGCCAGGTGCCTGCCGATAGCGCCCTTGAATCTGTCCGCATCGACGCGACCAACGAAGCACATGTCGTAGCCCATGATCAGGGCCGCGTGCCCGTCGTGTTCGAGGTATGCAGCGCGCACGAAGATATCGTCGTGAATGGCCTGACAGCCGTGGTCGCGGTCGCGGGAACCAAAGCCCATCATCGGCGTTCCCATCGGCGGATTGACGTTCACTGAAGCAAAGCCTGCACGCATGTCAGTGTCCTCCTGCTCTCAGATGCGCACGCAGCGCGAGAAACCATACGGGTGTGGCGGCAGCAACGGCCCATCGGCGGGCGCTGCCTCCTGCACAATCGTCTGCCGGGCGAGGGCCTCCCAGCCGGTGATCCAGACCTCGGCGCTCACTCGCTCGGCCCCCTCGCCGAGAATGTCCAGCGTCAGCGAACCATAGCCACCGTCCGGGATTTCGAAGGCCCAGTCATCGCGGTCACGCGCGCCGACCGGTGGCATGAACTTGGCAGTCCCGTAGCCGCGCTCCTCGTTGCGGAAGATCCGCAGACCGGGGATGAGGTGCCCTCGCGCCGCGGTCGCGCGGTAGCGGGTGCTGGTGCACTGGACGGTGAGCCCGTCGAGGTCAGCCTGATCGCCGCGCATGGTCACGAGCAACTCAGCGCCCTCCAGCCGGTGCGGGATCCCGCAATACCACTGCCTGCGCCAGCCACCCTCGATGGCCTCATCGGCGGTTCTCTCTGCAGTGATCTCAGGGATCTGCATATCCGGGTGCACAGTCGGACCGATGGCCTCGGTCAGCGGCGCGAAGCCGGGGAAGCAATACTCGAAGCCGCCCTCCGCCTGACTCACCACGAACGCAGCGCCCGGGACCGGCGACGGGTCTGCCTGAGGCTCGCGCTCCAGCCTGATCAGGCGCACCTCGTGGCCAAGCAAGGTGATGCCCGCGAGCGGCTGCAGGTCCTGCCAGTAAGGATGGACTTGCCGCCACGTGCGCGGCGCCCACCCGAGCGCCATCGCGATCTGCTGCGCGCCCCCGTAGACTTGCGGCCGCGGGTCGGGGTTGCGCAGCACCAGCCACGCACTGCTCGCCGACGGGTGCAGATACCCGTATATCTCGCCCTCAGCCGGGCTGCCGCCCACCATGCACGTTCCCTGCGTGCCAAGCTCGTCGCCGTGGTGGCGCATCCAGTCCATGGTCTGCTGCAGCACGCGCGCCTCGTCAGCGTCCAGACTCTCGGGGCAGATCGGCATATGCAGGTAGGTGCAGCCGCGCGTGAATTGCAGCACCGCGTTGTCGAGCCAGGTGTGGGGCTGCTGACTGAACGGGTTGTCTACTGCGTGCGCGAAGCCGTGATTGTCGTACGCGTCCAGCGGACAGGGCGTCTCGGAGACGCGGCTGATCTGATGGTAGACCGCGTCGCGATGCGTCATCTCACGATCACGCTGAGTGCGGGAGGGCCACATCGCGTATTCGCCATCGCCGGAGGTCGCAAGCCAGACGTGGTCGGCCCACTGCAGCCACCACGGACTGGGCCACCATCCATTGCGGGTGAGGAGTTCGGGGTTGGCCTCGCGCATGCGCGTGTCGATGCGGTTGAAGGTCAGCAGAGAGGCCTCGCGGACGTGGTCAGTGGTTGGGTATTGCTCGGCGAAGCGCCCGTTGGTGGCACACTCGTTGTCCCAGTCGATCTTCAGGTGCCTCGCGCCGATCTCGCCCACGATGCGCGAGAAACGCTCGGCCAGCGCCTCCTCGAAACTCGGCTGCATCATCACCACAAAATCACCGTGCGTGTACGTACCCGGACCGTCCCCGATCTCCCACCCCTGCTCGCGAATCCAGTCCATGTCAAAGCCCGTGCGTCCGTTGTGACTCACCCAGACCGACAGCTCCAGACCGCGCTCGTGCACCTGGCCGGCGAAGGTGCGGAAGAGCGAGTCCTCCGCGTCGTCACCCTTGTGGTGGAAGATCGAGCGCCGCTCGAAGTAGCCTGCATCAATGGCCATCGCGTCAGGGCGCAGGCCGAGGTCGACCATGGCCTCAAGGAACGCGAGGTTACTTTCGTACCCGGCGATGTACTCGCCATGCCCGATGGCGCGCGTCGACCAGCCGCTGGTGAAGGTCAGGAAGGGCCGCTCCAGCCGGGGCCTGCGGATGCGCCAGACGTAGTCCATGAAAGCGTCCGCGACTTTCGTATGTGTCTGCGCCACACCGAAGACCGCCGCGAAACTCTCGATGACTCCCTCGTCGCTCCAGACGGGATGGTGATACAGCTCAAGGCGCTCGCCGGGCACTGCGAATCCCGACGGGTGCTCCACGCCCATGAACCAATCGCCTGCATACACCGGGTAGCCGCAACCGGGCTGAGGCACGTAGGTGTCGAGACCCGCCTGTTCCTCTGCATCGGGCCCTCCGCGCAGCCCGTATCCCACGCGCCTGATGGGTGCCGGTGCGTCGGATTGGACGTCGACCAGCAGGCGGTCAGGAGTGGGCATCGGCTCCGGGGTGCGGAGCGTCACTTGCTTGCGGAACCACGGTTCGTCGTCCGCCAGCGTGTAGGCTACCTTGGCCTCGAGCCCAGTGGCCTCGTGGCGCCCGATCAGCGTCACGCGACCGGGCTCGACCTGCGGCTCGTCGAAGTCAAAGTCAGCGCCGCGCAGTTCGCCGCCCGATAGGGCCACAGCGAAGCCCGGGCAGGCGAAGTCCGCGACCGTGCCTGAGAGATGGTTCCGCGCGCGTACGACACCGTCGCTGAACTCGAGCGATAATGAGGAGTTGCCGAGCATCACGGACGCCCCCTGAGAGCAGTGATGGCCGTCCTGCGGAGATTCACTTCGGCGGCAGCGGGGACCTCCGCCAACCGATCTACTCGGGGGCAATCAGATCGAAGGGCACGTGCGCGGGAGCGCCCCAATTGCCGGCGCCGTCGCAGGCGCGCACGTGGAAGCAGTAATGTCCGGGCGCCAGATTGCCAAAATCAGCCTGCCGATCCGCGCCGCTGATGGTCTCCGGCGGCACGGTGTCGTCTGCGCTATCGAGCACCCAACTGTAGCCGCGCACACCGCTTGGGTCGGCGGGCTCGGCCCAGCGCAGCGTGGCGCTGTCGGCCACCTGCGAATACATGGCCCAGTCATCCACGATGACCGCCGCGTCCGGGCCGGGCGTGTCGATACCGAGGAAGATCCGGTGGATGTCCAGAGACGGGTTCGTCCGAGCCAGAGCCTTCGGGATGTCAACAACCGCCGTGCTCCAGCCATCCTCCACAGCGCGGAAGGTCTTCATGTCGGTCCATAGATCGCGGCTGCCATCGAAGGTGGTGCCGTACAGGTGCACGGTCACCGAGCGCGCGCCCTCGAGCCGGTAACTGAAGCGCACCACCGGGAACTCCCGCCACCGCTCCCCAAAGTCAGCGGCCAGCGCGAAGCCACTGGCTGCCCGATCGCCCAGGTGGCGCAGCTCGATGCACCCGGGGCCGGTAGCGCCGCCCACGGCTCGTCGCAGTACCTGCGCAGAGACGAAGTTGCCCCAGTACCCTGTGCCTGACTCGAAATCCTCGGCGGCCATCGTGCGGGCCGGCAGGTAGCTCGCCACCGGCGCGGCGGGCGCTTCAGTGTCCAGCGAATGGTCGATCCGCCAGACCCAGGCCAGCGGCTCGGCTGCATTGCCCGTCAGATCACGCGCCTCCAGGCGGCAGGCAACGCTGTCGCCGTCGCCGCCGAGACTCACACCCGCCGGCGCGCGCCAAGTCAATGTCCCGGCGGTCTCATCGAAGCTCAGCGCGGCATCGGCGAGAGTGTAAGACTCGCCGCCAACCCACAGGCGCAGGTCGGCCGGACTGACGCCGGAGCCCTCATCGACGATAGTCGCGACCACCTCGCGGACGCACGCCGTTGCGCCATCGGCGGGAACAGGAGCGGAGGCCACCGGCGCCGCTGCGTCCTCGGCGCGGATCACATGCACTGGCAGGTGCGACGGCTCGGACCAGTTGCCGGCACCGTCGCACGCGGTCGCATGCACCCACACCGTCGTCCCGAGATGCGGCTCAAGCGCCGATGCGAGGTCGCCCCCGATCGGCTCCTGCGCAGGGATCGTGTCGGTCGCGCCATCGACCACCCAGCCGATGCCCGTCACGCCCGCCTCGTCCCGCGAGGAAAGCTCCGGAGCAGTCGCCAGGTCCACCGCCGCGTGCAGCCGAACGTTGTCCAGCCACCAATACGTGTCTGCACGGTTGCCGGGCCAGCCGGAGGTCGCGAACGCGATGCTGGTCACGGGCAGCGAGGTGCGTCGCGGGAACGCCTTGCTCAGTGCCGCGTGCAGGTCGACGGTGGCTGTGTGCCACGCATCGTCGGCGGCGGCACCGATGCGACCGGCGGTCGGCCAGGTCGCGTCATTGTCAGTGAACCGGATGGTGCGCCGCTCGCCCGCCACGTCCACGAGCAGGCCGACGCGCAGCTCGTCCGAGGCCCGGTAGTCGAACTGCAGGATCGGGTAGCGCGAAGCCTCAAACGGCGCGCAGCCCAAGTCCAGACCGAACAGCCCGCCCAGCCTGGTGCAGCGCGCCTGCAGGCACCACTGCCCGCCAGCCGGGTTCGCAGCCGCCGCGCCACCCACACGCAGCAACTCGATCGCTGCATCCGCACCCCACGGCCGAATCGGACCGATGTTGGTCTCGAAATCCACGTCGAGCAGCGGCGCGGGCATGCCAGTCAGTGCTGGCGCGTCGGGCGCATCGGCGTCGCTCGCCACGTCGGCGGTGAAGTCCAGACGAACGACCCGGGAGGCGTTGCCGGCGCGGTCCGCCACTGCGTCGAGGGCCACGCGTACCGAGTCACCGGCAGTCAGTTCGATGTTCGCAGCCCGCACGTCCAGCGAAAGTTCGCCCGTCGCGGGCGTCCATGTCAGCTCCGGCGCTGGCCACGCGAACCGCTGCCCGCCCACAGTCAGCGCGAGCGACGAATCGTCAATGCCAGCGGGGCCCTCATCGCTGATGCGAACCACAATGCGGTGCCCGAGCCATGCCGCGTCTGCCTCAGGCGCGACGAACTCCGCGACCGGCGCAGACGTATCGAAGGCGATCAGGTCGGTGGCCAGCGAGCGGCCGTCTTCCGCGACGACAGTCGCGATCCCGTCGCGCGTGGGGCTCACCAACTGGGATGAGCCGCCCACGTAGCGAGCGCCGACGACGCGCACCGTCGCGCCACGCGGAGCGCGGACCTTCACGGGCGCTCCGACCGCCGCGCCAAGCAGCACATTGTCGAGCCGCCAGACCGCGCCGGCCGCATTGGCGCCGATGCCCGCGCGCGCATACTCGGGGACGGCGTGCGCGGCGAACTGCAGTTCGTCGAGAACGATGCTTGCCTCCGCGCCGAAGAACGGTCGCAGCAGGCCCCCCATATCGACGGTAGCCCGATGCCAGCGACCATCAGCCCGAGCGTCGGTGACGATACCGATGTCCTCGATGCCAGGCGGCGCCGTTTCGGGCCCAGTCAGGCGCAGACGGTAGCGCTCGCCCGCTATGACCGCGTAAGCATCCAGCGCGACCCCCTCGGGTATCGAGTAGTCGAAGCTCAGCAAGCCGCGATCGCCGACCGGCGCATCAGTAACGGGCGCCCGCAGCGCGAAGTCGCCACCCGCGACCGGGTTGGTGACCGCCAGGCAACGCCCGCCGAGGCGGTCGTCACGCTCGGCGAGAGCCACGGTGCACGAACCATCTGAAGCCGGCCCCCAGCCCTCGAGACCAGTCTCGAAGGTCGCGGCAAAGTGCGGCGGCTGCGTAACTGTGAGGCGCGCCGACGGGGCGGGCGCGACGTCCTCGGCCAGGCCCGGCTGCAGCGACGGAATCTCGGATCCCTCATAGTAGATGCGCGCGCGGGCGACGGTGAGCCCGTTGTCGAGCGTCCAGATGCCTACGGTGCCATCGGCCAGGGGATCGGTGTCCTCGAAGGTGGCCGCCAGCTTCCCGTCCACGAACATGCGCACCGTCCCGCCAAAGCGTTCGGCGCGGATGTGCCACCACTCGTTGTGAAGCTTGTGGGCCTCCTCGCGGTTGCCCGCGCCCCCGAGCGAATCGAGGATGTCGGGCATGGTGAAGGCCGGGGTCTGTGCCACCAGCGCATCGCGTCGGAAGATGCCCGTGGCCCGGTTGCGCCAGCCCGCGAAGATCATGCTGTAGCCGCTGCCCGGCGTGGCGTTCTGCCCGCACAGCGTCACACAGATGTTGCCCGGGTGCTGGTAGAAGGGTGCCCACGGCTGATCCATGGAGAAGCCCGCGAAGAACTCGACAACGAAGTCGCCGCGTATGGCTCGCCGCGTCCAGATGGAGGCGAGGTCGTCGGCGCGCCCCTGGAACCAGGCCCAGCGAGGGGTGCAGGCCCATCGGCTGGTGACCTGCCACAGCCCGCCGGAGGTGTGCCAGTTCGTCGGCGCCGCGCGGAAGGTCGAGTCCATCAGGTTCCACGAGATGATCTGCAGCCGCGATGTTTCCGATCGCGCGCGAGCGCATACCAGTCCGACCTTGCCGCCGCCAAGTGGCGTCTCATCGGTCAGGCTCGCGACCACCTGGCCTGCCACCAGCGCCTCCACCAATGCGCCGGTCCGGCGCAACACAATCTCAGTCGAGGCCGCAGGCAGCGGAACGGTCGCCTCGCCGACCGACGCGTCGTGTCGCCGCAGCGCGACCTTCAGCGTCTGATCCTCGGGCGTGAGTTGCAGATGGTAGCCTGGAATCATGTCAGCGGGCGGCGCCAGAGCGGACCCGTCCGCCGGCACACATATGTGCATCGTCGCGCCTCTGCCCAGCGCCGTCGGCTCCGCCTGCCACGCGAGTTCGACGTCGCCCCAGAAGTACCCCGAGTGCCACGCGCTGGCGCGGCCCGATACCCACTGATCGCGCTCGTCAGCCCACTCGTGCATGTACTGATCGTTAATGAAGGGCGCGGCCGTGGGGTCTGCAGACTGGGCGGAGTGTGAGAGCACCGTGGGCGCGCGGTCGAGGCGCGAGCCAGAATACACCGTCACGTCGTCGAAAGCCACCGGCGCCTCGCCCGACACCCACAACAGCGCCTGGCCAGGGGCGAGGGTCGGGTCAGTGACGCTGAGCAGTTCGGCGCCATCGAGCGTTCCGACAAGCTGCTCACCCACAGCCGAGAGCGCGAGCCGGTGCCACTCGTCAAGGTGAGCGCGCGCCGGTTCGGTGGCAAGTATCTCCTCTTCCCCGCCACGCACGCGCACGATCTGCAGCGCCCCGTCAGTGCCGTCACGTGGCACAAAGCGCAGGAGATGCAGTCCGTTCTCGTCATGCAGCCCGAGGCCCACGCCGAACCCGCCCGAGCCCTCGCCCGGGCGCACGGATGCCTCGACCGTGCAATCCTCCCAGAACCAGTGGCCCGCCGCAGTCAGCGCAGTGCCTGCGCCCGTGGCGCGCCCGACGAGTGTGAAGGCGTTCGCGCTGTAGCGAGCCGACTCCAGAGCCGCCAGCCGCCATTGCCCGCGCAAATCCTCCCAAAGCCCGGGCTCGCCGGGCACTCGCATGAAGTCGTCGCTGAAGATCACATCGCCGATGGGCTGGAAGATGATCTCGTCAGGCGCGATGCCCGCTGGCGACAGCACTCCCCAGCCCCCACCGTCAGTCAGCTCGACCGGCGCGCGCATGACGGTCTCTGCACCGATCGAGACCGCGACGCCGCCCGCGCGCAGCATTACCACAATCTCCGCACCGGGAGCCAGTTTCGGGTAGGTCGCCGAGCCCACCGCCGTCTCCTCGCCACCGGCGACTGCAACCACCGACAGCGACGTCGCCTCGCAGGCCACGCGCAGGTGGTTAGCGGCGTCAGCGTAGTGGCTGACGAGATCCAGGTGGCCGTGTTCGCGCACGAGGTCGCCCGGCACGAGCAGGTTGAAGGGCGCCGTGCAGACGTCCTCAGCCAGCGCGGGCTGCGCCGGAGTGTCCTCGGCGGCCGCGAGCGGAAGCACGGTGGCGAGCAGGATGGCGAATACTATGAGGGCTGACAGGCGCATGGGCATCTCTTTTCAGAACACCTCCGCGAAATCGCGGATGAACTCGGCTTGCTCGGGATGCTGGTCGATCAGGCACGTCGCCAGGATGCCGTAGCCGTCGAGCGTCCCGGCCTCCAGGTGGCGCGCGATCGCCGACATCTCAATCTCAAGCAGGTCGATGGGCACCCCCTCGCGCAGCGGGTAGTCGCGGATGTAGATACCCATCGTCAGACGTTTTTCCGGGAACAGCTCCCGGCAGCGTGCGATGTAGCTGTCGATCTCCGGCAGGTCCCCGCAGTTCCACACCCACAGATTGATGACATCGACCTGATCGACCCACGGGGCCCACATCTCGGGCTCGAGCTGATGCGTGTACACCACGATCCACAGGTCCAGGTCAGCCGCACGCACGGCCTCGCCGATCAACCCCGACGTGTCCGCGCTATAGTTGTCGTATTCCATCTCGCCGCTGGTGTCGTCGATGAAGGCGCCGGTCACGTTGGGAAAGTCCGGAGCCAGGCGGGCGAGGTTCTCGGCCTCCGACACGACGGTGTCGGGGTTGTCATCACGGTCATGCGCATAGTAGACGCGCCCGACTTCATTCGTCCCCTCGACCCATTTCCACTTGGAGATGTCGGCGGTGATCTCGCTCACGTGGTCGAGCTTGTGCAGGTTCAGCGGCGTGTTCGCGTGGAAGATGAAGTGCGCTCGGTCCAGCCCGAAATAGCGCACGCCCTCCCCCACCCCGTAGATCGTGGGCAGCAGCCCCGGATCAAAGGCCAGCCCCTCCCAGACCCACCCGGCTTCTCGCATATTGCGCGCAGACATGATCGACCTCCTACACTCTCTCGACATACACGTAGTACGCGCCGCGCTCGTCGTCGTCCTCGTCGATGAACCACGCCTCCAGCTCTGTGCGCCCTGCGGTCAGGTCGGCCTCGATGAGCACCGACTCCGCGCCCGGCTGCACGTCTACAGTAGTCTCGAAGTCACCGATCGACAGGCGCGCCGTCGAGGGCGCGATGCCGACCGACGCCTCGTCCTGCAGTATTGCGTCAATTGGCAGGCCCAGTTCAGTCGGCCAGCGGCGCAGCCGGAAGGTGTAGTGACCGTCGTGCTCAACCTTGATCGCCCAGCGGCCCGTGGACTTCATGGCCTGCCTGATGTGATCCTGGTTCCATGCGACATCCCCCAGCACGTCCATCGCTCCGAGCGTCGCCGGGTTCTCCTCGTCGGCGCCGATGGAAATCGGGTGCGGATCAGCCAGACCCGGCGAAGGCGGCGGAGCATGTCCGGATACTGCTCGGCTACGTTGTTGCACTGGCCGGGGTCGGAGGGCATGTAGTACAGCTCGTCGCCATTCACCAGCCGCCAGTCACGGGCCATCACACCGTTGGTCCACATCTCCGGCGGGTTGGTGTTCTGGCGGAACTGCAGGAATATCTCGCGGTCGGGCAGGCTTTGCGCCTCCCCGCGCAACAGTGGCGCCACGTTCATGCCGTCCCACGGCTTGTGATCGGGGATCTCCATCTCGCACAGGTCGCAGAAGCTCGGCAGCAGGTCCACGTGGCTGATCAGCTCGTGCACATCGCCGCCGACGATCCCGCCGTTGGCCCAGCGAACGAAGAATGGCACGCGGTGCCCACCGTCATAGTAGGAGCCCTTCTTGCCGCGCATCCCCGCGTTGTAGCCCGCCCCCGTCTGCGGCACGATCCCGCCCGAGGAGCCGTTGTCGGTCATGAAGATGAGGATGGTGTCATCCTCGATGCCACGTGCCTGCAAGAGCGCGCGCAGGCGACCGAAGTTCTCGTCGATGTTCGTGATCATCCCGTAGAACTCAGGCTCGGGAATGTCCTCGTTCCCCCGGTACAGGTCGGCATACTTGTCGGCGACGTAGTAGGGCGAATGCGGCGCGTTGGTCGCGATGTAGCTGAAGAAGGGCTGGTCGCCGCAGTCCTCGATGAAGCCCATCGCCTCGTCGAACCAGATGTCGGTGCAGTATCCCTCATGCGCACGCGGCTCGCCGTTGTGGAAGTAGGTGTCATCGAAGTATGAGTTGCCCCAGAAGTCCGGGGTCTGCCCCACTCCCCCGCCGCGATGCGCCACCACTTTCTCGAATCCGCGATCTTGCGGCCGATACGGATAGTTGTCGCCCAGGTGCCACTTGCCAAACATCCCCGTGCGATAGTCGTTGTGGGCGAAGACGTCGGCCATCGTGGTCTCGTCCGGCCCGAGGATCGACCGCCCCCAGCAGGTCGCCCATGCCCCGTTGCGCAGCGGGTTGCGCGCGGACATGATGCCTCCGCGTGTGGGCGTGCACAGCGGCGAGACGTGGAAGTCAGGCAGACGCGTAGACTCGACGTAGAAGTCGTCGATGTTCGGCGTCTGTATCCACGGATTGCCCGTGCAACCAAGGTCGCCATATCCCTGGTCATCAGTCATCACGAGGATCACATTGGGTCGCCGCGGCTTCATGTGCATCGTCCTCCATGACAGCAGGTGGCGCGGTCGAGACATAGTTTCCCCGCACGTCGCCATGCTCCTGCGTGGGAGGTGCGACGCCGGCGTTGCGCGAAGCGCGAAGTAGTGTGCAGGCCGCGAAGGAGGATGAGCGAGATGAACAGGCGATTGGCGCTGGGCATCATCATACTGACTTTGCTCTGCGGAGCGGCGTGCGCTCAGCAGGAAGTAACGGTCGGGAAGTGGACCGCGACCATCGGTCCCTCCGGCCTTGACGGGCTCGCCTTCGATGGTGACAGCATCGTGCGTTCCGGGAGAATCGCCGGCTACCTGCCCGAGTGGGCAGGCGGCAGGTTCACCATGACGGACGGCGAGGTGACGGTGACCGACGACGGGGCCGTCTGGCACCGCGATGACCCGGGCAATCAGGAGGCCACCGTCACGCTGCGGATGACACCAGACAAGGTCACCTTCGCGCTGCAGACGACCGTTACCGCGGCCGGTCCGAGCGAGTGGTCAGTGATGGTCAACCCCGAGGCCGTGCGCAGCAGCGAAGAGCACTGCATGGTGTGGCTCAACGGGAAACTGAAGACACTCATGCTCAACTCGCCGCTTGACAATATCGGCGGCATCACCGAGATGCGTTTTGAGCAGGCCGAGCGTACCGTGATCCTGCGCTGCACCGGACTGGGAATGCAGGACCGACGCGCGACTGGCATGGGTCTGTACTTCGTCCGCGTGCTGGGCTCAAGCGGCGCAGCACCGGTGACGTACGAGCGCACGATTGAGTTCGAGGTGATCGAGGCGAATCCGGCCGAGGTCGAGGCCCGGCGCGACTTCATCGACCAGCGCGCCGCACAGGAGACTGAGGTGCAACTGCGCAATCCGGATTTCGAGGCTGAGACGCTGGAGGGCTGGTCTGCCGCGCCGATCGCCTCTATCGACACCGAGACCGTCCACGCAGGCGCGCAGTCGGCGAAGATGTCGCTGCAATCCGCCGCAGAGTATGAGGGCAATGCCTACCTCATCCAGACCGTCCCCGCTCAGCCGGGCAGGCTCTACCGTGCCGAGGCGATGATCAAGGCCGAGGACGTGCGCGCGGCGGCGGTGGGCGGGATGTCAGCCGCCGGAGCGACCATCATCGTTGAGTTCGCCGACACCGAGGGCAAGTGGCTTGCCGCTGGTAGCTATGGACCCAAGCTCTTCGGCAGCTTCGACTGGCGCCGCGTCACCACCGAGCCCGCGCGCGCACCCGAGGGCGCTGGCAGCGCCATCATATATCTGGCGCTGCGGGCCGAGGGCACCGCGTGGTTCGATGATGTGCGCTGCTTCGAGGTCGAATACCCAATCATCATGATCGAGCCAATGGCCGACGCCACCATACATGACAACACGCCACGCCTTGACTACTACTACGAAGCGCTGACCGAGACCACCATCGAACTGTGCCGCAACGACCAGTTCCCCGAAGCCGAGACGGTGCGGATCGAGCACGTGCTCGAACCACCGGTGCAGCTTGCCGAACCCATCGAGCCGGGCACGTGGTACTGGCGGGTGCGCTGCGGAGCTGACGGGACGATCTCTGACACCTGGAAGTTCGAGCAGACCGCGCGCCTCGATGAGGACACCACCTCGCCGACCATCGCTGCCTGCCACGCATGGCTGGAGGCGCCGCGCGCGCCCATGGTCATCCAGTACACCGACAACGTGGGCGTCACCGATGTCGCACTGACCGTCGACGGCGAGGACGTGAGCGATAGGCTCACGCTCGGCGACGATGCCGCGCGTTACCTGCCCGGCGCGCCGTGGTCTGAGGGGTTGCACAAGGTCCACGCGGTGGCGGAGGACGCGGCAGGCAACAGCACCCAGCGCGACCTCTTCTTCACCCACACGAAGCCGCTGCCGAAGACCGAGTGGCTGCGCAGCGGCGGCGTCGCGGTCGATGGTGAACGGCACTTCCTGCTGGGGATGTATGGCATCGACGAGAAGCACATGCCGGAAATGGCCGCAGCGGGCATCAACTACGTGCACAGGTACACGTGGGACGGCGCGGGCACGGCCGAGGGCGCGCTGGCCTACATGGACGCGGCGCAGGCCAACGGGATGCAGGCCTTCATGGGCCTGCAGCGCTCGAAGCTCATCGAGGGCGACGAGGAGTTCATCGCCGAACGCGTCGCCGCCCTCATGGCCCACCCCGGTCTGCTCTGCTGGTATCTCTTCGACGAGCCTGACCTCAAGCACCAGTACGTGCCACCGGCGCTGCTCGAGCGCGAGTATCGCCTGATCAGGGCGCTCGACCCCTTCCACCCGGTGGTCGTCACCTGCGCTGGCGATGCGCCCGTGCCGCTTTACGCTGGCGCGATGGATGTGCACTGGACGCAGGTATACGGGGACACCAATCGCGTGGCCACGCGCCTCGATAAACATCGCGACATGCTCCCCGAGGGCATGCCGATCTCCGCGATCCTGCACTGCTACGACCGCGCGCAGAGCTCCCTGCCGGCGGAGCAGCGGGACCCGGCGAAGTTCCAGCCCGACGGGCGCATGATGCGGGCCAATGCCTTCATGGCCCTCGCTCATGACGCGAGCTGCCTGTCATGGTGGTGGTGGGGGCATGGCGGCGGTACGCGCTTCATGACGGTGCCCAACGCCCCCGAAGAGTGGGCGGCGCTGCAGCAGACCATGGCCGATGTCCGCTCGCTGGAGCCGGTCCTCACCGCCGATGGCGAGGTCCACCGATCGGTCATCGAGGCCGAGGGCGCCCAGGTGCACGTGTGGGAGAAGCGCCTCGACGACCGCACGGTCATCATTGCGGTGAACCGCGACGATATCGACTGCGACGTCAAGCTGACGCCAGTCACGCTCGCCAATGACGCGGCCCTGACCGTGCTCTTCGAGCAGCGGGCGGCAGCCCTCGCCGATGGCGAACTCAGCGAGCACTTCGGCCCCCGCGAGGTCCACGTCTACGAGTCCCGGCGGTAGGGTTGCCCGTATGCCAGACATGGAAACGGGGCCGGGAGATGATCCCGGCCCCGTATGGTTCTCTGGCTCCGCTGCTGACTAGCCCTTCGGGTTGTAGAAGGTTGCCAGCGGAGGATGGATTGAGTAGCCGGCGCTGTTGGCCGCCGCCCATCCGGGGTGGTTGATGTTGCCGGCCTCGAACTTGAGCCACTTGGAGTGGCCATCGAAGAACGCGATGTTCCCGCCATCGTTGTGCGACCTGCGGCATGCGTAGTACTGCGTGCTGAGCAGGTACTGACAGCCACCACCGCCGCCCTTCTCGGTGATCATGAGAATCTCAGACGGGCGCTTGATGTCGCCCTGGCTTGGTCCGGGAGTACCGAACATGGTGACGTACCCGCCAGCCGGGTTGGCGCCGTAGGACGGAAGACCATACGCCACCTGGTAACAGCTCCAAGTCGTGCTCGGGCACAGGAATATCTGCACGTTATTGATGTACGGGTAGATCAGGTTGCTCCAGCAGTTGAAGTAACCGTAGGACGGGTGGTAGTTGAAGGTTGTGTTCCCGGGCACCACTGGGGTCGGGAGTATGGCGCCCCCTGACATGCCCACAAACACTTCGTCGTAGTCCTGGGCATACATCAGCATGGCCAGACCCATCTGCTTCAAGTTGCTCAGACAACTTGTCTGTCGTGCCTTCTCACGCGCACGTGCGAAGACTGGGAAGAGGATCGCCGCCAAAATGGCGATGATCGCGATAACGACCAACAACTCAATCAGAGTGAAACCGCGTTTCATCACATCTACCTCCTGCTGCATTCAGTGCATGCACGATAATACGCTATCCGCTGGCCTGAAATCGCCTTAATCCAGACCAACTACTTTAAGTAATTGTGTTTCGGCGCAAGAATCCCTCTTGCTGTGAGAACTTTTTTTCGGGGAGAGACGGGGGCGAGCCGCCCGGCAACATGGACCAAATGAAACGGGGCCGGGATATGATCCCGGCCCCGTGCGGCGGTTGTGCGAGCGACTTAGCGCTACTTCATGACGTTCTCGAATGTCCAGCGCGGGGGATGGACCTCGTAGGCCGGGTGCGCGTAGTGATCCGGCCACGGGGCGCCGATGTTGCCGTGCTCGAACTTGAGCCACTTGGCGTGCCCGTCCGCGAAAGCGATGTTGCCGCCACCGTTGTGCGAGTCGCGACAGGCGTAGTACTCGTTGCTCAGCAGATACTGGTAACCGCCGCCGCCACCCTTCTCGGTGATCATGAGAGTCTGCGCCGGCTGCAGCATGTCGGACATGGCGATGGAAGTGTTGAAGAAGGTTACCTTAACGTTTCTGGAGTTGAGGCAGTAGGCCGGAAGACCGTAGGCGACGCCATAGCAGTTGTAGGTCGTGCTGGGGCACATGAATACCTGCGTGTTGTTGATGTAGGGGTAGATGTTGCTGGCCCAGGAGCGGTAGAAGTAGAGATAGGAAGCACCGGAGTTGTAGTTGAAATACACGTCCCCCGGAACCACCGGCGACGTCTGAGTGCCGTGGCCCATCCGCGTGAACATCTCATCGTAGTCCTGCGCGTACATCAGCATGGCCAGACCCATTTGCTTCAGGTTGCTCAGACAACTGGTCTGTCGAGCCTTCTCGCGCGCACGTGCGAAGACCGGGAAGAGGATCGCCGCCAGGATGGCGATGATCGCGATAACGACCAACAGCTCAATCAGAGTGAAGCCGCGTTTCATCACATCTACCTCCTGCACCATTCAGCGCATGTACGATGATACGGCATTCACCGGCCCGGAAACACCTGAGACCAAGCCGAATCATTTGAATACTTGTGTACCGGCGCAAGAATCCCTCTTGCCGCCAGAAATTTTTTTTGGGGAAAAGGAGACGGGGGCGAGCCGCCCGGCAACATGGACCAAATGAAACGGGGCCAGGGGATGATCCCGGCCCCGTGTGGTTCTCTGGCTCCGCTGCTGACTAACCCTTCGGGTTGTAGAAGGTGTCCAGCGGAGGATGGATTGAGTAGCCGGCGTTGTAGGCCGGTGCCCATCCGGGATGGTTGATGTTGCCGGCCTCAAACTTGAGCCACTTGGCGTGGCCATCGAAGAACGCGATGTTCCCGCCATCGTTGTGCGACCTGCGGCATGCGTAGTACTGGGTGCTGAGCAGGTACTGACAGCCACCCCCGCCACCCTTCTCGGTGACCATGAGGATCTGAGCCGGACGCTTGATATCGCCCTGCGCAGGCCCAACCACGTAACTGGCGAACATGGTAACATAGCCGCCCGCCGGGTTCGCGCCGTAGGCCGGAAGGCCATAGGCCACCTTGTAGCAATTGTAGGTCGTGCTCGGGCACAGGTACACCTGCACGTTGCTGATGTACGGATAGATCGCGTTGCTCCAGCAATTGAAGTAGTTGTAGGTCGGGTGGTAGTTGAATACTGTGTCTCCCGGCACTACCGGGGTGGTTGGTCTAGGCATCGTTGCCAGGGGGGTAAACGTCTCGTCGTAGTCCTGGGCGTACATCAGCATGGCCAGACCCATCTGCTTCATGTTGCTCAGACAGCTTGTCTGCCGTGCCTTCTCACGTGCGCGCGCGAACACCGGGAACAGGATCGCCGCCAGGATGGCGATGATCGCGATTACGACCAACAACTCAATCAGAGTGAAGCCGCGTTTCATGCTCTCTGCCTCCCATTCGACCAGATTCTGAGACTACTTCCACTGCAAATATTCCCCGCTGCCCCCGCTCTCCCCTCCCGCCATCCTTCTTTAAGGATACTTTTTTTTCGGGCCAGGTGCGCCCACCGGCCAGCAGCAGAACCGCCGGCGCGGGAACTGACCGCGTCAACTGTGCGTTGTACACTCAGACACACGCCCGCCGCACGTATCCCTGCTCCCCGCGGGAGGGGGCCGTTCGATAGGAGACCGTCATGCCCTGCCGGCCAGACCGGCCATATGAGCACCGACGGCGTCAGCGATCCGCTCTTCTGATGCTCACCGTTGCGGCCCTTTCATGCCTGGCGCTCTGCGGCTGCGGCAAAAATGAGACAACCCTCAAGGTGATCTCATCGCTGGAAGAGCCCATCATGGGCATGCAGAAGCTGGAGCCCGCGGCCGCAGCGTGGGTTGTCCGGCACTTGGGCCTCGCGGATGAGGGGGAGACTGACACAGGCCTGTACACCGCCCTGCGTCTGCACATAGGAATCCCCGAGTGTGCCTCATGCCCAATGATCGTGTTCTGGGACGTGGCCGGCGGACTGATGAAGTATTTCTCGCTCGAGGACCGCCCCGAGGTGCAGATCAGGGAACTCATGCTGCGCACAGCTCCCCCTGAACTGACGGGTGACTGGAGCGACTATGTCGACGCCATCGACCGCGACCAGCCGGTCATCGTCTCGTGGTGCTACGACAAGCCGGCGGGGATTGATGAAAAGCTTGCGCGCGCACGAGCGGCCAAGTGCATGACCGGCGTCGGCATCGGCTACATACTCAAGGGCGATGAGCGTTTCGTCATCTTCCAGCACGGCCTCGACAAGCCCATGGAGTACGACATAGACGCGACGGACCGCGTCACGCCATCAGTCGCTGGCGTGTCCGGTCAGGACGGCCCATGGCACAGACCCTCAACCGCGCTCTACAGATGGGACGGTGACTACGAGAACCTGATCATGGTCTTCGTGGAGCCCGCGGAGGGGTAGCCCGTCGCACATCAACAAACACGAACGGGGCCGGGATCATCTCCCGGCCCCGCTGCAGTTCTGTGGGCAACCACCCGCGCTAACTACCCCGGTAGCGCGATACCTTTGGCTTTAGCCGCCTCGTATGCCGCGCCGACGACGCGCTGCGTATGCAGAGCCGTCTCGGCGTTCGACCGCGGCTGCTGGCCGCTGGCGATGCACTCGATGAAGTGCGCGAACTGCCGGTCGAAGCGTGACAGCGAGGTGTCGCACTCGTGCTCGGTCCACTCGTCGGTCGCGGCGTCCCACGACCGCACCGGGCCGGCCATGTAGTCCACGATCTCGACGACGCCCTCCGAGCCCGCGACGCGCCACTCGTCGAAGCCCTTCGGCATCGCGTAGCCCACCAGCACCTCGCCGTAGCAGCCGTTCTCGCCCTCGAAGATCACCACGGCCACGTCGTCGGTCTCGATCTCCTGCACGCGGGTCCCCGCTCGGCAGGAGACGTTCGCGATCGGGCCCATCAGGTAGGTGTACAGGTCCAGCGCGTGCGAACCGTTGTCCATCAGCGCGCCACCACCGGCCTGGGCCAGCACGCCGCGATGGTTCGTCGACATGTCTTTGCCGCCGGGGAAGGTGCCCCGGAAAAACAGTGGCACCCCCAGGATTCCCGAGTCGAGCAGCTCCTTCATCTTCATCGCCGGCCCGTGGAAGCGGTGGCAGAAGGCGATCATGAGTAGCGCATCCGCCGACGCCGCGACATCGGCCAGAGCTTCGGCGTCTTCGATCGTCCCTGCCATGGGCTTCTCGCACATGACGTGAA
The DNA here is from genome assembly GCA_029821735.1 of Candidatus Zipacnadia bacterium. Taxonomy (GTDB): domain Bacteria; phylum Armatimonadota; class Zipacnadia; order Zipacnadales; family UBA5352; genus JALGSU01. The sequence goes on along the minus strand of JALGSU010000022.1, from coordinate 124 downwards.
TGCCGCGCTCCAGGGCAGCGGACGCCATCTCGCGGTGCAGGAAGGGCGGAGTGCAGACGCTCACCAGGTCGGGCTTCTCTTCGTCGAGCATGCGCTCCCAGTCGGTGTAACCGGCCAGACCGTG
>JALGSU010000003.1 GCA_029821735.1 Candidatus Zipacnadia bacterium | reverse complement strand
GATGCACGTCCAATCCTACATACATGGGTTGCGCCTCCTTGGCGGAAGTTGGACCGTCATGAACTGACCTTCGCCATGCGACCGCGCAACCCATTTTCATGGTATCAGGAACGGCAACGGCGGGAATGGGCAATGGGCAATCGGCAATGGGGAACGGCGGTACGGCAGGAACGGCGGAAGAGACAGAAACGGAAGACGGCGCGGATTGATTGTCGGGCTGGCCCACCTGGTGGGTGCAAGCAGAAGCCCGACCTACGATAGGACAACGGCGACGGCAACGGCAAAGGCTTCGGCCGGCAAGTCGGGCGACAGGTGGCACCGAGCTGGAGATGGAGCAGGAGGTCAGGGCCGCGGCAATAACTCAGAATTCAGACCGTTCGTCAGCATCGCACTGGGCTCACTGTCGGAACTTCGCGCACTCGTGTTGCTCGCCCGCGACCTCGAGTACCTTGAGAACCGAGACATGACCCGCTTCTGGACACTTACAGAAGAGGTCGGCAAAATGCTCGGCACCCTCCACGCCCACCTCACACAAGAGTGACGCGCAGAACAACGTGGGCACCGCGTGAACGGCCTGCGAGGTAAACGGCCAGGGACGTGGGAAGCTCATACGGTAGATGGCCGGCGTTGAGGATGGGCCGAGTAACCAACACATTCACACCCGGGCAGCAGATGCTCGCTGCCGCGGATGACTGTCCCTTTGTATCCGTTTTTCCGGTTGTGCTAGGTGGGGGACTGGCGGTACCCTGAACCCACAATCCGCCATAGTGGGACCGAATTCCCACCCGAGGTCTCGTCGTTTGGCGCCTGACCCCCGCAAGCGGTGTTGAAGGTCGGGTCCTGCGCAAAAGGATGTCTGCCTAACCCCGTCAGGTCCGGAAGGAAGCAGCGGTCCGCAGACGCTCCTTTGTGCCGCAGACAACCTGACTGGAGCTGGCTACGGGGGTAACGGTCGGACGGCGTTATCGACGGTGGGTGCACAACCGGAACTATCTTTCGCGAGCAACGACCGGCGGGTCTGACACCTTCGCCAAGGCCTGGGCCTTCGCTGAAGCTATAGCCCACAAGTCGGTGGGTGCAAGCAGAAGCCCGACCTACGGTTAACGACCACGGCAACGGCTGCCGGCTGGAAGCCGGCGCTCCCGGCAACGGCGTACGACAACGACCGGCCGATTCTTGCGAATCGGCCCTCCATACGACATGGATGAACGGCGGCGACCGGCGGGTCTGACACCTTCGCCAAGGCTTCGGTGCCCAAGGAAAGACCCGCCCTCCGTACGGCCACGACATACGGCCCGACGGCCGGCGGGATGTGGATGGGGCACCGCAGGAGGGAAACGCGCCGGGCGGGGGAAATGCACCAGGCCAGAGAAATGCCCCGCGCCTAAAGCGCTCTGCAAGGGAAGCCTCAGATGGCCTACCAGACCTTTTCTCTCAAGTACAGGCCGAGCAACTTCGACGAGATCATCGCCCAGGACCATGTGGCGCGGACGCTGCGTAACGCAGTTGCCGAAGCGCGCGTGGCCCACGGCTACCTCTTCGCAGGGCCTCGTGGTACCGGCAAGACCTCGACCGCGCGTGTGCTCGCAAAAGCACTCAACTGCGTTAACGGTCCTACCGCCGAACCATGCGGGATCTGCCCGATGTGCACAGCAATCGCCGCAGGCCGAGCCATGGACGTCATCGAGCGCGACGCCGCGAGTGACCGCGGCATCAACGAGATGAAAGCGCTCATCGAGAAAGTACCCTTCGCACCCGCCGAGGGACGCAGCAAGATATACATCCTCGACGAGGCACATATGCTCACCCCCGAAGCGGCCAACGCACTGCTCAAGACCCTGGAAGAGCCGCCCGATCACTGCTACTTCATCCTGGCCACGACCGAACTGCACAAGATCATGGCGACCATCAAGTCGCGCTGCCAGGTCTTTGAGTTCCGGCCAATTCCGCTGCGCCTGATCATGGACTCGCTGGCGGCCATCGCAGCCGCCGAGGGTATCGAGGCCGACGAACAGGCACTGGCGGCCATCGCCCGTGCCGCAAACGGCGGGATGCGGGACGCGCAAAGTATCTTCGACCAGGTCGTCGCCTACAGCCCGGGGCATATCACCCTGGATGTCGCGAACTCAGTTCTCGGCGTTACCGATCTGCAAGTGCTCCAGCGCATCGCGGATGCACTGGTGACCGGAGACATCGAGGGCTGCTTCGCCGCCGTGGACGACGTCGTGTCCTCGGGCAAGGACATCGCCCAGCTCATAGAAGACTTGGCCCAGTACATGCGCGACCTGCTGCGTCTGTCGATGGGCGCGAAGCCGCCAACGTGGTCGCAAGTGCCTGAGGACGAACGCAGCGGCATGGCGGAACAAGCTCGGAGTCTGGGTGCGAAGAGTCTGACAAAGACCATCAAGCGGCTGGGTGAAGCAAGCGAGGAACTTCGGGGCAGTTCGCAACACGCGCTGCTGCTGGAGATGACGCTTGCGGAACTGGCATCGCTGACCGCTCCGGAGAATGTGGGCGCACCGGCGCCGCAAGCAGCAGCACCTGCGCCTGCGGCACCCGAGCCAGTGGCAGAACCCGCACCCGCGCCAGTGGAGGCGGCTGCTCCTGCGCCAGTGGCGGCGCCCGAGCCCGTAGCAGCACCGGTTCCTGAACCCGCGGCGGAAAGCGCGCCCGAGCCGGCAGCACCCGCTGGCGACCTGACGCTGGAGTCGATCGCATCACGGTGGGACGCGGTGTCGGATGCGTTACGCGCAATGGAACGGCTGAGCGTGTCGGCGATCACGAAGTTCGCCCGGCCCACCGCTTTGCAGGGCGACGAACTGACGCTCTCGTTCGTTGCCGACTGCCAGTTCCACCGCGATCAGGCCGATGGTAGATACCGGACGGCGATCGAGGAAGCAGTCGAGAAGGCGTTCGGCAAACGGCTGGCGCTGGTCATGAAAGTGGACGCGGAGGCTACTGATGTGCCGGCTGCCGCAGCCGTTTCGTCTGCGCCGCCAGCAGCGTCTGCACCGCCGGCGGTCGAGCGTGGGAGCGAACCGGATCCGGACTGCCCGGCACCGTCCGCGGCAGAGCAGGAACAGGCCGTACAGGGCGTCATTGACGTCTTCCCGGGAAGTCGTGAGGTAACCGAGGAATGATCCCGAGCGTTTTTGGGGAGCTTTTCGCCAGGGCGCGAGGTGTTAGCGGGCTCGCCGGGGAATAGGCGATGAGCGCGAGGCGGACCCCTTTGATTGTGGAGAGATACGGATGGTAAACCCGTTCGAGAAACTGATAGGCGCCCAACTTGAGGGCGTCTCGCGTGATATGCAGAAGGCCGCGGACGAACTGCGCACCACCGAACTAAAGGCGACGGCAGGTGGCGGCGCGGTGACCGTGCGCATGACCGGCCTGGGCGAAGTGCTCGACGTGAAGATAGACCCGAGCGTGGTCGCCGGCGGGGACGTTGAACTGCTGGAGGACCTGGTGTGCGCGGGCGTGCGCGAGGCACTGCGCAAGGCGAACGAACTTCGCCGCGAGAAGATCATGGGCGCGATGCCGCTCGCCGGTATGGGGATGAATCTTCCGGATCTGATATAGGTCTCCGGTGGCAACGGCACTGATTGTCGGGCTGGCCCGCCTTCGCTAAAGCTTCGGTGGGTGCAAGCAGAAGCCCGACCTACGGTTAACGGCAGCGGCGGAAGGCAACGAACGGCGGGGATGACGTCAACCGATTACAGGAATGGATGGTCCCGTCGCGCGGAGGGTATGCCCGCTGCATCGGGGCCGTGGCATGCTTCACTACGCAGAACCGATTCGCGAGTTGATCGAACAGTTGGAGTCTCTGCCGGGCATTGGGCCCAAGAGCGCCCAGCGCCTGGCTTTCCATCTGCTCTCGGCCGGCCCGGAGCGTGCGGGGCGACTGGCGGCGGCTATCGCCGACGTGCATGAGCAGATTCGGCAGTGTCGGGACTGCGGGAACTTCGCAACCGAGGATCTGTGCCCGATCTGCAACGACCCGGGGCGCGCGCAGGGCCTGATATGCGTCGTCGCTGAGGCGCGGGACCTGATGGCGATCGAGCGTGCAGGGGAGTACCACGGTCTGTACCACGTGCTGGGCGGGCTGCTGTCGCCGGTGGACGGTGTGGGGCCCGACGACCTGAAGATACCGGCGCTGGTCGCGCGGATCGAGAGCATGGGCGTAACGGAAGTCGTGCTGGCCACGCCGCCGACCGTCGAGGGGGACGCTACCGCGGAGTACATTCGGGGCGTGGTGGCGGGGCGGGAAGGTCTGCGAGCAACGCGGCTGGCGTTGGGGTTGCCAGTGGGGGCGGATATCGACTACGCCGACCAGGTGACTCTGGCGCGTGCGCTGCGGGGCAGGACCGAAATGGGGAACGGCTTAGGGCAGAGATGACGGGAACGAAAGAAACGACAGACACTACAGCGACGGCTGACAGCAACGGCAACAGCGGAGGGCATACGGCGGGCCGGGCTGAAGCCGCGGCCCCTCCATACGGCGGAGGGCGACGGCGGAGGGCGTATAGCAACGGCAACGACCGGTGGGTCTGACACCTTCGCTGAAGCTATGGACCTTCGCTAAAGCTTCGGCCCACAAGTCGGTGCCCAGAGAAAGACTCGCCCTCCGTACGATATACGGCAACGATGAACGGCAGTTCGACCCCACCAGATACAGCGGCGGGGTCTTGACGTGATGACCAGAGTCGTGGACGAGCAGCGCAGCGCGTAGCCGCGTTCGCGTAGCGTTTCTCGTAGTAAGAAGTAGCGTTTGAGCACCGTTTCTCATAGCGGGCCTTCGAGCCCGTTGCTGGATCGAGGAGGATAGTAGATGGCACAACTTACAGAAGTGCGTTGGCACGGGCGAGGAGGCCAGGGCGCCAAGACGGCGGGCTACATCCTGGCGGTCGCCGCTGCGGAAGAGGGCTGGAACATCCAGGCCTTCCCGGAGTATGGCGCCGAGCGCCGGGGTGCGCCGATGAAGTCGTATGTACGCATCAGCGACGGCCCGATCCGCTTGCGTAATGGCATCCGTAACCCGGACATCGTGTTGGTCCTCGACGACTCCCTGATGGCGAGCGAGAGCGTAACCGACGGCATGGATGCCGAAGGCGTTCTCATCGTCAACACGGACAAGAGTCTGGACCAGGTTCGCGCCATGATCGGCGACGCGGACGTGAAGCTGTTCGTCGTGAACGCCACGCAGGTGGCGATGGACACAATCGGCCGTCCGATCCCAAACACCGTTATGCTCGGAGCGCTCTCGAAGGCGACGGCTCTGGTGTCGATGGACGGGGTCAAGCGGGCGATCGACGTGCGTCTGGGCGGCAAGCTGTCGCCGGCCGCGGTCGAGGCAAACTACGCCGCGGTTGACCGCGCGTTCGAGGAGGTAACGTCATGAGCCACTACCCACCGGAAGCGAAGTGGCATGAGATGGCGCGCGGCGGCATCATCCCGCAGGCGGGCAATGCCGTGGAGTATAAGGTGAACGGCTGGCGCAACGAGCGCCCGGTTCGCGACGACGACGCGTGCATCGACTGCCTGTTTTGCTGGATCTACTGCCCGGACGTCGCTGTGGAGGTTAAGGACGCCTCAGTGAAGGGCCTCCCGTTCGACCTCGATCACTGCAAGGGCTGTGGCATTTGCGCTGCTGTGTGCCCCAAAGACTGCATCGAAATGAAGCCCGAGCACGATTTCGAGGACTAAGGCTGCGACCGGGAGACAGGCGTCTCCCGTTGTCGCATATAAGGAGGTATAGCCATGGGAAACAAAGTGGCGCTTGAGGGCAACGAAGCGGTTGCCGAAGCCATGCGCCAGATTAATCCTGACGTGGTCGCGGCGTATCCGATCACGCCGTCGACGGAGGTAGTGCAGAACTTCGCCCAGTTCGTGTCGGACGGGGAAGTTGACACGAACTTCGTCGCGGTGGAGAGCGAGCACTCGGCGATGAGTGCGTGTCTGGCGGCTGCGGTCGCCGGCGGTCGGGTCATGAACGCGACGTCGGCCAACGGCCTGGCTCTGATGTGGGAGATTCTGTATATCGTCTCCTCGCTGCGCCAGCCGGTCATTCTGACGCTGGTGAACAGGGCCCTGTCGGGTAACATCAACATCCACTGCGACCATTCCGACGGGATGGGCGCTCGGGATACCGGTTGGGTTCAGCTATACGCGGAGGACGTGCAGGAGTCGTACGACAACCTGCTGCAGGCGGTGCGCATCGGCGAGAATCTCGACGTGCGTCTGCCCGTGATGTCCTGTCTGGACGGTTTCCTGCTGTCACACTCGTATGAGCTGCTGCAGGTCGAGGACGACGCAGCGGTGCGCGAGTGGGTGGGCCCGTACGTGCAGGACAACCCGATGCTGGATATCAGCGACCCGAAGACCTTCGGTCCGCTGGACCTGTACGACTACTACTTCGAGCACAAGCGCTCGCAGATGGACGCGTACGGTCCGGCCAAGCAGGCCATCATAGACGAGGGCAAGAGCTTCGGCGAGGCCTTCGGTCGCGAGTATGGTCTGATCGAGGGGTACATGCTTGACGATGCGGACTTCGCGGTGGTCGCGCTGGGTTCGACGTGCGGCACGCTGCGCGACATCGTCGAGGGTCTCCGTGCAGACGGGGTCAAGGCAGGGATGCTGAAGATTCGCGCGTATCGGCCGTTCCCGGCCGAGGAGATCGCCGAGGCACTTGGCGGCGCGAAGGCGGTAGCGGTTCTGGATCGCGCGGCATCTTTCGGCGCCAGCACCGGCCCGCTGTATCATGAGGTCACATCGGCCATGTATGCACATGGCAAGCAAGTCCCGATGAACAACTACATCTACGGCCTCGGTGGCCGGATGATCCTGCCCGAAGAGCTGCAGAGCGTCTATGCCGACCTGGAGAAGGTCGCTGTGGACGGTCAGCCGGCAGAGCCGGTCAGCTTCCTGGGTCTGAGGGAGTAGGAGGATAGCAATGGCTAAGAACCTGAAGCAGTTGTCAGAATCGCCTGTGCGACTGACGGGAGGCCATCGCCTCTGCCCCGGCTGCGGCGAGCCAATCGCTGTGCGCCAGGTCCTGATGGGCACTGACAAGCCGGTTCTCGTGGCGAACGCGACCGGCTGTCTCGAGGTATCGACGACGATCTTCCCGTACACCGCGTGGGATGTTCCGTGGCTGCACGTGGCTTTCGAGAACGCCGCGGCCGTGATCTCCGGTGTGGAGGCCATGTACGCGTCACTCAAGAAGCAGGGCAAGATCGATGCGGATGCCGACTACAAGTTCATCGCCTTTGGCGGTGACGGCGGCACCTACGACATCGGCCTGCAGGCGCTTTCGGGTGCGGCTGAGCGTGGGCATGACTTCGTGTATGTGTGCCTGAACAACGAGGCGTACATGAACACGGGCGTGCAGCGTTCATCGGCGACGCCGATGGGTGCACACACGACGACGAGTCCGGCCGGTTCGGTGATCCCGGGCAAGACCATGAACCGCAAGGATCTGACCGAGATCATGGTCGCGCACGACATCCCGTACGTGGCGCAGAGCATTCCGGGACGCTGGCGCGACTTGACCAGCAAAGCGGAAAAGGCCTTCGAGGCCGGCGGCCCTGCGTTCATCAACGTGCTGGCGCCCTGCCCGCTGGGTTGGGGCTGCGACGGCGCGCTGACGGTCGAGATGTCAATGCTCGCCGCCGACACCTGCATGTGGCCGCTGTACGAGGTCGAGCACGGCGAGTACAAGGTCAACTACAAGCCGAAAGAGAAGAAGCCGATCGAGGAGTTCCTCGCTCCGCAGGCACGCTTCAAGCACCTGTTCAAGTCCGACGAGGGCGAGGCAGTGCGAGCACGCATGCAAGAGTGGGTGGACATGAAGTGGGAGACGCTTCTCAAGAAGGCCGGCGACGCGTAGGCGGGCCTTTGTCTCAGCGAACCACCACGCGGGGCGCCCAATACGGGCGCCCCGCGTTTCATATTGGTGCCGTGCAGACGAGGAAAGTGAGCAGTGTGTGCGGAAGCCCACAGCCGGACGCGAACGAGACCACTGCGAAGGGATCGCTGGCCAATAATGCTGCGCCATCTGAGGATGATCGTGATCGCCGCCGTCTGCGTGAGCGCGGCGATCGGTGTGCACGCCGACCTGTCTGCTGAGCAGGAGGAACTGCTGCGGTGGGTGGACACCATGCAACTGCAGTGCCGATGGGATGAGGGGCTGGCCATGTGCGATATGATCATCGCCGCGGACCCCGAATGCGCGGAGGCCTACTGCGAGCGCGGGATCATTTTGCTCAACCAGGAGGAGCCGGAGCGGGCGGAGCAGGAGTTCATGGTCGCCGTGGCGATCTCGCCGCGGCTGGTGCGCGGGTATGTGGGGCGCGCGGGCGCTCGCACAGGGCTCGGGCAAGCTCCCGAAGCAAAAGAGGACGCGCAACTGGCGATCGAGTTGTGTACCAAAACGCTGGAGTTGAACCAGCGGGACGCGGACGCATACTACCACAGGGGACTGGCGCGGCGGGTGATCGGCCAGGAGGCGGACGCGAGCTGGGACCTGACGCGCGCGCTGGAGATACGCCCGGAGTTCGCGCAGGCGCGTTTGGAACGTGCGCATATCTACCGGAATCAGGGCAAGCTGGAGACGGCTATCGAGCACTGCACGCGTGCGCTGGAGGCGCGGCCGGACTACGTGTCGGCGTGGCTGACGCGAGCGCGAGCGTATTACCAGACCGCGAATTACGAGCAGGCGCTGGCCGACTGCACGAGCGCACTGGAAGTGAACCCGCAATCCGCGCGCGCGGCGTTCAACCGCGGGCTGGTGCAGACGCGGGCGGGGCGAGTGGCCGAGGGGATTGCCGATTTCACGCTGGCGGTGCAGCTGCGGGACGACTACGAAGACGCTTGGTTCTACCGGGCAGAGGCGTACGCGACGCTCGGCGAGATGGAAGCGGCGAAGGCCGATTGGCGGAGGGTCGTGGAACTCGCGCCGGATGGTTGGGCCGGGCGGCTGGCGGTTGATCGGCTGGCGGTAGCGGAGGACGACGGATAAGGCAGAAACGACAGAAGAGACAGAAACGAAAGAAAGAACAGAAACGGCAGTGACGGCCAAGGCGATGGCACTGATTGTCGGGCTGGCCCACCGTCGCTAAAGCTATGGCGGGTGCAAGCAGAAGCCCGACCTACGGTTAACCGCCAAGGCGACGGCTATTCGTAGCTCGGCATGAAGGCCAGGACGCGGATCGCCTCGGTGATGTCCACGCTCCCCTCGACCACCATGCGCGCCGCGTCATGGCGCATGGGCACCATCTTCTCCGCGGCCAGACCCTCGACGTCCCGGAGTTCCATATCGCCCGCGATGGCCTCGCGCAACTCGGGCGTAATCATCAGTACCTCGTGGCAGGCGGTCCGTCCCCGCGTGCCAGTGCCCCGGCAGCTGCCGCAGCCCGTACCTGAATTGACGGTCGCCGGCACGTCCACAACGCCTGATTCGCGCAGCCACTGCGCCTCGGCATCGGTGGGCGCGCGCTCCTCGGCGCAATCGTGACACACCTTGCGCAGCAGTCTCTGCGCTATGATCCCCGTGACCGATCCCGCCACCAGGAAGCGCTCCAAGCCGATATCGATCATGCGCGAGATCGCCTTGATCGCGTCGTTGGTGTGCAGCGTGGTGAGCACCAGGTGACCGGTGAGCGCCGCCTGCACGACCGTCTGCAGCGTGTTCATGTCGCGGATCTCACCGCACAGAATCACGTCGGGGTCCTGGCGGAGGATGTGGCGCATGGCGGTGGCGAAGTTCAGGCCGGCCTGCTGGTCGACGCGGATCTGAGTGACGCCATCGATCTGGAACTCGACGGGGTCCTCGACGGACATGACGTTGTTCTCGCGGCGGTTGACGTGCTGGAGCATGGCGTAGAGAGTGGTGGTCTTGCCGCTTCCGGTCGGGCCAGTGCAGCAGAGCAGACCGGACGGGCTGGCCAAGAGTTGCTCGACCTGGGCGCGGACGTCCTCATGCTTGAAGATGTCATCGAGCCCCATCGTCAGCGCGGCCTTGTCGAGGATGCGGATGACCACGGACTCGCCCAGTAACGCCGGGACGATGGACACGCGCAGGTCGTAGTCCTTGTCCTCGTGGCGGACGTGCATGCGCCCGTGTCGGCCATCATCTTGACCCGCGCCACCAGCGGATCGAGCATGTAGCGGGGGATTATGATGGCGTCGTCGAGGACGCCGTCAATGCGGTAGCGAATGACCGTCTTGTCGGGCAGGGGCTGGATGTGAATGTCACTGGCTCGGCGCTTGATTCCGTGCTCCATCATGGTGTTGGCGATGCGCACGGCGGGCTCCTCGTCGGCCTGATCGAGGACGACCGCGACCTTGCGCGCGCCCTCGAGTTCGGTCTGGCAGTCGGTGCACTGCGCGATATGCTCCTCAAACTGGCCGACCTGATTCTCGTCGAGCTCCTGCTTGAGGTAAGCCACCATCAGTTCGCGACACTCATTGCACTTCATCTCGCCGCCTCCTCTTCGCTCGTGAGAGTGTGTCGAAGCGTCCGATACGCGTGCCACATGCGGGACTTGACGGTGCCCTCGGGCAGGTCCAGCAGCTCGGCGATCTCGACGTACTTCATCTGCTCGAAGTGCGAGAGCACGAAGACGATGCGCTGGGCTTCGGGCAGGGCGTCGATAGCGCTGCGGATCCGGAAGCGCTCGTAACCGGCGATGAACTCGGCCTCCGGCGTGCGGGCCTCGCCACGCAACTCCTCGAGCACCAGTCGGCCGCGGGGACCGAGCTGGTCGTGAAGCGAGACGACGGGCGGGCGGTTGGTGCGCTTCTCGACCCGGTGCAGCCAGAGGTTGCGAGCGACCGTGAACAGGAAGGTCTTGAACCGGGCAGTGGGCCGGTACCGCTCCCGTGCCAGCCAGACGCGGACCAGTGTCTCCTGGCACGCGTCCTCGGCGTCCTCGCGGTCCCACATGAGGTGGTAGAAGAAGCGCCGGAGCCATCCCCGATGCCGCTGCGCCACCTCGGCGAAAGCGTCGGCGTCGCCGGCGGCTGCCCCAGTCATCAGCTCCTCGTCGCTGACCATGGCCGCTCCCGGATGGCATCGTCTACAGTGTGAAACCGGCGGTGCGAGAAAAGGTTCTATTGCCGCCGAACGACAACAGCTAACCGCAGAGGTGCGGAGACGCAGAGCACGGAAACGGCAGAGCATGGGTGACGACAACGGCACGACAGATCGCAGAGAACGACGGACGGCAACGACACTGATTGTCGGGCTGGCCCACCTTCGCTAAAGCTATGGTGGGTGCAAGCAGAAGCCTGACCCACGATTAACGACCACGGCGACGACGGGCGGGGCACAGGACCCCGCCCTACAGAACGGCGACGGCGACGGCCTGCAGCTACGATGGCGGGAACCCACGCGCGATGGTGGGCAAAACCCGCGTGCCACAGTGGGTCAGAACCCATGCGCCGCGTATCTTGACTTCGCGGGGATTGGGTGCTATCCTTCCCCGTGGCAGTCAATATGCAACGAAGCCCCGCCCCGTAAATCGGGACGCGGGGGCTTTTATTTCAGGGATGCAACGACGTCCCCAACTATCGGAGTGAGTGGACATGGCCGAAATCTCAACGTGGCAGACCAAGGTGGGGCTGGGCGAGATGCTTCGCGGCGGCGTCATCATGGACGTGACGAATCCCGAGCAGGCGAAGATCGCCGAAGACTCCGGGGCAGTGTCAGTCATGGCGCTCGAGCGCGTCCCGTCCGACATTCGCAGGGACGGCGGCGTGGCGCGCATGGCGGACCTGAAGATCATCGAAGAGATCATGGAGTGCGTGACCATCCCGGTCATGGCCAAGGCACGCATCGGCCACTTCGCCGAGGCGCAAGTGCTGGAGGCCATCGGCGTGGACTTCATCGACGAGAGCGAAGTCCTCACCCCGGCCGACGAGTTCTTCCACATCGACAAGAACGCCTTCAACGTGCCCTTCGTGTGTGGGTGCACCTGTCTGGAGGAGGCACTGCGGCGGATTGGCGAGGGCGCGGCAATGATGCGGACCAAGGGCGAAGCGGGCTCTGGGAACATCGTCGAGGCCACGCGGCATATGCGCTCGGTGCAGACGCGGATCAAGCACCTGACCGGGCTGCGCAGCGATGAGCTGATGACCGAGTCCAAGAATCTGGGCGCTCCGTATGACCTGGTGAAGTGGGTTTCGGACAACGGTAAGCTGCCGGTTCCGAACTTCGCGGCCGGCGGCATCGCGACCCCGGCGGACGCCGCGCTGATGATGCAGCTTGGCGCCGAGACAGTGTTTGTGGGCTCTGGTATCTTCAAGTCGGAGGACCCGGCAGCCCGCGCGAAGGCGATCGTGCACGCGACGACGTATTACGAGGACGCTGTGGAAGTCGCGAACGCGTCGCGGGGCCTGGAAGGCGCGGCCATGGAAGGGATCGACGTCCGGATGCTTCCGGACGAGGAGCGCATGGCTAACCGCGGCTGGTAGTGCGCCGCGTCAGAGATAACGCAGACGGGGCGCTGGGAGAACTCGGCGCCCCGTTGTGATTCGTGTGGGAAGGAAAACAGGAAGCGCCACCGAATTGCATGGGCGAGTTGCAGGCCGAGTGTCACAGGACGCGCCCGGAGGGACCTGAGATGTCGCAGAACTTCATCACTGAGCCGACGCGTGAGATTCCGGTCATCGCCGACGTGGATGTGCTGGTGTGTGGGGGAGGGCCGGCCGGCACCGCAGCGGCCATCGCCGCCGCGCGGGCCGGTGCGAACACGATGCTCGTGGAACGTTACGGCTGCCTCGGCGGGCTGGCAACAGGCGGGCTGGTGATCGTGCTGCCCGCGCTCGAGCGCAATGGGCACCAGGTGATCGGCGGCATCGGGCAGGAGACGTTCGAGCGACTGCTGGAAACCGGCGAGGCGCAGTACCGGGCGGAGAGCAACGCGCGAAGTTCGCGCTTTGACCCGGAAGGGCTCAAACGGCTGTCGGACGAGATGTGCACCGAGGCGGGCGTGAGGCTGCGGTATCACTCGTGGGTGGTGCAGGTCTTCGGCGAGGAGGGCGCTCCCGAGGGCGTGATCGTGGAGAGTAAGGCCGGTCGTGAGGCCATTCGAGCGCGGCAGATTGTGGATGGCACCGGTGACGGGGACGTCGCTGCACTGGCCGGGGCAGAGTGGGAACGCGACGACAAGATGATCGGCCTGCCCTTCAGACTCATGAACGTGGACCTGGAGCGGTGGGAAGAGGCCATCCATGACCCGGCGATCGATACGCAGCAGATACGGCGGGAGATCCATGCATCGTCAGGTTACGCGAGCCACATGGGTATCTCGGCCTTCCCGCTGGGCCCGGGCCTGGTGTGGGGGAACAACCACCACGGCGAGGGCGACTTCCTGGACCCGGACGTGCTGACCCGGTACGAAGTGAAGGGGCGAGCAGCGGCGCGACATGTGACGGACATGCTGCGCGAGCGGATGCCGGGCTTCGAGGATTGCTGGCTGATCGACACCGCTTGGCAGATCGGGGTGCGTTGCACGCGGCGGATCAAGGGTCTGCACCGGATGGAATTTGAGGATTTCAAGGCGGATCGGCGCTATGACGATACTGTTGCGCTGAGCACGGATTTCCGCAACCCGGACATCGTCTACGAGATCCCGCTGCGCTCGATGATCCCGGCAGGGATCTCGAACGTGATGTGCGCGGGGCGGTGCGTGTCGTCGGACGATGAGGCGATGGAGGCACTGCGGGAGATTCACGGGTGCTGGACGATGGGCGAGGGTGCTGGTGTGGCGGCGGCCCTGGCAGCCGGGCGCGGATGCGCGCCGGCGGATGTGCCGATGGCGGAGCTGCAAGAGCGGCTGCGGGGCGCGGGGGGGATCCTCGAACTGCCACCACGAGAGTGAAGGTGTCTGTCGGGGTCAGGTGAAAAAAGTGCGCGGGCCTAGTTGACAAATCTTGACTCTGGGCCTATACTCAACGTTCCTGACCTGCGTTGAAGTCACCACATACACGTCTACGGGTGTCTATTTCATCGAAAGCGCATTTTCTCTTTGACCTGAACTGAGAAGAGCGTCGTGCTACGTCTTCAGCACGACGTGTGTGCATGTACGTAGCCCCGGCAGGTCAGCCTGTGTATACGCACTGAGGAGGTTCATCGGGAATGGCGACTGCTTCCGCGCGTGTCCCCGAGTCGCGTCCGCTGTCCTTTGATCCAGCATCCCTCCCGGATCTGATCAGCATTCAGACCGAGTCGTACAAGTGGTTCCTGGAGGAAGGGCTGAAGGAGCTGTTCGACAGCTTCAGTCCGATAGAGGATTATACGGGCAACATCGCGCTCGAATTTCTGGAGTACACCATCGGCGATCCAACACGTTCGATGGTGGAGTGCAGGGAACGGGATGCCACTTATGAGGCCCCGTTGCATGTAAAGGTCCGATTGGTTAACAAGGAGATTCCGGAGATCACCGAGAGCGAGGTGTATCTCGGGGAACTCCCGATCATGACTGATCGGGGCAAGTTCATCATTAACGGCGCGAAGCGCGTCGTTATCAGCCAGTTGGCGCGTTCCCCCGGCGTGTATTTCGCCGACACCATCGACACGGCTGGTCGCGTCCGGTTCTCCGCGAAGGTCATCCCCAATGATGGGGCATGGCTGGAGATCGACACGGCTGCCAACGGCGTGATCAGCGTGAAGCTGGGACAGACGCGCAAGTTCCCGGTGACGGCGCTGCTGCGCGCGCTGGACTGGCTGCGTGAGGAGGGCGAGGACACGCCTCCGACAGGCACGAATGAGGAGATTCTGCGTTGCTTCGGGCGTCAGGAACGGCTCGAGGTCAAGGATCTGCTCAAGCGCCTGCAGGTGCGTGAGGAAGAGGCGCTCCCGGGGCTCGAAGCCCACGAGGAGTTCTTCGTGATCAAGACGATCACGGACACCGACGGTGAAGTGATCGTGGATGCGTGGACGGCTGTGGACGCCGACTCGCTGAAGGCGATTCAGGTGCTGGGGCGCAAGCAGCTTGATGTCATTGTGGCGCCGTTCGAGTTGCGGGTGACACTGGAAGACGACGAGAGCACGAATTCTGAGCAGGGCCTGCTCGAGGTATACCGCAAGATTCGCCCGGGCGATCCGCCCACGGTGGACAGCGCGGAGGCACTGTTGCAGAGCTACTTCTTTGACGTGAAGCGCTACGACCTGTCGCGGGTGGGTCGGTACAAGATGAACAAGAAGCTCGGTCTGGGCGTGGACCCGAAGCTGCGCACGCTCACCCGAGAAGACGTGGTCGCCATCGTGAGCTACCTGATGTCGCTGCCGCGCAATGAGGGCGAAGTCGACGACATCGACCACCTGCAGAACAAGCGGGTGCGCGCGGTGGGCGAGTTGCTGCAGCAGCAGTTGCGCACCGGTTTCATGCGCACTGAGCGAGTGGCGAAGGAACGCATGACGTCGATGGATCCCGACGAGATGGTCCCGGGCAACGTGATCTCGACCAAGCCCGTGAGTGCGGCCATTAACAGCTTCTTCGGCTCGGGTCAGCTCTCGCAGTTCATGGACGAGGTGAACCCGCTGGCGGAACTGGCGCATACCAGGCGCGTCTCGGCGCTGGGGCCCGGCGGTCTGTCCAAGCAGAGCGCCAAGCTGGAAGTTCGTGACGTTCACCACTCTCACTACGGGCGGATATGCCCGGTGCAGAGCCCTGAAGGCCAGTTGGTCGGTCTGACCGGGTATCTGGCGCTGCACGCGCGGCTGGATGAGTATGGTTTCATCCAGACGCCGTATCGCGCAGTTCGGGACGGTCGCGTGACTGACGATGTCACGTACATGACGGCCGACGAAGAGGAGCGGGTGCTGGTCGCCTCGGCGTCCTCGCCGCGCGACTCGGACGGCCACTTCACGGAGGAGATCGTCGCCTGTCGCATCGCCGGGCGGTTCCAGAATGTGCCGCCGGAAGAGGTGCAGTACGCCGACTATTCGGCGTCGCAGGTGTTCTCAGTGGCCACTGGCATGATCCCGTTCCTGGAGCACGACGACGCCGTGCGTGCGCTGGCGGGCTCGAACATGCAGCGGCAGGCCGTTCCGCTGATCACCACGGAGAAGCCGTGGGTGGGAAGTGGTATGGAGGCGCGTGCGGCTCGCGACTCAGGTGTGGTGGCGCTGGCCAAGAAGGATGGCCGGGTGTCGGAGTCGACGGGTGGCCGGGTGAGCGTGGAGTATGTGGACGGCACCAGCGAGGAGTTCCTGCTGGAGAACTTCGTGCGCACCAACATGGGCACGTGCGTCATCCAGAGGCGTCTGGTCCGAGAGGGCGACCTCGTGAAGGCTGGGGATCCGCTCGCGGATGGCCCGTCAACCAATGAGGGCGTGCTGTCACTGGGCAAGAACCTGCGGGTGTGCTTCGTGCCGTGGGAAGGCTACAACTTCGAGGACGCAATGTTGATCAGCGAGCGTCTGCTGCATGACGACGAGCTGACCTCCATTCACATAGAGAAGTATGAGTGTGAGGCGCGAGAGACCAAGCTTGGTCCGGAAGAGATCACTCGCGACATCCCGAACGTGGGGGACGACGCGCTGGCCGATCTGGACGCGATGGGCATTGTTCGCGTGGGCGCGGAGGTCCGGGCCGAGGACATCCTGGTGGGCAAGGTTGCCCCGAAGGGCAAGTCCGAGCTGACCGCAGAGGAGAAGCTGGTCATCGCGATCTTCGGCAAGAAGGCCGAGGAGATGCGGGACGTGTCGTTGCGCGTGCCGCACGGCGAGAAGGGTGTCGTGATCGACACGAAGGTGTTCTCGCGGCACAAGTACCAGTGTCGCAACTGTGAGGCCATCCTTGACTACGGGAAGCCGCCGGAGTATGAGGAGTGCCCGCGGTGCGCCGGCAAGCTGAAGAAGCTTGTGGGCGACGAACTCAAGCCGGGCGTAAACCAGATGGTGCGCGTGTTCGTTGCGCAGCGCCGGAAGATCATGGTTGGCGACAAGCTGACTGGCCGGCACGGGAACAAGGGTGTTATCTCGAAGATCCTGCCAGTTGAGGACATGCCCTACACTGCGGACGGCAGGCCGGTTGACATCTGCCTGAACCCGCTGACAGTTCCCTCGCGTATGAACATCGGTCAGGTTCTGGAGACGCATCTGGGTCTGGTGGCAGAGAAGTTCGATCGGACCTACACGACGCCGATCTTCGAGGGCATCACAGCCGATGAGATCATGGAGGGCATGGTCGCAGTGTGTGATGCGACGAAGGTCGAGGTGCTGCGGGCCTATGCGGACAGCGAGATGAACTCGATGGGCCCGGTGATCGACGGCGCCAAGCTTACGGCCGAGACACTGCCGGAGCTGGAGGAGCAGATCACCTCCCAGCTTAAGGCCCACAGTCGCGAGCAGCTCGACCGCCTGGCGGAGTGGCTGGACGTGAATCAGGCGGCTTGGAGCCGCGCTGACGGCGATCGTCTCGTGGAACTGCTGACCGACGCAGCGCGCGAGAACGCGTTCAAGCTGGTGGGCCTGGACCCGGAGACGGGTAAGACCGAGATCTTTGACGGTCGCACCGGCGAGCCGTTCAACCAGCCGGTTCTGGTGGGTTACATGTATGTCCTCAAGCTTCTGCAGCTTGTGGAGGACAAGATTCACGCACGCTCGACAGGCCCGTACTCACTAATCACGCAGCAGCCTCTGGGCGGTAAGGCTCAGTTCGGCGGCCAGCGTTTCGGTGAGATGGAGGTCTGGGCGCTGGAGGCGTATGGTGCGGCGAATGCGCTGCAGGAGATGCTGACGATCAAGTCGGACGATGTGCAGGGCCGAGTGGCCACGTACGAGGCGATCGTCAAGGACAAGAACGTGGACGAGGCGGGTGTGCCTGAGGCGTTCAAGATCCTGGTGAACGAGATGAAGGCGCTGGCGCTCGACGTTCAGATCGAAGACAGCGAGGGCAAGCCGCTGGACATCAGTTCAGATACGGCGGACCTGCGCTAGTTGTGCCGTGAGAAGCATACCGGCTCTTGGAGCCGTTGAGCACGCCCGGCCAGGTGGTCGCGGCGAATAAGATAGAATTGTTTCAGGAGGCGATCGAGCTTGCCCGTCTCCACAGCAGACTTCACATCGCTGACAATTGGGCTGGCCTCACCGGAGGAGATTCGTTCGTGGTCTCGCGGTGAGGTGAAGAAGCCAGAGACGATCAACTACCGCACGTACCGCCCGGAGCGCGACGGTCTGTTCTGCGAACGGATCTTCGGACCTGTGCGCGACTGGGAGTGCCACTGCGGCAAGTACAAGAAGGTCAAGTTCAAGGGCATCATCTGCGACCGCTGCGGCGTGGAAGTAACGCGCTCGAAGGTTCGGCGTGAGCGGATGGGGCACATCGAACTGGCCGCGCCCGTGGTGCACTCGTGGTATCTCAAGGGCGTTCCGAGTCCCCTGAGCCTGCTTCTGGACATGTCCCGGCGCACGCTGGAGGAGGTCGTGTATTTCGCCTCCTACATCGTGACGGGAGTGGACGCCGAACGCCTGCACCGCAGGCGCAGCGACATCCTGTCAGCGTCTGAGTCGGAGAAGGAAGAGCTGCGGGCGTCTCTGGAGATCGCGATTGAGGATCTTCGGCGGCAGTATGAGGAGGGCCTGAGGGCCGTCCAGGAAGCATTGGATTCGTCGCCTGCAGAGGCGCAAGAAGCCGATGCGGCCGCCGATGGGACGATGAAGGCGCCGGCCCTGGTGGGCATGACTGAGGAGGAACTCAGCCAGCGCATCAAGGAAGAGCAGGACGCGGTCACCAAGCGGATCACCGACATGGAGGCAGCGATCGAGGTTCTCTTCGATCTGGCTCCGAAGCAGCTCATCTCAGAGATGAGCTACCGTCACCTGATGGACCTGCTTTCGGTGTGCGAGAAGCACCTGAACGCGGACCTCGGTAACCTCTTCACGGCTGGTCTGGGTGCGCAAGCGGTGCACGATCTGCTGGAGAAGCTGGACCTCGAGGAGATGGCGCGCGAGCTGCGCAAAGAGATCGAGGAGCACGGCGGCGCGCGACGCCTGCGCGCGGTCAAGCGGCTCAAGGTCGTCGAGGCTTTCCGGAACTCACGCAACCGTCCGGAATGGATGGTTCTGACAGTGCTGCCGGTGCTGCCGGCTGAGCTGCGACCGATGGTGCAGCTTGACGGCGGACGGTTCGCGACCTCGGACTTGAACGATCTGTACAGGCGAGTGATCAACCGCAACAACCGCCTGCGCCGGATCATCGAGATCAACGCCCCCGAGTCGATCGTTAACCACGAACGCCGCCTGCTGCAGGAGGCCGTGGATGCGCTGATCGACAACAGCCGGCGCAGCCGCCCGGTAACGGGCAGCAACCGTCGCCAGCTGAAGTCTCTGAGCGATATGCTCAAGGGCAAAGAGGGTCGGTTCCGCAAGAACCTGCTGGGCAAGCGCGTCGACTACTCGGGTCGCTCGGTCATCGTTGTGGGCCCCGAGCTGAAGCTGCACCAGTGTGGTCTGCCGCGCGAGATGGCTCTGGAGCTGTTCAAGCCGTTCGTGATGCACAAACTGGTGGAGCGGGCGCACACTACGAATATCAAGACGGCCAAGCGGATGGTCGACCGGCTCGAACCGATGGTATGGGACGCGCTGGAAGAGGTCATCGACGGGCATCCGGTCATGCTCAACCGCGCGCCGACACTGCACCGGCTGGGCATCCAGGCGTTTGTGCCCACGCTGATCGACGGCAAGGCCATCCAGCTTCATCCGCTGGTGTGTCAGGCATTCAACGCTGACTTCGACGGCGACCAGATGGCCGTGCACGTGCCGCTGTCTGCACACGCGCAGGCCGAAGCGCGCCTGCTGATGCTGGCGTCACAGAACGTCTTCAAGCCCGCAGACGGGCTGCCGATTTCGCAGCCGGTGTATGACATCGTTCTGGGCTGCTACTACATGACTCAGGAGTCGGAGAACCCGCCACCTGAGGACGAGCGCAAGACCTTCGAGAGCGCCGAGAGCGTCATGAGCGCGTATGAGCGGCGGATGATCGACCTGCACGCGCCGATCAAGGTTCGGCTGCCGGTCATCGAGGTGAGTGTGGAGACGCGCTCGGGCGACGAGATCGAGATCGACCCGCGTCTGTCGGTGGATCTCGAGCGCAATCTGACCGAGAATCTGAAGCACGAGCACCCGCTGCGGCCTCGCGAAGTGCGCTTCACTTTGACGAAGAAACTCGTTGAGGGGATCGCCGAGACGCCGGTCCCGCCGCCTGGAGTCCAGGTGGAGAAGTTGGGTGGGCACGCGTATGGCGAGGAGTTGCAGGCGCGTCTGGAGGAAGTCCTGGCTGAGACAGCCGCGCGCGGGTGTCTGCTGGGGCGGTGCCCGGCGAGTGCGAAGTTCACAGTGGCGATCAAGCGGGTCATGACATCGACGACGGTCGGCCGAGTTATCTTCAACAACGAGCTGCCGCCGGACATGCCCTTCTACAACCACGACGTCGCCAAGACACAGTTGGGTCGCATCGTGGTGGACTGCTACAACCGTTACGGGCAGGAGCAGACGGCCGAGCTGGTGGACACGATCAAGGAACTCGGCTTCAAGTTCGTGACGCGTTCGGGCCTGAGTATCTGTCTGGATGACACGCACATCCCAACCGATAAAGAGACAATCATCGCGCGGGCTGAGAAGGATGTCGAGCGTGTCAACAAGGCAGCGGCCGAGGGTGTCATCGCTGAGGACGAGCGCGAAAGCAATGTTCTGGCGCGCTGGGAGCAGGCGAGGCAGGAGATCTCGGACCGTATCATGGGGAGCATCTCGTCGTTCAACTCTCTGTGGATGATGGTAAACTCCGGGGCTCGCGCCTCGATGACACATATCTCGCAGATCACCGGCATGCGCGGTCTGATGAGCGATCCGTTCGGTCGTCTGATCGAGGACCTGCCGGTTAAGAACAATCTGCACGACGGCCTGAACCTGCTGGAGTATTTCGTGTCCACTCACGGTGCGCGCAAGGGTCTGGCGGACACTGCACTGCGAACAGCGGACGCAGGGTACCTGACGCGGCGTCTGGTTGACGTGGCGCAGGACGTCATGATTCAGTCCGATGACTGCGGCACGTCTGACGGGGTCCGAGTGACGCCGATGTACGTCAGTGATGTGCACTGCTCGGCGTGCGGCATGGTGGACTACCACCACGAGGGCACGTGCCAGTATTGCGAGGCCGAGCTCCCGAAGACGCCGGACGACGAGCTGTATCAGCCGCTGGCCGATCGACTTATCGGCAGGTGGGCCACGGAGGATATCATCCACCCGGAGACCGGTGAGGTGATTGTGGAGGCCCGGACCGAGATCGACGAGATCACGGCCCAGGCGGTGGAGGACAGTGGTATCAAGGAAGTGACGGTGCGCTCGCCGCTGACGTGCGAGTTGCGGCGTGGCGTGTGTGCGAAGTGCTATGGTCGGGACAATGCGACCAAGCGGCTGGTGGAGGTGGGCACCGCGGTGGGGATCATCGCGGCGCAGTCGGTCGGGGAGCCGGGCACGCAGCTGACGATGAGGACCTTCCACACCGGTGGTGTAGCTGGTGAGTACATCACGGGTGTTGCTGACGTGAAGAAGCGCAAGCAGCAGGCGTTGCGCAGCCTGCAGGATGACATAGATCAGGGCCGCGTATCTCTGGACATGGCGGGCGGCGGTCGGATGCGCCGCAAGGCCATCAAGGACATGCTGAAGGTTCTGGAGACATCGGTTCGCGGTCTGCTGCGTGTGGAGGAGCTGTTCGAAGCCCGCACGCCGAAGGGTCAGGCCATTACGGCTGACGTGGATGGCGTTGTGGACGAGGTCAGCCAGCGAGGCATGAGGACGGTTGCCATCCACTCCGAGCACGCGATCGATCGATTGGATGCCGTTCGTGGCGAGCGCCTGGCCCATGACATCATGTCGGCCGATGGTAAGACGGTATTGGCGCCGCGCGGCGAGAAGCTGCTCAAGAAGGTACGCGACCGGTTGGAGAAAGCCGGTATCGAGACGGTCGAGATTCGGACGGAGCATCTGGTGCCCTACCGTGGTGACCTGCTGGTTTCCGAGGGGACCGAGGTGCGCGCGGGCGATCCGCTGACTACGGGTCCGGTTGACCCTGAGAAGCTTCTGGCCATGCAGGGGCGCGTTGGTGTGCAGGACTATCTGGTCCGAGAGATCCAGCGCGTGTACCGCCAGCAGCACGGCATCAAGATCAGCGACAAGCACATCGAGACGCTGATTCGCCAGATGCTGCTGAAGGTGAAGGTCGTCGATCATGGCGACACGCGGTTCCTGCCGGGCGAGCTGATCGACCGGTTCATCTTCCAGGACGAGAACGAGCGGGTCCGGGAGCTGGGCGGTCAGGAGGCCGTGGCCGAGCCGGTCCTGCTGGGTATCACGCAGGCATCGCTGGCGACGGAGAGCTTCCTGTCGGCGGCGTCGTTCCAGCGGACCACGCGTGTGTTGACGGAGGCCGCGTGCGAGAACAAGAAGGACCCGCTGCACGGTCTCAAGGAGAACGTGATCATCGGGCGTCTGGTGCCGGCGGGCTCGGGCATGCCGCAGCACCGCGACCGGGAGGTCGGTTTCGCGCCGGACGTGCTGGAGGCGCTTGCGTCGGCGAAGGCTGCCGAACGCGATCGGTCGTCTGACGCAGTAAGCAAGCTGATGAACACGATGACCGCTGGGAGTGGGGCGGACGACGAATAAGGCGTAATGAGGCATCTGAGGCGCCTCCTGGGACGGTCTGGGAGGCGCCTTGTTTGGTTAATGGCCGCAGGCCGGGAGGTCTTGGGGGGCTTGGGCTCCGGGGCGGCAATGTTTTTTGGTCAAGAGCGTCAAGAGGTCTTGACAAAGCGGCTTGAGGCCCGTATACTTACACCTCGCGCATCGGGAAAGCGTGCGACATCGAGCTTCAAGGGGTTTTCCCGCGTCGAACTACCCGATGCGTTTTGTACTGGTGATGGGGTTGTCGCAAAAGTCGGGTTGGCTTGCCCGAGTATTCAGTGAGCCAGCCACAGTCGTGTGAAACGGGGCGCAGACCACAGGCGACACTGAAGGACGGATGGCCGTTTCTCCCTTTGGGGAGGAACGTTCGCTTGCCCCTCTGTGCATCGAGGGGCTTTTTTCGTCTTAAGGGTTAAGTGAGCCGTGGCGAGACGCCCGACCTGGGAGGATACTGAGGTATGCCGACCATCAGCCAGCTTGTGCGCAAGGGGCGACAGTCCAAGCGCCGCAAGCCGAAGGCACCCGCGCTGAAGTTCTCATGGAACGCCATCAAGCGCAAGTCCCGCAAGGTACCGGGCGCGCCCCAGCGACGCGGAGTTGTTACTCGCGTGTGGGCGCAGACGCCGAAGAAGCCGAACTCGGCTTTGCGGAAAGTATGTCGTGTGCGCTTGTTCAACCGCCAGGAAGTCACGGCGTATATCCCGGGCGAGGGCCACAACATCCAGCCGCACAGCATTGTTCTGGTGCGCGGCGGGCGTGTGAAGGATCTGAACTCGGTCAAGTATCACGTCGTGAGGGGCACGCTTGACGTGTCGGGCGTTGACGAGCGGCGGCAGTCGCGCTCCAAGTATGGTGCCAAGAGGCCAGAAGCGTAGGGTGAGTGCGGGCGCGGCAGCGAAGAGACGCCCGGACTGAAAGAGGTGCATCGGATTGCCCAGAAGGGGCCAGATTACGAAGCGACCAGTGCGGTCGGATGATGTATTCGGCAGCCAGATGGCCACTCGCTTCATCAACAAGATACTCCAAGGCGGCCGGAAGACAGCTGCCGAGCGGATTTTCTATGGCGCGATGGAGTTGATCGCCGAGCGAAGCGGCGGCAACCCGGTCGAGGTGCTGCGCGACGCAATGCGCAACACGATGCCGAACCTGGAGGTCAAGCCTCGCCGCGTGGGTGGCGCGACCTATCAGGTGCCAATGGAGGTCCCGACGGCGCGCGCGGTGACGCTCTCGGTGCGCTGGGTCGTCGAAGCGGCGCGCGATCGCTCGGAGCGGACAATGATCGAGCGGTTTGGCGGCGAGGTCATGGACGCTGCGAAGCGCGACGGCGGCGCAGCCCGCAAGCGCGAAGAGATGCACCGAATGGCAGAGGCCAACAAGGCCTACGCCCACTACCGCTGGTAGGTTTCCAGACCAGCTCCGTGAAGATCGGAGTGGATGGGCTGCAGCCGCAGAGCGAACCGGTGCAGTGGATGAGTAAAGCGAGAAGTAACGGGACAGGGGAACTGCACTTTGTCGTTCCAGAAACGGCTGCGAAAAACTAGGAATATCGGCTTTGCCGCGCACATCGATGCGGGCAAGACCACCACGAGCGAGCGGATCCTGTACTACACTGGCAGGGTGCACCGCATCGGTGAGGTGGATGATGGGGCCGCAACGATGGACTGGATGCCTCAGGAGATGGAGCGGGGCATCACGATCACATCGGCCGCGACCACGTGCGAGTGGGACGACCACACGATCAACATCATTGATACCCCCGGTCACGTCGACTTCACGGTAGAGGTCGAACGATCGCTGCGAGTGCTCGACGGTGTAGTCGTGATCTTCTGTGCGGTGGGCGGGGTTCAGCCGCAGACGGAGACAGTGTGGCGGCAGGCGGAGCGTTACGGGGTTCCGCGGCTGGCCTTCATAAACAAGATGGATCGCATTGGTGCGAATTACCACGACGTCCTGCACCAGATGCGGACGCGGCTCGGGGCGGAAGCAGTTGCGCTGCAACTGCCGATTGGGGCCGAGGACGAGTTCCGAGGCGTAGTGGACCTTATAGAACAGAAGGCATGGATCTATTCCGACGAGATGGGCGCCGAGGGCGAAGAGATCGCCATCCCCGACGACATGGTCGAGCTGGTGGGTCTGTTCCGCGAGCATCTGGTAGTCAGCCTGGCTGACATGAACCCGGAGCTGGAAGAGAAGTTCTTCGCTGGCGAGGACCCCACAGTCGAAGAGATGAAGTCGGCGGTTCGAGAAGCCACGCTGGCCGGGAAGATCGTTCCTGTGCTGGCCGGTTCCTCGCTCAAGAACAAGGCGGTTCAGTTGGTGCTCGACGCCATCGTCGACTATCTGCCCTCTCCGCTTGAGACGGCCGCAGTGATTGGCGAGCATCCGAAGACGGGCGAGCAGGAGGAGCGCAAGCCCGATCCGGACGAGCCGTTTGCGGCGCTGGCGTTCAAGGTCGCGGCGGATCCGTTCGTGGGACAGCTCACCTACCTGCGGGTGTATTCGGGAAGTGTAAGCAAGGGCGACCGGATCCTGAACGCGGACAACGGCACCAAGGAGCGCATCTCCCGCATTCTGCGGATGCATGCGAACAGCCGCGAGGATATTGAGCAGATCGGTCCTGGTGACATTGTCGCGGCGGTGGGTCTGAACGCGACGACGACCGGAGACACGCTGTGCGCTGTGAACGCGCCGATCGTGCTGGAGAGGATCGCTTTCCCCGAGCCGGTCATATCCGTGGTGGTTGAGCCGAAGTCGCAGGCGGATGAGGAGAAGCTCAACGAGGCGCTGGCGCGATTGCGGCTCGAGGACCCCTCGCTGCACATGGAGACTGACGACGAGACCGGTCAGCAGATTTTGTCTGGGATGGGCGAGTTGCATCTGGAGATCATCCTGGACCGGCTGACGCGAGAGTTCTCAGTCGGTGTGAACACGGGGACGCCGCGGGTGGCGTATCGAGAGACGGTGACGGTCGCCGCTGAAGCGGACGAACGGTTTGTGAAGCAGACGGGTGGTCGCGGTCAGTTCGCCCACGTGAAGTTGCGGGTGGAGCCGGCGGCGGCGGACGAGAAGCTCGTCTACGAAGATGAGTCCAAGGGCAATGAGATCCCGCCGGAATTCAGGGGTGCGGTGCGCGGGGGCGTTGAGGACGCGATGCGCGGCGGGCCGCTGGCGGGTTATCCGGCGGTGGGAGTGAAGGTCACGATCCTGGGCGGATCGTTCCACGAGGTGGACTCGTCGGATGTGGCTTTCCGAGTTGCTGCATCGCTGGCTTTCTCGGCAGCTTTCAAGTACGGGAGGCCGACGCTTCTCGAGCCGGTGATGCTGGCGGCAGTGGTTACGCCGGACCAGTATTTCGGCGACGTAGTAAACGACGTAACGACGCGCCGGGCGCAGATAGTAGATGTGGAGCCGATCGGTGGGAATGCGCGAACGATCAACTTGCGCGTCCCGTTGGCAAATATGTTCGGCTACGCGACAGCGCTGCGGTCGCTGACACAGGGACGGGCGACGTATTCGATGGAGCCTGATCGCTACGACCCAGTGCCGCAGGACAAGCTCGAAGAGTTGACAGAGTAGGCCGGACAACACGTGGGGCTATGAGCCCGACGGAGGTACGAGCCCGATGGCCAAGGCAAATAAGATCAGGATCAAGCTCAAAGCGTTCGACCACAAGCTTTTGGATCGGTCGGCGCAGAAGATCGTAGAGACGGCGGAGCGCACTGGCGCGCGAGTGGCCGGGCCGATTCCGCTGCCGACAAAGCGACACGTGCACTGTATCGTGAAGCCGACAGCGCTTGGGCGAGCCAGCAGGACGATGGAGCACTTCGAGATGCGGATTCACCATCGGCTGATAGACATACTGGACTCGACAGCCCGCACGGTGGATGCGCTGATGAAGCTGGATCTGCCGGGCGGCGTGGACATCGCGATCAAGACCTACACGCCGTAAGAGCGACACGAACAGGCGGATAGTGGTGACACCTATGCCGACAGGACTGTTGGGACGAAAAGTAGGGATGACACGGGTCTTCGACGATGAGGGCAACGTTATCCCGGTGACCGTAGTCAGCGCAGGGCCATGTGTTGTGGTTCAGCGCAAGACGGCGGAGACGGACGGCTACGAAGCGATACAGCTCGGTTATGAAGAGAAGAAGCGCAACCGGGTTAACCAGCCAATGACTGGTCACTTCGCGAGCCTCAACGTAGCGCCGCAGAAGACAGTTCGGGAGTTCGGGCTCGTCGGTGACGAGGAGCTCAACCCGGGCGACACGGTGACTGTGGAGATGTTTGAGGAAGGTCAGATCGTGGACGTCAGCGGCGTGTCGAAGGGTCGGGGCTTCACGGGCGTTATGAAGCGGTATGATTTCAAGGGCGGGCCGGCGAGCCACGGTTCGAAGGTGCATCGGCAGCCGATGTCTGCTGGAGCAACGGACGCCCAGCGTGTGTTCAAGGGCCAGCGGATGCCCGGTCGCATGGGCGGAGTGAAGTGCACGGTGAAGGCGCAGCGAGTGGTCAAGGTGGACGCCGAACGCAACGTGCTGCTTATCAGGGGCGCGGTCCCTGGTCCGAACGGCGGCCTGGTGACCATTCTGTCGCGTGCGTGAGGTTACGAAGGAGCGAGAAGAATGCCCGACGTAGCACTATATGACAAACAGGGCGAGAAGATCGGGCAGGTGGCGGTCGCAGACGAGATGTTCGCGGCCCCCTGCAACCCCGACCTCCTGCACCAGGCGGTTGTGACGGTCGAGGACCAGATACGGCAGGTGTCGGCGAAGGTGCTGACGCGGTCCCAGGTCAAGCTGACCTCGGCGAAGTGGTATCGGCAGAAGGGCACCGGTCGAGCTCGACACGGTGCGCGTTCGGCGCCGATCTTCGTGGGTGGTGGCGTTGCTCACGGTCCGAAGGGTGTGCGGCGCGAGCGGCGGCTGAACCGGAAGATGAAGCGTCGGGCGCTTGCGGGCGCGCTGACGCAGAAGGTTCACGAGGGCGCGGTCATAATTGTGGACGAGATCACGCCAGAGGAGATCTCCACAAAGGTCTTCGCGGGTATGCTGAATGATCTGGGGGCCGAGGGTCGAGTGCTGATCCTGCTGGGGCCGGACGAGGCGAATGACGATCGGGTCTACAAGAGCGGTCGGAACATTCCGGCGCTGGTAATGCGGGAAGCTCCGCACTTCAACACCCGGGACGTCCTGCTGGCCGAGCACATTATCATGACGCAGGCCGCCGTGACGGCACTGGGCGAGAGGGGAAGCGCAAATGCTCAGGAATGACGATCTGAATCGGTATCGGAGCATGATCCTGCGTCCGGTAGTCACTGAGAAGAGCATGCGTGAGTCAGAGACGGAGCGCAAGTACACGTTTCTGGTGCACCCAAGCGCAAACAAGATCGACATCAGGCGGGCGATCGAGGCGTTGTTTTCAGTTACGGTTACTGGTGTCAACACCATGCGAGTGGCGGGGAAGCAGCGACGGCGCAGCTACCGGCACCGCACGGGTCGGACGGCCGAGCGCAAGAAGGCCATTGTGACCCTGGCCGAGGGCGAGACGATCGACCTGGTGGCAATGGGCGGATAGTGGCGTTCGGCGCAGATCGCGGACGGCGGCCATTCGGAACGAAAGTCCGATAGTCGCAGTTCGGGGCAGAAGGCGTCAAGACGGGAGAGTGTAACGCATGGCGATCAAAGAACATAAGCCAACCACTCCGGGTCGACGACAATATATCGCCGTCGACAAGTCGGGGTTGAGCAAGGACAAGCCGGTCAAGCACCTGACGCGCGGCATCAAGAAGACCGGCGGTCGCAACTTCCGCGGCAAGATCACCGTAAGGCACCACGGCGGCGGTCACAAGCGGCGGTTCAGGACCATTGACTTCAAGCGGTTGAAGGACGGCATTCCGGCGAAGGTGGCCGGGATCGAGTATGATCCGAACCGTTCGGCGAACCTGGCGCTTC
This sequence comes from Candidatus Zipacnadia bacterium, assembly GCA_029821735.1. GTDB lineage: Bacteria > Armatimonadota > Zipacnadia > Zipacnadales > UBA5352 > JALGSU01. The sequence goes on along the minus strand of JALGSU010000003.1, from coordinate 86,524 downwards.
TGCACTATGCCGACGGCGAGAAGGCGTATATCATCGCCCCGGATGGTCTCGAGGCTGGCGCGCAGGTAATGTCGGGTCCGAACTCGCCGGTGCGACCGGGCAACTGTCTTCCGCTGGAACGCATCCCTGTGGGAACGATCGTTCACTGTGTAGAGCTGACGCCAGGCCGGGGTGCGCAGTTGGTGCGCAGCGCTGGCGCGGAGGCGCAGTTCGTGGCACAGGAGGGCAATTACGCGACGCTGCGCCTGCCCTCTGGTGAGATGCGCATGGTGCACAAGCGTTGCCGGGCGACGGTGGGGCGTGTGGGCAACGTTGACCACTCGAACATCTCGCTGGGCAAGGCTGGCCGCAAGCGCTGGCTGGGTCGGCGACCGCACGTTCGAGGTTCGGCCATGAACCCGGTCGACCACCCGCACGGTGGTGGCGAGGGTAAGGCGCCGGTGGGGCACGACGCACCGCGCAGTCCGTGGGGCTGGCGCACACTTGGCACACGGACGCGCAAGAAGAACAACCCGACGGACAAGTACATTGTTCGCAGGCGGTATGGCCGATAGCGGCAGCCTGCGTTGGGCACACGAAGCATAAAGCAGGAGCGAGAGAGGTTACACAATGGCACGCTCGCTGAAGAAGGGGCCCTTTGCGGACGAGCATCTGCTCAAGAAGGTTGACGAGCAGAACCGTCAGGGCGAGAAGCGGATCATCCGCACCTGGTCGCGGCGCTCGACAATCTTCCCAGAGATGGTGGGCCACACGATTGCGGTCTATGACGGCCGGAAGCACGTGCCCATCTTCATCACGGAGAACATGGTAGGCCACAAGCTGGGAGAGTTCGCTCCGACGCGTACCTATCGTGGCATGCGTCCGCGAGCTGCCGAGCAGGTAACGCGGGTCGCCCCGTCAGGTCCGTCGGACGGACCCGACGCGGCGCCGCCAGCCGAAGGCCAGCAGTAGGGAGACGAAGCGATGCAGGTAAAGGCAAAGGCAAGGTATCTGCGACGAGGCCCCCGGAAGGTGCGGCGCTACGCCGTCTTGGTCGTTGGCAAGCCGGTTCAGAGCGCCCGCGCGATTTTGGCGGCGCACAGCAGTCCGGCGGTTGGTGAGTTGCTGAAGGTTATCAATTCCGCGGCAGCCAACGGCGAGAACAACTTTGGCATCGACATTGACGACCTTCTGATCGAGAAGATCTTCGTTGACGAGGGCGTAAAGATGCCGAGAATCCGCGCGCGAGCGCGGGGTCGTGCAGACCGTTACACGAAGAAGACATGCCACGTGACCGTGGTTTTGACGGACGAAAGCGAAACTGAGGCCGGCAGCGAAGCCTGACTTCAGGCGGACGAAGTCTCAGGTTCAGGGAGTTGACACCGGATGGGACAGAAGGTCAACCCGTATGGCATGCGGCTGGGGATCATTCGCGAATGCCGCAGCAAGTGGTTCGCGCTGGGTCGCACATATAGCGACCAGTTGGTCGAGGACCTGCAGGCGCGGCAGCAGATCCATAAGATGCATCGGCATGCCGCGATTTCTGGCATCCTGATCGAGCGGGCCGCAGGCGCCACGACGGTCACCATTGAGAGCGCAAAGCCGGGCATCATCATCGGCCGTGGGGGCGGTGACGTGGACCGGCTGCGCAAGTCGCTCGACAAGCTCATGAGCGGCCGCGTTCGGGTCAACGTCGAGGAGACGAAGCGCCCGGAGATCAATGCGCAGCTCGTGGCCGAGGAGATTGCTGGCCAGATCGAGCGTCGGGCGTCGATTCGCCGGGCGATGGGTCAGGCGATCGAGCGCGCAATGCGCTCAGGCGCAGACGGTATCCGCGTGCAGGTCAGCGGACGATTGGGCGGAGCGGAGATCGCGCGGACCGAGCGGGTCGGGCCCGAGGGGAGCGTTCCGCTGCACACCCTGCGAGCCGATGTCTGGCACGGCGTTTCGGAGGCCAAGACTGGGTATGGCCACATTGGTGTCCAGGTGCTGATTTCCCACGGCTTGATCCTGCCGCCGCAGAAGGAAGAAGCGCCGATCGCTGATCTCGACGAGGAGTTGGCGACGGAGGACAGTGTTGGGGCGGAGAGCGCTGAGGCAGCGCCTGCTGCAGACGAAGCAGTGGCTGCAGACCCAGTGGTCGTTGAGGCCCCGGTCGTTGAGGCGCCCGTGGTTGAGGCACCCGCGGTAGAGGCGCCCGTGGTAGAGGCACCCGTGGTTGAGGCACCCGCGGTAGAGGCGCCCGTGGTAGAGGCACCCGTGGTAGAGGCACCCGTGGTAGAGGCGCCCGTGGTAGAGGCGCCCGTGGTTGAGGCACCCGTGGTTGAGGCACCCGTGGTAGAGGCACCCGTGGTAGAGGCACCCGTGGTAGAGGCACCCGTGGTAGAGGCACCCGTGGTAGAGGCACCCGTGGTAGAGGCGCCCGTGGTAGAGGCGCCCGTGGTTGAGGCCGCGGCTGAGGAAGCCGCCGTGGTAGACGTACCGGAGAATGAAGCAACCGCCGAGGAGGATGCCGGCGATGTTGATGCCTAAGAGTTCGAAGTATCGCAAGCAGATGAGGGGCCGGATGCGAGGGAAGGCCTACCGTGGGTGTAACGTCGACTTTGGCGACTACGGTCTTCAGGCTCTTGAGCCCGCATGGATCACCTCTCGTCAGATAGAAGCAGCTCGTGTCGCGATGACGCGTGCGGTGCAGCGTGGTGGCAAGGTCTGGATCCGCATCTTCCCGGACAAGCCGGTGACGAAGCGTGGCCAGGAAATGCCGATGGGTAAGGGCAAGGGTGCGCCGGAGTATTTCGTCGCGGTCGTGAAGCCCGGGCGGATCATGTTCGAGATGGCGGGTTGCGAGCCGGAGTTGGCGCGTGAGGCGATGCGGCTGGCATCCCATAAACTCCCGATCAAGACCGCGTTCGTTTCACGGGAGGGGATCGAGGATGCCTGACGACAGCAAGAACACACGGGATTTCCTGGAGCAGCTCGACGAGAGTTCGGATGACGAGCTGATCGAGCGCATGAGCCACATCCGGGAGAGTCTCCTCAATCTGCGTTTCCGGTCAGCATCGGGGCAGATCGAGGATCCCATGCGCATACGCAAATACCGCAAGGCCATCGCGCGGATCAATACACTTCTGCGAGCCAGGGAGCTTGGCATTGCAGCTCAGCCGAGCCGGTCGCAGGAGCTGCCTGGGGAGGCGCAGTCATAGTGAGCAAGGTGGAGGGTCGCAAAATTACCCGCGAGGGCATTGTCATCAGCGATAAGATGGATAAGACGATCGTGGTTCGGGTGGAGCGGACAACCCGGCACCCGCTTTACGGGAAGGTTCTCCGGCGCGGCACGAAAGTGAAGGCCCATGACGAGGGCAACGAGGCGAACATCGGGGACCGCGTGACCATCGTCGAATGTCGGCCTTTGAGCAAAGACAAGGCATGGCGCATGGACGGCATCGTTCGACGCGCCCAGTAGTGGCCGGCTCGAGTATCTTCGGGAGGAAGCCATTGTGAGCAAGTGGCCAACACACAACCTGCGCAATCTGGCCTTGGTGGGACATCGTGGGGTTGGGAAGACGTCACTGACAGAGGCTATGCTGAATGCTGGGGGCGCGATCACGCAGCTCGGCAGCGTGGACGACGGCACCACTGTCACGGACAACACACCTGAGGAACAAGAGCGGAATATTTCGGTGAGCTCATCCCTCGCGTATTGCGAGCGAGGCGCCTGTAAGCTCAACCTGGTGGACACTCCCGGGTATTCCGAGTTTTACGTTGAGGCGCTCTACGGTCTGTGGGTCACGGACACAGCGCTTTTGGTGATGGACGCGGCCTCGGGCGTTGAGGTGCACACGATAAAGATGTATGAGGCGGCGCGCGAGGCGGGCAAGGGGCTCATCGGGATCGTCAATAAGCTGGATGGCGAGCGGGCGGATTTTGCCGCTGCACTGGCTTCGATGAACGAGAGCCTGCGGGACTGCGAAGCGGTTGGGGTGCAGCTACCGATCGGTAGTGGCGCGAGCTTCGCCGGAGTGGTGGATTTGCTCAGCGGCAAGGCGTATGGCGCTGGCGGCGAGATGGACGTTCCGGCCGACATGGCCGACGAGGTGGCCGAGGGCCGCGAGATGCTCATCGATGCGGTCGCCGCCACCGATGACGATTTGACAATGGAGTATCTCGAAGAGGGCGAACTGACGGCAGTTCAGTTGGCCAGTGGGCTGAAGGCAGCCATCGCCGCTGGGACGCTGGTGCCAGTGTTGTGCACAGCGGCAACCGGCGGAATTGGCGTAGAGCAGCTCATGGACTTTGTCGTCGGCTCGGCTCCGTCGCCCGCGGAGGTGGCGCCGCGGATGGGCGTGGCTCCGGGGTCGGAAGAGGAAGTTGAGTGCCCGGCGAGTGCTGATAGCCCGACAGTCGCAATCATCTTCAGGACCTTGAGCGATGAGTACGTTGGGCAGATTAGTGTGCTGCGTGTGATCTCGGGTTCGGTGAGTCCGGATACTGAGCTCTACAACCCGCGCACCGGGCAACGAGAGCGGATGTCAGGGCTTTCACTGGTGCAGGGCGCGAGCACGGAGAACACGACCGATCTGGCCGCTGGGGACCTCGGTTCAGTCATGCGGTTGCAGGACACTAGCACGGGCGACACGCTTGCGGAACAGAAGAACCAGTTGGTGATCGCTCGGCCGAGCAAGCCGGACTCGATGTATGCGGCGGCTGCCACGGCAGCTACGCGGGCGGACTCGGACAAGCTGTCGGATGCGCTGGCGCGGCTGGCGATTGAGGACATGGCGTTCGAGTATGGCCGGCAGGCGGAGACAGGGCAACTGCTGATCAAGGGCATGGGCCCGCTGCACCTGGACGTAGTGCTGGCTCGGCTGCAGCGACAGTTTGAGGTGGCCGTGACGCTCAGTGAGCCGCGGGTACCGTATCGCGAGACAGTGAAGAAGTCGGCGCGGGTTCAGGGCCGGCACAAGAAGCAGACGGGCGGCCGGGGTCAGTTCGGGGATGTCTGGATCCAGGTAGAGCCGATGGCGCGGGGGGGCGGCTTCGAGTTCGCGGACGCGGTCCGTGGCGGCTCGGTCCCGAGCAACTACATCCAGGCGGTGGAAAAGGGCGTCCAGGAAGGCTTGGAAAAGGGTCAGCTCGCGGGCTACCCGGTGGTGGACGTGAAGGTCACGCTGGACGACGGGAGTTCCCACCCGGTGGACTCGTCGGACATGGCGTTCAAGATGGCGGGGGCCATCGCGATGAGAGCTGGTATGGAGGCCGCCGGGCCGGTGCTGCTTGAGCCGATCATGATCGTGAGCGTGACGGGGCCCGAGGACTTGATGGGCGACATCATGAGCGACATGAACGGCAAGCGCGGGCGGATCATGGGGACGGAGCAGGTTGGCTCGATGCAGGTGATCAAGGGGATGGTTCCGCAGGCCGAGTTGGGCCGATATGCCGCGGACCTGCGGTCGATTTCGCAGGGGCGGGCGAGCTACGAGCTCGAGTTTTCGCACTACGACGAAGTTCCATCTCACATGGCTGAGAAGATCGTTGCCGAGGCGCAGGCGGCCAAGGATGAAGAAGAAGACTGAGGCCAAGCGCCCGGACGGCGCGCGCTACGCAGCTTGAGAGGGAAGCACGATGATACAGGTCACAACCAGGCTGAAGGTCGCTGACAATTCCGGGGTACGCGAGATCTACTGCATCCGAGTAATGGGTCGGGGCAGGAGCAGGTTCGCGAGCCTTGGCGATGAGATCGTCGCATCGACGAAGGTAGTGACGCCGCAAAGCCCCATTCCGAAGGGCGAAGTAATTCGTGCGGTAGTGGTGCGTTGCCGCGATCGCGTGCAGCGAGCGGATGGTTCGCACATCACGTTCGATGATAACGCAGCAGTGATCATCGACGAGAATCGCAACCCGCTGTGCACGCGCGTCTTTGGTCCGGTGGCGAGGGAACTGCGGGACAAGGGTGACATGCGCATCATCTCGCTGGCCCCCGAGGTCATATAGAAGCGAGGAGCCCCGAACATGCAACGAGGTAAGACGAAGAAGCACACGATGAACATCAGGCGCGGCGATACAGTAGAGGTCATCGCTGGCAAGGATCGCTCGACGAAGTCTCGTGTTCGGCGCGGGCGAGTGCTGAGCGTGGATCCGCTGACGAACCGCGTAGTGGTGGATGGTATCAACATCGCCAAGCGAGCGGTGCGCCAGACGCAGCAGGTGAGGCAGGGCGGTATCGTTGAGATGCCCTCACCGATGGCGGTGTCCAACCTGATGGTGGTCTGTCCGGCGTGCGACAAGCGCTCACGGACGGGCTATCGGGTGCGGGACGACGGCGTAAAGGTTCGGGTTTGCCTCAAGTGCGATGCTGACATTGATGAATAGATGCCGCGTGGGCTTTTGAGCCCCGTCGCGCTATCGCCAGGATTGGTGAGAGAGATGGCCGAGACAGCACAGGACACCAGGCCGCGCCTGAAGGCGCGCTATGAAGACGAGATTATTCCGGCGCTGATGGAGCGCTTCGGCTACACGAATGTGTGGCAGGCACCGTTGCTGCGGAAGGTCTCCGTAACGATGAGCGTACCGGAAGCGGCGACCGACATCGACGCGCTGGATGCGGCTCGGACCGAACTGGCGCTCATCGCGGGGCAGGCCCCGACAGTGACGCGGGCGCGTCGTGCGATTGCCAACTTCAACATCCGCGAGGATCAGCCGATCGGTCTTCGCGTGACGCTTCGCGGAGAGCGGATGTGGGAGTTCACGGACCGGCTGTTCAATATCGCGCTGCCGCGTATCCGCGACTTCCGAGGTCTGTCGCCGGACGCTTTCGACGGGCGCGGGAACTACAGCATCGGCATCAGCGACGAGCTGATTTTCGCTGAGCTCAACTACGACGACGTGACCAAGGCGCGTGGCGTGAACATCGCGATAGTGACCACGGCGGCGACGGATGAAGAGGGCCAGGAACTGCTGTCCCAGATGGGCCTACCGCTCGCCGGGCAGCGATGACGTAGAGTCAGCAGGAGGACCCTTCGATGGCGAAGACATCATGGATTAACGATGCGCAGCGTAAGCACAAGTTTTCCACTCGCGACTACAATCGCTGTGGTCTGTGTGGCAGGCGACGGGGCTTCATGCGCAGGTTCGGGGTCTGTCGCATCTGCTTCAGGGAGAACGCCAACAACGGCAATATCCCGGGCATTCGTAAGGCGAGCTGGTAGATAGCCGGCCCCACCGGAACGGTGGGCGGACCAGACACAGGAAGCGGCGTGAACGCACTGCACAGTTGCCGCTGAGAGCAGAACACGCAGTGACGGAGCGATCGCTACTGGTGGTCGCAGGAGGAAAGCAATGGCTGCTTTGACCGACCCAATCGCAGATATGCTAACTCGTATCCGCAATGCAGCGCTGGCCAAGCACCTTGATGTTGATGTGCATGTGTCAAAGCTGCATATGGAGATATGTAAGATACTGCATCGCGAGGGCTACGTTCGCGGGTATCAGCTCATCAACAGGGGCAGGACGATACGTATTCGCCTGCGCTACGATGAGCACCGCGAGCCGGTGATTCGCGGGCTGAAGCGCGTCAGCAAGCCGGGGCGCCGCGTGTATGCAGGCAAGCGCGACATCCCGCGTGTGCTGGGTGGACTTGGCGTGGCCATCATGAGCACCAGCCAGGGGATAATGACCGACCGCGAGGCGCGACGCAAGGGCATCGGCGGCGAAGTCATCGGCCAGGTCTGGTAGATAACCGCTGGGCGCGAGTCGCCGTGGATGGGAGACAGAAGAGATGTCGAGAGTCGGAAATATGCCAATAGAGATCCCGGCCGGGGTCACCGTCGAGGTATCTGACCGCAACGACGTTGCGGTCAAGGGACCCAAGGGCGAGTTGTCGGCCCGGATGCCGCGGATCATCAAGATCGAAGTGGGCGATGGTGAGGCCGTGGTGAGTCGGCCGAACGAGCAGCAGGAGAGCCGGGCGCTGCATGGCCTGACTCGTTCGCTGGTCGCCAACATGGTGGAGGGGGTTACCGAGGGGTTCGAGAAGCGCCTCGAGATCCAGGGGGTCGGGTACCGTGCGGAGATGCAGGGGCGCAACGTTGAGCTGCGCCTGGGATATTCTCAGCCGGTGCTGTACGAACCGGCGGAGGGCATCGACATAGAGGTGGAGGGCAACCTGATCGTCATCGTTCGGGGTGCCGACAAGCAGCAGGTGGGTCAGACAGCAGCGGAGATCCGGAAGATCCGCAAAGTGGAGCCTTACAAAGGCAAGGGCGTTCGATACGTGGGCGAGCACGTGCGGCGCAAGGCAGGTAAGGCCGCCAAGGTCGGCGGCGACATGTAGTGACGTTTCCCGTGAACTGACAGCGGCACGCGAAGCTGGGGTGCTTTGAAGTGAAGACAGAGGTCAGGCGTAAGAAGAGGCGACAAGGCAGACACCTACGGGCCCGCACGAAGATTGTGGGTACACCGGAGCGGCCACGGTTGAGCGTGCGCTGCAGCAGCAAGCACATCCACGTTCAAATAGTGGACGACTGGGCGGGCAGGACGCTGCTGGCGGCGAGCACGGTGGAGCCCGAGGTGGCGGCCCAGTGCGAACGCACGGGTACGGTAGGGGCGGCTGCAGTGGTGGGGAAGGTCATTGGGGAGCGGGCCAAGGCGGCAGGGCTCGAGGCAGTCGTGTACGACCGCGGCGGTCGGCAGTACCACGGTCGGGTCAAGGCACTGGCGGACGCAGCCCGCGAGGCCGGGCTGGACTTCTGAGAACGGGTAGTGGCAGAGATATGGCTAAGAGCATCAAGGTAACGCTTTATCGCAGCACCATCGGGCGCAAGCCAATGCACGTTCGCACGCTTGCGGCGATGGGTCTGCGCAAGATTGGTCAGAGCGTTGTTGTGCCCGAGAACGATTGTACTCTGGGCATGATCAAAACAGTAGATTTCATGGTGGAAACCGAGCCGGTCGACGGCGACGGCGCTTCCAGCTAGGAGCAGCGGCGATGGATCTGAGCGATCTGCGCAGGAATCCCAAATCAAAGAAAAAGGCCAAGCGCATCGGGCGCGGCATCTCAGCCGGCCAGGGCAAGACAGCTGGCCGTGGCGAGAAGGGGCAGAAGCATCGTTACTCGGTACGCCCCGGCTTTGAGGGTGGTCAGACACCCCTGTATCGGCGCATCCCGACGCTGCGTGGCAAGGGCAAGGCTGCGCATAACATCGGCATGTTCCGCACTGAGTTCGCGGTTGTCAATGTGATGACGCTGAGCGAGCATTTCGGTGCTGGCGAGGAGATCGACGCGGATCGCCTGCTAGCGACCGGTCTGATCGGTAAGCGGCTTGACGGCCTGAAGATCCTCGGGCAGGGCGAGATCGACAAGGCGCTGCACGTGAAGGCGGATGCTTTCAGCGCCAGCGCCCGTGAGAAGATCGAGGCGGCAGAAGGCACCGCCGAGGTGATAGAAGGATGAGAGAGCGGCTCGCAGCCCTCGGCCAGGCCATGCGCATTCCGGATGTTCGCAAGAGGATTTTGTTTCTCTTCGCGATGCTGGGTGTCTACGTGGGCTGTGCGCATGTCCCGTTGCCGGGCATTGACAAAGAGGCGCTCGAGAATATCTTCCGAAGTGCGGGCGGTCTCGGCGACATGCTGGACGCATTCGCCGGCGGCTCACTGAAGCGCTTCTCGGTCCTGGCGCTGGGGATCATGCCTTATATCAGCGCGTCGATCATTCTGCAGCTGTTGACCATGGCCATTCCAGCCCTCGAAGAGTTACAGAAAGAGGGCGAGTACGGGCGCAAGAAGATCAACGCCTGGACGAAGTATCTGACGATGGGCGTTGCGCTCATCCAGGGCCTGGGCATGACGGCTTTCTTCACCCGTGGGAACGCGTTCATTGGCGGAACGATGCTGATGAGCTTTGTGGTCCTGATGATGGTGGCGGGCACGGCGTTCCTGATGTGGATCGCCGACATGATCACTGAGCGTGGGATCGGCCAAGGCGTATCAATTATCATCTTCGCCGGCATCATTACGCGCATGCCTCAGGACATAGCGGCGACGCTTCGGCTGTGGCAAGCGGGTGAGATCGGGATCGCTAATATAGCTTTCCTGTCGGCGATCATGCTGGGCACCATCTACGCAATCGTGAAGGTTCAGCAGTCGCAGCGGAAGATCCCGGTGCAGTATGCGCGGCGGGTGCGTGGCAACAGGATGTATGGAGGCCAGACGAGCTACCTGCCTCTACGGGTGAACCAGGCGGGCGTTATGCCGATCATCTTCGCGATATCGGTGGCACTGTTCCCCGGTCAGATTGCGCAGGCGATCAGTTCACAGGCGACTACAGCGAAACTGGCGGGGTTCCTGCATGTGACCGAGAAGGCCGTGAGCGACGCGATGTTCTCGATCGTGCAGTTCACGACGCCGGGCGCGAACCACTTCGCATCGTTCCTGTATTTCCTGCTGGTAATCCTGTTCACGTATTTCTATACGGCGGTGACGTTCAACCCCGAGCAGATCGCCGAGAACCTGCAGAAGAACGGTGGAGCCATTCCGGGGATCAGGCCGGGCGCGAGCACGCGGGACTACTTGGACCGGATCCTGTATCGGATCACGCTGGCCGGCGCGCTGTTCCTGGGCATTATCGCCATCATGCAGTACTATGTCGGCGACATCACCGGCGTCACGACCTTCACGCTGGTTGGTGGCACGTCGCTGCTGATCGTTGTCGGTGTGGCGCTTGACACTATGCAGCAGATCGAAGCGCAGCTGCTGATGCGGCATTACCAGGGCTTCCTGGCGTAAAGGGGACAGCAATACAGATGGCAGACCGAGAATACAACCTGGTCATGCTGGGCCCCCCCGGAGCAGGCAAGGGCACGCAGGCCGTCCGGCTGAGCGAGGCGATCGGCGTCCCGCATATCTCGACGGGAGATATTCTACGGGAAGCGGTGGCTGACGACAGTGAACTCGGCCGCGAGGCCAAGGGCTACATGGACGCTGGCGAGCTGGTTCCGGACGAGCTGGTCATTGCCATCGCCCGCGAGCGGGTTGCGCGTGAGGACTGCGCTGACGGTTTTGTGCTGGACGGTTTCCCGCGCACGGTACCTCAGGCCGAGGCACTTGGCGCCGCGATGGACGAAGTGGGTCGGCAGGCACTGCTGGTGATCAACCTGGCGGTGGCCGAAGAGGAGATCGTTCGGCGGCTGAGTTCGCGGCGGATGTGCAAGGAGTGCGGCGGGATCTACACGGCCGACGATGGTGAAGTTGGCGACCCGTGCCCGAACCCGGACTGCGATGGTGCTCTCTACCAGCGCAGCGATGATGCGGCTGAAGCGATTACGGAACGGCTGCGAGCCTATGCGGCGCAGACCGAGCCTCTCATACAATACTACACAGACCGTGGTGTGCTGGCGGACGTTCCCGGCGAGGGCAAGCCTGACGACATCGCCGAGGCCGTACACCAGGCCGCGATCGCCTGAGACGGGGAGCGGGCGGCATGGGCAAGGCGTTCATTCGAGGCGAGCGAACCTTAGTAAAGACACGGGCCGAGTTGGACACGATGCGACACGCAGGCCGGATTCTGGCGCAGACCCAGCAGCGCCTGCGAGAGCTCGCGCAACCGGGCGCCAATACGCTATTTCTGGATCAGGTGGCTGAAGAGACGATCCGTGAGGCGGGCGCTACGCCCTCGTTCAAGGGCTACAACGGGTATCCGGCGACGATCTGTGCGCAAGTGAACGACGTGGTTGTGCACGGAATTCCGCGGGAGGACGAGCTCCTGGCCGAGGGAGACATCTTCGGAGTGGACTTGGGTGTGTGCTTCGAGGGATACCATGGGGATGCGGCCTTCACGGTTGGTGTGGGCGAGATTGATGCGGAGGCGCAGCGGCTGCTGGACGTAACGCGTGAGGCGCGCGACCTGGGTATCGAGCAGGTCAGGCCGGGGGCGACGATCCGGGACATCGCGCGGGCGGTGCAGGAGCATGCGGAGGCGGCGGGCTTTGGTGTGGTGAGGGCGCTGGTGGGGCACGGGATTGGCTCGTCGATACACGAGCCGCCGCAGATACCGAACTTTGTCGAAAAGGGCAACCGAGCGGTCTATGGCCTGAAGCTGGAGTCGGGGATGGCGCTGGCGATCGAGCCAATGATCAATGCGGGAAGTGCGGACGTCTATCAAGACTCAGACGGATGGACGGTGCGCACGGCGGACGGAAGCCTCTCGGCTCACTTCGAGCATACAGTGGCAGTTACGGATGAGGGCCACTGGATACTCACTGAGCCGTGAGCGAGAGTTGCCAGAGCACAGCGAGTGAGGTACGGATAGCTTCATGGCGAACAAGCAGAATGGCAAACGAGGTCGGAAACGGCGCGCGAAGCCGGAAGAGCAGGCCACTGGCAAGCAAGAGCCGAAGATGATTCGGGTGTTGGCAACGGTGGTGGAGAAGCTTCCGGACGCGGTGTTCAAGGTCCGGCTGGAGAATGGGCACGAGCTTCTGGCGCACGTATGCGGTAAGATTCGGATGAGGTATATTCGGATCATGCCGGGGGACTCGGTGACCATAGAAATAACGCCCTACGATCTGTCACGGGGCCGAATAGTTTGGTTGCACAAGTAGCATTTAGCAGGAGCAACGAGATTACGTCGGGCGGCGTGCGCGCCTGGCGGGGCGAGTGAGTGACGATGAAAGTCCAAGCGTCCGTGAAGAAGCGTTGCGACAAGTGCAAGATTATCAGGCGCAAGGGTGTTGTGCGCGTGGTTTGCTCAAATCCGCGGCACAAGCAGCGTCAGGGCTAATTCGACGCTAGTGCCGAAGGATAAGGAGGAGCGACATTGCCCAGAATTGCTGGAGTAGACCTGCCAGCCAATAAGCGAGTTCAGATAGCGCTGACGTATATCTACGGGATTGGCGCGTCGAGCGCTCAGAAGATCGTCGCCGAGGCCGGCATAGACGAAATGACCCGGATGCGTGACGTGACCGAGGATGAGGCATCTCGGCTGCGAGAGATCATCGAGCGCGATTACGTGATCGAGGGCGACCGGCGCCGAGAAGTGGTCTCGAATATTCAGCGCCTGGTGGAGATTGGGACGTATCGTGGGCTGCGGCATCGCCGTGGTCTGCCCGTACGGGGCCAGCGCACCCGGACGAACGCGCGCACGCGCAAGGGACGACGCAAGACTGTTGCTGGTAAGAAGAAGGCAGCAGCGAAGACCTAAAGGACCCGGGGGCGCGAGACGTCCCTTGAGGCGTAGAGCATAGGAGGCACTGGTATGGCAGACGAACGTGATGCGGCTGCGGCGGAGGAGAAACCCGCTGGCGAGGCCGAGGTGATCGAGCCGGCTGCTCCGGCACCTGAGGCGGCAGCAGGGGCACCGGAGGCAGCGGCTGCGCCAGAGGGCGCCGCGGCACCGCCGGCACCGTCGGCACCGGCAGCACCGTCGGCACCACCTGCACGACGTCCCGGCCCGCCGCGACGTGGCGGCGACCGTGACGGTGGCAGGGGCAGACGGCCGAGTTCCGGTCCCGCGCCGGCGAGGGTGTACATCAAGTCCACCTTCAACAATATCATTATCAGCATCACCGATCAGCGCGGCAACGTTATCGCGTGGGCAAGTGGTGGCAGCATAGGCTTCGTCGGCACCAAGAAGGGCACGCCCTTCGCGGCGCAGCTAGCGGCCGACAGTGTTGGCCGCAAGGCGTTGGACGCTGGTATCAACCGCGTCGACGCGTACTGCAAGGGTCCCGGTTCGGCCCGCGAGACGGCTCTGCGGACGTTGCAGGGAGTCGGGGTCGATGTGGCCGAGATCAAGGACGTCACACCCACACCGCATAACGGCTGCCGCCCGAAGAAGAGGCGACGCATGTAAAGCAGGGCAGCGGCGCGATGTTTTGGCGCTGCGACCTGCGGAGGTGAGGAGTTCAAATGGCGCGTTATACTGGAGCAGTATGTCGGCTCTGTCGCCGCGAGGGACAGAAGCTGTATCTCAAAGGTGATCGCTGCAACGGGCCGAAGTGTGCCTTCGACAAGAAGGCGTACAAGCCCGGGATGCATGGCAGTGGGACCAGGCGCGGGCGACGGCCGAGTGACTATGCCATGCAGCTGCGCGAGAAGCAGAAGCTGCGAACCACTTACGGCGTGTTGGAGCGGCAGTTCCGGGGCTACGTTGCGAAGGCCCTGGGTGCGCCGGGCGTGAGCGGCTTTATTCTGCTGCAGATTCTCGAGCGGCGGCTGGACACTGTTGTCCGGCGCGCGGGCATGGCATGCAGCCAGGCGCAGGCGCGCCAGCTGGTCCGGCACAGACACTTCAACGTGAATGGCCGGGTGTGCAACGTCCCGTCGATGATCGTCCGCGAGGGCGACGTCATCGAGGCGCGCACCAATAGCCGTGATCACCAGGCGATCGTTGGGTCACAGGGCCGCGGAGTTCAGCCGCCAGGCTGGCTCGAGGTGGACGGGGACGCACGGCGCGTGACGGTGGCGCGGCTGCCTGAGCCCGAGGACATCAACCTGGATATCGACGAGCAGCAGGTCATCGAGTTCTATGCGCGCTGACGTCTTTGATGCCCGGGCAGTGTAGGTCGTGGAGGGAGAGTGAGCCATGATAGATGACGTCTCCCCGACAATGGTAGCGTTGGAGTTGTCGGACAGGTACGGCAAGTTTACAATCGAACCGCTGGAGCGAGGCTTCGGGCAGACGCTCGGTAACGCTTTCCGGAGGGTCCTTCTGGCCCATGTTCCGGGGGCCGCCGTTACTGACGTACGTATCGACGGGGTGCCTCACGCTTTCACGACCATCGAGGGCGTCTACGAGGACGCCAGTGAGTTGTGTCTGAACATCAAGGAACTGGCCATTAATTATGACCCGGAGATCGCGGGCGATGAGCCTCAGATCTGCCGGATCGAGGCCCAGGGCAAGGGTGAGATCACCGGCGCGGACGTTATCTGCCCGCCCGGTGTGGAGATCAATAATCCCGAGGTGCACATTGCGGATCTGACGAAGGCGGACGCAAGCCTGACCGCGGACCTGTGGGTGCAGTTCGGGACCGGCTACCACCCAGTGGAAGAGCCGGGGCGCGAGAAGCAGGGCAATGACGTGATCGCCCTGGACGCGTTGTTCTCACCGATCGCCCGTTGCACGTACCGGGTTGAGCCGACGCGTTTGGGCTACCGGACGAACCTTGACCGTCTCCTGCTGGAGGTGTGGGGTGACGGGACGCTGGCGCCCGACGAGGGGATCAGGCAGGGCGCAGAGGTGCTGAGCCATTACATCCGGATCTTCGGCGACATCGAGATGGCTGAGGAAGAGGTAGAAGAAGAGGTGGAGGAGGAAGAGGTCCGCAACAAGGTCCTCTCCTACCCGATCGAGGAGATGGAGTTCTCGGTTCGCACCTTCAACTGCCTGAAGAAGGAAAGCATCAACGCGGTCGGGGAGCTGCTTCCCTATACCGAGGAGGACCTGCTTGCCATCCGGAACTTCGGCAAGCGCTCGCTGGAAGAAGTCATCGCGAAGCTGGCCCAGTTCGACCTGGCACTGCGCGAGCCCGTGGGCTCGGAGAAGGAACTCATTGAAGAAGAAGACGGCTAGGCCGCCGGCCACGGAGGGCCAATGCCGAGCCATTGAGGGGCACTGAAGATGCGACATCGCAAGGACCACAGAAAACTCGGTCGCGCCACCGACCAGCGCATCGCACTGATGCGCAGCCAAGTGGATTCGCTGTTCCGGCACAGCCGGATTCGCACAACTCTGCAAAAGGCCAAGGAGAGTCAGCGGATGGCTGAGAAGCTCATCACGCTGGCCAAGCGCGGGGACCTCACCGCCCGTCGGCAGGTTCTGCGCAAGGTGCGGGACAAGGTGCTCGTGAAGTACATGTTTGACGAGCTCGGCCCGCGCTTCGCCGAACGCAACGGCGGGTATACGCGCGTAATCAAGGCTGGTCTGCGGGCAGGCGACGCCGCCCAGATGGCCATTCTTGAGCTGGTCGAGTAGCAGACGAGAGCGGCGGGACGGATGCGGAAGATCCTGATCGTCGTGCAATACGATGGCACGAACTTCCACGGCTTCCAGTTTCAGCCGGGACTGCGCACGGTGCAGGGGGAGTTCGAGGAGGCGGCGGGGCGGGTGCTGGGCGAGAGCGTCCGAGTTGCTGGCGCGGGGCGTACCGACGCAGGAGTCCATGCTTTCGGGCAGGCCCTGACGCTGGAGACGTCCGGCCCGATCCCGATTGAGAATCTGGTCAAGGCTCTGAATAACGCACTTGCCGCCGACGTCAAGGTGGTTAGTGTCCAGGAAGTGCCGACCAGTTTCAACGCACGGCGGGACGCGAAGGTGAAGCTGTACTCGTACCGGATCCTGAACCGGCAGTTACCGTCGCCGTTCATCAACCGGTATGCTTGGCACGTGCGACAGCCGCTGGATGAGGACCGAATGCAGGCGGCAGCGGACACGCTGGTGGGGGAGCACGATTTCGCGGCTTTCTGCGGGTCGGGCAGTTCGGTGAAGACGACGGTCCGCAAGCTGACGCGTCTGGACGTGCTGCGGGACGGCGAAGTGGTGGAGATCCGAGCCGAGGGTAATGGGTTCCTGTATCTGATGGTCAGGATCATAGTGGGCACGCTGGTGCAGGTGGGTTCGGGGAGGCTCTCGGTGGAGGAGGTCTCGTGGATCCTGGCTGGATGTGACCGCAGGCAGGCCGGCCGGACAGCGCCGCCGCAGGGACTATCGTTGGTGAGAATAACGTACTGAAGATAGACGCAGTTACGGCGGCGGTCGCCGCCGGGCGCTCAGGAGGAAGTACCTGATGGATCCGATAACTCACTCGATAAACGACGAAGCAGTGGAGCGCAAGTGGTACGTGGTGAGCGCGCGGCGGAAGGTGCT
Source organism: Candidatus Zipacnadia bacterium (assembly GCA_029821735.1). Lineage (GTDB taxonomy): Bacteria > Armatimonadota > Zipacnadia > Zipacnadales > UBA5352 > JALGSU01. Next base: position 69,690 of record JALGSU010000003.1, on the reverse strand, counting down.
CGGGCGTCTGGCTGCGCAGATCGCGGCGATTCTGCGCGGCAAGCACAAGGCCTGCTTCACTCCGCATGTTGACTGCGGCGATTTCGTGATCGTCACCGACGCGGGTCGCGTGCGGTTGACGGGCGACAAGGCTGAGAAGAAGATTCACTACCGGCACACCGGTTATCCTGGCAGCTTGAAGGCCACCACCTACGGGGCTCTCCTGCAGAAGGAGCCCGATAAGGTCATTCGGCGTGCAGTTAAGGGCATGCTGCCGCACAACACGCTGGGGCGTCAGATGCTGCGTAAGCTGAAGGTCTACGTGGGTTCGGACCATGAGCACGGAGCCCAGCAGCCGGAGCCCCTGCCAGAGGACTAAGCCGCACAGGGCAGATTGCCCCGCAACTGTCATGAGGAGGAAATCAGGTTGGCGAACTACGTCGGATACGGAACTGGCAAGCGCAAGGACGCCGTGGCGAAGGTATGGTTGCAGCCCGGGACGGGCGAGATAACCATCAACGATCAGACGGCGCGTGACTACCTCAAGCGCGATACGCTCAATGTTATGGTCAATCAGCCGATGAAGGTGACCGACAACGTTGGGGAGTATGACGTGATCTGCAAGGTCAAGGGCGGCGGTCTCGCCGGCCAGGCAGGCGCGGTGCGGCACGGGATCGCGAAGGCGTTCGTCGATATGGACGAAACGCTGCGCGGTCTGCTGGGGCCCGCCGGTCTGCTGACACGTGACCCGCGCGTCAAAGAGCGGAAGCATGCTGGCTTCCGGAAGGCGCGGCGTGGCAAGCAGTTCTCGAAGCGCTAGACTCACCACGCTGGTCCGCGCATGTGGGCCACGCTCTAGCCGGGCAAAGGGACATGACGGGCCGCCGAAGAAGACTTTCGGCGGCCCTTCTGTGTTTGTGCATCCGGCCGGCGAAACTCCCACGGGTCTCGGGGCGTCTATGACTTGGAGCGTCTCACTCAAGGAGGAGCGCAATTATGCTGCGTCGACTCTCAGCCGTGGTCCTGGCAGTGGCAATTGTCGTGCCCGCGTGTGCCAGCAAGAATCTCGAGGAGATCGCGGGGCTGGTGGTGAGCTACGGGGAGGCCTCGCGGACGGCGGCCGGCGACGTGACGGTGGCCAACTACGATGAGCCGACGGGTCTGGTGCGCGACGTGTCGGGGAGTCTGAACGTCGCGGAGGCCAGCCTGAACTATGCGGCGGCGCTGCTGGAGACGGGTGCGCAACCGGAGCGGGCGGCGCGAGTCATCGCGGCGGTGCTTGAGCAGCAGGACCGGGCCGAGGGCTCGCCGACGTACGGGCTGTTCCGCTGGACGGGCCGAGCAGGGGCGGTCTACAGCGCGAACGCGACGCTGTACCTGGCGCCAGCGCTGGCACACCTGGCGCGCGAGCTGTCGGACGGGGGCGGAGTGGTCGGCGATCTGCTCGGCGGCAGCGTGCAGGCGGCGCTGGATGGTCTGCTCGCCAACCCGACAGGCGCCACGGACGGGTTCGCCGCGGGCATGTACGCGGGAGCGGTGTGCACACTCGGAGATGCAGCGGGCGACGCCCGCGGTCCCGAGGCCGGTCGCGAGACTATAGCTGCGTGGCTGAAGCAGGTCAGTCGGGCGGGCCTGATCAGTGCGCCGAGTCCGACGTATGACGCGCTGCGGATCGGTGGCCTGCGGTGGGCGTGGCAGTTTGCTGCCGACGACGAGGCCAAGGGCGAGGCGGAGATGGCTTTGCAGGTGTGCTACCGCGATCTGCTCAGCCGCTATGACGCGAATGCGGGGATGGTGGGCGGGCCGGTGCTGGCTGCATACCCGGCCGACTACAACGGCGACCCCGGTGTGGCACGCTCGTTGCTGGCCGCGGATCTGACCTCGGCGCTGGAGCGACTCCCGGAGGCAGTTCCGCTGGCGATGTATTTCGCGCTCGCAGAGTATGAACTCGGCGACGCGCTGGTCGCGCTGGTCGACGGGCGAGAGGCACCAGGCGAGGTGCGCACACGGATACCGAGCGTCGAGGACCCTCTGGTGGAGGTCGCCAGCTCATGCACGTGGGCGAGCGATTTGTCCACGATGGGGACGATGAGCGGGCCTGTGAGCCGGTGGTCGATCCCGGTGTTGATGACTTTTGACCTGCCTCGGCGGCAGGGCAGCTACTTCTATGCGCCGGACATTGAGGGCCATGTGCAGAGCGTGCAGGCCGGTTCTCTGGCACTGTGCAGTTTCACATTCGACGGCGTCGGGGTTGCGGACCGCAAGCAGGTGCGCGTGCGCGGGGTTCTGGGCTGCGTCCCCGAGGTGGACACGGTTCTGGTGAATGGCGTCGAGTGGATCGGTGAGCCGGCGGCGGTGGGCAGCAGCGGCACGATCGTCCTGCAGCGCGGCAGCAGTTTCCTCGGGGTGAAGATCCTGGAGACCGGGGCGCCCGGCGGTCGGTCTGAGGCCAAGCCGGGCATCCTGACACATATCGGTGAGGGCGATGATCGGTCGGTCGTGCTCGAGGTGTATGGCCGGCAGGAGGACTATTCGTTGCGCAAGCCCGTGCACAACGTGCGTGTCGGGCTGCTAATCGAGACTTCGCCCGCGGCAGAGTGGGAGGATCTGGCGGCGTTCGCCAGGCACATCTCCTCGCGCCGCGTCCGGCAGACAACGAAGAACGTCAACGAGCGCGCACCGGAGCTTGAGGATCAGGGCAATCCGCTGCACAGGCATGACCCGAAATCGCGGGCGGAGATGAGATTCATCACGCGTGCGGAGCACACCATGCAACTGCGCGACGAAGAGTTGCCGCTGGGGCTCGCGGAGGACATGTCCGCGCGAGCGATCCTGTCGCGCACACTGCCCGTGGAGCTGTCGCCGAAGTATCTGTGGGCATCGCCGGGGCTGAATCTGGACGTGGGGGGCAGCTTGAGCGAGGCATTGGGGCAGTAAGCGATACCGTCAGAACACCAAAGAGCACGCCCTCGACGGGCGTGCTCTTTTCGTATTAGGGTTACCGCTCGCTACAGGATCGGGGGAGCGGGCGGGGTCAGGCCGCCGGTGTCGCCGCCAGTGGGTGGGGGCGGGGGTGTCGTGCTACCGTCACCATCGTCGGGCGGGGGCGGGGTGGGCGGAGTCGAGCTGCCGCCCGAGTCGCTGGTTCCCTGGCCAGGGACGTAGTCGCCCTGGAAGGGACTGTTGCCTGAGTCTCCGCAGCCTACGACAAGGAGGGCAGTCAGAGCTATCGCCGCAATGAGCACAATGTAGATCGATTTCACGTCAGCACTCTCCTGACGGATATTGTTTGTGACCGCAGTGTTCCTCGTCGGCGGCCGCATTCCTCTGCAGCGCTTGAATTCTACCAGTATCCGCCTTTCACTGCAAGAGTTCCTGTGAGGGGATCGCTCCTATTGCTCATCTCCCTAGCCTATGAAGGCGTCTCGGCAGACATAGAGCACTACCATCAGAGCGCATGCCAGGACATGTATTCCGTCCATTGTGATCTCTCCATTTGAGGGGCTGCCCGGATCGAGATGCCTCACGGGCGCGGTATCGAACAACTGTTCGAGTATAGCAAAAGCAGGCGATTTGTCAAGAGGCGAGGCATTAAGCGAGGGAGAAAAAGGCATGCGCAGAGGTCGGCTGAGATGAGGATTCTGGTATTTGCGGCGCTCGCGATGGCAGCGATTTGTCTCGGAGGGATGACGATGGCCTGGTCGGATCCGGCGGAAGAGTATCAGTGGACAGCGGCGACGGAGGAAGCGGCTTTCGCGGCGCGCGACGGCGCCGGCGCGTTGGTCTTCAAGGGGCGCATGTGGTTGCTGGGGGGATGGAATCCAGGTGACAAGGAGCACTTCCCGAAGATCTGCAACTCGGAGGTGTGGTCGTCGGTCGACGGTGCGGAGTGGACCCTCGAGCTCTTGCAGGCACCGTGGGAGGGGCGGCATACGGCGGGCTATGTGGTGCACGATGGGCGCATGTGGATCGTCGGCGGTGACTGCAACCAGCATCACTACCAGCCGGATGTGTGGTCCAGCGCGGATGGGTTGAACTGGGAGCTGGTGTGCGCCGAGACGCCGTGGGGCAGGCGCGTGCTGCATCACACGGTGGCTTTTGGCGGGAAGATATGGGTGATGGGCGGGCAGACCATGCCCGCGTTTGTGGAGGGCGGGGACGCAGAGATCTTCTACAACGATGTTTGGTGCTCGGAGGATGGTGCGACGTGGGAGCGGGTGGTAGAGCATGCGCCATGGTCGCCTCGCGGGATGATCGGGGGCTGCGCGGTCAAGGACGGGCGCATCTGGCTGCTCGGGGGCGGGACGTATGATACGCCGACCACGCCGCAGCGACTGTACTACAACGAGGTGTGGAGCACGGCCGATGGTGCGAACTGGGAGTTGCACACAGCGGCGGCGGAGTGGGAACCCCGATCGTACCACGACGTGGCGGCCTTCGACGGTGAGCTATGGGTGATGGAGGGGCACGATGGCGAAGCGAACCGGAAGGACGTGTGGTGCTCGTCGGACGGTGTGAACTGGCAGGAGTTGCCGGATACGCCGTGGCTGCCACGTCACGCGGCGAGTGTCTTCGTGTATGACGATGGGCTGTGGATGGTCGCGGGGAACAACATGACGTCGGACGCGTGGAAGCTTACGCGCAAGTGAGAGTGGCAACGCGGTAGGCGCGGTCTCGGCGTGAACCGGCCCGAGACAGTTGCCTGCGTCCACCGGCACGTGCTATAATTCCGGGTGGCTCTTGGCGGCCATCAGTTGGTGGCGAGGCTGCTTGCGGGAGAGCGTCAGGGGCATCGTGCTGGTCGTATTCATGTCACGGCAGAGCGAGGTCTGGGCATTGGACTGGGTACGAGTCGCGTACGTCGCCGGACTCATTTGGTCCTTGCGGTTCCTGTACTTCAGCAGAAGGCTGTGGGCGAGCCGGCGCCTCAAAGGCCTCTACGCCCGGTACTCGCGATCGCCAGAGTCGATGTCCACAAGAGCGGAGATGGCACAGCAAGCCGTCTACGCCCTGATCCGCGAGTCCCCCGTTGTCGAACCCCGAAGCCTCCTCTTACGCCACGAGGCAGCGACCCGTATCGACAGGATGTTCAACGAGTTGATAGGGTACTTTTCGGCACGCGTAATCGAGAACTTCAACCCCCTCTTCTGGCTCGAGGCGTTCATCTTCCTTCCGCAGCACATCCTCAAGTACCTGAGAATTCGGACGGAGCACGCCTTGGCCAAGGTGCTGTCCATCTTGTGGTGGCTGTTTCTCGGGGGAGCTGCCCTGTTCCGGGACTGGCTGTGGGAGACACTCGTTGACCTCCTCGCACAACATCCCGTCGCCTAGGCGAGGCATCAGCTTGCAGAGACAACCAGTTTGCCGGTGGTTGAGGTTGACTGACACTCCTATTGTAGTGTAATATTACTCCGATGTTTCACGTCAAACATACCCCCTCGACAGGTGGTACATACGAAGGAGTGTCTGATTCCCGATGATCGCACCTCATGGTGGTAAGCTGGTTGACCGAGTGCTGGCTGGGCCGGCGCTGGACGAGGCCGTGGCTAAGGCAGCCGATCTGCCCAAGCTCGTCGTGCCCGACGACATCGTCGGTGACGCACGCAATCTAGCTCGTGGCGTCTTCAGCCCGCTCGAGGGCTTTGTGTGCAAGGCCGACTTCGACGGCATCGTCGCGAACGAGCGCCTGGCGGATGGCACGATCTACACGATCCCGATCTTCCTGACCGTCGACTGCGCCGACGCCGTGGCGGAGGGCAGCCAGGTTGTGCTGGTGGGCGCCTCTGACCCGGACAAGGCGGTCGCGATCCTCAACGTGCAGGAGGTCTACGAGTGGGACAAGGCGGCTGCGGCAGCGTCGGTCTTCGGGACTTCTGACACCGATCACCCGGGCGTTGCGGGCTACCTGGCGCGCGGCGACTACATCGTTGGCGGCACGGTTGACCTGATCGACAACGACCGCGGGGCGTTCGCCGCAGTGAACCTGTTCCCGGCCGAGACCCGTGCGGCTTTCGAGGAGCGCGGCTGGAATACGGTCTGCGCGTTCCAGACCCGGAACGTGCCGCACGCCGGTCACGAGGACCTGCAGAAGACGGTTCTGGGCTTCTGCGACGGGCTCATGATCCAGCCGATCATCGGCAAGAAGAAGCCCGGCGACTTCCGCGATGAGGCTATCATCGGGGCGTATGAGAAGCTCATCGAGGGGTACTTCGCCGCCGACCACGCGTTCCTGAACATCCTGCCGACGGAGATGCGCTATGCCGGTCCCAAAGAGGCAGTCTTCCATGGCATCATGCGCAAGAACTACGGTTGCACCCACATCATCATCGGCCGCGACCACGCGGGCGTGGGCGACTACTACGGTGAGGAAGAGGCGATCGAGAAGTTCGAGAGCCTCGCGGGCGAGCTTGAGATCCAGCCGATGACGATCCGCGGCGACTTCTGGTATTGCACCACCTGTGGCCGAGTGGCATCCAACCGCACGTGCCCGCACGGCGGCACCGAGGCCGCGCTGTCGTTCAGCGGCTCCGAGATCCGCCAGGGCATCACGGACGGCAACCCGCCCGCGCCGCAGGTCATGCGGCCCGAGGTTTACGAGGTCATCCGCGGGTTCGACAACCCGTTTGTGGAGTAAAGGCGGGCAAAGGGGAACGGCAGCGACAGGGGCGAATGGTCGAGCAGGTTAGCAGCACGACGCACGAATCTGAAATCAAGAGGGGAACGAATAGACATGGACAAGGGAGTAGTCATCTGGTTCACAGGCGTACCGGCATCCGGCAAGTCGACTCTGGCCGAGGGCGTGCAGGCGCGCCTGAAGGCATTGGACCTTCCGGTCGAGAACCTCGACGCCGACGAAGTTCGGGCGAACCTGAGCCCGAACCTCGGCTACACCGAGGAAGGGCGCGACGAGAACACCAAGCGCCTCGCGTGGTTCGCCATGAAGATGGCCGGCCTCGGCGCGAACGTCATGATCGCTGCCGTTGCGCCGCTGCAGAAGTACCGGGACCGGGCGCGCGAGTGGAATGAGAAGTTCGTCGAGGTCTACGTCGAGGCGCCGCTGGAGGTCTGCCAGGAGCGCGACCCCAAGGGTCTGTATGCTCGCGCAGCTCGTGGCGAAGTCAACGACATCGCCGGGATGCACCAGCCCTACGAGGCACCCGCCAATGGCGAACTGACCATCAAGACCGGCGAGTGCACCGTCGAAGAGGGCGTCGACGTGGTCATGGCGAAGCTTACCGAGCTTGGCTATCTCAACAACAAGTAACTGAAACGCGGGAGTTGTCAGGATGTCTTTGCTTGCTCGTTTGCGCCGCAAGCCGCGCCGCCGCATGCTCGTCATCGGTCTGGACGGAGTGCCCTACTCGCTTCTGACGGGCCTGATGGCCGACGGGGACATGCCCAATCTGAAAGCGATCGCCGAGGGTGGCGATCTCAAGCCGGCCCTGTCGACGTATCCGACGGTCTCATGCGCGGCGTGGAGCAGCTTTGTGACCGGGGTCAACCCCGGTGCGCACGGCGTGTTCGGCTTCACGGACATCCGGCCCGGCTCCTATGAGATGTACATCACGGGCAGCACCTACGTTACCAGTCCGCCGCTGTGGCGGATTCTGAATGAGCGGGGGCACAAGGTCATCGTCATGAACGTGCCGGTGACCTTCCCCCCGCCCGACGTTGACGGGCTGCTGGTGAGCGGCTTCCTCGCGCCTGAACTGCAGGGCGCTACGCACCCCGAGGGGCTTGCGGCACGGCTCTCCTCACTGGGCTACCGCATCGATATTGACCCGTGGAAGGCTCGCGAGTCGCTCGACGCGCTGCTCGAAGACCTCGACCTGACGCTCAAGGGGCGGGTCTCGGGTGCAGTCGATCTGCTCAGCAAAGAGCCGTGGACCTACGGGATGGTCCACGTCATGGGCACCGACCGGATCAACCACTTCATGTGGGGCAAGTGGGCCAGCGGCGACGAGACCTACGCGCCGGCTTTCCGCGACTACTATCGCAAGGTGGATGCAGCGGTGGGGCAGATCGTGGGGGCTGTGGACGATGACACCGAGGTGCTCCTGCTCAGCGATCACGGCTTCACGCTGACTGAACATGAACTGAACCTGGACACGTGGCTGCGCGAGAGTGGCTACCTCGGCGTACCTGCCTCCGACGAGGCGGGCCTGTCTGATATCGCCGAAGACACGCGGGTGTTCTCCATGACGCCGGGGCGCATCTACATCAACGTCAAGGGGCGCCAGCCACGTGGATCGGTCGAGGCAGGCGCTGACTACGAGGCGCTGCGCGATGAAGTGATCGCTGGTTTGGGCGAGATCACCCGCCCCGACACCGGCGCGCCGGTCATGCAGCATGTCTTCCGCCGCGAAGAGGTGTTCACTGGCGATTCTGTCGAACGCGCGCCGGACATTCTGGCGCACCCGTACGATGGCATCGACCTCAAGTCCAGCATGACGTCGGCGGCGCTTTACGCGAACACGCCAATCACCGGCATGCACACCTACGATGATGCCTTCTGGCTGGTGCGGGGGCGGTCCTTCGGCGACGAGACTCCCTGCGTGCACGACGGTGCGCCGACCGTCCTGAGCCTGCTGGGCGAGGACCTGCCCGACCACTTTGACGGCAGGCCCGCCGCCTCGTAATCCGCCATCGAGCCGACAGGCAGTGGAGAGGCACATGGGGTTTGCGCCACCACGGCGCCGGCAGTCGCGGTATCAGTTCGCGATTCTGGTGCTTGACCTCATCTGGTCCGTCGCGGGAATGGCCATTGCGGCATGGCTGATCCCCGATCATGCCCCCCAGCTTCACCGATCCCTGGTCTGGCCCTTCCTCCTGCTTCTCCCGGCGCTCTGGTGTCTGTTCATCTACTTCGCCGGGCAGTATTACCCCCGCCCATGGCAGGCGCCTTACCTGACGGTACTCGATATGTTCAAGGCGCTGGCACTCGCGACGGCGATGGCGGTGGCCTTCACGTATGCGGCTCGGCCGGGCGTGCTGGCCGGTCGGGGCTTTTACTTCCTGTCGGCTTTCACGGTCTGGTTTCTGGGTTCGGTCACGCGGCTGATCGCGCTGGCCGCTTTGCCGCGCGAGAAGTTCGGGCGCCGTTATGTGCTGCTGGGACTGGGCCGGCGAGCGCAGGCGATGGCCGCTGCGATCGGGCGCGCGCAGGCACGTGGCGAAAGGCTGGTGGGCTGCGTGGCGCTGGCGGGTGAGGCGGCAGGCGAGGGGGCGCCTCCGGTGCTTGGGGCGCCTGAGGACTTGCCCCGGTTGATCGACGAGCACAGTCTGACGAACTTGGTTGTGTGCAGCGACGGCGACCATCGTGCGGCGGTCGCTCGAGCCATGGCGGAGTGCGAGATGCGGGGCCTGCGCGTGGAGAGCATGCCGGGGGCCTTTGAGCGACTGACCGAGAGCGCGCCGATCTTCGCGGCGGGTGGCGAATGGGTCGCCGGGATCGAGACCCATCCGCGCACGCGCTACGCCACGCGTCTGAAGCGGCTGCTCGACATGGCGGCGGCGCTGCTGCTCACACCACTGGCGGCGGTGCTCATACCGATCTCGGCCGTGGCAATCAAGCTGACCTCGCCCGGACCGGTCTTCTACACGCAGACACGAGTAGGGCGAGGTGGGCGCGAGTTCACGTTCGTGAAATTGCGGACCATGGTCGATGGGGCTGAGCGGGAGACCGGCCCCGTCTGGGCCACACTCGCCGATCCACGCGTGACGCCGATCGGGCGACTGCTCCGGCGCTTGCGGCTGGACGAGTTGCCGCAACTGTGGAGCGTGCTGCGGGGTGAGATGAGCCTGATCGGGCCTCGGCCGGAGCGCCCGCACTTCGTCGAGCAATTCATCGAGCGCATCCCCTACTACAAGTTGCGCCTGCTCGTGCCGCCGGGGATTAGCGGCTGGGCGCAGGTGCACCATGGTTCCGACCTGACGGAGCGGGATGTCTATAACAAGCTGCGCTTCGATCTGTACTACGTGCGGCATCTGAGCTTTGCGCTGGACCTGAGGATAGCCGGGCGCACGCTTGCGGTGATCTTCGGTCGCCAGCCGACGCGGTAGATGGCGCGCCGCTGAAGGTTCCCCGGACCTGGGGCGCGAAGATGCGCCTGATCCCACATGACAACACCCACCGACAACCAGGAACTCAGTCTCGAAGGCTCGATCGACCGCGTCACCTTCCACGCTCCGGACAGCGGGTGGGCGGTCATCTCCGTGACCTGTGCCCCCAGCGGGGAGCGCATCACCGCCGTGGGTAACCTCAGTGATCCGACGGTCGGCGAGAATGTGGCGCTCTTCGGCGAATGGATCGATGACGCGCGCTACGGTCGGCAGTTCCGCTTCAGCCGCTACCACCTCGTGCGCCCCAGCACCGATGACGCCATCATCAGCTACCTCAGCGGCGGGCAGGTCGAAGGCATCGGCCCGGTGATGGCCGCGCGTATCGTCGGGCATTTCGGAGAGGATACGCTCGACATACTGGACCTGGAGCCGAAGCGACTGCGTGAAGTCGAGGGCATCGGGCGGGTGCGGGCGGAGAGCATCGCCGTCGCGTGGCGCAAGCACGAGAAGACGCGGCAGGCCATGCTCTTTCTGCATGAGCATGGGATCACGGGAGCGCTGGCCGCGAAGATCGTGGCCGCGTTCGGGGACCGCACGGTCGAGGTGGTTGAGCGCGACCCGTATGTGCTGGCGCGCCGGATCCGAGGCGTGGGTTTCGCGACCGCCGACGGGATCGCCCGCTCGGTGGGGATCGATCCGCGCGACCCCGCTCGGCTGCAGGCGGCCATGGTCTATACGCTGCATCAGGCCACCGGGGAGGGGCATCTCTTCCTGCCGCGGGACGAGCTGATCGAGCACGCGGCGCGGCTGACGAGCGTTGAGGTGGAGCTGTTCGACGCGGCATTGGCGCAACTGGCGGACTCGGGGGAAGTGGCACTCGAAGAGCGGCCCGGGGCCGACGCGGTCTTCCTGCCGGACTTGCTAGACGCGGAGCGCGAAGTGGCGATGCGTGTGCTGGCGCTGGCGTCATCGGGGTATGGTGGCGCGTCGGGCATCGAGCAGACGCGGGCGTGTGTGGCGGGTGTGGGCGACGCGGGTGGGGTGTCACTGAGCGATGAGCAGACCGCGGCGGCATGTTCGGCGCTGACCGAGGGCATCACGGTCATCACCGGTGGGCCGGGCACGGGGAAGACCACGGTGATCCGGGTTCTGGTGAGCGCGTGCAAAGCGCTGGGCCGACGGGTGTCGCTGGCGGCACCGACCGGGCGCGCCGCCAAACGCATGGGCGAGCTGGCGGGCTGCGATGCGAGCACGATTCACCGACTGCTGGCATATGATCCCTTCCGTGGGGCCTTCACCTACCACCAGGATCGGCCGCTGGAGGCCGATACGCTCATCATCGACGAGACCAGCATGGTCGACCTGCCGCTGGCGCGAGACCTGCTGCGCGCGATGCCCGACGGCGCGCAGATCATCTTCATCGGCGACGCCGACCAGCTTCCCTCGGTGGGGCCGGGCAACTTCTTCCGCGACCTGGTGGCCTCGGAGGCCGTGCCGGTGCACAGGCTGACGGTCATCTTCCGGCAGGCGGAGCGCTCGCTGATCGTGGCGAATGCGCACCGGCTGATCGCGGGGGAGAAGCCGATGCTGGTGACGTGGAAGGAGCGCGGCGATCGCGACTGCGTGTTCATTCACTCGCAGGACCCCGAGCGGGCCGCCGATCTGGTGATTCGAGCGGTCACGCGCGAGTTGCCGGGCCTGGGGTATGGCAGGGACCAGATCCAGGTCATCACGCCGATGCACCGGGGTGCGCTGGGTGTGGGCGAGATCAACCGGCGGCTGCAGGAGGCGCTCAATCCGCCGCATCCGAAGAAGGCGGAGCTGTCCTCGGGCAAGCAGACGCTGCGCGAGGGCGACCGCGTGCTGCAGGTGGTCAACAACTACGACAAGCTGGTCTACAACGGAGAGATTGGGCGGGTGGTCCGAGTCAACCGGTCGGACCGCACGCTGGTGGCGAACTTCGATGACGTGGACGCGACGTACGAGTTCTCGGAGCTGGATCAGCTCCAGCTCGCATACGCCATGACCATCCACAAATCGCAGGGCAGTGAGTATCCGGTGGCGGTCATCGTGATGCACTCGACGCACTACATCATGCTGCGCCGGAACCTGCTGTATACCGCGCTGACGCGGGCCCAGAATCTGGCGATGATCGTGGGCAACAGCGTGGGCGTGATGCGTGCAGCCAGCAACGCTGAGGAGATGCGCCGGCATACGCGTCTGGGCGAGAGGCTGCGCGGGGAGGCGCCGCTGGCGGGACGGACCGCGCGGCTGGATGTGTGAGGGACGACCGGGGAGGCCGCCGTAAGGAACGGCACGGAATGGACGGCTGAGCGGAAAGTGTGTGAGAAGGAATGACAGACGCCGAGACTGGCCCGGATATAACTGTTGATCCGCCGACGGCGATGGCGCGGGTTCGCGAGACGTGGCGAGTGACTATCAGCGGGCTGGCTGTGCCCGAGGGCGGCACTATCCGCATCGAGCTGGGCGGCGGGCGTGACAACAAGAGCGACTGGGAGCGCCCGCAGACCACCGACCCCGAGGCCGATGAATACGCGACCGCGACCTGCTCGGGGAAGGCCGCTTTGCGCGTGGTAGCTCCGCCCTTCGAGGACGTGGCGAACGTCGTGCTCGACCTGTATGTTGAGGGGAGCGAAATCGCTGCGAGCGACATCGTTGCGGCCACCATCGGCGATACGTCCGGGGGCGGCGGCGGCTCGACGCCACAGTGCTTCTCGCAGCCGGGCAAGCGCTTCAAGGTGTACGTCGCCGACCCAGCCGGGAAGGGCGAGGAGATAGCCTGGCGGCACGTGGGCGACGCGGCGCTGGACGTGACGGGGGCGCCGATGGACCACCTGCGCGTGTTCGGGCCGTCGACGGTCCCGGCGGGCAAGGAGTTCGCGATCACCATCAAGGCCGAGGATGCCGAGGGGAATGTGGCGTGGAACTTCGCGGGCGAGATGGCGCTGCAGATTTCCGACAGTCTGCAGGAGAAGGAGGAGCGTGACTGGCAGGAGTCTTTGGAGGTCGACGAGGAGGCCGAGGCCGAAGCTGTGATGGCGATGGTGCCCGGCGACGAGGACGAGACGCCGACGCTTCTCCCCGACCCCGAGGACCTCGAAGGCCCCAGCAGCGATCTGGCGAGCTGCCCGGAGGAGGCCGACTTCCCGGCGTCCGCGGGTGGCGTGATTACGGTGGCGGGCCTGCGGGCTTTCAGCCGCGGGCTGATCCGCGTGATCGTCACCTCGAAGCTGGCTGACGTGCGCTACGTGAGCAACCCGATCATGATCACGCGCCACGACGAGCCACAGCTCTACTGGGGAGTCATCCACGGCCATACGCAGCACTCGGACGGCATTGGGACTGCCGAGAATTACTACTCATGCATGCGCGACGACAACCGCCTGGACTTCGGGTCGATCTCCGACCACGACCATGAGTGGGAAACCACCGACGAGGACTGGGAGGTCATCCAGAAGGTGACCGCCGAGGCCAACGAGCCGGGGCGCTACGTGACTCTGCCGGGATACGAATGGGCCAAGTGGCGCAAGAACGGCGACGGCGATCGCAACGTCTACTACGACGTCGACTACCAGCCAATGTACCGCTCGGGCGACGACTTCCACCCGACGCCGCCGGACCTGTTCGAGGCGCTGGCCGGCCACCGAGCCATAGTCATCCCGCACCACCCGGCGAGCACCGGGAACTGGTGCGACTACAAGGACCACGATCCGGAGAAGGAGCGCCTGGTCGAGATATACTCGGTCTGGGGCAACTCCGAGCGCTCGATCCACGACGGTAACCCATACCCGATGCGCTACCCCAAGTGCGCCCGAACGGGCTTTAGCGACGTGCCACTGGACTCGGGTGAGAAGCCCGAGGGATTCGTGCAGCGTGCGCTGGCGATGGGCCGGCGGCTGGGCTTCACCGGCGGGGGCGATGACCACGACGGACATCCGGGCGACCCCATCGCCACCGGGGCAGAGCCATTCCGCCACCGCGACGGGCTCATGGGCGTCTGGGCCGACGAGCTCACGCGCGAGTCTGTCTTCCAGGCCATGTACGACCGGTACACCTACGCCACCACCGGCGCGCGCATCGTCGGCCTGTTCACCGTGGCCGACCAACCCATGGGCTCGGAGATAGAACTCGCCGACCGACCGGAACTGGCCGACGAGCGCATAATCTCCGCGTGGGTGGTGGGTGAGTCGAAGATCGCACAGGTCGAGGTGGTGCGCAACAACGAAACCGTGCACCGACAACTCGGCGAAGGTTCGGAACTGGATCTGACGTGGACCGACACCGAGCCGCTCCAAGACCTCGCCCTCACGCCGGTCGATGACGACCAGCCAGCCTTCGTGTTCTACTACCTGCGAGTACTGCAGTCCGACGGGCATATGGCTTGGCTGAGCCCAGTGTGGATCTCAGTCTGACCTCAGGCCAAGGGCTCGAACAACTCGTCGTCAGTCATGCCGAGAACCCGGAGCGCAGCGGTCTCGTCGCTGCCCTCTTTCATCCACTCGGCGAAGCTTGAGTACACCTCGGGGCGTGGACGGATAACGACCGACGCCCCTCCATCGTCCACAGTCACCGTCACCTCAATCCCCTCGGACGCCTCCATCGAGATGTTGCCCTTGCCCATCGTGCAGCCCGCGCCATACTGAATCCCGTCGACGAAACACGACGGGGGCGTCTGCGGCGGGCAAAGCACGTGAGCGCGTATGCCGAAGTGCGACGGCGCCTGAAGATGCGCGAGGGCGAGCTTGCCCGCCCGGTAACCGAGCATCGCGAACGGCCCCAGATGACCGTGGAACGCGCGCAGGCGATCAATCAACTGTTGGTTCATGCTAGACTCAGTCCTCAGAAACGAGGGATTTCGGCGACGGGCTTGTCGGTAGTGAGCGCAGGCTTGGCGGGACACGCAGACCATGCGCGCGCAACAGGGGCTCGTCCGTCAACAGCTCGCGTGCTGGGCCCTGCGCATGGGCGCGGCCATCGTCCGAGACGAGCGCCTCGTCGCACAACTGGGCGACCAGGTCCAGATCGTGGGTCGCGATGATCTTCGTCTGCGTCAGCCCGGCCAGCAACTCGATGACCGCCTCCCGCCCCTCCGGGTCGAGCCCCGCGACCGGCTCGTCCAACACCAGTACCTCGGGACCCATCACCAGCACCGACGCCAGCGCGACGCGACGCATCTGACCGGCCGACAGATGATGAGGCGCGCGCGGGGCGAGATGCTCGGCCCCCACGGAGGCCAGCGACTCCCGCGCCCGCGCCTCCGCCTCCTCGGGCGTCAGACCCATGTTCAACGGACCGAAAGTCACGTCGTCGAGCACCGTGGGCATGAAGAGCTGGTCGGACGGGTCTTCGAACACCAGACCCACCGACGCACGCAACTGTGCGGCGGGCAACTCTTCGATTGGCGTGCCGCGGAAACGCACCGCACCGCTGCCGCCGAAGATGCCGTTGAGGTGCAGCAGCAGCGTGGACTTGCCCGCGCCGTTGCGACCAATCAGCGCCAGCGAACGCCCCTCCGCCACGCGAAACGACACGCCGCGCAACGCCTCCGTGCCGTCCGGGTAACTGTAGCTGAGTTCGATGACCTCGATGATGTTCATCAGAGCAGACCCGTCAGGTGCGGCGCGATGATGAGCGCGATGAAGATGACGCCGACAAACACGTGACCCGCACGCGCGGGCGCGCGACGCAGGTCGGGCATGCGACCGTTGTAGCCGCGCGCGACCATCGCCAGAGCAACGCGCTGGGCGCGCTCGAAAGTGCGGACCATGAGGGTCCGGAGCATGCTCGCGGCCACGGTCACGGCGCGACACGTCCCGCGTACGCGACCGCGACAGTCGCGGGCGGTGACCATCGTGCGGGCCTCGTCGGTCAGCGTGGCGAGATACGTCATCGCGAAGCCGAGCAGCGCCGTGACGGTCCGGGGCAGCCCGAGCGCCTGCCCGGCGCGAAGCGAATCAACCACCGGCGTCGTGCCCATCAGGACGCTGGTGGTCAGCAGCACCAGCAGGCACTTGCCGGCGATGGACACGTACAGGGCTATGGCCTCGACGCGCAGGTCCGCGGCGACGAACGGCAGCGCCAGCGCGCCGATGATGAGGAACGGTAGCAGGATAGCCGCGCGGGCCAGCAGCCAGCGGAGCGGCAACCGCGCGAGCATCGCCAGCGTCACGAGCAGACCGGCGTACGGAGCAAGGCGGACGTTGTGCGCGACGGGCGTGATCAGTATGGCGGCGACCAGCGCGGACGCGCAGACGAGCTTGACCCGCGCGTCCAAGTGGTGGACGGGCGAGCGTAGCTTCGCGTGAGTGTGCAGATCGGCTGCGGAGATCATTTCACCTCGCGCGTCGGCAGGGACACCCGCTCGATAGACATGACCGCGGCGGGCACCACGATCATCTGCAAAACAAGGCCGGGCACGGCCTTCACGGTCGCGGCGGCGACGTACGTCAGCGGGTTGAGCATGATCGGCGGCAGGCCCGACACCAGCGCATGAGGCAACAACTGCACCGCCGCAAACACCGTCACGCCCATCACCACTCGACCAACCGCGAGCGTCAACACAGTCGCGAGAACGACGTGCAGGCCCAGCCTCCGATGCAGCAGGCTTGCCACCAGCGCCATCAGACTCAACTCGGCCATCATCAGGGGCAACACCGGCAGCACCGGGGGCATGCCGGTCAGCAGCGACGATAACGCGGGCGTGAGCAACCCGACCAGGAAAGCCACGCCCGGCGAGACCAGCATCGCGCAGGCCAGCACCGGCGCATACATCGGCAGGAAAGCGCTGCCCAGATGTCCACCGCCGACCATGTGGAACACGATCGGGACCACCACGCCCAGCGCAATGAACAACCCGCCCAGACTCAGGTCCCGCGCCCACGCGAACTCCTCAGCAACCGTCCGGCCACCCCTCGCCTCACTCAATTGACATCATACTCCGTGTCCCAGTATTTGCGCCAGGTGGCCTCGGGAACCGCGGTCGCGGTGGCCGGGACCGGACTGCCGCTCGCGTCCATGGATTCCATGTTCGAGTGGTACTGCGACGGCGCCACCCACTTGACGTGCCCGTCGCCGAACAGCAGATTCGAGCCGCCATTGTGGATGAGCGTGCAGGACCAGTAGCAGGTGGCGCCCCAGTCAAAGAAGCCCGGGTTGCCGCAGGGCGGACCCGCGTTGCAGCGGTCCCACTCGGCAACGAGAATCTTCGACACCGGCGAGCAAATGGCCGCCTCCGGCTTGCCCACGAAACCCGCCGCCACCGCACTGCCGCGGCCGGTCGGCACCCCGCAGTTGTAACCGTGACCGTAATACCAGGGCAACTCGCGGCGGCTTGGGCACACGTTGATCTGCGTATTCTTGATGTACGGCTGCAACTTGCTCTTCCAATACGGGTTGGTCACGTAGCGCTCGTCATAGTCGGAGATGTACATGAAGAAAGCCAAGCCCATCTGCTTCAGGTTGCTCATGCAGGTGGTCTGGCGAGCCTTCTCGCGAGCCCTCGCGAATACCGGAAACAAGATCGCCGCCAGAATCGCGATGATCGCAATTACCACCAACAGCTCGATGAGAGTGAAGCCCCTGCGCGTCATGCATAACACATCCTGTCTAATCGTAACACGCCGCTGCGCGATAAAACCCCGAGGCAATACCCCAGGGGACAGGCTCTCAGGTCTGCGCGGCGGTGCAACTGAGCTGGCCGTGCTTGACCCCGCGCACACTGATCAGGCGATTCGCGAGCTTGCGCACCTCAACCGAACTGCCCGAAACTACGATCACCTCCACGCAATTGTGGTGATCGAGATGCACGTGCGTACAGCAAATCACGTTGGCCTTGGCATCGTGCTGGACGGTCGTCAACGTGTGCTCCAGGCCACGAGCGTGATGATCATAGACCAGCGTGACCGTGCCAATGACCTCGCCCTCAGGCAACTCCCAGCGGCGTGCCACGAGGAAATCGCGCACCACGTCGCGCAACGCCTCCGACCGATTTGCATACCCCGCGTCCTCAGTCGCCTCGTCGAAATCCCGCAGCAAATCGCCGGGCATCGACACGCCAAAACGTTCGAGTTCGCTCATCGTCAAGTCATCTCCCGTGACACGAACACGCAGATGGTAGCACGAGGTCTGCGGGAAGTCAAGAGAGCGCCGCCGGCGGTTAGTGTGAAGCGAACACTGTCTCCATCGGCGAGATCGAGGTTATTGAGCGACGCCTCGGCGCGGATCTTCTTGTTGATCAGGAAGTAGGGCCGCAGGCTGACCTGCAGGCCGGGCAGGATGGCGTAAGGGACGACCTGGGCGGCAAGCACTTCGCCGGTGTCGGGGTCGGTGAAGTTGTACGCGACGATGTACTCCCCGTTCTCGACTGGCTTCTCGAGTGCGAAGAACGCACTTCCGGCCGCCTCGTGGGTGGCTGCGGTGACGGTGACGGTGCCCTGCCTCTCGTCGACGAAGGCGTAGCGCTCGTTGAGTTCGCGCAGGATGTCGGCCTCGCTGCGGAAGGCCTGGATCTCCTGAGTCGGGTCGAGCCACGGCTTGCCGGTCTCGCGAATCTGGCGGATGATGTCCCAGGCTCTGTAGAGATCGAGCGCGCCCGCAGGGCGGTTGGGCGAGGCCTGGAAGAGCTGCGTGTGGGCGGTAAGAGCAATGGGCTCGCCGCCGGTGTTGTAGAGGACCATGCGTGAACCGGTGGTCTCCTCACCGGCCTGCTCCTGGCGCGAGGTGATGGATAGTCGGCCCGTGCCGTGCGGGCGAGTGATGGGACCGTTCTCGACGAAGACGAACTTTGGCGTGACCGGACAGCGGTAGCCGTGCATGCCGAGATTCCAGACCATCCCCAGATCGGCCATGCGCTTGGCGGGGGTGAGTTGCTGGTTCATCAGGTCCATGAACCAGACGGCTCCGGGCCCGGGCTTCTCGGCGTTGGTGAGCGAGGCGACGGGGATGGCCAACTCGGCGGCCCAGTGTTCGCGGCCCTGACGGGTGGCGGCGTATTGCCACTCGGCGGGCCAGGAGGTGTCGCCGCCTGAGCCTTCGAGCGTGCCGCGCATGAGGGCGTAGGCGCCGACGGAATTGCCCGCGAGGGCGTAGTAGTGCTCGATACCGTTCTCGGTGCGACCGGGCTGGAGGACAAGCTCGAAGTTGTCGTCCTTCCACCAGATGTGATCGTGACGGCCGGCCTTGAAGGTGGCCCGGGGTGTGGGATGCAGCGGCGGGCGGTAGATACTGACGGCGACGTAGACGTTCTTGTCATCCCAGCAGACATACATGCGCACCGGGAGGTCTGACATGTTTCCGGTGTCATTGTCGATGAAGCCATCGACTGCGGAGGCGTTGTACCACTCGCGGTAGCCGATGCTGCCGTCGATGGCGGGCGCCTCGGGATATGCGCGGGGAATCGGCACGACTGTCTGGCGCGCCCACCAGTCGGGGATGAGGGTGGGCGGATCGTCCTGGGCGAAACAGCTTGCCGCGCAGAGAGCGATGAGAGCGAGGCAGACGATACGGCGCATGTCGGCACCTCCGCAGGTGTTGAGTATCGATTCAGGTTCCACGGAGAGACGGAGCGGTCCTGCCCGTGTGGCGCGGCGGGGACGGGCGGCAACTTGACAGTGAGTCGCGACGCACGTAAACTGCCCGTGAATCCTCGGCACGGGAGCGGTCAATGGCAGACAGAGTCGCAGTCTCAGCTCCGGGGCGTTTGTGTCTGTTCGGAGAGCATCAGGACTTCCTCGGGCTATCAGTTATCGCATGCGCCGTGGACGTCGATATCACGATCTCCGGCACGCCGCGCTCTGACACGCGCTTCGTCATAGACATGCCCGACATGGGCACGCGTGACGAGTTTGACACGGCCGAGAAGGTCAGCTACCGCGGTCGGCGTGACTACATCCGTTCGGCGACGAACGTTGTGGGGCGCAACGGGGTGGCTTTCCACTGCGGGTACGACTGCGAGATTCGTGGCAGCATCCCCATCAATGCCGGGACCTCAAGTTCGTCAGCACTCACCGTCGCCTGGATCAGCTTCTCGTACGCCACACAGACCGGCAGCCTGCCCGACGATCCCGAGCAGATCGCGCGTCTGGCGCACCTGGCGGAGGTCGTGGAGTTCGCCGAGCCAGGCGGGATGATGGACCACTACGCGTCGGCGCTGGGCGGCCTGCTGTATATCGATTGCGCCGAGCCGATCACGGTGGACAGGCTTCCGGCGACACTCGAAGGCTTCGTGCTGGGCGATTCGCGGACCCCGAAGGACACCACTGGCGCGCTGGCGACCAGCCGCAGTTCGGTGGAGGCGGGGATCCGGATCTTGCAGGAACGCATCCCGGGATTCGACATCCGCTCCTCGCTTCTGGAGGAGGCGGAGCCCTACTTCTACCTCATGACCGACGACAGCCGCCGGCGGCTGTTCGCGAACTTCCATAACCGTGACATCTGCCAGCGGGCGCGCCGGATATTGATGGGTGGCGACCCGGACCCAGATGAGATCGGGAAGTTGATCCAGCAGCATCACGAGCACCTGCGCGACGGTATCGGGGTTTCGACGCCGAAGCTGAACTCGCTGATCGAGGCGAGTCTGGATGCAGGGGCGCTGGGGGCGAAAGTCAACGGTTCGGGCGGCGGTGGGTGCATGTTTGCGTATGCGCCGGGCCGCCAGGAGGAAGTCAAAGAAGCGATCGACCGCGCGGGCGGGCGCGGGATTATCCTATCAACACGTCAAGGCGCGACCTTGCTCGAAGGCGGAACCGAAGAGGGGACATGACAGTGGCCACATTCGGGTCTACAGTCAGCAGGCCGCTGACCATCGGGATCGGCGGCGTCCGCGGGGTGGTGGGTGAGACGCTCACCCCCGATCTGCTCATCAACTTCTCACAGGCGTTCGGCACGTATATCGGCCCGGGGCGAGTGCTGGTCAGCCGAGATACGCGCCCATCGGGCCCGATGGTGGCGCCCTGTGTGCGCTCGGGGCTGACGGCCAGCGGCTGCGAGGTGATCGACCTGGGCGTGGTGCCCACGGCGGCGCTGCAGCTTGCGGTCAAGGAGTCGGACGCGGTGGGCGGCATAGCGATCACCGCCGGGCACAACGCCGAGGAATGGAATGCGCTCAAGTTCATCCGCTCGGACGGCATCTTCCTGAACCACCATCAGGCGGAGGAACTGCTCAACGTCTACCATCAGAAGCAGTTCGCGAACGCGGCGTGGGATGCCCTCGAACCGGTAGGCGTCGACAGCGGAGCGGGTGCGCGGCATCTCGAGGCCATCCGGTCGCAGCTTGATGTGGCAGCGATCCGCTCGGCGGGCCTGAAGATCGCCCTGGATTGCACCAACGGCGCGTGCTCGCGCTTCACGCCGGGCTTCCTGGAGAGTCTGGGCTGCGAGGTCTTCGCGATGAACGATGACCCCGCGCTGCCCTTCCCGCACGAACCGCGGCCGGTGCCGGCGAACCTGAGTCCGCTGCAGGCGCTGGTGCGCGCGGCGAGGGCGGACGCCGGCTTCGCGCATGACGCCGACGGCGATCGGCTGGGCGTGGTAACCGAGAAGGGCGAGGCGCCGGGCGAGGAGTACACGGTCTGCCTGGCGGCGGAGATGGTACTGGGCCGCGGGGACCCCGGGCCGGTGGTCACGAACCTGTCGACGACGATGCGTGTGGAGGATGTGGCTGAACGCTACGGTCGCGAGGTGATCCGCACCAAGGTGGGCCAGGTGTACATCGCGGAAGCGGCGTATAACCACTCGGCGGCGGTGGCGGGCGAGGGCAGCGGCGGTATCGTCTTCCCGGCGATCAATTACGCCCACGACAGCATCGCGGCGCTCGCGCATATCATCCAGTTGATGGCGACGCGCGGGCAGGCGCTGTCGGAACTGGTCGCGGGCCTGCCTGACTACACGATGGTGAAGCGAACGGTGCCCTGTCCGCCGCAGCGTTCCTACTCGGTGCTGGCCGAGCTGCGGGAGGACATGGACGCAAGCTGGATCGAGACGGTGGACCTGTTCGACGGTATCAAGCTGATCGGGGCGGACCGGTGGGTGCACATCCGGGCGTCCATGACGGAGCCACGAATCCGGGTCATCGCAGAGGCATCCGGGCCGCAGCTTGCGCAGGACCTCGCGGACTCGTACATGAGACGGGTCACGAGGTTGCTGTAGAGACGAACGCGGCACAGGCCACAGAGAACTGCAAAGGCGAACGGCGAGAGGTCGAATGATGCCAGGGATACAGAGTCTGAAGATTGGCATATCAGGCGTCAGGGGCATTGTCGGGGAGTCCATGACTCCCCAACTGGTGGTCGGCTTCGCCCAGGCTCTGGGGACCTATCTGGGTGAGGGCGTGGTGGTGATCGGGCGTGACACGCGACCGTCCGGCGAGATGATCTGCGACGCGCTGGTCGGCGGCCTGCTGGCCACCGGCTGCGAGGTCATCGACGTGGGCGTGTGCCCGGTGCCGACGATCCGCCACGCGGTGGTGGACCTGGGCGCGGACGGCGGCGTGGCCGTGACTGCGAGCCACAACGTGGCCGAATGGAACGCTCTGCAATTCATCCGCAGCGACGGTGTCTGGCTCAATCGCTACCAGGCGGAGGAGCTGTTCAACGTCTACCACCAGGGCGCGTTCGCGCACCAGCACGGGACGGCGATGGGGCGCGTCGGCCGAGACGAGGGCGCGATCACGCGACACCTGGCGAAGGTCATCGGCGCGGCGGACCGCACGGTCATCACGCAGATGGCGCCGAAGGTGGTGCTGGATGCGTGCAACGGGGCGGGCGCTACGTGCACGCGGCGGTTGCTGGAGAAGCTGGGCTGCGAGGTAGTGCGCGTTCACGACATCCCGGACGGGCGTTTCCCGCGAGACCCGGAGCCGGTGCCCGGTAACCTGGACGCGCTCTGCCAGGCGGTCATCGACAATGGAGCGGACGTGGGCTTTGCGCAAGACCCCGACGCCGACCGGGTGTCGGTGGTGTCGGCGGAGGGCGAGGCCATCGGTGAGGAGTTCACGCTGCCCTTCGTGTGTGACGTGCTCGCGGAGAAGCGGGAGGGCCCGCTGGTGACCAACCTGTCGACGAGCCGCATGCTCGATGAGGTGGCACAGCGGCACGGGCGCGAGGTCATCCGTACCGAGGTGGGTGAGGTGAACGTGGTAGAGGCGATGATATCGTCGGACGCGTGCGCCGGCGGCGAGGGCAACGGCGGTGTGGTCGACCCCTCGGTCGGCTATTGCGCCGACAGTCTGATCGCGATCGCGCGCATCCTCGAGGGCATGGCGACGAAGTCGGTGACGGTGGCGCAGTGGCGCGACAGCTTCCGGCCGTCGGCGATCATCAAGGAGCGGGTGCCCTGCCCGGGGCGCTGCATCCAGGCGGTGCTGCACGCTTTGCAGCGCAAGTATGTGGACGAGGAGCTCGACCGCACCGAAGGAGTCAAGGTGACCTGGCCGGACGCGTGGCTGCACGTGCGTCCGAGCAACACTGAGCCGATCATCCGGATCATCGCTGAGGCCAATGACGAGGCAGGTGCGCGCGAGATAGTGGATGTGGCGAGGGCAGTGGTGGACGAGGCCATCGTCTGAGTCGGATCACGGTACACCAGGGGACCGCCGCCTACCAGGGCGGCGGTCCCCTTCATTTCCGACGGTTGGGCTTGTTCGGTCGCCGCGAGAAAAACGAGCCGAGGCCATCCCAGACCACGCCAATCAGAATATCGATGACGAGCCACTCGATCAGCCATGTGAGACAGCCCATCGCGACCTGCCTCCGCGCGTGGGAATGGCTCGCGTTTACACCATCGTCATGTCAATGCCGCCACATTCAGCCATGGTGTGGTGGACCGGGCAGGTCTCGGCGACTTTGAGGAACGCGGCCTTGCGCTGCTCGTCCCAGTCGCCCGCGACGTTGATGGTGATCTTCATGTTCCGGCACTGCGGGTCGCCCGGCTCCCAGTCCGTGACCATCGCGACACGGATCTCCTCCGACTCGAGCTTGTGACTTGCGACGAACTTGCGCAGCATGGCCGCGATGCACATGCACAGCGAAGCGCCGAGCATCTCGACGGGGTTCATGGTGTCATCGTCAGCAGGCTTGGTCTCGCCGAACTTTATGGCGAGCTTCGCGCCCGTGGTGGTCGATACCCCGGTGTAGTCGATGCCCGTGTTGCTTACCTTGATCTCCATGTATTCTCACCTCAGGAGTTTCGATGATGTATTGGGCCCCGCAATGGGGCTCTTCGCGAGTCATTTCGCCGCGGTCGGCGCTTTCCCTTCGGGTGGGGTGACGGATCGCGGAGTTGCGGTTCGTTGCGCGGCGGCAGGTGCCGTGCTATAATCGCCTGCGGAGTGATTCGGTGCGAATACTGGGCATAGACACGGGATTGGCCGAGACTGGCTATGGCGTCATTGACGCCGATGATGGCCGCTGCGCTGTGGTTGAGGCCGGTGTGATCAGCACGCGCGCCGATGAGCTCCTGACGGACCGCCTGAGTCGCATCCACCGCGCGCTGACCGACGTGATCGCCGAGTTCAGTGTTGAGTGCGTAGTGGTTGAGGACATCTACGCCGAGTACAAACACCCACGGACAGCCATCATGATGGGCCACGCACGCGGCGTTATCATTCTGGCGGCAGCCGACGGTGGTGTCAGCGTGCACAGCTACCCGGCCTCGCTGGTGAAGAAGGCGGTCACGGGCACCGGGCGGGCCTCGAAGGACCAGGTGCGGAACATGGTTCACCGGGCGCTGAGCATCTCTGATACCGGGCCCTCGCACGTGTCGGACGCGCTGGCTCTCGCGATCTGCCACGCCAGCCCGGCGCGGGGTGACGGCCGGCTCCCGGCGGCTATCGAGCGAGCCATGAACAAGAAGGGTGGCACCCGATGATACGGCACATTCACGGCGAACTGGCCACTGTGTGTTCTGGCTCGGTCGTCATCGACGTGGGCGGGGTCGGTTACGAGGTGCTGGTCTCGGAGCCTCTGCTGGAGGTCCTGGGCGAGCGTGGCGTGGGTGCGCACGTTGAGTTGGCCACGTATTACGCCGAGGGCGGCGGGCCTGGTGGGGCGGCTCCGCGACTGGTCGGCTTCGCCTCCGAGAATGACCGGCGGTTCTTCGAGCTGCTGCTGTCGGTGCCGAAGCTGGGGCCGATGGCGGCGAGCAAAGCGCTGGTGCTGCCCATCGGGACGATCGCGAAGGCGATTGAGCTTGGTGACACGAAGACACTGCAGACGCTGCCTGGTGTGGGCACGCAGCGCGCCCGCGACATGGTCGCGAAGCTGCAGGGCAAGGTCGGCGAGTTCATCGACGGCCCCGGTGAGGTGTGCGAGACGCCGGCGGGCGATCAACTCACACTCGACGCCCTCGAAGTGCTGACGCAGATCGGGCTGTCGCGCGGCGATGCCCTCGAACGCATGCGTGCCGTGCGCGAGGAAGCGCCGGACCTGGACACCGTTGACGAAATAGTGCGCGCCGTCTTCCGGCGGAAGTGAGGGAACGCCCAGTGGCCGACCAGTCTGCAGGCGACAACCGAGACGCCGATCGCCAGCGCATCGTCAGTGGGCCTGGCTCGCTCGATGACCGTGAGCGCATCCTCGGAGCCGACGCCGGTGACGATGAGCGCACCGGGATCAGCGCCCTGCGACCGCGCACGCTTGATGAGTATGACGTCGGTCAGGAGCGGATCATCGACGGTCTGCGCGTGGCTATCGGCGCGGCTCGCAGCCGCAGCGATGTGCTCGAACACGTGCTTTTCGACGGCCCGCCGGGGCTGGGCAAGACTACGCTCGCGCACATCATCGCCCACGAGATGGGCAGTGCAATCCAAGTGAGCTCCGGGCCGGCCCTCGAACGGGCGTCGGACCTGGTGGGCATTCTCACCAATCTCAGCGCAGGCGACGTGCTCTTCATCGACGAGATACACCGGCTGCCGAGCGTGGTCGAGGAGTACCTGTATTCGGCGATGGAGGATTTCCGCATCGATTTCGTGGTCGACAGCGGTCCCTACGCGAAGACCATTCCGCTGGAGCTTGACCCCTTCACGCTGGTGGGCGCAACGACGCGGTCGGGGATGCTGACCCCGCCGCTGCGTAACCGCTTCGGCATTTTCTACCACTTGGATTTCTACACACCCGAGCAACTGGAGAAGATCGTCACGCGCTCGGCGGCGCTGCTTGAGGTCACGCTGGATGAGGAGGGCGCGCGCCAGATCGCGTGCCGCTCGCGGGGCACGGCGCGGATCGTCAACCGTCTGCTGCGGCGAGTGCGGGACTTCGCCCAGGTGATGGGTGACGGGACCATTGACGAGGCGATCGCGGCTGAGGCTATGGAGGCGCTGGGCGTCGACGCGATGGGCCTCGATGACCTTGACCGCAAGTATCTTCTGGCGCTGATTGACTACTACGAGGGCGGGCCGGCGGGGGTCAATGCCCTGGCGGCTACGCTGGGCGAGGACCAGGACACTCTCGAGGACGTGGTGGAGCCGTATCTGCTGATGATTGGCTTCCTGATTCGCACTCCGCGAGGTCGGGTGGCGACGCAGCGTGCCTACGATCACATCGGCATCGCCGGGAAGGCCCCCGAGCCGCCAGCGGGCCAGGAGAATCTGCCGCTTGAGTGATGTCGACCCCGTCTCGTACGTGAAGCAGGAGGACACTGTGATCTTCAAGATACTCGGGACCGCAGCCGCTGAGGGCTGGCCGGCGCTCGGCTGCATTTGCGACGCCTGTCGCGAGGCCTGGCGGCTTGGCGGGAAGAACGTGCGCCGGCGGGCGGCGTACCAGCTCGGCGAGACGATTCACGTCGATTTCGGGCCGGACTCGTATGCGCAGATGCTGGAGTTCGGGCTGCACTACGAGCGGCTCGAGCACCTGCTGATGACGCATTCGCATGCGGACCACCTGCTGCCGAGCGACTTGGCCTATCGCCATCGGGGCTACTCGGTGCTGCCGGAAGATGCGATGATGACCATCCACGGGAACGCGCACGTTGAGGCGCGGATTCGCTCGAACGATCTGCCGCTGGAGGACTGCTTCGCGCGGTTTGAGCCGGTGCGGCTGTTCAAGCCGGTTGCGCTGAGCGAGGGCGTGACCGCGACGGCGATCCTGGCCGACCACGCGGGCGAGGAAGAGGCGGTCAACTGGGTGCTGCAGCGCGAGGGCCGCACCTTCCTGCAGGGCAATGACACGGGCTGGTGGCCCGAGCCGACGTGGGAGTTCATGGCGACCCAGACGCTGGATGTGGCGCTGATCGAGTGCACATACGGCCCGAACCCCGGCGGCGAGCACCATTTGGGGGCGGCGAACGTGCTGGAAGTGCGGGACGAGCTGAGCAAGCTCGGGGCGATCACCGCTGACACGCGCGTGGTGGTCACGCACTTCTCGCACAACAGCGGCTGGTTGCACGAGCAGTATGAGGAGTTCTTCGGCCCCGAGGGCATCGAAGTGGCGTATGACGGGATGGAGATTGAGTTTTAGGCCTCCGCTCGTCGCCATATGATCTGCTCGAAGCGAGGGAGCAGACCGCCGAGATGCTCCTCCACGCGCAGCAGGCCAGCCCGCTTTGATATCTCGTCGAGCATCGCCGTCACCGTCACCGGCGGGCCCCCGAATGCGACGTAGTTCGCCAGCGTCTCGTGATGAAGGTGGCCCTCGTCGTCCTCGACCTCAATCTCCACGAAGCCGTGAGCGCCCGGCTGGCAGCGCGCGCAGAGGTGCTCGGCAAGCCATCGCCACCACATGTGCCGCCACTGCATCCCAACGACTCGGTTCCAGGCGACGATGTGGTCCGCGTGAGGCCAGTGCCTGACTGTTAGACCATCAGTCGCGGCGACCACGCCGGTATTGATCTCAGCGATGATGATCAAGAGCGCAGTGGTAACCAGCACGAACACGATAACGCCCAGAGCTTTGAGGACCGCTCCGGGCGCTTGCATATCCACCATTCTCACGACGATCGCCGCCGCCAACGCCAGCTCGATGAGTGCCACCCAGCAGGCATGCCCACGGGCGCAGAACACCCGTGTGTCCGTGCGATCATCGCTACCAGTTGTCATGGTTCCCCACCGACCTCAGTCCAGGACTACGGTCACTCCCTCACGGGCAGACTGCGCTGCGGCGTTCATGACTCGCAGGACAGGAACCATGTCACTTACAGTGGCGATCGGCGCCTCTCCCGCTCCGAACCGGCGCAGCGTGTCGCCCACGTGATAGTCGTAGAGGATGCTTATGTCGGGCCCGCCTACATGTACAGTATTCCCATCTCTGAGCAAAATATCCTCGTCGGACATCCCACCGCCGACATGCAGGGCGCTGGTGCTCACCGAGAAGTAGCGCTCGTAGCTGCGGGGCATGGTGTAGCCGATCTCGCCCACGCCCACCGCACCGGTGTTCGCGCCGACCATCATCACGGTTGTGTGGTCCTCGATCTCGTTGCCGTAGACGGCGTCGGACCAGCGAGCGGTGACTTCGCGCACATCGTCGATGAGGTGGATGAACAGGTCGATTACGTGTGGGCCAAAGTTGAAGAGCGGCCCGCCGCCAGCCTCGATCGGGTCGAGCATCCACTCGCAGTGGGTCTCCATGTAGCGCTGCGGAGAGCCCGCGAGGAGCCGGTAGTAGTAGTGCGCGGGTGTGCCGAGCTCCCCTGCCAGGCGCATCTCGCGCAGCTTCTCCACCACTCCGTAGTAGCGGCTGACGAGCGCGACGCTGGCGAAGAGGCCGGTCTGGTCGACCCGGGCAGCGATGGGGTCGAGGGCCTGCCAGTCCAGACCCATCGGCTTCTCCATGTGGAAGGGCTGTTCGCGCAGGACCAGGTCGGCCGCGATGTCAGTCATGGCGATGTGCGGGGCAGTGGCGAAGACCAGGTCGGGGCTGGTCTCGTCCAGCATCGTGCGGAAGTCCGTTGACGTCGGGCAGTCGAGGTCGAACTCGCTCAGCGTCCGAGCGATGGCGTCCTCGCTGGGGTCGGAGATGCCGACGATCTGCACGTCGCGGTCGAGCAACGCGGGCAGGTAGAACTCGTGTGCGTGCCAGTGTTCGGTGCCGATATAGGCGATCCTCATGGGGTCTGCTCTCCGGTCGTCGGTTGGGGTGTGGTGTCGTCGGCGTCGACGGCTGGCGCGGCCTCGGGCGTCTCGTCAGTCGTCCCGCCATCAGCCGAATCTGTGGGTGGCTTCTCGGCCGCATCGCCGGCTTCCTCCCCCGGCGGCACGGGCGGGTGGGCCTGCAGCAGTTGATCCAGCAGCGGCAGGGAGCCGTCGACGAGTTTCTCGGCGGCTTCGTAGTCATGCTGCGTGATGGCGTCGCGGGCCTCGCTGAAGATCTTGTCGAGTTCGGTGGTATCGGCACCCGCGCGCTTGAGGTGCGCGTAGGGATCGGCGATCATCTGCATCTTGGTGCGGACGCGCTCCTCGGGGGTGAGTTCCGCCTCGCTGGGACCGGGGCGCTCGGGGCCCTGCTGGCGGGGCATGAGCACGTCGAGCAGGGCGGCTGCCAGACGCGGCTTGGCCTGCTCGAACTCCTCATCGGACATTGCCCGCGCGTCGCCGAGCACCAGGTCGATGCGCTCCTGCAACTTGTGCATCATCTCCTCGGGGCTCAGACGGCGCGGCTGGGCGCTTTGCTCGCGCGGCTTGAGCATGGCCTCCTGCGCCTGCTGGATGGTGTCGGACATCTGCTGGCGGCGGACATTGATGGAGTCTATGGTGCCAAGGGCCCCGCCGAGTATCTCGCGGATCTGGTCGGCGTTATTCTCGCGGATGGCGTCAGCCGCGATCTGGACCTGCTTCCAGACGTTGGCCAGATCGGCGCGCTCCATCTGCATGACGCTGTTGAGTGTCTGGCTCAGGAACTGGAGGAAGCCCATCTCCGGACCGCCCATCATCTGCTGAGGCATGGGCCTGGCGCCCATGCGCATCGGACGGGGCATGCGCATGCGGGGGGACTTCTTGAGCGCTTCGGTCGCTTTGACGATCAACTCGCGCGCGCGGCCCATGTCTCCCTCGCGGGCGGCACGCTCGGCTTGCGCCGCAAGCTGGCCGGCCGGCCGCACGTCGCGGCGCTGCTTCTGCGCTTGACCGAACGCCTGACCGAAAGCGCGCATCTGTGCCTCGAAGCCGCTGGTGGCTTCGGGGCCGGTCTTCTTCTCGATGATGCCACGCGCCTGGGTCAGGAGGGTCGTGAGTTGCTCCTTCTGGCCGAGCCGCGCCGCCTCGACCATCTGGCTGCGCAAGTCGCGCAGCTCGTCGACCTCGATCCCGGCGTCACGCATCCGAATGCCGGCCTGCGTGAAGCCCAGGAACGCTGCCCATGCCTTGGGGTTTTGTGCGAAGAACCCACGGGCTTCGGCGGGCAGGTCCTGCACTTTGGTCGGATCGGGCAGTTGCGCTCCAGGGCCTTCGCCGCCGGTGAGCGGGTCGTCGAGACCGGGCGTCCCGGGCGGAGGCGTGATCACATCGGGCCGGTTGAGCGCTTCGATGGCCTGGGCGGCCTGCTGCCAGTCGCGGCGGTCAACGGATTTCTGCAGCCAGGCGAGGCGCTTCTGTACGCGCTCGGAGGTCGGGATCTTCGTCGACAGCACGGCCACGCTGCTGATGGTGGCCTCCAGCGTGCGGATGGCCGCCTTGTGCTCGAGGTAGAGCTTCACCGACAGCGCCAGTGACAGGATGCCGACGAGGGCCAGAACGACCACCACGACGGCCACCACGGTCGCAGCCCGGCGGGGCCGGGGCGCGGGGGTCGGGTCATCCTCAGCATCTTCGAGGCCGGTGTTCGGCGCCTCGGGCATGATCTGAGCCTCGGACTCGTCGGCTGGCTCAGGCGCGCTGTCAGGTGCTTCCGGGTCTCTTGGGTCCATGAAATCGTCCAAACTGCCCACTCATCCTTTACCCGCGTTCGTCGATCTTCTGTGGGTCCGCCATCCAGGGGAGGACCTCCAGCATAGTTATCAGGTCCAGGCGGTTGTGCTCCAAGACCAGCTTCATCCGCCCGGCGTCGGTATCCTGCACGAAATCGTGGTAGGCCTGCGGAATCTCAGCACCCTCGATGTCGCCCCAGCGCTCCCGCCCGCACAGTCGCTTCTCCAGCGTCTGCAGGCGGCAGTTCTCCCAGCGCCCCTTGAACAGCGCCCGCGTCACGAGCAGCAGGTCCAGATGCTCCTCGGTCTCGGGCAGCGCGGGCAGTCCGTGGTAGATCGTGCGCTCGCGCATCATGGGCACGTCGAAGCTGCGCCCGTTGTAGGTCATCAGCACTCGGCGCGGTCCGATCAGCCTGGCGGTCTCCGCGAGCAGGGCCCGCTCCTCGGAGTAGTCGCGCGCCATGAGTTGCACGATCGTTGCGTCCGCGACGTCATCGCTCGGCCACAGGAGCAGGCCGATCTCGAAGATGGGAGCCATAGACAGGCCCGCGGTCTCCGTATCGAGCAATACGAGGTCCGAGACGCTCAGGTTGCGCAGGCAGTTCAGCCGGTCGTCCTCGGCCAGCGGCTCGGTGCTGGTGAGCTCGCGCAGGCCCTGCAGGATCGCGTCGGCTCCCGGTAGTATATCGGCCGGTCGGGCCGTGATCGAGTAGACGTTGCCATGCTCGGTCTGCAGGACCTCGCCGGGCGCCAGCTCGTCGAGTGACCCGCCGGGAGGAGGCGGTGGTGGCGGGCGGAACGCTGCCTGGGCCTGGGCGTAGGCGATCTGCTCGTCCAGATCGCGAGGAGTCGGCTCGGGCGTGACTGCTTCCGGTGGCACAGGCGCGGGCGAGTCGAGCAGAGGCGATTGGTCAGGCGCTGATTCGCGCGGCTCCGTCGGCGTCGGCGGACCGTGGTCGAGATCGCGCAGTCGTCGTCTTATACGCTTGGACAACATCCGGGTATTTCAACACCTGCGAAGGCGGTCTGGGTTCCGTACCGGGTGTCAGGAGGCTACTGTGAGAGCTGCCCGAGCACCCCATTGAGCTGTTCGACGAAGCGGCTGTGCAGAGCGGCCACGAAGCTGGCCTGCGCGGCAGCGGTCTCCCATATCTCCTCGGGGGGCGCCTCGCCGCTGGCCTCGGCGATTTTGTCCGCCAGCAACTGGGTTTCCTCCGTGACTTCCCGGTGGCTCTCGGCCAACTCGTTGAGCCGGGTCGCGGCCGAAGGGACTTCGTCGGCGGCTTTGCGCAGGAGGGCGGTGCCCGACTGGGCGTTGCTCAACCGCGCCGCCAGCGAATGGGTGGCCCACTCGGCGACCTGCTCGCGCGCCTGGGTCGCCTCGGGGTCTGCGCATTGCTCAAGCTGGATGGCCAGTCGCTCGAGCGCGGCGACACCTGAGGCCGCACCTGCCAACTCTCCGGCACCCATCAGTTCGGTCGCCTGCTGCAGCGACGCGGCGACGACCTCGGCTGGGGGCGGCGTGCGGAGGCGGGCGGCAAGTGAGAACTGGTAGAACTTGCCCGGCGCCATCGCCGAAGCGCCGCCGCTTGCGGCAGCCCACTGCGCGAGGAATGTGTCCTTGGATGCAGTCGCGTAGCCATCGCGATCCGGCGGCAGGTAGGAGACCTGCTCGGCCTCCATGTCATAGCCGGTGAGCAGCACCCAGGCACTGTCCGAGCCATACAGCACGATCACCGGGTGCCCCTGCAAGAGCGCCTGATGAGCGGAGTCGAAGGCCTCCGCAGCGGTGCCCGATGACCATACGTTGTAGGCGAAGCCGAGGCGGGCCGCGATGGTTTCGAAGGGGTTGTGCGCGAATATGGCCTGTCCGAGTCGGGGTCTGGCTGGGTCGAAAACGAGTTCGAAGGCGACCCCGGACATAGCGGCAAGTTCCTGCAGCGAGCGGTCTTCGCCGCGATGGGCCAGCGCCGAACGCAGAGCGGAGAGCGCCTGGCCCTGGCCGCTCGCGCCGCCATGTGGTGGCACGCCGCGGATGATGCGGGAGCGCTCCTTCATCTCTGTGCGCTGCTGCTGCTCGTGCTCGCCGCGCACCTCGTAGTACATCCATCCGATGATGCGCTTGGCAGTCGCTGCGCTGTGGGTACCGGGGTAGGCCTCGACGACTTTCTCGTAGAGGGCCACGATGGTGTCGCGGTCCAGGTCCCCCTGCTTCTCGGTCGCGCGAGCGATGAGCAGAGCCGCCTGGGCGCACTGTCGCTCCTGGCCGGAATAGTGGTCGATCAGCGTCTGTGCCGCCAGCGTGGCCTCCTCGTAGCCGCCGGTGTCGAACCAGGTCGAGGCGACCGTGAGCATTCCCCGGGCGCACAACTGCTTGCGGTCCTTGAAGCGTTGGCACAGCTCCTCGCACGTTCCCTGGACCGCTCCGGGGTCCTTGAGCACTGCACGTTGAATGTCCATGATGCGTAGCAGGGCGTCGTCCACGTACGGGCTCTGCGGGTAGCGGTCGGCGAGGCGGCGGTAGCGCACGAGTGCGAGCGATGGCTTGTCAGTTTCTTCCGCGTAGATGTAGGCGACCTTGTAGAGGGCGTCATCGGCGAGCGGGTGGCGGTCGAACTCGGCGGCCAGACTCTCATACTCGTTTGCGGCAAGCTGCATCTGTTCCTGAGCGAAGAACGCCTCCGCACGGTTGTAGAGGCGTTCGGCCTTGGTGGAGCAGCCGGTGAGGATCGCGGTCAGGGCCAGGAGTGCGCCCAGGAGCCAGTATCTCACAGGTTCCCCACCTCGTCGAGTGCGAGTGTGATGCGTGGCAGGCTGCGCTGGAGTTCGGCGCTGTCACGTGGCAGGGAGCGAGAAACGTCGGCGAGCTGGTTGCGGGCGATGCGCTGCTTGATGTAGCGCAGGCCGCTGACCGTCACCAGCCGATCGTTGTTGCCGATCTCCTCGAGCACCAAGATGATGCGCTCGCAGTTTGCGGCGACCTCGCGGTCCTCGCCCATGGGGTCCTCAAGCTGGCCCGCGGCCACCCGCATCGCCCCGGCCAGTTCATGCTCGATGACGCGCTGGCGCAGGCAGCGGTACTGCAGCCGGGCGAGGTCGCCGGACTGCTGAGAGCGCTGGTAGAGGACCGCTGACCAGACGCCGACAGTGATGACGAACAGCGTGACCACAGTGCCGGTGAGCATCAGCCGCCTGCGGCGCCGGTGGGTCTGCAGCGTTGGCGCGCGCTCAGCCGAGAGTGCCGCCAGTTCGCTCAGGACCTCCTCTGGCGTCTGCACACCCGCCAGACGCATGGTGCCATCCGAACCGGTTACGGCGAGGCGGGCCGCGCGGGCCGCCGGTCCTCCGACGCGCTCAGCCACCACTCGGTATGCAATGCGGCGCACCTCGTGGTGCGGAACGGCGCCAAAGCGCAGCCGCGCCAGCGCGCGGAGCAGGCGCCGCCAGGTCTCGCGCAGGCACTCCTCGGCTTGCTGCTCGTCGGACATTGCGGCGAGCGCGAGCGAGTACACGTCGTCCGCACATCCGTACAGGAGGGCGTCGAGCGCGGCAGTGTTGCCGCGCCTGCAGCCGGTCCTGAGTTCGGTGTGGGTGCCCGGCGCCATCAGTCCTGGTCCTCGAAGATCTCGTCGCTCAGACCTGTGTTCACACGGTAGTCGGTGAAGCCGATCGTCATGCGCGCCTGCTCGCCATCCCCGTCCAGCATTCGGGCGGCCAGGTCGCAGATGAGGCGTGCGGGCATCCAGTACTGGTCAGCGACGCGCGTGTAGGTGAAGTTGACGGTCATGACCTTGGCTGTGGCGTCCCACAGTTCGGTTTTGAGCAGCAGGAAGAGCTCAGTGTCGATCCAGCACAACATGCGCCCCGCGCCTGGACCTGCGTCCAGCGGAGTGAGCTTGATGCGCGCCACCGGCCTCTCCCGCAACGTGCCGTTCGCAACCAGCGCCGCCTCAGTATTGGTTTCCAGATGCTTGCCGAGATTGCCCATGAGGAGGGCGTCGCGCGGGATGATCGCCAGCCCGTCAGAGTCCACGCGCACCTGATCGGGACTCTTGTAGAAGACCTTGACCGAGCGCTCGGGTATCTGCAGGTTGGGCGCGTCAATCGCGACAGTGACGGTGGCGGTGTAGTCCTGCACCAGCTTCTGTATCTGGAGAGATTTCTGGACAAGCTCCATGGGTGTCGCAGCGTATGAGTGCGCGATGATCGCCAGCAACGCGGCCGCGATCAGCAGTGTTCTCAGACCGATGATCTTCAACATGTCACGTCCCTCCGCTCAAATACTCCCAGCGCCACAATCACGGGGATCACGATGTAGCCGGCAATGTACATGGCCGATTTCATCAACTCGGGAACGTCTATCTTCGCCGCCAGTACCTCGTTGAAGAGGCGCAGGTGCGAGGTAAGCAGATGCGGTTCGATGGAACTGAAATAAGGCATCAGCGAGATGATGCCGCTGACCATCAGGAACGCGACGGTGATGCCAGCGGCTGTCATCGGGTTGTCGAAGATCACCGAGAGCATTAGGGCGATCGACGCAACGGCCCACATGGCCGCGGTCGCAAGACCGTAGGCCATGAGCAGTCTGGTGAGGCCGAGACCGGGCTCGAGAATGGTCAGCCCGTGGCGCAAAATCACCAAATCGCCCCAGCCAAAGATCACGTAGCCGAGCCCAAGCGCGAAGGCGCCCATGGCGACGGTCAGCGTGACGGTGTAGGTCCATGCCGCCGCCAGCTTGCTGAGCAGGATCGCGCGGCGTGAGACCGGTCGCGCGAGCATGGTCCGCAGCGTGCCCGTCTGCTTCTCGCCCGCTACCAGCCCGCCGACTACGACGGCCACGAGCAGCGGGATCAGCATCAAGGTAGCCGCTTGCAGCACTGCGTGCGCTATGAACAGAGCGGTGATCGAGTTGCCGGCGACGATGAACTGATCGCCGAGGCTGTGCTCGACGTCGATGCGGTCGCGTTCGTGGTGGCTGCCCCACGTGATCAGGCCCGCGAGCACGATCACCACGGCCACGCTGGCCCAGGTGATCCGCATGCGGAAGATTTTGCTCAGTTCGCTCCGCAGAGCTGCGACCGCTCGCATTATCTCAGGCCTTCGTTAATCAGGACTCTCCGACGTGCCCGCCGGTTCCGTCGAATCCCGCTCTGATCGGCGCATGATATCCATGTAAGTGCTCTCGAGCGTCCTGCGCGCGGGCGTGAGTTCGTGTACGCGCAGCCCGGAGGTGATGAGCACTTCGTTGAGGTCCGCGGCACCCATGCCCGGCACGAACACCTGCAACGTCCGGTCGGGCAGCACTTCCACCTGACCCGCCGGCAGGGCCTGGAGCACTTCGGTGGCCCGCTCGATGTCATCCACGCCGACTCGCGTGAGCCCGCCATCGCCGCCGATGAGGTCCGAGAGGGTTCCCTGAGTGACGATTCTCCCGCGACTGATTAGCGCGACCTGTGTGCAGAGCTGCTCGACCTCGGTGAGCAGGTGGCTGGAGAGGAAGATGGTGACGCCGCTCTCGGCGAGCGAACGCATCAGATCGCGCACGTCGGCCAGCCCCTGCGGGTCCAGCCCGGAGGCGGGCTCGTCGAGTATCACCAGCTCTGGCGCGGGCACGAGGGCCTGCGCGATTCCGAGGCGTTGGCGCATCCCGTGCGAGAAGGTCGCCACCCGACGGTGCGCGTGCTCGGCGAGGCCAACGCGCTCCAGCACCTCGTGCAGTTCGGCGGGCTTCGCGCCCCCGGACAGCGAGGTGAGCAGGCGCAGGTTCTGCCATGCGGTGAGGTGCCCGTAGAGATCGGGTTCCTCGATGAGCGCGCCCATCCGGCTGCCGATGCGCAGCCGCTGGCCCAGTGGGTAGCCCAGCACCTGGGCCCTGCCGCCGCTGGGGCGCAGCAGGCCGGTGAGCATGCGGATAGTGGTGCTTTTGCCGGCGCCATTGGGGCCCAGGAATCCGAAGATGGACCCGCGCGGGACGGTCAGGTCGAGGCCGTCGACGGCCGGCGTCCTGCCGAAACGCTTGACCAAGCCCTCGGTCTGTATGACCGCCTCTGCGCTCAGGGCCCTTCCTCCGCCCGGCTGAACTGTGCGAGTGCGATGCATATGTGGTCCTGCAAACGTCTCATGCGGCTCACGGGGCAGGTAAAATCGTTCATCATGATGCTGAAAACAATGACCTCGCCGTCAGCACTGATCGCGTAGCCCGAAAGCGCGCTGACGCCGGTGAGCGTCCCGGTCTTCGCACGCACGCGACTTTGCGCGGCCGTTCCGCGCATGCGCCAGCGGAGTGTGCCGTCCACGCCCGCCTCGGGCAGCGCGTCGAGAAATTCGGCGGACCAGCGGCTCTCGCGAAGCATCCAGCCAAGCAGGCGCGTGGTGAAGGCGGGCGTCATCAGGTCCCTTCGCGACAGGCCGGAGCCGTCCTGCCAGTTCATGTCACCGACGAACAGGCCGCGCTCTGCCCAGGTTTCGGCTGCCAGCGCCTCTGGCGAGAGATCACGGCGGCCAGTTGCGACCGGCAGATAGACGAGCAGCGTCTCCGCCAGATCGTTGTCACTCGGCTTAAGGATGCGCCGTGCGACCGCGGTCAGTGAGCGGTCGCCATCCGGCCCGGCGAGGGCCACGTTGCACTGATGCTCGCCACCGAGCAGCTCGAAGGCCGTCGCCACCGTCACCAGCTTCTGGTTGGAGGCGGGCAGAAATGCCCGGTTGGCGTTGCGCACCATGAGGGTCTCGCCGGCCGTGAGGGATCTGGCCTCGAAGCCCACGGTCGCACCTGCCAACGATGGGTGTGCCAGGTAGCCCGCGAGCTCGTTCTGCAACTCGCGCAGCGGGTCGGCACAGACCACTGGCTGGCAGGTCAGCGTCCAGAGAGCCGCCACGACAGCGGCGATGATCGCGTGATGGCACCGTATCATGAAGTTCCGGCATTATACCACTGCAGGGGGGTGTGAGGAAGGGTGAGGCGGGTCCGCCGGACGCATCCGGCCCGCAGGATAATCGCGCTGACAGGCGAACCTACAGCGGAAGTTGCCCAGGTCGCAGGAGGGCTCGCGCGAGGAGGCCGATATGGACAAGGTTGGCGTCGGGATGATCGGGTCGCAGTTCGTGGCCGAAATCCATGCCGAATCGTTCGCTGGCATCCCTAATGCCGAGATCGTCGCGGTGGCGTCGCCCACCGAGGCGCATGTGAGCGATTTCGCCGGCCGGCACGGCATCGCCCAGTGGTTTACCGACTATCGCGCGCTGCTGGAGCTCGATGAGGTCGATGTGGTGGTGCTGGCGCTGCCGAACTACCTGCACTGCCAGGCATGCTGCGACGCGGCGGATGCGGGCAAGCACGTGATCTGCGAGAAGCCGCTGTGCACCACGATGGCAGAGGCTGACCGCATGATCGATGCGTGCGCATCGGCGGGCGTGCTGCTGATGTATGCCGAGGAACTGTGCTTTGCGCCGAAGTATGTGCGCGCCAAGCAGCTTGTGGACGCGGGGGCGGTGGGCGCGCTGCATCTGCTCAAGCAATGTGAGAAGCACGACGGCCCACATGCGGAGTGGTTCTGGGACGTCGAACGCTCCGGCGGCGGGGTGACGCTGGACATGGGCTGCCACGGCTTCGAGTTCTTCCGCTGGATGCTGGACAAGCCCGAGGCGGTGAGCGTGTACGCCGATATGGGGACGTATGTGCATGCCGACAAGACGCGCGGTGATGATGACGCGATCATCATTGTGGAGTTTGAGGGCGGCGCGCGCGGAATGGCGGAGGAGTCGTGGATCAAGAAGGGCGGCATGGAGGATCGCGCGGAGATATACGGGTCAGAGGGTGTGATCTTCGCGGACCTGCTGCGCGGCAGTTCGCTTGAAACGTATTCCGAGCAGGGGTATGATTACGCGGTGGAAAAGGCCAGCACGACAAGGGGCTGGTCTTTCACCATGTTCGAGGAAGCTTGGAACTACGGCTTCCCGCAGGAGATGCAGCATTTCGCCAACTGCGTCGCGGGGTTGGAGGAGCCGCTGGAGACGGGCGAAGACGGCCGGATAGTGATGCAGATTACCATGGCGGCGTATGAGTCGGCGGGGACCGGCTGCAAGGTGGAGTTGCCGTTCGCGCCGCCGGCGGAAGCGCGGCCGATAGATTTGTGGCTTAATCGCTGAATGACGCATATTTCCCTCAACCGAGGAGCGGGTAGCTCAATACGGGCACATCGTGATGGGGCGACAGTGATGGAGGCAGCGCTCGACCCGGGCTCGTTGGCCAAGAGGAACGACTTCACCGAGGCAACCGCACGAGCGGTGATCGGCTGCCCCACGGAGTCCATGCATCTGGACAACAAGGGGAAGAGCAGCGCACTCACGCAAGAGGACAAGTTAGAACTCATCAGGCACGCTGCAGGAATGTCAAATCGCGAAGGTGGGTTCATCGTATACGGGGTCGAGAACGGCACGGGGAGGCGAGTGGGCATATGTGAGGAGGCATTTCGCTGGTTGAGCGAGCCGGCGAATATCGTGCAGTGCTTTAGCAACCACTTTGAGCCGTCGAAGGACGACCTACTCGCCTTCGCCGTAGAGGAAGGGGGGCTCCGGTTCGTTGTGGTCTGCGTGCCGCGCTCAACATACATGCTTCACGTGGCCAAGAAGGATGGGAAGTGGTCCCACGAGAAAGACGGTGGCAAGAAAATAGTCAAGTTTGTCTTTCGGGAGGGCGAAATTCCCTATCGCCTTAGTGGCCAGACGGTTCACATGACGCCGGTCCGACTGAATAGTGCTCTGTCGCGCATGCTGAAGGAATACGGCAAGGACGTTCTCGGTGCGCTCAAGGGTGTTGTGGACCGTCCGGCGAAGTCCCTGGGCCGGATAGTCGCCTCTGGCGATCGCGAGTACGAGTTGGCAAGGCCAGTGCGACTGGCAGTAGGTGGTGAGTCGGCAGACGGGGTCGTCAGCATCGATGCTGCCCCAGTCGGGCAAGTCAACTTTCAGATCGCGTATGACTACCAGACATGGCAGAACGACAGTTTGTTGCCCCAGAACAAGAAAGTCTACAGCTGGTATGCTGCACGCCGCACGATCAACGTTGACGACGACTGTCTGAGGTTCCTGTTTTTGGCGGCTCTGTGGTGCAACGCCCCGCCGTTCTACTGGGGGCGGCGGCTTGATCTCGAAGTATTCGAAGCCGTGTGTCATGAAGTACTGGACAATTGCCGCGACTTCAACAGCAGACGGACCGCCTATTTGGCGCTCATGCTCAAGTTCCCGGGCCGTTACACGGATGAGTATCGCGGCAAGGACAACGCCCGAAGTGAACCGGTGCGTGCGGACAAGTATGACAAGCCGAAGACGCATCGAGTGCCCGTACCGGGCGGCGTCATGGAGATTGATATCAGACGTCCAGATGCACTTCTGGAACAGCGGCTGGAAGCACTCGTTGAGTTGGTATTGAGGGACGCGAGCAACAACCGTGCAAAGACTGTTGTGCGAGTCCTCGATTACTGCCTGTATGGACGCTCTGGGGCACCCGAGCGGTAGTTGGGGCCTGCGAGCTTAACTTCGGGATGATCGGTGTAGTACAGTTCGCGGCCGATAGATTTGTGGTTGAATCGCTGAATGACGCACACTTGACAAGAGGAGTCGATCGCGATACTCACCGCAGAGAAAGTCAAGCAAGCCGCGAAAGCCATGGGCGCGGACTTGGTCGGCATCGGCACCCCTGATCGCTGGGACGGGGCGCCCGTGCAAATGGACCCGCGCTTCATCATGCCGGAAGCGAAGTCGATTATCGCGTTCGGGTTCCGGGTCATGCGCGGCAGTCTGCGCGGCATCGAAGAGGGCACGTTCTTCTCGAATTACTCGTCGGGCTGAACTGGATGTATATGCCGATGACCATGATCAATCTGGCCAAGTTCATCGAGGACTATGGCTATGAGGCCATCCCCCTGGGGCACCTGAGCCCGTGGCGAGCCATCGACAATGAGGGGAACGCGCGTCACCGGAGCCGGCCCGTCGAGCCCGGGAAGCCCGAGCCGGACGTGATGGTGCACCTGCGCATCGCCGCATTCCTGTGTGGGCTGGGGGAGATCGGGCACTCGAAGATGCTGCTGACACCGACCTTCGGGCCGCGTCAGCGCCTGGCGGTGATGATGACCGAGGCGGAGCTTGAGCCGGACCCGATCATGGAGCAGGGCACGCTGTGCGATCAGTGCATGCTGTGCGTGCAGGAATGCCCGGGCGGGTGCATCCCCACTGAGCGAAATATCAAGGTCAACCTGGCGGGGCATGACGTGGAGTGGGCGGACGTGGATACCAAGCGCTGCAACGTGTATTTCCGGGGCGGCGAGATTCTCGAGGAC
The DNA here is from genome assembly GCA_029821735.1 of Candidatus Zipacnadia bacterium. Lineage (GTDB taxonomy): Bacteria > Armatimonadota > Zipacnadia > Zipacnadales > UBA5352 > JALGSU01. The sequence goes on along the minus strand of JALGSU010000003.1, from coordinate 28,462 downwards.
GGTGAGACGGGCGAGTATTTGCCCGACCGGGATGATGTGGCGCCCGGAACGGTGTCACCGTTTGCGCGCAAGCCCAACACCATCTACGAACATGGCCAGGCAATTGCGGGCTCGAAGGGCTGCACTCGGGCGTGCATGATCCACCTGGAAGAGCAGGGCAAGCTCGGCAACAAGTTCCAGACGCCGTTCCGCCGCAAGAAGCTCTGGTCAGTGGACTGGTCGGCTGGTCTTCCGGAGAGCGCGGGGAGCTGAGGGCAGACCGCCAGTGATGCACCGAGAAGTGAGTGAACGTGGTTCGTGACATGATAGGGAGGCCTGTATTGATGCGAACTCTGATCGTCGTTGGGCTGATGGTACTGCTGGTGTCGTGCACGGCGTTTGCACAGTTTGACGCGGACACTGCCGATCCGACGTGGCGCCTTCGCGGCGGCTACTTTGACATGGGCGATTTTGAGGACGGCTGGGGCGTCGGGCTGGACTACGTCTACCCCGTGGGCCAGGGCGCTGTCACTCTTGGTGGCGAGTGGGCAAAGATCGACCTGCCGGGCGTGGCGAGCCCCGCCTCGAAGGGCCTCGCAGGTATCGAGCAGCGCTACGGTCTGGTGCTTGCCTATGAGGTGTGGCTGGCGGCGCGCAACAACTACCAGCCCTACCTGGGTCTTGGCGGCACGTGGTTCGTGTATGACAACGGGGCCGATGACAGTGCCATCGGCGCTCGCGTGTATGGCGGCGCCGACTTCGACGGCGGGTTTGGCGTGCAGGTTGGCGCTGACTTCGGGTCTGAGGACATCTTCGGGTTTGCGGAAGCGAACGGCTTTTACGCCAACGTTTCCTACAGCAAAGGCTGGTAGTCGCAGCGGAGTGTGACGGGCTTGCACCCGCAGGCCACGCGTGAGCGGTCGCGTTCGCGCGTGGCCCTCGCACGCGTACGGGCACGGAAGGACATGTCACGCAAGAGAGGCCGATAGCATGTTGACAGCCGAGAAGGTCAAGCAGGCCGCGAAAGCCATGGGCGCGGACATGGTCGGGATCGGGACGCCGGACCGCTGGGAAGGCGCGCCGGTGCAGATGGACCCGCGCTTCATCATGCCTGAGGCAAAGTCGATCATCGCCATGGGTTTCCGCGTGATGCGCGGCAGTCTGCGCGGCATCGAAGAGGGCACGTTCTTTTCGAACTACTCGTCGATGGGCTACGGCGGGCTGAACTTCCTGTACATCCCCATGACCATGATCAATCTGGCGAAGTTCATCGAAGACTTTGGGCACGAGGCCATTCCGCTCGGGCACCTGAGTCCGTGGCGCGCGATCGGCAACGACGGTGTGCCGCGCACCGGCATGAGCCGCCCGGTCGCAGAAGGTAAGCCAGCGCCGGACGTGATGGTCCACCTGCGGATCGCGGCATTCCTGTGTGGCCTCGGGGAGATTGGCTGGAGCAAGATGATGCTCACACCACAGTTTGGTCCGCGTCAGCGGTTCGGCGTGCTGATGACCGAGGCGGAGCTTGAGCCCGACCCGATCATGGAGCCGGGCACGCTGTGCGACAAGTGCATGTTGTGTGCGAAGGAGTGTCCGACCGGGGCGATCTCGACGGACAAGTCCGTCAAGATCAACCTCGGCGGCGTTGACGTCGAGTGGAATGACATCGACCTGCCCAAGTGCACCACGGGCTTCCGCGGCGGAGTATTCACGGAGGAGGGCGAGACCGGCGAGTATTTCCCGAACCGCACTGATGCCAAGCCCGGCCCCACCTCCCCGTTCGCCCGCAAGCCGAACAACATCTACATCAACGGTGAGGGCATCAGCGGGTCCAAGGGCTGCATGCGCGCGTGCATGATCCACCTCGAAGAGCAGGGCAAGCTGGGCAACAAGTTCCAGACGCCCTTCCGGCGCAAGAAGCTCTGGTCAGTGGACTGGTCGGCCGAGCCGTTCGCGGTGCCCGGAGAGTAAGCTCCACTCGATGCCAGCGATGCGGGAGAGGACACGAACTGTGATCACGTCTGAGTCAGTCAAGGAAGCCGCGAAGGCGATGGGTGCTGATATCGTCGGGATCGGCTCGATGGACCGATTCGAGGGCGCGCCCGCCAACGCAGACCCGCGCCATATCTTCCCGGAAGCGCAGGCGATCATCGGCCTGGGCTTCCGCATCGCACGGGGGTATCTGCGCGGCATCGAGGAGGGCACGCAGTTCTACCAATATCCTTCGATGGGCTACTCCAATATCAACGAAGTGTACGCGCCGACGGTCCTGCACGAACTGGCCTGCATGCTGGAGGACGATGGCTGGGAGGGTGCGGCGTTCCGCAACGCCGGCGGGAGGCGGACGACCTCGGACATAACCGACGACCCCGAGGAGTCGTGGCGGGTGGGTCGGACGATCCGGTTCAGCGAGCCGGTGGCGGAAGGCCGGCCTGCGCCGGACGTGATGTTCCAGTTCCGCATCGCGGCGTTCATCTGCGGGATGGGGGAGATCGGCTGGAGCAAGGTCTTCCTGACACCCGAGTTCGGGCCGCGCCAGCGCTTTGCTTTCATGCTCACGGACGCGCCGCTGGAGCCGGACCCGATCATGGAGCCGGGGACGCTGTGCGACCGATGCATGTCCTGCGTGCGCGAGTGTCCGGTCAACGGCATCAGCGCCGAAGAGAGCGTGAAGATCAGCGTGGCCGGGCACGACGTGGAGTGGGGCAAGCTCAACGAATGGGACTGCTTCCACGGGTACATGGGGACGAACAAGGAGATCAACCCGTTCCTGGAACTTAACGCTTTCGACGAACTGGAGGGCGTGGACGCGGCCGCGCTTTTGCGCGGCGAAGCGAACTTGACGCCCGAACAGACGCTGGCGGCGCAAGGGATACTGCGGAAGTACTACCCGGCGTCGGCGGGCTACAACTCGGCACTGTGTGGTGGGCGAGGCTGCCTGCGCGCGTGCATGGTGCATCTGGAAAAGACCGATCGGCTGACCCGCAAGTTCCGCACGCCCTTCCGCAAACGGCCACCATGGAGGCTCCCGCGACCATGAAGTTCGCAGTCGGCTACCAGCTCCCGAGCGAGGACGAAGAGCCCTTCGTCGAGATCGTGCGCGACTACCGCGAGCACATCGCGGAGGTCTACTTCCCGTGGGCGGACATGCCATCGGGCCGCGCGCCGCTGGCCACGCAGGGCGGGTACACCGACTGGTCTGCGCAGGCGGGGCTGGAGGAGGACTTGGCGGCGCTCAAGTCGATGGGCGTGAAGCTGGACATCCTCTTCAATGCGAACTGCTACGGGGCGCGCGCGGTCAGTCGCTGGCTGGAGAACCAGGTGCGGTCGGTGATGGACTACCTCGACCATGTGGTGGGCGGGGCTGAGATCGCGACGACGACGTCGCCATTCGTCGCTCGCACGCTGCAGAAGTTCCATCCAGAGGTCGAGGTGCGCGCGTCCGTCAACATGCGCATCGGGACGATTAAGGCGATGGAGTATGTGGCGGACCTGTTCGACACCTTCCAGTTCCAGCGCGACTACAACCGCGACCTTGAGCATCTGCGCGAGCTGAAGAGTTGGGCCGATGAGAACGACAAGGGCCTGGTGATGCTGGCGAACTCCGGGTGTCTGTATCTGTGCTCGGGGCAGAGCTTTCACGACAACCTGGTGGCGCATGAGGCGGAGCTTGACGAGACGCACAACGTGCCCGACTGGGTGCCGCACACGTGCTGGCGGTTCTTCGCGGACCCGGAGAATTGGGCGGGCATCCTGCAGAACACGTGGGTGCGCCCGGAGGACATTCACCACTACGATGACCTGTTCCCGGTCGTGAAGCTCGCCACGCGGATGCACGCCCGCCCGCGCGCGGTGATCGACGCCTACGTGACGCGCTCGTATCGTGGCAACCTGCTCGACCTCATGGAGCCGGGCTTCGGGCCGGCTCTTGCTCCGCACATCCTCGACAACCAGGCCTTCCCCGACGATTGGTTTGAGCGCACGAGCACCTGCGACCGACGGTGCCACGCCTGCGGCTACTGCCAGAGCGTGCTGGAGCGGGTGCTGGTGAATCTGGGCGGGATGTAGTCCTATCGAGCCCGGTTGAGATAGTGTAACGCTCGGGCCGTGGGGGGACACTGTACCTATGAGCGCGGGAACTGCCGCGTGAGATCGCACGTTGACTCATGCAGAAGACGTACTGCTCGCGTTCATTCGGCTCAAGCCAAGCTGGCGCTCGCGCGCCGGAAGTGGGGTGGCAGCCATGATCCGCCGCAGTATCGTCCCGATCGCACTCCTCATCTCATCCGCATTGCTGTGCATGGCCGACGGGGGTTTCAGCCCTCCTCGCGCCACCGGCCGGGCTGCCGGCCAGGGCGGCGTCTCCTCGCCACACCAGCGAGCCGTGATCATCGAGGCCGAGTACGGTCGCGAGATCCTGCTGCTGCAAACCACCTACCGCGGCCCGGCCTCCGACTTCGCCTGGATCATCCCCGTGCCTGGAGAGCCCGGCCCGGCCGACGTCTTCATGGTGGGCGAGAAGGTCATGCCCTACATCTTCCTGGGGACCGCACCTCGGGTGAGCTCCTTATTCGACGTGGAGCGTCCCGCCAGCATGGGCGTGTTCGGGGGCAGGGCGGGCGAGAAGGATGGTGGGAGTGGGAGCGGCGTGGTGACTGTGCATGCGCGCATGGCCGTGGGGGACTACGACGCGGCGGTGCTGTCGGCGACGCGCACAGGGGTGCTGGTCGGGTGGCTGGCGGACAATGGTTACCGCCTGCCGGATGGCGGCGAGCGGGTCGTTCAGCATTACGTGGACAAGCACTGGTACTTCGTCGCCCTCAAGGTGCTCCCCGACGTGGTCGCTGAGCGGCCGGTGATGGGCGACGTCCGGCCCATCGGCATCCGCTTTCCCACGGACAGGCTCGTCTACCCGCTGCATATTTCGCGCCTCAGCTCACCGGAGAAGACGGCGCTGCTGCTGGTGGTGTTGGCCGAGGACGCGCTGGACTGCGATCAGCTCGAATGGGCGTCGCTGCCAGTCAATCGTCGCCTGCCGCTGGGATCGGCCTATTCTGTGATCCGCCGCCAGACGGTCGAACGCACACCCTCGTCGGCAGTGCGGGAGAACGGTCGCAGCACAATCCACGTGGCCACAGGTGTTCGCGGGCTTGAGGACGACTCGTGGATATTCGAGTACCCGGAGGAAGCGCGCGCGCACAGAGGGCGGTTCGGTCGGGCCTCGGTATCAGACGAGCCGCTGGCTGCGCAGGTCGAGTTGAGTCAGCGCCGCACCACCCGCCTGTGGACCATCCTGGACCGAGATGAGATGGAGGACCTGACCTTCTCGCCATCCTCCCGTGCGCCTGGGGGCGGCGTCTGGATTCGGCGCACAGCCGCGGTCGGCGGGACCTTCGCGCGGTCTCCGCTGGCGGTGCTGCTGGCCGCGCTGGTGTTTCTGGTCGCCGCGACGATGCAGGCCGGGCGCAAGCCGCTGCCCGCCTGGCTGGTGCGCACTGAGTTCGTGATTGGTGCCTTCCTGTTCCTGTTTCCCGGCCTGTGGATGCTCGTTTGTGTTGGGGCGTTGTTCGTGCTGGTGCCTTCGGGGTGGTGGGCTGGCAACAGGCCCACTGACGAAGTACGCAAGCACGTGGTCGCCCTCGAACGCACGCCGCTGCCAGCTTTGGACCTCACGAGGCTGCTGGTGTGGACCTTGCTGGTGGGGGGCTTCGTGGCCTGGGCGATCGCGCTGACCACAGCGTCGGCCGCGCCGACCGTGAATGCTCTGACAGCGGGCGGAACACTTACGCGCATCTGGTACGCGATTGACGGGGTGCTGCCGCTGTGGGGTCTGTGGCTGTTGGCCAGCGTTGCGTGGAGCGTGGCGGTCCATCGCTTCGTGAGTGACGCGCGGTGCGATTGGCCGCGCCTGGCCACCCGCGCCGCGCATGTGGTGTTCGGCACCCTCTGTCTCGGATCCCTGGTGTTGCTGTCCATGATTCTGGAGAAGTCTGGCTTGGGGCGGCCCTCCATCTACACGCCCGCGGGTGACCTATACAAGCTGGGCGCGGTGGTGGTGACGCTTGCATCTCTGCTGGCTTACATATCGGTGCTGGCTTTCGGCGCGGTGGCGCCGTATGCGACTTCGCGCTCGCGGGCCATCGCCCAGGCCATGGGCCACGCGGTCGCGATCGCCGGCTTACTGGTCGCCGGCAGTGGCTATCACCTGCTGGTCCCCGCCTACGCCGGGGTCGGCGGCGGCGAGGAAAGAGAGGTGAGCGGGCAGATCAGCAGTGGGCTCGAGTCATTGGACGAGGCCATCGACGACTTCTGCAAAGACACCGGCTGCTACCCGGCGACTTTGCGTGACCTGACCGCGACCGCGCCGCCAGCGGTGGGCTTCGACGCCAGCGGCAACGAGGTATCGCTCGGCGGTGATTGGCACGGACCATACCGGTCGGTGCTGCCACTCGACCCGCTCACGCTACGGCGCGACAGCTGGGTCTACGAAGTCACAGGCGAGCCCATGGTCTCCTCGGGCGGTTGGCGCATCGTGATCCGGCAATAGCCAACGGGCACGAGGACCTGTGCACCGGCGTAGCGAACTTGTATCTGCCACGCAGGTTCATTCGCTCGCCGGAGGTGCGCAATGTTGTTCAGGCTCTGCCTCGCGATGATCGCGCTGGGTTCGGCCGCGTTCGGCCAGCCCGTCCCCTCACCATACGACCACGGGGGCGCGGAGATCGATGCCGCCAAAGCGCCGGTCATCATCCCCGGTCAGACGCCGATCGTCCACCAGAAGTACTACCTCGGCGAGCGTGAGCTTCTCGACTACAACCCGCGGTTCATGCCGACCTCCCGCGTGGCCTTCGACGCCCTGAACCGCCCGATCATCATGGCGATTGCGCCAGACATCGACGCGGGTGACGGCACGCGCGATGGCTATCTGCAGATGCTCGGCGATGACGGGCAGTGGCGCGCGTGGGCGATCGTGGACCTGCTGCGACCGGTCTTCCCGGAGTGGGGCGGGAAGTATGTGGCAGGAGTGCGGGCCTACAATACGCGGGTGGTGTGCGACAGTTCGGGAGACGCGTGGGCGCATGTGCACCTGCTGCCGCCGGGGGGAGGGCATGCGCTGCTGCGGCTGCCCCAAGGCGCGGATGAGTGGCAGGTGCATGTGATCCCGCTGCACGCCGCGCACCGCCTGGAGCTGGCGGGCGACGGGCGCCCGCCGATGATCCTGAGCGAGGCCAGTGGCACGGTGCTGCTCTATGAATTGAAGCTGGCGGAGGACGGTTCGGTGACCATCCCGGAACCGGTGCAGCTCACGCCGGCGGGCTACTTCCTCAACCCCGCGCATTCGGGGGCCGGGCCGACGGCTGCGCGCGTGGGCGACCGGACCTGGGTGACGTGCGCGTCGAACCAGCCGGCGGTGGGGGAGGATGGTCAGCCCCTGCCAGGCACGGCGCAGTATGTGGTCTCGTATGACCACGCCACCGGTGAGGTGAGTGAGCCGGTGCTGATCGGCTTCGGCCAGAATGCGTACACCGAGAAGCCGGACGCGCATAACGCCGGAGCGATCGTCGCAGACAGCGATGGCCGTCTGCATGTGGTCATCGGCGCTCACCAGCACCACTTCTGGCACGTGCGCTCGAAGGTGGCGGTGCCGAAGACCGCCGATGACTGGACGGCTACACGTATGTGGCGCTGGCGATTGACGCTGACGACACGCTGCATGTGGTGGGGCGGAACATGTCGCGAGGCACGGCGAGCGATGGGACTGTGCTCGGGCCCGAGGAGATCAACAACGCGGACATGACCCGGACGCTGGACTACATGCGCGCGAAGAAGCAGGCCGACGGGTCGTGGAAGTGGGAGGAACTGGGGCCGCTGGTGGTGGCGTTTCATCGCGCCTACAGCATCTTCTACCAGAAGCTTGCGATGGATCGGCAGGGGCGGCTCTTCCTGACCTACTATTACTATGCGGCGCAGCTCACGCCGGAGATGGCCGAGGCGTATCGGGCCAAGTGGCCCGGCGAGAATCTGACTGATCCGGCAGAGGGCAAGGCCTACAAGGTGCGCCCGCATGACCCGGCGATCATCATGAGCGAGGACGGCGGCGACACCTGGCGCATCGCGACGACCGAGGACTTTGCGGCGGGGATTGACCAGCCGCAGGAGCAGTGACGCACACGGGAGGCGCATGGCAATGACAAGTGAGATCACCTACTTCGACAGGCCCGGGCCGGACAACACCGACGCGGTGGCCGCAGCGGTGGCGCGGCGCCGCGCCGAACTGAGCATCGAGCACGTGGTGTGCGCATCCGGCCACGGGACGACTGCGCTGGCGCTGCACCGGGCGATAGGCGATGAGGATGTGAGCATCGTCGCGATACCCAGCCACGCGGGGTGGAACAAGAAGGACGACAGCCCGTCGATCACCGATGAGGAGCGGCGGGCGCTTGAGGACGCCGGCATCGAGGTGCTGATCTGCGCGCATGCGCTGTCGGGCGTCGGGCGGTCGATCAGCGGGAAGTTCGGCGGGATCAGCCACGTCGAGATAATTGCCCACACGCTGCGGCGCATCAGCGAGGGCACGAAGGTGGCCGTCGAGGTGGCGACCATGGCTGCGGACGCGGGGCTGGTGCCGACGGATCGCGAGATCATCGCCGTGGGCGGCACCGGTCGCGGCGCGGACACGGCGGTGGTGCTGCAGGCAGCGCATGCGAACAACTTCTTCGACATGGAAGTGCGCGAGATCATCTGCAAACCGCGGCAGAGGAGATGACTCTCAGCGGATGCGCGATTGGCCCTGCCACATGTCGGCGTTGGGGCCGAGCGTCTGCTTGAGGTCATCGGTCACCGCGCTGAGGCGTTCGACGACTTCGCAGGAGAGGTCCAACTCGGCGGCAGCGGCATTGTCCAGCGCCTGGTCGCGGCTACGCATCCCCGCGAGGACACTTGCCACGGCGGGTTGCCGAAGCAGCCAGGCCAGCGCAACGTGATGCATGGGCGCGCCGAGTTCGTCGGCGATCGCCCGCACCTCGGCGATAGCAGCGAAAGTCAGTTCCTCCGCACCCGACTCCCCGTGGCGGACGAGCTCGCGCCCGTCGGCGAAGTGGCGGCTGCGAGCGCGGCCGTCGGGCACGTCGTCGGCGGTGGCGAACTTGCCCGTCAGCAACCCCTGCATCATCGGCGAGTAGCACAGGATGCTCGTCTCGCGGTCCTCGCAGATAGGCGCGATCTCGAACTCCAGCGCACGGAAGAGCAGGTTGTAGGCGAGCTGATCCACGTCGGGGTGACCGACTTCGAGCAGGCCAGCCATATCCAGCGGGCCGAAGTTGCTCACGCCTGCGACGCGGACCTTGCCCTCGGCAATGAGCTCCTCCATCGCGCCCCAAGTGTCGGCGAAAGGCACGTCGCGATTGGGCCAGTGGAGCTGGTAGAGGTCAATCCAGTCAGTCTGCAGGTTGCGCAGGGACTCCTCGCAGGCTTCGCGCAGACCGTCGGGAGTGTGGTGATTTCCGGAGGCCTTGGTGGCGACGATCGCGCGGTCGCGGCGCCCGACGAGTGCGCGCCCGAGCAGGCGTTCGGAGTCGCCCGCACCGTAGCCCTCGGCGGTATCGTAGAAGTTGACGCCCGCGTCCATGGCGGCGTGGATGGCGTCGATGGCGTCCTTCCGCCGGCGATGGCCCAGCATCCCATGGCGATGACGGAGACTTCGAGGTCGCTTCGTCCGAGCTTGCGGGTCTGCATGGCGTTCACTCCCGTGCAGTCGTGGGCTATGAGGGGGCGGGCATCTGTTCCCACGTGCGGCCCTCAAGCGCCCGCCCGGCCTTCTTCTTGTTGGTGCCGCCCCATTGCTTGAAGAAGAAGGGGATGTCCTCGTCCAGGCACTGATCGCGCATGTCCTCGACCCAGTGCTTCTCCATTGGCCGGGCACCCGGACCTGACTCGCCACCGACGATTACCCAGTCGATGCCCGACAGGTCCGCGCCCGCCACTGGCCCGAGAAGCGGCTCGAAGGAGACAAACCGGACCTTCGCAGCGGTCGCGCGAAGATCGTCGAGGCGGAAGGCGAAGTCACGGTTTTCCACGCTGACGCCGGCCCAGACGTGCGCAGGCCAGTCCAGATGTTCACTCATCTGAGCCATGCGGCGCGAGCGCTTGGTGAGTAGCTGGAAGATGTGGTGGTCAGCCGATCGCATGACGCCAAACGTCCGGCGGATAAACTCGCCGGGCACACGCTTGTGGAACAGGTCACTCATTGAGTTGACGAAAATGACCCGGGGAGACCGCCACTTGAGCGGCAGGTCCAGCGCGTCCTCATGGGTAGTCAGTCCGAAGCCGTTGCGGTAGTTGCGCTGGCCCATGGCCTTGAGTCTATGGGCCATGCGCTCGGCATAGCAGTTGTCACACCCCGGGCTGATCTTCGTGCAGCCGGTGACTGGGTTCCAGGTTGATTCGGTCCACTCGATCTTTGATGTGGCCAAGGTATGCTTACTCCTCGGGAGGGAACGTGATAGAGACATGAGGAGGGAAGCTGCTGACTCACTAATCATCCCTCCCTGCCATATGTGCACGCCCGCGATCAGTAGTTTCTCTGCCTCGCGGTGTTCGGTTGATGTAGCCGCGCAGCAGCAGGTAGGGCTCGATCACTTCGCTTACGATGGACTTGTCCTCGCCCAATGTGGCCGCGATAGCCGGTAATCCCACGGGTCCGCCATCGTACTGCTCCTCGATCGTGCGGAGGAAGCGGCGGTCCAGCGGTGTGAGGCCCGCCTCGTCGATCCCCATTGCGTCCAGGGTGACGTGCAGGACTTCGGGTGTGATCTCCGGTTCCTCGAGTACGAGCGCCCAGGTGCAGGCGCGTTCCACTAAGCGGTTCACGATACGCGCCGTGCCCCGCGACCGCTGGGCGAGTTCCTGTGCCGCGCTCGGGGAGATACTGGTGCCCATAATGCGAGCCGTCCTATCGGCGATCACTGTTAACTGCTCTTCGTTGTAGAATTCCAGGTGGAACTGGATGTCGAACCGATTTCGGAGGGGTCGGGGCATCTCGCCAGTGTTTGTTGTCGCGCCCACAACGGTGAAACGCGGAAGCTCACGAACCACGGAACGGGCCTCGCCTCTCTCGCCCTCGATGAAGTCGATACGGAAGTCCTCCATCGCCTGGTACAGATACTCGCAAACCGTATTCGGCAGGCGATGAATCTCGTCGATGAAGAGAATATCGCCCTCGCGAATATCGGCGAGCAATCCCACCACACTTGAGGCGTCCTCCAATGCAGGCCCGCTGGTCTGGTGCATGGTGGTGCCGAGTTCGTTGGCAATGACATAGGCCAGTGTTGTCTTTCCCAAGCCTGGTGGCCCCGACATGAGCACGTGAGGTAGCGCAGTGCCCTTCATGAGGGCGCCCGCGATCTCCACGCGCATGATGCGTATCATGCTTCCCTGCCCGACGTCGTATTCGTCAAGTGTCTGCGGCCGCAGTTCGTTTGCCTTCGTTTCCTCGGGCTCGGCTTTTGGCGGCGGTGCCTCCTCCTCGGGTTTGTCCTCGCGGGGTGGGTAGCAGCGGTACAGGTCCTCTAAGAGTGCTATTGTGACGGGGCTCGTTATCACGTATTCCGGCGCTTCCTCTTCGTCCTCGAGAATCGGGTCTGGGTCCGGGGTGCGTGGCGTCATCCGGGCCCGCGCTTCCTCTAGGCGTTTCTTCACGATTTCATCGTATTGTGCGCCGTCCTCGGGTTTCGGTGGTTCCTCCTCAGCAATGGGGAGTTCGGGGTTGGGTGGCGCTTCGGGCGGTGCGTCCGCCAGTGCGTATGTTACTGTGGCGGGGTCTGTGCTGTAGAGAACCCAGGTGCGCTGCCCGTCTTCGGCTTCCAGCCGGGCATACGTTTGCTCTGAGCCGTCTTGCGTGATGGCCTCGCCGTTCTTCGGGCTGCCCAACAGCCGCCCAACGACTTCGCGCCCGTCCCGTGTGCGCAGGACGCGGATGAGCTCACCAGGGCGTGGCAGACGGTCAAGGCTCATTACGCAAGCTCCGCAAGGCGTAGCGCTCTGCTGTGCTATGGTCCCCGACTGGTCGCGGCTATACGGTCGAAGGATACTGCCCCTCTCAGGTTGAAGTCAAGGTCTACGCACATTGCCTCTCCCAGACGCCCTCGTACAGTTCGCCCATGAAGAAGTTCTTCGTGTGCTGGGCGCTCGTCTCGGTCAGGCCAGCGGCAGACAGGAGATCCTTGAGCTGGGGCTCGGGCAGGCTGTGGCGGCGACCAATCGGTTCGCGGATCGCCAGACGACCGCCGGGCTTGAGCTTCGCCGAAAGTGCGCTCACCAAGCCCTGACGGTTCTCCTCGGGGACGTCGTGCAGCATCAGGTGAATGATCGCGACGTCGTGGGAGGCGTCGGGGATGTCAAGCTCGGCGAGGTCGCCGCAGTGGAACTCGATATTGGTGGCCTTCGCCAGGCGACGGCGCGCGCGGTCCATCCACGCTGCCGAAGTGTCGACGCAGGTCAGCGAGCCGCCGTCGGTCAGACCGCGCAGAGCAAGCGACTTCGCATACCGTCCGTAGAAGCCGCCCATCAGTACGTAGGCGATCTCGTGCACCACGAAATCAGACGTCTTTGGGTTCTGGAACTCCACGGCCATTCACTCCCGCTCGAACGTGACCAGGCGGACCTCGGTGCGGTCGTCGGGCGTGACGCCCTGGCCGACCGGGCGCTGCAGGCTCGCGCCCCAGTTGCTGGCCTCGGGATCAGTGGGGGAGACCTGCGCCGCGGCGAAGGCGGCGGATGTCGCGTAGGTAATCATGACGATTGCGGCGCACGTCAGTCTCATCATCAGACGGTCCCTCGTTTCACTAGTCACAGAACGCGTCCCCCGTCGCCAGCAGTCTTCCCCCCTGGGGGTCGGCTACGGCCTCCGGCGGGTGGCGTCTGGTCGTGTCGAAGGTTGCTTGGTTGATCCAGTAGTCTCGTTGCGCCTGGGGCGACAGGCGCCAGTCCCCCGGCAGCTCGTCGCGGTTCAGATACTGTCCGGACGCCCGGTCTAACGAGCACAGGATTCCACGCCATCTTCGCCCATACACCCAAAGCCGCTCCACATCGCGGCTGCATCTGAGATCGACGGAACCCCTGTCTGCGTCGGCCCCGTGGACGTAGTACCTGCGTGTTCCGTCGGATCGGTGCCAGTGCAATTCGTACCGGCGGTTGGACACGGCGCGGGCGATGGGCCAGTAGTCCTTCGTCGAGAGGTTGTCGACAGGAAATATGAACAGAGCCACGCCCCAATGAACGTCCCACCATCGCACGTATCCGTACTCAATGGCCTCCGTCCCATCGAGCCGAACCCACAGGACGCGATGCCACTCCGACCCGAACTCTCTGTCCCACACCAGTGCGCCGGCTCCCACCACGACAATTATGACCAGCAGCCACGGCCATCTCCTGCGCATTGTTGGAACCCCTCAGCTAGCTCCATCCCAAGTCCGGTCGGCACCCGAGTGCCCTTCTCCTTCGCGTAGCGCCGCATGTTTGCCGCTCGGTCAGAGCAGGCCGGCGGTGCGCAGGGCGTTCTCGGCGGCGAGAATCGTCAACCTCTTTGCGGGCACGTCGGTCTGGGGCGGATGGCTCGAATAATGCATCGTGGCCAAGTCCTCCATCGTCAAACGATGCTGGATCGCCAAAGCCAACATGTCAACGCGCTCCGGCACGCCGACAGCGCCCACCGTCTCGGCGCCAATCAACCGCGTCGTGGCCGCATCGAAAACCAACTCCATCGTCAGAGGACTTGCGCCGGGGAAGCCGTGCTCGCAGGTGAGAGCGTCCGCGCAGCCTACCACCGTCTTGATCCCCGCCGCAGTCGCCTTCTCGACGTTCAAGCCGGTCGAACCGTAGCCGGTGCCAAACAACCGCGTGGCTGAGGAGTTAATGAAGCCCGGGAAAGTCCGGAAGCCCCCGGTCATGTTGATGGCCGCGGTCTTGGCCTGCGTCAAGGCGTTCGTGGCCAGCAGTCCGTTGCCCGGCGCGCCGGTGATGAAGTTCCGATGCTGGATGCAGTCACCAGCCGCCCACACGTCAGGCAGCGTGGTCGCCATGCGATCGTCCACCACCACTCCGAAGCACCCGATCTGCGCGCCCGCCGACTCCAGCAAATCAGTGTTCGCACGCACGCCCACCGCGAAGATCACCATCTCGGCCTCGATGGTCTTGCCAGCAACCCGCACGCCCTCGGCGCGCTCGTCGCCGATCACCTCCTCGATAGGGTGCCCCAGGTGCGTCTCGATACCGTGCTCCTGCAACTGCTCCAGGGCCATGCGGGCGAAGCGTGTGCTGCACACGTTGCCCAGACAGACCGGCAGCATCTCGATCAAGTGGGTGTTCAGGCCGGACCCGACGAGGGCCATCGCTACTTCCAGGCCGATATAGCCTCCGCCGACCACGACCGCCGTCCGCGTGTCCGGCATCGCCGCCGATACATCACGGGCGTCCGGCATGTCGTGGAACACGTGGACGCCGGGCAGTTCGACGCCGGGAATCAGGGGAACAATCGGGCGCGCGCCGGTGGCCACCAGCAGGCGACCATACGTGGCCTCGTCGCTGTCGCAATCGCTCAGGGCCAATGTGTGCCCGTCGGCGTCAATGGCCTCAACCATACCCACGCACAGCTCGATATTCGCGTCCTCCAGCATCGCCTTGTCTGACTTGATGATGTTGTCAAGGTCGATAGTACCATCGAGGGAATAGGGCTGAGAGCAGGGGATGATGCTGTGCTGCTGAGTGCGAATCATGCCGATGCGAAGCGACTTGTCGCGACTGCGCGCGAAACGCGCGGCGCTCATCCCCGCCGGTCCAGCGCCAATCACCATCATGTCGAAGTGGTTGCTGGTGCTCATCTTCTCAGGCCTCCGGGTACTGCTCGACGGCCCCGCGTGGGAGCGCAATATGCGTTATGTGTTATGTGCTGCGCGTATTCCTCGCCGAGTGGAGGAATCCCTGCGGCGGTGTCGAACCGCAGAGGACACCAGACAATTCAGGAGGTCAGCCACTATGAAACCTATCAAGCAGTCAGTCTGCTGGGGCGTCGTAGCCTCGGCCGGTGAGCCCGCGGACGTCGCCAAACAGGTCAAGGAGATCGGCTTCTCGTCCATCGAGATGAGCCCGCCGGCGATGTTCCCGATCATCAAGGACGCCGGGCTCGACATCGCCATATTCGTCGGCCACCAGTCCCTCGGTGATGGCCTGAACAAGGTCGAGAACCATGAGCGCATCTATGATGAGCTCATGGCGAGCTTCGAACTGGCCGAGGAGTATGCCGTGCCGAGCCTGCTGTGCCTGTCGGGCAACCGCTACGAGGCGTGTCCGATCTGCAGGGCGCGGAGATATGCGCGGAGATCCTCAGCCGCTGTGTCCCGACCGCCGAGGAGAAGGGCATCAACCTGTGCATCGAGCTGCTCAACTCGCGGGTCAACCACCCCGGCTACATGTGCGACAGCACCGAGTGGGGCGTGCACCTGTGCAAGATGGTCGGCAGCGAGCGCGTGGCGCTGCTGTACGATATCTACCACATGCAGATCATGGAGGGCGACCTGATCCGCACGATCCAGGACAACCTCCAGTGGTTCAAGCACTTCCACACCGCGGGCAACCCCGGGCGCAATGACATGGACGAGACCCAGGAGATCTACTACCCGGCAATCGCCCGTGCGCTGGCCGCGACGGACTACGACGGCTACGTGGGTCACGAGTTCGGCCCGCTGGGCGAGGATCGCATCGCTGCTGCCCGCGCCGCGTTCGAGACCTGGAAGGTCGACTGACGTTGGGCATTGAGCATTGACGCACGGCAAGACAACGGCTGGCGGGTCTGACGACTCGCCAGCCGTGCGACGGTAACAGGGCGACGGTGTCTCTGCAATCGGAGGTAGTGGCATGACCAGGATACGGCAGTCATTCGTATGGTGGTGCGCCAATGCCGGGGGCGACTATACCCCCGAGCAGTTGTGCAAAGCCGCCAAGGAAATCGGCTACGACGCGATGGAGATGGCGACGCCGGAGAACCTTCACTTCATCAAGGACGCTGGGCTCGACATCTCGCTCATCATCGGTCACCAGTCGCTCAAGGACGGGATGAACCGTCCGGAGAACCACTCGCGCATCTGCGATGAGTTGGCCGAGAGCATCGAGCTTGCCACCGAGTGGGGCGTGCACACGCTGTGCTGCTTCAGCGGCGACCGCTACGACGGGTGCTCGGACATGCAGGGCGCTGAGTACATGGCGGAGTGCATGGCGAAGATGGCTCCGGCGGCGGAGAAGGCCGGCGTGATGCTCTGCCCCGAGCTGCTGAACTCGAAGGTCGATCACGGCGGGTATCAGTGCGACCGGACCGAGTGGGGCGTGCACATGTGCAAGATGGTGAACTCGCCGGCGGTGCGCGTTCTGTATGACATCTACCACATGCAGATCATGGAGGGCGACCTGATCCGCACCATTCAGGACAACATCGAGTGGATCGGTCACTTCCACACGGCAGGCAACCCCGGCCGCAACGACATGGACGACGACCAGGAGATCTACTACCCGCCGATCGCACGCGCGATTGCGGAGCTGGACTTTGAGGGCTATGTGGCTCATGAGTTCAAGCCCAAGGGGGACACGATCGAGGCTATGCGGGTAGCGTTCGAGATGTTCAGCGTGGTGTGACGCGCCCGATCATCGCCAATAACTGAACCGGCGACCGCGTTGCTTGCGGTCGCCGGTGTCGATGTACGGATGGTTAACGACTGACGGTCGCGGTCTCGCCGGCGGCGAGCTGGAGCTGCTGCCACGGGTGATCGCTGATCGCGAGTTCGACGCCCAAGGCAGTGTCGGCGGCGTTGTGCAGGCGCGCCTCGATCTCGCCGCCCGGCTGAACCCTCACCAGAGACGCGATCTCCTCAGGAAGTCCTGGCTGGCCCGCCGCGTCACGGAAGCGCACCGTGGGCTGCTCCTGCGCCAGCGAGCGCGTCGCGCCGCAGGCCAGTGACAGGAACGCTCCGGTGATGTGCCCGTAGCTGCCGTCGCGTCCGTGCCCCGACGCCACCGCCCCGATGCTCGTACCCGCGCACCCGTGCTTTCGACCATCCCGCAGCGAGGTGCGCGCCAATTGCAGACGCTGGTGGATCAGGCGCATCGCTGCGGCAGCGTAGCTTTCGTCGCCGGTAAGCTGCCAGCCAAGCGCCAGCGACGATGGCGACAGGCTGAGCTCCGGTGTCAACGTTCCGGTTTCGTCGCGGTACGCCCATCGCACCATGTCCTTGCGCTTGCCGATGCCCGCCACGGCGCCTGAAGTTTCCACCACCAGCACTGGCCGCCCCTCCGGCACGGGCGATGCGTCGGCTAAGGCCTGGCGCGCGGTATCGTCGAGGCTCGCGTCGCCGGTGGCTGTCCGGTAGCGCTGCAGCAAGGCGGCGGGCGGAATGGAGTAGGGATCGCGCAGGGCCGGGAGCATCGCGCTGCATAGCCGCCCGGCGGCTTCGGCGAACTGGGCGTCGCCGGTGAGCGCATGCAGGTCCAGCATCACATCCACGGTACCGGCAGGCACGTGCGGCTCGACACGGTCCATCGGCGAATCGGCGCGATGATGGGCGCCGACGCCGCTCAACACATCTTCCTCAGATGGGCGCCGGTCCGTCGAGAGGACTGCCAGCGGAGGCTCGTGGGCCGGTGCGGCCATGATCTCCGCAGCCCAACGCCCGGCATACTCGCGGCATAGCGTCAGGTAACGCTCCTCGCCGGTGATGCGGTGGGCGACAAGCGCAATCTGAAGCAGGCGGAAGTGGTCCGGGACCTCGAAGCCCGCCTTGTCTCCCGAGCCGACAGACTCGGTGCCGATGCGCCAACTGAGGAAGCGCCGCTGGTCGTGGTCATACCACGCAGGGAATCCCGCGTCGACGACTATCTCGGCGGTCAGGTCGTCGGGTTCGGTGAGCCACAGGCGGGCGAGGAAGCAGGTGAATATCTCGGTTTGATGGTGGACTTCGCCGACACGGTAGAAGCCGTGCAGCCAGTTGTCTTCTGACCAGTGGGCAATGCCGTCGCGGAGCATGTGCGCGAACTGCATGACGCGTGGCTCGTGGCAGAGCAGGTGGTGGCCGAACCATGACTGCATGAAGCTGCCCTCATCATGGCCGCCCTGGTAGGGAGCCTGCGCGTGTCGGGCGAGGGCGTCGTTGATCCATGCGGCCATCTGCTTGCGCACAGCGAAGAACTCGGTGGCCCACTGTGGTCGGCCGTCTGTTGGCGTGGTCATCGGCGGGCGCCTCCGTTACGGACGTATATGTCTGCCCCGTCAATTCGCGTTTGATTGATCCAGACCTGCAGTTAAACGAACCGAGCGAGCCCTTGCGGGCCCGCCCGGTATGGTGCTGTGTAGATCGGTTCAGGGCTACTTGAAGGCGAACTGCCACTGAATGCCGCCGTAGCTGTCGTCCATGGTCGTTCGGGCGCCAACTGCACCAGCGGTCTGCTCGGCATCGACGTACTCGACGGTGATCTGGTTGGCATTGTCGAGCTTCCACGCGTAGCCGACGTGCAGCGCGTCATAGTTCGTCGCGCCAGCGCCGATCTGGGATGTGCCGACGCCTGCGGGATCAGCCGTGTACTCTTCCCAGCGAGCGAACGCGGTGCCTGGGCCGGTGTCGTACATGCCCTGCACATAGTAGCCGTCGCGGTCGCGGCCCATCATCTCACCATCGGCCCACTCGGCCTGGAAGCCGAAGGGGGCGGGGAAGATGCGCACGTAGGCGGCCACGGCGCTGCGGTCGGCCTCGGGGCCAGCGGTCAGCGGGGCCATGGGGGTCAGCGTGCCGTCAAACCAGCTCGCGCCGAACATGCCCCAGTCGCGCTTGAACTTGACGTCTACGCTGACGTTCTTGGCGGTATTCTGCTCGCCCTCGCGGAACTGGCCGTTGGAGACGCCGACGACAACCAGCGGCTCGCTGGCGTTGGCGGGGTTGCGGCGCAGCCAGACACCACGGTCGGGAGCACCAAGAACCCAGAAGCCCTCGGCGCCAGGCGCCGGGGTTCCCTCAAGAATGCGTGCGCGGCGGAGCGGAAGACGGGACATGGAGCCTTCCCAGCCTTCGAGCCCGAACCAAGTTGGGGTCTGACCAACCTGCATGGAGTACTGGTCATTGATCTTATAGTCGACGAAGGCGTTGTAGAGGTCGATGTTGGCACCCTTGCCGCCCACGCGCGAAAGCGTGATGATCCCTGTGGTCTGGTCGTTCACGGCACTCCGCACGGTCACGTACATTCGCCGGAAGTCGAACCCATCCTGGTCGTTCTCCCATGCGATGTAGCGGGCATGGAAATAGCCTGAGATGGATGTGGACTTGTACCAAGGCTGTTGATCGAGCCCCTCCTGCGCAACGGCACAACTCATTCCTACGCGTTCCCTCCCAAGAACTTGAATAGTACGATAGGCATTCGCCGCTCCACCGCACCGGCTTTCCGGCCACATGGCCTGCCGACAATGCGATGCATCGGTCGAGTACTTAGTCTTTTGACAAGACCCCAATAACTTGGTTGCGGCGATTTGTGACAAAAAGCTCCGTGGCTTTCGGTCAGTCATCATTGTGTCTGGAGCACCAGTGCACACGCTTCCACCGGCTCGAGTGTCAGTGTGTGCGCGAATGCCCCGCGCTCGGTAGCGAGGGGTTCTGACGCGCCGGGCGTGATCTTCGTGACGGTCACGGTGGCGTTAGCATCGCGGTCTGCGGGCTGAAGTTCAGCGTGATGGTCTGGCTCTGGTCCGAACAGTTGACCAGCGGGATCATCACGCGACCGTCCGCGACCTGCCAAGTCTGGGCGAGTATGGGAGGCATGGTCACCATCATGTCGCCGGCCGCGCGTCGGTGCCAGTCGGCAGTCACTTCGCCGTCGTTGCCGTCGAGCAGCGGCGGGGCGAGCATCTTCCCGTGGTTGAAGAACTCGCGCACCTGGTGGCGCACCCGTGCGAGGTCGCGCAGCCATGCTGCCGCCTCGGGGTAGTTGAGAATCTGCGGCTGGCTCCACCAGAGCTGCGATCCGAAGACGAAGAGCTGGCCCTGCTTTTGCGCCAGCGCGCTCGGGTTGTCGAAGTTCGGCGCGGACATGTAGCGGCCGAACATCAGCATCTTGCCGCCATAGACCGACGGGAAGATTGGCACCAGCCCCTGGCCGAGCGAGTTGCACATCAGGTAGGTGTCGAACCATTTGGCGTAGGCCTCGGCGTTGGACTCGGTGGTGAGCATCTTGTCGGGGTGGACCTCGGCGATGCCCGGCTGGATGCGGTCAAGCAAGTTCCAGTAACCATCGACCCACCAGTGCCCGCCCACCAGCGGGTGACCGTGAGTCGGGTCATAGCACAGGCGCGGTCGCGCTGCCGATATCTGATCCATGTAGACTCCGTCGACGCCGACTTCTTCGCTCACCAGACGCAGGACGATGTCATACAGAATCTGCCGCCATGGCTCCTGGGTCGGGCAGACCGCCGACAGCTCCTGGCCCGATCCATAGACCTCGATGTATGGCTTGCCCTCGCGGTCCTTGGTGGCGTACTTGATGCCATCGGACTTGAAGCTTTCGGTGTCAGTGTCCCACAGCCGACCGTTGATGTAGGGCGTCACCCGTATGCCGGCGGCCTGCAGTTGTGCCACGCCGTCGGCGAAGCCCTCCTTGGTCGGGAAGTAGTGCGGGTAGTCATCGTCGAACGGGATCTGGTGCCAGTTGTACCAGTGGATCGCGGTGGGCAGGTCCATGTACTCGGCGAAGCGCATCGTGGGCTCGACGACGCTCTCGGGCCCGCCGCCGGTGAGCACCCACAGGCAGATGTCCTCGAGCCAGGCGGGGCGGTCGGAGCGCGAGTAGGGGTCATCGGGTTCGGGCCACCACGGGGCATTGGCGGCGAGCCACTCTCGGTAGATCTGCGTGGCTGGGTACCACCCGCCGCCCACGCGAGCGATGATCGCCTCACCGTCGAGGGCGAAATCATTGCCGGGCAGGGAGGCGTCGGGGGCCTGTATCTCGACGGCCATGCGCAGGCCGGACCCGGCACCGTCGGGCTCGAAGCGCAGAGTCTTGGTGGATGCTGTCGGGTCATGAGCCGCGACGTATACGCCGCCTGCCTCGTCGGTCATCATCATGAACTGCACGACGCAGCCGCCGCTGGGGTAGTAACCCACAAAGCGCGCGCCGCCGGCGGTGGGATTGGGATAGGCCACGCCGAATCCGCGTGGGCCATACGCCACATCGTCGCTGGGGTCGTCGCCCAGCGCGCCAATGGTCACCTCGGGGATGTTCACGCGCTCCAGACTCCAGGCGGTCTGGTTGTCCACGTTCAGGTCCATGGCCAGACCGTCTGCGCCCGTGGTCATGGTGAGCGTGGCGGTCAGGCCGTCGAGGCCCGTGTCGGAGTCTGCCTTGAAGCGGACGGTGATCTCGTCGCCGTCGTCCAGACCGCGGGCCTCGTCGACCACCAGTCCGTCGTTGGTCCGCAGCGTTATCTGGCCGCCCTCCGTGTCCGACATCACCAGCGAGAATGGCGAACAGGGCGCGGCCAACATCTCGCGCCGCCCGTTCATGCCGTAGAGGCTGACGATCTCCAACATGCCATCTTCGAGACGGAGGGCCACCGAGAGACCGCCTGCATCTTTGAGGTACAGCCGCCCGCCGGGCAGGTCCAAGGTCCCCTGGGTCCAGACCTCCGGTCCGCCTCCGGCGAGCGCCTCCGCAGCAGCGAGAACGTCCATCTGCGGCGCTCCCTCCACAAGCGACTTCTCGAGGAGTGACGCACGCCAAAGGATCGCGCTTGTCTGTCGCGTGCTTGACATCATCAAGGGCCTGACCGTTAGGTCACGCAGTGTATCCGGCGTCATCGCCAGAGCCGAGCCAGAGCCAGGCGCGGAAGCGGGCCTCGGCGGCGGACCACCCAACCCATGGCCCGTGCAGATAGTTTCCGTGCCCCTCGGCGTGGTCCCATGTCTTGATGTTGCCGGTGAGCCCGAGCACGCCCGCGTCATCGACCAGCGCGCCCCACTTCTTCCCGCTGCCGGACTTCTGAGAACCCGTGAACTCGGTCAGATTGCCGGGGTCATTGGCAGCCCAGTGGGTGAAGCTGTCGTCCTTGAAGTTGATCTCGATGAAGTGCAGCTCTTTCCACTCGAAGGCGGAGTCCTGCTCGATGGCGGCGCCGACTTCGACCAGTGGCGAGCCGGCGTAGTAGCGGAAGCTGTAGGTCGCGCGCGGGTTGCTGTCTGGAGCAGCGCCCGCTTCCGACAGGTAGCGCGCCGAGACCTGCACCTCGATGCAGATCGGACCGGCGCCCAGCAACTGCACCTCGGGCTCGGGGTCATAGCGCAGGGAGAATCCGCCCATGCCCTTGTTGTAGACGCGATCGTTGAGGACGAAGCTGTCGAAGACCTTGCCGGTCTCCGTGAAGCCGAAAGCCGAGGGCAGACCGGCCATCTTCGCCGGGTCGTGGGTCACTGAGAAGCCCTCGCCCGTCACGTCCAGAGCATCGCCGCGCATGCTGACCTGAACTTGAGGCAGTGCCTCGGGCTCTGGGAGGCCATCGGGCGGGTCGCCGAGGTACACGGTGATCTCGCGTGGGCCTGCGGGTTCGGGCGCGAGCAGCACGTGCACCCGGGCCTGGTCTTCGCCAACGCGGTCGAGTTGAGCCACCAGCCCGCGGACCTCGCCGTCGAGCGGGGTCTCGGAGGCCGCGAGGGTGGTGTCGAGCGGCAACTCGTCGACCTCCAGCGCCGCGCACATGTCCGCGATGCCTATGTCCGCGGACACCGGGATTCGCGCCAGGTCCGAAGCCGCGGACGGCACGTTCGTGCGAATGATGAAGTGATCGTCGGCATGCACCGCGGCTACACACACGAATGCCAGAGCGATAATCGCCAGTCGGTTCGGCATGATGGTACCTCCACAAACCCTACTTAGCCCTCGGGTGGGACTCATCGTAGATCGCGCGCAGGTCCTCAACGGACAAGTGGGTGTAGATCTCGGTGGTGGAGAGCGCGGTGTGGCCAAGCATCTCCTGGATGGCGCGCAGGTCCGCGCCGCCGGAGAGCATGTGGGTGGCGAAGGAGTGGCGCAGCGTGTGGGGCGAAGTGTCCGGGGGCAGGTCGGCCAGGCGCGTGTATTGCTTGAACCTGGCCCAGAAGCCGCCTCGACTGAACGGGCGGCCCCGAGTGCTCAGGAAGATAGCGTCCTCGTCGGGAAACTTCGCGAGGTCGGGCCGCACCTCGGCCAGGTAGCGGCCAACCAGATCCAATGCCAACGGGGCGACGGGCACGAGGCGCTCCTTGCCACCCTTGCCCAGCACGCGGACGACGCTGGAGTCGAAGTTCAGTTCGTGCAGCCGCAGCGTCACGAGTTCCGATATACGCAGGCCCGCCGCGTACATCAGCGCGATCATGGCGGCGTCGCGCAGGCCGTCGGGGTCGCTGCGGTCAGGGGTCTCGAGCAAGCGCAGGCACTCGGTGACGGTGAGGACCTTGGGGAGGCGTTCGGGGCGCCCGGGCAGGTCGATGTTCGCCGAGGGGTCGCTCTCGCTGATGCCTTCCTGCACGAGGAAGCGATACAGGCCGCGAACGCTGGAGAGGCGGCGGGCGATGGTGCTGCGCGCGAGAGCCTGGGTGCGTTGCATGTGGCTGATGAAATCGATGAGGTTCTGGCGGCTCGCGTCCTCCCAGGCCGTCACGCCCTTGCCTCGCAGAAAGTCACCCCAGTCCCGCAAGTCCCGCAGGTAGGCCTCAACCGTGTTTGCGCTGAGGCCCTTCTCCACCGCCAGGTGATCGGCGAAGGCTGACAGGACCTTATCCACCGAATGGCTCTTCTTCCTGACCGTGGCCGGTGAGCGCCTGTTGCAGTGCCAACGCTTCCTCGGGCAGCAGTTCGTGGGCGGTCTTGCCCGCCGCGACCCGGCGCACGAAGGCCCGCGAGCGTTCGCGGGTGTAGAGCGTGGTGATCAGGAAGCCATTGGCGTTGGCGTCGAGAGCTGCGAGTGCGCAGGAGAGGCGGCCGCTGATGTCGTCGGCGGCGTCGAAGTGCACCATCGCCAGTCGCTGCAGCGGGTGGGCCGAACGCTCGCGCAGTTGCACGACCTCCGCCTGAAGCTGCTCCATGCGGTCGTGCGTCGCGTTCAGATACTCGACCAACTCCGCCGCCGCGGCCTCGTCATCGCCGGCCTGCAGGGCCGCCGCCATTCGTTGCAGTGGAGACGAACCCTCCGCAACCGCGGGCTTGCGGGTGCGCAGCAGGGCCATGATACCCACGACAAGGGCCGCCAGGGCGATGAGCCCGGCGGCTGCGATACCGACGATGATTGTGGTCGATTCGGGCACGCGTCTTCACCTCGTGGTTGCGATGGACTGCCAGTCAGTCGTCGTCATCCTGCAGGCGTCGCACGGCTCGTCGGTCGAAGGTGAGCACGATACCGTCCGCGATCTCCAGTTCGAAGACCTTCTCGCCCACACGCACGACCTTGCCGTACATGCCGCCCACGGTGATGACCCGGTCGCCGGGGACGAGCGCGTCGATGAGTGTTGTGTGCTTGGTCTGCGCCACCTTGGTGGGTCGGATGACCACCAGCCAGAACACGACCATCATCGCCACCAGGAAGAGCACCTGCGGGACGTATCTCACCAGAGTTGCGACATCAATTTCCATGACATGTCTCCTGTCTCTAACTGCCTACGCGCGGTCGTCGCCTGTGGTGACGACCACCTTGATGGCTTTGTCCTTGTTCGTGTCAGCGAATGCCATTGCCTCAGGCGTTTCTTCGAGCGGGAAGTGATGAGTGACCAGCGATCTTACATCCACCTGTCCGCTGCTCACCAGCTCGATGCCGGGCGGGTAACAGCCCGCATACCGGAACAGGCCCAGGACGTCCAACTCGCGGTTGATCAGTTCATACAACGGGATCTGCGGATCCGTCTCGGCGGGCATGCCCACCAGTTGCACCTTACCACCATTGCGGGCCACACGCATCGCCATCTGGATGGTGGGGATGGCCCCGGCGCATTCGAAGGCCACGTCCACGCCTCGGCCGCCGGTCATCTGCATGATGGTCGCTTCCACATCGACCTCGGCGGCGTTGAGCACGGAAGTCGCTCCGAGGCCTCTCGCCAATTCAAGGCGCATCGACACCAGATCGGCAGCAATGATGGTCGTCGCCCCGTGAGCCTTCGCCGCCTGCAGCGTAGTCAGGCCGATGGGCCCGGTGCCAAGGACCGCCACGCTGTCACCGGCGCGGACGCCAGAACGTCGGGCGGCGTGCAGGCCCACCGCGAGCGGCTCGAGCATTGCGCCCTCGTCCATAGACATCGTGCCGGGCAGCCTGAAGAGGAAGTCAGCGGGCCACGCCACGTATTCGGCAAAGGCTCCGTCCACCGGTGGAGCAGCGAGGAAGACCACATCCGGGCACATATTGTACTGCCCGCGGCGACAGAACTCGCACTTGCGGCAGGTGTAGCCGGGCTCGATTGCCACGCGGTCGCCTGGCTGCAGGCCTCGGGCATCGCCACAGACCTCGACCACCTCGCCGGACGCCTCGTGGCCCATGATAGTCGGCGACTGCAGGCTGATATTGCCGATGGAGCCGCGCTTGA
Source organism: Candidatus Zipacnadia bacterium (assembly GCA_029821735.1). Classification (GTDB taxonomy): domain Bacteria; phylum Armatimonadota; class Zipacnadia; order Zipacnadales; family UBA5352; genus JALGSU01. The sequence continues at coordinate 2,867 of JALGSU010000003.1, read as the reverse complement.
GGTAATGCACGTCGGAGCCGCATATCCCCACCGACGCGATACGCACCAGCACGTTGCGCTCGTCATCGAGCACCGGCGCGGGCACGTTCTCCACGCGGATGTCGTCCACTCCATGCAGCACGGCAGCTCTCATTGTCTGTGCCATTGCTGCCTCCAGTCGCTACTCACTCGACGGGCCGGCCTGGCCTTCCGGGCCCACCAGTTCCCACACCTTATGGGCGGTGTCGGCCATGGTGTGCAGGTTTTCGCTGCGCGCCTCGCGCGGCACACACTCGCCTGAGCTGAAGACCATGCCGCCCTCGGCTGCCAGCCTGACCTGCCGGTCGGTCTCCACGGCCACCTCCGACACGGTTGCGTCGGTCAGCATGCGGATGGGGTCGATGTTGCCCGCGAGCGCCTGCTTGCCGCGCAGGGCTCTGGCGGCTCGGGCGATGTCGAGGCCGGGCCCCACGGACAGCAGGTCGGGGCCGGTCATGGCCTGCAACTTCAGGCCCTCGACGCGCTCCTCGGAGTTGTGCAGGAAGACCATGGCGCCAGCAGCCTGGAAGGCCTCGGTGACTCGCTTGCACGGTTCGAGCGCCCACTTCTCGAAATCGCTGGGCGAGATGAGATGCAGCGACGCGTTGCAGTCGCCGAGCCAGATGGCGTGGCATCCCGCCTCGATCTGCGCCAGTCCCCAACTGGTGGCCTGCTCCTCGGCGAACTTGAGGGCGTCGGTGAAGAGGTCGGGGTCGTCGACGAGTTTGTAGAAGCTCTCCTGCATGCCGAAGATGAGGGTGACGGCACTGAAGGGCGCGGCGACGCGCCCCGTGATGCATTTGGTGTTGCCGAAGCGCTCGCGCAGGCCGGTGGCCGCATCCAGCAGCAATGGCATGCGAGCGCTGCGCGGGTCGGGCACGGTCAGGCTCCCGAGAGTCGCGCGGTCGAACGGCCGGTAGTTCGCGGTGCACGGCACGACGTTCTCGCCGCCCTGCACCCCAACGCCGAGAGGCTCGAACTCGAGAGTATCGTCGACGTGCAGCCACGACCAGTCCCAACCGAAGTGCTCGATGACTCGGGCCTGGGCGTTGACGATCGTCTCGGAGTCCGCGATGTACTCAGCGTAGGTAAGCCCCGAGTATCTGGCGTCGAACTCCTGCGAGTTGCAGAAGATAGGCAGTCGTTCGGGTGTCCGCAACTCACACACGGCCTTGAGGTCATCCATGAGAGCCATGGGCACGCCCCCCTCGGGCGGATTGGGTGCTCGCGGGTGCTGAGAGGTCCCTTCGCCACACAGTCGTCAATCCCTGCCTGCCCGGCGACTGATGGTTGCGGACTAGTTCCCGACGAGGTGTGGCGCGAAGGGCTCGAGGTAGCCGCGCCAAGTGGGCCGCTTGAGGCCTTGCGTGAAGGTGGCGAAGCTCAGATAGGGGACGAACTTCGGGCGGGCCGGCCGCCGCAGCACGCGCATGCCCGCCTCTTGAGGGGTGCGATTGCGCTTCTTGTTGTTGCACCGCACGCAGCAGGCGACCAGATTCGCCCACGAATGGGCGCCGTTGCGATCGCGTGGAATCACGTGGTCGATCGTCAGGTTCTTTGAGCGTTTCCCACAGTACTGGCAGGTATGGCGGTCACGGGCCAGCAGATTCTGGCGCGACAACTTCAGCTTCGGCATGGGCCGCTTGATGTGGTAGGCCAACTTCACCACCGTCGGCAATAGCATCTCGGCGGTCGCTGAATGCAGCACTTTCCCGTCGGCCTCCACGACCACGGCTTTGCCGATGTACACCATCGACACCGCGTGCTGCCACCCGCACACGTTCAGGGGTTCGTAGCTTTGGTTGAGCACCAGTACCTGTCCATCCATACGGACTATCTCGCCTCAATCCTCATAAATACAAAAAGCCCACTGCATCGGGTGCAGTGGGCTCTTGGTGGTCAACTCACGTTGAGAACTGCTATGGTCGGTTTTGGTGGCCATATCCGAAAGACGCTCAAATCGTCTGGCGCCATCGTCAATTGATTTGCCGCCGCTGTGCGCACCATGTCGGGCCTCCCAAACACCGCGTTCAAACACACTCACGGGCCGCTGCCGGCCCGCAGGTGGCGTTAATGGTAGCAGAGCACCTGCCACGTGTCAATGCCGCGGTTCTCCACCACGCCCCCTTGCGTGCATCGCCGCTGCACGCTCCCCGCGGCTTAACGCAAGCTACGCTTGCGTCGACTTCGTGCCGCGGTTCTCCACCACGCCCCCTTGCGTGCATCGCCGCCCGTTGGGCGAGCTCCTGCACGCTCCCCGCGGCTTAACGCAAGCTACGCTTGCGTCGACTTCGTGCCGCGCCTCTCCACCACGCCCCGTTGCGTGCATCGCCGCCCGTTGGGCGAGCTCCTGCACGCTCCGCTGCCGCCCCTCTCCACCGCGCCTCCGTGCGTGCGACGCTAACGCTTTCGCACGCTCCGGGCGGCTTAACGCAAGCTGCGCTTGCGTCGAGGTACGTGACCGGCCTAAGTACGCGTGGCCGCTGAGCCGTTGGAGGTATTGCGCGCCCGGGTACTGAATCAGCGCGGGAAGCACAATCGCGACATCCATCGCGCCGGTCGGCAGTCTAATTCGGCGCGCGGAAGGTGAATCATCAATGTCTCTGAGAGCCGCCGTCATCGGACTGGGTGGCATTTCCGCAGCGCACATCGCCGGGTGGACGAAAGCCGAGGGCGTCGACGTCATCGCGGGCGCCGATGTGAACGAGGAAGCCGTCAAGAGCGCCGTGGACACGCACGGTCTGGCCGGTTACACCGACTGGGAGCGCATGCTCGACGAAGAGAAGCCCGACCTGGTGAGCGTCTGCACTCCGCCCTTCCTGCACCGCGAGATGGCGTCCGCTGCCCTG
>JALGSU010000067.1:7250-9044 GCA_029821735.1 Candidatus Zipacnadia bacterium | reverse complement strand
TCGACGTCGGGAGTGCGCGCGCCGCCGCTGCCGGCCCACCTGTCCGTGTCGTGTTTGCGGTAGCTCCAGCAGACGGCGCCCGGCGTCGGGGTGCGCTCGCCGTCACCGGTGCCCTCGACCCAATCCGCATTCGCCGGCGTCAGTTCGTGCAGGTCCACAGTCAACGCACGCGTGGGGAAGTCCTTCGACGTGTTGTAGAGCTTGAGCGTAGCCGAGACGACCTTCGCCTGGCGGGGGATCTCCGCCAGACCGAACCGCAGAACCGACGTGTACTGCTCGCCCCAGCGGTTGATCCCCGCCGTCAGGCCCTGACACACGCCATAGTTGACGAAGGCCACGGAGGAGGGCGCGTACATCATGCAATCTTCAGTAGCCATATATCCTTCCAAATCGTCCTGTAATACTACGCTGATGGTGTCTCCGCTGACAGCCGGAAGCATGCAGCACACGCAGACAAGTGCGACTAAAACTGTCCTCATGGCGAACCCTCTCCATACGCGTGTGACCCGAAGGTGCTAGTAGTCCTACGTCCGACTATTCCGCGCCTGCGCCCTGAACTCCTGCGACGTGACACGATGGGCCTGCATCGGCTGCAGAGGCGCTGATCCCCTCGCGAAATGCCGCGGAATCTTGCGGGTGTTGGGCTGTGGGAGGACGGGAGAACATCGTTCCCCTAAGCTTGGTGCCCGTCACGGACATTCCGAGTGGGCCCCCGACGGCCGGGCGTGATTCTCCCGCAAACACAAAGGGCTTCCTTCGCACCCGGAGGAAAGGAGCCCCGTGGATCATATCCCCGGCCGTAGCTCTCCGACTGCGACGATATTGTCGGCGAGCATGATGAGAATGAGCGGCTGACGCTATCTGCGCTGCCGGATCACGCTCTCCTCGGCCGGCTTCATCGGGAGCGCAAGGGGTGGCCCCGATGTGGGCGCCTTTCCGACGGAGCGTTGCTTGACGCTCTCCAGACGGCTATGTATACTTTCCAGCGAAGGGCGTACGTCCCGAAGAAGACCATCAGCTTCCCCCGCGAAAAAAGGAGTCACGAGAGATGCGGTCATCTTTGATCGGACTCATGCTGCTCAGTCTCGTTGTCTGCGCGAGCGCACAGAGCGTGCCAATCCTCGGCTGGGGAGGGGAGAACGCAGAAGAGGTCCCGGTAGCCTCGTGGTTCGGGTCAACGGGACTCATCTACACTCCGTCCGCCACGATAGCACCGCCTCTCCGGGTCTCCGGTGGCGTCCACCGTGTCGAATTCGACGAGGACAGCCAGGACATCTACAACGCCAATGTCGCCCTGACGCAGACCCTCGAAGTCGGCCTTGCGCGCATTGGGAACGTGGCTCCGCCCGTCGGCGCCGCCTTGCTCGTCTTCACTGATGAGACCATTGCGAACGCCAAGTACCACCTGGATCTGGGCGCGTGGCTTGGAGCGGCAGCCGTCCTCGGGTCGCCCCCCGACATTGCTGTCGGTGGGTGGGATATGGCCGACAAGATCAACCGCACCCTCTACGTCGTCGCCTCCCAGGAGCTCGGCATCCCAGACCCGACCGGCACCCTCTCGGACCTGACCGTCCACGTCGGTTGGGCCCAGGCCGAGCGCGACACAAAGAACGACGACCTGAAGCTTGGGGGAATCGACGGCCTGTTCGGTGGCGTCGAGTTCAGCCCCTTCAGCAGCGCGCTGGTTCAGGTCGAGTATGACTCGGAGGACTGGAACGGGACCCTTCGGTACAGCCCCCTCGCTTGGCTGTCCCTCGACGTGGGTATTGTCGACAGCGAGCTCGCTTGGGGTGC
>JALGSU010000067.1:0-7235 GCA_029821735.1 Candidatus Zipacnadia bacterium | reverse complement strand
GGGCCTTGTGAGATGCACTCGGGCGACAGGCAGTTCAGCCAACAGAGACTACTGATCCAGGCGCGGCGAAGTATCAGCGCCCGCCCGGGAACGTAAGGAGAATTTGCCGATGCGTGTTCTGACGCCGCTCATCGTGTTGGGGCTTTTGCTGTCAATCACCACTCTTGCAGTCGCCGACGAGTGGTACCTTGACAAATCGACGGTGGCCAAGCGGTTTGACAAGGGTACCAGGGAAGTCAGTGTGGCCGGCGCGTACGTCGCTGAAGACGGCTCTCTGGACTCGACCTGGAACCTGTTCGCCAGCTACGGCGTGTTCGTTGCAGAGCGCGTCCAGGTCGGCATCCAGTGGTGGGGAGACGAGGACGTGCAAAGCGTGGCCGGGTTCGGCACGCTGCACTTCGGCGACGCCACCTCGCAGTTCGTGCCGTTTGTGTCTGCCGGCGCCGGTTACCGGTTCCTCGACGCGGGGTCTGAGAACGCGCGTGGGGCCGACGACGACTTCGTCTACAGCGTCGGTGGCGGCGTCAAGTACTACACGTCTCCGGACAGCAGCGTGTTCCTCAAGTACATGTTCGCCGAGAGCGATGACGTTGATGATGACTACGTGATGCTGGGTATCAGCAAGGTGCTCCACTAGCCGAGTAGCCTGCAATGCCGGAGGCGCTGCGCATCCGCCTCTTGCGGGGTCGCAGTCGCTGGGCTAACCACCCATTGGACCGGATACGAAAAGGGGGCCACCCAACCGGCGGGTGGCCCCCTTTGTGGTACTCGCTGGGATGCAGCCTGTCTACGCGTCGTCAAGTGCGCCCAGGATGATACCTGCGGCGGTCGCCACCTCGTCCTTGGTGATGTTGAGGGGCGGTGCAAGGCGCAGGCGGTCGGCGCTGATCGCGTTCACAACCAGACCGGCCTCAATACACCGCGTCTGGACATCCCTCGCGTCGACAACGTCCGGCTGGAACCGCACGGCCCGGAGGAGCCCCCGCCCGCGCACTTCGGCGATGTTCGGATGGGCGTCAGGGCCGAGCACCTCGGCGATCAGATCGCCCATCTCCCGCGCGTTGTGTGCCAGGCCCTCTTCCTCGATCACATCCAAGGTTGCCAGCGCGACCGCGCAGGCCATGTGGTTCCCTCCGAAGGTGGAGGCGTGGTTCCCCGGCTCGAAGGCGTCGGCAACGTCGGGCCGCGCCACGCAGCAGCCCATCGGGTACCCGCCGGCGAGGGCCTTGGCGAGGGTCATGATGTCCGGCTCAACACCCTCGTGCATATACGCGAACCACTCGCCGGTCCGCGTCATGCCTGTTTGCACCTCGTCGAGAATCAAAAGGCAGTTGCTCGCGTCACACAGGTCCCGCAACTCCTGGAGGAACCCCGGCGGCGGGACGTTCATGCCGCCCTCGGCCTGGATCGGCTCGATCATGATCGCGCAGACAGCGGGCGTGAGTTTAGCCTTCGCGTCCTCGATGCTGCCGAACTCGAAGTAGCCAAACCCCGGAGCCAGCGGCTCGAATCCCGCGTGGTACTTGTCCTGGCCGGTGGCGGTCACCGTCGTCACGCTGCGCCCGTGGAAGGACTTCAGGGCCGTCAGAATCAGGCGATCTTGAGGCCGGATATCGGAGCGGTTGATACTCGCCCATTTCCTCGCCAGCTTGATGGCCGCCTCGTTGGCCTCGGCTCCGCTGTTGCAGAAGAAGCACTTGCCGCCGAAGGATAGCTCGGACAGCCGCTTCGCGAGCTGCGCCTGCTGGGCGATCTGGTACAGGTTCGAGGTGTGCATGATCTGGGAGGCTTGTTCGCAGATGGCCTCGATGATCTTCGGGTGACTGTGCCCGACTGCCAGCACGGAGATACCTGCGACGAAATCGAGGTATTCCCTTCCGTCCGCATCCCACAGCTTGGTGCCCTGGCCCTTCACGAATGCCAGGGGGAGCTGCCCGTATGTGGGCATAATATAGTGCTTGCTCATGGCGACTATCTCTTGGGTGGTCATGCTCCCCACTCCGTTTCTATTCGGTCGGTGTTTGGCGCGGCGCGGTGCTCCGGGGCCGACACCGCCCGGGTCCCTTTCGCTTGCGGCTTAGTCGTCGACGGGTCTCCCGTCGATCATCGTCCCGATCCCGTGATCGGTGAACAGCTCCATGAGGATCGAGTGCGGGATCCTGCCGTCGATCATGTGGGCGCGCCTGACGCCCTTGTCCAGGGCCTGAATGCAGCTCTCCAGCTTGGGGATCATGCCCTTGCTGATGATGTCGGATTGCATGAGCGCTCGGGCCTCGTCCAGATCGAGGCGGCTGATCAGCGAGTCCTCGTCGTCGATGTCACGGAAGATGCCGCGGACGTCGCTGAGAGTTATGAGCTTCTCGGCATTGAGCGCCCCCGCCAGTTCGCCTGCCGCGGTGTCCGCGTTGATGTTGTAGCTCTCGCCCTGCTCCCCGACGCCGATGGACGAGACGACGACAACATGCCCGGCAGCCGTCAGCGAATTGATGACCGTGCTGTCGATGGACGTCACGCGCCCAACGAAGCCCAGATCGCCGTCCGGGTGCTGTATTTTCTCGGCCCGCAGCAGGTCCGCGTCCTTGCCTGAGATGCCTACGGCCTTCGCGCCGCAGTGGTTGATCAGCGAGACGAGCTCCTGGTTGATGAGGCCCACGAGTACCATCTGCGCCACTTCCATCGTGGCCTCGTCAGTGACCCGTAAGCCGCCGACGAACTTCGGCTCAAGGCCCAAGCGGTCCATCATGGAACTGATCATCGGCCCGCCGCCATGCACCAAGACAACGTTGATCCCCACATAGCGCAGCAGGACGATGTCCTGAGCCACACTGCGCTTGAGGTTCTCATCGACCATGGCGTTGCCGCCGTACTTCATCACGACGGTCTTGCCGGACCACGTGCGGATGTAGGGCAGCGCCTCGATCAGTGTCTCCGCTGTCTGTCTGCAGTGCTCCATCATGCTCGCCTCTCGCCGCCGGATCTAGTGTTTGTTGAGCTCGACGTAGTCCGGAGTGAAGTCACACGTCCACACCGTCGCCTCGCCGTCACCGACGCCCATGTTGACGCGGATGTCGATCTCCTTGGAGTGCAGCGCCTGCTTCGCCGTTGCCCGGTCAAAGTCAGCCACTGCGCCGCTCTGCCAGGCCACCGTGCCCTGCAACTCGATGGTCGCTCTATTCGGGTCGAAGTCGAGCAGACTTGAGCCCATCGCGGCGGCGATACGGCCCCAGTTGAACTCCTCGCCATACAGCATCGTCTTGATCAGGTTGTAGTTGGCGATGGTCTTGCCCATCTCGCGGGCCTGCTCGAAGCTCTTGGCGCCGAACACGCGGATGGTGACCCATTTGGAGGCGCCCTCACCGTCAAAGGCGATCTGCTTCGCCAGGTCCTGTGTCAGGTATTGCAGGGCGGCCTTGAAGTTCTCGTATCCCGCATCCTCGGTGTACACCATCGGCTCACCCTCCGCGGCGCCGTTCGCGAGGATCGCGACGGTGTCATTCGTGCTCATGTCGCCGTCCACGCTGATGCAGTTGAAGCTGTGCTCAACGCACTCGAGGAGCGTATCCCGCAGCAAGGCCACGTCGATGGCTGCATCGGTGCAGATGAAGCTCAGCATGGTGGCCATGTTGGGGCAGATCATCCCGGCGCCCTTCGCGATGCCACCGATGCGGCACGGCGCCCCGCCCGCGTCGAACTCCACTGCGCAGGATTTCGGGTAGCTGTCGGTGGTCATGATGCCCTGGGCGGCCAGTTCGGCGTTGTCGCGGCTCAGGGCCGGCCCAAGCGTCGGGATTCCGGCCTCCAGCTTGTCCATGGGGAGGAATCGCCCGATGGGGCCGGTCGAGCACACGATCACCTCGGAGGCCTGGATGCCCGTGGCTTCTCCGGCCAGGACAGCCATCCGCTCCGCGTCCGCGAGGCCTTGTTCGCCGGTCGCGCAGTTCGCGTTGCCGGAGTTGGCGATGATCGTCTGGGCATTGCCGTCCGCCACGGCCGACTCGGTCACGTAGGTGGGTGCGGCGCGGAACCTGTTCTGTGTCAGCGTCGCCGCTGCCGCCGCGGGACGCAGCGAGTGGAGCATCACCAGGTCCAGCGCGTCCGGCTTAATGCCACAGTTAGTGGCGGCGGCGACGAAATCACGCGCTGCCAGCACGCCGCCCTCGATAGTTCTGAAATCCGCCATTGGAAGACCTCCACAACAGAATAACGCCGCTCAGCCATCGTCCGTGCGCGACTTACGGCCACATGCCCGGGAACTCCAGGCCCATCGTCTCCGGGTACGAGCACACGAGATTGAGGCACTGCATCGCCGCGCCCGCGAGCCCCTTCGTCAGATTGTCGATCGCCGAGACTGCGATGAGACGCCCGTTACGTTCATCCACAACGATGCCCACGTGGCAGCGGTTCGAGCCGGTCGTGTCCTTCGTCCGCGGCAGCTCGCCTTCAGCCAGCACGCGGATGAAGGGCTCCTTCGCGTACATGTCCTGGTACGCGTCGAGCACCTCGGCGGCGGTCATCGGCTTCTTCAAAGTCGCGTAGCAGGTGCTGAGGATGCCCCGGTTTATCGGCACAAGATGGGGAGTGAAGGTGACCTGGGTCGCGGACCCGAGGCCGGACAGCTCCTGCTCGATTTCGGGCGTGTGGCGGTGTTGGGCCACGGCGTACGCGTGGGTCGATTCATTGACTTCGGCGAAATGCGTCCCCAGCGTGAGCTTCGTGCGCCCAGCTCCCGACACCCCTGACTTGCTGTCGACGATCACCGTGCTCGTGTCGATCAGATCGCTCCTCACCGCCGGTGCGAGGGCGAGGATCGCCCCCGTCGGGTAGCACCCCGGCACGGCGACAAGATCCGTCTTCGAGATGCTGGACCGATGCAGCTCAGGCAGGCCGTACACGCTCTGCGTCAGCAGTTCGGGACACGGATGCTCCTGGTAATGGTCGCGGTACTCGCTGGCCTTCTTCAATCGGAAGTCCGCCGAGAAGTCAATGACGGGCTTGCCCATCGACAGGGCTTGCCTGACCATGTTCGTTGCGGTCGCATGAGGCAGGGCGAACACCAGCAGGTCCGCCTTCTCCGCGGCGACCTCAAGCGACGTCTCCTCGATCACCAGGTCACAGGTGCCCACGAGGAAAGGGTACACGTCCGAGAGCTTCTTGCCGACGGTAGTGTTCCCCGCCAGGTACGTGAGTTCCAACTCCGGGTGCAGCAGGGCCATCCGGATGAAATCGACGCCGCCGTAGCCTGCGGCCCCGAGAACTCCTACGCGTGTCATCACGACTCCCTCCAATCAAGACTGGTGACCGAGAGGCGCCCTTCAACTCGGCCGAGATGAAGCAACTGCGCACCAGTCGGGCCTTGCGTTCGACTGACGGCACGGATGCCAGGGCATGATCACCAGATTCCACTTACAAAAAAAGCCACCCCTAAGATCGGGCGGCATCGAAAACATCGTGCCTCGAGAAGGACCGCGCAAGTTGTGCTACATGCGCCTAACGCGAGTCTTCATGCCGAGGACTGTGGTCACCATAGTGAGCGGACTATATCACACCCCGGCCCTCAGGTCAACCGGATCGGGCAGCGCCCCCTCCCTGAAATCGGCAGACTCCATTGCCGGGCCGCCCGATGGTCCGGGGGCTTGCCTGCGGAACCACGTTGAGGAGTACCCAAACCCACCGCCTGGGACTGGTGATCGGCATGTGTCGTACATGGCCATTGTGCTTTACAATCTATATAACCTTCCAGTTCGCGTTTTGTTCCGGGCATGCGGCCGTCATGGGGTAGACTGACGCTCTGAGAGAGCCGCATCTCGAGAGACCGCTACTGGACTGCGGACAGGCGGGCACTGTAATCGTGGTTGGGGATGGTGGCACGCTGGAATACCTGGCGGCGGTCAAGAACGCGGGCGGTGAGTTCCTGAGCATTGCGCCGACGGCCTCGACCAAGAACTGGTCGCCTTCAAGCCTGGCGGCCTTCGATCTCGTGATCCCGTAGTAGACGAGGGCCAGAGAGTCAGGCCTTGGTACCGATGGAGAACAGAGCCATTCCAGCCGCGACGGCAATGGCGCCGATCCACTGCACCCCGGATATCTGGGTATGGAAGAGCATTGCCAGGGCTCCCTGTGCGCACAAGAACCCGCCGCCGGTGCCCAGGCCTAAGGCGATGTTGGGGTCCCAGTCGCGGTACAACAGCATCAGCAGCCAGATGCTGGACGCGCCGAACACGTTGCCGATGATGAAACAGGTCAGCCAGCGCTCGGGGGCATCGCTGCCATACTTGAAGACGACCTGGGCGATCGTCTGCATCGCCCAGAAGGTCAGTAGCCACACGGTAGTCAACGCGTTCCCTCGCTTGTGGTGATCGGTTGCTGTGACGGTAGCGGGTGCATGACTGTGCGCATGTGAAAGCCGCCCGTCGCGGGGCGGCCTTCGCTGGGTCGGGCGCGGCCAACTTGGCGGAACAGACCTGCGGGGCCCCGGTCGCTGTACGGCGCGCCCACCCCGCAGCTAGCTAAGTGGACTTCTCAACACGGCCCTGACTGGGGGGCTACCCATCAATGAGCTTCCATTCCAGGATTCCGCCGGACCACGCGGGCTGCAGCTCGACTTCGAGCCTGAGCACCTCGGTGGTGATCGGGTCGAAGGTGCAGCGGTTGAACTGGTCCATGGTGACCCCGTAGGCCGACGGGTTCCCGACTTCCTTCCACTCGTCGCCATCCCGGTACGTCAGCTTCCAGGACTGGGGAACGCGGCAATTGCCTTTGATGCCGCGGTCATCGAACCAGTAGACCTCGCATCCGGTGATCGTGCGGGCCTTGGCGAAGGTGTACTGGACCCACTCCGCGCCGCCCCGGTGATCCCACCAGGTGAAGCGCGGGATGGAGTGATCGCCTGAGGTGCCGGGCTCGATTCCGTCGCAGAGCGCGTTCAGGGCATCATGCACGTGGGAGGCCGAGGGCTCTATGTTACTTGTCTCCCACTCCTTCGCATCCGGTCCTTCGCCGATGACCGGGAACACCGAGATCCTCAGCCGCGCGCAGCCCATTGGCACGAGAGTGATGTCCTCGACCGGCTCGTCGGACTGTGCCGGGCTGTCCTGGAGCGGGCCGGCGATGCCGCCCACCATCTTCCAGGCAGGGATACGCTTGCCCTTCGCTCGCAACTGGATCGGTGCGTTGTCGGGAGTGAAGGGCTGATCGGGTAGGGCCCCCGCAGTGGCTGTGAGCTCGAAGGATGCCTG
>JALGSU010000002.1 GCA_029821735.1 Candidatus Zipacnadia bacterium | reverse complement strand
ACGTGACTGACCACCGCGCCAACCGCGTTGGCCACCTCGGCGTGCTCGGGCACGAGCACCTCGCAGGCCAGGCGGTCGCCAGTGGGCGGGGCGAAGACGTGCGCCGGAGCGCCGATAGCCACAACCGGTCGGGCATAGTGAGCGCTGAAACCGAGGGCGTCAGAGTCGTTGCCAGCGAGCATGCGCTCGACAATCTCGCGGAGGGTGGGCGACTGGTCGACCGCGGCGGCGAGGCCCGCCTCGGTCGGCAGGGCACCGTCCATCACGGTGACGCACAACATGCGTGTAATCTGTTCGCGGATGCGGGCGGCGATTTCGTCGGGCTCGGCGCCGAAGAGGTGCGCGAAAGCGGCGAGGGCGGCGCGGGCCGCCTCCTGATGCCAGGGCGCGAACTCGCCGGATACGTGGAGCAGATCGGTGGGTGTGAGCGCTGCGCGCTGGATGATGCCGCGGTCCTCGAGACGCGCGGTGGTGAGCAGGCGCGCGGAGGCCAGACCGAGACGCTGGGCCAACTGCCGGCGACTCATCGGCCGATCGCCGAGAGCGTCCAGAGTGGCTAACTCCCTGGCCGAGAGGCCCTCGGGGGCCGGCGTCGGACCGGGGATGAGCATGTCGAGCTCAAGCGCGGAGCTTCGCGTGACCTGATCGGTGAGGAAGATGCGATCGAGACTGCGCATCACGGGCTCGGGGTGGTGAGTGGCCAGATAACACAGCGGCAGAGCGCGGCGCGGGCCGACCAGCAGGTTGCGGTCGCCGTCGAAGTCGAGAGCACTGTCGCCGCCAAGACCGATAGTGGAAATCTGAACCGCCTCGACGCTGGTCTGCCAGCCGCCAACGCGAGCGCCCTCCGCCGAGAGACGCGGGCGGCCGCCGAGAATGAGCGCGGAGTCAGTGGTGGTGCCGCCGATGTCGACGACAGTGGCCTCCTCAGCACCGGCGAGGTGGTGGGCGCCGAAGACGCTGGCCGCCGGGCCCGAGAGGATGGTATCGATGGGACGCTCGAGCGCGGTGGCGACGTTAATGAGCGAACCGTCACCCTTGACGACCATCAGTGGGGCCTGGACATCGCGCTCGGCGAGGGTCTGGCGGGCGGCGTGCAGGAGACGCGCGATCAAGGGCAGGAGACGGGCGTTGAGGGCGGCAGTGTTGGCGCGATTGACGAAGTTCAGGCGCGCGGAGAGTTCGTGGCCGCAGACGACCGGGAGGTCGCAGACCTCGCGCACGACCTCGCGGGCGGCGAGCTCGTGGGCCGGGTTGCGCACGCTCCCGTAACCGGAGATGGCGATTGAGTCGACACCGTCGGCGACGAGACGCTCAACCGCTGCGCGGCAGCCGGCCTCGTCGAAGGGCTCGAGCTCGTCAGCGTTGATGCCCATGCGGCCGCCGATGAACTCACGGTGGTGCCAGAGCAGGCTGGCGGGGTCAAAGCCCGGGGAGGGCATGATAATGCAGCCGGGGTCGCCGCCGCGGTCCTCGACGATCGCGTTGGTGGCGAAGGTGGTGGAGAGCGCAGCCATCTCGACGCGGGCGAGGGCCTCGGAGTCGAGACCGTCGAGGGCTCCCTGGATGCCGATGATGGGATCGTGAGGAGTGGTGAGAGCCTTGGCCTTGGAGATGACTTGGCCGAGTGAGAAGTCATAGACGACCGCGTCGGTGTATGTGCCGCCGGCGTCGATACCGAGGCCGAGACCGGTGCAGCCACCGGTGTCCGCGAGAGGTGCGGGCAGAGCCGATTCGGGTGTGGCCTCGACTGGGGCTTCGGCGGGCTTGTCGGCGCCCGGGGTTACGGCGACGAGCACCTGGCTGTCACCACTGGCCTCGGAACGCTGTCCGGGCTCGAGGACGAGGAAGCGGCGTGGGTCCCAGTTGCCGGCGACCATGTCTCGCAACATCTCGATGCTGCCCTCGAGTCGCTCGCACTCCCAGTCGAGGTTCTCGCCAATGCGCTGGGCGAGACACATGCAGTCGTCGACCGCCGCACAGCCGGTGTCGATGACCGCGACGCGGGTGTAGTTACGCTTCCAGCTATTGTGGAAGTGGATGATCTCGGCAGCGGCGTCGCTCCCGTACTTGTCGGAGAGTTCGGCGAACTGCGCGGAGTCTTCGGCGTCGTGAGTCCAGCCGCGATCGCGCGTCTCATCGTCGACCATCATCTTGTTGGTGTACCAGCCGGGGGTGAGGTAGTAGGTGCCGGGGTGCTGCTTGAACTGGCGGCGGTATTCCTCGCGGGAGCCGAGGAAGAGAGTGAGGCAATCGTGCACCCTCGGGATGACGACGCGGGAGGCACGGGCGACGAGGCCCGCCGCTCCGCGACCGCAGAGGCCGTAGCCGAGGGCGACGGCGTCGAAGGCGTCACGGGCAGCCGCGTCGATTCTCTCCTGGACCTTGACGCGCAGGAGCTTGGGGGTGGCGTGCAGGCCGGCTTCAAGCAGTTCGAGGTCTATCTCGTTCTCGGACTCGGCAGCCAGGGCCTGGAGTTCTGGCTGGAACACTCCGCAGGCAATGACCTTCAGTCGCATGGCTGGGCGTGTCTCCTATTCTTAAGCCCCGCTATAGACTATGGATAAAGAGCAAGTGTAAACCAATCAGTGATTCGCCGCAAGTGGGTGGTATGGCTGCTCGCAGGAGCCCTTGACAGGTCGTCTGAAATGAAGGAATATAAAACCGACACGCCACCCGAGATTTAGTCAGGTGAGAAGTCTTGCTCCATTCGCAGAAGTGTCAGTACGCCCTCCGAGCCATCTTCGAATTGGCCAAGCATCGCGGTAACGGCCCCGTCAGGATATCCGATATCGCGGAAGCACAGGCGATTCCCCCACGCTTCCTGGAGAACATCCTCAACGAACTGAAGGGGGGCGACTTCGTCGAGTCTGTCCGCGGGCGCGCGGGTGGCTACATGCTCAAGGCCGACCCGACCACGTTGAGCGTGGGCGAAGTGATCGCCTTCGTGCAGGGGCCGATCGCGCCCGTGCACTGCATGTTCGACGGCGAACATGACACCTGTCCGCTGGCCGAAAAATGTCCGTATCTGCCTCTCTGGGAGCGGGCCCAGAGTGCGCTGAAGAGCGTCTACGACGAGACGACGTTCGCGGATCTGCTGGACAACCCAGGTCCGACTGGCGAACTGGTTTAGGCGCACACCTCGAACACACTGCAGAGCCGGTGACGCGCGTCGCCAGCCTCTGAGTACTTCTCCGCACATAAATCTCTACTAAACAAGTGAACATTCATTGGGTTGACCTGTCCAACATCACAGAGGGGAGCGGGGCCTCGAGTTTCCGCCCTGAGGGGCGCATGCAGTGAGTTGGAGGCGAACGCCGATGTGGCCCGGTTCTCTCGCCATTTCAGATCCCGCTGACCTGATCTTTGGTGTTGCGCCCACGCCGCTGACGACCCGACGCGGGTTGGTCATCGGCGGGGGAGAAGTGTACCCCGAGTTGAACTTCACGCTGCCCCCGATGCAAATCACCGACGATACGTGGCCTGAGGTGGAAGCGCACTACAGGGAGATCATATCCGGGGCGATGGAGCGAGCAATTGAGCTTCACGCGATCGGTCTGGTGATTGAGTGCGAGACGTTGCCGGCGATGACGCAGCAGCCGGAGCGTGCCGTGGCCATCTGCAACATCCTCACGGGCGCGATGGAGGAGACCTATCAAAGTCACGGGCTGAAGTCTGCGCTGCGCATGACGCCCAATGACAACCGCGAGATGATCCGACCTCCGTTGATGCGTTCCGGGCATGACCTCGACACGATGCTGGAGACGTTCGAGGGATGCGCGGCCGCAGGGGCGGACCTGCTCAGCATTGAGTCGACGGGCGGCAAGGAAGTGCACGATGACGCGCTGACCATGGCCGACATCGGTCAGGTGATCTTCGCATTGTGCATCATGGGCGAGCGCGACATGCGCTTCCTGTGGACGAAGATCGCGGAGATCGCGGCCCGGCATGGCGTGCATGCGGCGGGCGATACGGCGTGCGGCTTCGGCAACACCGCGATGGTGCTGGCAGAGAAGCACATGATCCCGCGCGTGTTCGCAGCGGTGGTTCGCGCGGTGACGGTGGTCCGATCGCTGGTGGCGTACGAGTGCGGCGCGGTTGGCCCGGGTAAGGACTGTGGGTACGAGAACCCGTTCCTGAAAGCGATCACGGGCCTGCCGATGTCGATGGAAGGCAAGTGTGCCGCGTGCGCACACCTCAGTCCGCTGGGGAACATCGCGTCGGCTACGTGCGACCTGTGGAGCAACGAGTCAGTGCAGAACATCAAGCTGCTGGGCGGGATGGCCCCGACAGTCTCGCTCGAACAACTCGTCTATGACTGCCGCCTGATGAATCAGGCATCGGCAGACGGGCGCGAGGCAGCGCTTGAGCTGCGAGACTGGTTCGTCTCCTCGGACGCGCCACTTGACCCACATGCGTACATCCTGGCACCCAACAACATCATCGCTATAGCGCAGACGATCGTCGACAGCGCGGGCCCGTACGAGGCTGGTCGGCGAGTGGCCCTGCAGGCCGTCGACATCTTGCGCGAGGGCGGGGCCAGTGGCGCGACGATGGTTTCCGAACGGGAACTGCCGTGGCTTGAGCGGATGCAGGAGGGCCTCGATGCACTGCCCGAGGACGAGGGGCAGTTCATCGACCAGATGATGGGGACGGTGGACACGACGAAGTTCGTGGCGGCGGATTACGACCTGGACTGAGCCTGAAATGCACATGGATGCGAAAAGCCCGCCGGGATGCCAATGGCATCCCGGCGGGCTTTGGTTCTGGGGACGGCCGCCTCTCCCCCCGGCCCCCTCTCCGTGCCGGCGAGGGGGGGAACGACAGAGACGAAAGAAACAGCAGAAACAACAGTAGCGACAGTAACGGCGGACGGCGTCGCCGATGAAGTGCGGGAAAAGGCCCGCCTCCGTACGGCGCGGAGCAACGGCTCACGCATGAGCACTACCTGGTGGCGCTCATTTCGCCGGCTTCGATTTGCCGCTGCAACTCGTGCATGGGGCCGCTGTCTTCGCCGCGCGCGATGATCGCCAGACCCGGCGAAACGTCAGCGCGAGCGGAGGGCTCCACAGTCAGCCCGGCCGCTGACATGTCCAGATAGACCAGACCATCAGCAGTCGGGACGAAACCCTTGGCGCGGTAGATATCTTCAGCGGCACCGCGCAGCGCCGATGTCAAACGGTCAAGGTCGATCGAGTCCGTGAATTCGACGCCGGTCTTGGAGTAATTCGGGTCGAGGCAGTCGGCGTAGTCGCCGGTAATCCCTCGCTCGTGTGCCTCGCCCATCAGTGGGAAGTCAGCGTTGCAGTTGACGGTGCGGATGATCTCGGCGCCGGGGTTGATCCCGCGGACGAGGGCCTCGGTGGCTTCGACCTGCTCGGCGTCGAAGAGGTCGGTCTTGTTGATGAGCACCAAGTCCGATGCTTCCACCTGCGCGGATATATTGGGCAAGGTGTGCACCAACTTGGGGAAGCTGCCGGGATCGACGACGCTGACGATGGTGGCGAGCGCGTAGACCTCATCGAGGCCGGTGTCGGCGAGCATCTGCTCGACGACCTTGGGATTGGCGATGCCACTGGCCTCGATGACGACGCCCTCGACCGGCGCATCAGGCGTGCTGAAGCGCTCGGGTATCTGCTGCAGGTAGCCGAGGAACTGGGTCACGAGGCACTTGCAGAAGATGCTGCCGCCGGGTATGGCCACGACGTCATCCTCGGCGTCGCTGAG
Source organism: Candidatus Zipacnadia bacterium (assembly GCA_029821735.1). GTDB lineage: Bacteria > Armatimonadota > Zipacnadia > Zipacnadales > UBA5352 > JALGSU01. Next base: position 453,946 of record JALGSU010000002.1, on the reverse strand, counting down.
CAGCGCGCCATCCACGTCGAGCGGAGAGAGCTCGTTGACGAGGTAGACGAGCTTGCGGTCTGCGTGCCTGGCCACGGTCTGCTTCAGCAGCGTAGTCTTGCCGCTGCCGAGGAAGCCCGTGACCAGGCAGATCGGTATCATGACTTGGCCTCGGCTTTGGCGGCGATGGCCGCAACGAGTGTCTTCTGGTCGGGGATGATGGAGATGAACTTCGCTTCCCCGTCGAGGCAGATGGTGGGCAGGTTGCGCACGCCGAGCTTGGTCAACATGCCGAGGCCCTGGCGAGTGGTGATTTTGTGTTCGCGGAGTACGACCTTGTCGCCGAACTCGGCAGCCGCCTTCTCGGCGGCCATGCGCATGTACTGGCACGGGGCGCAGGTGGCGGAGTCGAGAGTGATGAGGTCGATGTAGACCTCGCGAAGGCTCTCGTAGTCGGGGACGAGAATGTCATCGAAGCTGTCCGCGCTCTCAGCGGCGACCATGTTGCGTGCGATATCGCGCTGGTATTCGTCGGTGGCCATCAGGCCGGCTGCGGCGATGTTGTCAGCGGGTGTGTAGAAGGGAAGGTCGCAACCGGGCGCGAGGACGAAGCCCTTGCTGCCGCCGATGTCGATGCGGTCGACGGCATGGAGCTTGGCCTGCTCGGGCGTGCCGAGGAGAAGCACCACGGTGAGCTGAAGATTGCCGCCGAAGGACTTGTCAGCCGCCTGTGCGATCTCTTTGAGGCCAGCGAGGTCGATGTTCTCGTCCACGGACATGTTGTCGCATGGGGTGTTCGCCATGACCTTGAGATTGCGTGTGGCGTCGCCGCAGCAGAACAAGGACGAGAGTGCACCGCGCTGCCGGATGTGGTCGAACAGCTCGGTGGCAGCGGGCGTGACGAACTGCTCGAAGTGCTCGGGCGATATCTGGCTGACCATCGGATCGACGACGGCGACGACGTCAACGCCAGCCTCGATGTATGCGTCGGCGGCACGCTTGCCGACCTCCGCGCAATACATGACGAGCTCCTGGATGCCGGGGACGTCGTCGAACATCGCGAGGAAGATGTTGCTGCCCATCAGGTGCAGGGCAAGAGTGTAAGGACCGCAGATGAGCCCGTAGAGGGCCATGTCGTCGCCGACCCGCTCGCGCATGGTGCGAGTGGCCTGCATGGCCAACGGGAAGCGACCCTTGTCGGCGCTGAACTCGGGCAGGTCGGCGAGGGTCTTGCCTTCGGCGAGCGGGTGAGTGGCGACGGACGGCGGCCCGTCGTCGGACCACATGAGGCCGCATCCGAGGATCTCGGCCTCCATTTGCAGATCGAAGGCGACGGGCAGCCCGTCGGGATCGTAGAGCTCGCGGGCTTTGGTGAGGCCCTCGACGATGAGGTCGGCTGAGTGCAGGTACTCGGTGGCAGTGCGGCCGATCAGGTTCGCGCCGTGGCAGCCCACAAAGGGCACCCAAGCGGGGCGCGGCGTCTCTTCGTTGCGGACGGCACTGCGGAGCAACTCACGTCGGGTCATCGGAACGGCCCCCTCGTGTCAGCACGCACGTAGTGTCGCGTTGTGGCGAGCGATGATGGAATATTCCACAGGCACGACCGGTCGCCTGCACGTATGGCCGGTTATCTTAACTATATCGGTGTAGTTTTACAAGGGGAAAGACAAATAGGATGGGGACGCCGTTTGGCGAGAGCTGTGGACGACACTACCGGAAGTGCCGGTTGGCGAAGGCCTGGCCGGAACCGGACTTGAGGTAGCGTTCGAAATCGGCTGCCTTAACGGCATCGGCAAAGTGTAAGGCGACAACAACGCGCCAGGGGCGGTATTTGGAGGTGTGGGACGCCTTCCCGGCGTTGTGCTCGGCCAACCGCTTGTCGAGATCAGCGGTAAAGCCGGTGTAGTGTCGTCCGGGGTACCTCTCGCTCTCGAGGAGATACACGCACTTCACTGCACGGCCCCCCCCGCTGCTTGCGGCTAACTGCGAATACAGGTCCATCCTCGCTCGCCGAAAGTCGGCTACGGGGACAGGTCGATCCTCGCTCGCCGAAAGTCGGCTACGGGGACAGGTCGATCCTCGCTCGCCGAAAGTCGGCTACGGGGACAGGTCGATCCTCGCTCGCCGAAAGGTGGCTACGGGGACAGGTCGATCCTCGCTCGCCGAAAGGTGGCTACGGGGACAGGTCGATCCTCGCTCGCCGAAAGGTGGCTACGGGGACAGGTCCCCCTTCGCTCACATGCTGTGAGCTACGGGGGACACCATTCTATTTGTCCGGTGGACAAATAGAATGGTGGAGGCGGCGGGAATTGAACCCGCGTCCGAGATGGGGCGGTCAGAGCGTCTACGAGCGTAGCACCCGATTTACTTTTCTGCGGTGGCCCCCGGGTGCGGGGTCCTCAGCAGAGGGCTCGATTCTAATGCCCTGGTCCACTAATCGAGCAAAAGGCGGACCGCGGGGCCGATCTGATTACGCCCGGCCCTGACTTGATCGGCGCTAGTCAGGCGGACGTCGCTGGGATTAAGCAGCGAGTGCCATGTCGTTGTTGGCAGTTTAGGTTTTCCGCGTTTAACGAGAATGCGGAGATCTCGGCTCGCAGCTCTCACTCACCAGCACCCCGTCGAAGCCAATCGCCCCCACCTGTGCCCGTGCGTCAGAGGATCTGCATGATCATTATACCTTGAGAGCGGCGTAGTGTAAACTACCCCTCGAGCAGGGCGGGCGGTGTTGACCGCCGCCGCGCGAACGTGTAGACTCATCTCTTGATTGCGTCTCGTCACATTTGCGCGGCATCGGAGGAAGTTGACTTGCCATCAGAGTCCGACGTCTCCTGCAAGAGCCCATTTCTCCTGCGAGAATTCCTCGTGCAGGCGGCGCAAGACAGCGACGTGGATCTCGAACCAATCGACGCGTCCCGCGGGGCCGCCAACTGGCAGCAGCGGCGAGTGCTGAACGCCTGGCACGCGCTGGGGCTGTACGCCGTGAGCGCATGTGGGACGGCGAATGGCGACGGCGAGGTCGGGCTGACGCTCGATCCCGCAGGGCCGCATCTGGAGCAGTTCGAGCGCTTCGCGGCCGAGCACGCATCCTGCGCGGAAATCAGCGACGGATGCGCGCTGCTGGCGCGAGCGTGGGAGTGGCTGGGGGGCGAAGTGCTGACCGACTGGCCCGTGGACCGGATCATCTACCAGTTCGCGGAGGCAGTCGCCGGTCGGCTGTATCCGGATCCGCCGACGCTGGATTTCGTGGCGCCTGTGCTGAGCCGGTATTTCGCGCCACTGCTGTTTCGCGGTGACGAGGAACTGTCGGCGAGCTTCCGCGTCCTGACCTGCGAGGGAGCGACGACCGGGATCGCGCAAGTGACGTCGACGCTGGCACGCAACGGGATCATCTGCCCGGGCGACAAGGTGGCGATGTGGTGGCCGACGTACGAGCCGCTGCGGGACCTGGTGGAGTGCCAGTTGGGCTGCGAGATTGTGCCGATCCGGCGCGACGCAAACGCTGGCTGGGCGGTGCCCGGCGAGGAGTTCGAGAGACTCAGTGACCCGGCGATCAAGCTGGTGATCATGGTCTCGCCAGGCAACCCGGTGCCGACCGTGACGGACTCGGCCAGCCTCGATGCACTCGAACAGGCAGTGGCCGCGCGACCGGAGCTGCTGGTTCTGGCAGACTACGTGTATACGCATTTCCTCGATGAGGCTGTGGAGACCGAGATCGGTCGAATGCCGCGCAACACCATCGGCGTCTATTCGGTCTCGAAAGACTTCGGGCTGGCCGGCGCGCGACTCGGCGTCGTGCTCATGCATGAAGAGTGCGTGGCCGAGGAGTTGATGGCCTGCGTGGGCGGCGACGACCGGCAGGCAGCAGACGGGCGCTACAGTCGGCGGAGCCTGCAGCCGGCTACGATGCCGCTGCTGGACCGAGTGATCGCCGACAGCCGTGGCGTGAGCTTCACACATATGAGCGGGGTGTCGACGCCGCTGCAGGCGCTGGTGTGCCTGTGCGCGTGCTACGATCTGACGGACCCGGGCGCGCCCGCGTATTTCGGCTGGGTGCGGGCACAGCTGCGCGAGAGGCTGGAAGCGCTGCACGAGGGACTGGGCATCGATTTGCCGCAGTGGGCGGGCGGGCAGGGGAGCCGCTACAGCACAGTCATCGATCTGCTGGCACTGGCGCGGGCGCGGCTGGGTGAGGACTCAGCGAAGCGACTGGGGGAGGGCGAGGTATGGCCCTTCATGGAGTATATGGCTTGCCAGTGGCGCGTGGTGGTGACAGTGGGCGAGGGCTTCGGGTCGGGGCGGTGGTCGGTGCGGGCGTGCTTCCCGGCGGTGAACGCCGATCAGGCCCGTGAGCTGGGGCGACGGGTGGCTGGAGCCGTGGAAGAATACGCGAGTGGCCGGACGTAGAACGCATTGGTTCCGGATTCCCGACGCAGCGCCGGATTGACTCCCTCTGCCCGGTGCTAGTGACACCCCCGCATCGCTTTTGCTATAATCGGCCCGATACTCAGGGGAGGCCAGATACACGTGCTCAGGCGGGTCGAAGAAGCACTGGAACGCATCATAGAGAGCGGTCTGGGACGGCTGAGCGGCGTCAGCGTTCACCCGCTGGAGATCGCGCGGCGTCTGCAGGCGCAGATGGCCGACGCCAAGCTGGTGAGCACGAGCGCGCCCTACGTGCCGAATCGCTACGTGGCGCGCCTGCATGACGATGATCTGGCCGCGTTGGGCGGAGTAGTGGGCGACATTGCCGAGCAGATCGCCGACCACCTGACGGAACATGCCGACGAACAGGGATGGGCTTGCGGCGGGCGGGTCACAGTGAAGATTGAGGGCGGCGGCGCGACGAAAGGGCGCATCGAGACGGAACATCGCTTCGATGATGCGGCGCCCGGCGCACGACTGGTGGTGGAAAGCGGTGAGCCCGCCGGTGGCGTGTTCGAGATCGGTGAGCGGGCGAGAATCGGTCGGGACCCGGTCTATGAAGTCGTGCCCGGCGACCCGGCCGTCTCACGCGACCATGCCGTGGTGGAGTGGACGTACGCGGGATACGTGCTGAGTGATCTGGGTAGCCGAAACGGGACGTTCGTGAACAACAGCCCCGTGACTGAGACCGTGCTGACCGATGGCGATCTGATCGGTGTGGGGACCGTTTTGCTGCGCCTGACGGTTAATGAGATTGAGCCCAGTTGACGCCCCTCGTCGCACCTTGGAGTGATCGCGCTTGCAGCTTGCGCTTCTTCTGACAATCGGCAAATACGTCTTCGTGGCACTGGTCTACGTGTTCGCGTTTGTGGTCTATCGCGGCATGATGGCCGAACTGGCGCGCAAAGAGGCCACGCACCCGGCACGCTCTCGCGTGCGCGTGCGCAGCCGCACATCGGAGCGCGCCGCACCCGCCCCTGCACCAGTGCAGCATCCCCCGGTGGCACCGCCCGAGCCCGTGGCCGCGCAGCCCGTGGCCAGCGCGCCGGCGCCAGTTGCCGCTGCGCCAGAAGCGCCGGCGAGGCCGCGGCTGATGGTGGTGAAGGTCTCAGAAGAGAACGCAGGGCTGGGATCGGAGATCGAGCTGAGCGCCGCGGCCACGATCGGCCGAGGCCCGGAGAATACCATCACGCTCAACGACCGCTACGTCTCGGGCAACCACGGGCAAGTGTATCTTCGCGAAGGCAGGCGCCTGTTGCTGGACCGCGGCAGCACAAATGGAACATTGCTCAACGGTCGGCCAGTCGAAGGAGAAGTGCCGATCAACGACCGAGATCAGATCACGATAGGGACGACGATCTTCGAGTACCGCGAGTAGCTCACGGCAGACGGCATCCCCCGTCGCTCGTCAGACGACGCCGAGCTTCCACCTTCGCTGAAGCTACGGTCGACAAGCTGGGGGATCTCCGCCCGGCATTGGCCAGGCTTCGACGGCCGGCGGGGCCGCCTGGCGCGCTCCGTACATATCAGAGAAGGGGGCCGCCTCCCCCCGCCGCTCCCTGCGGGAGCGACTCCCCCCCTCCGTTCCGGAGGGGGAACGGCGGAAACGAAAGAAACGAAAGAGACGGCAGAGACGACAGAAACGCAAGAGACAGCAGAAACGATAGTGACGGCGACGGTGCGAAGCCGGACATGGTCCGGCCTCTCCCGTGAGAGGACCAGTAGATTGTCCAGAGCCCGACGCAATGAGATGCTCCTGCTCCTCCTGGCCGCCCTCGTGGTGGGCCTGGGAGGCGCGCTCGTGTGTGTGGGTATGGGGCACGCGGTCTGGCGCATGGCGCGCGGGCTGGCGGTGATGGGCGGGATCATCACCGCGGCGCTGATGCTCGACCTCGCCGACCCTCGGCGGGACCGCTGGCTGCTGCCGCTGACGGGTCTGCTGTGCGGCATCGGGTTCCTGTTTCTGTGGCAACTCGATGAGAATCAAGCGACGCGTCAAGTGGTCTGGATGCTCACCGGGGCGGGCATGATGATCGCGGTCTACTACCTGATCGAGGACGTGCGCGACCTGTCGCGACTGAAATACACGGCCGGGGTCGGCGGCGTGCTGCTGATGGTGCTGACCATGGTCTACGGTCTGGAGGCGGGGGGCGCGCGGCTGTGGCTGGGTATTCCCGGGCTGCTGACCTTCCAGCCGGGGGAGATCGTCAAAGTCCTCATGTGCATCTTCCTGGCGGGATATATCGCCGACCGGGCGGAACTACTGCGGCAGGATACGAGCCGGGTCGCCGGCGTGGTCTTCCCGAAACTCAGGCACGCGGCGCCTCTGCTGCTGATAGTGTTCTTCTCACTGGCCATCTTCGTCTTCCAGAAAGACCTGGGAGCGGCGGTACTGTTCTTCGGGCTGTTCGTGGCGATGGTGTATCTGGCGACCGGCCGCAAGAGCTTCGTGGGGTTGGCAGGGGGGCTGTTCGCGCTGGGTGGCGTCGGGGCGTACTATGGGTACGGGCACGTGGCGAACCGAGTGGATATGTGGCTGAACCCGTGGCAGGCGCCGACGGAGGGCGGCTACCAGATTCTGCAGGGCCTGTTCGCGCTGGGGGAGGGCGGGATCCTGGGACGGGGGTTCGCCAGCGGCGGCGGGGCGACCATTCCGGCCGCCACAACCGACTTGATCTTCGCGGTTGGCGCCGAGCAGCTCGGCCTGGCTGGCTCGGTGGGCCTGCTGACACTGCTGGCACTGCTGTCTTTCAGGGCTTTCTCGATCGCGTGGCGTTCGACGGACCGGTTCGGGACACTGCTGGCGACAGGTCTGGCGACCGTTTTCTCGCTGCAGACACTGGTGATCGTGGGCGGAGTGACCAAGCTGATACCGCTTACCGGAATCACGCTGCCGTTCGTGAGCTATGGGGGCACGTCGGTGGTGGTGAATTTCATCGCGGTGGCGCTGCTGCTGGCGGTGTCGCGCGATTGCATCCCGCACCGGAGCGGCGAGGACGAGTGAGGACGGCGGGGATTGGGCAATAGGGATTGGGGATTGGGGATTGGGGAGGGCCGCCTCTCCCCCCGGCCCCCTCTCCGTGCCGGAGAGGGGGGGGACGGCGGAAGGCAGAGACGACAGAAGCAGCAGAAACGACAGTAACAGCAAACGGCGACGACCAAGGCGACGGTTAACGGCAACGACCGGCGGGTCTGACACCTTCGCCAAGGCTTCGGTGCCCAGAGAAAGACCCGCCCTCCATACGACATATGGCATACGCCGCGAGATGGTTCTGAAGTAGCCTGTGAACACAAGGACTGCAGATGCACGAGATGACCGCGAACGTCAAACGGGTCGCAATGGTGGCAATGGCGGGCTTCGCCATACTGAGCCTGCACATCGCCTACTGGCAGGTGTACCGGGCGCCAGGACTGCGGGCCGATGAGCATAACACGCGGGCGCGTGACCGGATGCAGAAAATGCAGCCGGGGGACATGGTGGACAGGAACGGGACGCCCCTGCTTACCTCGCGGCGGACATCGAAGGGCTGGGAGCGGGTCTATCCCGAGGGGAGAGACGTCTGCCACCTGACCGGCTACAACGACCGCAGCGGGCTGCAGCCAGCGATGCGTGACGCATTCTGGGGCGTGGGTGAATACGAGAAACCGTGGAGCGAGTTCCTGGAGGGGCTGAGCGCGGGGAACACCGTGCGACTGACAGTTGACCTGGACGCGCAACGTCTGGCGACACAGTTGATGCGGGGGCAGACGGGCGCAGTCGTGGCGCTGGACGCGCGCGATGGGGCGATTCTCGCGACCGTGAGCAGCCCCGGTTACGACCCCGAGAGCGTGCTGGAAAACAAGTGGGAGTTCGAGATTTTCCGTGAGGACCCGGCGTCGCCGGAGTTGAACCGAGTGCTGCAGGGGCGGTATCCGCCAGGCTCGGTGATGAAGATCCTCAGCGCCGCGGCGGCAATCGATCTGGGGCGGGTGTCCCCCGAAACGGACTTCGAGTGCGACGGCGACTATGTGGTGGACGGCAACGAGATCACCTGCCCGCGAGCGCATGGGACGGTCACGCTGGCCCGAGCGCTGGAAGTATCGTGCAACTGTGCGTTCACGCAGCTTGGCGAGTACATAGGCGGGGCAGATTACCGAGACTACGTGAAGCGCTTCCATCTGCTGGATAGTGGGGCCCTGCAGCTGCCGTCTGTGACGGGCGGCATGGGCGAGCTGGAGGGCGAGGACGCGGAGGCGATGCTGGCGGCGACGGTGTTCGGGCAGGGGGCAACGGTGATCACACCGCTGGCGATCGCGCGAATGACGCTGACGATCGCGAACGGTGGGCTGGCGGTGCAACCGTACATCGTGGCCGCAGTGGAGGACGCGGGCGGGAGCGTCGTGGCATCGGGCTCGGGGCGGGAGTTGGGCCGGGCGATCAGCGCGTCTACGGCGGCCACAGTGGCAGGAATGATGGTCGGAGTCGTCGAAGACGGCACTGCGCAAGATGCGTCCCTGCGGAGCGTGCAAGTGGCCGCGAAGACGGGTTCGGCCCAGAACCCCGCAGGTGAGCCGCACGCGTGGTTTACGGCTTTCGCGCCGGCCAAAGACCCCCGAGTGGTCGTGACCGTGATCGTGGAACATGGCGGATCGGGTGCTGAGGCCGCTTTGCCGATCGCTCGGCGATTGATGCGTCAACTGCTGAGCGCGGAGTAGGCCTGACAGCCAGAGAAGAAGGAAGCAGCAGAAGCGACAGTGGCGGGCGGCATGCGATGGTACCCGCGCGTCAGTGAATACCGGCAAGCATTCGCGGGTTGAGAGGCAGGGGGAGTTACACCCATGGAAGGCACCACAATAGCTAACCGCTACCTTGTCGAAGCCCTCATCGGTGAGGGCGGCATGGCGCTGGTATACCGGGGCGTCGACCAGACGCTCGAACGACCAGTGGCGATCAAAGTGCTGCGCGAGGAACTGGCAGGCCAGGAAGAAGTGGTCTCTCGGTTCCGGCGCGAAGCACATGCGGCGGCGAAACTGGCGCATGGGAATATCGTCGCGGTGTATGACACAGGCGTCGACAACGGGCGATACTATATCGTGATGGAGTATCTGCCCGAGGCGAGCCTGAAGCAGATCATCGACGAATACGCTCCGCTGCCACTGCGCAAGGTGCTTGAGTTCGCGACCCAGGCCGCAGAGGCACTTGACTATGCGCACCGGGCCGGGATCGTGCACCGAGATGTGAAACCTCAGAACATTCTGTTCAGCGACCAGGGCCAGGTGAAACTGTCTGACTTCGGCATAGCGGCCGCGTCTGGCAGCGGCGGGCTGACCGCGGATGGGAAGGTGCTCGGGTCAGCACACTACATTTCGCCCGAGCAGGCACAGGGCGCGTCGGCAGGGCCGATGAGCGACATCTACTCGCTGGGCGTAGTGCTCTACGAGGCGCTGACGGGACGACTGCCCTTCGACGGACAGAGCGCGGCGGATATTGCGGCGATGCATCTGCGAGAAACGCCGCCGTCGCCGCGCAGTGTGAACCCGAACCTGTCGCCTGAGGCCGAGTTCGTCATCAACAAGGCGATGGCCCGTGACCCGCAGCGGCGCTATCGATCAGCGGCGGAACTGCTGGTGGATCTGCGGAAACTCGCGTCTGGCGCTGAACTTGACCAGACGGGCGTGTTGACGCCGGCGGTCATGCCCGAAGCGACCATAGCATTGCCCCAGGCGCCAGTGGGGCCGACTCCGGCGGAGGAGCCAGGGCCCTACGCGCGACCGGACCTGACGCCACCACCGCAGCCAGCGCGACCTGTTCAGGAGCCGCAGGAGTCGCCGACGCAATCGGTACTGGCGGGAGTCGGCATTGGTCTGCTGATACTGCTGGTGATCGTGGCGGTGTTCGCACTGATGAGAGCGGCTTTCTACCCCGGCGGTGGCACGCCGAACACGCTGGAAGTGCCGAACATCACCGGCCTGACCGAACAGGAGGCGCGCGCGGAGATCGAGTCGCGTGGCCTTGCGGTGGGGCGGGTGGATCAGGAACACGATGAGAACCAACCCGAGGGTAAAGTGACCGACCAGTATCCGACACCGGGGCAGATGGTGAAGTCCGGGACCAAGGTGGACCTGGTGGTGAACCTTGGCAAGGAAGTGGTGTCGGTCATCGACGTTGTTGGGGAGACAGTGAGTCGCGCCGAACCGGAGGAGCTCACCCACGAGACCGTGGAGGCCGGGGTGATTTTCGCTCAGGACGCCAAGCCGGGCACACAGGTGGAGAAGGGGTTTGCGATCGCGGTATCGGTGAGCATTGGTCCTGAGGATGAGCAGGAACCGGTGGAGGAACCTGTGGAAGAGCCCGACGACGAGACGGGTGAGCCGGGGGATGACAGCGGGGACACGCCGGCAGTTACGGGCGAGGTGCTGGATCCGGTGGTCGAGGTGGTGGAGGACGAGAGCTTCAGTCCTGACGACCCGGCTTCGCGCAAGTTCGTGGTGACAGTGGTGGCGATGGGAGACACGCCGGATCAAACGATACAGGTCAAGTGGCAACAACAAGATGGCGGCTGGCTTGTCGAAGATTTAGGGGGAGCAGTGCAGCCGGGCGAGAGCAAGACCGCGACACTGGTGGCCCAGGGAACAGTCACGATTGAGGTGAGCCACAGCGTCGGCGGCGAGAGCCGGGTTGTCTACAGCACCACGGAGCCAGTACCTACTGCGGAGCCCGGTGATACAGAGGGCTAACCCAATGAATGAGGCGGTGAAACCAGGCATGAAGTATTCGGCCCGGTTTTGTGTCGCGCTGATCGTGATCGCAATGCTCGCCATGACGGCGGGCGCCGTGCACGCCGCACCGACAGTGGCCGGGGCGACGAACCTGGTATTGGCCGAGAACGGCGGACGCATCGTCGCTTTTTCGAGCCAGATGCTGGATGAGAACAACCAGCCGGTGGCGCAGTGGTCGGTCGCGAACCTGATCGACGGTCTGCACGTGACGGAGACGTTCACGCCAGCGGCCTCGTATGGCTGGCGCTCGCGAGTGGTGCCGAGTCCGTCGGCGCCTGAGTGGGTAGTGTTGGCCTTCAAGGATGACCAGACTCGTCTGATCAGCCGGGCGGTCATTGACCCGACGACCGATGACCCGGAATATCCGGATGGTCCGTTCAGGACGGTGGGCAACTACCTGCTCATGCGCAAGGGCATCCAGCAGACGTTCGACTTCGTGCCGACGGAAGCGCGGTACGTGAAGGTGGAGGCGACGGGGAACTGGGGTTCGGACTTCTGCGTGGAGATGGGCGAGGTCGAGGTGTATGAGGCGATCGTGGGGGATGACGTGCTCGACGAGCTGATCAACCGCATGGAGAACCTGCTGATGGATCTGAAGCGCTACCGCGACAGCAAGCGCTACCAGAACATGCAGACGACCACCGAAGCGGTGACGGCGCCGCCAGTGCAGCCGGCCGACGGCGCGAACCAGTAGCGGGGGCGACAGTGAAATGAGGCGACCAGAGGGCGAGCCGAACGGCTCGCCCTCTTTGTATGAGGAGTGAGAACATGGGCGAGCAGAATCCGTTCGCGACCGAGGGCAACTGGTACCGTGGGAACCTGCATACGCATTCGAACGAGTCGGACGGCGATCTGAGCCCGGCCGAGATGTGTGAGGTATACCGGGACGCGGGCTATGATTTCCTCTACATGACCGACCACCATAGAGTCACTGAGGTCGCGGGGCTGTCTGCGGAGGGCGCTGTCGGGGATGGCGGGCGAGCGCTACGTCGACCTGCTGACGATCAACATCACGGAGTTGCCGGAGCCTTGCAAGGGCGCGCCCGCGAACGAGGTGATCGCGGCAGCGCGGGCGATGGGCGGGGCGGTGATCCTGGCGCATTCGTACGATCTGCAGTTGAGCGACGTGCTCGGGCTCGACGGGCTGGTGGGCATGGAAGTCTACAACCATAGCGTGCACATGAATGTGAAGCGCGGCTACGCGGTGGGGCACTGGGACGGGGCGCTGGCACGCGAGCGAGAGCTGCTGGGGTTCGCGACGGATGACTCGCACTACCACTTCAACGAGGTGCGGCCGAACGACGTGTGCGGCGGGTGGATCATGGTGAAGGCGGCGGAGTTGAACGGGGCGGCGATCTTCGAGGCCATCTGCGCAGGGCAGTTCTACGCGAGCAACGGACCAGCGTTCGAGGCGGTCGAGGCGCGCACGGGCACGGTGTATGCGCGGACGGCCGAACCGTGCCGGAGCATCAACTTCCAGGGGCACACGTGGGGCACGAGCCGGAGCTTCACGCCGATCGACGGCTCGCCGATCCGCGAGGCCGAGTTTGAGCTGGCTGACGACCAGCGTTACGTGCGGGTTGAGTGCACCGCGCAGGACGGCTCGACGGCGTGGACGCAGCTGATCTATGTGGAGTGAGCGGCGATCAGTGGTCGGCAGGCGGGGGGCGAAGTCCGGGCCGCCATCCGGCACCGGGAACGACGAGCGTAGCAACATACGCTGCGAGCATCGCTCCAGGTGCAGCGCACAGAATGGCCAGGGTCATGAGGAGGTGCTGGCCTTGCATGGTCTCGTGCGCCAGAGCCAAAGTCTGCGAGTAGGCATACACGATGGGGAACACCGGAATGAGCACGCGCCACTTGCCGAGGCGCGGGGCGACCAGGGCTGAGACGAATCCCGCGAGCAATGCCACCGGACCCCATGCAATCGTGGCCAGGAAGAGCGTCCCCAACAGCCTTGTGGTGACGATTTCACCGAGGAAGTAGAACTCCTCCGGGGCGCGTGTCGCAACCGGCACCGACAGCGCCGCTATGCAGACTAATGTCAATATGTAGAACGCCGCGACCGCCAGCGCTGCCTGCAACACTACCATCAGCACCGCCAAAGCCGTCCTCGGCAACCCCGAACGCTTGTGCGGGAGCTCCGTCTCCTCAGTAGTCATGCTGTCTATCCCCTTCGGTGCAGTAGGCGGGGCTGACCTGTCTCACGAGTGATACCAGTTCGTGCGTCATACCTTGGGCCTCTCACGCAGTTCTGAGGCACAGCGCAGTGATGGCCCAAACGAGCAGAAGCCTGGACATCGAGATCACCTCGGCTGAGGGTTCGTTGCGCGGCGGGCTGAGGCCTGCACGTACACGGAAGCGCCCCGCCTTTGAAGGCGGGGCGCTTGTGATTCTGAGAAGCGAGTTGCGTCAGATCTGGCCGCGGTAGATGCGGTCGGCCAGTTCCATGGTCTTCGTGGCGTCCGAGAAGCAGGTCTCGGGCTCGACATCGTTCTTGATGCAGTCGACGAAGTGGCGACCCTCACCGTAGAAGCCATAGGTGTGGTGGCGGAGGTCGTTGCCGGTCGCGTCGATCGTGGTGGTGACCTCGGGGCCGGCACCCTCGACGTAGATTTCAGCCTGACCATCGAGCTCGGGCTCGCAGAAACAGGAGATGCCATTGCCATGCATCTCGAAGGTGTGGCGTCGGCCGCCAACCATCCAGTTGGTGAGCAGGACGCCGGTGCAGCCATTGTCATGCTGGGTGAGAGCAGTCCAACTGGTCTCGAAGTCGCGGCCATTGAACTTGACGTCGCTGACGACCTTGGCGACGTCGCCGCCCATCCAGCGCAGCGTGTCGACGGCGTGGACTGCGTCACAGTAGAGGATGTCGATGGCGCCGCCATAGTATGGGCCGCCGGCGTGCCACTTGTAGAAAGTGGAGACACACTGGGTCATGCCGCCGCGGTCGATGACCTGCTGGCGACACTGCTGCAGCAGCGGGGCGAAGCGGCGGTTGAAGCCGGTCATGGTGAGACAGTTGTTGGCGTCGGCCAGGTGGGCGAAAGCGCGGACCTGGTAGGAGGTGACCGACGGGGGCTTCTCGATGAAGACATTGAGGCCCTCGGTGAGGCAGTGGACTACTAGATCGTGCAGGTGGTAGGGGGGCATGAGGATGTAGACGCCATCGGGATTGGTTTCCTCGATCATCTTCTTGTAGTCCGAGTAGCGGTTCTCGATCTCGAACTTGTCGGCGGTGGCGTTGAGCTTGTCCTCAACGAGATCGCAGAGGCCGACCATCTCGACGTCTTCCATCTCTTTGAGCGACGGATAGTGCACGCCGTTGGCCATGCCGCCCGCGCCGACGAGCGCAAGCTTGACTTTGTCTGCCATGGAACTCCACTCCTATCATATTCGGCTGAACGTGCGCGACTGGTTATCGCTTTGAAGCACGTGTATTCGCGGCCCGGGCGGCGATACCTCCCCCGGTCAGAAGCGTGAGGCGTAGATGCGGTCGGCGAGTGCCATCGATCGAGCGGCCTCAGTGAGCGAGGTCTCGGGCTGCTCGCCGGTGCGGATGCAGTCGATGAAGCGACGGTTCTCCTCGCGGAAGCCGAAGTATGCCTGGGGCTGCTCGGGACTGGTAACCGGGAATTGGGAGAGGGCGTCGGGGTCTCGCTCGCCCTCGATCCAGACCTGGGAATCGCCGGACAGGTGGGTGTAAACCGATACGCCGGGACCGTGCATCTCGAAGGTGTAAGGTCGAGAGCCGCCGGCCTGCCAGTTGGCGACAAGGACGCCGGTGCAGCCGCCCTCGTGTTGCATGAGGGCGGTCCAGCAGTTCTCGTGAGCGCCGCCGATGCGCTTGACGTCGCTGGCGAGATCGGTGACGTCGCCGCCGAGCCAGCGGAGAGTGTCGAGATAGTGGATGCCGTGGCAGTGGAGGATGTCGACGGCACCCTCATAGTAGAGCGCGGGCGAGTGCATGTACTGGGCCGCGACGCACTGGATCATGGGGCCTCGTGAGAGGACGATCTCGCGGGCGGCATTGAGCAGCGGCGAGTAGCGGCGGTTGAGGCCGACCATGGTCAGGCACGCGTTCTTCTCGGCGAGCCGGGCGAGGGAGCGGGTCTGAAATGCGGTGACGCCCGGGGGCTTCTCGATGAAGACATGCAGATTGGTCCGCAGGCAGAAGACCGCGGGATCGTGAGCGTGATGTGGCCGGAGGACAACGTAGACCGCGTTGGGAGCGGTCTGCTCGATCATGGTGCGGTAGTCGGTGAAGCGGGCCGCGATGCCGAAGCGATCGGCGGTGGCGTTCACCCGCTCCTCGTCGAGATCGCAAGCGCCAACGAGGTCGACGTCATCGAAAGACGCCAGCGCCGGGTAGTGCTCGCGGTTCGCGAGACCCCCGGCGCCGATTACTGCAACGCGGACTCTATCCATCATGGCGGGCCTCAGTACCCCAAGCCGGTCGGTGACATCGAGGCGGTGGAGACGACGCCGCCGTTGACCGTGAAGAGATCGGGGTGCTTGGCGCGCAGGTCAGGTGATGCGTAGGGCAGATACTGGCGGGAGTTGTACTCCACGCCCATGAGTGTGTCGATGCGCGAGGCCAGACCGACCGAGTGAATGAGGGAGAGGCCGGGGTTGGTGAGGTCCTGGACCGTCATGATCATGTCGCTGGCGGAGGCCAGTGCGATGTAGAGGAGGGAGGAGGAGTGGCCCTTGCAGGTCTTGAGGCCAACGCCAGACCAGCCGAGTTCGCCAGCCATCCGCAACATCTCGACGCTGGTGACACCCTCGTCGACGACGACAGGCTTGAGAGCGGAGACCGCGCTCTGGTCGAAGTGGTGGTCGGAGAGGTCGCGCTCGGTGGGCTGCTCGAGATAGAGCAGGGACTCGTATGCCAGCGGCGACTGCTCGCGGAGCTTGACCAGGTAGTCGACGACGGTGTCGGGGGACTCGTTCATCTCGTTGGAGTCGGTGGACAGGTAGAAGCGGTCGGCGCCGAGCTGGTCGCGCATCTCGTCGATGACCTCGGTGATCGCGATAGTGCGGGCGACATCAGCGTCGGTGTCGATGCCGCTGAGCTTGACCTTGAAGCAGAAGAGGCCGTCGCGCTCGATCCACTGCTGCAGGCTGACGGGAAGGCCATCGTCGGGATCTTCGTCAGTGATCTCCTCGGTGCGGAGCTTGTCCATGCCGCCGACGAGATGGAAGATGGGTGTGGTGGGCTTGTATGAATCGTGCAGGAAGTCAGCGATGTAGCGGCCCTTGAAGTCATCGCCGAGGTAGCCGCTGAGATCGCCCATGAAGTCCGGACCATAGCCGTCGTATGAGCAGATACCATTGGCGTTGCCAAAGGCGTCATGGATGGCTGCGTCGATGGGCGCCGAGCAGACCAGCGCGCCGAGGAATGGCATCGGGGTGGGAGCGTCGAGTGCGGCGTCGACCTCGGCAGCGAGGCGATGCAGCTCGGGCTTGGCGCGCATGTAGAGGTCGACCGGATGGGCGAACTCGGCGCTCTCCATGAGCAGGTCACAGAACTTGACGGCGACGCTGCGCATGGCCTCATCGCGGTCTTCGTGGGACATGATGGCACTGGGGTATCCCCAGATGTCGGAGAGGAGGATGTTGCCGAGGCCCTGGCCGGTTTTGCCAGAGCGAGTGCGGACGGTTACGCGGACCGTGAGGGACGTGATAGCGCGAATTACGCCCGTCCCGAACTTGAGGGGAGTGCGGAACTCCTCGTCCTCGAAGATGGGCTCAATGTCGATCAACCTGATGTCGGTATCCACTGCGGATCATCCTTTCATAGCGGCACGTGGGCGGCGAGCATGGGCCCGCCGCGCAGCAGGGGGGTTCGCCGCCGGACGGGCCGGGGCCTTCAGAGGAAGTGCGTGTAGCTGACGGCAAAGATGTAGCCGGGGCTGAGTGTGGAGGACGGCTTGGGCTCGGGCGTGGGGTGTGGGCCGGGGCCCGGGCCTGGTCCGGGATTTGGCGGAGGAGGGTCGGCGGGTATGAGGTCCTCGAAGTCGACGTCGAGGATCGCGCCGAGGACGCTGCCGGTTGCTGACAGTTCCCAGTCGGGCGTGCGGTAGCCAGCGCCGACGTTGATCGAGAAGACCCACGCTTGCCCGTCCTCCGCGAACTGCTCCCACTGGCTGTCGGGCTGGCGGAAGATGCCGGGTGAGTCGACGTACCGGGCGTAGATGTCGAAGTCAGAGCGCATGGCACTGAAGCCGTAGCTGGTGCGCCAGGGGCCATGGTATTCGCGGCGCCCGCAGCGGAGGGCGAAGGTGCGGACATCGGCCCAGGCATCGAGACTGTACCATCCGGTCAGCCCGCCGGTGAGGATGCCCTGGTCGAGGTAGGCGTCAAGCGCGAGATCGTGGTTCTGGTAACTGAGGTCGACCCAAGTGGTGGTGCTCGGCGAGCTGTGGCGCAGGCCGAGGCCGAAGGTGGCGGCATCGAAGTTGGTCTCGATGTGACCGCGTACGCTGGGGACGTGGGCGAGTGGGTCGCTGCCATTGTCGATGGATGAGGCGGAACCCCATGCGAACCAACGGTCGGGGCCAGTCTCATGCGAGCACCATGCGTCCCAGCGGTGAGTGGCGCCATCCCATGCGCCGATGTATTCGTCACGCTTCATGCGTAGAGGCAGGATTGCGTCGGTCGGTCGGCGGGAGTGGCGCAGGCCGGCGACGGTCGTTCCCCAGTCGCGCTCAAACCCCAGAGCGAAGCCAGTGGCGTCGAGGTCGAAGTTCGCGCCTCCCTCACCGGGGCGGAGGTCCTGGAAGTCATCGAGGGTCGCTCCCCAGGCGGAGAGGCCGGTGGCGTGGTCAGCGGCTGAGGCGCCGACGGCCCAGCCGTGGTCATCCACCCAGGAGAGGGCGAGAGTGCGCTCGGCCACGGCGCAGTCGAGAGTCAGGTCCTCGCCGGAATCGCGATAGAAGCCGCGGGTGTCGATGGCAGCGTTGCGCCAACCGAGGAACCAGCCCGAGCCGGCGGCGTCGGGGTCGAGAGGGACGGTGAGCTGCAGCGCGGTGGCGTGGGTGTCGAGGCGGGCGACGGTGCGTCCGCCGCGGCGCATGGTCAGCGGGGTTTCGCCGGTGACGGTCATATCGAAGCGCCCGTTGCCCGCTGTGTGCAGCGTGGTCGGCCAGGCGGCGTCCGGGATGTCCATGAGCGTTGGTGGCGCGGATGTGCCGCTGAAAGTGAGGGCCTCGGGGGCGGGTTGCCAGAAGATGTCAGTGAGGCTTGCGTGAGCGGGCGCGGTGAAGAGAAGCGCAGCGAGGAACGCGAGGGCGGCATGGTACCGTGGGCGGGAAGTCGCCCACGGTACCGATGAGAGAAACGGCCAGCGGCGCCGGCCGCGCCTGGTCGGGTTACGGTGAGACGAGTTCAATGTCGCGCAGACTGCCGTAGGAGATGACGACGTGATTGTAGTCACCTGCGATGATGTTCCGGATCGGCTGCGGATCGAGAATGATACCGTGGAAGGTGAGGTCCGGGAAGTCACTCGCGCTCTGGACTTCGGCGGAACTGCCGACCACGTGGAGGGTGGGCAGCAGGTTCTTGATGTCATAGACCGGGGCGCTGAAGATCGCGCCGAAGTTGGTCCGCATGGTGCGGACGGCCGCAGGTGCGACCGCGGCGGTCTGGATGTTGTTGTAGGTGATCTGCACGTCGACGGGGCTGGTCAGCAAGTCGCGCAGGTCGGTGAGTTCGGCGACGCTTTGATCGACGTCGGCTTGCCTGGTGAGGCCGAAGAACTCGCCCAACACCAAGCTGTTGTTGCTGTTGCGAACGGCCCAGATGGCATTGTTCAGAGCTGTGCCGAGGGTTACGCCGGCGATTTGCATGTTGGGGGCGGAATGCCTCCACAGGAAGGGGTCGGCGGGCGCGTACTCGGCGACAGTGAGGATGTCATCGTTGTTGGCGTCAAGGGAGGCCAGGCTGGCGCCCCAGTCATGGCTGCCTGCGTTGAGCTGGTAGGCGACCAGCTCGTGAGCGAAGGACTTGAGGACGCGCAGGATGGCAGTCACCAGCTTGAAGTCGGCGGGGTAGACGTTGACCGCATTGTCGCCTGAACCTATGGCCACGAGGGGGTCCCAAGCGGGCGCGTTGTTGGCGACGGCGCTGAGACGGGCGATGGCGCTGTCGAGGGAGGGGATGAGGTAGTTGCGGATCGCGATCTGCAGGTCCTGAGTGGAGATGCCCTCATCCTCGAGGCCCGGGATGGCCGACTTGGCGGCTTTGGTCGGTGCCATGAGCGCCTGCGGGCCGCCGAGGTGCAGAGCAGCGGCGAACTGCACGGGGCGCAGGAAGAGATCGGTGAGACTGCCGGTGGCTGACTTGTCGAGAGAGGCGGGGAGCATCGAGAAGATGTCCGCCTCGATGAAGCCAGCGTCGATGCCGGTATTGTAGAGCCCGGCCATGGCCGTCATGAGCGCCAGACCAAACTGGGCGGCGGGATCATCAGGGCTCTGGTTCGCCCAACCGGTGAACTGGGTCAGCAGAGTCTGCAGCTCAGCAAGGCTGTCGGGCGGGTTGTCCATCAGAGCGTCGAACTCGTTGGTGACGGCCTGGCGGACGTTGTCGGCGTCCGGTGCGGTCGCGAGCGGCGCGTTGCGGGCCGCGGTGGTGCTGATACCAAGCTCAGTGGGGATGATGTCAGCGGCAGCGCCGGGACCGGGGCCTATAGCCACGGGGATCGGGTCAGGATCGGGGTCCGGATCGGGTCCGGGGCCGGGGGTGACGGCACTGCCACCGCCGCCACAGCCGGATGTGAAGAGGGCAAATACGACGAGTACGTTCAGGGCCACCGCGAATCTGCGCATCATGATTCCTCCCGAACCTTGGTGTGCGTGAGCACAAGTTGGGCGATGTTACCCGCGCCAGGAGTCGGTGTCAAGCTCAGGCATCAGCCGCTAGCGGTAACGGCAAGGCTGGCCTGTCGGGTCAGTGAACGGCGGCGGGCATCGGCATGTGATGCAATGATTGTGCCACGGTGGACCTGCTCAGGAGCGTGGCAACATGAGTGGTTCGGCCCATGCGGGGACTGGTTCGCCGCGCTGATAGCGTATGGCGAGGATCAGCAGGGCGATGATCACAGTGACCGGGAAGAAGATCTGCAACATCGTGACGGCGACCGATGCCTGGTTGAGCCAAGTGACATCGCGGCCGGTGAGGAAATACGCGAGCTTGAGGAGAGGTCCGAAGAGGGCGGTAAGCACTGAGTATCCGAGGACGTAGCGCACTGCAATGCCCTTGAGGTAGACGGTGCCGAGCGCGCCAGCCTGAGTGCCAACGGCTGTGCCCATGAGCATGACGAGGGCCACAGCAAGGTTGACGTTGCCCAACATGGCGTGGCGGAAGCAACCGAAGCTGCCGGAGAAGACGATGCCCAGCAGGTCGGTGCCGACGGCCATGACGGAGGACTGGCCTATGATGTAGATGAGTGCTGGTGCGCGGACGAACCCTCCGCCGACTCCTATGAATCCGGAGAGGATGCCGGTTGCGAAGCCGACGAGGAGGACGATCCAGCCGGAGATTCTGAGCTTCGACTTGGTGAAGCGGATATGGGGGAAGATGCGGATGTTCTGGAAGATTTCGCAGAGATGGGAAGTCTGGACGTCCTCGCAGGCCTCGCGCTCCTCATCGGTCATGTCGCATAGGGCCTGGCGGGAGAGCCGCAGCTCTCGATACATGAAGATGCCGATGCCGGCGAGTGCGACAACGAGGACGGACATGACGACGATGTCGAGGGTTTCGGGGCCATAGACGTGGAGCGAATCGAGGATCCTCACGCCGATTTCAGTGCCGCCGATAGTGCCCGCCATCATGATCGCGCCCATCTTGAGGTCGACGTGTCCCATCTGGCGATGGCGCACGACGGCGATGAGCGAGTTGCCTGCGATCAGGGCGAGACCAGTGCCAACGGCGATGTTGGCGGGGAAGCCGAGGATAACCAGTGTAGGAGTGAGCATGTAGCCGCCGCCCACGCCGACGAAACCACTCATGAGGCCGATGGCGAGGCCGATTCCGGCGAGCAGAAAGGGATTGACGAAGAGGTCGGGAGCTACTTCCACCGTCAGTCGGCCCCCTTCGCTTCATGCTTGCCGTTGGTGATCGCGGCTATGCCGAGGGCACTGTCGAGATTGGTGAACGCAAACGCCAGCAGACCGCCGCAGAGGACCATGACGCCGGCGAATGCGAGGCCCTTGGTGACGCCAGTGAGGCCCGCGAGCGGGCACTCCACCTCGGAAGCGGGCATGCATACGGTGACCATGAACCACGTGATCGTGGCGGCCATCCCCGCGGGAATCAGGAAGCCGATGGCTGCCAGGGCACGGCTCATTGTTGATCGCATTGTTTCACCTGCGCAGATCGACGGAGGTGGGGTGGGCTCTTTTGAGAGTGTTACCCCATAGATATGCAGAAGCCCGCCGCGTACAGCGGCGGGCGTGTGGACTGGTTATCTTAGCGAACAATTATAGCTGACGAGTTGGGCAGTGTCAAACGCCAGCAACGGTGGCGACGACAGCACAAGGGAATGGGCAAGGGAAGAGGCGCACGGCGCAGGGGGCGGCAGGCGCGGGCTGCGTGAACTGGACGGAAAAGGTCGGTGCGGGAGCTAAAGTTCGCGGCTCGCGAGCCGATAACGGCCGGGCAAAGCAGCAAAACACGCAAGGGAGAGCATCAGCGTGACGAGGGGAGTCCGTGCGGCAGCCGCCGGTATGTTGGTGCAACTGCAGAAGCAGGACGTGTACACCAACAACTTGGCGAACGCCAACACGGTGGGGTACCGGCGGTCGAATGTGGCCGTGGGGAGCTTTCAGGATGCGCTGACCTCCGCGGCGGGCGCGGTCGGGTCGAGGCCGGTGGGCGAGGGGAGCGTGGTGGATGTGACGCAGGGAGCCATCCATGAGACGCAGAGCCCATATGACCTCGCGCTCAACGGCCCGGGAATGTTCACGGTCCTCACGCCTGACGGGACTCGGTATACGCGCGACGGGCGGTTTGAGGTGGATCCGCAGGGGCGGCTGATGACGCTTGGCGGGAACCAGGTGATGGGTCGGGAGGGTCCGATTACGCTGCCGGGGCGCGAGCTGCTGGTGACCGAGGCCGGGCAGGTGTTCTCGGAAGGCCAGTTCATCGACCACCTGTTCCTCGCGCAGTTCGAGGGCTCAGAGTCGCTCACTCGCACGCCGGACGGGTTGTTTGATATCGCGGGCGGGCCGCGCATCGCCGAGGGTACTGTTGTGGCGCAGGGGTGTGTGGAACAGGCGAATGTCACGGTGGTGCGGGAGATGGCGGGGATGATGACGGGTTTCAGGGCGTTCGAGGCAAGCGCGACGGCACTGCGGATGAACGATGAGACGCTGGGCAAACTGATAGATGCGGCCGGCTCGTAGCCGGGCGACACCATGAGTTGAGGTGACCGACCGATGATGCGAGCGCTGTGGTCAGCCGCGAGTGGGATGACGGCCCAGGAACTGAACGTGGACACGATCGCCAACAACCTGGCGAACGTAAACACGACGGGTTTCAAGAAGATGCGGGTCGAGTTCCAGGACCTGATGTATGAGACGCTGCGCCAGCCGGGTTCGGTGGCAGCGGAGGGGGTGCAGCTCCCGACGGGCATCCAGGTGGGGCTGGGGAGCCGGACCGCTGCGACGCGCAAAGTGTTCGCGCAGGGGACGTTCCAGGACACTGGAAACGCACTGGATCTGGTGATCGAGAAGAACGGGTTCTTCCAGGTGCTGCAGCCGAACGGGCAGGTCGCCTATACCAGAGCGGGGGCGTTTAAGAAGGATGCCGAGGGCAACGTGGTGACCTCGGACGGGCTGCCACTGGAGCCGCCTTTGGTGATACCGTCGGATGCCGCGGCGGTGTCGGTGGGGAGCGACGGGACGGTGTCGGTGACGACGGCTGGCTCGGACGCGCCGTCGACGATCGGGCAGATTCAGTTGGCGAGCTTTGCCAACCCCGCCGGCTTGATTAACCTCGGGCACAGCCTGCTCGGGGGCACAGCGGCGTCAGGCGAGGCGGTCGTGGGGACGCCGGGCATGGATGGGCTGGGGAATATCACCCAGGGCGTGCTGGAGATGTCGAACGTGAAGGTGGTCGAGGAGATGGTGCAGATGATCACCGCCCAGCGCGCGTATGAGGCGAACTCGCAGGCGATTCGTATCGCCGACTCGATGCTGGAGATCGCGAACAACACGAGGCGATAGTGATGCGAGTGAGACTGGCACTTGCGGCAGTGATGTGGGCGGGCGCGGTGGCACATGGGGCGGTGGTGGAGCTGCGCGAGCAGGCTGAAGTGAACGGTGCGCGCATCGAGCTTGGGAGCGTGGCGGCGGTGAGCGGTACCGAGGAGGAGACGGCGCGTCTGGAGGCGCTGGACCTGGGTCCGTCGCCTCAGCCGGGAGGGGAGCGCTCGCTGAGCCTTGGGTATCTGAAGATGCGGCTGCGGCGCTGGGGCGTGGCGGACAAGGACGTGAGCTTCACCGGGGCGAGCTCGGTGCAGGTGCGCAGGCCGGCGGCGATCATCGAGGTGACGCGGCAGCAGGCGGCGCCGGGCGGGACCGATGACGCGGAGAGTCCGCAACTGCCAAGCCCGGTGGTGGTGGCGCGGGGGAGCTTGGTGCGGCTGGCGGTGATCTGCGGCGCGGTGCGGATCGTGGCCGGGGCGACGACGCTGGAGGACGGCGCAGTCGGCGGGGTGACACGGATGCGAGTCACCCAGACGCGGCAGACAGTATGGGCAGAATTGATCTCGCCGACGGAGGCGACCTTGAGCCAATGAGAGACAAGCGGGCGCGGCAGGGGATTGTGACCATG
Source organism: Candidatus Zipacnadia bacterium (assembly GCA_029821735.1). Lineage (GTDB taxonomy): Bacteria > Armatimonadota > Zipacnadia > Zipacnadales > UBA5352 > JALGSU01. Next base: position 429,946 of record JALGSU010000002.1, on the reverse strand, counting down.
GCAGTGGCGCTGATGATGGCAGCGGGCGGCGTGTGTGCGGACCCGAGCGACGGGGCGTTCTTCACCTCGCTCTACGCGGATCACCGAGCGACGGCCATCGGCGACATTGTGCACGTGCTGATATCGGAGTCGAGCCTGGCTTCACACACCGCCACGCGCAGCAACGAGAAGTCCTCGAGCGCGACCGCAGGGCCTGGCGTGGGGGATCTGGATTTCATCTCTTTGATGGGCTACAGCGGGTCGAATAAGGCGGAGGCGAGAGGCACATCGCAAACGCGCGACACGCTCAGTGCACGAATCGCGGCGGTGGTTACCGGGGTGACGCCGACGGGCAGCCTGATCATCGAGGGCGAGCGGCGGGTGGCGTGCAACCGGGACTTCCAGACGATCCGAGTGCAGGGCGAGGTGCGTCCGCGCGACATCCGGCCTGACAACACGGTGCTGTCGCAATACGTGGCCAACGCGCAGATCGAGTACACGGGGCCTGACCCGGGCAAGCCGGGCGGGCGCGTGGGGATCATCCCGCGCATACTGGGGTGGCTGTTCTGAGGGGACGGCGGAACGGCGGAACGACAACGGCGGCAATGGGGAATGGGCAATGGGCAATGGGGGAACGGCGGGACGGCGGAACGACAACGGCGGCAATGGGGAATGGGCAATGGGGGAACGGCGGGACGGCGGAACGACAACGGCGGCAATGGGGAATGGGCAATGGGCAATGGGGGAACCCCCCTTCGCCGAGGCTACGGGGGGCGGGCAGCGAGCCCCCTTCGCTTAGGGTATGGGGCAAGCAGCTAATGGCGCAGGACGGACGGGAGAGCAATGCGCATCGGTAGAGCAGCAATCGCCGCGATGACGATGATGTTGCTGACGGCGGTGTCGAGCTGGGCGCTGACAACGCGCATCAAGGACATTGCGTCAGTGAGTGGCGTCACCAAGCACACGTTGATGGGCTACGGGCTGGTGGTGGGCTTGGAGGGGACGGGCGACGGGACGGGCGCGGGGTTCACCGCGCAATCGCTGGCGAATATGCTCGAACGCTTCGGCGTGTCGGTGAGCAGCGGGCAGATCAAGGTGAAGAACGTGGCGGCGGTGATGGTGACGGCGGATCTGCCGGCCGATTGCGAAGAGGGCAGCCAGATAGATGTGCTACTGTCTTCGATCGGCGATGCGAAGAGTCTGCAGGGGGGCACGCTGCTGGCGACACCGCTGCGGGGTGGTGACGGTGATGTGTATGCGCTGGGGCAAGGGCCGGTGAGCATCGGGGGATTCAACTATTCGTCGGGCGGGGACAGCGTGCAGAAGAACCACGCAGTGGTGGGGCGTGTGGCCCGTGGGGCGCATGTGACGCAGGCCGTGGAGAGCCGGGCACTGGAGCAAGCGCACCTGTGCCTGTTGCTGCACAATCCGGACTACACGACCGCGAGCCGAGTTGCCGAGGCCATCGGGGAGCAGCTCGGGCAGGGGGCGGCGTGGCCGGTGAACGAGACGATGGTGCAGGTGAGCGTTCCGGGCGATTGCCCGAACATGGTGGAACTGATCACGGGTATCGAGCAGCTTACGGTGCAACCGGATTCGCCGGCGACAGTGGTCATCAATGAGCGGACCGGGACCGTGGTGATCGGCGAACATGTGCGCATCGCCCCGGTGGCGATCGCGCACGGGAGCCTGACGATCCAGGTGAGTGTGGAGACGCAGGTTTCGCAGCCGGGACCGTTCGCGGGCGGCGACACGGCGGTGGTGAACAACGAGGAGATCACGGTGAGTGAGGGCGGGGCTGGGCTGGTGGCTCTGCCCGCGCAGGGGAGTCTGCACGAGTTGGTGAGCGCGCTGAACATGCTGGGAGTGAAGCCGCGCGATCTGATCGCGATCATCCAGGCCCTGCAAACGGCAGGGGCGCTGGAGGCGGAGGTGACGGTGCAGTGATCAACGCGGCTGGACTGGACCCGACACAGGTTGCGCTCGACCGGAGGAGCCAGAAAGCAGGCGCCGCGGGGGCAGTGCGCGACGAGAAACTGGAGGGCGCATGCAGGCAAGTGGAGAGCCTGTTCATCAACCAACTGTTCCACGCGATGAGCAAGAGCAGCCTGGGTGAGGGCATGGCCAAGAAGAGTGTGGCAGACGATGTCTTCGCCACCCAGCGTAACGCGGCGCTGGCCGAAGAGATGGGCAGCCGGGGGGACATGGGGTTGGCACGGATGTTGTATGAAGAACTTGCGCGAGGACTGGACGACCGTCAGGAGCAGGCAGAACCGGTGGAGGCGGACGGGGCAATCGCGGCAATGGCGGGCAATGAGGAGATGTGATGATGAGGATCGAGAGCAGCGGCGCAGCAGGAGCGATGCGACAGACCGGCGGAGCGGGCGACGTGAGGAAGCAGGGGGCCGCGGCGGCAACGCGCGTGGCCCGGGGCGACGACGTGCAGTTGTCGTCGCGGGGGAGGATGCTGGCCATCGCACGGGAGGCATTGTCGGAGACGCCCGCGGTGCGCCAGGCAGTGGTGGATCGGGCGCGGGCACAACTGGACGCGGGCACCTATAGGGCTGATGGGCGGAGCATCGCCGAAGCAATGATTGCGACCGTTCGCGAGGGCGCGTGAAGCTTCCGAAGGAGTGGCGGCCATGAGCAGTGACGAGGCCGGAATGCTGCGAGTCGAGATCGATCAGGTCCAGCGTATCTGTGATCTGCTGGAACGCCAGCGGGAAGCTCTTCTGGCGCGCCATCTGCCGAGCATCGAGCAGATCACGCGATCGCTTGAGGCGGAGTTCGGGCGACTGGCGAGCATGGTGCGTTCGCGTGGCATGTCGCCGCGCCCGGATGCATCGCCCGACAGCGCGATGCGTATTCTGAAGCAGGAGGCCGGGGCGGCTCGGTCGCGGCTGGTGATGTTGCTGGACGTGAACCAGGCGATCATCGGCGACCGTCTCGCGCACATCAACGCGCTTATGGGACAGGTGATGCCGGGAGAGGCCGGCGTGGGATACGAGCCGATGCAGGCGGAGCGACGCAACGGCGCGGGTGTGCTGATCCGGACGGCGTGAGGTGAGCGAGGCACCATGTCTGTGCGACTGCTGAACATCGCGAGGACGTCGCTGCTGGCCCAGCGCTCAGCACTGGCGATCATTGGGCAGAACACGGCGAACGTCGAGACGCCGGGGTACGTCCGCCAGCGACCGGTGTTGAGCGCTTTGCCGGGCGGGGCCGGAAGCTCGGGAGGCGGCGGAGTGCGACTGGTCGATGTGCAGCGGCTGGCGGACGAGCTGCTCATCGCCCAGACGCGCTACCAGAGCGGGTGGCTGGGGCAGGAGAGCGCGACGGCAGAAGCGCTGGGGCAAGTCGAGAGCATCTTCACGGACCTGCTGGACGGCGGGATGTCTGGGCGTATCGAGGAGATGTTCGACGCGTGGACCGACGTGGGGCTGGAACCTACGAGCGCGGCGGCACGATCGCAACTGGTGCAGCGATCGGAGCTGGCGGCGTCATCGATTGCGGCGCGGTGGCAGGGGCTCAACGACCTGCGCGTTGAGATCGATCAGCGACTGTCAGTGATGGTCGAGCAGGCGAACAACCTGGCGGCGGAGATCGCCGACGCCAATGTGCGGGTGGCGGCGGCAGTATCGCCGTCGGCGCGCAACAATCTGGTGAGCCAGCGCGACGAACTCGTGAACCAACTGGCTGATCTGTGCGGGGCCGAGGTGATCCGGCAGGAGGACGACGTGGTCGATGTGGTGATCGGCGGCCTGCGGATCGTGGAGTTGGGGCAGACGACCGAACTGTCGCTGGTGCCGGATCCGGGTCAGCCAGGGATGCATCTGGTGCAACTGGGTGACATAACGATGGGTAGCGCGTTGCGCGGCGAGATGGCCGGGCGACTGGCGGTGCGCGACGGATTGATTCCTGACTACATGGCCGGCCTCGACACGCTGGCGCAGACGCTGGCGGATGAGGTGAACGCGGTCCATGCGGCGGGGTGGGATCTGAACGGGGACGCGGGCGGCGAGTTCTTCACGTACGACGCAGGGGGGGCGGCTGCGTCGCTGCGCGTGCGCGAGGAGATTGCGGCTGATGCGTTCCTGATCGCGGCCTCGTGCGACGCGACGGCCTCGGGTGATGGGACGAACGCGCTGGCAATCGATGATCTGCGCAACAGCCAGATCCTGGCCGGCGGGACTGAGACGTTTTCGCAGTATGCAGGCGACCTGGTGGCTGAGATCGGAGTGGACAGTGCCGCGGCGATGATACGGCTGGATGGGCGCCAGATGCTGGTGGACAATTTGCGCCAGACGCAGGCATCACGCACCGGCGTATCGCTGGACGAAGAGGCACTTGACCTGATCCGCTACCAGCAGGCCTACAACGCATCATCGCGGATGGTGAGCGTGGCGCTCGAAATGATGGACGAGATCATCGCGCTGAAGTGACGGCACACAGGATGAGCGGCAATGAGGATATCGAGCCGAGCTTACTTCAACGCGCTGAGCGCGAACCTGAACAGCACGTCTGAGCGCCTCGCGCAACTGAGTCAGCAGATTTCGTCTGGGCGCCGGTTGGCGAAACCGTCAGATGACCCGATGGCGGTGAGGGCTGTGGTCGACGCACGCGCCGATCTGGCGACAGTGGTGAATCGGCAAAAAGCGCTGGCCAAGGGTGACATACTCACCACGATGTCGGACGCTGTACTCGACGAGATATCCAGCGCGCTGCGACGGGCTCAGGATATCGCGCTGGCCGGCTCGCAGCCGGGACTGGACGGCAACGGCCGGGCGGCGATGGCCAGCGAGTTGCGGAGCATCCGGCACAGCGTCTTCGACCAGGCCAACGTCTCGGTCGCGGGCGACTACATCTTTTCGGGGCGCCTCGGCGAGCAGCCACCGTTCAAGGAAGTCGGCGGCGTGGTCAGCTACGCGGGGCAGCCAGAGGGCGTGCAGATATGGGTGGCGCCGGGGCGTGCGATGGAAGTGACCGTGCCCGGCGACCGGCTCTTCAACTTCGAGGACGCGGGCGGTGATCGGGCAGTCGGGTCGGTGGACAACGACCTGTTTGGACTGCTCGAGGACCTCGCTGTGGCGATAGAGTCGGGGGACAACACGGCGGTCGAGGCGCGTTCGGTGGACCTGCAGGCCCTCGCAGGACACGCAATCGAGCAGCGTGGTGTGCTGGGAGCTCGAGCGGCGCGGATTGAGGACGCTGAGATTGCGGCCGGGAACATGGAAGTGCGCGCGAACGAGATCCTGTCAGAAGCAGAAGGCGTGGACCTGGTGGCGGCCATCGTGGAACTGGAGAACCAGAAACTGGCCTATCAATCGGCGCTGTCGGCGACGGCGAAACTCGCGCAACTGCCGACCTTGTTCGAACTGAACTGGTGAAGAGGGACGGCGGCAATCGGCAAAGGGCAATGGGCAAAGGGGAACGGCTAACGGCGGCAAAGGCGAAAACGTAAGCGGTGACGACGGCAGTACCGGCTGGGGTCCAGTGTCCTGGCGAAGACAGGCGGCAACAGCGCGAAGCAAGCGGCCGGTCTCACCAACAGGTGGGACCGGCCGCACCAGTTGTGTGAGCCCCTCAGGCGATCAGGGGTAGTAGGGGAGCTTCGGCAGGTGGTCGATGTCCGGCAGGGAGCCGGTGTCCTCACCGGTCAGGCCAGTGAGCGCCATGCCCGCCTCGACCAGCACCGGCAACTCGTCCTCCGGCGTGCCTCGGAAGAAGTAGCGAGCCACCGACGTGGCCCCCCAGTAGACATACTTCTCGTCCAGCGTCGCCAGCAGACCGCGTACCGTCGCGTCGAGATTATCGGCGTTAGCGGCGACCGCGTAGACCGTGTCGCCGCTCACGCCAAAGGCAGCGGGGGCGTCACCGAGCTGCACGTCGAGCCCGGCAGGAAGCTCGGAGGCCAGACCGACGAAGACGCGGCGGCCGCCAGTGTTCTGGTCGGGCGTGAGCATCGGGAGCTTGATGTTCTGGCCATCCGCGACCGCCCAGCGATAGTACTCGCGGAAGAAGTGCTGCACGCGGATCGCCGAAGTGCGTACGGACTGCGAAGCAACGATGTTGCAGTTGGGCCGCTCGTCGGTGACGAAGGCATAGTCGAGCAGGGCAGCGGTGTCGCGGGCCTCAATGGCCGGGCTCCACGCCACCTGCAGGGCGTTCTCGCCAGCCTGCAGAGATGCGCGGAAGCTGATCGCGCCATCGGCGGCGTTGCAGGCAATCGGGGCACCGGCGAGAGTCACGGCTATGTTGCGGACGCCCGGCGGCGTCCAGGCGCGGAGGTCGGCATCGGTCGCAGCCGGGCAGGTCACCGTGAGCGTCAGCCGACCATCGGCGTATGCGGGCAGGTGGCCCTCGGCGCGGACGGCGGAGGCAGTGCCGGGAGGCAACGCCAGCACGGCGCGCGTGGCGGCGATGTTGCGCGGGGCGACGGTGACCGTGGCTCGGGCCACTGAGCCGGCGAAGGTGGTGGCGGTCGGTGCGCCCGCGTATTCCATATACGCCAAAGCGTCATCGGCCAGGCGCGGCAGGTCTATGACGAGGTCATCGGTGATGGGCTCGTAAGTCTGATTGCCAAGGCCGAAGCACATGCCGAGATCGGAGCCGTATCGGGTGACGCGCAGCACGCCAGCGGCAGGCTCGGCGGCGAGGACGGGCTCCCAGCCAAGGTCCATCATGTCATCCATCATCGGGACGGCCTTGATGAGCTTGGGCATGCCGGACATGTAGCGACCGTTGGGCATGGCCCCGTAGTACATGCTGTGGAGGAGCAAGTCGTCGCGAATGCGGCGGAGCATGTCGAGCTTCTGGGGCGCGGTGAGGTCATCCCAGTTGTACCAACTCTTATAGTTTTTGGGTTCCATGCTGTGCCACCATGCGAAGGCGATGCGTCCCGAGAGCATGCGCAGGCGGAGGAACCGCTCGAGGTATATACCGTTCTCGGTGGGGCCGTGCTCGATGAGGGCGGAGTCGGTGCGCACCGCGTTGGAGGAAGTGGTGGGGAGCTTGAGGTTGGTGACCATGGCGGTGCGATATCCGCGGGTGTTCTGCTCGCGGATGATGTCCTGGAGCATCGACCAGCCAATGCCCTCGCACACGAAGTAGCGACCGTTCTCGAAGGTGGTGGCAGGAGTGGCGAGCGCGGCCTTGCCGAACTCGGGGATGAAGCCAAAGACCGAGTCAAAAGCCATGCCCGCGGGTGCAAAGCGATCGGCGATGGAGGGCAGCGCCTCGGTCATGTAGTCGCCGTAGCTGTTCGCCCAGGGGTAGACTTGGAAGCAGGGGACGAACTGATAGTAACCGTAGTATTCGGTGGGCTCGTCGTTGGTGTGCGCGTCCGGGAAGTACTGGTTGACGAGGCCCTGTTCGACATACTTGACGTGCATGTAATAGGCGACGGCGGTGTCGGCCTTGTCGCCGTCAGCGCGCTCGCGGACGCTCTCGACCATGGCCGGGAGCGACTCGGCGCTGAGTGATTTCTTCACGGTGCCACGGCTGCGCGTCCACTCGCCGACGGACTTCTCGCTGACAGCCCACTCGCCCGGCCGGGGAGCGGGCGCGTATCCCCAGGCCCAGCCTGTGTGCATGCGGCGGATAAGGTCAGGAGCGAACTCTTCTTTCTCGGGGTCGGTGAATGACCAGTAGGCGCCACCGGCGGAAGCCATGTGGAAGCGTGGGTCGATGTCAGGCGAGCGATCGTAGGCGTCAGGGAAGAGCTGCCAGAAACGGCTGAAAGCTCCGCGCCAGCCGAGGTCGCCGTCGAAGGTGAAGATGACGAAGTCCAGTTCGTCGGTTTCGCCGGGACTGATGGCGATGCGACTGCCGAGGAGCAGGTGCTGGGCGTCGCCGATGCGCGCACCGGCGTGGAGTTCGCCGAAGCGGTTCCAGGGATCGAGCGCGATGGCGATACCGGTGTTGCCGTCCCACGCGCAGGTGAGGGGCAGCATGGCGGAAATGCCGCTGTAGATGGTGTCTGCGACGGGCGATTCGTGCGGGGTGAAGTTGAAGGCGTCAAAGAGCTTCCAGTCTCCGGCGAAGTCGATGGGGAGGGCGAACTGCAGGTCCACCCAGCGATCGGCGTCGCCTCCAGGAGAGGTAGCCGTCCCGGGGGATGACGTGCTCGGTCAGGAGGAGATCTTCGCCATCGTCGACGCGCTGCCAGGCGAGTTCGGCGGCGAGAGTCTGGAGGGGCTCGGGAGCCGAGAGCGCGATCGGGAGCGCGCGGCCGAGAGGAAGCTCGACGCGCTGCTCGGGTATGCCACCGCCAGGCGCGGCTACCCAGAAGCGGCAGACGACGCCGTCGCCGGCGGGCTTGAGCGCGTGGTCATAGGCGATCCAGATGGTCGTGCCATCGATGGCAGCATACATCGGGCGAGGACGTGGACCGCTGCCGTCGGGCATGTAGGCATACTGGCGTCGGCGATCGGGGCCGATTTGCAGCATGAGATCGGGTCCCCCGATCTCATGGCGCCCGGTGGCCGGGTCATCATCGGTGTTGATGTAGAAGCTGAGCACGTCACTCTCGGCCATGGCCTGTGCGAGGTCGATGCGCCACAGGTAGCGGTCGGCGCCCAGCCAGCCAATGGCGACCTTGCGGACCACCCCGTCCGCGGCTTCGAAGGCCACGTGGAGATCGTCGAGAGCGCCCTCGGGGAGGTAGAGCTCGCGCAGCGCCTCGGGCAGGTTGGCGACATCCGCGGTGGGGGCGAGCGTGTGGTCGGCCAGTTCGATGCCGCCGATGCCGGAGGCGGTCATGGCTCCGGCGGTCAGGCCACGGACTGCGGCTGATCCGCCGTCAAGCGAAAGCGTAACTCCGCTGCCGGGGGCAGTGAGCGGCTCCGCTGCGAGTGGCAGGGCGAGGGACGCAATGATGGCGGCTGAGAGCAGTCTGATGGCCATGGCGGGACTCCTTCGCGGCAGATTGGCGATGTCAGCGTTGCCATTCTTCGAGTGGGTCGTAGTGGCGGCCGTCCTCGGTCTCGCGCAGGAGCGGAATGTCAGCGGGCACCAGCCAGGGCGAGTCGAACTCAATGGTCAGGGCATCGGCTGTGAGCGAGACGCTGGTGCCATGGCCAGCCAGGCGAGCGGCGTCGCCGGGAAGTGAGCCGGTGACGGTGACCGTGCCGGGGGCGACTGAGAGCGCACAGCGGGGCTGGTCGAGATCGCCAGCGTAAAAGAGCGTGGCGAAGAGAGCGGTCTCGCCGACAGCCGGTCGGCAGGAGCGCTCAAACTTCGCGACCGGCGGCTGGGCATATGGGTAGTTGCCGGCGGCGAACTCGCCATCCCAACTGGCGTTGGAGTAACTGCCGAGGTGGGGCGTTGAGGTGTCCTCGAAGTGCATGAACATGCGCGCGTCCTGCTGGTCGCAGGTGAGCAGCCCCGTGTCGAGGCGGGCGGCGCCGAGCATGTTGAACTGGCAGCGCAGCTCGTGAACGGGAGCAGCGACGTTGGCCTGGTCGATGATGAGGAAGAACGATCCGCGCAGCCAGACGATGGTGCGCAGCCAGTCGACGGGGCCGTGGCCGACCTGGGCGCTTTGCACGAGTGTGAGCGCGCCATCGGTTGCGTTGGCGAGGAGCGCGGAGAACGGTGCGGGCAGGGCCAGCGTGTCCGCGTCCTCATAGACGAGGAGGGTGTTGTGATCCTGAGGGCCGCGCTCGCGCCCGCTGTAGGCCAGACCGGCGCGGGTCTCGCCGCTGCGCTTGCCGTAACCGTTGTCGACGAGCCACAGGCGCTCGCCTTGAGCGAAGCGGATGACGGCGTTCTGGTCATAGTGGAAATGGCTGCCAAGCGAGTATCCGTCCAGCAGGAGATACTGGCCTGCGGGGTCCCAGCCGTCGCGCATGGCGAGCTTGTCGAAGACGTAGCCCTTCGGCATCTGAGGCGCGGCACCGTGGCGGATGTGATCGTCGAGCGCGACGACGTCGACCGGCGGTGGTGCGGGCGGGGCCTGGGGGCGCTCTCGCAGGGAGCCGAAGTGCTCGCCGATGGGGCCGGTGAGTGCCACGCCACGGTTGCCGGGGATGGCGCGGGTGATGCGATCGGCGTGCCACTGCAGTGACGGGTCATGGAGGTGGGCGGCAGCGTATTCGAGGAGGACGGCGGGAAGGGTGCCGCCGGCGATGGGGCTGCCGGCGTCGCCAAAGTCGCTGGGCCACCCCATGCTGTCGGTGGTGGCGACCACGTTGCGCGCGATGCGCCTGAGCACGCCGTTGTCGACGTAGTGGTTCTTGCCGCAGGCGGAGTCGTAGACGAGCTTGTGCACGGGCACCAGCCACTGGTAAGAGTTCGCGTCCTCCAGGTGCTTGGCTGAGGTCTCGATGGGGCCGGAGAAGGTGGCGCGTGCAATGCGCAGCCACTCGAGAGCTTCGGGCAGGTCGTAGTGGTCGGCGAAGTAGCGCCCGCCAAAGTGCCTGGAGAGCGCAGGGAAGGTCTCGTGATTGTGGCGGAGCTTGCCGGGCTCTGTGGGCCAGTGCTCGGCGCAGTAGCCGTCGAGCATGCGCATGGAGGCGAGCAGGAAGTTGGCGATGACCAGACGCTCGTCGTCGGTGAAGATGGGCTCCTCCTCGAGCAGGTCCCAGTAGAGGGCGAGCGACCAGACCTCGAAATCGTAGTCGGCGAGGTAGCTGGCACCGCCGGGGAAGTTGCAGTGGTACTGGATGAGACGCCAGATGACGCGCTTGAAGAGCATCAGGTAGCGGATGTCGCCGCTGAGCAGGTAGAGGCGAGCGGCGCGGGTGATGACGCCCATGGGGCCACGGTTGTAGCGATCACCCTCGGGGCCGCCGGAGTCAAAGCCCGTCGCGAGCCAGTCGGCGAATGCCCCGTTGTCGGCGGGATCGGGAGGCGTCTCGGAGACGCCGGGGCGAGCCATGGTGGCGAAGGTCTGGCACCAGTCCTCGAAGCTGCCGAGGGCCTGCAGGGCCGCCGGTCCGGGGTGCATCTGCATCAGATAGCCAACGCCCGTGTCACCATCCTCGCCCGGCTGCAGGGCGGCGATGAGATCAGCAAGAGCCTGGTCGATGGTGGATTCGTCGGCGCACAGGTGGATGATGTTGTGGGGCATGCCCATGGGGGCGTGCACCGAGCGCAGCAGCCAGCCACCCTCGCCGGGGAAGCGCGAGTCGGCGTCGAGCCAGTAACGATCGGCCATGGTCGCGGCAGCGTGGCTCTCGTGAGCGGCGCCGAGGATGATGGCGTGCAGAGCGGTGAGGTGCGGCGGCTCGAAACTGTCTGCGGGCAGCTGCTCGGGGGGCTGACAGCCGCGGTCGGCGATTGCCTGACTGATCGCGTCGGCAGCGTCGCGCAAGTGCGGCACGTCGGGCACATATATACAGGCGCGCGGGGTCTCGGGGTGGCCGAGGCAGGTGCGCAGGTGCATGTCCTTGAGAGTGTGAATGTCGAGCGCGGGGAAGGCGAACATGCCACGCTTGGTCAGGCGGGCGTTGAGGGCCGCCTCGCCCTTGCGCTCGAGCAGGCGACGCTCGGCGGGATCGAGATCGACGATAGTGTTCTCGCGCAGGGGCCAACTGGGGTATTCGCCGATGTTCTTGCGCAGCCGCACGCCAAGGTCGGTGTAGATCGGTACAAGGTTATCGACTGACAGGGCCATATTCAGGAATCTCCCGGGGGTGTGTTAGGTGCAGACTGGTATCTTACCAACGTGCGCCCGGATGTCAAATTTCCGGTCCAGCAGGTTTGCGTTGATGTGGGCGGACGTTGCTGAAGATGGGCCCTGAGGCCCACCTTCAGCTAGTGAGGAGCTTGTTGACCGGGCCCTCGCTACGGATTGAGTTGGGCGAACTGGTAGTTGAGGACGGTGGCGAAGCTGACCCAGGCAAGGTAGGGTATGAGCAAGGCGCCGGCGCGAGAATCAATGCGCCAGAACGAGATGAGTGTCGCGACGATCGCACACCACAGAATAATGATGACCGCGAGGGCACTTGTGGGATCCTGGAGGCCAAAGAAGACCGGTGTCCAGATCGCGTTGAGTATCAGTTGCAGGACGAAGAGTGCCATCGCCTGCGCCGCGCCCTCGAAGGCAGCCCGGCGACTCCAGACCATGGCAGCCGCAATGCCCATCATGATATAGAGCGCAGTCCAGACCGGTCCGAAGAGCCAGTTGGGCGGCGCGATCGAGGGCTGGTTGATGCTGGCATACCACGTCCAGGTATCGGCGCCGATAAACAGCATACCGAAGGCTCCCGCACCGAGTGAGACGAGGATGAATCCCACGAGGACCCCGATAGGTGTCCGGGCATTTGTAGCGGCGTTCGTGGTCATGGGCGGTCACTCCTTGTCAACGAGTGATGCGGCGGACTCGTCCAACCACCAGCAGAGGCGACCGTTGGTGGGTCGCACCCCGGCCGCAGGAAGGGTCTCGGGGCTGGCACCCGCGAGTGCGGCGGCTACCACAGGAGCTTTGTCTTCGCCGGCAACGAGAAAGAAGACGTTGGCGGCGCTGTTTATGACTGGGTAGGTGAGCGTGAGACGGTGTGGCGGGTCGGCGTGCGCGATGGACGGCACTACAGCGCGCTCGGCCTCGCTCAGGGCAGTGGAGCCGGGGAAGAGGGAGGCGGTGTGGCCATCGGCGCCGATGCCGAGCAGGATGATGTCGAGCCGGGGGACGTCGCCGGGGGTGAAGGCCCGCAGTATGGCCTCGCACGCGCGAGCGGCGTCCTCGGGATCATCGAAGTCGGTGGGCATGGGATGGACGTTGTCAGCGGGAATGGGCACATGGTCGATGAGCGTCTCACGGGCCATGCGGAAGTTGCTCTGCGGCGAGTCATGGGGCACGTAGCGCTCGTCGCCCCAGAACAGGTGCAGGTGGTTCCAGTCGATAAGGCTGGCGTGGTCGGTGGCGAGCATCTGGTGCAGGAGGCGGGGCGTATCTCCGCCGGAGAGGGCAAGCGTGCACCAGCGATCGGACTGCAGGCAGGTGCAGAGGATCTGGGCGATCTCGTCGGCGAGATCGGCACTGGCCGAGTGCAGGTCTGGATGGACTCGCAGCTCACTTCCGCTCACAGTGGACATGAAAGCCCCCTCGGAACCATAAGCCTGTTGGCTTGCGACGGACCAACCGTGCCGGCAGCGTATGGATGCGGAGTGGGGAGTTCGGCGAGGACAGGGGTGTAGAGCCGCCAGGCTTCCTCAACTTCATCAGCGCGCACGAAGAGGGTCTGGTCGCCGGTGATGATGTCGAGGAGCAGCGTTTCGTAGGCGTCAGGCAAGCGCTCAAAGGCATCGGCGTAGTTGAACTTGAGGCTCTGGGTTTCGAGGCGCAGAGGGCCGCCGGGGACCTTGACCTCGAACCGGAAATCGAAGCCTTCGTTGGGCTGGAGAGTCATGATGAGCGAGTTGGCATGCATCTGAGCGGACTCGTGCTGGCGGAAGATGGAGAGGACCGGGCAGCGGAAATTGACGGATATCTGAGTGGTGCGCTGAGGCATGCGCTTGCCGGTGCGCAGGAGGAATGGGACGCCATGCCAGCGCCAGTTGGAGATGTTGAGCTGCATCGCGGCGAAGGTCTCGGTCCGGGAATTGGGAGCAACGCCGGGCTCGCGAAGATAGCCGGACACGGGCTCGGTGTCGATCAGGCCCTCGGAGTACTGGCCGAGGGCGATGTCTTTGACGTTGACGGGCTCGACAGAGCGGAGGACCTTGACCTTCTCGTCGCGTATGGCGTCGGCCTCGAAGGACGAGGGGATCTCCATGGCCGTGAGCGTGAGGAGTTGGCTGAGGTGGTTCTGGACCATGTCGCGGAAGGCGCCGGTCTGATCGTAGAATTCGCCGCGACCCTCGACGCCGACGCTTTCGGCGACGATGATCTCGACGCTGCCCACGTGTTGCCGGTTCCAGACGGACTCGAAGATGGTGTTGGCGAAGCGGAAGGTCAGCAGGTTCTGGACGGTCTCTTTGCCGAGATAGTGGTCGATGCGGTAGGTCTGGGACTCGTCGAAGTGCTCGTGTATTCGGCGGTTGAGTTCGATGGCGGATTCGTGGTCATGGCCGAAGGGCTTCTCGGCGACGATGCGGGTCCAGCCCGGCCCGGAGTTCAGGCCGACCTTGCCCAGAGACTGAACGGTGGGGACGAAGGCGTTGGAGGGCAGGGCCATGTAGAAGACCCGGTTGCCCGGGAGACCGTGTTCGCGCTCGATCTGCTCGATGCGGCTGGCGAGAGCCTGGTAGTCGGCTTCCGTGCCATCGCCGAGGGCGTGGTAATACATGCATCGGTCGCACCAGTCGGGACCGTCGCTCTGGATCAAACCGGCTTCTTCGAGGGCTTGGTGGCCCCAGGCGCGATAGCTGTCATCGGTCCAAGAGTCTCGTCGGCCGGTAGCGAGGACGACGGCGGGCTCGGCGAGGGCGCCGCCTTGGACAAGGTGCCAGATGGCGGGGAGGAGCTTGCGGCTCATCAGGTCGCCGGTGCCGCCCATGACGACAAAGAGATGGCGAGGCGCGCTGTCAGTCTGCATCTGCACCCTCCTGACGCTTCACCTCGTGACCGCCGAACTGGTTGCGCATGACCGAGAGCATGCGGTCAGCGAATGACTCCTCATCGCGCGAGCGCAGTCTTTGGATGAGGGAGAGGGTGATGACTGGAGCGGGCTGGTCGAGATCGATGGCCTCCTGAACGGTCCAGCGCCCCTCGCCGGAATCGGGGACGAATGGGGCGATCTCGGCGAGATCGGTGTCTTCGCTGAGGGCGGTCTCGATCAGGTCCAGCAGCCAGGAGCGGACGACACTACCGTGCTGCCACACTCGCGAAATGTCATGCAGGTCAAGGCCGAACTCATCCTTGCGCTGCATGATCGCGAAGCCCTCCGCGTAGGCCTGCATCATTCCGTACTCGATGCCATTGTGGACCATTTTGACGAAATGTCCAGAGCCGGCGGGGCCCATGTGGCCCCACCCCTTGTCGGCGGCGGGCGCAAGAGTTTCGAAGATGGGACGGAGGTACTCGACGTCTTCGGGGTCGCCGCCGACCATCAGCGAGTAGCCCTCGTCGAGACCCCAGATGCCGCCGCTGGTGCCACAGTCGAGATAGCGGAAGCCCTCGGCCTTGAGTTCATCGGCGCGGCGGAGAGTGTCGCGGTACCAGGAGTTGCCCCCGTCGATGATGATATCACCAGAGGCGAGCATGGGCTTGATGGCGGCGATGGTCTTGTCCACGGGTGCGCCCTCGGGGACCATGAGCCAGACAATGCGCGGCTCGGGAAGCGCGCCGATCACCGTGTCGAGAGAAGTGTCGGCAGTGAGGCCCTTCTCACGCGCCTTCTCGACGGTTGTATCGGTGCGGCTGTAGCCGGTCACAGAGTGACCGGCCTGTTGAAGCCGCAGCGCCATGTTCGCGCCCATGCGACCCAAGCCGAGCATCGCCAAGTGCATCAGATCACCTCGTCTAGCCGTTCACGAGCGCAAGGGCGCGCTCGACGACGTTCTCGACGGTGAAGCCGAACTTCTCCATGGCGACCGGGCCGGGGGCCGAGGCGCCGAAATGGTCGATGCCGATGACGTCGCCATCAGAGCCAACCCACTCGTGCCAGCCCAGTGTGACGCCCGCCTCGATGGCGAGCTTGGGGAGGTCAGCGGGGAGTACCGATGCGCGATAGTCATCGTCCTGGGCGCGGAAGGCCTCCCAGCAGAGCATGGAGACGACGCGGGCGGCGATGCCCTGTGCGGCGAGCGCCTCCTGGGCCTCCATCGCCAGCGCGACTTCAGAGCCAGTGCCGATGAGGACGACCTGGGCGTTGTCGGCGTCGCTGAGGACATATGCGCCCTTGACGGCGTCGGCGACCGGGTACTCGTCCACGCCAAGGTTGGGGAGCTTCTGGCGGGTGAGGGCGAGGACAGACGGGCCGCGGTACTGCAGCGCCATCTTCCAGGCCATCGCGGTCTCGTTGGAGTCGGCAGGTCGCAGGACCATCAGGTTCGGGATGGTGCGCAGGGCCATGACATGCTCGATGGGCTGGTGTGTGGGGCCATCTTCGCCGACGCCGATGCTATCGTGAGTGAAGACCCAGATGGACTTGCACTGCATGATGGCCGAGAGGCGGACCGAGCCGCGCATGTAGTCGGAGAAGACCATGAAGGTGGCGCCGTAGGGGATCAGGCCGCCGTGGAGGGCCATGCCATTGACGATGGCGCCCATGCCATGCTCGCGGACGCCGAAGTGGAAGTTGCGGGCGCCGGGGCCGTCGATGCCGAAGGCACCGTCGCCATCGATCATTGTTTTGGTGGAGGGCGCCAGGTCGGCGGAGCCGCCGAGAAGGTTGGGCATGACCGGTGCGAGCGCGTTGATGACTTTGCCGGAGGCGTTGCGGGTGGCGTCGGCACCGTCGGCGTCGAAGGTCGGGATCGCATCCTGCCAGCCGTCGGGCAACTCGCCGGCCATGATCTGCTCGAAGAGCGAGACCTTGTCGGCGTCGGTGGCACGGGCAGCGTCGAGCCGTTCCTGCCACGCGGCCTCGGCCTGAGCGCCTCGGTCGATGGCGGCGGACATGTGCTCGGCGACCTCATCGGGGACAAGGAAGGTGGGCTCAAGCGGCCAGCCGAGATTCTGCTTTGCGGCGGTGGCGGCCTCTTCGCCGAGGGGCTCACCGTGCGCGCCGGCGGTGTCCTGCTTGGGGCTGCCGAAGCCGATGTGGGTGCGCACGCGGATGAGTGAGGGGCGCTCGGTGTCTGCCTGCGCCTGGCGGATGGCGGCCTCGATGGCGTCGAGATCGTTGCCGTCCTCGACCAACTGGACGTGCCAGCCATAGGACTCGAAGCGGGCGGAGACATCCTCGGTGAAGGCGAGGTCGGTGCTGCCCTCGATGGAGATCTTGTTGTCGTCGTAGAGGTAGATGAGCTTGCTCAGACCGAGATGGCCTGCGAGCGAGGCGGCCTCGGAGGCCACGCCCTCCATGAGGTCACCGTCGGAGACGATGGCGTATGTGTAGTGGTCAACGATATCTGCGCCGAAGTGGGCCGCGAGGAACTCCTCAGCGATCGCCATGCCGGCGCCATTGCCGAAGCCCTGTCCGAGGGGGCCGGTGGTGGTCTCGACGCCGGGCGTCAGACCGTATTCGGGGTGACCGGGCGTGAGGCTGTCCCACTGGCGGAAGCGCTTGAGCTCGTCCAGCGGCAGGTCGTAGCCGGTGAGGTGCAGGAGCGAGTAGAGCAGCATGGAGCCGTGACCGGCGGAGAGGACGAAGCGGTCGCGGTCGGCCCATGCAGGGTTCTTCGGGTTGTGCTTGAGGAAACGGTCCCAGACAACATAGGCCATTGCGGCTGCGCCCATGGGCAGGCCCGGGTGGCCTGCGTTGGCGGCCTCGACGCCGTCCACGGAGAGGAATCGGATAGTGTTGACGCACATGTCGTCGAGCTTGCTCATCAGTGTCCTCCAGTATCGTGTTGCAGGTTACCCGCCGTCGGTCGGCGGTCCGTATACTATACCACATCATGTCACGACTCGCGACGGCGTCAGGCGTGCGGGAACGCCGCATTGAGGTGTTCCCGCAGCTTGTCGATGCGGCAGCGGCAGAGCTGGTGCCCACATGGGAACTGACCGGTCGCCCGGAACTGGCGCGCGTTGCGTTCGCTGAAAGCGCCGCGCCGGTCCTGGAATTGACCCCACCAGCCCATGTGGCTGCCGGGTCTGCCGGGCTGGGCAGTCTCAATCCACGAAGGCGGGAAGAGACTGGCAAAGGGCGGCATGCTGTTGAGCCAGCTTCCACACTGAACCCAGTACACGTCAGGGCGCTGAGTCGCGGCTCGGGCGATGATCTCGCGCAGGCTGTCGGCGATCTTGGGGAGGTGGTGGAAGGGCGATTCTGGTCGGTAGGCGTTGCGTATGTGCAGTGTGAGATGGTCGGGCTGGGTCGGGTCGGCGTAGTACTTGGTGAACTCATACTGGAAGCAGCCAGTCGCGTTCGCCAGGAACTGCTCAAAGCTCTGGGCCTCCCACGCGACGACGGGCTCAGCGTGGGGCCACAAGAGCGCGAGGCCCTCGGCCTCGACCGCTCGTGAGTCGGCGTCTGAAGCGTGGCGGCGGTAGATCTCGCCGAGTTGGGCGAGGAGTTCGGTCCAACCCTCCGGGTCCTCCATGAGGCCGCGTGCCGGGCTGCCCGCGAGCGTGGTCATGCGGAAGAGACCGACGCGGTTGCGCACGGCGTCATCAAAGGCCATGCCCTCGTTGACTATGAGCCAGCGCACGTACCAGAGCTTGAGGGCCACGATCTTGCGCGCGTGTTCGGTGAGGATCGCGACGTCAGACATGGGCATCACGCTCTTGGTGTGCGAGGTCCAGGTTCACTTGCTGTCCTTCTCCACGCGCTCGAGTTCCTCTTTGCGTTCCTGGGACGCGTCAGAAGCGTCGAAGTCCTCGGTGGCCGGCAGGGCGACGAAGAGGCCTCGGCTGTCGTCGATCTCGACGGTGGCCTGCTCGACGGCGCACTCGAGCAGATGGCCGCCGCCGGAGAGGTCATCTGCGAGGAAGTGCAGGTGGTAGCCGGGGACATTGAGGCCGGCTACAAAGCCAGGCAGGCGGAAGCCCACGAGCGTGCCCGCGACGTTCTCGAACTCGAAGGTGGGTTGAGACTCGACGATCTCCGCGAGCGGACGGTAGGGGCGACTCTGGCGCGGGACGCTGCGTGTCTTGACTTGCGTGAACACGCCGGTCACGCGTATCGCGTAGGCGATGTTTGTGGTCGGCAGAACCGCGTCGATCTGCTGCTTGAGCACATCGAGCGACGTAACGTCTCGGAGGGCGTGCACGCGGTCGGTCTGGAAGGGCGTGACCGCCGCGAAAGGCGTGCTCACAGCAGGGGGCAGCAGGTGGACGCGCCCGTCTGCGGTGACGCTGAAGAACGCGCCATTGAGGACGATCAGTTCACCGTCAAGGCCGTTGACGGTACCGATGCCGAAATCCCCATGGCGACGGAGCTCGCCGAGAGTGATGTCACCATCGTAGACTCCGTCGAGAAGTGCGCCAATGGTTGAGGCCTGGAAGACCACATCGCGGTCGGGCGGGGTGGCCTGACTTTGTGCGAACGCGGGCAGCGTGATAATGACGACAAGTGCGACGCAGCGGGCGATGTTCCGCATGATCGACGGCCCTCCAGGAGACAGAGACGGAAGCGTGCGGGCTCCGATGGGCTTGCAGCGGCGAATTCCACCCGGCAGGCCGGGTGTCCTCCATCGCAGACACGGCAGGAGATGGGTTGTGGCCCGACGAAAAGGGGTAACGTAAGACCGCGTATGACTCCGGCCGCGGCGTCGACGCAAGCACAACTGAGCCGTCGGTCGAACAGGAGGTGTGTCTCATGCTTGTGCGTCGGCTACTCAGACCGGTGGGCTTTGCAGTGGTGCTCGCGGGTCTGGTTGTACTGGCCTTCGGAGGTGGCGCGCTTCTGCGGGCCACGTTGGGGTCGTCGCCCGCCGTGGCTTCCGCAGAGGGCGGGATGGACGCCGCAACGGTCGCGAACAGGGCTGCGACCATCGATGGCGCGGCAGTCGGTGAGGTCCTGGTCAACGATGAGGTGGTCATGCGGTTGCGCGCAACGCTGGGCGGACTATCGCCGGGTGAGCGGGCGATGGTTGTGGCCAGCAGATTGCTGGCGTGGATCAACGATCCTGAGCACTACGAGTTGTCGGTGCTCGAGATGTCGGGCTCGATGGCGACGATCAATGCCGGGGCGAGCTCGATCGTGACTGTGGGGGTGGACGACGCCGCTCCGATCAACTCGACGGCACTGAGTCTGGCGAACGACTGGCGCAACAACATCAACATCGTGCTCGGGCTGCAGCTGGCACCGTCCGAGGTGACGGAAATCGTCGAGGTGACGACGCCGGCTGAAGGGACCGCTCCCGCTGAGGGTCCCGGCGAGCAGGCAGCACCGGCGGAGTGGGTACCGAGCGAACCATATCGCGACAAGATCGTGCCGATCTTGAGCGTGCTGGAGGGCGTGCGCATCGGCGCGGCTCGGGTGAGCGGACCGGCTTCGAAGGTCCGAGAGGTCAAGGCAGTCGCACAGCTTGAGACGCACTTCTCCGAGTATCTGGAGATGCAAGACTCTGGACCGCGTCCAGGGCGTAGGGGTCAGCGCGCTCGGCGACCTGAAACTCTAGAGAGTCCGGGAGGAGGAACACAGATGACAATAACACGAAACATGAGCCGGATTACCGTTCTGTTCGTCGTGTGGGCCTTTGTCCTGGGCATCGCCATCGGTCCACAACCCGCGCGCAGTGTAGACCTGAGCGGCGCCCTGGGGGACCTGGTGAAGATCTTCGGTGTCGGCTGGGTGGTCAGCCACTTCTCCGGCGACATCGACCATGCAATCAACAAGCTCCTGGCCCAGAAGGAAGCGGGCGGAGATCGAGGGGCGGACGAAGGTCGTCCCCATCATCCGAGTCGGGTCAGGCGGCGGAACGGCTGTTGGCGCGGCCCAGGTCATGGGGCCCGAGCAGCAGGTGAACAAGGTGCAGGCAGTCGCTGAACTACAGCTCGACATCGGCAGTCTGCGCGGCCGGGCACTTATACCGGTGTCCACCAAGGAAGTCACTCAGGGCGGCATCAAAGGGGTCAGTGGCGTCGGTGTATCGGCGAATGTCAAGTTCCCGATCTGACGCAGGACCCGAGCACGGCGAAGACGAAAGGCCCGGCGAGACAATGCGCCGGGCCCGTTGCTGTACCACGCCCGCGATGGGAGACAACGCTATGACCAGCCGTGAACGAGTCACTGCGTCGCTGAACCATGAGCAACCTGACCGCACGCCATACTGCATGGGCTTCACGCAAGACGCGCGAGCGGCCATGGTTGAGTATTGCGGAGGAGAAGACTTCCTCGCCCTCATCGACAACGACATCTGCGGCGTGGCAGCAGGACCCGGGCCGAAAGATATGTGGGTCGACGAGACAACCCATCAGGATGAGTTTGGCGTGCAGTGGGACCGCAGCGTCGACAAAGACATCGGCGTCGTGTGCAACCGACTGCTGCCCGAACGTGACCTGAGCGGGCTCGAGTTCCCCGATCCGAACGGCCCGGAGAAGTTCGGCGACTTCGACGCACACATCGCCGGCTGCCGCGAGGCGGGTAGATACATCAGCTACTCAATCGGCTTCTCACTGTTCGAGCGCGCCTGGACATTGCGGGGCATGGACCAACTCTTCGTCGACATGATCGAGGCTCCGGAGTTCGTGCACGAACTGCTCGACCGCATCTGCGACTACAACGTAACGCTGGTCGCCCAGGCGGTCGAGTTCAATATCGACATGGTGCACTTCGGGGACGACTGGGGCTCGCAACGGGGCCTGATGATGGGACCGGAGCTGTGGACAGAGTTCCTGCTGCCGCGCCTGCGGCGACAATACGCCGCCGGCAAAGACGCCGGGAAGTTCGTGTCCATCCACTCGTGCGGACACGTGCAGGAAATCTTCCCGCAACTTATCGACGCCGGGCTGGACTGCTTCAACCCCTTCCAGCCCGAAGTCATGGACCCCTACGAAATGAAAGCCACATTCGGCGACAGACTCAGCTTCTACGGTGGCATCTCCACACAACAACTGCTGCCCTACGGCACTCCCGATGAGGTGCGCCGCGACGTCCGACGACTCATCAGCGAAGTCGGCACAGACGGCGGCTACATCGCCGCACCCGCTCACTCCATCCCCGGCGACGCGAAACCCGAAAACATCATGGCTATGATCGAGACCCTCAACGACCAGTAACCACTACCAAGTGGCGCAACGTGTGGGCCGCGTAGCGGCCCACACCAGAGCATACAAACGCGGGGCGGGCATCGGCCGCCCCGCGTTTGTATGCTCAGCCCGGCGGAGCCGGGGTTGCGCCACGAGTGCCTGTCGGTCGCTTAGCCGCCGATGCCGTATACGCGCTCGGCCGTACCGCCCAGCACCGCCGCCTGCTCGGCCGTGGAGAAATCGGCGATGTAGTCGGTGACGACGCCCAGCGTATCGGCGTAGTTCGCGCCCAGCAGCGCAACCGGCCAGTCTGAGGCGATCATTACGCGGTCGGCGCCGAAGGCCTCGAAGATGACTTCGAGATATGGCTCGAAAGTGCCGGCGGGCCAGCGTTCGTCGCGGAAGGCGCTGACCATGCCCGATGCCTTGCAGGTGACATTCGGATGGGCGGCGAGTTCGCGCATTTGCGTGGCCCACGGCTCCAGCTCGCCGGTCGGGTAGCTGGGGTTGGCGTTGTGGTTGAGCACGAACGACTGGTCGGGGAACATCTCGACGAACTCGACGGTGGCGGGAAGCTGGCGGGCGACGATAAGGATGTCGTAGACCAGGTCGAAGCTGGTCAACGTCCGAACGCCACGCACGAAATCGTCGCGGACGATGAAGCGATCATCGGGCTCGTCCTGCACAACGTGGCGCACGCCACAGAAGAGCGGGTGATTGGCGAAGCGTCCGAGTTGGGCCTCGACGTCGTCGCCGCGCAAGTCCACCCATCCGACCACGCCCTTAACGTGACGGCGCCGTCAAAGCCCAATGGAGCCTGCAACGCGGCGAGGTCGTCGGGCAGGTAATCGTGCTGGAGCACTTTGACGGTGGGGCTGATCCAGGTGTACTGCTCGGGATCGTACTGCCACAGGTGGACATGGGCGTCGAGTTTCATGCCTCTCGCCTCCACTAGTTGTCGGACTGGACTGAGCGTGACTCGGCGACGGACAGGTAGAGGATGCCGCCCCAGCCGGGGCGGACGATGCCCGCGACCTCGATGCGCTCGCCGGGACTGAAGTCGACCGGCACGGCGAACTGGCCTCCGGCCACGATGACGTCCGTGCAGTAGATGGCGCCCGTGTCGTCGCGGACGGCCCAGGCAGCGGGTGCGGGCGCGCCCATGCTGGTGGAGGGCCAGGCGGGGTCGCCGCCGGGGCCGATGAACTCGCCGCGGATTGTGACCCGTCGGTGGAGCCAGGTGGGAAGATCAGAGACCAACTCCGCGATGGTGAGTGAGGGCGCGTCTTCGGGATCGAACAGGTCGCACCGCAACTGGGCCTGCGCGAAGTCGACGCGCAGGTCGGCGCCGGTGATGATTCTGAGCGCGATCAGCGGGGCGTAGAGGCAGCCGTCGAGCTTCTCGGGAGGGACGGGCAGATCGGCCTGATACTCGGCACACTCCACGCGCGGCTCGCCGACGTGCAGCGTTGCGGTGCGGAGCAGGTGGCGGCGGGGCAGGCGGTCGACGTAGCCTGTGATCGACACGACGGACGGATCGTCGCCATGCCACTGGACCACGAAGCCCATCGCCTCGAATGCGTCGCGCACGGGCACCATTATCTGCGCTTCGTCGAAGCCCTCGCCGCCGGTCGTGCCGAAGACGGGGTGGGGCAGATCAACGGGCTTGCCGTTGAGGATGAGACTGAGCATGATGATTGCGCCAGCAAGTGGCATCATGGGGCCCCCGGAAGACTTTTCAGAATATGCGTCCCTCGTCCCACACACAGATGGTCTTCAACGGTCGGCCTGGTGCGCGGTAGACCTGCTCGTAAAAAGCCAACGGGTTGGCAGCGAGGCCGGCCAGTGGGGCCTCCTCGACGAGTTCGTCCACGGGCAGCCGGCAGAGGAGTTCGATGGCGTCCTCCATGTGGTCACGTCGGAAGTTGATGGCCCCGTAGATGAGCTGGTTCTTGAAGCCGAAGGGCATGGAGTTGTAGCTGACGGTCGGGCCGAGGCTGAAGCTTGAGTAGATGCCATTGTTGTCGAGAAGGCCCTGAGCGAAGGCGATCTCGGCCTCGATGGCGTTGCCTGATGAGCCGATGAAGATGCGCGGCTTGCCGTCGAGGGCGTGCTCGATTCGGGCGGCGGTATCGGCTGCATCAGCGCCGGTCTGGACGTAGTCGATCCCGTCCCAATGCCGGGCGAGGAAAGCGTCTTTGACTCCGCCGGGATCGGAGCGGCCGACGGTGATGATGTGGGCGTCGGGGTAGCGTTCGCGGATGGCGATGGCGCCGAGTATGCCAGTGCCGCCGAGACCGTAGATGACGACGCGGGCGAAGCCGTCGGCGATGGCCGCGTCCATGGCATCTTCGCGGGAGAATCCTCGGGCGGAGAAGAGGCGCCAGTTGTGGCCGACGAGCAGGTCTTCGAGGCGCTCGCGCTGGAAGAGCATGCAGGCCATGGGGTCGCAGAATACCAGGCGCGCGGCGAGCTGACGGGTGAGCGTGGCGCCCTCTGGCAGGTACTGCTCAGGGATGCGCAAGAGCATGTCGGGATGGTAGAAGCCCTCGCGGGACATGAGACCATCTGCGCGGTCGCAGCCATACTCGAAGTAGGTCTCGTCTGCTTCGAAGCGGCTCGGATCCCACGAGTCGCCACCGCGTATGAGGACGATGGCGTAGCGGCCCTCGTCGGGTACCCAGACGACGCCCTCGTGACCGTTGATGAGGCGCTGCTCGCCGGCGGGGAACTTGGGGCCAAGCTCCCCGCGTGACCCCATCTGCATGAGTTCCCAGTCAGTGCCGCAAAAGCCCGTGGCAACGGTCTGGCAGAGCGTGCCGGCGCGCTCGGGCAAGCCTTTGCGCTCGCGGCGGGGCGGGTCGATCAGGTTGACCTCGCCAAAGCGCAGTGGGCGGTCAGCGTCATTGACGAGAAATGAGCCTTCAGTGTGCATCGGACTACCATCCCTCAGCGATGATTTGCACACCGGAGAGAATGGGCTCGCCGACCGCGGGCGTGAGCGTGATGACGAGTTGGTCGGTCACGGAGACACCGCTGATCTCGCGCACGATGCCTCGGAGGGAGCCGCCGGCTTCGGCAGCGACGTCGAGCCGCTGGATGGCTCCGGCGCCCTGGATGCTGACGTCGAAGACGCGGGTGCCGGGGGCCTGATCGTCTGGCTCGGCGAAGTAGAGGCGGAGCGTGTATGTTCGGGGGGTGGCGTCATCGGCGACGCGCAGGCGCAGTTCGCGGATGCCCTCGGCACCGGATGCGGCGACCCACGGCAGGGCGCCGGCACTGACGCGGGAGGCGTGGCGGCGGAAGAACTGGAGCTCGTCTGGCTGAGTGGTCACGGTCACGTCAGGCGAGGGGCCACCTGTGACCGGGAACTCGAGCCAGAGCGTGCCATCGGGAGCGCGGCGGTCGCCGGGTGCGCCAAGGTTGATGCCAAGCTGGCGGATGACACCGTCGCCGATCTGCATCTCGTTGAAGGTCCATAGTTCGACGTCGGGCATGTGGACCAGCGCGAGCGAGGTCTGGTTCTGGTAGCTGCAGACGCAGGTGCGCGTGTAGTCGGGAGCGTTGAGGACACCGTTCGCGACGATCAGGTTGGAGGTGCAGCCGGACTTGAAGCCTCCGAGGTTGCCTGTTCCACTGTTGTCGGCGAGATCGTAGAAGCCAGCGGCACCAGATCGGAAGGTGAGCAGGTATTCGCTGGCGATGACGGTGTTGCAGCCATACATGCGCTTGAAGCCCCACGGACATTCCGTGCCGGTGATGGGGTTGGCAGAGGTGACGGGTTCGCCGGTGAGCATGTCGAAGGCTCCCGTCTGGGTGATGATGGTGTCACCATGCAGAAGCGGGGGGCCCTGGTAGCTGACCTCGCGGTTCCATGCGACCGCGCCGGTGTCGGCCTGGTAGGCGATCATGCGGTCACCGGGCTCGCCGGAGAGCATGTCGCGAGAGGGGCGACCGGCCTGAAGGAGGAGGCCGTGCTTCGCGCTGAATGAAAGCCAGGTTCCGAAGATGTCCTCGGTGGTGGTCCAGAGTACCTGGCCGGTGCGCAGATCAAGGGCAGTAAGCGACGGTGGGTCCGCTGGCTTCTCGCCGCGCCGGTCAAGCTTGGCGACGATGGCATCGGGAAGACGGTCGATGCAGAAGAGCTTGCCGTCGCCGATGCAGATGGCGTTGTGCCGGAAGGCGGTGTCGCTGGCATGGGTCCAGAGGACGTCGCCGGAGTTGCGGTCCATGACGACGATCTGGGCGCTTGAGGTGGCGTCCCAGTTGTCCTTGACGCCGACGGGCAGTTCGCCGTCGAAGATGATGGGGCTGGCGCCGGCGATGAGCAGGTCCTCGTGGACGCTGATGAAGCCCCAGGCCTGCGGCTTCTCCTCGCCTTCGGCGGGAGGCAGCGTGAGTTCGGCGAGGGTCTCACCAGTTGCGGGATCGAGGCGCAGGCAGCGGTCGCCGTAGGCGGCGTAGATGCCGTCGGTGGCGGAGGAGTAGTTGCTGCCGAGAGAGTTGGCGCCGGGTTGATGGGCGGTGTTGTCATAGGGCTTGCCGAAGCCCGGAAGTTCGCGCTGCCACATGACGCGTCCGGTGTAGACGTCCTGAGCGCGGATGCTGTCAGGGCCCTCTATGAAGAGGCGGCCGCCAACGACCTGCTCGGGCGGACCGTGGCCGTGTCGGGGGAGGATGCTGGTGTTGGATGACCCGCCGAACCATAGCAGGCCGAGGGGGACGCGAACGAGCGCGTCCTTCGACACAACTGTGTTGGCGGAGTCGGCGTACTGGTGAGTCCAATCGGCCGAGCCGGGCAGCGCGCCGGGGCGGCGGAGCAGGGCCCAGTCACCGGAACGCTCGACCTGCGCTTGAGCGATCTTCGCAGCAGCTATCCAGGCGGCGAAGCGGGCCTGATCAGCGGCCGGGATCGGCAGGCAGGCGACGCCTCCGTAGGGGCGGATGGGGTCAAAGAGGCGCTTGACGAACTCCTCGCCGGAAGCGAAGCCGGCAGCGTCGAGGTCCTCGGCGACAACGAGAGCCGCCATGTAGGGCGGCAGGAGCGCAGCCATCGGGTCGGCCGCGATGAGCGCAACGCGTGTGCCGTAGACACCGGCTGCGTCGAGGCGCTGGCGCAGTTGGCTGATCTTCGCAGCGTCAGGGTCAATGCCGATGACCTGCAGCTTGGAGGCGCGCGCGATTTCCTCGATGAGGCGGCCGGTGCCAACGCCGAGGCAGAGGCAGTAGCCGTCGGTGACGCCGGTGCGCGTGAGGATGTCGCGGGCGCGGTCAGCCCAAGCGTCAGCGGGAGGAGGAGGTGTGGCGGGCAGCGCGTGTATCTGCGCCTCGACTTCGTCGGGGCCATAGCACAGGAGCCGGCCTTCGAGCGTGGAGACGAAGAGGCGGCCGGCGGCGACGATCATGGAGGCGGGGGTGTCTTCGAGGACTTCAGACCAGACTTCGGCCGGCTCGCCGCCGGCTGCGGGGATGCTGACGGCGCTGATCTTCTGCTCGTTGGTGCAGTAGAGGAGGTCGCCGGAGCGAGCGCATACGCGAGCGGCTCCGGAACCCTTCCACAGAGTGGGCAACTCGAGCGTATTGTACTTGCGCTGGCGGCTGTCCTCGCGCTCGACGACTGTGGGCTTGGTCGGATCGTAGGCGACGATCACGCCTTTCTCGACAGTGTAGACGGCGTCCTCGGTCAGAACGGGGTCGAGGCTGATGTTGCCGGGGGGCGTGCCAGTGTCAAGCTGGTAGACACGGCCACTGTTGAAGAAAAGCCCGGAAGTGGCACAGGCGGCGAAGTTGCCCGTGGACTTGTTCTCGGCCATGTGGAAGTAGAGCATCTCGCCGGTGTTCCTGTCGAACACGGCAGGGACGGAGCGGCCGCTCGGGACGACGAGCTTGTCGCCGCTGACGACCATGTAGCCCTGCGGGGCGACGCTCCCGAAAGCGAGCGCTCCGCCATGGGGCTGGTCAGTGTATTCGGCGCCCTGACCGTCGTTGGCCCACACGATGTCGCCTGTGGTGGCGTCGAGGGCGTAGACGAAGATGCCCATGAAGGGCCAGATCCCGGCGGCGCAGTAGACCTTACCGTCTGCGACAACCGGTGCGCCACGCAGCGGCCAGCTTGAGATGAGGCGACCGTTGCCGAGGGCACGGCGCTCGGATGGTCCGGCCAGGAACTTCCAGCGCAGGCGTCCGTCTGCCGCGCCGACGCAGTAGAGGTGACCGTCGTCGCAGCCGAAGTATACCGCGCCCTGCCAGACTACCGGCGCGAAACGTACTGGCCCGCCCGCGAAGAACGTCCAGCGCTCCTCGCCGGTTCGGGCGTCGAAGGCCATGACCTTGTCGGCGCGAGGCGAGGCCACGAAGACCGTGCCCCCTGCCGCGACTGGCTCGTATGCCACGTCGAACCTCATGCGGGGCTCGTCCGGCCAGGCGGGCTCGAGGGCCGGCAACTCGCGCGACCACTGCAGGTGCAGCGAGGTGGCGAGCTGTTCATCGCTGGCCGCAGAGCGGGCGGCATCACAACGCCACATGGGCCAGTCGGCGGCATGCACCGAAAGAGCGCAGGTCGCTATGACAAAGAGCAGGCAGATTGGGAGCGGTCGTCGACTTCGCATGTCTCTCACCAGCCGAGTGTGGGATGTCGGGATCAGTTTGATCGTTCGAGTGGCACGGGCTATTGTGCGTCGAAGAGGCGCCGGGCGTAGTCGATGTCGTCGGCGACGTGGCGGTCAACCGCGTCGTGATCGTTGTACTCGGCGGTCAGGCATACGGGTCCCTGCCAGCCACGCTTCTTAAGTTGCGCGACGACATCCGCCCACGGGGTAATTCCCTGGCGGCCGGTGGTCCAGTAGAGCTGCCACTGCGCCACTTCGGTCTCGGGACCGTTCGTTCGCAGCCAGCAGGCGCTCTTGAGATTGACCATGCGCAGGTGCGACCAGACGAGGTCAATGGCGAGTTCGGGGATTTCGCCGGCAACCGCGTTGTGGGCCGGGTCCCAGACCGCGCAGACGTGTTTGGGGTCACGGTTCTCGATGAGGCGGCGCACACCGGCGCAACTTGAGATCCACTGGTTGCAGTGGTTCTGGATGCCGATGCTCACGCCACACTCGTCGAGGAGCGGGGTCAGTTCGTCGAACTCGCGCTGGAACTTGGCCTCGGTGGCGAGGTAGCCGATCTCCTCGATGCGCGGGCAGATGCGGATGATGGGCACGCCGTTTTCGCCGCACGCACGGATGGTGAGTTCGTCGGTGGGACCGGCGATGCTGGCGATCTGGACGCCGCAGTCGGCAAGCTGGGCCACCGCTGTGGGGAGATCGCGCGCGATGTTCTCGGGCTCGACCTGATACTCAGGACGCACAGGAAGCTCGATGGCGTCAAAGCCGAGGCCCTTCACGTGCGCGCCAAGCTCGGGAGTGGGCATTTTCCAGGGCTTGGTGAAGACTGAATAGACGATACCGTCGCTCATGGTTAATTCCTCTGTTGTGCGCCAGTGTCAGTTGTGATGGGCTGGTTTCGACCGGCAGGTGGTCGTATCCTTCTGCCGCCCCTCGCCACCGCGCGCCAAGCGTGCGGCGCTGCGCTGTCGCTCCGCTTCCTCACGCACCGGGCGGCTTAACGGTTCGCTTCGCGAACCGTCCGCTTGGCACGCTTCTCTACCGCGCAAGGCCGCTGGCATCAAACGTGAGTTCGTTGTTGCCCTCGTAGATTTCCGGGATGCGGTCGTCGAGGTCGATGACGACGCGCCATCCCGTCGAGTCGGCAGGGAGACCGGCGAGTTCGAACGGTACGCGAACGGCTTCGAGATCATCGCCGATGCCGGGAATGGCGGTCAGGCTCTGGGTGGCGACGGTTTGGCCGCCGGGGTCGATGAGCACTATCTGGCTCGCGTCGACAGCCGCCACGCCGATGTTGTGGACGACACCGTGGACCGTGCCCGCATCGACAGTGGTGTCGATGGGTGAGAGGGCCAGGTCAGCGCGGTTGCGGATGTCGTCGAGCGGCTGCTGCAGAGACAACTCCACGACCGTCGTCTGACCCGGGGGCAGAAGGACGGGCACGCGCGTTGCCCGCATCAGCTCGATCTGCTGGTCAGTGGTGACGCCATCCGCCTGGTCGTCGCCGTCAGCGTCGGGGCCGAGCTTAACCTGGTAGATACCGTGGTCGAGCCTCCAGACGCGCATGGCCCCCTGCAGGGGAGCGTCCGCGAAGTTGTAGACGAGGACCTTGAGACGGTCTGGATCCGCATCGACGACGAGTGCTGCGAAGTCCGTGCCAAGACCCTCCCAACTGACTGAGTGGGGGTGCTCGAACTTGTTGCGGGTCGCGTATGCGCCGGTGTAGGCTTTGGCCGCGTTCTGGATCGCGTAGAGGAAGATTCGGTCAGTGAACTGCTCGGCGGTGGTGTACATGTGCGGGAAGCGCTGCATCTCGGTGATGTCGCCCTTGAGGGCGTCGATGAGGCTTTGCTTGTCGCCACCGCGCAGGACGGCGAGGTAGGGTTCGAGTTCGGCCAATCCGTCGAGGGCCTCCGCGCTGAGGTCGCTGAGGGCCCCGGCCTGGTAGAACTCGGGAACGGATCGGCTGGTGCGCATGGGTGCCTGGCCCTTCGTGTAGAAGTCCATCAAGGGGCGCAGGTACTTCTGGTCACCGGTGTGCAGGAACATGGATGCGAAGGCGGAGGACTGTGAGCCATATCCACCGTAGAGCGGGCGGGTGTCATAGGTCTGCATCGGCTTCTCGGTCGCGACCTCAACACTAGTGACGTAGTCGCCGGGTTGCTGGTGCTCGAGCCAGCCATCGGCCCACTCGCGGAGGAAGCGCTCTACCTGCGGGTGGCGGTTATACCAGAGGACCTCGAAGCAGGGGTGGAGCATGAGCGGGTGAGCGTGACCATCCTGGTCAGTGGGGCGGTCGATGCGCAGGTCCTCGGCACCGACGCTCTGAGATTTGAAGTGACGGTGGCCGAGATCGGTGACGGTTGTGAGCGCGGGCATGGACTGGGAGGCCAGGAGGCAGCGCTCGAAGTAGACGGGGTCGCCATACTCCCACCAAGCCATGATGGCCTCGTGGTTGACGCCCTCCTCGTAGGCGTGCAGCGGATCGGTGGAGCGTTTGTTCAGACCGGCCTCCATAGTGGTGGCCTCGGCATGCTCGGCGAGAGCCGCTGCTCCTTTGAGCACGTGCTGCGCCACGGGATCATCGGAGATGACGGGGAACATCGCCCAGTTCTGGTACATGTCGGAGTCATCGCCGACGCGACCGCCGAGTTCACCGGTCTCGACCAGCCGGTTCTCTATCCACCAGCGGGGTATCTCGCGCGCGGCGAGCCATGCCTGGTGCAGGACGACGGCCCATTCGGGCGCACCGGGGACGTCATCGATCACGGGCTCGAAGTCGGGGATGCCGGCGTTGCGCCAGAGCCACTCGTCATACTGGCGGATGGTGTCATCGTCGGGGCCAAGCGCCTTCGCGAAGCCGGCTTCGTGGAGCAACTCGACGATCTTCTCCCCGGCGTATGCGGCCTTCGCCCACTCGTCGAGGTCGGTGTCTCGCGAGCGAAGTGAGCCCCACGGTCGGGGCTCGCTGAGTGAGGCGAACATGGTCTTGACGATCCAGGTGCGGTACTGCAGCGCCTCCGCAACGGCGCGCTCGCGCGGGGCGAGGTACAGCTCGACCGTTGCGTCGGTGAGTTCGGTGGCGGCGCCGGTGTTGAGCGCGATCCAGACGCGGCGACCCTCGGGGATGACCTGATCAAGGTGATCGAGGATGACGTGCAACTCGCCCGGGCCCTCGGCTGTGAAATCGGCGCTCATCGCTCTCGTGCTCGGGCTGAAGGGGTCCATAACGGCGACGGTCAGCGGCATGCCGGCAGGCGCTGCGGGCATGTTGAGCTTCAGGCCCACGGCCAACATCCCGGTCTCGCTCATGGGCTCAGTGACGAAGTGCAGCCACCCGTCTTCGGTCGTCTGGAGGTCGGTGGAACTGCCGCGTGTGAGTGACAGGAAAGGCCCGGGCTCGTCGCCAAAGCGATTGGCGAAGGGGAGCAGATCCTCGGGCGAGGCCGCCGGGCCGGGAGACAGGAGCGTTGGCTCGGGCAGGTCAGTCGTTTCGCCGATGCGGAAGAAGTAGAGGTCGGAGAGAAAACCGTCCTTCAGGTCGAAGAAGCTGAAGCGGTCGGTGTCGACTCGGTCAGGGAAGAGAGCGCGCGAGTTGACTGAGTTGGTGGGGAAATTCCAGACAGGATCGGCATCTCCGGGCTCGAAGTATGAGGCGGCGTCACGGTAGAGCTTGACCTTGGCGCCGCCACGGATCTGGACGGCGTCAACGCCGAGGTCGTCGGCGAGCGTGATGTTCAGACCGTCGCCGCCGGCGAAGTCGTAGTAGACGCCGGCACCCGCGTGGGGCGCGCCATATTCCCAGGTGGAGCCATTCCAGGCGACTGAGTCCAAGCGCCCGTCGACCGGCGCACCTACGAAGCCGCGCAAGGCTCGGCAGTCGCTGATGGCCACGTCGGTCACGCGGAGGGTCTCGCCCGGGGTGAGCGGGATGGCGGGGCCGGACTGCTGCATCTCGGACTCTCGGGAGAGGGCAAGGTCGGCGAGATAGACGTCGCCGACGCCGAGGCCCTCAGTGTTGCCGAGAATGATGAGCGCGCTGCCGTCCTCGCCGGTGGGGAAAGTGACGCTGTAGTATGCGTATTCCTCGCTCGGCTCGCTGCTGACGGTAAAGGGGCGACTGGCCTCGTCAGCAACGCGCTCTTTGGTGCGAGAGCGCAGAGAGATCGCAGCGGAGCCGCGCAGCCAACCCTCGAGACGGTAGAGAGCGTTTGGCTCGAGTTGGATCGAGCGGCTGATGGTGGTGTAGCTGCCGGGTACCTGCCAATGCAACGCCTGCCGACCGTTGTCATCAACGACCTCGATGCGTTCGAGCTGTCCCTCGGCGAAGCTCCAGCCAGCAGGCTGGCCGTTCTCATCGACCCGGGTGAAGTCGGCGTTGGGCATGAGATTGCTGGTGACGAAGTACGCGCGCCCGTAGCCTTCGCCAGCACCGTAAGGGGCGCGGGGCGGCCAGACAGTGAGGACGGTGGTGCGGCCCGTCGGGTCTTCGCGTCCGAGTTTGAGCTGGATCATATCTCCCGGCTGGGGATCGGTGAGTCCTATCTCCGCGAAGGGAAGGAGCGCCTCGAGGGTCCAGTAGTCGGCACCAACCTGGGTGGCGGCCGGGAACTCGGGCTCGGGGTGTGACTGCCCGGCGACACGAGAGCTGACCCGCTGGCGAGCTCCAGCTGCGTTGACGATGAACTGGTCGTAGTCGGCCTGTCGATCGGTGGTGCGTATCCATATCTCGATGCAGTCATCCTTCCATACGCTCATCGAGCCGTCCTCGGAGTCGGTCTTGAGGCCGGCCGGGTCGGGCTCATCGAAGCAGATACCGACGTGGATGCCGGCATCGGTGAAACCGAGAAGTGCGCGACAGGCCTTGGGCGCGCTTTGGGTATTGAGCGGCAAAGTGAAGCCCTCGGCCACGGCGGCGGCCGCCCAGACGGGGTCGTCGATCTGGCCGTCGATGGTCGGGGCGGCGTCCAGACGGGGCAGGACGATCTCGTCCGGCGCTGGATCGGCCACGCAGGCAAACGGGATGCAGACGAGAGCAAGCCAGACAGCACAGCAGCGAACCGCGTGGGAGAACATGGCTAAGGCCTCCATATCGATACGCTTCGAGGTGCACATCTGAACTTCCCCGCGCGACGTTCGGGTCCTCCTGCGTCGCGCAACAGGAAACTGCGTTCTCGGTGGACTTCCGGGCCTGCTGGTGATACATTCATCTTCGGCAAAGTTGATGTGACTGTGCGCGGCTCTGAAGAATCGCGGGAGGTGTTCGTTGCCATGAAGCGCCACGTCAGGTTGGCTCCTGGATGCATGCTTCTGCTGTGCCTCATCCCCGTCGTCACACTTGCCCAAGGTCAGGCCACCGTGCTCGTGCCGATCTCGCCCGTGGCTATCGTGCCCGTCAATTCCCAGTCGGTAATCGCGGCCAATGCCAGCGGCCAGGTGATGGCTGTCTGGGAGTCCAAGCAAGGGGGCGAGTACGTAGTGCAGAGCGGCTTCAACGGCTCTGGATTGTGGCAGAATGCGGTAGTGCCTTTGCCGCCCGGCGAGGAGGAATGGTTGTCCACCGATCTACACGGGCTGGCCAGCCACGGGGACACGTTCAGCCTGCTGCTCGACAGGCGGGGGGCGTATTACATCTACACGTGGAGTGGCTCATCGTGGGGTGCGCCAGTGCTGGTGCCCAGCGAGTATGAGAGCAGCCATTTCACGGTTGATGCGGCGGGCAATCCGGTGTTCGCGTACCGGCACCAGTCGTCGGTGATCAAGAAGTTCCTGCGATACGCCGGGGGGCAGTGGCAGGCCTTGGACTTCCCGGTGCGCCTGGAAGACCCGTGGCACACGACTGAAGACTTGGTGGTTGGGCGGACGGGGGCACTGCACCTGATCGCCCGAAGCAAGAACTACGTGCCGACGATCGCTTCGGTGCCAGCGGGCGCCGATCCAATGGTGGCGTCTTCGTGGGTCTATCAGCCGGTCCCGAGTGAGGAGAACACGGCTGTGTTCCAGTACGGGGGCGGCGACCAGCGGCTGGCGTTGGACTGGCCTCGGCAGACGGTGTGGGGTTCGTGGGAAGATGACGACAAGCTGTACGTGACACACGCTCCGATTGGCAGCACGACTGAAGCCGCGTGGCAGACGTGGGAGATTGATCCGGGGGAGGACTGGAAGATATTCGACCACCGCCTCGCGTCAAGCAAAGCGGGGGCCGATGGGGTCATGTACATGGCATCGGGGCCGAGGGCTGCGCGGCGACTGGTCTTCCGTTGGCTACCCCCGACCGGCCTGGGGCAGGAGCACGACGTTGTGCGCCCGGGCTCACAAACGGAGGCGGCCGATTTCTCCTCGCTCTCGCAGACAACCATGAGCATGACGATAGACGCGGGCGGCGTGGCGCATGTGATTGTGAAGGGGAAGAAGCGTGGCGAGTATCCGGAGAACGTCGATCGCATCTACTACTCGCGGATCACAGGCAGGGCAGTGCTGCAAAACGAACCCGGAGTGACCGGTGGGGGGCAGGTAGTTGACACTGGCGGCGGAGAGACCGGTGGGCAGCAGGGCGACTGGACGCAGCCGGGCGGCAAGCCTGACCTGTCAGCGATCGTCGACATGCGGGCGAAGCCAGTGATGCGAGATGGGCAGGCGGTGTACCGCTATGGGTATTACTCGCGCGTGGTGTCCTTTGATGTTGGCGTCCACAACGCCGCATCTCAGTACTTCGGCGACGTTGAGGCGGACATTTTCGTGGACGGTGCGGTCGTGCACTACCGCGAGATCGATGACAGCGGCCATATGCGGGCGATGATCGAGCGCGACGGAACGCTGATGATTCGGGACCTGCCAAGCTTCAGGTATGAGATATCGCCAGAGGATGGTTGGGCGGCGCCGGAGCTGGATACGGGCGATGGGCGTCTGCCGAATATGGTAGAGATGCGTACCGGTCTGGGGCGGAAGACGCTGAGAATTGTCGTTGATCCGGAGAATAAGATTGAGGAGGAGAACGAGGACAACAATGTTCTTGAGATGAGCTTCGAGGTGTCGGATGGGCGGGAGGATGCAGACAAGCTCACGGTGAGGCAGGAGGGGGGGCGAAGTGCGCGTTTCGGGCACAACGATCTGGGCATTCTCGGTAGTCCGAAGCTGTATGCGAACACGGCCATCGCCGCGTCGGGCCTGATGCAGCGGCCGACGACCGCGCGTATGATCGTGGGCAATCCTCGTGGCGCGGAGTTCTTCCGGAGCGTGCCGGTGGTGGCGCTGCTCGATGGGCAGGAAGTGTGGCGGCACACGATTGACTTTATGGACGCCACACCGCATCTGTACAACAGGGACACACAGTGGTTTGGCTACACTGGTGAGGCACGGCGCCGTGGTCCGGAGGTCATGGGGGGGATGCTCGACGTGCCGGTGGACTTGACCGCAGCGGCTGTGGGGAACCACACGCTGACGCTGATGGTTGACTCGGAGGACATTTTCGCTGATCTGGCCCGTGACAACAACACTGCCACCATCCAGTTCCGCGTCCGCGAGCCGGGCGGGACACTGCGAGTGCAGGTGTGCGACAAGCAGACGCAGGCCAGCATAGGGCGGGCCCGCGTGCTGCTGACGGGTCTGTATTTCGGCGTCGCCGATGCCGACGGCCTGCTGGTGATCCCGGACGTGCCCGCGGGCACCTATCAGCCGCAGGATCTGTGGGGGTCACGCCTCGCGCTTGAGCCACGGTACGCGATGCAGGCTGCCACGGAGGGGTTCACGGTTACCAGGGGGCAGGACACAACTGCTGTTCTGGCGCTTGAGCCGCCCGTGCAGGTGGTTGTTGAGGTGAAGGATCAGCAGACGGGCGAGGCCGTTGCAGAACCACTAAGCACTGCCCTTCATTACGTCGGCAGCGGCACGCACTCGCCAGCTTGGGGGGAGAGCGGCATTGCTGGCGATGCTCGGTTTGGCTCGGTGCGCTTCCACGACGTTGCCCCCGGCGTGTCGGAGATCAGAGTCTCGGCGTATGCCTTCGAGAGTGTGACGGGCACGCATGACATCCATGGCGATGCCAACGGTGAGTATCATCTGACGGTCACGCTGCCGCGCAAGCCGCGTGGCGAGATCATGGGCACGGTGGTCGACGCTGACGGAGTGGCGGTCAGCGATGTGCTGGTTTGGCTCAACGGCGCCCCGCGGGCAGCATCGACCGACGGTGACGGCAGCTTCACGCTGGCGGAGGTCGAAGCGGGTCGCAACTACCAGGTCATCGCCCGCAAGAAAGGCTACATCCCCGATCAGGTGATGAGCGGCGCGGTGCCTGCCGACGGAATCAAGACAGTGCTGTTGCAGATGCCCAAGCTCAACGAGAGTATGAAGTCGTTGAGCGTGGACTGCGTGGCGTGGGCGCAGGTTGAGGAGTGGCCGGGCTTCAGCTTCGGGCCGATCGGGTCGGACAGCTATGAAGTGTCAGCTGAGCACGGGAAGTTCTCGGCCACCATGGCGATGCTTTACCGCGACATCCAGGGCGAGGACAACATCATGGTGGACAGCATCGTGCTGGGGACAGTGGGCAAGGAGTTCTGGAACGAGAACATCACGTACAGCTACAGTCTGGCCAGTGTCATCAGCACAGCGATTGGGCAGGTGGCGGGCAAGGACGTCGCGCGGCTGGTGAGCCTGATCTCACCGATCAACGACACCTTTGACTTCCTCAACGGTGACACTGACCCCAGTCAGATGCAGGACGGAGAAGTGTGTGGGTCATTCACCAGTCAGACGGGCGCGGAATACAGCTCGGTGTCGCTGATCCCCATGCCCAGCATCGATTTCTCACCGGGCATGAGTGGCGGCCAGACGTTTGTGCGCACCGACATCATGGAGATCAGCGACGGGTTGACGACCAAGCGCGTCAGGCGGCAATGGTATTCGCCGCAGACGGCTGTCTACAACCTGGGCGAGAAGATGGCACTGGATCAACTTGAGATTCGCTTCTATGTGGCGGTGCTCAACGACCGCCTTGGGCCGGGGCCGCTGTATGCGAGTTCGCAGAATGTGATCAAGTGGCGGCCGATGGAGGACAAGTGGCTGCGGTTTGAGCCAAGCGCATACGACGCGCTCGGCATTGACTGAGACGTCGCAGGCAGGCCGCGTGGGCCCGGTTGGCGAAGAGGCGTCCGGGTTCTCTTCAGGGCCCTGCCCGGCAGTGCAGGCTTGTGGAACCAGGGAGACGATAACCATGCGGCGATGGTGGAAGAGCGTAGCGGCGATGGTGCTCACCGCTGTTCTGGCGACAGGCGGAGCATTGGCTGCGGAGTGGCCGACCTTCCGGCATGACGCGATGCGAAGCGGCATGACGGACGACCAGCTTGCAGCGCAGTTGCACCGGCAGTGGACATGGGCCGGTGCGGCGCCTATGCCCGCCTGGCCCGAGCCGGGGAAAGAGATGCACCGTATCCCCTTTGACTACGCGTACCAGGTGGCAGCCGCTGACGGCCTGGTCTATTTCGGGTCCTCGGCTGACCACAAGGTCCATGCGCTGGACGCAGTGACTGGCGAAGAGCGATGGAGCTTCTTCACCGACGCTCCGGTGCGCTTCTCGCCATACGTGGCCGACGGGAAAGTGTACGCCGGCTCAGACGATGGCTACCTGTACTGCCTCGACGCGGCAAGCGGGGCGCTGGCATGGAAGCACCGTGGCGGTCGCGACGACAGTATGGTTCTGGGCAACGATCGCATCAGCTCGCGATGGCCGCTGCGAACAGGGGTAGTGGTTGAGGACGGGACCTGCTACTTCACCGCCGGCATGTGGCCAGCCGAAGGCGTGTATGTGTATAGCCTGCGCGCCTCGGACGGCCAAGTGAGCATGATCAATGA
Organism: Candidatus Zipacnadia bacterium; assembly: GCA_029821735.1. Lineage (GTDB taxonomy): Bacteria > Armatimonadota > Zipacnadia > Zipacnadales > UBA5352 > JALGSU01. The sequence goes on along the minus strand of JALGSU010000002.1, from coordinate 391,828 downwards.
CACGTCGGGTCAGATGTACATGAAGTTCCCACACCCGACGGCTGAGGGCATCAGCGGTGTCGCTCCGCAAGGGCATATTGTGGTGTACAAGGACCGGGTGTTGATTCCGACGGGTCGGAGTCTTCCGGCGGCCTTTGACAGGGATACGCTGGACTTCCTGCACTACCGACCTGCGGAGTTCCTGCGCGACGGCGGGAGTTGGACGGTCGCCGCCCATGACATGGTAATTGCGCCGAGGCATGGTGGCGGACCAGACATCGATGTGCGTCGCGGCGAGAGGATGCCGTCCTCGGCGGATGGCCTGACGTCATGGGATATTGAGAAGGGGGATCGGCGACTGAGCATTAGTGGCAAGCACCGTTGCGTCTTCGACGACACGGCCTTCTACGCATCTGGTGGCGGGACGGTGGGAGCGTACGAAGCGCAGGCCATACTGGCCCGCAAGAAGCCGGCTGAGTGCGCTATCTGGGAGACGCCGCATGGACGGGCCTACTCGCTGATTAAGGCCGGCAACGCGATCATTGTGGGCGGCCAGGACACGGTGACGGTGCTGTCTGCGACGGATGGCGCGACGCTGATGCAGGCGGATGTGCCCGGGCAGGCGCGCGGGCTGGCGGTCGCAGATGGGCGGCTGCTGGTGAGCACCAGCACCGGCGCGATCGTTTGCTTTGGCGCTGAAGAAGTGGCAGAGGCGCCCACCGTCGGCGTTCCGGTTGACGTGTTGGCTGACAGTGGCGGAGCAGTCGCGGAACTGGCTGAGCGGATTCTGAAGGAGACGGGCGCGACTGCAGGCTACTGCATGGATATCTCGGGGGACGGCGGGAAGCTGGCGCTGGAACTGGCGCGGCGCTCCGAGCTGATGATCTACTGCATCGAGCCGGATGCGGAGCGCGTGGCTGAGGCTCGGCGGATGCTGGACGCGGCAGGCGTGTATGGGTCGCGGGTGACGGTCCATCAGCAGACGTTGCAGGAACTCAATTACCCGAACTACTTCGCAGACCTGATCGTGGCCGGGCCGGAGTTTGCGCCAGCGACGTCCGGGGCCTCGGAGATGTACCGAGTGCTGAGTCCGTGCGACGGGCTGGTCTGGTTGGCCGCCGGGGCTGCGTCCGCCGACGCATTGGCCTCGTGGGCGAAAGGCGGCGGGGTTCCAGAGGCAGAGATCACGGTGGCTGACGGTGCTTTGCGGATTGCTCGCGGGAAGCTTCCCGGGTCGGGATCGTGGAGTCACGAGTACGCCGATGCGGCCAAGTCCGGCTGTGCGGATGATCAGTTGGTGCGATGGCCCATGCGGATGCTCTGGTACGGCGGGCCGGGTCCGGAGCTGATGATCAGTCGACACTGGCGGCCGGCGTCGCCGGTGTCCGCCAATGGTCGGCTTTTCATCGCAGGTCAGCACGATGTCCTTGCGATTGACGCGTACACAGGTCGGCAGCTATGGCTGCGGGACATCCGAAGTGTCGGCCGCCGAGCCGCGTTCCTGGGCGGGGGCAATGTGGCTGTGGACGACGACAGTGTCTACGCCGCGACCGGTGGCGTATGTTTCCGGATGGACGCGCGCACCGGTGAGGACCGATTCCTGTACCGACTGCCGACGAAGACGCCGAGCTTCACGTTGGCTGAGCCCGTGGAGTTGGAGGTCAAAGTGGACGACGTACACTCGGGCACAGTGACTGCCTCGCTGACGGACGCGGGGCTGCAACTGCAGCTGGTCAGCGTCGATGATATGGTGACGAATCTTCACCGGGGGGATGGGCCGGATGAGGGAGAGAGCTGGGCGCAGTACATCGAACGGCTGACCCATACGGATGAGACGGTGGGGACGCCGTCGGTTGGGGATTCGTGGGAGCTGTTCTTTGACCTACGGCCCAAGGAGCAACGCGGCGGGCTGTACGGTCGCGGGGCCTTCCAGACGATCGTGACTCCGGCTACCGGTGAGGAGGACCTGGTCACGGCCAACCCCGCTGCGGGGGAGGCGCACGCGCAACTGCAAGTGAGCGGCGAGTTGACTGACGAGGGCACGTCGTCGACAGTGCTGCTGCCGTGGAGCGAGATGGAATCGCTGATGGGGGAGAGGCCGGCGGACATTGGCTTCGGGGTGACGCTGAACTCCTCGGACGACGGTGAGAAACTGATCGCTGCGAACTATCGTTTCGCCAATGCCGACAGCTATCGACTGACGAGCGGCTGGGCAACACTGGTCCTGTCCGGAGAAGGCTCACAGACGGTGGCGGCCGGTGACGCGACGCTGCTGTCGGCGGATCTGAATGAGACACACGTGTGGGGCTGCCCGGCGGTCACTGAGGATATCATCATAGGCACGGCTGGCATGGTGCCGCAGGCGCAATACGTGAAATACTGGAGCAGCGTGGGCACGCCGACTGAGTCGGGATACGTGTTCGCTCTGGACAAGGAGACGGGCAAGCCACTGTGGATTCATGAGGCCAAGCACACCATCTCGCACAACACGCTGTCGGTGGCGGCGGGTCTGGTTGTCTTCATCGACCGTGCGAGCAAGGCCGAACTCGATCAGATGAAGCGACGCGGAGAGGAACCGAAGAGCGACCCGCGCCTGGTGGCGCTGGACCTGATGACGGGCGCGGTGATGTGGGAGACGTCGGAGAGCATTGGCGACCGTAACCATGTGTGCTATGCGGATGAGGTACTGGTGGCGAGCAGTCGCGGGGCAATCACCGCCTACAATCTTGACGGCACCGTCAAGTGGGTTCGGGACGCGCGCTCCTCGCGGTTCCCGGTCATCGCCAGTGGGGTCATCTACGCTGAACCGGGCGCCTACGATCTGCAGACGGGCGAGGCGGCCACACGCCAGCATCCGCTCACGGGCGATCAGATCGACTGGTCGTTCCGGCGTGCATACGGGTGTGGTTCGATCTCAGCGGCTCCGAACATGCTGTTCTTCCGTTCGGGTGCGATGGGCATGTACGATCTGGCAGGGGACACGGGTCTGCATAACTTCGGCGGCATCCGTCCGGGCTGCTACATTAACGTGATCGCGGCCAACGGGCTTGTACTGATGCCGAACGGCGACAGTGCATGCACCTGTGCCTACAACTTCCAGACCTCCCTGGCCCTGGAGCCGGCCCCGATGCGGGATGAAGACTGGTCGGTCTTCTCAGTGTCAACATCGGCGAGCGCGCGGATCAAGCATGCGCGACTGAACCTGGGGGCACCCGGCGACAGGCGGGATGCGGACGCGAACGTGTGGCTGTGTATCCCCCGCCCGGTCTTCCCGAGCACGGTGAAAGTGCCGATGGCAGTTGAGGTCGCGGACGATGGCGGATGGTTCCGCGTCAATGCTGACGACGTGTTGATCTCGCGGACGGATAAGCCGTGGATGTACGCGTCGGCGGCTCGAGGAGTGCGGCGGGCAAGTCTGGATCTTACCTACAGCGCCCCGATGGCGTGTCTGCCGTGCGAGCAGGCTCCGACCATCGATGGGGTGCTGGACGATGCGTGCTGGCAGGACGCAGAGCCGATGACACTGACCGACGATGCCGCGCTGGTGAACCCGCGAGCAACCGCACTCATGCGGCGGACGGACGACGCTGTGGTGTTCGGTCTGCAGGTGGCGCCGACGGTGCGGGACGGTGTGACCGTGCCCTTGGACGCCGATCTCAGTGGCGAGGACGCGCCCGTCTGGGCCGACGACTCATGGCTCGTGCTGCTCACGGACGGACCTCGCAAAAAGTACCTGCGACTGGGCGTGTCAGTCAACGCGCGGCACGATGCCCTGTGCAACTATGAACGAACCAACTACGCGGATGTGACTTGGAACGGCGAGTGGCAGAGCGCATCCGCTGAAGGCGCGGAGGGCTGGGCGGCTGAACTGTCGGTGCCGCTGGAGACGATTCGCTCGGCCGAGTTGAACCCCGATTCGCTGCGGGTGAACGTGTTTGCCTTCAACAAGACGGGCGTCGGACCAGAGATGGTTCAGCTTGTCGCGCCCGGCACGTACGGCTGGGGGAAGTGCGCGTATTTCAAGAGCCTGGTCTTCGATCAGCCTGCGGAAACGGCACCGACGACGTATGACGTGACACTGCACTTCGCAGACCTGCAGAACATCGAGCCCGGTCAAGGCGTCTTCGACATTGTGCTGCAAGGGCAGACGGTGGCCGAGGGCTTTGACGTGGCCGCGCAAGCCGGAGGATCGCTCACGGCGCTGGCGCAGACATTCGAGGGCATAGAAGCGTCGGACAGGCTGACAGTGGAAATGGTGCCGGTCGGCGAAGTGGGGGATGGCGGCTGGCCGATGCTGAACGGGATAGAGGTGCATGAGCGCTGACCGGGGCTGGCGGGAACCTTCGTTCAGATGAGAGATGATGATTGATACACATCGACTTGCGACCAGGCGCTGGCATACAGCGGCAATGGTGTTCGTGGTTCTCGTGACCACGAGCGCTTTGCTGTGTGCCTGCGAGACTCCGGTTTTTGAGTACACGATGGAGAACTGGCAGCGCGATCCGTACCTGGTGCGCTACTTCCATCGAGCGACGGAGGCCCCCGCGGATCAGGAGACGAACGCGTGGCTTCAAAGCGTGTCGCGCGGGCAGGAAGGTGCGGCGAACCTCTCGTTTGCGCGCGTGGACGTGACCGATGCAGCGGCCTTAGCGGGAGCCACCGAGCGGCGGATATGGGAGCAGCACTCCGGTCGCGAACTCCCGTTCTACGCGATCGTGTCACCGAAGGGCAATGAACTGAGCGTGGGCGCACTGTCTGCGAGTGACGCGAAAGCGCTGGTCGGTTCTCCGGGTCGGACACGGTTGGCGGAGCAGCTAGCCAGCGGCACGCATGGGGCTCTGCTGCTGGTCGTCGGCGCCAACATGGATGAGAGCGAAGCGGCTCGGGCAGCGGTGCGGCAGGTAGTGAAGTCAACTGGTGAACAGGAGCGTGCGGTCGGAGCGGTCGAGGTGCGGCGTGACGATCCGGCAGAGAGCTGGTTCGTCAGGCAACTGATGGCGCTTGAGCCTGATCTGGCCGACCTGGCAAACGCAATGGTTTTTCCGGTATTCGGGCGCGGGCACGTGATGGAGCCATACCTGGGCAAGGGCATTACGGTGGCCAATCTCAAGCAGGTGGCCGAGTTCATGAACGGCCCGTGCGCGTGCGAAGTGAAGACGGCCAGTGTCGGCACGGACCTGCTGACCGATTTCGACTGGGAGACGCGCAGGCAGGTCGGCACAAGTGAGGCCACGAGCCCGAATTTCGCGCTCTTCGACATCCGCGAAGCTGAGAACAGGCAACCGGTGGTTGTGATGCCCACAGCCGGTGCGCGCTCGGCCCCGGCGCGGGATGAGCAGCCGGCGAGCGAGGCGCCCGCTGCGGTGGTGCCACCGGTCGCGCAGGAGCAGGAGGCCACTCCCCCGGCACCCGTTGCGCCCGAAGAGGAGACGGCTCCGGCACCCGAGGAACCGCCCGCTCCAGAACCGAGCCACGATCCCTACCCGCCCATGGAAAGTGCGCCAGCCGAGCCAGCACACGAAGCGCCGGTGGCTGCCGTTCCGGCGAGCATGCTTGATGTCGCGGCCCCGGCGGTTGGTGAGGCCCGATTGGCGACGGAGGAGCGGGCGTTGGCCAGCGGACCGGATCTGATCGCGGCGTGTCGACCGGTGCCGGCTGCGCTGATTGGCGAAGAGGCGTCGGCGCCGCTGGGTGATACGCTGTCGATCCGCCTGGCAATCGTGATTGCGGTGGTTACACTTGTGATACTGATGGGCGGCATGGCACTTGTTCTGAGGCGAGAGAACGGATAGGAGCGACGGAGGGGTGGCAGGTGGCGTGGTAACGCCTGCAAGGCAGAAGCTCACGGCAACTGCCGGCGGGTCTGACACCTTCGCCAAGGCTTCGGTGCCCAAGGAAGGACCCGCCCTCCATACGGCAAAGACGTACGGCAAGTAGTGAGTTGGGTCCTCTACAGACCGGTCGATCAAAGGTGAGAGCATGTCGGTGATACATTTGGTGCTGCGAGAGATCCGGCACCGCAAGCTGAACTTCATCTCCGCCACGCTGGCGATGGTCGTTGCGGTGGCGCTTGCGGTGTCGGTCATTACGATGAGTCACGCGTCGCGGCGTGAGACGATCCGGCTCATGCGCAATATGGGTTTCAACCTGCTGATCATCCCCGAGGAGAACAGCTTCGCGGACTTCTGGAGCGATGATTTCGCGAAAGTGACGATGCCGGAGGAGTACGTGCATCGGCTGTCAGAGGCAACGACGCTGGATATCCAGCATCTTGTAGCGCGGCTGCAGAAGAAGATCGAGTGGCGCGGCCGGAAGGTGCTGCTCACCGGGTTGTTGCCGGAACTGCAGATGCAGAGCCTGCCCTCGAAGAGCGCGATGAGTCCGGATATCGACAAAGGCACGGCCTACGTGGGCTATGAACTGTGGCACTCGGAGGGCATCAGTGAGGGCGATGTCATCAGCGTGATGGGCCGCGACTTCACGGTGGTCAAGCTGTTGGCGGAGGATGGCAGTAAGGACGACGTGCGCATCTGGGGCCATCTGCATGACGTGCAGGAAGCACTGGGGACGCCTGGGCAGATCAACGAGATCGAGGCGCTGCACTGCCTGTGCGGGGACAACCAACTGAGCACAATCCGAGCGAACCTGGCGCGAGAACTGCCCGGGACGCGAGTGACGGAGATGCAGACCATCGCGGTGATGCGAGCTGAAACGCGGCAGATGATGGATAGGTACGCGGCGTTCATTATCCCGGCAATTGTGCTGGTGTGCGCCTTCTGGATAGGGCTGCAATCGCTGAGCAATGTTCGCGAGCGTCGACCCGAAATAGGTGTGTACCGTGCGCAAGGGGTTGGCTCAGGCACAATCGCGGCACTGTTTCTGACCAAGGCGGTGTTTGTCGGCGTGGTGGGCGCACTCGTGGGATTTGTCCTGGGCACGTGGCTGGCGCTGCACTTTGGTCCGAGCATGTTCGCACACACCGCGAAGAAGATCGCTCCCGAACTGCCATTGCTGTGGCGAGCGCTGATTCTGGCACCGGTGATCGCAGTAGTGGCCAGTTATCTGCCAACCTTGCACGCAGTCTCGCAGGACCCAGCGGACGTTCTGAGGGGCGTGCGCTGGACGACATCAGTCTGAGCGTGGTTCGCGGGGAGTTCGTGGCCGTGCGTGGCTCGAGTGGCAGTGGGAAGAGCACCTTTCTGCTGGCGGTAGGTGGCATGATCCGGCCCACCTCTGGTAAGGTGGAGGTGGACGGCGGGGACCTGTATGGGATGTCGGGAACCGCGAGAGCGCGGCTGCGAGCCGAGCGTATAGGCTTCGTCTTCCAGATGTTCCATCTCGTGCCTTACCTGTCCGCCATCGAGAATGTTCTGGCGACGCGACTGGTGGGAGCTGCTGGATGCTTGAGCGGCTTGACCTGGGCCACAGGATCAAGCACCTCCCGTCGGAACTCAGTACGGGTGAGAGGCAGCGAGTGGCGCTGGCGCGAGCGCTCATAAAGAAGCCTGACATTTTGCTGGCCGACGAGCCGACAGGGAACCTCGACCCCACGAACTCGCGTCAGGTGATGGAGCACTTCGCGGCTTTCCATGAAGCAGGGGGAACCGTGGTGGTTGTCACGCACGAGCCGGAGGTCGAGGAGTTCTCGCAGCGGACGCTGCACCTGGAGGACGGACGGTTGTCGGATGGCCCCATGTGAGGCATGGCTGATCGGCACAACGACCGGCGGGTCTAAAGACCCGCCCTCCATACGACTGCGGCGAAGCCAACGGCCGGTGGTCTCATGCGCCATAGTATTGCGCCAATGCGGGGGGCACTGATCGGTAGGCTGCGTAGAGTTCGTCATACTGGCCCCGCGCCGCGGAGGGCTCAATGGTGACTTCGCCGAGGTCGGCCGCCTGTTGGCCCTCGGCAACGGTCGCGAAAGTGCCCGCGCCCATGAACGCGAAGATTGCCGCGCCGAGCACGGTGGCCTCCTCGTTCGCAATGGTGGTCACGGGCAGGCCGGTAACGTCGGCGCGGAGTTGATTCCACAGCGCGTTCTTCGCGCCACCGCCGACCAGTCTGATGCCCTGTGCGCCAAAGCCGGTACAGGTGTCGAGGATTTCGACGGCATGCCGAAGCTGGTAGCAGAGGCCCTCGAGCCCGGCTCGGTACACCTCGCCGCGCGTTGTGTTGATGCCCAGCCCGAGGACGGTGCCCTGGGTCCGGTGCCTGGCGTTGGGGCCGGTGTCCGGCACGAAGCTGGGGATCACCGTAACGCCGCCGGAGCCGGGCTGGAGGGCTTCGGCGTCGGAGATCATTGCATGATAGGCATCGGCGCGCTCGGTGATTTCGCCATAGAAGCCTTCGCGTATCCACTCGAGCACACCTGAGCCCATCATCAGAAGCTGCGGGTTCCAGCGGCCCTGCTCGGCGTCTGCCTCGATTATCAGGCCCTCCTCGAATCCCTGGCGGCTGGCCTGGTAGCTGTCCTGCCTGAGCATCGCGATCTCCCACGTGCCGCTGCTGAGAATCGCTTCGGCGGGACCGGCACCCGACCCCACTGCGGCGAACTGAGTGTCGTGGCCCGCGGCGACGACGGGGATCCCTGCGGGCAGGCCCGTCGCCTCAGAGGCGGCGGCGGTCATGGCACCGATGACGCCACCGGGCTCCACCCAGTCAGGGAAGAAGGCTGCGTCGAGACCGGCGAGCCCGAGAATCTCGCTCGACCAGTCGCGATTGGCAGCGTCCATGGCCATCATGGTGCCCGCGGCGGTCGGGTCAATCGAGCGCTCGCCACACAGCAGGAAGCTCAGCAAGCCGGGCATCATGAGCCAGCCATCAGCCGATTCGAGCGCCTGGGGCTGGTTCTCGCGCAGCCAGATGAGCTTGAGGATGGTGTCGAAGGGGATGACCTGGTATCCAGTTGCGCTGAAGAGTTCCCACGGGTCCATGTAGTCGGCGATGCGCTGCGCGATCTGCGCAGTTCGCTCGTCCTGCCAGGAGATGACGGGGTAAGTGAGTGAGCCATCCGCGGCAAGGGGGGCACCGTCTGCGCCGAAGGTGGTCACCGTGACGGCTTTCACTCGGGCGGGGTCGATCCCGGCGAGAGTCTCGCGGCAGGCGTCGGCGAGTCGGGCGAACACATCGTCCAGTGACCAGACCAGCCAGTCGGCCTGCCCGTCAGGCTGAGGGGCGGGCGCGTTGGCTCTTCCGGCGGCACTCTCTATGTGGCCGGACGCCGTCACGGCGATTGCACGAGCGTTGGTAGCACCACAGTCGAGTACGACGACCAGATCATCTGACATCTGACAGCCACCTCTTTCGAGGGCGATATCGTTGGGGTTGCGCGCGCCTGCGCGAACGGGCTTTGCGGCATCCAGCAAGAGCATCATTCTCCGCGAGAAAAGGTGGACCTTCAGTGGCAGGAGGTCAGCCGCGAGACCGCTGCAGGACTTTGACACGCCCGCCTGCGTGTGCTATAGTCCCCGCGAACACAACGCGTGCGTGGCGGTAGTGCTGCCAACGCGCCAAGAGAGGGGTGTTCGTTGTGCTCGCGAATGCCAGGCCTTTCGTGCTTTTCACCGTCGTGATTCTTGCGGCCGCCTGCGTGGCCAGTGCCGGAACGCTGACGGTCGAAGGCCCGGGCGGGCTTTCGGTCGCCCTTTTGTCTGACATCCCCATGACTGAAGAAGGCCCCCAGCCGACACTTCGCGGCGAAGTCGGTATCGCTCCACTGGCAGAGGGATTCCAGCAGTGCCCCCTCATGCTCTATGTGGACGACAAGGCCAAGGCGTTCACCGGCGAGGCGGGTGGCGACTTCTCGCTGGACACGAGCGACCTGCCAGACGGCGAACACACCATGCGAGTGGACGCGGTCAGCGGCGAGCAGCTCGTAGCAAGCACGGGCAGCATCCCGATCATGGTCCTGAACGCAGTAGCGGCGCCAGTCGTGCAGCAGGCCCCGGCTCTGGGCGCGCCGCGCCCCAGCTTCAACAAGCTGTACAAGGCCAAGATATTCCACGAGATCCTCTACTTCAACAACCGCGAGGCCGACCTCGAGAAGCATGCGTTCGTCCGGAACGGTCGCGTTTACATCACGCTGACCGACCTGATGCGCCACATCGGTGGCAGCATCATCTGGGGTCCGAACGACGACGAGATCGAGGTCTACCGCAACGACGTGGCCCTGACAGTGTATCCGCACAGTTCGACCGTCATCGTCAATGGCGTGGAGGTCGATCTGGGTTGGACGACGCTGCGCAAGCAGAACCGCACCTACGTGCCGGTGAGGCCGTTCACCGAGTTGTTCGGCATTGCGACCGAGTGGGACTTCGATAAGGACCGGGCCTACGTTACCTACAGCGGCTGAGGCGCTCGCCGGGGAGGGCAGGTCAGCGCCTGGCCACCATCGCAGAGACCTCGGAGCACCATGCTGGATGCTGACGCCATCGATAAGCTGGTAGCCGCTGCACAGAAGGCGCGACAGCGTGCGTACGCACCATATTCGGATTTTACCGTCGGCGCCGCCGCACTGAGCGCCGACGGTCGCGTTTTTGGTGGGTGCAACATCGAGAACGCGTCTTACGGGGCTACTATCTGCGCAGAACGTGTGGCGCTGGGCGCAGCCTATGCGGCGGGGTGCCGCGAAATCGTGGCGTTGGCTTTGACTGGGCCAGGCGAGAGGCCGATCAGCCCGTGCGGCATCTGCAGGCAGGTCATGGCAGAGCTTGCGCCCGATGCAGTCGTGATTATGCAGGGCGAGGGAGAAGAGCGAGACACCAGTTCGGTCACTGACCTGCTGCCCGCCGCTTTCGGAGCCGACACGCTCACGCAGTCAAGCGACGGTTGAGGACCCAGCCCATGGCGACAGTGGCACCATACAGACGAAGCCGGAGGGATCGGCAGCAGGCGCGGGGCGTGGTCACACAAACGACCGCAGTCGGCGTTGTGTGCCTGATGCTTGTTGTGGCGGGTGTGGCCTGTCAAAGTCGCGGGCTTGTCGCGTCACGGGAAGACGGCGCGGCGACTGCGGAACTGGCGCTGACTGCCGTCTCAGGCCCCGAGCTCTCCGAGCGGGCGCAGATTCTGCCCGTGTATGCGACGCTGGCGGCGACCGGCGCGCAGTATGAGATGCCGCGCGTGCGCAGCACACGGCGCGTGAGCTATGAGGCGCAGACAGGCCGTGTGCGGGAGATTGAGTTGGCGTTGGCTGAACCTCTGCTTGCGGCTGCGAGCGCCGGGGTCGCGGAACGTGCGCCGCGGATAGCGCTGACCTTCGACGACGGGCCCAGTTCGGTCTACACCCCGCAGATTCTTGAGATCATGCGTGAGCATGGTGCACAGGTGACATTCTTTGTGCTAGGGAGCTGCGCGAGCGGCCAGCAGGGGCTCGTGAAGCAGGCCTCAGAGCGTGGGCATGAGATAGGGATCCACTCGTGGCGCCACCCTGCGTATACGGGACTGTCCGACGGCGCAATCCAGTCGGACATTGCTCGCTGCCGGAAGCTTCTGGACCCCCTCGTGCAGCAGCAGGTCCGATTTGTGCGGCCACCATATGGGGCGCACAACCGCCGAGTTGACGGGGCAATTTCGGGCGCGGGCTACCGTGTGGCCATGTGGTCGATCGATCCGCGGGACTGGACTGCCCCGGGAGCTTCGACGGTGGCCAACCATGTTCTGAAACGCGCGCGGGACGGTTCGGTAGTTGTGCTTCACGACGGTGGCGCGAATCGTGGGGGCACCGTCGCGGCCATGCGCATCGTGGTGCCGGAACTGCAGCGGCGGGGGTTCCAGCTCGTGACCATGTCGCAGATGGCCGGGATCGAGCCGACACCGCCGCAGGATAAGGGCATGCTCCTGACCATCGGCGACCAGCAATTCCGGATCGATGGCGGCCTGGACGATGTGAAGGTCCGCGTGGACGGCAGGGAACTTGAGCTCAGCACGCCACCGATGAAGACGAAGGGCCAGTTCCTGGTGCACGCCAGGCCTGTGCTGGATGCACTTGGGGCGTCGTGCACGTGGCACGGTGATAGTCTTACGCTTGAGATCGAGGCAGCCCGGGGCGCCTTCGCGGTGAAGCTGAACAGCCAGCAGATGACGGTGAACGGGAAAGAAGTTTTCGTGCAGGTTCCGGCGGTGTTCTACGACGGTCAGGCTCTGCTGCCAGTATGGCTGATTGCCAATGCGTGCGGTGCCGGCGTAAAGTACACAGACGGCGAGCGTGCGATCGATTTCGCGACACCCGCGGCTATGGACACCGGCCTGGCACCGTGGCAGCGACGCGATATGATGGTGCGCCGCGGCCTTGACGGCATGACGGCATGCGGCGTTCCCTACCAGGCGTGGTCGCTGTAGATCGAGCAGCACCTCCATTCCATACCACTGACAGATCATCCCGGCGGTATCCAATGTCTCATTCTGACTCAACTCGCGTTCTTGCTGCGATATCAGGCGGTGTTGACAGCGCCGTCGCGGCACTTCTCTGCCTGCGTCAGGGCATGGCTGTCGAAGGTCTGACGCTGGACTTGTCTGGCGCTTCGCTCGACGCTGCGCAGGCCGTGTGCGAAGCCCTCGGAATAGAGCACCATGTGGTTGACGCCAAAGACGATTTCGAGCGCTGCGTGGTGGCCTCGTTCGTTGATGACTATGCCCGGGGGCGCACGCCCAACCCGTGTGTGGTCTGCAATCCGCTTCTCAAGTTCAGTCACCTGGAGCGCTGGGCGGATCGGCTGGCCTGCGACTTGATGGTGACGGGGCATTACGCGCGCGTGTGGCGCTCGGCAGAGGACGTTGCCCTGCTCAAGGGGATCGATGTGCGCAAGGACCAATCATATATGCTCCACCGGCTGGGCCCGTCGGTGCTGGAGCGTTTGGAGCTGCCACTTGGCGGGATGACCAAGCCTGAGGTCGTGGCTTTGGCGACCGAAGCTGAACTGCCCTCGGTCGGCAGGCCGGAGAGCCAGGATGCGTGCTTCATCCCGGATGGGGACGTGGCGGGGTTCGTGACGGCCCGTCATCCGGAGGCCGGTAGGCCTGGGCCAATCGTGGATCGCAAAGGCACGGCTATGGGAGAGCACCTTGGTCTGGCTGCATACACGGTTGGTCAGCGGAAGGGGCTGGGTCTTGGCGGACCCGAAGGGCCCTTCTTCGTCCTCGAGATCGACGCGGTGAAGAACACGCTGGTCGTTGGGCCCGAAGAGGCGCTGTGGGTCAACCAGTGCTACGTGGAGGACCTGGTGGTGCGCGGTGTGTCATCGCCCGAGCACTTCAGCGCCGACGTGGTGACGCGGCTGCGCGGTCTGGAGACTCCGGCCGAGGTGACAGTGGAGGGCGACCTGGCCAAGCTGGAGTTCGCGCGTGCCCACCGTGCCCCGACGCCGGGCCAGGCCGCGGTGCTGTACGATGACGATCGCGTACTCGGCGGTGGCACTATCATCTCGCCGAAGGAAGCTAAACAGCGCAGGAGAGCGAGCAAGAAATCACGGGCAGCAGGTGAACAGCTTGATTGACCTCCATAACCACATCCTTCGTTACATGCTCCCCATTCATTCGAGAGTCGATCCCGACCCCGAAGTGGCGGTGCGGATGGCCGAGATTGCTGCGGCGGACGGCACCCGGATCATAGCCTCAACGCCACACTTCCGCGAGTCACATATGGCTGAGAACTGGCTGCCGCGCATACAGGAAGCACTGGCGAATCTTAACGCCCTGCTACAGGAACGTGGGATTGCCCTCGAGGTCGTAAGTGGCGCTGAGGTGGAGATGTCAGACATGCTCCCCGAGACTGCCCGCAAGGGCTGGCTGCCGACTCTGGGGGACGGCAAGCATGTCCTGATCGAACTGCCGATTGTCACCTATGCGGCCTACGCCGAGCAGGTGTTGTTCGAGTTGGCGCTGCAGGGATACACGCCGGTCATCGCGCATTTCGGGCGCATGGCGGCGGCGTCGACCACCGCAGTGGAGCCCGAAGCGCTGGTCGAGCGCGGTTACAAACTGCAGGTTAACTGCGAGAGCCTCAAAGGCAAGCGCGGTCCCGACGTGCAGAACCTCGCCCGGCGGCTGATTCGCGATGATCTGGCCTCTTGTCTTGGCTCAGACGCGCACAACGCCGATGATAAACCGCCGGGTCTGAGCGCGTGTCAGCGGGACGTGGACAAGCTGGGCGGCCGTGGCAACTTCGAGCGGCTTTCGTGGGAGTCGCCGCTGCGGATCATAGGCAGGTAACGGCGTCATCGGGGCGCGCGCGATGCGAGTGGCACAGCGCTTGCTTCTCTTGACGCGGGAATCGTAAGAGTATAGAATGACGAGAGCAGATGAAATGATCCCCCCGCGTCGTTCACAGCTCGAGTGGGCAAAATACTGGATACTCGGGTGGTCCATCCCTCTCTCCATTGCTATCGGCTATGGGGCTGGGTGGTGGCTTGACGAACGCTTCTCGACGACCCCGTGGCTGCAGGTCGCGGGGTTTCTTCTTGGGGCCGTAGCGGGCCTGGCACAGCTATTGCAGATGGCAAACAAAGACCATGGCCGAGACTAAGGCGAACGGGCAGGCACGGACGGTGAAAGTGACTGCCGCGATCACTCTGGCGGCGGGGGCTGTGCTGTGGCGGCTGGTCGGTTGGGGGGCGGCCCTGGGGTATGTGGGCGGGGTGATTACCGGCCTCGGGATGCTCGCGTCTCTGGTATTGTGCGCAAATCGTCTGGTAGTTCCGGTGGAGGAGCAGCGAGGCCCGAGGTGGCCGTATCTGCTGCTGCATCTGGGCAAGTTCGCGGGGGCCATTGCGCTTGCCTGGCTGCTCGTCGGTGTGCTGGAGGCCAGCGTCGCAGCTTTCGCTGCCGGATACGCGACATCGCTCACCGGCTTTCTGGTGTACGTGAACGCAGGATGGCGCGGCACGCGCGCCAAAGGGTAGCTGCACAGCCATGCATGAGGAACACGGAAGCTGGCTCAATGCGATAGTCCACCTGCTCCCAGAGCAGGCCCATCGCTATGTTGACCTGACAGTGGTCACCAGCTGGCTGATCATGGCGCTGCTCGTTCTGCTGGCCTGGCTGGGCACGCGGCATTGCCAGAAGCGCTCGCGCGGTCTGCAGACGGTGTGGGAGATGTACTACAGCTTCCTGCGCACCTTCTGCGTGACGGAGATCGGGCCGGGCGGGGAGAAGTACGCTCCGCTGCTCGGGACACTACTGCTCTACATTCTGGTCATGAACCTGTTCGGTCTGGTGCCGGGGTTCATTACGCCGACGATGTCGCTGAACATGACGGCTGCGCTGGCGCTCATCGTGTTCATCGCCGTCCAGTATTTCGGGTTCCGGGAACAGGGCTGGCGCTACCTGCAACACTTCATTGGCGAGCCGATGGGCGACGCGTTGCCGATGAAGATACTGTATGTCGGCATGATACCGATCATGCTGGCGGTACACGTGATAGGTGAGCTGGCAAAGCCCCTGTCGCTGGCGGTCCGTCTCTTTGGGAACATGTTCGGTGAAGAGACCGCGATAGTCCGCATGGCGGCGTTGGGGGCGATGGTCTTCGCGACGACCTATGTTCCGGTACCGGTGCAGATCGTGAACGTGTTGCTGCACCTGCTCATCGGCCCCATCCAAGCCTACATTTTCTTCATGCTCAGTGCTGCTTACATACAGATGGCGACAGTTCACGAGGGAGAGGGGGACCACCAGAGCGCGGCAGTGCACGAAGCACACGCGGTCTGAGGTCTTCCCATCATTGAGTCAAGTAGTGTCGGGAGGTACATGGTTCATGGACTATGCAAGCATGTTGGCGCTGGTCGTTGGTCTGGGCCTGCCAATCGCGGTGGCGTTCGCCGCAACCGCGCAGGGACGTGCCGCAGCTGCAGCGATGGAGGGCATCGCTCGGCAGCCGGAAGCGTCAGGCGACGTTCGGAGCGCGCTGATTCTTTCGCTCGCCCTGATCGAGTCGCTGGTCATCTACGTACTGCTGGCGTTCCTGTTGTTGATGGGACGATTGCCGTCGATCGCTGATTATATGGACAAGCTCGCGGGGTAAGGCAGATCTGACCCCTGGGTAAGAGCGATCTCTTCGGACTGAGGGATCATGGAAGTACTCAAGGAACTTGGTATAGAACCGGGCGTTATGGTGGTCAACATCGCGGGCTTCCTGCTGCTCTTGTGGCTGCTGAGCAAGTTCGCTTTCGGCCCCATTCGCGACGTGATAAGCGAGCGCGAGCGGGAGATCGATGGCGACATCGCTGAGGCAGAGCACCAGCGTGAGGCTGCGTTGCGTGACCGCAAGTCTGTGGAAGCAGAGCTTGCGGCGGTCGGCGAACGCGGCCGTGAGATGATGGCGGAAGCCAAGCAACGCGCGGAGACAGCGCGTGAGCAGATGGTTGCACGCGCACGTGAGCAGAGCGAGCGGATCGTCGTCGAGGGGCGACGCTCAGTCGATCAGAGCGCGGAGGACGCTCGCGCACAGTTGCGGCGGGAGACCGCCCGGGTGGCGATCGACATCTCGGCGCGCGCGCTGCGCGAGAGCATGGATGAAGAGCGGCAGGCAGCTCTGCTGGATGCTTTCATCACCGATGTCGAGCGCAAGGCGCTTGAGGAGGCGGAGGACGCTTGATAGGGCGCTCCGTCGCGCGCCGGTATGTGCAAGCCGCCCTAGAGCGGGCAGCTTCACAGGGCCTGCAGGAACAGCTTGAGGAGGAACTCAAGGTTCTACAGATGGCCAGCGGCGCTGCACCGGAGCTGGTGCTCCTGCTGAAGCACCCGACGATAAGCGCCGAGCGGAAGCTCTCGGCAGTCGGCGCGGTGCTCGGGGCGGAACCATGTGGGCCAGTGGCGGAGCTGGTCGGTCTCCTGATCGAGAATAGTCGCGTGGACGTGCTGTCGGTTGCGGGTGATCTGGCGGAGGAACTGGCTGATGAGGTGGCAGGCAGGACGCGGGCGGCTGTGGTTACTCCTCTCGCGCTGGCGCCGGAGCAGGCCCAGAGGCTGCAGGCGGCACTCGCCGGCTGGTTGGGGAGCCCCGTGCGTCTGGATGCCCGCGTTGACCCCGATCTGATCGGCGGCATCGTGGTCAAACTTGGGGACAGAGTACTTGACGCCAGCCTGCGTGGCCGGCTTGAGAGGATAGGGGAGAGTCTGACCGCACCATAGTGCGGGCAGGACGTCGCGCAAACGCGCAGCTTTGCCCGGCCTGAGGAGTGACAGAAGTTGTCAGTGCGCCCGGATGAGGTCACAGCGGTCCTGCGGGACCGCCTGGCAGAATACAAAGATGATCTGGAATTGACCAGCACGGGCATCGTCGTGCAGGTCGGAGACGGCATCGCGCGCGTCTACGGCTTGTCTGAGGCGATGTCGCAGGAGCTGATCGACTTCGGCAAGGGTGTCTACGGTATCGCTCTGGACCTCGAGGAGGACACGGTCGGGTGCGTGCTCCTCGCGTCGGATGTGGGCATTCATGAGGGCGACGAGGCCCGCACAACCGGTCGCATCGCCGAGACGCTGGTGGGCGACGAGTTGTTCGGGCGAGTCGTGAACCCGCTTGGCGAGCCGCTTGATGAGGCCGGGCCGGTGGATACCGAACGCACGATGCCGCTTGAGGTCATCGCGCCTGGCGTGGTGAAGCGCCAGCCGGTGTCCGAGCCGCTACTTACAGGCATCAAGGCCATCGATGCGGCGATCCCGATCGGTAGAGGGCAGCGTGAGTTGATCATCGGCGATCGCCAGACTGGCAAGACGCAGATTGCGATCGACGCGATCGTCAACCAGCGTGGCGGTGACGTCAAGTGCATCTACGTTGCCATCGGTCAGAAGATGGCCGATGTGCGCCGGCTGCAGTCCACTTTGCAGCAGCACGGAGCGCTTGAGTACACCTGTATTGTGGTCGCGACGGCCAGCGATCCTGCTGCGCTGCAGTACATCGCTCCGTATGCAGGCTGTGCTATCGGCGAAGCGGTGCGGGACGCGGGCGGGCATGCTCTGGTGGTCTACGATGACCTCTCCAAGCACGCCGTGGCCTACAGGCAAGTATCGCTGTTGCTGCGGCGGCCGCCGGGGCGTGAGGCATATCCGGGAGATATCTTCAACCTGCACTCGCGACTGCTTGAGCGTGCCGCCAAGATGTCCGAGGCCGAGGGTGGCGGATCGCTGACGGCTCTGCCCGTCATCGAGACCCAGGAGGGCGACTTCTCCGCGTACATCCCGACCAACATCGTCTCGATCACGGACGGGCAGATCTACCTGGATCCGAAGCTCTTCCACGAGGGGCAGAGGCCGGCCGTGAGCATCGGTCTGAGCGTCTCGCGCGTGGGCAGCGATGCGCAGAGCAAGATGATCAAGACTGTCGGCTCGCGGCTGAAGCTGGACTTGGCGCACTACCGCGAGTATGAGGCTTTCGCGCAGTTCGGGGCTGACCTCGATGACGACACCAAAGCGATTCTCGAGCAGGGCGAGCGCATCATGGAGGTGCTGAAACAGGCACCGCTGGCGCCATCCCCTGAGGTGGATCAGGTCATCACGCTCTTCGCCAGCACGCGTGGGCATCTCATTGATGTGCCGATCGCTGACGTTGTCGAGTTCGACGAGCTGCTCATCAGCTATGTGCGCGAGAAGAACGCGGACATGGTGGCTCGTCTTGAGCAGACGCGGGTTCTCTCCGAAGAGGACGAGGTCCAGTTGGCTGAGACCATAGAGACGTGCAAGCGCGAATGGCGCTTCCAGCACACAGAGTAGCGCGACGGAACACGGGAAGGCGAACACACGGTGCCCGAAAACCTTCGTGCGCTTCGGCACAAGAAACGCATCGTCGGCGAGATCAGGCAGATCACCCGCGCGATGAAGCTTGTGTCCGCTGCGAAACTGAAACGCGCACTGAGCGCCCGCGATCGGGCCATGTTCTACTACTCGCAGGTGGCCGAGGCGACCGCGCTCACGATGGCGCACAGCAGCCCCGGCCTGCGAGATCCGCTGATCGATGGGCGAAGTGTTGAGCGGATTGGCCTGATCGCTGTCGCTGGCGACAAAGGCTTGTGCGGCGGGTTCAATGCCAGCGTCATAGGTCGCGCGATCGAGTTCGCTCGACAGCAGGATGTCCCGGTTGACGTGCTGACGGTGGGAGGGCGTGCAGCCGAGATGGCGCGTCGGGCCATGCTGCACGTGCGTCGCGAGTACCCGGCCATGGTGGACAAGCTGCAGGGGCGGGATGCCGTGGCGATGGCGGCTCAGACGTTGGCCATGTATGAAGCCGGCGATGTGGACGCGGTGTATGTGTGCTACCCGCGTTTCGTTTCACGGATGGTCAACGAGCCAACCATAGAGCGGCTCCTGCCGGTGGAACCGCCCAAGAGCGAGGCAGCGACGGGCGACGGCCTCTACCTCTTCGAGCCGGAGCCCGATGAGCTTCTGACGCGTCTGCTTCCAATGTATGTGAAGGCGCAAGTGCGCCAGTTCATGCTGGAGGCGGCTGCCTCTGAACATAGCGCTCGGCTGATGGCGATGTCCGCAGCCACTGACAGTGCGGAAGACATTCTCGAAGAGCTGACCCGGTTCATCAATCGGGCGAGACAGGCGCAGATCACGAGCGATCTGCTGGATGTTGTTGGTGGCGCGGACGCCCTGGGGCAGTAGCCCCGAGCAACCAGCGCACAGTTATGGCAGGTCATCTCTCCACTGAAACACAGGTGTGTGATAAGTATGGCCGCAGGCAAAGTAGCGCAGGTGCGAGGGCCGGTGGTGGACGTCAAGTTCGCCGCTGACGAACTGCCCGAGCTGCTGACAGCTATCACTGTGAAATCTGAGGACCGTGGCGTGGAGCTGGTGGTGGAGGTCGCCCAGCATCTGGGCGACAACACGGCGCGGTGCATCGCGATGGATACCACGGACGGCGTTGCGCGTGGCATGGACGCAGTTGCCAGCAACGAACCGATCATGGTGCCTGTTGGCCGCCCGGCGCTCGGACGTCTGTTCGACGTTCTTGGCAGGCCGGTCGACGGGCTGGGCCCGGTCGAGGCCGATAAGATGTTGCCTATCCACAAGGAGCCGCCAGCTTTCGCCGAGCAGCAGGTCGCAACTGAGTTGTTCGAGACCGGGATCAAGGTGCTCGACCTGCTGTGTCCCTGTCCCGAGGGTGGCAAGATCGGTCTGTTCGGCGGCGCCGGCGTGGGCAAGACGGTTCTGATGGACGAGTTGCTGCATAACGTGGCTCGCATCCACGAGGGCGTGGCGGTCTTTGGCGGCGTGGGGGAGCGCACTCGCGAGGGCAACGATATGTGGCTGCGCCTGCAGGAGCTGGGCATCATTGACACGACGGTGCTCGTCTTCGGGCAGATGAATGAGCCGCCCGGGGCACGCTTCCGCATCGGCCTGACGGCGCTGACCATGGCCGAGTATTTCCGGGACTACGAGGGCCAGGACGTGCTGCTGTTCATCGACAACATCTTCCGCTTTGCCCAAGCAGGCTCTGAGGTATCGGCGCTTCTCGGTCGGCTGCCCTCCGCAGTGGGGTACCAACCGACACTGGCGACTGAGTTGGGCGCGTTCGAGGAGCGGATCACCTCGACGGACAAAGGCTCGATCACCTCGGTGCAGTGCGTGTATGTGCCTGCGGACGACTATACGGACCCGGCTCCGGCGACTGTGTTCGCGCATCTGGACGTGAGCGTGGCACTGTCGCGAGAGCTGTTTGAGCAGGCCATCTTCCCGGCAGTTGATCCGCTGGCATCGACGTCGCGCATGCTCGAGCCCCATGTGGTGGGGCAGAAGCACTACGACGTGGCGCGGGGCGTTCAGGAGATACTGCAACGTTATCGCGACCTGCGCGACATCATCGCGATTCTGGGGATGGAGGAGCTGTCTCCTGAGGACCGCCAGGTCGTGAACCGAGCGCGTCGCATCCAGCAGTTCCTGACTCAGCCGATGTACGTCGCTGAGGCGTTCACGGGAATGGCTGGCGCTTTCGTTTCAGTCGGTGACACGATCGAGAGCCTGGCACAGATTCTCGCCGGACAGCATGACGATCTGCCTGAGAGTGCCTTCCGAATGGTCGCGGGCATCGAAGAAGTCGTCGAGAAGGCCGCGAAAGAGTAGGCACGATCTGATATGGCCGCTTCCTTTGCTCTGACGATCGCGACTCCGGCAGCCACGCTCTTCGAGGGCGAGGCGACGTCGCTGAATGTCCCGGCCGCGGACGGCAGGCTTGGTGTGCTGGCGGGGCATGCGCCGATGGTTGCCGAACTGGCTATCGGGGAGATCGTTGTCACGGACTCCGCGGACGTGAAGGTGCATCTGGCCACGGCAGGCGGTGTGCTTCGGGTCGAAGCCACGGGCGTGGTGGTCGTCTCTGAAGCCTCTGAAGTGGCCAGTGCGATCGATATTGAGCGTGCGCAACGGGCGCTGGACCGGGCTCGGCAGCGCCTGTCGCTTGAGGAGTCCGACAGCGATGTCAGCCGTGCGGAGTTGGCGTTGGGCCGAGCTCTGAACCGCCTGAGGGTTGGTTCACAGGGCCGGGCGAGCTAGTCTGGCAGGGGACGCCTGTCGAGGCGTCGAAACCATGAGCGAGTGACAACACGCGGACGTGCGCGGAAGTGCATGGTCCCCGGATGTAGCGATGGTGGAGTTGGGGCGCCATCGCATGTTGGTGTGTACAGCGGGGAAACGGCATCATTCACTAACGAGCGGCAAGCGGCGTAACCGGAACGCACTCAGGTGCGTTGGACCGGCGCAGAGAGGCGGATCAGCTATGTCAACGATCGCGATCACGGGCGGCACGCCCCTTGGAGGGGCCGTTCGAGTTAGTGGCTCGAAGAACGGCTCACTGCCCCTTCTTGCCGCTTCGCTCCTCATAGACGGCGAGGTCATATTCAAGAACATCCCCGAAATCGCCGACGTGACAACGATGATCGAGATGCTCAAGGCGCTTGGCGCGCAGGTGACGCATGACACCGGCGATGGCCTGCGCATCGACGCCTCGAACATCAACTCGGTCTCCGCTCCGTATGATCTGGTCCGACGGATGCGCGGGTCCTTCTACGTCGCGGGGCCATTGCTGGCCCGTTTTGGCGAAGCGCAAGTTCCGCTGCCGGGCGGGTGTGTTATCGGGACGCGGCCAGTTGACTTCCATATCCGCGGGTTCAAGGCTTTGGGTGCTACGGTGGAGGAGAAGTACGGGGTTATGCACGCGGAGGCCAAGAAGCTGCATGGGGCGCGGATCTACATGGATCCGCGTTTGCGTAGCGTCGGGGCGACGGTCAATATCATGCTTTCGGGCGCTCTCGCAGAGGGAGTAACGGTCATTGAGAACGCGTCGCGCGAGCCGGAGGTCGTTGACTGCCAGCGCTTCCTCACGGCGTGCGGGGCTGATATCCGTGGCATCGGCACGACCACCCTTGAGATACATGGTGTAAGCAAGCTGCACGGCTGTGAATGGACCGCCATTAGCGACCGGATGGAGGCAGGAACGTTCCTCATTGCCGGCGCGATGACGGGCGGGGATATCACGCTTGATCCGGTCGATCCCGAGCACATGCAGATGGTCTTCGACATGCTTCAGCAAGTCGGCTGTGAGATAACAGCCGAAGGCACAAGGGTGTCCCTGAAGATGGATCAGCGCGCGAACGCAGTTGACATAATGACCGCCCCCTATCCTGGCTATCCGACCGATCTGCAGCCGAGTACCGGCGCTTTGATGGCAGGCGCTCGCGGCACCAGTGTGATCGAGGAAACGATTTTTGATGCGCGCTTCAACTATGTGGACGAGCTGATCCGCATGGGTGCAGACGTGAGAGTCATGGAGGGGGCGGCGATCTTCAAGGGCGTGCCACAGCTTTACGCGGCGCCGGTGGTGGCCACCGATATTCGCGCCGGGGCAGCACTGATACTGGCTGGCCTGGTGGCAGAAGGCACGACAGAGATAAGCGGCGCCGAACTGGTGGGCCGGGGATACGTGGATATCATTGGCAAGCTCAGTGAACTCGGTGCAGATATTGAGAGCATCGCGCAGACCGACCAGGAGGACATGTGATGTTCGGTCTCGGCGAGCGCATTGGCATCGATCTGGGCACCGCCACGATAGTAGTCTATGCGCGTGGGCGTGGCATCGTTGTGCGCGAGCCCTCGGTGGTGGCCATCGACGGGCACGGTAATGTGCTATCGGTGGGAGAGCAGGCGCGGGAGATGCTCGGGCGCACGCCCGGGAACATCGTTGCCAAGCGGCCAATGCGTGACGGGGTCATCGCGGACTACTCGATTACCCGAGAGATGCTCACCTACCTCATCCGCAAAGCCTGCGGTCTTCGTGGGCGCATATTCAAGCCGCTGGCAGTCATCTGCGTGCCCTCCGCAGCAACCAGCGTTGAGCGTCGTGCGGCACTGGACGCCACACGCGCCGCCGGAGCGGGCAAGGTCATTCCCATCGAGGAGCCGATGGCCGCCGCGATCGGCGCGGGCCTCCCCATCTCGGCCGCGGGCGGGAACATGGTCGTCGACATTGGCGGTGGCACGACCGACATCGCGGTCATATCGCTGGGCGGCATCGTGGTCAGCGACTCGCTACGTACCGGCGGCAACCACCTCGACGAGTCCATTCTTCGCCACATCAAGCGCGTCTACAACCTGGACATCGGCGAGCGAACCTCCGAGGCCATTAAGATCCAGATAGGGTCGGCATACGAGCTTGAGGATGAGCGTGAGATCGATGTGCGGGGCCGAGACGTGATCACCGGGCTGCCCAAGACCGTCGCTGTCAGCTCGATCGAGATACGCAGCGCGATATCCGAATGTGTGCTGGCCATCGTTGAGAGCGTGAAGTCACTGCTGGAGCGCACGCCCCCGGAGCTGGCGGCAGACATCATCGAGCGTGGCATCTACCTCACCGGCGGCGGCGCGTTGCTGGCCGGGATGGACAGGCTGCTCGAGTTGGAGACCGGCATACCCACGCGTGTGGCTGACGATCCGGTGTCCTGCGTTGCTCTGGGCACGGGCAAGGTCCTTGAGGGCGTGGACTTCCTCGACCGCGCCGAGGGCGGCGGCCTGCGGCTGTGGTGAGGCGGGGGCTACTGCTCCCCTAATGGCGCAACCTGCCACACCCGACCGGCCAACTCCTTCACGAACACCGGATTGCCCGCGCTCGACGCCCGACGCACATCGTCCACTGCGCTGATGTACTGTATGAGCATCGTTGGCCGGCGATCGCCGAAGACGTGGACCTGTATGTAGCCGTGGTTCGCGTCTCGCGCGTAGCACACCGAGCCCGTGTTCAGGCACAGCGCGCCCCGGTCTCTATACCCATCGATGACCTGCCGACCGTAGTTGTGCGTGGTCGCGGACAGTACCAGGTCGCACTTGTCCATCACCAGCGCCTGGCGCTCCGGCGTCAGTTCGTGAACCCAGTAGCCGGTCCGCGAGTCAGCGTGTCGGCCAGGAAGCGGCGGGTGTCCTCGCTGAACGCGATCGAGATGTCGGGCGGATTATCCGAATAGTGAAGCTGGATGAGGTGGATCACGAAGCCCTTCGCGAAGATGCGCGCGTAGTACTCGCACTTGTTGTCGCGGACCGTCACGCCCGGGCGGCCATACACTGACGCGTCTTCCAGCAGTTGCCCCCCGGCGCCCCAGTCTCCCTGACCGGCCCCGTAGTATTCGTTCTCACCGTCGGCGATATTGGGGTAGAAGTGTTGTGCCCACCAGCGGTCGCCGCCGATGAAGTCCAGGAACGGGTTGTCGAATCGCGCGCACAGGTGGTCGCCGAGGCCGATGACGAAGCGGTCTCCGCTCTCGTCAACCCACCGCGCCATTCGCGCCATCTCCGGCGAGTTAGCGGGCGCGGAGCCTTTGTGGTCGCTCATGATCGCGAAGTTGAAGTCGGCTATGCGGTCCAGCGTCTGTATGACATCGAGGGCAGGGGTTTCTTGCGCGACGCCGGGCAGTGCCACCACGAGCAGCAATCCCAGCAGCAGTTTCCGTATGATGTTGGCCTCCAGTGAAGCATGACCCGATCGCTGACGCTACCGCATTCGTCGCGGGCGGCACGTCTACCTGCGCGCGGGGGGAGGAGCAGATGCCGCCTCCGAGGAAGCGTACCCGCGCTTGGCAGGCGATTGCCCCATCCTGGAGGCCCCATCATGACTCATCGTCACCTGGAAGCCGAAGTCGTAGTGGCCGGCGGAGGTCTGGCCGGTGTCTGCGCAACTATTGAGGCCGCTCGGTCAGGTGCCGATGTCCTCCTGCTGCAGGATCGGCCGATGCTGGGCGGCAATACCTCAAGCGAAATCCGCGTCCACGCAACTGGTGCAGATTGCTCAGGCGGGCGGCCGCATGGGCGAGAGGGCGGCATCATTGAGGAGATGCGCCTTGAGGACGCCTACCGCAACCCCCAGCGTAGCAACTCGATCTGGGACCTGGTGCTGGAGGAGTGGGTGCGTGCCGAGCCCAGCGTGCGCCTGCTGGTGAACACCTCGGTAACGCACGCGGCGATGACCGACTATGGCTGCATCGGCTCGATCACCTGCGCCCGGCCCTGGACCGAGGAGGAACTCACGGTCGAGGGAGCGGTCTTCATTGACTGCACCGGCGACGGTGCGCTGGGTTTCCAGGCGGGCGCTGACTTCCGCATTGGTCGCGAGGGCCCGGGCGAGTTCAATGAGCCACATGCCGAGGGACCTGACAACAAGACGATGGGCTGTTCGCTGATGTGGATTGCCGAGGACACCGGCAAACCAGCCCCGTTTACCGCCCCGGACTGGGCGAAGAAGTTCACGAAGGAACAACTCCCGCATCGTCAGCCCGGCGAACTGCGCCATGGCCACTGGTGGATTGAGTGGGGCGGCGAGTTGGACATGATCAAGGACCAGGACGAGATCCGCCAGGAACTGCTGGCCTGTCTGTTCGGCGTGTGGGATTACGCCAAGAACAGCGGCGAGTTTGACGCGGAGAACTGGGCGATGCGGTGGTTCGGGGTGCTGCCGGCCAAGCGCGAATCGCGTCGGCTGATGGGACCGCATATCCTGACCGAGCGCGACGTCATGGAGCAGCGCGTGTTCGAGGATCGCATCGCTCACGGTGGCTGGTCGGTGGACACTCACCCGCCCGCTGGCATCTATGACCCGACCCCGCCCTCGTGGCATTTGCACGTGCCTGACCTCTACTCCATCCCGCTACGGTCGCTGTACTCGCGCAACGTGCACAACCTGATGATGGCCGGGCGGTGCGCGAGTTGCACGCACATGGCGATGGGGTCGACGCGCGTGGCGGCGACCGGCGCGGCGATGGGTCAGGCAGTTGGAGCGGCGGCCGCGCTGTGTGTTGAGAGCATGAACCTGCCGAGCGAGCTCTCCAAGAGCGATGTTACCGAACTGCAGCAGCAACTGCTGCGGGAGGACCACTACATTCCGGAACTGCCGAACGAAGATGTCGGCGATCTCGCAATGTCGGCGACGGTGACCGCGACCAGCGAGGAACCCGGTCGGGAGGCCGGGCAGATACTCAGCGGCGTGACCCGACACCGGCATGGCAATGAGAACCAGTGGGCCTCGGCGCCCGGAGAGGCGCTGGAGCAGAGCATTGAGCTGCGCTGGGATCAGCCGCAGGCCATCTCGCAGGTGCAGATTATCTTCGACACGGGCTTCGCGCGGCCGCTTACGTTGACACATAGCGATGGGTTCAACAAGAGGGTCATCCGCGATGCGCAGCCCGAATCGGTACGCGACTATCGGGTCGAGGTGGAGACTGCTTCGGGCTGGGTCGAGGTGGCGAGTGTCGAGGGTAACTACCAGCGCCGTCGGGTGCATGACTTCAACGACGTGGCCGCGAGCGCGGTGCGCATCACATGCGAGGCGACCAACGGCGACGAACAGGCGCGGGTCTTTGAGGTGCGAGCGTACGAGTAGTTCGCCGCGCGGAGGAGAGCATGTCAGACCGTCTGGTGATGTGGGACTTCGATGGCACGCTGGCCTTCCGCGAGGGCCTGTGGAGCTCGGCGCTTATGGCGGCGCTCGACCAACTCTGTCCGGGGCATTCAGTCCTGCGCGACGACCTCCGGCCCTCCTTGCGCGATGGGTTTCTGTGGCACTACCCGGAGCGACCGCATCCGCATCTCAATGATCCCGAGGCATGGTGGGCCGAGACGGAAGCCCACATGGCGCGAGCGTTCGGGACGGTTGGCCACGGGGAGCGGGCGGCCGAACTTGCCGCCGCCGCTCGGGTGGCGGTCACCGACCCCGCGACCTATACGGTCTACGATGACACGGTGCCGGCGCTGGTGAAGCTCAGCGAGCACGGATGGCGACACGTGATCCTCTCCAACCATGTCCCCGAGCTCGAGCAGATCGTCCAGGGCCTGGGCCTCGGATCTCACTTTGAAGCCGTACATAGTTCCGCGCTCATCGGCTATGAGAAGCCGCATGCTGAGGCCTTCCGGATCGCCCTGGATGCTGCCGGGGACCCGCCGCACGTATGGATGGTGGGCGACAATCCACTCGCCGATATTGGTGGCGCGCTGGCTTTGGGAATCCTGGCGGTGCTGGTGCGTCGGGAGTTTCGTTACCCGCGGTACTCGCCCGACGTGGCAGGTGCAGTGGATATCATCCTCGGCTCCAACGACTGATACAGCGTCACTTGACGATTGCAGGCGCGCAGCGTAGAATTGTGCTGCGTGCCCCGGTGTGTCCCCCGAGACCGTGTTTGATTATTCAGCGTGATTCGGGAGCCTGATGACGGGCCCGTGGCGCTACCAACTACACAAGAAACTCAAAGCGAAGGCAGATGACCATGCCCAAGGTAGTCGGCGTACTGTCCCTGCAGGGAGACTTTCTCAACCACATTCAGACACTTGCTGAGCTTGACTGCGAAGCGCGAGCCGTGAAGACGCCAGCAGCTATCGCTGAGTGTGACGCGCTCATCATTCCGGGCGGCGAGAGCACCACCATAGGCAAACTCCTCGACCGGTTCGAGGTGGACAAGCCGATCCGCGAGATGCATGCGGCCGGCAAGCCGATCTGGGGAACATGCGCGGGAATGATCATCCTGGCCAAGGAGATCGTGGCGAGCGACCAGTGGCGGCTTGGCCTGATGGACATCACCGTTGAACGCAACGCTTTCGGGCGGCAGGTTGACAGCTTCGAGACGGACTTGCCCGTGAAAGGTATCGACAGCGGCGACGTGCGGGCGGTCTTCATCCGCGCCCCGTTCGTGCGCGAGGTGGACGAAGCGGCGGGCGTTGAGGTGCTCGCGACCTTCGAGGATAAGATTGTGATGTGTCGGCAGGGGAACCTGCTGGCCAGCGCCTTCCATCCCGAGATGACTGACGACCGGCGCGTGCAGCAGTATTTCCTGGACATGATTGTTTAGCCAGGCAGCGCAGGAGGAGCAACCATGAAGGGCGTCATCCTGGTCGGAGGGTTGGGCACTCGGCTGATGCCGATGACCCGGATCACGAACAAGCATCTGCTGCCGGTCGGGCGCTTCCCCATGGTCTACTACCCGCTCTACAATCTCGTGGAGGCGGGAGTGCGTGACATTATGATCGTGACCGGCGGCAACAGCCCCGGTGACTTCCTCGAACTTCTCCACGACGGCAGCGAGTTCGGCCTGGATCACCTGACATTCACGTACCAGCGAGGCGCCGGCGGTATCGCGGATGCGCTGCGGCTGGCGCGTGCATTCGTAGGCGACGACCGCGTATTGGTGATGCTGGGCGACAACGTGCTGGGTGGGAGCATCCGGCCGTTCGTGGAGAGCTACCGTGCTCAGGAATCGGGCGCGAAGATACTGCTTCGAGCAGTGCACGACCCCGAGCGCTTCGGTGTGGCGGAGGTGGACGGCGATGGGCAGGTGCTGAGCATCGTCGAGAAGCCCGAGCAACCAGCCAGTGACTTGGCGGTAGTTGGGGTCTACATGTTCGACCAGTCAGTGTGGGACATCGTGTCAGCGCTGAAGCCCTCGGCGCGCGGGCAGCTTGAGATCACCGATGTCAACAACGCGTATCTTGAGCGCGGGCAACTGACGTCGGATGTGCTGGACTTCGACTGGTCTGACGCGGGCACCCCGGAGAGTCTGAACCGCGCGGCGCAGGTCACGCTCGATTCTGAGTTCTGGCGCAGTGCAGAACTGCCGACCGGTCAAAGTGACGGCTGATACACTGTGAGCCAGTCAGCGGTCACCGGTGTCTGGTGCGTGTGGAAGATACCGGTGACCGCTCCAAGACAGAACGCCACGCTTGAGGGACACTACTCCAGCCGCAGCCCCAACACCTGACCCGTCGCGGAGCCAATTACTGCCAGCGGCCCGCCCTCGCTGAGCACGACGATATCCTCGACACGCGTGTCCATCTTCGCTGTGCGGACGAGCGCCCCGGTACCATCGAGCACCTGGATCGAGCCATCATCGCAACCGACGATGAGCCACGGGTTCCCGCCGTCGGGGCTGAGGGCCACTGCCATGACATTGGGTGGGCTGGCCAGACGCTTGGACCACAGCTTCTCGCACTCGTAACTGAGCGCGACCACAAGTCCGCCAGAGGTGCAGGTGATGATCTCTTTCGCACCGTCACCATCAAGATCGGCAACCAGGAGATCGCGCATGTTGCGGGTTGGTGACCTGGTGCCGGGACCGAAGCTTGCGTCCCACTTGGCCTTGCCCCCGGCCTCCCAGACGCTCACGCGGTTCCAGGTGCCATTGACCTCGCTTATGACTTCCTTGACCCCGTCGCCATCGAGGTCCTCATAGAGCAGGTGATAGCGGTTGAGCGATGACCAGCCGCCGACATACGTGTGCCCCTCGGGCACACTGTAGAAGCCGCGTTGCCCCGGATCGAGCGTCTCGTTGTTGATGATGCCGACGCGGTGACCACCGTTGATCCGCCGTGCAGCCAACAGGTTGATGCTACCCCCGGGGCCGTCAATGAAGCGGAACACATGCGGGTCGCCCCAGAACTGGGGCATGCGATGCACCAGCTTGCCATGCTCGTCGATGATCTCCAGGGTACAGGCGCTCCCGACGAATGCCTGGCTCTTGCCCTCGAGAAAGACGCCGCTGGTAACGCCCCATACGCCCTTGTGTGTCGAGGCGGACTTGAACCAGTAGGTCTTGGCTGCGCGGAAGACGGCCGGATCCATCTCAGACACGAAGACCCACTGCCGCTCACCAGCGCGATTGAAGGCGATGACTTGCTCATCATCGCAGCCCACGAGCAGCAACTCGTGTTCCGGCCACCAGTGTATCTGGCGGATAGTGCTGTCGGCCTGCAGCGTTCGCACCTCGGCCCCCGAGGGGTCGAAGACGTGGACGGCATCACCGGCCGCGGCGCAGACGAGTTCTTCGTTCGCCTCCGGGATGGTGAGCATCTGAGTGACACCCTCGCCTGTCGCGCCAGCGAACGTTTCTGGCAGGGCAGGGGCGGTCTCGCCCTGCTGACTGGCTGCGGCCGCAAGTTGCTCATCTCGGTTCTGGGTGCCCTGCTCGAGCAGGGCCGTCAGACCCGCCTCCAGACTGTCGGCTGGCTTCAGGCCCGCCAGTCGGTGACGGCCTGCAGGGAGATCCAGGCCGAGCATCCCTCCGTCACCGGGCTTGAGCGAACAGGCTTCGCCGTTGAGCCGCACCGCGGCGCTGTCTGCCACGCGCATCAGGATGCTGGTAGGATCAGCGGTCACCACGACCTCCATCACACCGGTCGTGAAGTCCCAGTCTACTTCGACGGGATCGCTGGCAGTAATGAGCGGCGTCTGCATGCCGGCGCTGAGCAGGCCGTGTCCGTACAGATGATCGGTGGCCACTACGGCGAGTTCGGCGTCGGTGCCCGAGTACTTGCCGGTCACCGCGAGGGCGGGTTGGGGAAGTGCCATCACGGCAGCGTTCTCAGCGAGTTGCCAGCACATCGCGGGAGCGGTCTCAACGTCAGGACTGATCAGCGAGAAGAAGCGCACGTGGCCGCCATCCTCGACCGCGCCGAACCATTGCATGACGGTCGCGGAGCCCTGGCGCAGAGCTTTTACAGGCTTTGACGGCGCGATCGTGTACATCCCGGCGCTCCCCCCGTCCTCAGCCCCAATAGGCCTCATGAGCAGGCCGCCCAAACCAATGAAGGCTCGGTCGGATCCTGGCTTCTTGCCCACGACCTCAACGCGGAGTGTGTGCGGGCCGGCCGCCAGCGTCCGTGTGCCAAGTGCGACGCGAGTGGTGGCGGCCGCATCGGCAGAGTGATCGTACTCTTCGCCGATCGGCTCGCCATCGAGCAGGAAGCGGACGATCCCGCGATCGATGTAGTCGACCATGTCGATGAATATCTCGCCCTCGGCCGCTTTGGGGACCTGGAAGGGCATCTCGAGCCAGTGCCCCGGCTCCGTCGCCCTCAGCAACATGATGTTGACTCCGTCGAGCGGAACCATGTAGGCGGTGCCTGAGGGATTGCTCGTGCAAGGGGATTTCATGGCTTGCGCCCCGTACCATCCATCGGGCACGTACGCCACGCGGACCGCGTTCAGCCCGAGCATGTTGCGGGTGGCGTCCCAACTGGCGCCGGAGGTCTCCCACAGAATCTGGGCCTCGATGTTGTCGCTCTGGGTACGGAAGGTAAGATCATCAACGACGAGCGCGTACCGTCCCATGCGTTGCACGAGGCTGCGTTGCCAGTCGCAGTAAGCGGCTTTGGGGACGTCGCCCACAGCAACGACCGTTTGCCCAAGCACATCGCGGTGCAGTAGCGCGCCGTCCATGGCAACCTGTTGCTCGACCATGCCGTCGGCGCGGGTCAGCACCTGATTGTGGTAGCCGTTGAGCAGCGTCGCTCCGTCAAGGCGAAGGTTGAGGATGGCGAACGTATGGTAGGGGTTTCTTGAGGCAGCGTTGTAACCATCGAGCAGGATGTAGTCGCCGCTTCCGTCGGGCGCGTTGCGGAATGCGCCCCACTGGAAGGACGTGTCAAAGTCGAGCCCGCTGCTGCGCGTGCGCGACTGCCACAGGGGCTCAGGCAAGGGATTGATCATCCATTTCCCCGCCAGATCGGTTGGCTGTGTCGGGGCCAATTCCGGCTGTGGCCAGAATGATTGGCCGAGCCTGAAGACGTCCAGGTCAACGCCTGTGCGGTCGCGGTACTCCAGCCAGCGTCCGTCGCGGGTGACATATGCGAGTTTGTGCCAGTAGTCGATCGCGCCTGACCCCAGGTGGTTGTCAGGAATCCGGCCGGAGATGAGCATCTCCTGCGCATCCATGAGGATCTGCAGCGAACCGCTCTCCAAGGGACGTCGGTCGCCGCTGAGCATCATCCAACTGAGAATGGGCGCGGTGCCCGTGGTGTACCAGAAGAGATTGTCGGACTCACCGTTGACCCACGCATACTTCTCCAGCGAAGCGAAGTGCATCCACGGGCTGCTCTCACACTGCGCCCAGACGGGGTCGGGGTAATACGTGTTGAAGTAGCGCCCGAGGCAGTAGAGTGAGATCGCCGAGTACTGCCCGTGACGGGAGCCGACCGCCGAGGCCGGCCTGATCAGCTTATAGATGCCCTCGTTCTTGCGGTGATTGAGCTGGCGGGCAAAGGCATTTGTGACCTTCAGGCGGTCCTCGTCGGTGAAGAACGGGCTCTCCTCAACGAGGTCCCAGAAGAGGATTGCCATGTGCGCGTTGTAGTGGTAGAAGCCGGCGAGCGGGTCGTCCTTATTCTCGATGCGCTCGCCATCGACGTCGGAAATGTCCTTGAGCGCCTGCTCGTCAGGGAAAGAGAGACGCAGGAATTCCTTCGCATGGAACTCGTCGCCGGTCATGTAGTAGGCGGCAAGGCGCTTGGAGATGGAACACCAGCCGAAGTAGCCGGTGGACCTATAGCCCTTGGACGCCTCCCATATGAGCAGCTCATTGATGTCGTGGGGGACCTCGATCCCGTCTCCCAGCTTGATCTCCGCGAGTCGGCCCACGGCCAGGGAGCCGTGGCCGCCGCGGGCCGCCTCGATCTTCTCAATGAAGACGCGGGTGGCGTCCGCCACTCCGGCGTCATCGCTGCCGCCGACGAAGACTACGTTGGCTCCATCGCCGAAGGGATCGTGAAGGGTCCTCACTACGTGACCGCCCTCGCCGGGATAGCGCAAGTCGAGGAGCGTGTAGTAGCGATTGTAGAGCTCCTCCACGGTCGCGTTCGTTGAGCGGTTGCCGAGGCAGATCAGGTTGCCTGCGATGGGCACTGCAGCGGCTTCGTCATCGTCGGCGATGATGGGCACGTCCACGTCGGTGATCTGGTTGATGGCACGCGCGATCGCCGTTGCCTGGGCATCATATCGGCCTGAGACTGGCTTAACTATCTTCACTGAAGGCGCGCCGTCAGCGGCCAGGCTGGTGACCAGACCCAAGTCCTTGACGGTGTCATATTGCGCGGGGATTGCCTCGGGAGCGGGCGGCGGCGGGGGAGGAGGAGGCTCTACTCCAGACACAAAACTCACCTCGTCAACGATTATCTTTGGCGTTGGCTCGCGGTGGGTGTAGAGGTAGATGCGCGCACTCGTGGTGCCCTCGGGGGCAGTCATTACGGCGGCGATGCGCGTCCACTTGCCCGGGACAGGTGTGGCCAGCGATTGCTGGACGTAGACGTCGCCGGGGCTGAAACGCAGTTGGATGTAGGCGCCGCCCCCGGTCGAGCCTTCAGGCACGTACACCATGACGGCGGCCTCGTATGTGAGGCCGCCGTCAGCGGGTATTGTCTGTCCGATTCCGATCTCCTCGGCCGCGTTGTCGTCCTGGATGAGGACCGCGAGGTCGCTCTCAAATCCGGGCTCTACGACCTCGACTATGCGGGTCTCGTCGGGGCCCATGTAGTATTCCCAGCTCGTGGGCGCCCCGTTGTCAGCCGTGCCCTCCTCGAACGACGGGTTCGGCAGGAGGTTCTCGGAGATCTCAGCCGACGCTATCGACTGTCCCCCCAGTGCAATCATGGTTGCGAACGAGGTTACCAGCGCGATGCGCAAGGCTGTGGTCATGGTCGATTGTCCTCACTAACCGGCCGCACTTGCCTCCGCGGCCTTCACGAGATCGCCGAACGAGTCGGCTTTGAGTGACGCGCCGCCGACGAGTCCGCCGTCGATATGCTCCATGGCCATGAGACCCTCAACGTTGTCAGGCTTGACCGAGCCGCCGTAAAGGACGCGCATGTCCTCAGCGACCTGATCGCCGAGAACGCCGGCGATGGTGGCGCGGATCAGACCACACACACGGTTCGCCTCGTCGCCATCGCAGACCTCTCCGGTGCCGATGGCCCAGACAGGCTCGTAGGCGAAGATCACGTTGGCACAATCCTCGGCGCTGATGCAGCACAGCGCTGCTTTGATCTGGGCGACGACCACCTCGTCGGTGTTGCCTGCCTGGCGCTCGGCCAGCAGTTCGCCACAGCAGATGACGGGCTTGAGGCCGGCCGCCAGCGCCGCGCGAGCCTTGCGGTTGACGGTCGCGTCGGTGTCTCCGAAGACAGCGGCCAGGTCATCGGCGTCGGCCTCGTCGAGCGTGCCGAAGCGTCCGCGACGCTCTGAGTGGCCGCAGAGAACGTACTCGCATCCTGCGGACAGAAGCATCTGCGCGGACACCTCGCCGGTGTAAGCACCGTCCGCCTCCCAGAAGAGGTTCTGGGCGCCCATCGCGACCTTCGAGTTCTTGACGCTTGCCGCGACTGTCGTCAATGCGACGGCTGTCGGGCAGACGATAACGTCGGCCGCCTCCACCTGACCTGCCACGGCGACCACGCCGTCGGCAAGCTCCCGGGCCTCGTCACTGTCACAGTTCATCTTCCAGTTTCCTGCCATTACTGGCTTGCGCATCTCGCTCACTCCCTGGGATCTTCGTCGTGGCTCGTAGCCATGACGGGTTGACTTGCTTGTCTTTCATGTCGCGACCGATCTGGCCCGCCTCAGGCGTCGTCGAGTGCGTCGACGCCGGGCAGGCTATCTCCCTGCACAAACTCGATCGAGGCGCCGCCGCCGGTCGAGACGTGCGACACCTTGTCCTCAAAGCCCAACTGATTCATGGCAGCAGCCGAGTCGCCGCCGCCCACGACAGTGTACGCATCCGTCTCGGCCAGCGCCTGCGCAAGGGCGACCGTACCTTCATCGAAGGGCGGCTTCTCGAAGTAGCCCATGGGCCCGTTCCAGAAGACGACCGTTGCGTCCTTTACAGCGCGACCGTAGAGTTCGCGCGTCTCCGGGCCAATGTCCAGCGCGTCCCAACCGGGCTCGATGCCGTCGGCGGGAGCGAACTTCGTCTCGCCCGTGTCGGGGTCGACCTGGAGCATGTTGACGTCGACCGGAAGCATGAGCCGGTCAATGTGCTCCGCCATGTTCGCGAGTATCTCGGTGGCCGCCTCCACGCTGTCTGGCTTGCACAGCGACGCGCCGACTTCTTTGCCCTGGGCCTTGAAGAATGCCCACGACATGGCGCCGCCAATTATCATTCTCTCGGCGCGGGGCAGCAGCATCTTGATGGCGTCGATCTTGTCCTCAACCTTGGCGCCGCCCATGATCACTACGAAGCCATCGCCGCCGGCCTCACGGGCAGGCGGCAGCTTCTCGAGTTCCCTCTCGACAAGGAAGCCCGAGACGCACACGTCGATGTATTCGGTTACGCCCACGGTAGAGGCATGCGCACGGTGCATGCTGCCGAAGGCATCATCGACGAACAGCTCGGCGTCGCCGGCGAGGGCCTTCGCGAAGTCGGGATCGTTCTTCTTCTCTTCACGGTGGAAGCGGGTGTTCTCGAGCATCAGCACTTGCCCTGCCTGAAGGTCTGCCCGCATCTGAGCGACCTCATCTCCCACGCAGTCGGGAGCCATGGGCACTTCGATGCCCAGCAACTGACCGAGGCGCTCCGCGGCTGGTGCCAGAGACATCGACGAGTCGGGGGCATCTTTCGGTCGGCCGAGGTGCGAACACAACGTCACGATCGCGCCAGCGTCAACCAGATGCTGGATCGTGGGGAGAGCCGCTCGGATTCGGGTGTCATCAGTGATGACCGTGCTGTCCTGCTTGTCGAGGGGCACGTTGAAGTCAACTCGGACGAGGGTGCGCTTGCCGGCACAGTCAACCTGCCGGAGGCCCTTCTTTGCCATGCTTGTCACTCCCATTGCTTCGGGCAAAGGTGAAACAGGCGCCGCCCCTGTTAAGGGAGCGGCGCCTGTATGTTGGCTTTGAGGTCTACAGACCCCGGTCGGACATGAGCTTCATCAGGTCGGCGGTGCGGTTGGCGTAACCCCACTCGTTGTCATACCAGCCGATGATCTTGACGAAGTTGCCGCCGCGCACGTCGGTCCACTCGGGATCGAAGATGCACGAGGAGGGGTCGCCCACGATGTCCTGGAGGACGATCGAGTCGTCGTTGTATGTCAGGATGCCGACGAGGGAACCCTCTTCGGTGGCGGCCTTGAAAGCGGCGTTGACGGAGTCGGCGTCAGTGTTGCCCTTGAGTTCGCAGGTCAGGTCGACCACTGAACCGGTCGGTGTCGGGACGCGCAGTGACATGCCGCTCATCTTGCCGTCGAGTTCCGGGATGACGACGCCGATGGCCTTGGCCGCCCCGGTGCTGGTCGGGATGATGTTCAGAGCAGCCGCGCGAGCACGTCGCAGATCGGAGTGTGGCCCGTCCTGCAGGGACTGGTCGGTGGTGTAGGAGTGCGTGGTGGTCATAAGGCCGCGCTCGATGCCAAAGCTGTCGTTGAGGACTTTGCACATCGGGGCCAGACAGTTCGTGGTGCACGAAGCGTTCGAGACCACGTTGTGGACTGCCGGGTCATAGGTGTCGCAGTTGACGCCAAGGACGAAGGTGCCGCACTGGCCCTTGGGCGGGGCGGAGATAATGACTTTCTTAGCGCCAGCCTGGATGTGCTTGGCTGCGTCGTCCACGTCGCGGAAGAAGCCTGTGGACTCGAGGACGATCTCGGCGCCCAAGTCGCCCCACGGCAGGTTCGCCGGGTCGCGCTCTTCCATGGACTTGATTGCCTTGCCGTCGACGATGATCTCGCCGTCGCCCTGCTCGACCGTGCCGTCGAACCGACCGTAGATGCTGTCGTACTTGAGCAGGTGAGCCAGGGTTGCGTCATCGGTCAGGTCGTTCACGCCGACGACCTCGATTTCGCCCTGATACCGCTCCCAGATCGCTTTGAGCACCTGTCGGCCGATCCGGCCGAATCCGTTGATGCCTACTTTCGTTGCCATCTCAGTTCCTCCTTGGGATCGTTACACCATACGTTCTTCGTGTCGCTATTACCAGAGGAGCCTTCGCCGCCGGATCGGCCTAGACCAGAGCCGGGAAGCGGTCCTCCAATAGTCCAATAAGTATGCGCGCCACAGCTGCCGAATCGTGTCGGACCCATCCGTCGGGCGACACGTCCGCCATATCGGCCTGTATGGGTATGAGACCCATGCGGGCGACCTCGGCGTAGTCGGGCTCAACGGCGCCGGCGCCCTCGCGATGGTAACGCTCGAGCACATCGTCGGTGACGGCTGCGTTGTTCATGAGCATGTAGTCAAAGGGCACTTGGCCGGTGTGTCGCTGGATAGCTTTGACGTGGTCCGCTGCCGTGTAACCGATAGTCTCGCCCGGTTGTGTCATTACGTTGCAGACGAATGCTTTGACCGCTGACGACCGCATGATGGTCTCAGTGAAACCGGGAACGAGCAGGTTGGGCATGACGCTTGTGAAAGTGCTTCCGGGCCCGACCACGATCAGATCGGCTGCCTCCAGAGACGTTCTGACCTCGTCGATCAACCTTGGCCCGGAGGGATCCAGATAGACATAATCAATGCGCCCGCCTGCAGCGGAGATTGAGCTCTCGCCGCGAACAACTTGCCCGTCGTCGAGCTTGGCGCACAACGCCACTGCATCGGCCGTCGCGGGCAGCACTCGGCCCCGGATAGCGAGGACGCGGCTGGCTTCTCGCACAGCCTGCTCGAAGTCGCCCGTGATCTCAGTCAGCGCGGCGATCAGCAGGTTGCCAAAGCTGTGTCCGCCCAGTTCGGTAGCTTGCCCGTTGAAGCGGAAGTCGAACAGTTCCGTCATCAGGGGCTCTGCGTCGGCAAGCGCCACGAGGCAACTGCGGATGTCCCCTGGTGGTGGTACCCCCATGTCTGCCCGCAGCCGACCCGAACTGCCACCGTCATCGGCGACGGTCGCGACTGCCGTCAGGTTCGTCGTGTATACCTTTAGTCCTCGCAGAAGCGTGGAGAGCCCAGTGCCTCCGCCGATCGCCACCACGTTGGGGCCGACCTCCAGTCGGCGCTCCTCGAGCATCAGGTCGACGAGGCGTTCCTTGGCCTCGGGATGCAGAGCACTGGCCACCGAGCGAAGGAGTTGCCTCAGCGCGACCATCACTGCAAGCAGGCCCAGTGCCATGGCGAGTGAACCAACAAATGGCGCCCGTTGGGGACCGCCGATCGAGCCGATAAGCTCGAAGACGCGCAGATTCCACAGCAGCATGACGCCAAGACTGATGGCAGCCAGCCCAGCGGTCAGCAACAACAGCCAGCGCTTCACGCGAAGCCCTGGATGCAGCCACCTGATCGCCTTTCTCAGCAGGTCTTTCATCGGATCAGGTCGCCGTCCCTCTGGCCAAATGCGCACTCACGGGTTCGTCCGGCAGGGGGAGCCCATAGCATATCTCGGGTCTGTGAACGGGGGCCTCGGCCTCGGACGCCCGACTGAGCCTGGCGCGTATTGCCTGCTCAGACAGCGTTGCCGAGTATAGCACACGGGGCAAAGCCAAGTCAACAACGCGGCAGGCCAGTCCCCGGCGTCTCCGGGGGGCGATTCAGACCGACCCGCAGACTGCCCTCGAGGCGGCGCGTCCGGCCCGGCGGAAACTGGTCTCTTGGGGTCTCAGAACGGCGTGGCATTGACACTGCGCACCAAAGTTGCTATTATCGCCCAAACTGGCGTACCATCCCTAACGCCTGTAGAGCGGATTCACATCTCAGGAGGCGGTCGGTCATGTTCGTGAGCCGACGCGGTAGTGGTATGTACCGCACTCACGTGTGCGCGGTGACACTCGCCATACTCATCACACTCCTCGCTTGCGCCGTGGGCGCAGTAGCTGCTCCCAAGACTGAGATAGTGGGGCCTCGACTGATGACCTTCCGTGGGGCCGATGGGATGCTGAAGACCGCGCCCCATGAAGCAGTCTCAGGGGAAGTCCTTGTTCAGCTCAAGACCCAGGTGACCCCCGTGCAGTTCCAGGAGGCGCTCGCCCGTCAGGGCGGGACCGTCCTCGATGGGGTCGCGGCCTGCGGCATCTACAAGATATCGCTACCTACGGGCATGAGCGTTGTTGAGGGACGTGCGGCGTGGGCTGCAGAGGCAGTCGCTGCGTCGGTCGAACCCAACAACATAGCCTATCTCCTCTTCACTCCGACCGATCCCCTCTATCCGCAGCAGTATCAGTGGGATACCATAGCCGCCGAGGCCGGCTGGGATGTTCAGCAAGGCTCGGCGACGACCGTTGTGGCGGTCATCGACAGCGGGTATGATCCCGATCACGAGGACCTGGCCGGCAAGTGGTGGCAGAATACTGCTGA
The DNA here is from genome assembly GCA_029821735.1 of Candidatus Zipacnadia bacterium. Taxonomy (GTDB): domain Bacteria; phylum Armatimonadota; class Zipacnadia; order Zipacnadales; family UBA5352; genus JALGSU01. Next base: position 352,356 of record JALGSU010000002.1, on the reverse strand, counting down.
GGCCGTGGGTACCGCCGACGTCGATGACGACGCCAACGGTTTCGTCGACGACATTAATGGCTGGGACTTCTACGAAGGCGACAACGACCCGGATCCTGATCCCGCGAGCGCAGCCGCGTACACGCCCTTCGTGGTCTCGCACGGCTCGCACGTTGCCGGGCTTATCGGCGCTGTCTCCGGGAATGCTCTCGGCGGCGTCGGGGCGGACTGGGGATGCCGGATCATGCCGCTCCGCGTCGCGGACCCGCTGTTCGGCAGCCTCTCTGATTTCGACACGATCAACGCCATCAACTACGCCACTCAGATGGGCGCCGACGTCATCAACATGAGCCTTGGCGGCCCGTACACGACATCATACGATAGCGCCATCGCTGCCGCCCACGCGGCCGGGATAACTGTTGTGGCCTCCGCCGGTAACTACGGCGTCGTCTACACAACTGATCCGAACACCTGGTTTTCCCCGGTCTGCAACGACGGGCCTGTGGTTGGCGTCAGCAACTATGTCCTTGGCATCGGCGCTACCGACAGCAACGACGTGGCACCCGACTGGACACACCGAGACGCATCTGGCTATTTCTTCGTTGACGTCATGTCGCCGGGCGCCGCCATCTGGAGCTGCTACTATCAGGATGTCAGCCTGCCCGATTTGACCGAGGCATATGGCCTCATGGACGGGACCTCGATGGCCGCGCCCATCGCCTCTGGAGTTGTGGGGCTCCTCGTGGCCACCTATCCCGCTTTCGGCCCTGATGAGATCATCTCACAGATCAGACAGACGGCCGATGACATCGACGGCCAGAACCCGTTGAGTGCGGGCACACTCGGGGCGGGGCGGATCAACATGGCCGGCGCGCTGGGCATTGACGTGCCCCCCGGGCCCGCCACCAACGTGCAGGCTTTCGACTCGCCACTGGATGAGGGAGAGAGCATCACTGTGACGTGGAGCCTGTCGCCGCACGACGGGGCCGACGTCATGTCCTACGAACTGCACCGCGCCGGTGAGGACATCAACAACCCGGGTAATCCGGCCCCGATGGCGCTCCTGACCACACTGCCTCCCGGCACGTCGAGCTACATCGACACGCCGGTTCCCGACGAGACCAACTACTGGTATCAGGTAGTCACTCGTGACGCCGTCAACGCCGTCCCGTCGACGGTAGCCGGACCCGCAGCCGCACGTGACGACCTGGCGCCGGACGCCGTCGAGACAGTTGTGGCGTCCGACCGGCAGGCCGATGACGGTGGCGCGATCTCGGTGAGTTGGTTCGGCTACGACTATCCCACCGACCTCGACATCTACAACATCTACCGGTCTGAAGCGACTTTCACCAACGTCAGCGCGATGACGCCGATTGGCACGGTGACGGACGCCGGTATCCAGAACTACGCTGATACCACGACTACGGACAACACGCCTTACTTCTACGCGGTAACCGGAGTGGACGACCACGATAACGAGAACCCACAGGTCACCGCAGTGGGGCCGGTCGTCTCGAACCCGAACTTGACCTACAGCTACCCGCCGGGTCTGTCCATCATGGCCATCGGCGCGATGCCAGCAGTTGCGCAAAGCCGACGTGTTGACGACATCCTCGGGATCAACGGCAACCCCGTTGACCTGGCCTCTTACGATGCGAGCAACACGCCGAATCCCTACGTAGTCTACTCAGATAACCCTTCGCATCCATCGTTTGATCAGGCTCTGGGCCGAGCATGGTGGCTCAAGACCGCCAACCCGATCATGCTCAACATCAGTGGCCAGCCCGCCCCGGCCGGCGACTTCGACGTAGCGGTTGGGTCAGGCTGGAGTCTGCTCGGGAACCCGTTCTCGGTAGGCATCGACTTCTCGATCACTGAGGTGACGGGGATCGGCCAGGGAACACCGGTTGACCTCGGCACGTCGAACGACCTGGGGTTCACCAGAGACTATGCGTGGGGCTTCGATCCGTTCAGCAACAGCTATACTCTGATCAGTGGCGCAGCCGTGGACTTCGCCACGCCGACGATTGGCGCAGGCCGAGGAGTGTTCTTCCTCGCGCGAAGGCCGGCTACGCTCGTTCTCAAGCGCCCGGTCGCTGCGGCGGCCACAGGCTCCGACAAGCGCGCCGAGTTCGATGGCTGGCAGCTGAAGATCGTCGCCGAGGCTGCCGGCGCTGCTGACGTTGACAACTACCTGGGCGTGACTTCGCAGGCCGCCGAACTCAACGGCATCGTTACGCCGCCGAGACCGGATGCGGACCTTGATCTGTATTTCGTCAGGCCGGCAGCCGACCAGGCACGCTGGGCCACGGACTTCGCTACTGCCGCCGACAACCGCAGGGACTGGCGCATGCGCGTCGCGTGCGCTACGCCTGGCGCCACCGTCAAGTTGAGTTGGCCGGATCTGAGCAGCATGCCCGCGAACTGTCGCCCGGTTCTGGTCGACGATATCAGTGGGCAGAGCATCTATCTGAGGACAAGCACGAGCTACAGCTATGAAGCCGCGCAAGATGCAGCAGAGAGGACCTTCACCCTCAAGCTCGGTGACGATGCCGGCGTACTGGCTATCACATCGCTGGCCGCCTCAAGCGGCAAGGGTGGCGCGCAGCTTGCGTACGCTCTCTCGGCAGACGCCGCGGTTGACGTCGAGGTGCTCAACATCGCCGGCGTCGTTGTGCGCCGCGTGCTTGCCCAGAGACAGCAGACTTCAGGACCTCAGCAGGTCATCTGGGACGGCCAGAACGGTGCTGGCGCAGCCGCACCGGCGGGAACCTATCTCGTCCGCATCCGCGCCAGGACGGCAGACGGTCAGCAGGTCAGCGCGGTGCGCACCGTCCAAGTCGCGCGGTAGCACTCGACGGCGGGGCGACGCTGCAATAACCACCGCACGAACAGGAGTCCGGATGAAGCGAACCAACATGGCCGCGGCTGGAGCCTTGACCAGCCGCGGCCTTTTCGCGCTCGCGCTCGTATCGCTCCTCACACTCTGTCTGCCGGCCATGGTGACCGCCGCGCCAGGCGCCAAGGCTGTGCCCGGTCGCTTGCTGGTTGGGCTTCGCTCACCAGTGAGCAAGGCGCAAGTTGGCACGATGCAGGCCGAGACGCGCGGTAAGGTGAGCCGGGCGATCGCTGGCGGGCAGGTCCTCGTGATGGAGTTCAGCGGGGACGCAGATGCGGCTGCCGCCTACGCCAAGCTTGCGGGCCAGCCGGGCGTCGCCTTCGTCGAGCCCGACACGATGGTCTATCCCACGCTCGTCCCCAACGACCCCGAGTATCCTGAGCAATATCACTGGCCGATTATCCGCGCGCCGGAGGCGTGGGGGTTGACGACCGGCGGCGCCGATGTGGTGATTGGTGTCGTCGACACCGGCTGTGACCTCGACCATCCGGACTTCGTCGGACGGATATACACGAACCCTCTGGAGGTGCCGAGCAACGGCATCGATGACGATAGCAACGGTTTCATCGATGATGTGCACGGCTGGGACTTCCAGAACGGGGGGAACGACCCCAATCCCGAGCCGGACGGGGGCGACGATGACGGTAACGGCGAGCCCGATGATCAGGTGAGCCATGGGACGTTGGTGTCCGGGATCGCGTGCGCCACTGGCAACAACGGCTGGGGCGTGGTCGGGATGAACTGGGGCGCCAAGATCTTGCCCGTGCAGGTCTTCCCCGATGATGGCGGCAGTTCGGTCTCTCGGGTCATTGAGGGTATCGACTATGCTGTGGGCATGGGCGTTGACATAATCAACTTGAGCTTGGGCGGCAGCTATGCGGCATCGTTCACGCCAGCTATCGCCAACGCGCGCGCCCATGGGATTCTCGTCGTGGCGGCCGCAGGCAACACTGGGCGCGAGCTCAAGGACGCGCAGTCAACGTGGGAATCACCGGTGTGTAATGAGGGCACTGTCGGCGTAGACAACAATGTCTTTGGCGTTGGCGCGACGGACCAGAACGACATCCTGGGATCATTCAGCAACTTCGACGGCAGTTCAGCCCGGACGTTCGTGGAGTGTTGCGCGCCAGGTCAGGCGATCTATGGCCCCGCATACTACGACCCGACCTACTCACATCTGAACAGCTACTTCTACAGCAACACTGGCACGTCTTTCGCGGCGCCGATGGTCTCAGGCCTCGCGGCAATGATCCTCTCGCAGAACCCCGCGCTCACCCCGAACCAAGTGCGATCGATCATCAAAAGCTCGTGCGACGACATCGATGTGCTCAATCCGGGCTTTGAGGGGAAGCTGGGCGCTGGACGGATCAACGCGGCGCGCGCTGTGGGCGTTGAGTTGGCTCCGCGGCCGCCGCGGGATGTGGCCGCCTCCGACACCGACGGCGATGAGGGCGGCAGCGTCACCGTCGCCTGGCTCCTCTCACTCGACGATGGTGCTGGCAGCAACTCCGTGACGGGATATGTGGTCCGCCGCAGGAGAGGGGCTTCGGGGGCGTTCGCCGCCGTAGGCAACGTCCCGGCCGGAGGCACTGAATACGTGGACGCGGCGGTCACCGATGGGGTCAACTACTACTACCAGGTACGGGCGACCGATGGGACGCTTAACTCAGACGCAGTCACGGTAGGCCCGGTGCAATCTGAGAACGACAACCCTCCGGTGCGCGTGGCGGGGCTGCGGGTGTTCGATACGCCCAGTGACGATGGCGGGAGTGTCACACTGCGATGGGATGGCTATACGGCGCCTGCGGACTTTGATCACTTCAACGTCTACAGGTCCAATTCGCAGTTCGTCAACCTGTGGGGACTAACTCCCCTGACCACCGTCGCCAACTCATCTGCGGTGACTTTCGTCGACAACGCAGTGCTCGACGGCGCTGAATACTACTACGCGGTGGGTGCGGAAGATAAGTTCGGCAACGAGGCCAAGAACGTGTCCTCGGTTGGGCCGGTGCAGGCGTTCGCCAACGGGAACCTGAACTTGGCGGCCGGACTTCACTTCTTTGGCCCCCCCGTGGCCCCCGTGGACCCGGACGCGGCGGCGTTTTTGGGCGTGCCGCCTGATCAGTTGCAGTTGGCCCGATGGTATGCCGCCTCGTCGCGCTACGGCTACTACAGCCCCACCAATCGCATCCGGCTTTCCCTGGGGCGAGGCTGCTGGCTCAAGACTGGCTCTCCGCTGAGCATTGTGCCGAACGGCACGCCCGCGCCAGCGGGGGATTTCACTGTCAAGCTTACGCCGGGCTGGCAGCAACTCGCCAACCCGTTCTTCGGGGCTACAGATCTCGCCCTCGCGACAGTTACGTACCAGGGCACGACCATGGACCTTGCCAGTGCGGACGCTGCGAACATCATGCGGCGTATCGTCTGGCGGTATGACTCCGCGGACAATGCCTATAGGCTGATCGCGCCCGGTCTAGGTTTGGGTTCGACGGTCGCGAATCCCATGGAGGGATTTTGGGCTCTGGTGGAGAAAGACTGTGCACTGACGATTGCGCGGCCAACTGGGGCTGCGGGGGTTGCGTCGGCCGACAAGGCCGTTGCCCCGTCGGACGGTTGGATCGCGCGGCTGTGTGCGCGTGGGCAGGGGCACGTGGATACGGACAATTTCTTTGGGGTGAGCGCGCAACTCGCAGCGATGGCGCCCATGGCCAGCCCTCCGCCACCAGGCGAGGGCGTGCGGCTGCACTTCGTGGCTGACGAGCATCAGGGCGCAAGGTTGGCGGGGCGCTTCAGCGCGGTAGCGGCGGCTGAGATCGAGTGGGAGTTCGTGGTGGAGGCCCCGGCAATGGGGGCGGACGTTGAGGTGTGGTGCCCGGATGTGACCGTAGTGGGCCGCTCCTGGGCCATGCAGGTGATTGACCGGAGCGCGGGTCGCGAGGTAAATCTGCGCAGTGGTGGCAGATACAGCTTCACGATGCGGCCGGGCGAGTTGCAGCGCCAGATGGTATTGAGGTTGACTCAGGGGGCCGGACCGCTTACACTAGCAAGCCTGACGGCCCAACAGACGAGCGCAGGCGGTGCTCAAGTGGCTTTTGCGCTCTCTGCGTCGGCAACTTGTGCCGTTCGGGTGATGAACATCGCCGGTCGCACGGTGCGCGTCGTCGAGAGTGGAGCCGTCAGACCCGCCGGGCTCAACCAAGTCATCTGGAACGGTCGGAGTGACTTCGGGTCTCGCGTGCCGGCAGGGACGTACCTTGTGGTGGTAGAGGCTGTGGCCGAGGACGGGACACAGGTTAGGGCTATGGGCAGTCTGTCAGTGCAACGCTGATAGCGCTGTTTCTTGCAGGGCCTTGAAGCAACCAGATCGCAGTTGCGTTCAGCTATCCCCGAGAAAAGGGGCGGAACGGGAATGCAGAAATCGTTTGCGCTGGGCTGGGTCATATGTGTGGTGCTCGTCACTGCAGCACTTATCGCAGGATGTGGGGGCGGCGAAGCCCCTGGCGGTGGCGGCGGGACGATCCTCCCCGTCGGAACAGCAAGTCTGACAGGTGTTGTATTTGCGGCTGATGCCGTGGCTTCCGGCCTGTTTGGCGCCGAGATAATCGTGTCGGGCACTGGCCGGACGGCAGTGGCTGACGCCAACGGTGGTTTCCTGATGCAGGGCCTGCCCGCGGGCGAGTATGCGGTCGAGGCGCAGACGCCCAACCATCCGGACTACGGCACGGCTCGAGCCCGGGTGACTCTGGCAGATGGCGTGGTTACTACCGTGAACTTCGCGGTATTGCCCGCTGACGCACCTGAGCCCGCCCAGATTCTCCTGGATCCCGATGTGGCGATCATCGATCTCAACGCTAAGATCGCCTATCGCAGTCAGGTCGTTGGTCCGAACAACGCCGTGATCGCTGACGTCGAGCCTACATGGGTTGTCGCTGGCGGCATAGGCACCATTACTCGCGCTGGTGTCTTCACCGGCACAAGCGTGGGCAATGGCACGGTTACGGCTTTCGCGGGCGGAATACAGGTTGTGGCCACGGTCCAGGTTGACCCGCCCGGCCCCCCGAACATCTCAAGCTTCCAGCTGAACCCGCGCAGCATTCCTGCGAGTGGGGGAGACGTGTACATTGCCGCAGCGATCGACGACGGTGATGGTATCGATGTCGCCGACGTCGTCGTGGAAATCTTCGGCCCGGGCAACCAACAGCAGTTGCTGGGCACAAGTATCGCGGATCCTGCCACTGCTGAACAGTGCGCCGGTCAGGCAGGCTGCTACACTCGTGCCACCTTAGCCACTACGTTCAACGCGCCCGCGAATGACAACCAGCCTACGACTGGTGGCATTCAGGCGCCCGAGAACTATAGCGCCCATGTGATTGTCACAGATCGCTCTGGCGCCAAGAGTACTTCGGCGTTCATCGACTTCGTGGTTGAGGGCATCGATCCGCCACCTCCGACCCCGCCGCTGTAGCATTGGCGGGCCGCCGGGATCCCTCGGCGCAATTTCACGTTACAGGTTACAGGGGAACCGGGTCAGACTCGGTTCCCCTTTTCTTTTGGGCGATCGGTACGAACTGAGGAGCACAGAGCACACTTGAGCGAAGCGGCCACGATGTCCGCGGCTTACGTATGCGGCGAGTCGCTGAGGATTCGGGTGCCGCTGATCGAGTTGGCGTGGAAGCGATGACATGTAAGGAGCAGGCCATGAGTGACGCCACCATCCGTCAGGCGGAAGAGAAGGACGTGGCTGACATACGCCGTATCGCCAAAGCAGCTTGGGCGCCCATCTACGCGTATTTCCGTGAGCAGATGGGCGATGACCTGTACGAGCGGGAGCACCCGGGTGAACCATTGGAGAAGAAGGCCGATAGCGTCGAGGATTTCTTTCGCCGCGAGCCGCAGTGGATGGTAGTGACCGAGGTGGACGGACTGGTGGCGGCCTTCCTGACCTATGTGCTCAGGGAAAATGGTGTGGGCGAGATCGGCAACAACGCGGTGGACCCGGCGTTTCAGGGACGCGGCATAGGCACGAGTCAGTATGAGGAGGCCCTGCGGCGCATGCGTGAAGCAGGAATGAAGTACGCGACTGTTGGCACCGGTCTGGACCCGACGCACGCACCCGCGCGACGGGGCTACGAGAAGGTGGGTTTCAGGCAGGTCCGCCCGCATGTCTCCTACTACATGGACCTGTAGACGCTAGCTGCGTGCCCAGTCGGCGTATACCGTGGGATCGCTTCCCCACAGTTTCTGCTCGCACCACGAATAGGCGCGGGGCTCGCCGTCAAGCTCCAGAGCGATGACACTGCAGATGGGGTCGGGCGGATTGGTGGGCAGACCGCCAAGATAGATGTGCTCGCCGCGCCGCTCGACCTGAACATCGAAGTCCTCGCCGAGGACTCTGGCGCTCAGCACTTCGTTCGCCAGCCCGCAAAGGTGGAGCGTGTCCCCCTGCCACCACTGCACCCATACGTAGAGCGTGCTGCCGCGCCGCGTCAGCGGGCCAACGGTGCTGCACTCAAACAACCCGGTCGCTCCCTGTGTGCCGTAGAGGGCCTCACCGTTTTTGCGGGTGAACCGGCCAAGGGCTTCGAGTTGGTGTTTCACGTCATCGGGGAAGCGGCCGTCAGCGGTTGGGCCTACGTTCGGCATGAAGTTCCCGCCTCGGCCTGCCAGATCACCGAGGAGGAAGATCAGCTCCGCCGGGCTCTTGCAGTGAGGCTCATGATTGATATATCCCCACCAGCGGTGCTGCATTACGTCGCACCCTTCCCACGCCCTGCCGATAGGGCTGCCGACGACGCGTCTCTCTGAGGTATCGAAGTACCCCGGGCGCCCGTCGTTGAAAGGGCTGTCCGGGTTCTTGGCTGGCGTATCATGCAGGCGATCATTGATCATCACGTTCGGCTGCAGACGCCTGATCATTGCATCGATCTCGTCAGAGCGCCACTCCTCGGCGGTGATGGGCCACATGCCATCGAACCACAGAATGTCAATCTGCCCGTAGTTGCTGCAAAGCGTCTCGATACTGCTATGCGTGTAATGGATCAGACGCTCGAACTCGGCCGGGTCCCGCTTCTCACCGTCGAACATCACCGGCCAGGTGAAGTCGTTCAGCGAGTAGTAGAGCCCGACGCGCAGGCCCGCAGCTCGGCAGGCCTCAGTGTATTCGGCGATGAAGTCTCGTCCTGCGGCTCTATTGGTGGACGTGTAGTCACTGTCCGGATTGTCGAAAAGGCAGTAGCCATCGTGGTGTTTGGTGGTCAACACCATGTATCTCACGCCTGCATCGGCCGCCATGCGGGCCCACTCGTGGGCGTCGAAGGCCGGCGCGGTGAACTCGTCAGCCAGCTTGCAGTATTCGCTTGGGATCAGATGCTCGCGGAAAAGAACTTGCTCGCCGCGGCCGAGCAGTGAGTAGATGCCCCAATGTATGAATAGCCCGAGGCGCGCGTCGGTGAACCAGGCGCCGAAGTCTTTGGGCGAACTTGAGCTGTCCTTCATGGTGCACTTCCCTCCGGGGTAATCGTCGGCGTGGCGTCTATATTGGGCCGCGTTCGAGCAGTGTGCGCGGGCTCCCGAACTTGGCGACCTCGTCGACACCGACCCGACGCACGCGAGCGTCTTCGAGCAGTGCCTGCATCTCGCGCTCGCCAGTGCTTGCCAGAGCCTGAGCGCGGCCCGCAAGTCTGGCATGGTAGACGGCCAGAAGTGGCTGAACGCCGTCGGGCCCTTCGGGGACGACCGCTTCATGTCCGGCGCGCACCATGGACAGGTAGCGCAGCAGGTCGAGGCTTGGGTGTCTGATGTCGGCCGCGATGACGAGCAGATGGTCTGCACCTGCGTGACTCAGTGCCGCGGCGACGGCTCCGAGTTCGCCGATGCGTCGTGGCACCGCCACCGGCTGATGCTCGCTGCCGACTTCTGTACCGCCCAGCAGAAGCACTTCGTCTGTCAGCGTGGCGAGCATCTTCGTGAGAAGCTCGATATGCCCGGCGCTCACCGATGCCGTTCCCTCGACTGCGATTATGGCGCCCAGCATGGCTATCAGTCCCTCATGCGCCCTCCGGTGATGCACGCCGCCATAGTGTTCGCGCGGGGGCCGCGGAGACCTGCTCACGATGGCGCAAAGGTTGCCTAGGAAGGTAATGGCGATGCAAGCGGGAAGGCTGCAACGGTTGCTGGAACCGAAACGGGTTGCGCACCGTCTATCAGCAGTGTAATCCGGTAGCTCTCGTAAGTGGAGGCCAGCTAAGCAATGAGTAGGCTCGGAGCAGTTCTGGTAGTGTTCGGTCTGTTGGGCGGCAGCGCTATGGGCTTGTGTGCAGGTCTCCATATGGACATGCAGCTTGGCTATGAGTTCGAGGTCGGCGCCATGGTTCAGAACCATCTCGCTGCCAAGATCGAGGGGCTGGAGATGGGCGGGGGGCTTCCCGTGGCGGCGACTGGCAGTGTAAACGCAGACGTGGCCCTCGAGGTGCTGGCGGTCGGCGAGGAAGATGTAGCGACTGTCCAGATGAGCTTCGGCCAACTCACCTCTGAGTTCATGGGCGAGGAGAGTGTGAAGGACGGACTGGAACCTGTTCAGTTGGAGATAGACGCGTTGGGCCGAGCGGTGGCCGCTGGGGATGGCGAGATGGAGTTTGACCTCCTGGCTAGCGGTGGCATACCGATTCAGCTGCTCGGTCTCCTGGCGGGCGTTGCTGAACTGCCAGCGGAAGCGATAGGCTTGGGCGAGGAATGGGTCGCTTCCAGCGAGGTCGAGGCCCCAGGAGTGGGCATCGTCGCCATTACCACCACCTCGCACATCGAGGGAATTGGTGTTGACACGCTCACCATCAAGAGCAGCATCGAAGCGAAGCTGCCTGATTTCACCACCGGCAACCCGATGGGAGCCGGCGAAATCACGGTAAAGGAGCCGGTGTTGACGTTCGAGGAGATGACGCGCACCGTAGACATGCGGACGGGCTTTGTGGCGGAAGCTGACGGCAGTATGGTCCTGTCCTGTCTGGCGAACATGGGTGGCATGGGCGATATGCCCCTGAAGGTCCTCAGCAGCTTCAGCCTGAGGCCCGTCGAGGACGAACAGCAGGCGGCCCTGCCCTGGGAGGACCGGCAAGAGACGTCGGCCGCGACGACTGCGAAGCGGCTCGCAGAGACGGCCATCACCCAGTTCGAGACTGCAATGTCACGCTTGGCGCGTCTCTGGCAGCAACGCTGAAGAACTGCTGGCCCACTTCTCCCAAACCCCATCCGAAGGCGGTGTGACTCGTGCCGAGATGCGCTATGATCATGGCATTCGCAAGCATGGCGGCTAGCTTTGCCGCAACGGTCGCGCCAGCGGCGGAGCTTCCCCAGCCCGGCGTGGTGACCATCCGGACCGGCATGCTCAGTGCTGAACTGCAGCGGGCGCACTTGTGGAACCTGCAACGATTGCGCTACCGCGGCGTGGAGATGGCCGCGCCTACCGGAGCCTACGGCACAGTCATCAGTATTCCCGCCATCGGCGGCTGGGTAGGTACTGGCCACACGCAAGGCGGCGTGGAAGTCATCGAGGAAGTCACGCTGACCGTTGATGGTGAGGACGTGCCCTTGGAGGATGGGGCCGCCTACGCCTGTGAGAGGGCGGTGCTCCACAAAGTCTCGATGCTCGATAAGGTGCGGCTTGAGGCCGAATACGTATTCGAGAACGAGACAATCACCGAGCGTGTTACCTTGACGGCGACGGAAGATGTCACCGTTACCACGGTCTATCCCTTCATGCACTGTGTGACCGCGGACACGACCGAGTGGCTCGCGATCACCTGGGACAACCAGGAGATGCGTGGCGAATTCAGCGGCAGCAAGAAGCTGGATCTGCATGAGCAATTGCAGTGGACGGCTGCCAACCTGCCGGACCACGAGACTGTGTTCTTGCTCCGCCATCTCACACGCCCTGAAGACACCAGTGTGCTCACCGGGTACTGGGACCAGGATCGCTACCACAAGTTGTATGTGAGCATGCCACCCGATGGCGAGGTGTGGGAACAGGGACGGTCGCTCGAGGCGCACGTTGTGGTCACCTGCTTCCATGCGTCACCTGATGTCTGGCGGCAGACGGCCTGCCAGAAAGCCATGGAGTTGGTCGCCGAGTGAAGATCGTGGCAGCGTCGGATCTGCACTACAGCAGACGAACCCGAGACCGGTGTCGGGCGATGGCGACTGCCATGTGTCGAGCGGGAGCAGATGTGATGGTGCTGGCGGGCGACTTCGTCGCGGGGGGAGTGGGGGAGCTCGCGGAGGTACTCGGGCTCTTCGCTGAGTTCACCGGCCCGAAGATCATGGTTGCCGGCAATCATGACCTGTGGATTGGGGGGCCTCCTTTCGAGACCTGGACCAGATATGAGGGGGCCATCGCCGATGCCGCAGCCGAGCAGGGATTTCACTATGTCGATGGTGGCCCTCTCATTGTCGATGACGTTGCCTTCGTTGGCGGCATGGGCTGGTATGACTACAGTTCCCGGCAGTCTGCTGAGCCGGTGGCAGACGTGCGCGTCACACCCGTAGGTGTCTCCTACAAGGCGGACGCTGTCGCCAGCTTCCGGGCAGTGCCCGATCGCGGCGAGATGTCGTGGGACCAGCTGCAGGCGAGTGACTATGCGCACAAGGGAATGGTGTGGCAGGTGGCGGGCGGCACCCATGCGGCGGTGTGGAACGACGGCATCTACATCGACTGGGGTCGGTCGGATGAGGAGATGACCGAGTACTTCGTGGAGAAGATCCGCTCACAGATCGCCGAGGTCGCAGGCAAGGCCAACCGGGTCGTGGGCGTTACCCACTTCGTGCCTTTCGCGGAGTTTGCCGAGGACGATAGCCACGAAGTCAAGCGTGCGATGGCCAGAGCCTACCTGGGCAGTGCGCGTATGGGTGAGGCCCTTCGCGAAGCCGAGAATCTGAGGGTGGCCATTTTCGGCCATCGCCACCGTCAGGAAGTGCGGGAGGTGGACGGGATTGTCGCGGCTGACGCGAGTATTGCGCGTGATGAGGAACGCCCGCTGCTGCTGACCCTCCCCGACTGAAGACGGGCCCGCGTCATCACGATCGCCGCTCATTCCATGCCGGGATAGTCGATCGGCTCGACTGCCTCAATCGCGTAACCCTCCGCCCCCGAGTCCCAGCGCATCCGCACCCGATAGACCCATTCGGACGCGGGTGGCCCAACCCAGAGCGTCGCTGTGCTCCAGTCCCCAGAGTGGTCGGTGACTTTGGTGAGCCAGCCGGGCTGGTCAATATGGGCAAGGGCCGCTTCTTTCGCCAGGTCCTCGGTCGGCTGCGTCCGGCCTGTGTCGTCGGGAACGTCCAACTCAACAGGGCCATCATCGGCACGCACATACAACATGCCCGAAGCCGACCACACCAGGTCGACCCAGTCGAGCCACTCGCTGTTTGGCGGTCCCACGAGTATCCTGACCTCGGTCCATCCCTCGTTGGCCTCACTGACCTTCCAGACGTATCCCGTAAGATCGGAACGCCCAGCCACCCACACCGCCACCGCCTCTTCACCAGGCTCGATCGCTGCGGAAGGATCAGTGTCGCTGGGGTCAGTCACCGGCACTGGGGGGGTCTCGATCGGCTCTGGCGGGGTGATCTGATCTCTCGCCGATCTCTTGTAGTAGACGTAGCCGCCCACTCCGAGAATCGCGATGAGAAGCACAAGCACGAGGCAACCGACTATGACGATGGTGCCGATTGCCGGACCGCCACTGGCGGCAGGTTGCGCACGAAGGCACTCGCCGCAGCCGCCCGTGGCCTGAGCCCCCTGCATACATGTGGCGCACAAGGGTCTCCCACATCGCGGACACTGGCCCGTCGCATCCAGCGTAGGGTGATAGACGCATTTCATACCGGGACCTGTCCCTTCCTGCGCGACGAACCGGGTTGCTGGTCGTTAGTCACCCGCTTGATGCACCTCACCGGCAATGCGCACACTCTCCCCGCCATACGCGTAGATCGAAGTGACGTTGCCCTGGGCGTCCGTGCTGACGGCAGCCACCTCAGCGTCGGTGCTCAGTTCGCCCGCACTCACTCGGGTGGCATCGCCGAGACGCCAGAGGACTGTCGCGCTGCCATTGGGCCACGTGAGGCGGACGGCGCGTCCCCCTTCGGCCTCGATCAGTTCTGATACAGGGACGCGCCCGGCATTGTCAGTCTGCCAGGTGGAGAGCACGGAGATGAATGTCTCGGCCTGAGATGCGCCGCTCGTCTGTGCGGTGAAGTGGTATTGCGTGGGCGAGTCAGCTTTCTCAGGGGCGATGTCGAAGCCCTCCGTCTGAGTGAAGCGCAGTCCGTCCGGCGCGAGCAGTTGGGTCGTCAGGCGCGCTTCGCCACGAGCGATCGTGACCGACTGCGAGGGCTGGTCCAGTTCTATCTCTTGCCACGCGTGCAGCAGCCACTCGTAGGTGGATGCGGTTGCGCTCTCCAGCTCGTCGCAGATGACGAAGCAGTCGGGGCGCAGGAAAAGCACGCGCCGCAGGAACTTCTTGAGGCGACCACCGTACGCCTCGGTTGCATCGCCGACCGTGTAGCAGTAACGGTCCGTATCGTCGAAAGTCGTGATCTGTCCGCGCGCCCCGGTGCTGCGCTTCACCTGGCCCTCACCGTCGACGAGAACCGAGTTGTGTGCGCGTGTCTCCCATGTCCACCCCGCGTGGTGCGGGCTTCCGTAGCGCTGGTAGTAACCAGAGCTTATGGCGAGGGGCTCACCGTATGCCTGGACAGCGATCGCGTTCTGGGAAGCGTGCGAGTGACTCACCGATCCGTAGGGACTTGAGCGCATCAACAGGTACGTGTTGCCAGCGGGATCGGCCAGGTCCGAGTGCATGGCAACGATGCCGACTGCGGGGAACGCCCGGGCCTGCGGGATGTCAACGGGCGGTCGTGGCTCCAACGCCGGGTCGAATGCCTGGAACTGCCCGACGCCGCTGCCGGGGCCTGACCCGAGTTGCTCTGCATACCACCGCCAGTAGCTGTTTTGATACAAGGTGGAAAGTCGGTAGAGCAATGTTCCCTGGCCTCCGTCGACCGAGCCCTCATGTCCGTCCCCAAACGGCCTCATCCTGCCGCCAGCAGGAGCTGCGTAGAGGCCGAACCAGCCGGTGTTGTGCAGGTAAGGCAGGTCGCTGTAGGGCACGCCGAGGTCCTCCATGAGCATGACCACAGGCACAAGATAGCTCATGTAGTATGTCCAGTAGCTCGCGCCCTCGGCCCAGCCTCCGTCGGGGTTTCCCCAGGCGGGGTAAACCGACCACATGAGCCGGAGCGTGTAGTCCAGCCATTCCTTCGCTTCGGGGATCTCGTGCGCGAACACTACAGCGCCCTCGAGCACGAAACCGATCATGCGTCCCGGATGACTGGAGTAGGGGCGACTGTCGAATGGCATCCGCCTGTGCATCTGGTTGACCTGCTCGAGGCGGTGGCCGATGACGCGCCGACACAACTCGCGTTCCTCGTCGCTGAGCAGGTCATGGATCCAGTCGTAGGTGCGCGGGCAGCGCATCACCAGGTCCATGGCGGCCTCATCATTGCTCGACACGCTGGTCGCGCCATCGGGGTCCCACGTCATGAAGTGAAGCAAGCGGCGCCGCGCCTCCTGTCCGAACCGCTCGTCGCCCGTCAGGATGTAGGCCTTGGCACAGGTGTCCATACCTCCGGTGAATGGCCGCATGGTCCTGAATGACTGAAGGTACGCCTTCCCGCGCTCCTGGCCATCGGTCGGCAGGAACTCAGGTTCCGGGTAGAGGTCTTCGCCTATCTTGCTCTCCGCACGCCTGATGATGTCATGTGCCTGAGCGGCGTAGGTGGGATCGTTCTTGACTTGATCGCGCAGGGCGCCGAGCTTGTCAGCGGTGAAGTAGACACGCGGGTGCGCGTCCGAGATCCGTGCCATGACTTCGTCGATGCGCGGGAGGGGGAAGGGCTGCGCATTTTCGGGTATGGTGAAGTTCCGCGACCGCCCCATGATCAGGTCCGTACCGGCACTGAAGCCATAGCGCCAAGCCCAAGCGCCCGGTGTGAGCGTATCGTGCGGTGTGTGGACCGTCATGGGTACGTCCTCGACGGTTACGCATTCGGGGCCGTCGAAGTCACCATTCGGAGCGTACTGAACGACGTATCGATCGTGCCCGTCCACGGGGAGCCACACGAAGGGCGGCGGATTGACCGCCGTTACCTCGCCATCGACCGGTTCGTACGCCACTTCGCCGCTGTTGGGCTCGCGGTCCAGCACCTCGGCGGCCATCGTCATGACCTCCTCGCTCGTGGCTTCTCGCAGATGTGCCTCGCTCCACCACATCGTGCCGGGACGGAAGAAGTTGAACAACTCAATGGCCACCTCTTTCGCTTCGTCCGGTGCGGTAAGGAGTGCGGAGAACTCCGTCCAATCGTCGGCTGGCGCAAGCTGAGCCCACGAGTCGCTGATGTAGTCCCAGCCCTTGACCTGGCGCAGCCAGGTGAGGCGCAGCATGTTGGTCGGGCCGCCGGTCATGTTGTCGGTCCGGTATACGCCCGAGACCAGCAACTGCCGTCCCTCCGCAAGTGATACGTTCTGAACCCAGCAGCCACGGTCCTCCGCGACGGCGGCGATGACGCCAGCGGCTGGCGAACCATCTTGCCCGCCATCGGCCACGAAAATTCCCTCGCCGGCAGTGCGGAAAGCCTGGAAGCGCCAGCCCTCCGGGGCTTCACCTGCTTCGTCGGGCTGTAGAGTGGGATTGGTGAGCATCTCCTGGGCGTCAGAGGTCGCCAAGCAGGCGAAGAGCAGCAATAGCAGTGCGGAAGTGACTCTCATTTGCGCACACTCCGTTCATAGAGGGACTGCGACAAGAGAGTATTCCGCTCCAGTCACCCCGAAGCCTGCCCGCGCGGATGCATGCGGGGCATTGGCAGGTGCCATGCGCGTTCCAGCGAACTGGCTGCTGAGCCAGTCGTCGGGTGACGTCTCGTATGTCTGATGGGAACCGAATATGATGAAGCTCACGCGAAGAACGAAGAGAGTCGCAGTCGCCGCGCTCGTGATCGTCGCGGCAGCCGTTGTGTTCATGCGGGTCGGTGCCAGACATTCGGGACTTGTACACTTGCAGTCCAACGCCGATGGTCTGGTTGTGATATGCGAGCGGGTCGTGGACGGGGACACGATTGTGCTTGTCGGGGGGGAGCGGGTCCGCTACATCGGGATTGACACACCCGAGACGGTGCATCCCAGCAAGCCGGTCGAAGCGTATGGCAAAGAGGCCTCAGAGCTGAACCGCGAGCTTGTTGAGGGCAAATCGGTCCGGATCGAGTTCGATGTCCGAGAGCGTGACCGTTACGGGCGCCTGCTGGGGTACGTCTACGTGAGCGACGAAGGGCTGGGCGAGGAGACCTTCGTCAACGCTGAACTCGTGCGTCGAGGCCTAGCGCACGCCAGCACCTTCCCTCCGGACGTGAAGCACGCGGAACTCTTCGTCCGCCTCGAGCGCGAAGCGCGAGACGCTGGACGAGGTCTGTGGGCCGACACCGGAGACTAGCGATGGACGCGCACGATGCGCCATCCGGCCGGCTTGACGGTCAGTGTCACGGGCTGGTTGAGTTCACCGAGCTGCTCACCCGTGAGCGCGTCCTCTAACTTGCCGGCGCCCCCAATGAGGGCCTCCGCATCCTCATCCAAGTCCCAGTTGGCGATGAACGCGAGCAACGAACCGTCCTCCGCTCGATACGTCTCACCGATGACCCTATCACCGTAGATGTTGATCGGTGTCTGGATCAGAGGCTGAAGATGGGGAAGTAGCTTCTGCTGGACTTCGCTCCGCTGCCGGTCAAGATACTCTTCCTGACGATATCCGCTGGTTGCCCAACTGCGGAAGATGTTCGGGTCACAGGTCGTGACGGTGGCTCCGGGGATGTTCGCACATTCCCCAGTGACGAGCACCCGCAACCCGTCACGTTCGACTGCATCCTCGATGGCGGCAGCAACAGAAGCGGTCAGGAAGCGTGCCGCCGGCAGTATGAGTGCGTCCAGGCGGGCCATGCTCTCGGCAGTGACCTCATCTTCCATCACCACGTCGAATGGGACGTTGGCTCGCCTCAGCGAATAGGCGAGACCCTCGAACGCATGCAGATGCCGCCAGCGCTCGTTGGTGTTCTCCTCCCAGGGCTGCTCGAATACCTCCGTCGTGGTTGAGTACAGCAGTCCGATGTTCGCGGGCAGGGGCCGTCGCTGCGCCAGCAGTTCCTGGACCTGGGCCACGTCGGCGTAGATGTCGGCGAGCGCGTCAAAGGCCTCGGGGTAGTAGGGCAAGGAAGTGGCCCCGGTCCAGAAGCACACGGCGTTCGCTCCCTCAGTGATGCTTACCCGTGCCATGCGCTCGATCTCGTGGGGGCTCATGTACTGGACGCGCCCGTACATCGGAGCATACGGGCCTTCGGGTTGGCCCATGATGCGCGCGGAGTGCGCGGTGATGTGGTTGCCGATCGCCCATCGCTGCAGGCCGGTCTCGGTTACTTCCGGGAGGCGCGCCATCGGGAACGTGTAGAAGATTTGCCAGTGGCGCGGGTGTAGGCGCTCCATACGCTGCAGCAGTGCGCCTGCACCGATCCGGCTATCCTCGGGCTTGACCGCGACATTGAGGAAACGTCCGATGTAGTAGGCGTCCGATGGGATGGTGACCATCAGCAGTTCGCTGGACACTGAGCGTACCGCGTCGCTCTGGGTGCGCAGATACATCTCGAAGCTCTCTCGCTGGAACTCCTCCCAGAGCAGCAACGGGTCGTCGTCAGCTACGCGTCGGCTGCCGCGATGCACCTCAAAGGGCGGTGGCTCGATGCCATACTGCTCAGCGAAGAGCTGCCGGCAGACGTCGCAGTAGCAGCAGTCTACTCGGACGTGTGCGCCATCATCGAACATGAAGCCGCCGAATGCCTCGTAGCTGCCGAAGGCTTTGGCGATACGGGCGATCGCGTTGCGCATCCACTCCCGGAAAGCAGGCTGGCGGAAGCACGCCATGTCGTGGGTGCGGCCGAAGTAGTCGACCGCGCGCGTCTCCTCCGCTTCGCGCGTGTAGAACTGGCTCATCAGCAGTAGCTTCACGCCAGTGCCCTCGTACAACTGCAGCGCATGCTCCCACAGGTCGCGCTGTTTCGCTGCGATGACGGGCTCCCCGTCAGGGCCATCCTCCACTGGAATGCCGCCGCTGACGTAGAGATAGTCGATGCCCGCCTTCCTCAGCCACTCCGGAGGCAGAGGGTTCTTCAGGTCCAGCAGTGTCACCGAATGGTAGGAACGTTCATCCATGTCGTGATCCCCTCTCGCAGCAGCCGACGTAATGACGGCACTGGCGATCAGCATAGCTGTCAGCACCGCGCGCATGATCCGGACCATCGTGAAGTCGCGTCTCATCGTCGATTAACCGTCCCCATCGGCCCCGAGCTGTATGGGCCAGCTGATGCCGGTATCCAGCAGCCCCGCTCGCCACAACGCCTCCTGCCGGTCCAGCTCCGGGAAGTAGTATTCGAGGAACTCCCTGTCAATTGCGGCGCGCCCCTCGGGTGATTCGCCTTGCCATGAGGTCTGGTCGGCAGGCACCGTGGGATAGGCCCAGCGGAAGCGTCCGTGGAAACTCAGCATCGCTCGGAAGATGTCGTGCAGGCCAGCATCCTCGATCTTGTCCCACTTCAACGTCGGGATCGCGTTGGAGATGTGGTTGGAGTTGATAACGTAGCGCATGTAGGGCGCATTAACGCCCGCGATGCCCTGACCCTCGCCGCGCAGAAGCCAGGTCGCGTATGCGTCGATGAACGGCATGTACAGATCGTCGCGGGTCAAGGGCGGATTGAGCGTACAGTGGTTGTAGATCAGCCCGTCCGGTCCGACCATCTCGCGCATGCGACGCATGAAGCTGTAGGCAACGCTCCAGCCGTCGCGCACGAACACACCGTCGAAGTACCATCCGTCAAGATCGTACTCTTCGGTCACCGCCTGCAGATGGGCGAAGTAGGCGTCCACATCATCCCCATACCAGAGGTTACCTTCCCCCTCGGTGTTGGAGTAGCATATCACCTGTATTCCGAGGTCGTGGCAGGTCTGGACCGAGTGGTGCATGCTCTCTGGATCGAGGAAGACGTAGGGGCCGCGCCCCTCAACGGGATCGCGGCACTTGTCGTAGAGGCGGCTCGCATCAAAGTGCATGAGCACGTTACACCATCGGTTGTAGAAGCGGATGTGCTCATCGGAGATCAGGCCCGTGACGTTCACGAGGCGCTTGCCGAAGGCTGTCTCGAAGTCATATGGTCTCGGCGGGAAGACGGCTATCCCTACGCGCTCGCGCTCGCCGATCAGGTAACGGCAAGCCCAACCCGACTCACCAGTCCAGTCCGGCAGGTCGGTGAGCTGGCATCCAGCGGTCTGGTAGATTTTGCTGAAGTCGTGTGAGATGACGAAGCCGCCATCGTCGTCCACCGCGAGGAGATGCGGGCCCTGCACGCTGAGGTGATTGGCGCCGATGCCGGACGTGACAGTCAGACCCAGTGCTCGGTTCGTAGCGAGCGCGATGAGCGAATCGCCCTGAACACCGAAGGCGAGCTGGTCGCCCTCAATGACGCAGACATCATCATCACGGTGCGTGACGGTCATGTCGCCGAATGCCTGGTCGCTCTGGATCGAGATCACCTGACGCTGTGCACCGATCCGTTGGCGACCGGTGATGGCTCCCTCCGGGGTGAACTCGTATTCGGCGCCCGTGGTTACCACACGTACATGCGCATCAGTTGCCTCAACGCTCTCGACACGCATGTGGAAGTCGCTTGGGTGACCGGGGAAGGTGACGGCCTCGGGGAATGTCAGTTCTGGCGCGGGGGGTAAACTGACTTCCTCGATGGAGAAGTCATCGAAGTAGATGATGTCCGATGCTCGGCGGTGGACAAGACGCACGGTGAGACCAGCGATGTCCGGGCGGTGGACCGTGAAGACGGTCTCGAACTTGCGCCAGTGGCCCAGGGCCTGGCCTGTCATGACCTTGATGGGGTAGAGCACCATCTTCCAGCTTTGCCCGGTGACGAGTCGCTCACCCGCAGCGTCAACCGGAAAGCCGCCGATTTCGAGGTAGCCATCGCCGCCAACACGCTTCACCCAGACGGTCATCCGGTAGGGTGTGTGTGGCCTCAGGGGGACCACCGGGGAGTAAGCAACTGCGGCCCAGTTCACTCCCTCGGTGTTGTCGAGTTTGATCGAGTGCGTACCGGAGTGGGCTTCCTCGTCAGTGACTTCCCGGTTCCACGGTGTCTGTCCGGCCTCGAAGTCGCCATTAGTGATAAGTTCCTGCGCCCCCGCGCACCACCCGCTGACAGCGAGGATGCCGTAGCAGACCAAAGAGGACCCGCGGAACATGGCACATCTCCCCTGTCAGGTGAGGAAATAATCACTGTGGGGCGCTGTCAGGATTCGTTGCCTCAGCGGCCAGATACTCGCCAGCCTGGCGCCCGTACATCGTCACTCGGGGTACCGTGATGCCGTTACGGTCGGTACCCATGGAGATACGACCACCGGGGATCGGGTCAGGGTCTTCGTAGCGGAGAACTTCGTAGCCCCATACTTTCACTGAGACAACGTAGCCCATTTTGCTCAGGGTCAAGAGCATCCAGTTGTTGTGTTGTTCAGACTTAGAGAGCGTCCACGTGGTGTTGGATGCGACGATCTCCCCGTTTCGCGACAGTGTTGACTCAGTGCCACTCTTGCCACCAACAACGATGCGGTAGCCGCCACCAGCTCCGTCCTCACATAGACCAGCCAGAAGGTCCCGCAGTTCCTCGTAGTGGCCCTTGCCGTTGGGGTTGGGCATCATCTTCGTGCCGACGTACATATCTATCTGCTGGTCGCCATAGAAAGAGTGTCTGGTCATGGCGCGAGCTTCACCGGTCTGATTCCAGCCTGCCAGCCACGTCCACTGAGGTGAGCAGGACCACCGATTGCTGATGTCCCAGGTGCCAGTCAGGTCCTGCCACTCCACGGGTGCAGTCTTGAACGTCCAGGTCCGGACGTCAGGTGAGACGACATCCACATCGGATGGATCGATCTGTGCCGCATCGCGGCGGAAGCCCACTCGAACCATGTCTTCGAGCGGCCTAGAATCGCGCCACGTGAGGACCGTGTCGCCGTCCACGCGGGCGATGAGCAGGTCGCCCGTCCGCTCGAAACTCACGCCATACCCGGCCTCACCGGGCCCGCCAAGAGATGCAGTCGCCACCTCGCTGCCGAGGCGGAGAATGCGAAGCGAGAGGGGGCTGCCCGCAGCTGGTTGGTCAGCGGACAGGCGGTACCCCGAGTCGAGTTCGCCGCCGTCGCCCACAGCCACCGATACAGCTGCGCGCCCATCCCCTGCTCGGTGCGCGCCGACTCGTGCTTCGACAGCTGCCGGGAAGTAGCCGCAATGCCAGTAGAGCTCAGGGTCCTCCGGCCTTGGTACCCAACCGCTCCCGCGACCGGCCCACGTATGGGTATCGATAATTCCTGCATACGGGGGCGTTGGTGGATCGGTCAACACATCGGCTGGATCGAGCGGCATGAACTCGATGCCGGCGAACGCTGCCGGGCCCTTTCCCGCGCAGTACATGCCCACTCGTCCACTGGTGTGCGTGGCGTCGCTGACGCTGAAGACGGGCTGGCCGTTGATGGACGCCTCAATGAGCTCGCCTCTCGCAGTCGCCGTCAACTCAAGCCATTCCTTCGCGCCGATGCCGACTGGGGCCTCAGCCAAGGTTGTTTCCTCACCCTTGTAGGTGGCCACCAGCCTGAGATTCAGGCCCTTCTTCCCTCGTGCCAAGACGAGGCGGTAGTTGTCGCCGGGGCCGGCGTAGCGCAGCAGCAATCCAGCAACTCGCGCCTTATTCACTTGGATATTCGCAGAAGCGCGCACGTCGGTCTGTTCCTGCAGCGGGGCGAGAGCTTGTCCTGACTTATTGGGGTCCATCATCAAGCGGCCGTCTCTCGCGATGCATCGAGCCCCTTGGATTTCCCACGCCCATGGCCCATCGCCGCCCACCGGCAGCGGCGTCGCTTCCCATGGCCTCACGGTGACGTCATCGAACAGTGCGCTCCCCATCTCCGCGAACATACCTATCTGTCCGGCGCCACGCGCGGAATCATTGGCCACCTTCGCCACCGCGCGCCCATCCAGTTCGGCAATGATGTGGCCGCGTGATGCCCGCACGCGCAACTGATGCCAGCTCTCCCGGCTGGCATCCACTTCCGCAGAGGCTAAAGTGATCGTTTGGTACGGCGTCAAGCGCATAAGCGCCACCTCCGCGCTTTGTTCCGGGCGCGGGTATGTCAGGCGCATGAGAAGACAGTCATCTGGTGCGCGGTAGTGCGCGTAGATCCCAACTGCGTCCGCGTTCCCGCGAACCGCGCATGAGAAATCATAGTCATCCCAGAACGAGTAGCCGACGATCGCCGTTGCCAGTGGCGCGCCCGTCGCCTCAAAGGCGAAGGGGTTCGCGCCCTGGGCGGCTTCGCCCTCGACCTCATGCAGTCGCCAAGTGCCGTTGGGTGTCTCCCAGTCGCTGGTCTCACCCTCGGCGCGCATGAAGTCGTCATCAAAGTAGACAGGCCCGGTGGGTTGGCAGTAGGTCTCGAGGACGCCGTTCGTGGCCACCTCGCCCTGCATCGTGTCGACTGCAGCCAATAGCACGGGCTGGTCGTCGAGGAAGACGGTGACGCTGCTGGGACGTCGTCGAACGAGCAGGTGTGTCAGGGCCTTCGATGTCGGCGGGCGTTGCACCTGGTGTGCGACGGTCTCCCGACCGTTAGTCATCTCGATGACGCTGATGGTGTCGCGCTCAAAGCGGATCGTGCGCTGCCAGTCCTTGCTGAACCACGACAGCAGCACCTCCGCGACATCGTCCGCAATGATGTCGCCGGTCAGTACGAAGGCCGAGTTGGCGTCCGAGGGGACGTCCATAGCCTCGAACCCTTCCGGCAACGCACTGGCCTCCTGGTCCTGTGCGGGGCGGCGGACGACCGGCTGAGCTGGCGGGCTGATCCATGGTTCGCTCGGCAATAGCCACTCGCCAGCGGGCAGCGATGCGAAGCGCGGTACCACTTCCCCGTCGGTGAGGTTCTGCAGCGAGGCCAGCAGCCATGGCTGGAACTCCACGCCGCGCAGCGCCAGCGAGAAAGCAATGTTCGCCCCAGAGTAAAGCCACTTGCCTTTCCCGTGCTCCACGATGAGCATTGCGGGCAGATGCTTGCGGCCGCCGGTGAGTTTGCCGGCGTATTTCTGGTGGACACCTTCGTCGGTGAACTCGGCAAGCACAGTGACGGCCGCTCCGTCGGCGGGTATGATGGCCATCGAAGAACGTGCTTGCGTCGCCATGATGCCGGCGCTGTGCATGGCCGCGCTTATGGGATGGTCGTAGCCGCGGAAAAGCATGTTGGGGCCAGCAGCCGGTCCCAGCCGCTGGCCGGCGACGGCCTGAGCGGAGGGGATGACCGTGACTTCGGTGATGGCCACGCCGCCGTTCGCGACGAACTCCTCAACAGCCGCCGATACGGCGGGCGCGTTGGCGACACC
Source organism: Candidatus Zipacnadia bacterium (assembly GCA_029821735.1). Taxonomy (GTDB): domain Bacteria; phylum Armatimonadota; class Zipacnadia; order Zipacnadales; family UBA5352; genus JALGSU01. The sequence continues at coordinate 327,909 of JALGSU010000002.1, read as the reverse complement.
AGGGCTCACGATCACCATGTCGTAATCGGCGAGGCGAGCGCTGCTCGCAAGTTCATGGTCTTGAAGGACTTCGCGGTGGATGCCGTTCTTCGCCATAGTTCCCAGATAGCCGGTAATGCGGCCGCCCCCCACGGCAATCCGCCATGGCTTGGCGCTGGCTGGTGCAGCAATGCACCCGATGAAAACCGCCGCAACTGCGAACAGAGCGAGTGTCCTGTGCTTTGAACTGCGTACCATGATTACTCCGCCCGCTGGGTATGTGTGCTCGATGAAGCTGCTATCGGGTCGCTCTCACTAAAGTAACCAGACAGCATGTCGGAAGTTCCCTTGTCTTCAGGCAATGCGGTCCGAGTGCGCGATTACTTCCAGGTGATCGCTCCGCATACGAGCCACGAGAGTGACGCCCAATTGATCGGCCAGGTCTGCGCCCAAACAGGTGAGGCCCGCCATGGTGCACAGTATGGGGATCTGCGCGCGTGCAGCCTTGATGACCATCTCCGCGCTGCCTCGCCCTGTTATGAGCATGATGCACTCTCTGGGCGACCGGTCCGTCAGTACGCAGTAGCCCAAAGCCTTGTCCATTGCGTTGTGCCTGCCAACATCCTCATAGGCCGCAAGCAACTCGCCTTGCGGCGTGAAGACCGCTGCACCGTGAAGCGCTCCCACCCGTTCACGCAGGGGCTGGTGCTCTGCCATGACGGCAGGCAGAGACATCAGAACCTTCGGCGGGACGCATAGCTTGTGTCCTTTGACAGGCTTGGGGAGATCACGCCCCAGCAGCCCACCGCACGCGGTACCGATGGCCATGAACTCGCGGTTTGGTGCTTCATGGGTCAGGCTGATCCGCAGCACGTTGGGGTCATCGGGGCAGTGCACCAGTGACGCGATGTCATCCCGTGCACTGATGAGTCCCTCGGTCAGCCAGAACCCGAGCGCCAACTCCCGGTCGTGGCCAGGCAGGCGCATGAGCGTAGCCACATGCTTCCCATTCACCTCGATGTGCAGCGGCGCCTCCACAGGTAACTCAGTGTGGTCATGGATCACGTGATCTTTGGTGTGGGTCTGTCTCACTATCTGGCGCGTCAACTCCGGCATGGAGACCTCCGGTCTGACCATTGGGTCCGCCGAGGACATCCTGGCATTTGGGAAGGTGCTACCTGCACCGGACCGATTCCTTCCTCGCGCGTGAAACCATTGGCTGGCGGGTCGGTCGTTGACAGCGTTTCCGCGAATGGCTTATAATTGCCCACGTGCCCGATGGACTGCTTTCGGGTATTTTCGCCAGACTTCGTTAAGCTGATCTTCAGCGAGGTGCACACGATGGGGGAGACTTGCAGTTTCGGGATCATCGGGACAGGCGTATGGGGTGAGACGCACCTCATGGCATACTCCACCCACCCCGGCGCGCGTCTGGCTTGCATATGTGACCTCGACGAAGAACTCGTCCGTAGCCGTGCGGCGGAGTACAGCGCCGAGAGCTTCACCACTGACTACGCCGAACTCCTGGCCCGCGACGACATAGACGCAGTCTCCATCGTGACCCCCGACTTCCTGCACCGCGAGATCGCGATTGCCGCCGCTGAGGCCGGCAAGCACATTCTCATAGAGAAGCCCATGGCCACGACGGCCGAAGAGTGCCGGGCAATGATTGACGCCGCGAATGCCGCAGGTGTCAGGCTGATGGTCGACTTCCACAACCGCTGGAATCCTGCGATGTGGAACATGCGCCAGGCGATAGAGGCAGGGGACATCGGCGAGCCACAGATGCTCTCGCTTCGGCTGAATGACACTATATACGTCCCGACCGAGATGCTCAGCTGGGGCGGGCACTCTACAGTTGTGTGGTTCCTGGGAAGCCATTCCGTCGACCTCGTACGTTGGTTCTTCGATGATGAGGTCAAGAGAGTGTATTCTGTTGCTCGTTCCAGAGTTCTTAAGGAGCGAGGTATAGACACCCCTGATTTCTTTCATACGGTGCTGGAACTCCACGGCGGCGGCGTTGCGCACATCGAGAACTGCTGGATCATGTCTGAGCAGTACCCGTCCGTGGCCGACTTCAAGGTCGAACTGATCGGCGCCGAGGGCACGATGCAGGCTGATATCACAGCACATCGTGTGTGCCAGCAGTTCAATGCGGATGGCGGCGGCTCGCTCGACGTGATCGGGCGAACGACCGTGCAGGGCCAACCGAGTGGTTTTGCGATCAACAGCATCAGGCATTTCGCCGACTGTGTGATAGACGGAGTCGAGCCGGTCGTCACGGGGGAAGACGGCCTACGCAATACGGAAGTATTGGTCGCGATACATGAGTCCGCTGAGACGGGAATGCCCGTCGAAGTGGAGGCATAGAGCAAGCGTATCCACACTACGCAGACGGTCACGGACCAGGAGCTGGCTGAGAGTGGCGTGACGGAAGGACCAGGCACCAGTGGCTGAAGCGAAGCGGCAGTCGTTTAACATCTCGTTGTGCACGATCGCGTTCCGCGAGCGTCTCCTCGATTACAGCCTTGACCTGGCTGCTGAAGCTGGCTTCCAAGGCATCGAGATATGGGGGCGGGAGCCTCACATCTCTGAGGAGTATGACAAGAACCGCGTGTTGGCTGCCGCACGCATGGTACAGGAACGCGACCTTGTCGTGCCTGTCTTCGGGTCATACCTGCGTTTCGGCGCCACTGGCAATGACGAGCATGTTGTATTGAAGGATGCGCTGCAGATAGCCGCTGGCCTTGGGGCTCCCATCGTGCGTGTCTGGGCCAGTGATGTCGGTTCCGCTGAAGCCACTGAGAGCATCTGGCAGCGCACGATCGATGAGGCCGGCGAAGCGGCGGCTCGAGCGTCGAAGATGGGGCTGTCGCTGGCAGTCGAGATGCACGGCAACAGCCTGGCGGACACGGGGGCATCCGCGCGCAGGCTGCTTGACGCGGTCTCTGCGGATAACTTCGGTGTCAACTTCCAGCCGTCCTCAAAACAGCGAGATGAGACAGTGCTCGAACGTATGGAGCGGGTACTGCCTTCAGTAATGCACGTGCACGCGCAGAACTACGCCCCGCTCGAGCCAGGCTCTGACCGTGTTGAGCGTGTGGCGCTGAGCGAAGGCTCGGTGGACTATGCGCCTCTGTTCGGCTTGCTGCGGGACAGCGGCTACGAGGGCTTTGCGTCGGTCGAGTTCTGTGCATCGGGTAACCCGGACAAGCGCGAGGCCATCACTCGCGACTACCAGTACCTCCGCAGTCTGTAGAGGGGTTGATCCCACTGCGTTGGCTGTGGCTGGTTCTGTTCCTCGTCGGCGCTGCTTGCGTCGCCTACGGTGTGCACTTGGGCCAGATGGATGATGTGATGGTCCACGCAGGTCGGCTCTGCCTGGACTGCATCGGGCTGAGTGGGGGCTGAGATGGCCTCCCATCGCGAAGTCAAGTCCCTCCCCTGGTACACTCGATCACGCCGCTGGTTTCAGGTCGTGTCACTGCTGGTTGTCAACGCCTCTTTCCTGTTCCAGGCAAGAGGCATCTGCTTTCCTGTCCTTAACTGCTGGGCGTGCCCGATCGCGGCCTTCGCCTGTCCTCTCGGCGCGCTTCAGAACGCCATTGTCGACATGCGTGCCCTGTTCATCCTCCCTCTTTACATATTGGGCGGGATGCTTGCCGCAAGCGCGGTCGTTGGGCGGGCGATGTGCGGCTGGCTATGTCCCTTTGGCCTTTTCCAGGATCTCCTCGGCCGACTGAACCCGCGCCAGCTCAGCGTGCCGCGACTCGCGAGCTTGGGCAAGTTCGTTGCGCTTGTGGGACTTGCGATAGTCGCGCCGTACGTGATGGGCGTCCCGCTCTTCTGCAAGCTGTGCCCGCAGGGCGCACTCGAGGGGGGGATCCCCCAGCCGCTGCTGAATGCGGACCTGCGTCCGTTGATGGGTACCTGGTGGTACATCAAGATCGCCATATTGATGCTGACGATAGCTGGTGCCGTAGTCTACAAACGCGCTTTTTGTCACGTGGCCTGCCCTCTGGGGGCGATCTTCTCCCTCTTAAATCGGGTCAGCTTCGTCCAGGTGGAGCATGATGCGGAGGCCTGCACTGACTGCATGTGGTGTGTGAAGCACTGTCCGCAGGGAATTGACCCGAGGACCGAAGCCGGCACACATGCCTGCATCCGTTGCATGGAGTGTGTCCGTTGTCCCTTCGACGCAATGCGAGTCTCGGTAGGTAGCGGGTGCTCAGTCTGTACCGGCAAAGCCCGGGGCCCGCACGATGAGGAGTCCTCTCTTGAGTGAGAAAGTATGGTCTCAACTGACGCGATCCCACGTGGATGAACTGACCCTTCGCGTGCTGCGTGAGGCTTGGCAGATGCGGCCGGAGGTGCGGCTGATAAGCTTCGAAGGCCAGCGCGCGGTCACGAAGGACTATGGCGGCGGGGGTACGTGGTTTAAGAAACTCACGGGCATGTATCTGGCGCGGCGCGAGGCAACGGCTCTCCGACGTGCCGAGGACATCCCTAACGTGCCGCGGGTTCTGGCGATGCCAGATGCGTGTATGGTAGCGATGACGTGTGTCACGGGGACGAGTGCCTCGGCCGCCGATCCCAGTGTGTTTGACGAGCATTTCTTCGATCGGCTGACAGTTCTTATCGCGCGCCTTCACGCACGAGGCATCGCCCACGGCGACTTGGAGAAACTCGATAACATACTGGTCACTCCCGAAGGCGAGCCGGCCCTGGTTGACTTCGCTTCCGCCATCCTCTCTGGCGCAAACCCCATCGCCGCTCTCGTGTTACCCAACATCATGGACAACGACAGACGAGCCATCTACAAACTCAAGGCCCAGCACGCGCCATCGCTGCTTACTCCGGCTCAGGAGCGTGTGCTGAACACGCGCGGTGGAGCCGAGATTGCGTTCCGGCATCTGCGGGATCACGTTCGCTCCGCAGCGAAGGTTCTTTCGGTTGGCCGGAATGGCGACAGACCTCCTGATTGACGAAGCAGACAGGCCGACTCTAAAGATGCCACCCGGGCAGGGAACTGACCAGTGGTGTCACAGCGTTACTGCATACGGAGCCGGAGAATATGAGGCCGAAGTGCCTCAGGTGTGGTTATGACCCTCGAGTCCGGCTCAAACAAGGATCAGAGAACGCACCGGCGCGAGTTTGAGCGCCTGGTGGAGCAGTGTCAGCACGACCTGTTCAACGCAGCGCTGCGGATGGCGGGCAATCACGCGGACGCTGAAGACGTAGCGCAAGAGGCTTTGGTCAAAGCTTACCTGGCTTTCGACCAGTTCGAGGCGGGCACTAACTTCCGCGCATGGTTACTGCGGATCGTCACGAACACATATATCAACGAGTTCCGCCGGAGACGTCGGCAGCCGGATTTCACGGCTTGGGACTCCCTGGCGCGCGAGGACCTGAACAAGCTTGCCGACGACGGTCATGAGCCGGCTCCGGATGAAGATCTCCTGGCTCGAGCGCTGGATCTGGAGATCGAGGAGGCGCTGGCCGAACTGCCGGAAGCTTTCCGCGAGGCCGTGGTGCTTTGCGATATCCATGGGCTCGCCTACAACGAGATAGCCGAAGCGCTGGACATACCGATAGGCACGGTCCGTTCACGCATAGCCAGAGGCCGGTCTCAGCTACAGAGCATGCTGGCTGAATACGCCAAGGCGCGAGGACTGATCTGACCAATGGAGCATCAGTGCAGGGACAACGAGGAACTGCTGTCGAGACTGGTCGACAGCGAGCTGTCAGGTGACGACCGCCGTCGGGTCGCCGCACACGTCCTGATCTGTCCTGAGTGCAGCGGACGGGTGGGCAGACTGGTAGCTACCAAGCGGCTGCTTGAGCGCAGTGAAGCGGAGGCCGAAGTGCCGGCCAACTTCATGCAGCGGGCTCGTTGGCGATTGGATGGGATCGAGGGCCGGCACAGCCGTGGGCGGACGGCGTGGCTGCAGTCGGGCACGGCACGAGCTGTCGCGATGGCTGCAATGGGGCTCGTGGTCATCACCGCGGCGCTCATGGTCAGTTCGCGGGTCAATCCGGTCGCCGGCAACGTGGATCTTCTGGTGGCCGCGCACAACCACATGTCACCCGCCTATGTCGCGCCGACGGGATACTGCACGGTCGGCGCTGGCACGAGCATGTCCTCGTGGCGCGTGATGCGCCGGGCATTGCTGCAGGTCTCAGGCCAGATCATCACCCACACGATCTACGAAGTCGGCTCCTGTCCGCTTTCGGTTTTCGAGGGACCGAGCACATGGGACCCGATCAGCGGCGGCGATCGGGTGCGTGGCGCGACTGGGGGCACGCGAGTGGGCGCTATTGAGGGCGTCGCGCTGTCGACCTGGGAGCAGAACGGTCGGCGTTATGTGGTCATGGCGCGTGCCTCGATTGAGGACGTCGCTGAACTGGCGCGCCAGCTGCAGACAAATCCGAGCAGGTCGCCGAGCCTCTAACCGCGAAGCTTCTCGCGCAGGAGCACCTCAGCCAAGGGGGCGATGATTATGGGCACAGGTACCGTATTCCGTGCGTTGACGCTGACGGTGCTGACTCCTTTCCTCGCCGGTGCTGCCATCTCAGATGAAGTGCCGCAGCCACTGCCGGAGGAACCCCTTCCTATTGGGACCGCAGCTCCCCTGTTCACAGTCACCACTTTCGAAGGCAACGAGATCGCGCTTGAGTCCTGGCGAGACCACGTGGTTGTTCTCAACTACTTCATCACATGGTACCGAGACGCCGCACGTCATCTTGACGTGATGGAGCGAATCGCCACAAAGTTCAGTGCCGATGGGCTCAGAGTGCTCTCTATAAGCCTCGATGAGGGGCAGGGCGGGCCCGAGGCGACTCGCTCATTCATTAGTGATCACAACACCGCCCATCCGGTGGCAGCTGATCCGGACCAGGCTGTTGCGGGGCGGTACGGCGTCCGCGCCTTACCAGCGATCTTCGTGATCGACACTCAGGGGAAGATAGCTCGGTACCATGAGGGCTACATGGATGGTGACGACGCCAGGATCGAGGGCATGATCTCTGAGGTGCTGAGCGGCGGAACTGATGAGGCACAGGTCGCGGCGGCGGAAGCAACCGCGCCTGGCGAGACCGAAGAGCCAGTCTGCAAGTGCTTCAAGGAGAAAGACTGACGGTCTTGCACCGGTATTCGGCAAAGTTCCCATGCGGCGCCTTGGCCATCGGCCTTGGCGCCGCTTTCGGTTGGAGGTGCGACGTTAGCCCGAGTAGAAATTGTGCGCATACGGAATAGGGCCCCCGGATGATGGTGGGCAGTCCAGACGGAGATGATGTGATAGTGCGCCCCTTCGCATGCGTGGTTCTGGCCGCAGGCAAAGGCACTCGCATGGCGTCAGACGTCCCCAAGCCCCTGCACTGTGTTTGCGGGAAGCCGATGATTGATCACGTCCTCGCTCTGGCGCGTGAACTGGAGCCGGACAGGCTGATCATGGTTCTCGGTGCGGATCGCGAGGCCGTGGCTGCGCATCTGCCGGGGGGCGTGACTGTTGCTGTGCAGGAGCCCCAGCTGGGCACGGGACACGCGGTCGCCTCCGCCCGTGAGGCGCTGGCTGACTTTGAGGGGGACGTCCTGGTCACCTGTGCCGACATCCCGCTTCTCACACCGACCACCGTCGCGAAGCTGCTCGCGATGCACCGAGATGAAGGAGCATCTGCGAGCGTTCTCACGATGCTTCCCGATGATCCGACGGGGTATGGCCGGCTCGTGCGCGACGAGAACGGGGCAGTGCGCGCGATCGTGGAGCATCGCGACGCGGACGACGAGACACTTGCGATTGGCGAAGTGAACAGCTCCGTCTACTGCTTCGATGCCCGAGCGCTCTTTGACGCGCTTGGGCGCCTGCGGCCGGACAACGACCAGGCTGAGTATTATCTGACTGATGTTATCCGGCTGATGGTGGATGATGGACTGCCGGTTCGAGCTATGCCCAGCGAGGATGCGGACGAGGTCATGGGCATCAACACGCGGGTGCAACTCGCACTGGCCGAGCGCATCGCCCGAGATCGAGTGCGTGAGCGCGTGATGCTCGCTGGGGCGACGCTGCTCGACCCGCCTTCGACCATGATCGACGCTGACGTAACCATCGGTCGCGACACGGTCATTGGTCCGGGCTCGTGCCTGCTTGGTGCGACGACTGTCGGCGAGAGATGCGAGCTTCGCTCAAACGTGACGCTGCGCGATGCCACAGTCGGCGACGGCGTGTTGCTGCGCGATCATACCGTCATCGAGATCAGTTCAGTCGGCGATGAGAGTGAATTGGGGCCCTTTACGCTTGTCCGCGGCAACAGCGGCGTCGGCAATCGCTGCAAGCTGGGCAGTTCTGCCGAGATGAATCGCAGCCGCATTGGGGATGGCTCCAAGATGCAGCACTTCTCCTACCTGGGCGACAGCGATGTGGGGGAGAGGTGCAACATCGGTGCAGGCGCGATAACCTGCAACTACGATGGATTGGGCAAGCACCACACCGTCATCGAGGACGAGGTCTTCATCGGCAGCAGCGCAGTGCTGGTGGCCCCCGTCAGCATTGAGCGCGGGGCCTACGTTGCCGCGGGCTCGGTAGTGACCAAAGACGTGCCGGCCGGCGCGCTGGCCATCGAACGCACCCATCAGAAGAACATTGAGGACTGGGTCAGTCGGTGGCACAGTCGGAGAAAAGGACGTGAGGAGCAGTGATCAAGATAGGTGTTGTCTCTCTGGAGTCCACCCACGTGGATGCGTTCTGCCGCATCTTCAACTCTGAATCTTCCGACCCCTGGAATCTTGAGGGCGCGCAGATCGTGGCCCTGTGCAGTCAGGACAATGCACCAGAGCGCGTCATGGAGTTGCAGGAGACGCACAACATCGAGACCGTACTCACTGAGCCGCGTGACATGGCGGCGATGGTTGACGCGGCGCTCATCCTTGGGCGAGACGGGGGACGGCACCTCGTCCAGGCAGCGCCATTTCTCGAGGCAGGCAGAGCCTGTTTTGTCGACAAGCCATTCGCCCACACCGTGGACGATTGCACTGAGATGGTGAATCTTGCCGTTGACAATGGCGCGCCACTGATGTCGGCCTCCGGCCTGCGGTACAGCGATGAGTTGTCCGCGGCCATGGCTGAGATCGGCGACGACGAAGTGATCCACGCCTCGCTCATAGGTCCGGGCGAGCTTTACTTCTACGGTATCCACCTGACGGATGTGGTGAACGCCGTCATGGGGGGCGGCGTGCAGTGCGTCTCCAACGTCGCTGAGGTGGGCTTTGACCTGCTGAACCTGAGCTTCGGGGATGGGCGTTCCGCCTCGCTGCAACTGCTGCGTGAGGCCAAGGCCAATCACCACGGTGAGCTGTTTACCGGCAGTGGCTCCGTGGCTTTCGCGGTGAAGGACAAGCTCTTCTACAGGCGGACGATGGAGCAGTTCCTGGCGATGGCAGAGACGGGCGAGTCGCCCATCATGTATGAGGACCTCATAGAGTCGGTCGCGGTGCTCGTGGCCGCAGAGATATCGGCTGCACAGGGCGGCCGGGCTGTTCGTCTGGCGGAGATCCGGCCGCAGCGCGAGCAAATGGTGCCATCGCTTAGTTAGGGGCGCAGCTCGCCGCGCATCTTCAGCAGGCGCACAACGTCGCTCTGAGTGATGATGCCTATAACGGTGCCTCGCCAGTCCACAACGAGCAGGCGCTCGAGTCCGCTCTCGGCCATCTTCATGAGCGCTTCCACTGCATCTTCGTCTGCTCTGACGGTCATCTTGTCGCGGTCGAGGGGCCGCATGACCTCGGCCACACTCGTCCCCAGCCACAAGCTCTGGTCGACGGCTTGTATCTGATCGCGATGCAGGACGCCGACAATCTCTCCGTTTTCCTCAACGGCCAAGGTAGCGAACCCAGTCACCAGGAAGTAGTCGAAGACTGCGCGCTGCAGCGGGACAGCGGCGGGGATGGTTGCGACGGGACTGGTCATCAGGTCGTGAACATGGACCCCGTCGAGCGCCTGGCTCAACTGGACGCGCTGGTAGCTGGCGGTCGCCATGGTCGACAGCAGCCACCCCAAAGCCAACGTCCAAAGGCCCCCGGTGACATCGGTCGCGATGAGTTGCACAACCCCCAAACCCATCATCAGGTAGCCCAGCCAACGCCCTGCCGCTGAGGCGATCCGGGTCGCCCGCTCCCGACTGCGCCAGCGCCACCAGAGGATCGAACGCAAGACTCTGCCGCCATCCAGGGGGAAGGCCGGCAGCATATTGAAGACGGCGAGAGCGATGTTGATCTCACCCACCAGCAGGCAGGGGATCGCCCACAACTTGGGCAGGTCGAACTTGGTGATTGCCCAATATGCGCCGATGAAGCCGCCTCCCAACAGGATGCTGCTCAGAGGGCCGACGATGGATATCTTGAACTCCGAGGCGGGGTTCTTCGGCTCACGCGTCATCTGGGCGACGCCGCCCAAGATGAAGAGTGTGATGCGCGAGACGGTCGCGCCCAGGCGCTGGGCCATTAGCGAGTGGGCGAGTTCGTGAAGGAGCAACGAGCCAAAGGCGAGGATGGCCGTCGCCAGGCCCGCGATCCACAGTTGCTCGGGGCGCGCGTCTGGCAGCATGCTTGGCAGGAGGTCAGTGGAGAATTTGTACAAGATCAGCCCGAAGATCACCAACCAAGTGAAATGGATCTCGATGGAGATGCCCGCAATCCGCCCGATACGCCATCCCTTCACTCAGTTCACCTCATGTGGCTTGCGGTTAGCGATCCACCAGTGGCCGATCTGTCCGATGTCTGACTATTCCCCGGTGTAGCGAGGCCACCTCCGGAGGGCGGGCGCCGGATGCTACCCGAACGCAGCGCACGTGTGCTATAATGCTCGCAGACCAACACTGCTACACGGGGGTATGCATGATGTCCAGAGCCGTTGCGAGGTTGCTGCACCGCGAAGAAGTGACGCCAGGGCACTACGTGCTCCACCTCAAGTGCCCTGAGATCGCTGAGCAGGCGGCGCCGGGGCAGTTTGTGCATCTTCGCGTCAGCGGCGGGCTCGATCCACTTCTGCGCCGTCCATTCTCAATCATGCTCGCGGACCCCGGCTCGGGAGAGATCCGGCTGCTGGTCCGGAGCGTGGGGCGAGGCACAGAGGCCATCGCGGCGCATGCCGATGGTACCGTGTATGACCTTCTGGGACCGCTCGGCAATGGCTGGGAGTTACCCGTGGCGGACGAGCGACTCGTTCTCGTCGCTGGCGGAGTGGGGGTCGCGCCCCTGATCTGTCTGGCCAACCACCTTCGCTTGAGCACCAACATGTCTCACGTGCACTCCCTCTTCGGCGCAGCGACCGAGGACCTGCTGGTGTGCTGGACGGAGTTCTCGTCGCGTTGCGACCAGTTCACCGCGGTCACTGAGGATGGTTCGGCCGGCGAAGAGGGGCTGGTGACTGAGGTTCTGGCCGCCGAAATCGCGGAGCATCAGCCTGATAGGGTCTATGCCTGTGGCCCTCGCGGAATGCTCGCCGCTGTGGGTACTATGTGCCTGGTGACGGGCACGTCGTGCCAGGTATCGATGGAGCAGTGGATGGGCTGTGGGGTTGGCGCCTGTCTGGGGTGCGTCGTGCCTCGAGCGGGTGATCAGGATGAATACGTACGGGTCTGCAACGAGGGCCCGGTCTTCCAGGCAAACGAGATCGCGTGGAACAGGATGTAGTCATGAAGACCGCGACGCCGGACATGTCAGTGGAGATCGCCGGTTTGCGCATGAAGAACCCGGTGACCGTGGCCTCCGGCACTTTTGGTTACGGTACTGAGTATGCGCCCTACCTCGACTGCGCCTCGCTGGGCGCGATCGTGACGAAGGCGGTCACGCTTGAGCCTCGCGCAGGCAACCCACCGCCACGCGTCCGAGAGACCCCTGCGGGAATGCTCAACGCCATTGGCCTGCAGAACCCCGGGGTGGACGCGTTCATCGCGCAGAAGATGCCCGCCCTGCGCGCATACGGCGTGCCGATCATCGTAAACATCTCTGGCCGCAGCATCGAGGAGTTCGTTGGGCTGACCCAAGCGCTGTGCGCGGCCGATGGCGTGGATGGCTTGGAGGTCAACATCTCCTGTCCGAACGTAGCTGAGGAGGGCATGTTCTTTGGCACCGACTGTGCCATGACGGGCGACTTGGTGAGCGCTGTCGCCGCCGCCTCCTGCGTTCCCGTCATCGTCAAGCTCTCGCCGAACGTGACTGACATCAGCGAAATCGCCGTCGCCGCTGCCGACGCAGGAGCTGACGCGCTTTCGCTCGTGAACACTTTGCTGGGCATGAGCATCGACGTGGAGACACGTCGGCCGCACCTGGGCAACGTTACCGGCGGCCTGTCAGGTCCAGCCATACGCCCGGTGGCTGTGCGTATGGTGCATGAGGTGGCGCAAGCGGTGGACCTGCCGCTGATTGGCATGGGGGGAATCATGAACGCTGGTGACGCCCTCGAATTCATTCTGGCGGGAGCGACGGCGGTCGCCGTTGGTACCGCCAACTTCATCGAGCCCGCCGCTGCCGCAGATGTTATCGAGGGGCTGGCTCAATACTGCGAACGCCACGACATCGATAGTATCACCGATCTGGTCGGCGCAGTTGAGCTGGCCTAGACACGCCGCATTCCCTGGAACAACGGGCTCGCACTACTCGTCCACCTTCAAGGAGCAGAGATGAAGCATTTCCTACGCCCCATTGAGATTGAGCAGGGCCAATATGATCGTCTCGCTGCGGTGGCGCAGCGTTGCGTCGACGCAGCGCGCGTCCGGGCAGACGACGGCACGTGGATATATACTCCTGCCGGTTCCGGCAAGTATACAGGCATATATATGCGCGATTTCTGTTACACGGTCGAAGGCGCTGGCTCACTCATGCCGCCCGAAGAGATCAAGGCGGCCATCGAGTATCTTCTGGCGCGCCAGCGGGAAGATGGCACGATGCCCAATCGCGTGAACCCAGACGGCAGCGCCGTCTTCGTCGTCCACGGAACCGGTGGGGCCCTCTCCCATCCCCCCACTGACAACGCGCCGTTCGCGGTGAAGCTGGTCAAAGCTTACGTGGATTTGACTGGCGACTGGGACCTGTTCATCCTATGGAGCAACGCTCTGATGAATGGCTTGCTGACGGTGCCTCTGTCCGACAAGCACCTGGTTTTCGTCGATCCCGCGCATCCGCACTCCGGCTACGGTTTCGCGGACACCGTCGGCAAAACGGGCGAGGTAACCTTCTCGTCGCTGCTCTATTGGGAAGCGTGCATGGTGATGGCGCAGATGTCGAAGTCGGTTGAGGACCATGACGGCGCTCATCAGTGGTTTGAGGCCGCAGAGAAAGCAGGCCAGAACCTGTATGAGCTCTATCGGGAGCGACGACATATGTATGTCGCAGCCAACGGCGACTGTGAACAGACCGATCTGTGGGCCAGCGTCTACGCAGGCGTCATCCGCGCATGTTCGAAGAGGGAGACTGTCCTGATCGGTCAGTTCCTGTTCGACAACTACGACAGGTGCTTCATGAATGGCTGCGTCCGTCATCTGCAGGCGGGCGAGTATTGGGAACGCATGTTAGCTGAGGTCCCGCCCGAGACCTATCAGAACGGTGGCTACTGGCCGGTTGCCTCCGGTTGGGTGGCCATGGTGCTCGATCGCTTCGACCCCGCCACTGCGCGGATGTTCCTGGACGAGGTAATTGATGAACTGGAGGCGAGCGACGCGCCTGAGTGGATCAACGATGGCGTACGCGACGCCCCGCTGTATGTCGCCAGCGCTGCGAATGTACTGGCCGTGGTGAAGGGCGTTTAGCCCCACCGCGACGGCCCGCGCACTAACGTGTCAGGAGGAGAAGTCATGAAGATGGTTCTGCTTGGAGTGGCTCTCACCATGCTGGTGGCTGGTGCCGCCAGTGCCGATGACCTCCCGCTGTCGCGCGTCGTGCTCTTCTCAAGCGGTGTTGGGTATTTCCAGCACGCGGGACAAGTGCAGGACGACGCCACGATCAACATGTCATTCCGCGTCGAGCAGGTCAACGACATTCTCAAGTCGATGGTCCTTCAGGACTTGGGCGGTGGGCGCATTGGCCCGGTGAGCTATGCTCCCCAAGACCCTCTCGAGCGCACCCTTGAGGCCTTCGCCGTTGACATCTCTGACAACCCCTCGCTTGGTGATCTGCTCGATTCCCTGCGTGGGGCAAGCGTCGAGATCACTGCTGAGACCGAGGTCACAGGCACGGTTCTCGGGCGCGAGTGGCAGGAGAAGACCGTCGGCGATAGCGTCCTCGAGTTTGAGGTCGTCAACTTGTTAACCGACAATGGTATTGTGCAGATACCGGTCTGGCAGATGAAGTTCGTTCGACTCGCGGACCGCGAACTTGCGGCGGACCTCGACAAGGCGCTGGGCGCGATTGCCGCGAACAGGGACGTATCCAAGCGCCAGGTGCAGCTGTCCTTCCTCGGCGATGGCGCTCGTCAGGTTTCCGTGGGCTATCTGCTCGAGACGCCAATCTGGAAGACCACGTACCGCCTGGTGGCCGATGACGGCAAAGCCTTCCTGCAGGGATGGGCGATCGTGGAGAACACGACCGACGCAGATTGGGACGGGGTCAGCTTGGCACTCGTCTCCGGACGTCCCATCAGTTTCACGCAGGACCTCTACCAGCCCCTCTACGTAGCGCGTCCCGACGTGCCTGTCTCGGTGCAGGCGGCAGCCGCCCCGCGGCTGTTTGAGGGCGCCATGGATGAGGACGCACCGATGGAGATGGCTGAGGCGGAGGCGCCCAAGATGGCACGGCGGTCTGGCGCAGCCGGCTCGGCGGGCCCTGCTGGTCCTGCTGGCGCGATGGCGCCAGCACCGTCGGCACTACGCTCGCGTAGCGGCACCGGTGGCATGGTGGCAGATGCGCTCGCCTCTTCCGGTGTGCAGGCAGCTGCGTCGGGCGGAGAGGTCGGCGAGTTGTTCCAGTACGCGATCGACATGCCCGTGTCCATCGTTCGGCAGGGATCGGCAATGATCCCCATCGTGAACCAGGCCATCGAGGCCGAGAAGGTCTCCATCTTCAGCGCGCGGTCACACAGCGCGCACCCCATGAATGGCCTGCGCCTGAAGAACACTTCGGGGATGCATCTGACCGCTGGACCGATCACGGTTTTTGATGGTGGCACCTACGCTGGCGACGCGCTCATAGACAGGCTCGGCCCCGATGAGGAGCGCCTGATCAGCTACGCGATGGACCTCGGCGTCGAGGTGGTCCAGAAGAACGAGGCCACCGACCGGCCCAGTGTCAGCATGAAGATAGTCAAAGGCGTACTTGTAATGACGAGCAAGCAGGTGTCAAGCGTCAGGTACGTCGTCAAGAACCGCACGGATGATGAACGCGTCGTGTTGCTTGAGCATCCGTTGCGCGACCAGTGGAAGCTCATCGAACCGGCCAAAGCCGAAGAGACCACACGCAGCCTGTATCGCTTCCGACTCGTGGTTGCCGCCAACGCCTCCGAGAAGCTCACAGTAACCGAGGAAATGCCCGTCGTCCAGAGCGTCTACCTGACGAGTGAGGGCCTCGAACAGGTCGCCGTCTACATGCGCTCGCGGACCATCAGCGACGCGATGAAGGCTGCACTGGCGAAGATCGTTGAGATGAAGACGGGTATCTCCGGCACTGATCGCCAGATCGCGGACAACGAAGCGCGCTTGGAGCAGATAGAGGAAGAGCAGGCTCGCATCCGCCAGAACATGGAGCAACTTGACCACGACGGCGAGCTCTACAAGAAGTACGTGGCCAAGTTCACTGCTCAGGAGGACGAGTTCGATAAGGTCCGCGCGGAGATAGAGACCCTCAATACCGAACGTGAGAAACAGCAGAAGGCTCTCGAAAGCTACATCGCGAATCTAAACGTCGAGTAGCTCGCAGACGCCAACAACTTGCAGGCCGGGAGCAGGCAGCATCTGCTCCCGGCCCTTCTGCACTGGCTCAGGGAGGCCGCAGTGACAGCCATGGGTGGAAATATCTACTGGGGAGACATCCACAACCACAACGCGGTAGGCTACGCGAAGGGCTCCCTTCAGCGTTCCTTCGAGATTGCGCGAGAGCACCTGGACTTCTTCGCTCACACGGGGCATTCGCAGTGGCCCGATATGCCCACCATGCCCGATGACAAGCACATGAAGTGGGTCAACGGCTTCGAGGTAATGAAGGGCCAGTGGCCTCGCGTCAGGCAGATGACCGATGAGTGGTATGAGCCGGGGAGCTTTGCCACGCTATTGGGGTACGAGTTTCATTCCAGCGCGTGGGGTGATTACCACATCGTCTACCCCGACACCGATCGCGATCTGGAGTACTTCGACGACGTCGATGCGCTCAAAGCGCATGCGCGTGAGACGGGCGCGATCATCATTCCGCATCACCCGGCCTACCTCCGGCACTGGCGCGGCATGTTCTGGGAACACACCGATACCGACGTCAGCCCGGTCGCCGAGATCTTCTCTGAGCACGGGCTCGCCGAGCGCGATCGTGGCCTGCATCCCTACATCCGCCACTCCAACGGCGGGCGCAGCACGGACAGCACCGTGCAGTGGGCGCTTGACCTGGGCCTCAAGCTGGGCATCGTGGCTTCCACGGACGATCACTTCGGTTACCCCGGCGGGTATGGGGAGGGCCTGACTGCGGTCCTGGCGCCGGAGTTGACTCGCGAAGCAGTGCTCGACGCCATCCGGCAGCGGCGCTGCTACGCGGTCACCGGCGATCGGATCGAGATGGGCTTCACGCTCAACGACCAGCCAATGGGGAGCGATCTGCCTGCCGCCGACGTCCGCCAGCTTGCCGTCCAGGTAAGTGGGTGGGACGAGATCAGCATGGTCGAACTCATCCGCAACGGCGAGCCGGTAGCCCGGGCCTTCGGTCGACAGAAGCCCGTGCTGGACCCGTGGCCGGGCCGTGTTCGCTGCCGCGTGCAGTGGGGTTGGGGACCGTGGGCGGCACTGAGCATGCCTCGCACCTGCGACTGGGACATGCGGCTGGAACTCGACGGTGCCACGGTTGGTGGCCTGATGCCATGCTACCAGGCAGGGCCATGCGAAGAGAACCGGCGAGACCGTGTCACTGAGCAGTCGGCGACGGCCTGCCGATGGCAGTCCTACACATCCCGCAAGGACGTCCTCGCCGACGATCCGACCAAATCGCTGTGCTTCGACATCGAGGGCCCGGCGGACGCCAAGCTGCGCCTGACCACCGCTGAGCCTGCGGAGCGGTCAGTAGAGCGCACGCTGGGTGAGTTGGCGGTCAAGTCGGCGAACGAGTTCACTGGCCCGTTCACGAGCGAGTCGTTCATCGTGCACCGGCTGGTCCTTCCCGAGTCCTACGAGGTCGCCTTGGAGTTTGAGGACCAGCGCCCCGGAGTCGCTTCGACCGACTACTACTACGTGCGCGTCACCCAGGCCAACGGCCAGATGGCATGGTCGAGCCCGATCTGGGTAGCGCCGGCGGAGGAGAGCGACAAGTAGGTGGCTGCCGACGAGTTCACGACGATCGATGGATCGCGCATACTCGAGTTGCTGCGCCCGGAACGCGAGGGCTCGCGGGCGCTGAGTCTGGCGCGAGCAACTATACCGACAGGGCGGAGCACTTACCGACATCGCCATGTGCTCGCCGAGGAGATATACTATGTCCTCAGCGGCGAGGGTGTGCTGGAGTTGGCAGGGCGGTCGGAGCGAATCGAGGCGGGGGATGCCCGATTGATCCGGCCTGGCACTGAACACCGCGTGACGTGCATGGGATCCGAGCCGTTGGTGATACTGTGCGCGTGTTCCCCGCCCTACACGGACGAGGACACGCACCTGACTGAGCCTGTACCCGTCTGAGATCCCGCAGCGCGATTGCCGGGGTGAACGATGCGTCTCGAAGAGCGCATCAAGCAGGTGGAAGCCCACATCGGCAGGCCACTGGTAATCCGCAGCGTGCACACTGACGATGAGGACTTTCGTGGTCGGGTGCAGGTGCGTGGATCGGTAGTTGTTATCGAGTACACCGAGGAGTTGCCCGGGTACTTCTGGGGCTACGAGCTGCTCGAGAAGCTGCTGGACTATGTCGAGCAGGGCGGCGCCACCGCAATCTTCCATCAAGGAGGTCCGGGTCACGCGGCGACAAGCGATTGACGCGCAGTCGTGGCCCGGCAAGCATGATCGGACACAGAGGAACCGTCCCAACCATCCATGCGCATGCGCTCATTCTGGCAGGTTGCCTGACACTGGGCCTGCTGACATCCTGCACCCCCGACGAGAAGGCCGCGGTCGTGGCGCGCATCAATGGTCGCGACATCACGGGCACTGATCTCGTCAATCGCATCCGCCTGGTGCGAGGGCCCTCACTGCTGGTTGAGATGATCGACGCTCAGCTGGTCACATCCGCATCGGCCGACGCGGGCATCGAGGTCAGTGATGAAGAACTCGATCTGCGGCTGCAACGGGCCATGGCCGAGGCGGGCAGCGAACGCGACTTCGAGGCCACTTTGCAGCAGCGCGACCTGTCACGTCCCGCGTTCCTCGAACAGCTGTGCATGGACATGCTGCTGGACAAGCTGGCGGTCGCGGACATGCGCATCGACGAGCAGGAAGTGCTGGACTTCTACCGTGAGCATGCCACTGAGTTCAAGCTTGGGGAGCGCGTCAAAGCCAGGATGATGCTCTTTGGCACGCGCGACGATGCGCAGGCCGTGCGCGATACACTCGATGCGGGCGGCGACTTCGAGGGGCTGGCGAGCGCTCTGTCGACTGACCCGGGTACGAAGGACAAAGGCGGCGACATGGGCTGGTTCGAGCGCGATGACTACGCACGGGAGATATCCGACGTGGCCTTCGCCTTGAAGGAGGGCATCGTCTCAGATGTTACCGAGGCCCCCGACGGATGGGTGATCATCAAGGTCGAAGGGCGCCAGCCTGCAGGCCAGCGCCCGCTTGAGGAAGTAAGGGAAGAGTTGCTGGCTCGGATACGCAGTGCCAAGCTGCCGTTTGCGCGGGAGGGATGGATCCGGCAAGCTCGCGCTGATGCCGCCATCACCATCGCGGATTCGAGCCTGCGAGAGGCGACACTCGAATTGCTGATCCATGCGCCAGCCCCGCAGCCAGTATCTCTGATGCCTGTGCCCACATCGCCTGCCGCCATGCAGTGACCGACCAGCGTCATGTTGCCCCTCCGGGCTGGTTGGGATATAATATGACCTGCACTGAGTCTCGCACCACGGCGTAAGCGAGTGAGTTGAGCTATGCAGTACTCTGAGAAAGTCATGGAACACTTCGCCAATCCGCGCAATGCGGGTGTTCTCGAGGATCCCGACGCAGTGGGCGAGGTCGGGAGCCCGCGATGTGGCGATGTGATGAAGATCAGCCTGAAGATCAACGATGCCTCCGAGACCATCGAGGACATTCGGTTCCAGACCTTCGGCTGCGGCGCTGCCATTGCGGTCAGCTCCATCTTCACGGAGATGGTCAAGGGCAAGCACATCCACGATGCTCTGCGGATCAGCAACGACGACGTGGTTCAGGAACTTGACGGTCTGCCCAACGTGAAGGTCCACTGCTCCGTTCTGGCCGAGGAAGGTATGGCAGTCGCGATCCAGAGCTACTACGAGGCGCATCCTGACAAGACGCCGCCTGAGGGCTTGCAGGAGAAGATCGACCATCTCAAGTCCATCGATCCCCACGGCGACGCTTGACGCGGTTGGTGTGAGGCGACTTGTCTTCCGATTTCGGCATCGACGCCCAGGCGCTGGTCGAACTAACCAGTATGGAGTTGCGTGCTCGGGCAATCGTTGAGGGCCACTACTCCGGCCAGCATCGAAGCCCTTACCGCGGCGCTAGCATCGAGTTTGCCGACCACCGGCAATACACCCACGGTGACGAACTGCGCCATCTCGACTGGAAGCTTTATGGGCGCAGCGACCGGTACTTTGTCAAGGAATACGATGCCGAGACCAATCTGAGCGTCTACCTCACCGTCGACACCAGCGGATCCATGGGCTATCCGGAGGAGGGCGTCTCCAAACTCGCCTGTGCCAGCTACCTGGCGGCTGGTCTCGCGTACCTGGCTCATCGCCAGCGGGATGCCGTGGGCCTGGTAGCCTTCGGCGACCACGTAAAGACTCAGCTTCCTCCTCTGGCGCAACGCGGGCATCTGCAGCGTGTCTTCGCCGCATTGGAGGAACTTGTCCCCAGTGGCGAGACCGATCTGCCCGGCGCCTTGGGGGCTGTCGCGAGCAGCGCAGGTAGAAGAGGGCTGGTCGTGCTTATTTCCGACCTCCTCGATGATCCCGAGCGTATACTGCGTTCGCTCGCGAGCTTCAGGCATCGCGGACACGACGTCATGGTGTTCCAGGTTCTGGCCACCGACGAGTTGCAGTTCGACTTCCGAGGGCCCGTCGTGTTCGAGGATCTGGAAAGCGGCGCCTCGCTGGCTTCCGAGGCCGGAGAGATCCGCCAGCAGTATCTCGCCCAGATCAACGCCCATGTGGCTGCGGTGCGTCAGGGGTGCCACAGGCGCAAGATCGACTACGAGTTGTTCAGCCCACAGGCTCCCTTCGGCCCAGCGCTGAGAGCCTACCTTGCTCGCCGGAACCGCTTCCGCGCGCGACAGTAGGAGGCCATGCGGGTAGTATCCGACTGCCGCGGCAACCCCGATCCGGCAGCATCATTTGACTTGCGGCATACGGCTGTGATACGCTATCCGTTGCACCAGTTGCCCATCAGGCCCCGGCGAGCGCACTTCGGTCGCCCGGGGCCGGGTTTGTCTGTGTTGCCGTCCAGCGCCGAAGGAGCGCTTGAGCATGGTTGAGATGACGGTGCAGAGAGTGGGGATCGACCCCAGACGCAACGCCGTGCTCATTCTCGCCGACGCCGATGGACACCGGCTCTTGCCCATCTACATCGGCTTCTACGAGGCCCAGTCAATCGCGATGGCAATCAGCGGCGAGGATATTGGCCGTCCGCTCACGCATGATCTGATGCTCTCCGTAATCGAGGCCATGGGTGGCGAGCTGAGCGAAGTTCATGTGACACGTCTGGTGGACCGCACTTTCTTTGCCATGATCCAGATATCCGTTGAGGGTCGGGGTGTCGCAATTGATGCCCGCCCTTCGGACGCAATAGCGCTGGCCGTCCGCACCGGGGTGCGCATACTCGTTGCGGAGGAAGTGCTGGCGCAGATGCAAGTCATTGACGACAGTTCCGGAGAGGACACGGTCGATCAGGAGCGATTTAGAGACCTGCTTGGCCAGATCAACTTCGACGACGACGTGGGCGAGCCCGAGTAGTATCTGGGCGAGACCTCATCCGCAATCATTCCACGCAGACACACCATCGGTGGCATAAGAGCCCCCCCGCCCATAGCGGGCGCATCGCATTGAAGTGGAGGACTATCACGTGGACTCATCCAATCGCTGGCTGTGGTACATATTCGGCCTCCTGTTCCTTGGAGTGCTCATCCTCAAGGGTCTTCACCAGTACACCGAGTACTTGTGGTTCATATCTCTGAGCCAAGGCCCCGTCTTCACCACGATGTTCTGGACCAAGATTCTGCTGGGCGTCGTAGTGGGCGCCCTCTTCTTCGGGTGGCTGTATGTGAACCTGCGCTTCGCGCGGTTGCCGCTGCCCAGTGACGTCACCTTCATCGGCAAGCGCCTGCTTCCTGAGGAGGAGCGGGAGCAAATCGAGGGGTACGCCGACCGCGCGCTGATACTGTTCGCGCTCGTCGGTGCCCTGATGGCCGGCGTCATGGCCAGCGCTCGATGGATCGAGTGGCTGCAGTTCCGCAATATGGTGCCCTTCAATGAGACCGACGCGGTCTTCGGCAAGGACATCGGCTTCTACGTCTTCCAGCTGCGCTTCGTCGAGTATGCCTGGCGCGCGATATACCACGCGCTGCTGGCCACATTCGTGGTAAGCGTCCTGGTGCATCTCTACCAGGAAGCCATCCGGGTGGTGGGCAACACCATCCACGCGATCCCGCGCGCCCGAGCCCATTCACTGGGCCTGCTGGCTGTAGCTCTGTTTGTTAAGATCTACGGCTATCGGATCGACCAGTACAATCTTCTCTTCTCCAATCGCGCCGGTGTCTTCCAGGGCGGCCCCGGTTGGGCCGATCTGCACTGCCGGCTGCCGGTCCTCTACATCCTGATGGTGGTAGCTGCCGCGGTGGGCGTCATGATGATCGTGTCCATCCGCAGCCGCAGCTACAAGCTGCCTGCCGGCGCTCTGGCTGGCCTGCTGCTGGTCTCGATGCTGGGCGGCACAGTCTACCCCGCGGCCATGCAGAAGCTGAGTGTTGTGCCGAACCAGCTTGAGAAAGAGCGCCCCTACATAGAGCGCAACATTGCGGCTACGAACACAGCCTACGGCCTCGATGGCGTGCGCGATATCGAGTTGGACATCAATCCGCAGCTTGATGCGAGCGACATCAAGGAGAACTGGGCCAGTATAGAAAACGTCAGGATCTGGGATCACAGGCCGCTGCAGCGCACTTACAACCAGACCCAGGCGATCCGCGCCTACTACAGCTTCCCTGATGTGGACGTCGACCGCTACACCATCGACGGTCGGATCCGCCAGGTGATGCTCGCGCCGAGACAGCTCAATGCCTCGAAGCTGCCCGCCAGCAACTGGGTTAGCACACACCTCAAGTACACGCACGGCTACGGCATCGCGGTCTCACCAGCGAATGAGATCAGGCTGCCCAACGGTCAACCCAACTACTGGGTCAGTGACATCCCCCCGAAGAGCACCGTGGGTCTCGAGGTGACGCGTCCCGCTATCTACTATGGGGCCAGCATCCACCCACGGATGATCGAGCGCATCAGCCCGATGGAGCAGCCCCTGAGCACTCAACAGGAGCAGGCCGAAGAGGGCGACGAGCCCGCTCCGGGGCCAGGTGGCGGCCAGACGCGCCAGGGCCCCAACCAGCCTCGACGAGGCTATGGGGACCAGAACGGCGATGTCAGCTTCCAGGAGTTCGTGATTGTAAACACGAAAGAGACGGAGCTCGACTACTCCCGGGGTGGCGATACCGGTTCACCCGTTGACAACGCCTACACCCACTACGACGGACTGGGTGGCGTTCCCATCAACAGCTTCTTCAAGCGCATCGCTTTCTTCGCGCGCTTCTTCCCGGACGTGCAGATTCTCTTCACCAACCTGATCACCGAGAACAGCAAGATCCAGATCAATCGCACATTGCCCGAGCGCATGCAGGCGATCGCGCCGTTCCTGCTCTACGACCCGGATCCCTACATCGTCATCGATGATGACGGCACGCTCAAGTGGATCCAGGATGCCTAC
This sequence comes from Candidatus Zipacnadia bacterium, assembly GCA_029821735.1. Taxonomy (GTDB): domain Bacteria; phylum Armatimonadota; class Zipacnadia; order Zipacnadales; family UBA5352; genus JALGSU01. Next base: position 304,620 of record JALGSU010000002.1, on the reverse strand, counting down.
ACCGTTTCTGGCAAGTATCCCTACGCGCAGGGCATCCCGCGATTGGGCAACTACTTCCGCAACTCGGTCAAGATCGTGTGCGACGCCTACGATGGCATCCCCGAGTACCACATCGTGGATGACGCTGACCCTGTTGCTCAGTGCTACCAGAGCATCTTCCCGACGCTCTTCAAGTCTGGTGACGAGATGAGCGACAACTTGCGATCCCATCTGCGCTACCCGCAGTTGATGTTCATGCTGCAGGTGCAGATATACAGTGCCTATCACATGAAGGACCCGCAGACATTCTTCCAGGGCGAAGACCGTTGGGCGATCCCACCCGAGATATACTCATACGGGCGGCGTCTGGTCGAGGCCTACTACGTTGTCATGGAGTTGCCGGGGGAACAAGACCCCGAGTTCGTCCTGATGATGCCGATGGTTCTCTTCGGCCAGGAAGAGCGCAATATGGTCTCATGGCTGGCAGCTCGCTGCGACGGCGACAACTACGGCGACCTGTTCGTGTACAAGTTCCCGAGCGGGAAGTTCTTCGACGGGCCATGGCAGGTCGAGTCGCGTATCAGCCAGAACGGCGAGATATCACAGCTCATTACGCTGTGGGGCACCGAGGGCTCCAATGTCATCCGTGGCAACCTGCTGGTGATTCCGCTCGCGGACTCACTGCTCTATGTTGAGCCGCTCTACCTCGAAGCAGAAGACACAGGTCTGCCCGAGCTGCGCAAGGTTGTCGTGGTCTATGGCGACGATATCGTCCTTGGCGACACGCTCGAACAGGCGCTCGACAAACTCTTCGGCGACCTGGAAGCTGGCACCGGTTCCGAGACCGCCACACAGCCCGTTGCTGAGTGGGAGACGGGTGGCGAGGTCGGCACTGGCGCTCTCGACAGCGCCCGTCAGACGCTCGCCCACCTTCTGGCGCTTGACCAGCAGAAGCAGGCTGCGCTGGCCAGTGGCGACCTTGCCACCTACCAGCAGAAGAACCGCGAGCAGTCAGCGCTGCTGAAGCAGTTGGAGTCGCAGTTGAGGTAGTCGCGGGAGGCAAATCACTGCAATGTCCGAGACATCGCATCTGCCCGAGGTCGTCGCGCGCGCCATCGATCCGACAGCTGTGCGCTTGAAGGTCGTGACCGACAGCGTAGCACGGACCGGCGAACCGTTCCGAGTGATAGTCGAGGCCCAGAACGAGTTGGGCACCACGGCCTCGGGAGGGCACGGCAAGGTCGACCTGACCATCGCCGGCCCGGGCGGGCACGCCAAGGTTGGCACTGTCGAGTTACAGGACGGCCTTGCCAGCACGACTCTTGTGGCAGATGCGACGGGCGTTCACCAGGTCACGGCGATCTCGGCAGACGGTATGCGCGCCCTCAGCGACCCGGTGGAGGTGCGATCGGACGAGGGACAGTTGCTCCTCTGGGGCGACATTCACTGTCACATCCGTGAGCGGCGCGCCCAGGCCCTGATCAGCGAAGCTGACCGTGTGATGGGGCCAGCCACACTTGATGAGGCCTACAGGTTCTCGCGCGACGTGGCCGGGCTACATTTCGCAGCGGTTACTGACCATGACCTGAAACTGACCGATCGCGAATGGGACGAGACCCTCGCGACCGCTGACGCTTTTACGGAGGCCGGGCGCTTCGTTGTCTTCCCCGGCTACGAGTGGGGCGATTCCAGTGGCATGGCCAACAACTATGGGCACCGCCATGTGATCTATCGCAATGGCGAGACAGCCCCATTGTTGCGCTGCTGCGAGCCGCCCACTCACACCGCTCCCGGCTTGTGGGAAGCCATCCGAAGTCAGGTCGCGGTCGACGACGTGGTCGTCGTGCCGCATCACACCGCTCGCGGTGGTGGACAGACGTGGGAGAACTGGGACTACTTCGACTCTGACCTGCAGCAGCTGTGCGAGGTCTACTCGCTCTGGGGCAGCTCCGAGAAGATGGGCGAACCGTTCCCCATTCGGTATCTCCCCAGCGGCGGCTACTTCAACACTGGCGAGGCGGCTGGGCATCATCTACAGGACGCCTTCGAGCGGGGCTATCGATTCGGCTTCACAGGCGGCTCTGAGAGCCACGATGGTCGGCCGAGCCGCTCCATCCTCCACGGCCACTACGTTGTCGCTGAGGAGGATTTCCTCTGCAATCCCGGCATAACGGCTGTCTGGGCTGAGGATCTCACACGCGACGGCGTGTTCGACGCCCTGCGCGCCCGCCGCTGTTACGCAACAACTGGCCCGCGTATGATCGTGCGCTTCTGGGTCAATGACGCCCCTATGGGGAGCGAACTGCCGGCCGCGGACGCGTCCGGGGCTCCGCTTGTGCGGGCGGAGATTGAGGGATCGGCACCCATCTCGTCCTGCGTGGTCGTCAAGAACAACGCAGACGTCCACGAGGCCCGATCGGCCACAGCGTCGCTGGAGCTGGAATGGGCTGGCGGGGCGGACGCACGACCTGGCGACTTCTACTACCTGCGCATCACCCAGGCTGACGGTGAGATGGCCTGGGTCTCGCCGGTCATCTTCATCTGAACACCCAGCACCGCCCACGGGGAGTGCCGAGTGAAACAGCTTGATCCCTCCACAATCAAGGCCGCCGTATTCGACTTCGACGGAACGCTCGCCGAGACCAATATTGACTTCGGGCTCATGCGTTCAGAGGTGCTGGTCGTCGCTGAACGGTGGGGCCTGCGCGACCGCCTTGACGACCGGCGGTACATCCTCGAGATCGTCGATCAAGCTCTGGAAGCTCTTCCGGATGAACCCGCGCGTAAACGCTTCCGGCAGGATGCTGAGGAAGCCATGCAGCGCGTCGAGCTTATCGCGACATCAGCAGCCGCGCCCTTCCCCGGCGTTCCTGAGGCCCTCCAGTCACTGCTAGATGGCGGCATGCGTGTCGGCATAATCACGCGCAATTGCCGTGTGGGCGTGGCGTCGGTCATGGACAGACATCCCATGCCGCACGAGGTGCTCCTGACCCGCGACGATGTCGAGCTTGTGAAGCCGGAGCCGGAACACCTGCATGCAGCGCTGAGGGTGCTGGGCGTTCCGGCGGACCAGGCTCTGATGGTGGGCGACCATCCCACCGACATTGAGACCGGGCGCGCAGCAGGCTCTCTCTCGGCCGGTGTGCTCACTGCGAAGACCACGCGCGAACAGTTCGAGGATGCGGGCGCAGATTTCGTGGCCGAGAGCGTCTCGACTCTGGTGGATGCGCTGTTCGCCGCCGCACCGGGGGAGTGACGAGTGATGTCACTGCCGGTCGGCAAGCTCCCGCCTGAAATGCTTTCCTCGCTGCTTCGGATATTGACCTCTGATGATCCCTCCGTCGTGGTGGGCCCGGAAGTGGGGTGCGACGTGGCCGTGGTGGACGTCGGGAACCCGGACACCTTCCTGGTCGCCAAGACTGACCCCATCACTTTCGCCACCGATGAGATCGGCCACTACGCAGTATGTGTCAACTCCAACGACATTGCCACCAGCGGCGGCGTCCCCCGCTGGATGCTCGCCACGCTCCTTCTGCCTGAGAACACCAGCGATGAGGACATGGCGCGTGACATCTTCGAGCAGCTTCGCGCGTCGGCGGAGGCCTTCGACATAGCGATTGTCGGCGGCCATACCGAGGTGACCCATGGGCTGGATCGCCCGATCCTCGTTGGCCTCATGCTGGGTGAAGTTCCTCGTGAGGGGGTAGTCACCGCCGCTGGCGCCCAGGTTGGGGATCGTGTTCTACTCACCAAGGCGGTCGCCGTCGAGGGCACGTCCATCATTGCGCGCGAAATGTCCGACGAACTGCGCAGCGCCGGATGGGCCGACGCTGAGCTCTCCCGCGCCGCGGGCATGTTGCACGAGCCGGGCATCAGTGTTCTGGCGGAGGCGCGGACGGCTGTGGAGGCTGGTGACGTACACGCCATGCATGACCCGACGGAAGGGGGCGTGGCCACCGGACTACATGAGCTGGCCATCGCCAGCAGCGTCGGTCTGGCCATTGATGGCGGCAGGATCCCGTACTTCCCCGAGACTGAGCGGCTATGCAGCAACCTGGGACTCGCGCCTCTGGGCCTGATCGCCTCGGGGTCATTGCTGATCGTTGCCCCCGAGCAATCAGCGGCGGCGATTGTTGCGGCCATTCAGAACGTGGGTGTCGCCTGTGCTGATATTGGTGAAGTGCGACCTTCAGACGACGGCGTGCGTATGCTTGGTGACGGGCAGTGGCTCGATCTGCCGCGTTACGACCAGGACGAGATAGCGAAGCTCTTTTGAGGGAGGAGAGTAACGGTGAAGTGCAGGGCGCTCGTGCCAATTGCTCTTGTGTGCGTGATTCTCGCCAGCTCTGGTTGGTCACAGGAAGAGGCCACTGGCACCTTCGCTTTTGCCGTTTTGGGGGACAGTCGTCCTGCAGGCAAGGCCCCGTACGCGCCAGCGCTTGAGCGGCTTTGTGCGGATATCGGGCAGACTGGAGCGGATCTTCTCCTCGGCACCGGCGACTACATTGATGGATCATCGAACCAGGGCGTTGTGCGAGCGCAATACTCGCACTTCTTCCAGGGACTGGCACCACTGCAGTCAAGCAAGCGTATCCCCGTCGCTTTCGCCCCAGGCAACCACGATATAGTCGGCATTCCAGCCAATGAGCGCATCTTCGAGGAGTATTTCGGCCACCTCTACTTCTCGTTCAATATGGGCGGCTGTCACTTCATCGTCCTGAACACTGACGGCGCTCACACCTCTGGCATGGTTGACGATCGACAGCTGCAGTGGTTGCGCGCGGACCTGGCCGCTCGAGAGGATGCCCTGTTTACTTTTGTCGCCCTGCATCAGCCGCTCTACCCGGTTGACGGTCACAAAGGGTCATCACTTGACGCTCACCCGCAGCGCCGCGACGCTCTTCATGCTCTGTTCGTTGAGCAGGGAGTTGACTGCGTCTTCGCCGGACACGAGCATCTCTATAACCATCAGGAGAAGGACGGGGTCCACTACTTCATCACAGGGGGAGGGGGAGCGCCCCTCTATGCCTCGCCTGACCGCGGGGGTTTCCACCATTACCTGCTCGTGCGTATCAAGGGCAATCGCTACGAAGTGATTGTGCGCAAGATCACTGAGTAGGGCCCGGCACCGCGCAAGACTCGACTGTCAGGGGAGAGAGCAATGAGCGAGAAATTCGGGGCCGCTATCAACGCCTGTGGCTGGGTTGCTTACGAGCACGCCAAGGCATACATCGCTAATCCGCACACGGAACTGGTCGGCGTCACCAGCCGCACCAGAGAGAGCGCCGAGAAGCTCGTCGCTGAGTTTGGCCTCGACTGCAAGATATACTCTGACTACGACGCTCTGCTTGCCGATGCTGACGTTGACATCGTCTCCGTCACGACGCCGAATTTCATGCATGCATCGGACGCCATCGCGGCAGCGGAAGCGGGCAAGCACATAGCTCTTGAGAAGCCCGCCGGGATTAACGAGGACGAACTAGACGCACTGGGCGCAGCTGTCGCCACGGCGGGCGTTCGCAGCGTGATGAGTTTTGTCCTTCGCTGGAATCAGTTGGTCCTCAACCTGAAAGGCCTCATCGCGCGCGGCGCTCTGGGCGACCCGTTTTTCGTCCAGACCGACTATTGGCACGGCATCGGTGACGTCATCCGCGCTGACCGGTGGATCGCCCGCAAAGAACTCGCTGGCAGTGCCATGTTGACCGGCGGGTGTCACGCGGTCGACATGGCCCGCAACTTTTGCGGCGACGTCACTCGCGTCAGCGGCTTCTCCCACAACAATCCATCGCTCGGCTTCGACTATGATACGACCACCGTGGCGTCCGTGGAGTTTGACAGTGGCGCGGTTGGTCGCATCTCGTCATGTCTCGAGATCGTTGCGCCCTACCACTTCAACATGTTGGTGATGGGTACCGAAGGCACGGCCAAAGGCAACCAACTGTGGAGCCGAGTGCTTACCCCCGAGCAGGACGACTGGGTCGATATCCCCTGTGTTTCGCCGGACAGCGGCGACGTCGCCCACCATCCCTTCCAGGAGGAAATCGATCACCTGGTGGACTGCCTGATGGAGGACAGAGACTGCATGCCCGACATTGCGGACGGGATTAAGACGAGTCGAGTGTGCCTCGCGATAGACCGCTCCGCGCAGGCCGGGGGCGCCTCTGAGGAACTGAACTGACAGGATAGCAGACACGATCGCCAGGCGCGAGATTACCGGGGACAGCGACAGCGTTTGCTTGCTGTCCTCGCTGCGTGCAGGCGCAGATGGATCCAGTGACGAACATTGGTGTGCTTTGATCGCCATATCTCGGATGGGTTGCCATGGCTGGTACCGAGGCGAACGCGGAAGACGTCACCAAGGTCGGCCCATACATCGTCGAGGACGTTCTCGGTGCGGGCCCGCACGGCACCGTGTACCAGGTCCGACACGAGGAGAAGAGCCAGCGCTACGTGCTCAAGCGACTGAACGCCGCGATCAAGGGCAGTCGTCCGAGCGAACGGTTCTCGCGCATCGCCCGCGTGGTGGTGGCCCTGGCGCACCCGGGGGTTGCCGATGTTGTCCAGATGCTTCTGCACGGTCGTCACGTGGTCATAGTCTCCGAGTTGGTCGCAGGCGTCTCGCTGGAGCAAACGCTCGCCACGCATGGCCCGATGCACCCGCGTGAAGTCGTCAGTCTGGCGCGCCAGTTGTGCAACGGACTGCAGTATGCGCACCAGCGATGCGTCTACCACACGAGTCTGCACCCGGGCAACGTGTTTCTGCTTGACCACGGCAGTGTGAAACTCACCGACTTGGCGATCGCAGCACTGTACGGCCATTCGGTGGGAAAGCGGCCACCATACCAGCCGAGACAGAAAGCCTTCCTGGCCCCCGAGTTCCTGGAGCAGGGCCTAATTCATCCCCCGTCAGACATCTACAGCCTGAGCATGGTGCTATATTCGGCGCTGACCGGCGAGTTGGCATTCGGTATCGGCAGCCAGCAGAACAACGGGCGCTTCTCGTATCTGGAGGTAGATGGTGGTGCGCAGAAGCGTCAGGCCCTGGAAGGTCCGAGCCTGGATCGGCTACCCGACCGGACACCCGAAGTGCTGCGCCACGCCTTGGCGACAGGGCTCTCGGTTGAACCATCCGAGCGCCCCGGCAGTGTGAACGCGTACTCAAGTCTCCTCAAGGGCATGCCTGCTGCGCCAATCGGTGCCAGATCCGCGGTGACTGACAACGAAGATATGGTCGAGGAAGCGCCGCCGAGTGCCGGCCCGAGTTCGCGGGTCTGCCCGGCTTGTCGGCGTCCTGTATCGCCTGCGGGCAGAGTCTGCCTGGCGTGCGGCTTGATCCTCCGAGATGCGCCCGAGATGGGTGAGGGCATCAACTATTTCCAGGACAGGGCACGCAAGCTGCTGGCGAAACGGGACCTGGTGTCAGCCGAGAAAGCCTATCGCCGCGCCATTCAGCGCGACCCTCAGGCGGCTGTTCTGCACAACGAGTTGGGGGACGTGCTCGCGGTCGGCAACCGCTTCGACGAGGCGGTCAAAGCGTATCGACAGGCACTGAAGATCAATCCCAATGACGACGACGCCTGGCATGATCTGGGACTTTCGCTGGCAGCTCTGCACCGGCGCAAGGACGCCACAGAGGCGCTCCAGCGCGCAGTCGACCTCACGAAGCGCGATGAGGTGCGGCGCTCTGCACGCATCCACCTGGGAGCCATCGCTGCCGAGAGCGGACGCCCTGAGGACGCCATAGCTCTCTGGCAGCAGGTGCTCACAGAGGACCCCGGGCTCGCGGCTGTCCGCATGGCGCTCGCGTCCACCTACGCGTCGGCGCGTATGTTCGAGGCGGCCGAGGACCAACTCCGCAGCGTGCTCGCCATTGAGCCAGAGAACCTACAGGCAATCAATCTCATGGCACGTGTGCGCGAGCGGTCGCAGCTGGAGCATTCTGAACCCGATCGCAGCTACGGTATCATGGATGATCTGGGGGGCGGCAACGCCTACCTCGGGGTGGGCTTTGACTGGGGCCGCTGGCTCTGATAGCGGTTCCTGGCGGTGCTTGCGGCTCCGGGCGAGCACAGGTATAATAGTGGGGAACCCAGACCCACCAGCCACTGCCAAAGCTCAGGCCGGCGCTGTCTTGGGCCTGAGCTTTGTCGTCACTTCCAGTCCACCGCAAGGAGTCTGAAGCCCATTGATGTTTGGACATGGCGGTCACGGAGGCCATCGCGGACGAGGTGGTCACAATCGGGAGAAGACCGACGGGGACCAGGAAGAGGTCAAGCCGCTCGCGATCAATGACCGCCGTATGCTCGGCTGGTTCGTCCAGCATCTCGGCAAGCACTGGCTGACTATAGCCGTCTCGATCGTCGCGATGCTGATCGGCACCGTTGCTGGCCTGTATATGCCCCTGCTGCTTAAGACGATCTTCGACGATGTGATCACGGACGGCAAGATAGAGGCGTTGCCCCGGTTGGGCTGGCTTCTGCTTGGCGTGTTCTTTGCTCAACAGCTCTTCGGGGCGGTGCGCATGAACGTAATGCACCGACTCGGCCAGAGATTCGTGCTCGACGTCAGGCTTGACAGCTACCGCCATCTGCTCCGCCAGTCACTGGACTTCTTTGAGGCGCGACGTACTGGCGATATCATGTCGCGTCTGTCCAACGATGTTAACTCGGTGGAGGAGATGGTAGTCCACGGTACCGATACCATCATCACAGACTCGCTCACTGTAGTTGGCACAATAGGCTTCATGTACTGGCTCAATCCGACGCTCACCCTTTACGCCCTGGCTCCTCTGCCCATCTTCCTCGTCGCCATCACGGTTTTCGCTCGGATCATCCGCCCGCTCTACGAACGCATACGCGAGGAGTTGGGCGACATCAACTCGCGGTTGCAGGAAAGCCTCGAGGCCATCCGAGTGGTCAAGGCCTTCTCCCGTGAGCCGCACGAGGACGAACGCTTCAAGCACGACAGCACAGAATACTACAAGGCCAACGTGAAGGGCATCTGGCTGTGGACCAGCTTCTTCCCGGCAATCAGCTTCATCACATCGATGGGGATGCTGCTGGTCATCTGGCTTGGTGCCGACATGGCGACCCGAGGGCTGACCACCGGCGGCACCGTTGTTGCGTTCATCGCCTACCTACAGCGTTTCTACCACCCCATCGGCAGCCTGGTACGCGTGCACAACACTTTCAATCGTGCCCTGGCCGCGCTTGCGCGCATCTTCCAGCTTTTTGACGAGGTCCCGAGCGTTGATGAAAAGCCCGGCGCCCCCGCGATGGAACGGATAGCCGGTAAGGTGGAACTCGAGCACATTGGCTTCCGTTATTCCACCGGCGAAGTAGTGCTGCGCGACGTGAATGCTGTTGCTGAGCCGGGCGAGACGATCGCCATCGTCGGTCGCAGTGGTGCTGGCAAGACCAGCATTGTGAATCTGATCCCAAGGTTCTACGACCCCGGCGAGGGGCGCGTTCTTATCGACGGAACCGATGTGCGCGACGTGTCGCTTCCGAGTCTGCGTTCGCAGATAGGCATGGTGCTGCAGGAGACTTTCCTCTTCAACGCGTCGGTGAATGAGAACATTCGCTACGGACGCCTCGATGCGACTGATGAGGAGATCGTCGCGGCCGCCAAGGCCGCCAACGCGGATGAGTTCATCGACGAGTTGCCGGAGCACTATGAGACGTTTATTGGCGAGCGAGGCGTGAAGCTCTCGGGCGGTCAGCGGCAGCGCATCGCCATAGCGCGGGCCCTGCTCGCAGACCCGCGAATACTGATTCTGGATGAGGCCACCTCTCTGGTGGACACTGAGGCTGAGCAACTCATACAGAGCGCGCTCGATGATCTCAGACGGAACCGGACGACCTTCATCATCGCGCACCGCCTGTCCACCATCCGTGATGCGGACAAGATCCTCGTCCTCGACGACGGTCGCATCGTAGAGGAAGACAGGCACGAGGAACTCATGGAACGTTCGGGGCTGTACGCCGAGATGTACAACCGTCAGTTCCGTCTCCAGGACGTCTGGCCGAGTTCGGACGGACCATTGGGCGTAGACATGCCGTCCAGTTGATCAGGTCGCGCCAGGACAAGGAGCCCATGACCGCCTTCTCCGCCGACGCAACCGACGCGTCCGGCGAGCATCTGTTGGCCGTGTTGCGTGGACATCGGCGCAGATGGCGGCTCTTGCTGCTTTGTCGCGGTCTCCTGGAGGGCATCGGCTTGTCTTGTGTCCTCTTTGTGCTGCTGTTCGCTGTATGGGGGCGCTACCCAGCTTTCGCCATCATCCCCTGCATGCTCGCAGTCGCTATCCCGACGATGCTCCGACTGCTGTCCCCACTCACCGACCAGCACACGGCTCTCGCGATCGAGCGGACCTTCCCGTTCATACAGGACCGGGTCGCAACTGGCTTGGACCTGGCTCGGCGCGGCGACAGGCCTGCCTCCTCTGAAGCGATGACCAGGCGCGTCTTCAGCGAGGCAACCGGCGCGCTGCGGTCGCTGCCCCTATCACGAGCCCTCCCTCTGGCTTCATTGCGGCCGGCTGCCGCGCTTGCTGTTGGCGGGCTTGCGCTAATGGCCTCCGCCTGGCTGCTTATTCCAGTTGCGGCAGATGACGCTGGCACTTCGCCACCAGTTCCCGCCGCACGGCCCTCACTCACCCACGTCGCTGAGGCTGTTCGCCCGCGGCTTTACGATGTGAGTATCTCCATCGCGCCGCCGGCCTATTCCGGCCTGCCCGCGTACCAGCGAGAGTTGCAGCGTGGCACCGTCCGAGCTCTGATGGGGAGCCGAGTCACAATCGCAGCATCAATGGAGCCCGCTTCCATGGCGTCTGCGATCGCCGTTAGCGGGCGTGCAGAGCTGTCGATGGCCACGATCGCGGATGGGAGATCGGCAGTCTCGTTCGTGCTCTCCGAGCGTATCGAGGGACGTGTCGTCGCCCATTCGGGAGAGCAGAAGACTGCTGGCCCAATGTTCACGATTGAGCCCACGATCGATGCCCAACCGTCTGTACGCCTCGTCCGACCAAGTGGAGACTTGACGCTCGAAGCCCCCGTCAGTCTCGAGGTCGCTGCCGCTGCCTCTGACGACTTCCTGATCACCGCTCTAGGCCTGCGCTACCGGCTTGAGGGTGACAGGAACTGGCAGTCACTCAGGCTCCCGGCTCAGGCCGGATCCTCGGTCGGTTCCTCCGCTCGTCTCAACCTGCAATCGCTTGGCGTCAGGCCGGGCAAGAGTCTCCAACTCCGAGCGTGGGCTACCGACAATGATGCTTTTGGTGGACCGAAGACGTCTGTCAGCCGCGTGATCACGATCAAGGTGAGAGGCGAGGCACGTCCAGAGCCTGGTGAGACACCCCTTGAGGAAGCCCATGAAGATCGAGAGGACGCATTCGAGCGCATGCAGCGTGAGGCCGCGCGTTTCGAGGATGCGCTGACCGATACTCTGGAGCAGTTGCAGGCTGGCGGGCAGGGCTCGGCGGCGGAGATGGGAGCGCGTCTTCAAGAAGCCGCTCAGCGCCTGCAGCAGCAGGCCGGCATGGTTGAGGCGGCGATGAGGGAGGTCGAGCAGCAGCTCGCAACTGACAGTCTCGTCCCCCCCGAACTCCTCGAGAAGGTCCAGGAACTGCATGAGTTGATGCGAGAGGCGATGAACGACGAACTTCGGCAGGCGCTGGATGAGCTGGAAGCCGCGCTGACCGAAGCTGATCCTGAAAGCATGCGCATGAGTCTCGAAGAGGTCCGCGACGCTCAGCGTCGCTTCATGGACCGTCTTGACCAGACTCTCGACTTGCTGCGTCGAGCTCGCCTCGAAGCGGAGCTTTCTCAACTGCGAGGTAAGGTGGAGGACCTGGCGAAGCGTCAGAAGGAGCTTGCGGATCAGGCTCGGTCAATGGGTGACGGCCGAGACGCCGCTTCCCGTCGCGCCGAGCAGGAGCAGCGTCGTTTGGCTCGCGACACCGAGCCACTCGCAGAAGACGTCATTGCTGCAGCTGAGAAGACGCGGGAACTCTCGGATGACATTGCGCGGGACCTCGATGCTCTGACTTCTGAAATCATGCGACGCGATCCGCAGGGAGACATGCGGGAGGCAGCCGGCGCTCTCGGGCGTGGCAAGCCGTCCGCCGCAGACCAGCCGCAGCAGAGGGCGTTGCAGACGTTGCGCGACGTCGCCGATCGTCTCGCAGAAGCCGAGGACGGGCTCACTGGTGATATGCGGGCCGAACTCATGCGCGCGGCATCCGAGACACTGCGCGACACTCTCTATCTCTCGCGCGGCCAGGAAGAGTTGATGGTCGACACGCGTCACCTGGCTGAAGGAGCCGCCCAGGATCTACTCCGGGACAAGCCGCGCGTGCAGCCGCTCAGTCGCCGGCAGGGGGCGTTGGCTGGATCCGTTGAGCGCCTCGCCGAGCGTATGGACGAGCTGGCGCGATCGACGCCGGTCATGGACCCATCGCTGAGCCGCGACGTCGCAGCCATCGCGCATGACATGCGTCAGGCTGCCCGGGAGATCGACGGTGCCGAGCTGGGGCCAGCTTCATCGCGCCAACAGGAGTCAGTGGCCCGCCTCAACGACGCAGCCGAGCGCTTGCTTGAGTTGAGTGAGGCGCTCTCTCAGGCGTCCGCGCAGAGTACGCTCAGCGAATACATGCAGCGGCTGTCCGAGCTGGCTGAGCGCCAGCGCCAACTCAACCAGCAGACTGGTGGTGCCTCGGAGGGCGAGCGCCAACCCGGCTCACAGCCCGGCATGGGTCTGCCTCAACTTGCGTACGAGCAGGCCATGATTCGCGCGGCTCTCGAGCAGATGATGCGCGGCGCCGGGGGCGAGAGTGAGCAGGTGGCCGACCAGCTTGGCGGAGTGCCCGATGAGATGGGGAAGGTGGAGGGCGATCTGCGGGACGGGCGGGTCGGGCGCGAGACTCTGCAGCGTCAAGGGCAGATTCTGCAGAAGATGCTTGATGCCCAGCGTTCGCTCTACGCGCGAGATGAGGAGCGCTCTGAACGCCGGGCGGAGCAGCCGAAGGCCTTTGAGCCGCCGCCATCTCCGCCAGTCCTGTCACCCAGTCTCATGCGTGCGCCGGAAGTGCGCCTCTCCTCGCCCGGTGCAGGCGGCCGTTTGCCGGCCGGTTTCGAGGACTTGGTCGAGGCCTACTACATGCGGCTCGGGCGGGAGGCGCGACAATGATGCGATGCGCCTGGGTTGTCTGCCTCTGTCTCATGGGGCCGGTTCTTGCCTCGGCCCAAGGGGATATGCTCACCGCGCTTGCCCAGGCCAATGAGCGTGCGACGTCGGGGGATGTTACCGGGGCCGAGGCTGCATTCGCGCGTGCGCTTGAGATGGCGCAGACCGATGAGGAACGCGCTCAGGCACTCTCAATGCTTGGCGATACGCGGCGCGGGCGGGGTGATCGCGCGGGCGCCTTGCAGGCGTATGAGCGCGCTCTCGTGCTAGAGGGCGTTGGGGCGTGGCTCGGACGACTCCTGAACCAGCTCGCCAGTCTGGCGGAGCAGCTCGGGCGCCGAGGGCTGGCGCGTGAAGCCTGGGAGAGGGTCGTCCGCGACTTCTGGCACAACCCGCATGTGGCGGGGCAGGCGGAGATCCGCCTGGCTCGGCTGCAGGCCACCGATGGTGAGGCTGCGGAGGCCGTGGAGCGTTTGCGCAAGCTGGTTCGTGACAGCCAGTTCCCCTCGATAGCTCAGCAAGGTCGGTATGCGCTCGTCGAGATACTCATCGCGGCCGGCGAGATCGATGAGGCAATCGAAGAGGTGCGTGCTGAGGAACGCAATGCGCCTATGCGCGTGGACCTGCTGATCCGGATCGGCGAGGCGCTGATGGACCAGGGGCAGATGGATCGCGCGGCTGAGGTTCTGCGCGAGACACTTGAGCAGAGCCCTGAGAACCGCATCGCAGCCCGTCGTCTCTACGAAGTCGCGGTTGAGCGCGGCACGGTTGGCGAATTGGTTACCGAACTGCTTGCCGCTGCGGAGGAACCCTTTGGCGATGACGCACTGCGCCGACTCGCTGACATCTACTCATGGCAGGGCAACTCGCAGCCAGCGCTGACCGTCTATGACCGTCTGCTCGCGTCGAACCCGACAGAACCTGATCTGCTGGTGCGGGCCGGTGTTGCCGCCAGCGAAGCAGGCGACCTCGACCGAGCGGCTGCGTGGCTGAGCGAGGCCGTGCGCCTGCAGCCTGAGCACCGCGTCGCGACTCAGAACCTGGGCGAGGTCTATGCGCGTCTGGGCGATACTGAGCAAGCCATGGCGATGTTCAAGCGCTCTTCTGGTTACGACCCGAAACAGCCTGACACCGCGCGTGACCTTGGCCGGCTCCTCAGTGAGCACTCTCTTCACCACCAGGCTGTTGACGTGTACCGCGAGGCGCGCAATACTACCGGCCAGCCATACCTGATGGCCTACGAAATGGGGCGTGCCTGGATCGGTCTGATGGATTACGGGCAAGCGACGACGGAGTTCCTCGCGGGGCTGACGGCTGGCAGTGGCGCGTCGCAACGCTTGGTCAGCTATGAGTTGGAGAGACTTGCCCGTGACGAAGTCGCAGGGCAGATCGTGACGGCGGCGCTCGACGAATGGGTGCAGCTTCCCGGGCTGACCGATGAGCAGACGCTGGCGGCAGGGCGCGCCTACCTGGCCGCCGGTCGCGAGGAGCGGGGGATCGATGTCCTGACGCGACTGCCGGCGGGGTCTGGCCCCCTCGTTATCGAGGTGGCACGAGAAGCCGAGTTCACCTCCTCGAGCGACGTTGCAGCCGCGCTCTATGAACTGGGGTTGAGCCGAGAGCTGTCTCCCCTGCAGCGGGCGGAGACTTCATTGCGGCTCGCAAAGCTGCGGCTGGATGGTGGGGACTGGCAGGAAGCTCTCCGACATCTGGAGGTCGCACGCACCGTTAGTGACTATGAGGCCGACGCACTTGTATTGCGCGCTGAGTTGCTCCTCACTCACAAGCGGGACGTCCCTGGATCTCGCAAGACCCTTGAGGCACTGGCGACATGTCCGTCCGCCGACGAGAGCCATCTTCGCCGTGCCAGTTGGCTGGTTGCGGACTGTCTGTTTGCCGAGGGGAAGTTCGACGACGCGGAGGCCGGCTACCTGCAACTCATCGGCGAGCAACCAGACCAACTCGTGATGCCGCCTCCTCCGCCGGGAGCGCAAGGGCTCTGGCCCGGCATGGCCGGCCATTACGTTCCGCCGGTGGGCCGGAGCGGCGGACGCGCCTCCGCGGCCTGGGGGAAGTTCAGGCTGGCGGAGATTGCTCTGCGACGCGGCGATCTGTCGGGTGCCGCTGAGCGCTTCACCATTGTCACTTCCGAGTATCGGGGCAGCGTCTGGGCGAACGATGCGCTCGAGTGGTTAGCCGTCATGCGAGACAATCTTGACGGAGAGGGGGCCGCCGAGAGCGCTTACTTTGAGGCAATCGGTGCGGCTGACCGAGGAGATTTCGTGGCAGCTGAATCTCTACTGTCCGCGATTGCCGCCGATAGGGGCGAACCGCTGGCGGACGATGCGGCCATGCTCTCCGCGTCCATCCTGAAGATTCGCGGCGACTGGCCGCGGGCAGCCGCTGCCTACGAGACCGCTGCCGCCGACTTCCCCGACAGTTTGCTGGCTCCGGAGGCCCTGCTGGTCGCCGCGCGATTGTATGAGAATGAACTTCCAGATGCCGAAGCGGCGCGCAGGACGTTGCAGCTGCTCGTCGAAGCCTACCCAACGTCAGCGGCCGCCGATGATGCCCGAGAGATGCTGGCAACCATCGGCGTGAACGGATAGTGCGCGCTGCTGTGCCCCTGGAGCGGGTGTCCATTGTCTGATAGAACTCGTGGCTTGATCCTCGGCACCATCGCCAGCGTGCTCTGGGCTTCAGTGTTCGTCGCTGCGCGCTACTTGACCCATGTGCGAGGCGTGGACCCCTACTACACCGCCGCGTTGCGCTTCGGTTCGGGAGCGATCGTCGCGGTCGCGTATCTGCTGGCGACAGGCAAGGGCCCAAAGCTGATGCGCGCCACGCGGGCCCTCGGCTGGATGTCACTTCTGGGCTTCATTGGTATCTTCAGCATGGGGATACTTGTCTTCATCTCGGCTTCACTCACCAGTTCCATCAACAGCGCGCTTATCCTCAACGCCAATGCGATCTTCATCGCCGTGTTCTCTGTCCTGATCGGGGAACGCGTGCCGGGCATCAGATTCCTCGGGCTGATCGTGGGCCTTGCTGGCTGCGGGCTGATTGTGCTGGGTAGCGCGCCCGAGCAGACCTTCGCGGTTGCGGACAACCTCCTCGGTTCGCTGGCTGCGCTTGGGGGAGCTCTGTGCTGGGCGCTCTACACTGTCCTGGGCAAACGCAGCGTGCGGCAGTATGGGGGGCCGGAGATCGCCGCGGGCACATTGGTCTTCGGGGGCCTCATGCTCGTGATCGTGGTCCTCGTACGGCAGCCCTTGGCGTCTTTCCCACGGCCATCGCCATGCTCATGTGGTACAGGGCGCTCGAGCTGGTTGACGCAAACGTGTTGGGCCCGACGCAGTACGTTGCGCCCATAGGAGCGACGCTCCTCGGATGGGGACTGTTGGGCGAGGCCCCCGGCGTTACTTTCATCGGCGCGGGGATTGCCATCATCGTAGGTGTCTACCTCGCTACTCGACCCGCTCCCGACGAAGCGTAGGCCGGTGCGGAACGCAGGAGCGCGGCACTCCTGCGGGGAAGTGCCTGCTCCGACATAGTCCGATGCGTTCAGGAGGTGCCCCATGCTTGAGCCCGGCAGCATCAGTACGCGCGAGATCATTCTCCTCAAACCTGACCCGATGACCGGTGTGCAGGTAACTCAGCACACCAGCGCTCCGGGCATACACATCAACATCTACGGCGAAGTGCCCTACATGGACGCCAGCTCGCGGTGGTTCATGCTCATGAAATCCACCACTTCATGGGGTGTCAACGAGATCTGGCGTGCGGACCTGGAGAGGGGATTCCTCGAGTGGGTATGCGACGGTGTCGCGAATATCCGCAGCTCCGCGAGATCTCCGGATCAGCGCTACTTCTTCTGTCAGCGGACCGCTGACGATGGCACTTGGGAGATACTTCGGACGGAAATCGCCACGCTGGAGCAGCGCGTGTTCCCGCTCGAAGGCGCGCCATTGCCTCGATCGATGGGAACCGTCGGTCCTGACGGCAACACTTTCATGTACTCCACGATGTTCGCCGTCCACGACTACGGCGTGGTGCGCTGCGATCTGGAGGGCGAGAGTTGGGAAGTGATCCACCGAGACACTGAGATATCCAACGCCCACCCGCAGCTTGAGCCGGGACGCGGCGAGATATGCCTGATCCAGCACAATCGGGGCTGTCAGTACGATGAGCAGGCCCGGACCATCCGCAGCGTCGGCCCCGAGGGAGCGACGCTCTACATTATCGACGCCACCACGGGCGAGAAGCAAGAACTCCCGATCGGCAGGCCTCACACCGGACCGTGTCAGGGGCATCATCAATGCTGGATCGGCGACACCGGTGAGGTGATGTTCGCTGTTTCGCTTGACAGTCCGGATCAAGTCCACGACGTCGGCAACCTGCTTCGGATACGTCCGGGCGATGAGCAGGCGCGAGTGGTTGCTGGCGGCTACTACTTCATGCATCCCAGCGCGTCACTCGATGGGCGCTTCTTCGTGAGTGATGTGCGGGATCCCGACGGCGTGTTGCTGGTTGTGGGGTGTGTGGAGACGGGCAAAACGCGCGTGCTGTGTGACTCGCGTGCGACGCTGGGCGCGCCGCAATACACGCATCCGCATCCATACTTCAGCCCCGACTGCCGCTGGGTCATCTTCAACTCTGATGGCACGGGCGTTCCGCATGTCTGCGCGGCACGGGTCCCGGAGGGCTTCCTGGAGGAACTGGCTGATTGACGCGCGCACTTCCTGCCCATACGCAGGTCGCCCGCGATTGCTCGCGGGCGACCATTGGTTCTCAGCGACCTCAATCTTCAGAGAGTGCGGAAATAGTGCTCCAATCCGCTTTTGAGCGCCTCAACCATCGTGCTTTGCCCTGCATCGGCCTTGATGAACGCTTCATCGCTGGCCTGCGTCAGCACGACCATCTCGATGGTCAGCGTCGGCACATGCGAGAAGATCGACCCCGTCAGAGCCCCCTGACGACTCCCCACGTATGTGGCCGAGTCGCCGTGGATGCCGCGCCCGTTCAGCACGCTCGAGAGTATGGCCTTCATGCCCTCGTAGAATGGCGTGACTGCAGCTCGACTTCCGTCGATGACGCTTTGGGTCGGACCGGTCACACCATACTTGGTGCCCTGCTGATCGGGGTAGTAGATGCTGAAGCCGCTCGACGACGCTGCGTCGCAGTGCAGCCGGATCATGATGTCGGCGCTGGCCGCGTTGGCGATTTCCGCTCGCCTTCGGTTCGTGACCTTCTCGTTCTCCGATTGCTTCGTCATCACCACCGTGGCCCCATCGGCCTCCAGAACGCTCTTGAGCTTGCCCGCGATCACCCAGTTGATATGGTTTTCGGTCACACCGCTCGGCCCACTGGTTCCCGCACTCGTCTCAGACGGATGTCCCGGGTCTATGCAGATCGTTCTGCCTGCGACCATGGACGGCAACCTCACCAGCGTGGCGTATGCCGACTTGTTCTGGCCTGCTGCCAGTGACACTTCGATCTCCCACGACTCAAACCCCGGCAGGTGCAGCGTGAAACGGTAGGGCTTGGCTTCCTCGGCCGCGGAGTTGATCACGACCGTATCAGGTGAGCGGCCCTTGTAGTATCCGTTGACGTATATCTTCGCGCCCGCCGGATGCGATGTGACCGTCACGCTCGCCTCGTCGGCAAGCGCTGTGGCGCAGATCATCATCGAGATCAGAACTGCCGCGCTTCCGTGCATCACGCCACCGTCACTTTCACTGTTGAAACCCATGGGGCGGCGTTGGGCCGCCCCAGAATCGCGTCATTGCGTGTGCATTCTGCTCAGGGCTTGGTTGCAGGAGATCCGAAAGTTGCCTTCTGTAAGTCAGCAATGTACTTGGCGTTGCGGCTCTCAGTCTTAGTGAGCCATGACTCTTGGAAGCTTGAGTTGGCGCGGTACCAACCCGTGCTCTGGAAGTACGCTCGGATGTGCGAATTGTTGAAGGGTCTGCCTCGCCTCGCATATATCTCGTTGCGGGCCAGCGTCATCTGCCAGTTTGAGTACCCATTGAGATCGCTGTTGACCAGGTGTCTGTCATTACTCTGTGGCAGCATCTCGCCGCTTGTGGTCGGCTGCGCGGGCGGCGGCGGTGGCGTGTTGTCCATGATGTTGAGGATTATTGTCCCAGACCCGCCGCCTGTGAGCACCACTCGATTGCCCTGGTAATCCACCGCCATGCCCAAGGCTTCGCCCGCAAAGCGCAGTGGAATGTGGGTGCTTCCGCGGATGACCCGCGGGGCTACGTCCAAGTAGTAGGGCTGGTTGTTGATGTGTGCCTCCGTGTTGTTGACGAACATCACAATGACCGTGGACCCGAGCGTGATCTCGATGCCCTTGACTTCCGCATAGTACTCAACCGTTGCACCGGCTGCCTCCAGCACTCCGCGCAGTGGGACGAGCAGGCGTCCACCCACTTCCACCCGATCAATCCACAGCTCTGCTGCGTTCCCAAGCCCAGCGGCCAACATGACCAGCAATACGACAAGCGTTACTTTCCGCATCTCGATCTTCCTCCCGGCCGACATCTTTGCCCGGACGGCAGAAACTGTGAGTCCCCATGAACTGCCGGGTCCGGACGCCATTGAGCGCGATGATAGCACAAGACTGGACTCACGCCAACAGTAGGCTCAGCTTCCTGCACCAAACGTCGGGAGGAAGATCGCCTCTCTGACGGGAACCTGTGGACATCTATTGTGCCAGGACCTGGAGATGGTTACGGAATGAGAATTGCGGTTCCGTCAGAGGTGCAAGACAGCGAGTTGCGCGTTGGCATGACGCCTGAGGGGGCGCGCCAGCTCGTTGCCTCCGGCCATGAGGTCATCATCCAGACACAGGCCGGCGCAGGCAGTGGTTTCGCCGACGATGCCTATCTTGCAGCGGGCGCCAGCATCGGCTCCAGCGCCGCTGACGTGTGGGCAAGCGGCGATCTGCTCGTGAAGGTCAAGCAACCCACGGAAGAGGAGTGCGATCTCTTCGCCGATGGCTTCACCTTCTTTGGGTATACGCATACGGAAACTCGACAATGGCTTACGCGCGCCTTGCTTGATCACCGAGCCACGGCAATATCTTTCGAGCGTGTGCGTCTCGAAGATGGACGGCTGCCCCTGCTTGAACCCATGAGCCGCATCGCAGGGCACATGTCGGTGATCATCGGTGCGCAGCTTCTGCAGACGGCTCACGGCGGGCCCGGGGTTCTGGTGGGGGAAATGCCTGGCTTTGGCAGCACAAGTGTCGTGATCATCGGCGGTGGTGTCGTTGGCCACGCTGCCGCGAAGGTTGCGCGTGCCCTCGGCGCTAGTGTGACCGTCTTCGAAATCCGACAGGAGCGGCGCGACCAGCTCGCCGAGATGCTCCCGGGGGCCACTGTGCTTGCCCCCTGCCCCGATGCAGTGGCCTCCGAAGTGGCCGACGCGTGGCTGGTGATCAACGCAGCCACCGTGCCCGAGAACTCTCACACCCACGTCGTGACGCGCCAAATGGTGCGCGCTATGCGCAGTGATTCGGTCATCGTTGACGTGACCGCCGATCTGTTCGGCGCGATTGAGACGAGCGTCCGGAAGACGACGCACAGCGACCCGACTTACGTTGAGGAGGGCGTCATTCACTACGTGGTGCCCAACATCCCCGGCGTCGTGCCACGCACGTCAACTGTCGCGCTCGAGGCGGCCACGCTGCCGTACACGCTCGCACTCGCGGCTTCAGGCATCGGCGACGCGCTCGCGGATGATAGGGCATTGCAGGCCGCCGTTCTCTGTCGTGATGGCAAGCCGGTAGCGCCTGACATCAGCAAGCAGGTCGATCAATAGACCAAGCCAGCAAAGCTATCCGGAGGCACCCACATGCGTGAGCTTATTGCCGCAGGCGCTTTGATCACGGGACTCTTTTCGGGCGTCGACATGGAGCACATCACTGACACGCCGCGCCTCGTGCAGGCTGTGACGGTCGAGGCCACGGGAGCCGACCTGCTCCAGTTTGGTGAGGGAATGGTGATCGGCGAGTTCGAAGGGCAGCCGGTCGTGGTGACTGAAGAAGGATTCGCCATGGAGTTCTCTGGTGAGATGCAGGCCGGAGTTTGGTCCATGGCGCTGGATGTGGTGGCGTTCAACCGCGGTGCCGACTCCTACTGGGTCCAGATTGATGGCCAGCAATTGGAGAGACCGTTGCGGCTTCCTCTTGATGCTCTGAAGCGCAGTTCGTTCGGCTTCCGGCTTGAGGAGACCGGCACGCACAGCGTACGGGTTGTCCTGCGTGAGGCCGCCGGCAGCATGATCCGACATGCTGAACTGTCCCGCCCGTCCGTGCAGATACCTCAGCCGCCCATGCGTGAGGAACTCGTCGGCAAGCACCCGCGCTTGCTCTTCACTGCCGAGGGCATTGATGCCATGCGGGCGCGGCTGGCACCCGCAAGCCGCCCGCCTATGTTGCTGGCAAGCGCAATGGCGGAGCGTTCCGAAGTCTGGGTACCTATGCCATGGCCTATCGTCTGACCGGCGATCCCGAGCAGTTGGCCGCCTGCATCGAGTGGCTCGAGGCGGCGACGTCCTACCCGCACTGTGGCGTTGATCTCGATGCCGAGTATTTCATGGAGGGCGTTGCGCTCAGCTACGACTGGCTCTACGACGATCTGCCGGAGGATCTGCGGGATCGCGTGCGAGACACGATCGTCAGGCAGTGCCGCGAGGTATACTCGGCCTCCCTCGCGGGGCGTACCGGCGGCGGGCTGTCGTTCCAGCAGAACCATTTCTGGTTCGCGCATCTCGCTATGATCATGGGCGCAGCTGCTGTGTATGGTGAAGTGCCGGAAGCTGAGCAATGGCTCGCCTGGGGATGGGATCGTGTTGAGCGCGTCTTCCTCACCTTCGGAACGGATGGCGGCTTCCACGAAGGACCGTCATACTGGGACTACTCGATGCCCACGCTCTACCTTCTTGTTGACCTCTACGAGTGGTGCACGGGCGAGAAGATCCCGTGGGCCGACCAGGGCCTGCATGGACAATCTGAGTTCCGCCTGCGTCACATCTACCCAGGGCTGACTCTGACTGCGGCCCTCGAGGATACGTCCATCACCAAGGGGGGACCGGCCACCAAGCTGTATCTGTGGGAGGCGCGGCGCTTCCGCGACCCCATGGTCATGGGGATAGCCGACGCCATGGTTAAGGGCCCGTCCTCTGATCGCTTCAATCTGCTCTGGCTCGACGAGACCCTCGAGCCACAGGACCCCTTTGCGGAGATGGCGCTAGCCCGTCACTATGAAGATGTTGAGATCGCCTTTGCGCGAACGTCCTGGGAGGACGATGCCACGGCGCTCGCCCTCGTCAGCCGCCCGCTTGGCGGACATCTGCTGGCCGAGCTGTGTGAGCGCTTTGAGATAGGAGGCACCGGGCACAATCACCCCGCACAGGGGCACTTCGTGCTCTTTGGTCGTGGCGAAGTGCTGGCGGGCGATCCGGGCTACACGTACAAGAAACTCACCAGCAACCATAACACCATCCTGGTTGATGGCGAGGGCCAGTATGGCAGTGGCGAGATGTGGCCTCGGCCCACTCCAGGGCGCGCCCGCATTACCGGTTTCGCAACTGAGGGTGACGTCACGATCATCGCTGCAGATCCCTCCTCGGCCTACCCGACTGAGATGGCGCTGACGCGGTTCGAGCGCATCGTGGCATTGGCTGGTCCGGACCTGGCAGTGGTCTACGACCGTCTGCAGTCGGCCGAGCCTCACGTCTTCAGCTGGCTCCTGCATCACTATGGCGAGGCGAGTGAGGCAGACGGTATCTGGACGGTAACTCATGGACAGGCGCAATTGACGATCGCGCCCTTGCAGCCCGCCGATGTCGCAGGCACTATGCAGACCTGCCAGCCCACCTACGTGCACCCCACGCGTGACTTGACCCCGAAGGAGGACCCGGAGATTGGCCTGGTGGAACTGCAGTCTGAACTCGTGAACGAGGCCACATTCCTCGTGCCTCTGCTCATCGGTGAGGCAGGGGAGATCCCGTCCGAAGTCGAGCTGCTCGAGGGCGACGGCTTTACGGGCGTGCGAGTTGCCGACACTGTAGTGGTCTTCAGCACCGGCGCTGGCACGATGGCCATCCCGGCACCGTGGGGTGAGACGATCACCACCGAAGCGGGTGCCGTCGTGGCCACGGAGCGAAATGGCGTCCGTCGTGTCGTGTCTCTGTAGCGTTGGGGGCTGCGCGAGACGGTCTTCCGCAGTTGGGAGGGCTGAGCACCTCCGGCCGCGAATAAGTAGTGCAGACACGGACGTGTCCAGTGTCTGAACGCAGGATGGCTGGTGGCGCGCGCACAGGCCATTATGAAGCTGCCTCGAGTTTTGCGATGAAGATTGCGCTGTTCACAAACACATACCTGCCCGCGCTCAACGGCGTGGCCAACTGTACGCACTTCTACCGCCGTGGTCTGCAGGAGTGTGGCCACGAGGTCTACGTTTGCGCGCCAGAGCCGGTCGCCGACGACCCCTTCGAGGACGATCCCTTCGTCATCCGCTACCCGGCCGTGAGAATGCCCGGCGAGGTCGACTACACGTTCGCGTTGCCGCTCCCCTTCGCCATCCGGACCTTCGCGATGCTCAGCAATCTCGAAGTCGATGTCGTTCACACTCAGCATCCTCTTTGGGTGGGCAAGTGGGGACAGACGTACGCGCACCGCAAAGAGTTCCCTGTTGTCTCCACGGCTCACACCCACTACGAGATCTTCGCGGACCGCATGCTGCTACCTGAAGAATGGGTCGCGCCTCTCGTCACGCGGCAGGTCGTCAAGTACTACAACCGCTGCCAGGTCATCACGACACCGGTGCAGTGGATGATAGACAGGCTGCGCGAAGACGGTGTCACCGCGGCCATTGAGACGGTGCCTAACCCGGTGGACCTGTCCGGCCTCGCCAATGCGGACCGCGCAAGCACCCGTCGGCGCCTCGGCATTGGGGACGAAGAGGTGGTCCTCGGCTATCTCGGCAGACTCTCTGAGGAGAAGAGGCTGGCGATGGTCGTGCGAGCCGCGAAGCTGCTGGCGGACGAGCTTGAGAACGTCCGTCTGCTCATTGTGGGCGATGGCCCTGCGGCTCACGAGATCAAGCGTGAGGCCCATGTGAGTGGGATGGATAGCCGCGCAATCTTCACCGGCGCTGTCCCGCACGAGTCGGTCCGTGACTACCATGCGGCGATGGACCTGTTCCTGACCGCCAGTGGCAGCGAGACACAGCCGCTCGCTTACACTGAGGCCATGCACGTAGGCACACCGGTGGTCGCGCTCGCAACGCCCGGGGCACGCGACATGATCCGCCATGAGGAGAACGGGTTGCTGGTCGACCCGACAACGGGCGCGGAAGGGCTGGCCGCTGAGAGCCGGCGTGTTCTCGCGGCGCCAGCGCTGAGCGCACGTGTCATTGAGGGCGGCCACGCCTTCGCGAAACGCTGTGACTACGCCAACGTGGCCGAACGGCTGCTGGTCGTGTATGAAGAGGCGGCCCGCATGTCAGCGAACGGCCGTGCGAACCATACCTGATCTGGCGTCTACCATCCCCGGAACTCCCGGATGCGTTCCCCGATGAGTACCTGCACGTCGCGCACCCACACCGCGTTGGACCCACCCGCAGGGTTCTGCGTGAAGACCAGAGTGTTCTCGCCGATGACGAGTTGATCCGCCGCGATGTGAATCGTGAAGGTCTCGGTTGTGGCGTTTCCGGTCATGGGCACGTAGAAGGTCTCGCCACCGTTGATCGACACTGGGACCTCATTGACGTAATCCACGTCATTGGCCGACAGGCGCAGCGCGTAGACTTGGCCTTGGGGCAGTTCAGTCATCTCCCACGTCAGCGTGATGCTCTCGCCTCTTGGGATGCTAGCGCCTCCGGGCACTTCGACGACGCGGTCAATCATGTCGGGCTGGTACTGATCACCCGTGACGAACTCCTCGAGCCACTCTGCCTTCTCCGCAAGATAAGCCGGTAGTCCCTGGCCGAGGTAGAGCTTGACGTCATCGAGATTGAGCCCGGCGTCTGCGGGGGGAGCGACTGTCAGCGACCACGCCTTGCCCCGGGTCGCCGGTGGCGCCTCGATATCGATGCGCGTCTCCGCATCGAAGTCGCCTTCTTCCTCGTAGACCAGGTTTCCGTCTGGGTCATGGATCTGCACGAGCGCGCCCTCGTTCGTCACACTCGCACTGAGCGTCAGGCTGATCTTCTCCAGATGCTCTGGCACAAAGAAGTACTGGGGGCGCATGCTGCCGCATATGTTGACCGGTACGCGCGTCCAGGCGACGAGTGCCCAAGGGCGATCCAGCACCTCAATGGTGCCTGTGTTCCAGCCCATCTGCACCCGCGCCACGTGCAGGCCACTCGTTTGCGCCACATACCTCACCACTGCCGCTTCGTTCAGCGGGACGGTCTGGCGCAGGACCGCATTGCTCTGTGAGTCGATGATCGTGACGGCCATGAGCGTCCCATACTGAGGGCCGCGCTGGAATGACTCCACCGCGAGGCGCACGTCATCGCCCGCCTCGGCATGGAAAGCCACAAAGCCTTCATGCCGCAGTATAGTGGTTGGCTCGTCCTGCGCCACGCAGGCCGCCGCAATTGCCAGTGCCGCCAGTAGGAGGGTTCGTCTGATCATGAAATCTCCCCAAAGATGTGCATGCTTCCTGAACCTGCAATCGGTCGATTCACCAGTGCCTGTCGGTGCACCTGCACCGCGACTGGCCACTACTCAGTATTCGCCCCTTGTGGCGATTCGCGCCTTCCTGCACTGGTGGGCGGGCGCGGTCACATCGCGCGTGCACATCTCGGCGTGCTCGCCAGGGAGCGGCTGCCCCATGACGGCCTCGAGGCGCCTGCGCTGGAGAGCTACTGCGTCCGGATGCTCCCCGATCACGTTGTGGTCCTCGGTCGGGTCGGCGGTCAGATCATAGAGCTCGGGTGTCTCGTCCTCATAGCCGGTGCCAATCACGTAGCTCCACTCGTCGTCACGCACCGACGCCCTGCCGCGGGCACGCCCATTGCTCCAGTCTCCCCAGCCGATGACGACGTGGTCACGGATGCTGTCAGCTTCTCCGGTGACCAGTGGCCAAAAGTCCCTGCCGTCAAGCTCCGCCGGGATGTCGAGCATCTCGAGCAATGTTGCAGGCAGATCGTGCGCCTGCACGAATCCCGGCACGTGTTCCCCTCGGGGCCCGTCGGGATGCCTGACGACCATGTTGATGCCCGTGTTGTAGGGACGCAGATTGCTCGGGCCCTTGCCCAGGCCTCCATGGTCAAGTATCTGCGTGCCATGGTCGCTGGTAAGTACGATGATCGTGTCATCCCACAACCCAAGTGCGTCGACCGTCTCCAGCATCCGGCCGATGCAGTGATCGACGAAGGTGACTTCTCCGAAGTAGTTCGCGCAAAGGTGCTGCACTTCGTCCTCGGTAGCTTCAGGGCCCTGCGTACCTGGCCAGATGAAGTTGATGCCATCGTACCCGGATTGGTAGCGTTCGGCGTAGTGAGCCGGCGGATCCCAGGGCTCGTGTGGGTCAAAGCCATCGACCCACAGGAAGAATGGACCGTTTGTGTGATTGTCTTCCAGCCACCGGCTGGCTGTGCCGAACACTCGCGCGGGCAGGTAGTCGTCGTCGCTCCGGCGGTCTCGATTGTTGAGCAGATACTGGGCCAGCACGAGGTGTCGCTCCCAGTCGATTGGTTCGCGCACGAGCTCGCGGATGAGTGGTTCAATCATCGCTCGCGTCCCGCCGCGCCAGTGGTCGTCCACCTGCCCTCGCACGTGCTCCCATGAGCAGAACCCGCGCCAGTAGTTCATGGTTGGCTTGAACATGTGATGGGTGTCGGTGATCAGCCCGGTGTAGTATCCGTGTCGCACGAGGCGCTCGGCGATGGTGTCATGCACAGCCGGGATCTTGTGCCAACCTGCGGCGTGGTGCCACGCGCCACGCCTGTCTTCGTTGAAACGCCACGGGAAGCAGCGCATGCCCGTGAAGAAGGATCGTCGGGCCTGCAGTGTCGGCTGTCCTTCGCCGAAGGCGCGGTCGAAGACCACGCCTTGCCGCGCGAGTTGGTCCATACTTGGTGTCTGAACGTGACTCAGGCGCTGTCCCTCGCCAATGATGTCAGCACGCATTGTGTCGAGGCAGATCACGATAACGTTCACTGCGAAGCGCCTCCTTCAGCAGGTTCTGCGGTGGTGTCGGTTGCCTGCATCAACGCTCGTATGTACCCGAGGGCGTACGCCCGACCTGTGTGTCCGTAGCCTGAGTCCCCCGCCACCCGAGGTGTGTGGTCGGGCATCATGCAGTATCTGTAGCCAATTTCGCGATAGGCTTGCATGGCGGCGACCATGTTGGTGTCGCCGTTGTCCACGAACGTCTCCCGGAAGCTGAATGTAGTGCCGCTGATGTCTCTGAAGTGCACGTGATTGATCTTGTCTCGCTCGCCAAAATAACGGATTGCGGCGATGACATCAGCTTCCATCTCCGCAATCGTGCCCTGACAGAAGTTGAGTCCATTGGCGGGGCTGGGGACCATCTCGACGAATCTCTTCAGCCCCTCGATACTCCCGAGTACGCGGGCTTCCCCCCTGAGGAAGGGGGTGGGTGGGTCGTGTGGGTGCAGTGCCATGCGCAGGCCACACTCCTCAGCCACGGGCATCACGCGCTGCATGAAGTAGCCGAGTCTGTCCCACATCTCTTCCGCGCTCACGGCCTCGCTGGGGGTCACGGGCCCGGCCTTTTCGACAAGGTCGTAGTCAAATGCTCGGACGCCAGCGCCGCCACGTCCCCAGTTGGTCTTCCCCTTGATGTTCCCCCACACGTCGGGAATGCTCCATGTCCATTCCACGACGGGCACTCCCGCCTCGCTGATAGCGCGCAACGACTCGCACACGTCCTCGATCTCCTGGTCACGGCCAGGCGCACCCAGGCGCGCCTGCCAATACTGGGTATCGCGTCCCTGAGGGAGCAGCACGACGGCAAGCGCGATGCCAGCGGCTTCGAGTTGCTCGCGACAGCGCAGCAGTCGCTCGCGAGGTACCGGGCCCTTCTTGGTTGGTTCCAGCATCCATTCGGTGCGGATCTGTGCGTGATCCACTCCGAGTTGCTTCGCATAGGCGAGATCTTCCGCGGCGAACTCTCCGGTCTCGGGGTCGGGGCGCAGGCCCAGACACAGGTGCATGCAAGTGACCTCCTCCGCTGCATAGCCAGTTCTGGCAGTAGTTGGCCTTCCTCAAGCGTCACACCTTCCACCGTGAAGGGCTGCGTTCGCCGGGGGAGAAATGCGGCACATCGCCAGTGATCGCGAAGGGAGCGCGCAACTATGGAGTACGCGAACTTGGGCTCTTGCGGATTGAAGGTCTCTCCCCTGTGCCTCGGCACCATGATGTTTGGCGGCGAAGCCACTGACGAGCAATCGCTTGAGATGATGCACACGGCTCTCGACGCCGGCATCAACTTCTTTGATACCGCAGACTGGTACAATCAGGGCGGCTCGGAGGAGGCAATCGGCAAGTTCCTTCAGGGGCGCCGCGACGAGCTTGTCATAGCCACCAAGGTCACGCTCCCGACTGGGGACGGTCCGAACCGCAGTGGTGCTTCGCGCAAACACATGCGCATCGCCATCGAGGCCAGCCTTCGTCGCCTCGGTACTGATTACCTTGACCTCTACTACCTGCACAAGCCCGACCTCGATACTCCCATAGAGGAGTCCCTGGCCGCTCTCGATGACCTGGTGTCAGCCGGCAAGGTCCTCTACATTGGGGTCTCCAACTTCTGGGCCTGGCAGGTGGTGCGCGCTGTTGGTGTCCAGCAACTGCGCGGGTGGGATCCACTGGTCGCGGTCCAGCCTCTATACAACATCGCGAACCGTGACTGCGAGGTCGAACTGCTGCCGGCCTGCGCCGAACTGGGCTTGGGGGTGGTGAGCTACAGCCCGATCGCCCGTGGCGTCCTGACCGGCAAGTACGCGGCTGGGGGCGCCGCCCCGGCTGGGTCGCGCGCTGACCGTGGCAACAAGCGCCTGCTCGAGACGGAGTATCGCGAGGCGAACTTCGAGTTGGCCAAAGGGGTCGTGGCTCTTGCGGATCAGGTTGGGTGCAGCGCCGCTCAGTTAGCTGTCGCCTGGGTAATGGCCAACCCACTGGTTACCTGCCCGATCATAGGCCCCCGCACAATGCAGCAGCTCCAGGACAATCTCGGTGCACTTGCCATCGAGATCACCCCGGAGCTTGAGACTGCCATCGACGAGTTGGTGCCGCCCGGCGAGCACTCGGGGAGCGGATTCCGCGATCCCTCGTTCCCGGTCACGGGCAGGCCTGCGGCTCGCGTCTGATCGCTACAGGTCCCAGTGTTCGTTGATGGGGCGCTGGTACGCGTCGACAGTGCCCTCTTCGACGTCAGCGACCTTGACTGGCTCGCCTGACGTGGCTGCCTCATAGAGTGCGAAACACAGTGACTTCGCCTTCAGAGCGGTCGCTGCATCGATCTCCGGCTGGCGTCCATGCGCGACGGCTTCCACGAAGTCCCAGCACTCATTGGATACGCCATCGCTCAGACCGAAGGGGAAGAGGCGCTCCTTCTCATCCGCGTCGAGCTGGTCGAGATACTGTCGCTCGATCTCTTCGTAGGGTACGTCAGTGCCATCCTTGAGCTTGAGGTCCGCGCCGAACTGGAACGCGTGCATCCACTTCTGCTTGTCTTTGAACGACCCTTGATCGCCATAGTACACGCCACTGGTTACGTCGTGCCTGAAGCCCAGGCGCGACCAACTCCAGTGACCGACCAGTCCACTCTCGAAACGCAGTGTTGAGGTCCAGTAGTCCTCAACGTCGACGTGCCGCTTGCCCAGTCCTGGCGCGTCCAGTTCCGGATCCTCGAAGGTGCGCATGTCGCAGACGACCTCATCCACCGGACCGAAGACGTGGAGCATCATATCGGTGAAGTGGGCGCCGCCGTCGAGGATCTGCCCGCCGCCTCCAAGGAGCCGCACTCCACGCCATGCCATCTTGTACTCGCTCCAGTTGAAGGGCGTCACGCCAAAGACTTCCATCGTGAAGAACCGTGGTGTGCCAATCATCTTCGCCTCGTTGATGGCCCACTCGATCACGCGCGCTCCCATGCACCGGCGGATCTGCTCGGCGCCCGCGATCATCGCGCCTGACTTCTCCGCCGCGGCCATCATCTTTTTGGTCGCTCTGACGGTGATGCCCACCGGCTTCTCCACCATCACATGCACGCCGCGCTCAATACAGGGGATCGCCCCGGAGTGGTGGTAAGCATGGGGAAGGCAGATGTCGGCCGCGTCTATCTCTTCGTGATCGAGCATCTCCTCGGCTGTCGAGTAGACGTTTGGGCGGTGCCCGAAGTTGTTCTCGATCTGGTTCGCTACGTTCAGTGCACTTTCGTCGTTGGTGTCGCACACCGCGGCGATCTGCATCGTGTCGTACCCGCGCTCAAGCAGGTTCTGGTAGCCCTTCACGTGTGTCAGAGCGATTCCGCCGCAGCCCACCAGGGCCAGTTTGATCTTGTCAGCCATCCTCGAAATCCCCTTGAACGGCATCGTTGAGTGAGGTGCCCACCAAAGACGTGGACGGTTGGCGCACATTCGCCTCCCGATACTGCTGCACCTGCCACGAGGAAATCTCTCCGGCGCGGAGAAATGGTCTATTGCCGCACTTTATTCAGGCGCGCTGCGCCGCGCTCATGAGGCAGGTTGAGGCTACAATGGCGACATATCGATCGATGATCCTCGGTTGCGGTCCCCGGGCGCGATCCCATGCCGAAGTTTACCCCGAACTGCAGGGAATGGAACTGGTTGCGTGCTGCGATCTCGATGCCTCGCGGCGGGAGCAGTTCCAAAGTGACTTCAGCATTCCGCTGGCGTTCGACGACTACGAGACTGCATTGGCGGAAGTGCAGCCTGACATCGTGCACGTAGTTACGCAGCCAGGGCGGCGCATCTGGGAGGCCGAGTGCGCGGGTAAGGCGGGGGTCAAGGCCTGCATCATTGAGAAGCCCCTGGCAGTCACCCCCTCGGAGATCGTCGAGCTTGAGCGCATCCGAGACTTGGCGAAGATGAAGATCGCAGTGAACTGCCAGCGACGCTACTTCCCGCAGTTCCGCGACGGCGTCATTCGCGACATCATAGAGAACAAGCTGGGCGACGTGTATCTCATCCGGGCCTCAACCAAGGGTAACCTTATGAGCATGGGGCCGCACACGATGGACCTGCTTCTGCTGATCATGGGTGAAGCGGACCCGATCGCTGTGTGGGCCATGGCCTATGGCATTGATGAGACCGGGTACAAAGCGCACCACCGGGCGCCCGAGCACACATTCGCCCAATACTGGTATGAGGACGGCACGCGCGTGCTCTTCGACTGTGACCTCGACGCACTGGGCACGCCCGGCGAAACCAGCTTCTGGATGCATCTGCACTTCGACGTCCTCGGCTCCAAGGGTCGCCTCTACCTGACCCAGAACGGTGGCTACTGGTACCAGGCTGAAGGCATGGCTGAGCCTGAGCACGGTGAAAGCAGCTGGGACAACCAGCAGACAGCCGGTCAGCGCGACTTCACGCAGGCCGTTGCCGAATGGCTCGATGGGGGGAAGCCGCATCTGAACCGCTTTGATGTCGCGAAGGCTGGCTTCAATGCGCTGATTGGTGCCCTGCAATCCGCCTGCGAGGGACGTCGCGTTGACCTGCCACACACCTTCACCGATGAGCAGTGGGAGAAGTACTACGGCCATCTGAAGTCAGAGCATGAGGCGAGCGACGAGTTTCGACCTGCCTGATATGGCGCAGGAAGCGGTTAGGCCACTTGACTAAGTCGACCAGTAAGTCTAAGCTTAGGGCGCAAAAGTTGGTCATGTCTTAACACGGCCAAAGCTCCACCAGGGACTTTGTGCCTGCGGGTATTTGTTGATTCGCTGAATGGGGAGCCACCGGGCCTTGGCGAAGATACTGATCGTCGACGACGATCCGCAGATCACCTCACTCGTCTCCATTGCACTGACCCGAATGGGCCATGACGTCGAGATCGCCAACAGCGGGCTTGCTGCCCTTGATGCTGTCCGTAGCGGACCTCCTGAAGTCATGCTCCTCGACTTCACGATGCCGGACATTACCGGTGCGGATGTTCTCGAGGGAATGCAGTCGGTGCCCGGAGCTGCGACAACCCAAGTTGTGCTCGCAACAGGTGAGCTGAATCCTGGCGAATGCCCGGGCGTTTACCAGGTATTGCCTAAACCCTACAAACTGGCGGATCTCTACGGTGCGGTGGATGGGGCCCTCGCCGCCCGCGACGGCGCAATACCGGAGGCCGGGCAGTGACCGGACGCGAAAGAGTACTTGACGCGATCGCTCATCGCCAGGCTGACTACGTTCCTTACGCAATCCCTATCGATCCTGTGGTTGTGGACCGACTGAACGACCACTACGGGGATACCGCTTGGCGGAGCCGCATCCAGCCCTTCATTATGGGGACGGGCGTGCAGTGGGGGCGTGAGGAACTCCCTGACGGAACGTGGCGCGACAAGTTCGGCGTGGTGTGGCGGGATTCCGACGGGCCGGGCGCATGGCATAGCGTGGACGTCCCACTCAAGGAGCCGACCCTCGACGGCTATGAATTCCCCGAGCTTCTTCCCGACGAAGAGCTGGCAGCGATGCGTGAAAGTCTTGCCCGCCGTGATGACCTCTATCGGCATATGGGTATAGGCATGACGTTCTTTGAGCGAGCGTGGGCTCTGCGGGGGATGTCAGAGATACTGATGGACTTCCTGCTTTATCCCAAGTTCGCGCACGATCTCTTCGAGCGTCTGATGCAGCTGCACCTGGATATTCTGGATAAGATCTCCGATCTTCCCTTGGACGGCATTCGCTTCGGCGATGACTTCGGCCAACAGCGCGGCCTGATAATGGGCGTGCCCGTATGGCGCGAGTTCCTCAAGCCGCGGCTCAAGAGGATGTACGACCGGGTGCATGAAATGGGTATGCAGGTGTGGATCCACTCGTGTGGCGACAACTCTCCGGTTCTTGAGGACCTTATTGAGATCGGGGTGGACGTGTATAATCCTTTCCAGCCTGAGGCCCACGACGTCTACGCGCTCAAACGTGACTTTGGTGACAGGATCACTTTCGAGGGGGGCATTGGCACGCAGGAGTTACTGCCGCGTGGCACCCCCGAAAGCATACGGGCTGAGATCAAGCGATTGTGCAGCGAGATCGGCAGGGGCGGCGGGTTCATCCTACAGCCGACGAAACCCATCATGCCGGACGTGCCGACCGCCAACGCGGTTGCGTGCGTCGAGGCCATTCTGGAGCAAGCGGGACACTAAGATGTCCATGCGGGTGGAGGTGCTGGCGCAGGCCGTGGGGAAGATGCCCGTGCTCAAGTCATTCATGTAGATGCATGTAGACGGAGGAGTATTGATGTCGCAAGTAGATGGACCGAAAGTCGCACTCATCCAGTTCCCGGGCTCAAACTGCGAGTGGGAGACCAAAGCCGCGGCTGAGGCGGCGGGCATCGCCTGCGATGTCTTCCGCTGGAACCGTAACCCGGAACTGCTTTCAGACTATGACGGCTACATTATCGGCGGCGGTTTCTCGTACCAGGATCGAGTGCGCTCGGGCGTCATCGCCTGTAAGGAGCCTATAGTGGCGCGCGTCATGACTGAAGTGACAGGGCGCGGCAAGCCCGTCGTGGGTATCTGCAACGGCGCCCAGGTACTGGTCGAATCCGGGCTTATTCCGGGGATCCAGACCGGCGACGTCGAGATGGCGCTGGCACCTAACCGGACAGATCCTGAACACCGTATTGCGGGTTTCTGCTGCAGATGGCTTTTCATCAAGCTGGCCTGTGCGCCCGAGCGGTGCCGCTTCACTGCGGACATGCGGCCAGGCGAGATCATCCCGATTCCTATTGCGCACGGGGAAGGGCGTTTCACCACGAATGATTCCGATCTGGTGGCAAAGCTTCAGGCGAACGACCAGATCGTCTTCCAGTATTGCGACGCCGACGGCGTCGTCGAGGATCGGCTGGAGATCAATCCGAACGGTGCCGTCGACAATATCGCGGGCCTGTGCAATCCTGAGGGCACCGTGATGGCGATGATGCCACATCCGGAGAGGGCCAGTTTCCTGCGCCAGGTCCCGACTGATCTGGGTGACTGCTGGAGCCGCAAGCGAAGGGCCGCCTATGGCGACGCCAAAGCGTTGGACGCTCCCGGCCCGGGACTGTCGGTCTTCACGGCCATGAGGGACGCGCTGCTCGCGCCGCAGTCTGTCTGACAGGGAGCGGGGTTATTGGGGGCTTGGCGAGCTCCGTAACGGCCTTTCAGGGCCCTCTGGGTTTGCTTGACAGTGGGTTCTTGGTACTATATACTCGCCGTGAATCTGGATTTAGGCAATGGAACAAGGTGGAATCAGCGTGGCAGCCACATACTGCAACCGCTGTGGGTGCGAGAATTCCTCGGACCGCGGTGCCTGCGTACGTTGTCTCAACGCGCTTCAGTGGCCAGCAGCAGGGAACTCGTGCGGCAATTGCGGGGGTGACAACGCCTCGCACGCCAGCTACTGCTTTAACTGTGGGAATTCGCTCGGTGGCTCTGAGCCGGCTGATGACTGGCGTCTGTCAACAGCCATAGGTCTGGTACTCGGCGGCGCGGCCGAAACAATCTCGGCAGATGACGGGGCCGGCGACGAGGACTATCTCGGCGGCGAGGAGGACCCGGAGGCCGTACCGGATCTCGACTTCGAGGAATCCGCTGGCGCTGATGACGACTTCGACATGCCGGCCCCACCCGCTCTGGATGACGCG
Organism: Candidatus Zipacnadia bacterium; assembly: GCA_029821735.1. Lineage (GTDB taxonomy): Bacteria > Armatimonadota > Zipacnadia > Zipacnadales > UBA5352 > JALGSU01. Next base: position 269,619 of record JALGSU010000002.1, on the reverse strand, counting down.
GCGGAGCCCGAGATGTTCGAGCCAGCGGAAGATATGGACGAGGAAGATGCGCTCGAAATGCCGCCGCCTCCTCCCGATCTCGATGACGGCGATGTGGACTCTGAGTTCGCCTCGCTTACCCCCGAGGACGATGCTCCCCCGGTTGAGGAAGCCGCCCTCGCGGACCTGGCGCTCGAGCTGGCACCGCCCCCACCTCCCGAGTCGGATGACCTGTCTGTAGAGGCGGACGAGGCGGAGCCGGTGGCGTTTGCGCCCCCTGCCGCCGACGAGAAGCCGGCCGACGAGCCAGCGGCCGATTCAGATGACGACGAAGCTCTGGGCGGATGGGCACTAGACCTTGACGACGACGCGTAATGTAGCGGGGGCATTGACGTGCTGAGCCGCAGTGAAATAGCCGACAACTTGCATCTGGTCCAGAGCCGCATCGCCGACGCAGCAGTACGCGTGGGACGAAATCCAGACGATGTGGCGTTGGTGACGGTCACCAAGACACGCGGTCTTGAAGAGATCGAGGCCGTCATTGAAGCCGGAGCGACCGACCTGGGTGAGAACTACGTCCAGGAGATGGTTGCGAAGGCCGAGCAGATGCCTGGCGCACCGGTGACGTGGCATGCCATAGGGCACCTTCAGAGCAAGAAAGCTCGGCAGGTAGCTCCTGTGGTCAGTGTGCTGCATTCAGTGGACAGTCTGAAACTCGCTCTTGAGATGGACAAGCGGGCTGAGGCGGCAGGGCGCGAGGTTCTGGCGCTGATCCAAGTGAACGTGGCGGGCGAGGAAACGAAGTTTGGCGTTGACGAAGCCGGGCTGTTTGATCTGGCACCGCAGTTGGTGGAACTTGACAACGCGCGACTGGCAGGTCTCATGACCATGCCACCGTATGCGGACGACGCGGACGCGAGTCGGCCCCATTTCGCTCGTCTGCGGCTACTGAGAGAGGAACTGATTGAGCGCGGAATTTCAGCACACCGCCTGGGACACCTGTCCATGGGCATGACCTCGGACTACGAGGTCGCCGTTGAGGAAGGGGCGACGCTCGTAAGGGTGGGAACGGCGATTTTCGGTCCGCGGGATTGATATAGTCAGGAAGAACGTCGGCTTGGGTTGGACGCGAGCCAAGCCTGCTCGGCATCGATACAGCAGCAGAAGCAGCCGTCATCGCAGAAAATGGAGGGATCCACGATGTCGAACCGCTACGTAGCGGCCGCGCTCGACTTCATCGGGTTGGGCGAGGGGCTCAATGGTGAAGGCCTCACCGACACCGATGGTTACATTGACGAATCTCCGCAGGCCAACGAACCGCCAGGCGTGTACCATCTGCGCAACGATCGCGCCGACTTCTCTGGCATGGCGATCGTGAGGGCGGCCCCCCGTACCATCGACGAGGCCCCGCAGGTGGCCGAGCAGATCAAGGATCAGCTTCCCATCATAGTGAATCTCGAGGATGTCCCGGATGCGGAAGCGCGGCGGATCGTCGACTTTCTCGGCGGTGTCATCTACGGTCTGAACGGATCGATGAAGAAGGTTGCGCGGTCGGTGTTCATCTGCGCCCCCTTCGATGTGCCGATTGAGCAGTTGGCAATTTCGCCGGGACGTGGAGCCGGTCCGGGGAGCGACGAGGAAGCCGAAGACCTGCGGCACGAACCGATGTAGAGCACCTCTCCGACGAGGAGAGCGCAATGAGCAGTCTCAGAGGTCAGACAGATGAGCGAGCGCGCTGACGAACAGTATCGTCTGGGTCTCATAGGGGCCGGAGTTATGGGCAGAGCACTGCTCAACTCCGCGATCCGAGAAGGCGTGTTCTCTGCCAGCGACGTGATCGCGTCGGACGTCAGTCCGACGTGTCGCGCGTCAGCCGAGGAGATTGGGTGCTTTGCCACTGACGACAACCGTCGGGCGGTTCAGCACGCAGACGCGCTGTTGGTCGCGGTGAAGCCGCAAGTCATTGGCGAGGTGCTCAGCGAACTGCGCGAGGACTTCGCCGAAGGGCAGTTGCTGATCTCGATCGCTGCAGGTGTGTCTCTGGCCGCGCTTCGCGAGATGGCAGGGGACAGGCCGAACCTGATCCGCGTCATGCCCAATATCTGCTGCACGGTGGGCGCGGCCGCATCAGCTCTCGCAGCCGCCGAAGGTGTCGAGGCGGAGCAAATACAGTTCACGCAAGACATCCTGTCGGCGGCGGGCGAAGTTGTCTCGGTGCGCGAGGAACTTCTGGACGCGGTCACCGGGCTGTCGGGCTCAGGGCCAGCCTTTGTGGCATTGTTCATAGAGGCGCTGGCTGATGGGGGCGTTAGCGCGGGTCTGCCCCGCGAAGACGCTCAGAAGCTCGCGGCGCAGACAGTACTGGGCGGTGCCCGCTGGTTGTTGGAGACCGGTGGCAAGCCGAGCGAATTGAAGGACCTGGTGTCATCACCGGGAGGTACGACGATCGCCGGTGTTGGCGCGCTGGAGCGAGGCGGCCTGCGGGCGGCCACCATGGACGCTGTCATTACAGCCGCGAACCGCTCTAGAGAACTGGGAGGGTGAAGGGGCGGCAGGGGGCTCCGAGAACGTGAGAGTTGGGCACATCACTATACTCGTCCTCGACGTGATCTTCTGGTTCTGGTATGTCGTCATTCTGGCTCGAGTCCTTCTGAGCTGGCTACGGCTCGCACCACGACACCCCATCAACAGACATGTTGGTCCCTTCGTGTACGCCGTCACTGAGCCTGTTCTGCGCCCTATCCGGAAGGCTCTGGGCGGTCTGATGGGAAACTCCCCGCTTGACTTCTCGCCACTGATAGCGTATCTACTCGTTGAGGTCATTCGCACCTTGGTCTTCCGGATATTGCGGGCTGGTTGACGCAGCACGATCCCCATTGAGGAGTACCTGACTTGATATATCATCCCGCCATCGGCGACTTGCGGGCCCAGGCGCCTCGGCTTGGCGTCATCGTGGGTCTGATCGTGGCGTCGCTGACGATTGTGACCTTCGGGCCTGCGCGCCCGAGGATGCCGTCTGAACGGTGGACGCATCTATCCGGCCAGCAAGTCGCGAACGCAGACATGAGCTACCGCGTGGGGCTGGCCGTCGAGGCGTGGCAGCAGGTACTGCCCGGGTCTCTGGCTGAGCGCGGTCCCGAGATGATTGAGGAAGCGATTGCTGCCTACGAGAGGCAGGCGCTGGGCGCCAAACCTAATGCCGCCGCTGTCCATCGGCTCGGGATAGTCTACGGGCACCGCGGCTACAGGGCACAGGCAGAGCAATACCTCACCACCGCCGTCGGCCTCGATGAGGAGAACAGCGAATACTACTATGCGCTGGCGGAAGTCTATGCGGTGGAGGACCCGGGTGACGGGCTGCTGACGCAGTTGGAGGTGCTCGCCGAACACCCCAGTTGGCTCACCGAAATTGCGCTTCAGGACGGCTACGCGCGCGCGGGGCTCGAGCAGCGTGCCGAGGCGATCGCGGCGAGCCAGACGGAGATGTCTCTGCGTTTCGGTGCCGGCTGCGCGGCGCTGAGCATCGCGGTGATTCTGCTGGTACTGGTAGGGCTCGGCGTGATAACAGTATCGCTGATCCGCCGTGGCATGACCCTTCCCCGCCCCCGGGCGCCCCTGCCTTTCCTGGTGCCATGGACCGTTATCGACGCATTGGAGATCGTCGCGATTCTGATTTTCGCGATGGTGTTTGTCGGCGAGATCGCGGAGATCGTCTGGGCCAACGTCTTTGAGGAAACCAGCGGTCCGTTGGGCAGGCCCATACTTCTCCTGGGGCAATACGTGCTGGTGGCGGTTGCCTGCCTGACACTGATCCTGCATCGAGTGAACCGCCGGAGTCAGCGCCCGCTCATCTCGTTGGGCCTGCGCATGAGAAACGGCTGGCGAATGGCCGTAACTGGCGCGGGTGGCTATGGCACATTCCTGGCCGCGCTCATGCTGGCGGCGTTGGCCCTAAGGGGGCTGGTGGGCGATGCCGTGCCGTTGGGGCAGGCCGGCGAACCACTGATGGGTTCGGTGGACACCGCGGGAGAGATACTCATCTACTTCCTGCTGGCCTGCGTGCTTGCCCCGATCTTCGAGGAGATCGTGTTCCGTGGCTACGTCTATGCGGGGCTTCGACGCGTGGCGAGCCCGCGATGGGCGATGCTGTTGGGCGGCCTGATCTTTGCCTCGGTGCATATGAACCCAGCAGCAATGGTCATCATAACGCTCATAGGTATCCTCCTGTGCTACCTCTACGAGCGCACGCGATCGCTACTGCCGGGCATGGTGGCGCACAGTCTGCACAACGCTCTGGTGCTGTGGGTTGTTGTGCTGCAAGCGACGTGATCCACGGGAGACAGACGAATGGCGTCCGGTGTCAAGCTGAAGCTGAAGGTAATCCCCAACGCGCCGCGTGACGAAGTGGTCGGATGGCGTGGCGAGGCCCTGACCATTAAGCTCAGCGCACCAGCGGTCGAGGGCAAAGCGAACCATGGGCTCGTGAAGTTCCTCGCCAAGGTGATGGGCGTTTCCCCGCGGGATGTGGAGATACTGAAGGGCGATACCTCTCGGCATAAAGCTGTGTCGGTGCTGGGGATCACCGCTGAAGAGGCCCGGGAGCGGATTCGGGCTCAGGTTGGCTGAGAGCTACTGCTCGAAGGTGTGGATGATTCGGGGTGTCACGGTGATGATCGAGTCAGTGTCATCATAGCGACCGCCCCTTGATCCCGGCCAACGGTACGAGGCTTCGTTGAGTTGCCTCCGGAGGCCGCCGATGACGAGTGGTTGGCCGTCTGCGACGGTCACAGTTGTCTGGATCATCTGGTGCACTGTCACGTCACCGGCGCGGATGTCCGGCGCGGGCCCGGCGACCTTGGAGAAATCAGCCGCGATCTGCATCTTCACCATGTTGTTCCCCACGACCTGAGGCAACACCCAGAAGGTGACGCCCGCAAAAGATGCGTGGGGGATGTACTCGACGTGCCGACCTCCCCATGCGTCGTAGTAGACGCTTGCAGAGAACCACGGGCGGACCTCACCCACAGCGATCACGGCTGGCTGGCCGGACGTGCCTGTGACTTGGGCCTCGGTCATGCCACTGCTGCCGGATGTGCCCCGATCAAAGCCTGCGAGCCCCGCCATGTTCGGCAGACCCCACGAGAGCATGTTGCCCGATCCCGCAGGGCCGCCCAAGTCGACCTCGCTCGCGATACCCCAGGCATGCATCTCAGGCGCCAAGTTGCGCGAGACCGAGGCACCCACTTCGTCGAGGCGCAGCGCGATGTTGACCATCGGCGCTGGTGTGTCAATCAGAGTCAGGACTTCGCGGAACGCCTCGATCGCCTGGGCCGTTCCCTTCACGATCAGTGCATTGCGGTTGGGGGCGACCGTTGGAGGCCCCGTCAGTCCGGCTGGCAACAGGTGCGAGAGGTCATTCGCATGCGTGGGTTGCGCGCGCCCCGCGGCGACTCCCCGGACCGGCAGGGACGTTTCTCTGCTCGGCGAGCGAAGTTGCGCGACTTGCTGGACGGAGCGAACCGCGAACTCCCGGGCGGTTCGCTCCAGAGGCCCGCTCATGTCATCCCGGATGCCACCCGCAAACATCGCCGACGCAGTGGTGGCGTCTATGGCTTGGAGATCGATGATCTCGATCTGCGGCTCCGTGGCGCAGGCAACCCCGCAGACGATGAGGGCACAGGTTGTCAGCAGGTAGCGCATGGTTTCGTTCCCCTGTATAATAAGCTCTATCCACCATTTTTGGCGTTGAGCAGCGGCGACCTGCAAGTGCTTTCGCATCATTGGTTCTGACGGGAACTGTAGCAATAAGGTTCGGAGGTAGCGATGAGAGCAATCATGTTCATGCTGGCGCTGGCGTTGGTGACGGTCCCTGACGCCCTTGGTCAAGAGATCGATGGCAACGTGCTGATCAACCCGGGCTTCGAGGACGGCGGCGAGACGCCAACGGGATGGAGTTTCAACCACCGGAGGACGGATGGCGAGATCGTGTGGGACGCCGAGCGATCGCACAGCGGTGCGCGCTCGGTTCGGCTGCGGAACGTTGAGGCTGGGCAGACGGGCAACGTGGTGCAGGTCATCGCGTGTGACCCACCGCTTCAGCCGGGCAGCCGAGTCACCTACTCTGCGTGGGTTGCGGCCGACGGGATCACTGGTAACGGCCCTCGAATCATTTTCAATCTGTTGAGTACCGACAAGGTCCGCCAAGACGAGGCATCGGGAGCCATCGGCGGTAGCCACGACTTCCAGCGCGTGCAGGCAACGGCTCTCGCCACACGCGTGACAAGCCAACTCGTGATCTACCTGTGCCACTATGGTCTGGGAACCGCATGGTGGGACGACGCAGTGCTAACTGTCGAGCCTGCGCAAGCGACGACCACTGTCGCGCGGCCCGAGGCCACCCGCCAACTCGACGAACTGCGCAGCGGCGATGGGCTGAGCGTGATCTTCAGCGACAACGGCGCCGTGGCATCGGTGGCGATCGACGAGAGCGTCATCTCATCGCCGGACAGACTTGGCGGGCTATGGGTGCAGCCATTCCTCGGCGACGCGGTTCCAGTCACGGGCAGCTTGTCATACGCGGACGGGGAAGTAGTGCAGGCCTTTACGGACGTTGAGCGCCAATTCCGGGTCCAGGCGACGTATCGGGCCACGGGCGACCGGCTGGAGTGTGAGGGGGAAGTGATCGACCTTTCGGAGCAGGAGCGAGGAGTCGATGTCATCTTCTCTCTGCCGGTGGGAGACAGCGCTTGGCGGTGGGGCAGGAGCATCCGCGAGGAGCCGCCGCTGACCGATGAGCCTGTCACGACCACGTCTCTGACCTTCTCGTGCGTCTCGCAGCCAGAGGGCACCGGCGTTTCGCTGGCGGTGCCCGCTGATAGTCCCTGTGACTGCGAGTTCACGTGGGACCAGCAGTTCGGCTACTCGGTGCGCTACAGATTTGGTCTGTCTCCACAAGCCGGCGGCCAGTTCCAGAGCCGAGCGCCGTTCCGGTTTGTTGTGTACCGATGCGACGGGGCATGGGGGCTGCGTGATGCGGCGCGGCGGTACTATGCTCTCTACCCGGAGGCGTGCAGTCGGCGCGCCGAGCGAGATGGACTGTGGATGTTCAGCTCACCCCGCATTGAGTTGCCCGATCCGGAGAACTACGCTTTCCACGAGGGCGGCCCCCGTGGGTGGGACTATGACGATGAGCATGGCATCTATACGTGCCCGTACATCATCCCGGGGCAGCGCGAGATCAAGGGGCTGGAGAAGCTGCCGACATCCAACGAGGAAGCTCTGCAACTCATGGAGACGTGGGTGAACCCGACGCCCGAACGAGGCGGCGGCTGGGGTGCGAACATGAGGGAGATCATCGAGAGTTGCATGCTCCTCAAAGCGGACGGCCTGCCACACATGAGCATCCGTGACACCGAATGGGGAGGCAACTCCGTCACGTTCCCGATGAACGCCAACCCGAAGCTCTACGAGGATACCGACGCGCAGACGATAGGTAAGGTCCAGCTCGAAGGCGTGCAGGACATGCACGACGACATCACTCAACTCGACGGGATCTACGTTGACTCGCTTGGGGCTTGGGGTGAGTACGACAACTTCCGTGCTGAGCACTTCGCCTATACCCAGACCCCGCTAACCTACGACCGCATGACGGGCAAGCCAGTGATCAACAACCGCTTCACACTCCTCGAATTCCTTTGGGGCCTGCGCGACTTCCTGCATGAGCGTGGCAAGCTGCTCTTCGCCAACGGCGTGCACCACAATCGGCGTTTCCATGCACTTGCCTGCGACATACTGGGAGTCGAGGGGCGCTCCGGCCTGGAACAGAAGCGAACTATAGCGGGCCAGAAACCATTTCTGCTGCTGATCTACAACATCCATACCGACCTCGACGCCATGGAGAAGTGGTACAACCAGTGCGGCTTCTACGGCATCTACCCGTCCTTTGGGAGCATGAACATCTTCCGCACGCCAGAGAGCTATGCGCCCGTCGCGCGGCTCAACAACCGCTACGTGCCTGTCATGCGGCAGTTCACCGAGGCTGGCTGGGAACCAATCACCCACGCCCGCAGCTCAGACCCCGAAGTCTGGCTCGAGCGTTGGGGAGCAGACGCACAAGAGCCCATATACCTGACTGCCTACAACAGCGGCGACGAGCAGTCCGACGTGACTATCAGTGTCGCGGTCGGTGAACTCGGGCTGGACACAGGCACGTTGGCGTGGACCGACCAGTTGTCGGATCAGAGCGGCCAGGCTAACGTCGCGAACGGTGTGGCCGAGATCGCGCTCGCGGCAGCCCCCGCGAAACTGATTGCACTTCGGCTGACAACTCAGTGATCGGCTGAGCGCGGCGCTTGCTCAGCCGATATCGGGGGAGCCGCTGCGCAGATCAACAACCGTTGGTGGTGCGTCGGCCGGGCCGATGAGGCTGGCTTTCTCGATGATGCTGGCTCGTACCTGGATGCCGAGCAGGGCGGTGAGCTCGCGCTCTATCTTCTCTCGAGTGCGGGAGAGTCGCACGAGCATGTCCTCTGAGCCAGCGTTCTGGCTCGGTACGGCGAGGCGGACCTGGACGTCATCCGGTCGCTCCTCGCCGATGACCACCTGGTAGCGCGGCACCGATCCGAGTAACTGCTCGATGGTGGCGCTGATGGCCAATGGCTGCAGGGAGACGCCGTGCACGACGATGCAGTCGTCCGACCTGCAATCAGGTCGGGTGATACGCGCGAACGTGCGGCCACATGCGCATGGGGAAGTGTCCATGCGACAGATGTCGCCAGTGCGGTGGCGGATCACAGGGAGCGCTTCCTTCTCGAGAGTGGTCAGCACCAGCTCGCCCTCTTCGCCAGCGGAGACAGGTTCGAGGGTGTCGGGGTCCACGATCTCCGCCAGGAAATGGTCCTCGTTGATATGCAGGCCTGCGCGCGCGGCGCATTCGAAGGCGACGCCGGGGATTGCGGCGATACGCACCCAGTAGTTGTCCATGGCTTTGACGCCGAGGCGCTGCTCTATCTCCGCGCGCTGATCTTCGGACCATGGCTCGCCGCCCAGAAGGGCAACCTGCAGCCACAGACCGCGTGGCCCCACGTCTGCCCGCTCGAGTTCCTCCGCGAGCAGGAGCGCGTCAGAGGGCATGGCGATCAGGACTGTGGTGCGGTAATCGTGCATCATGCGTACGCGTCGCGCGTAGTCGCCGCCCGGCACGGAGACTACCGAAGCGCCAATAAGCTGAGCCCCATGCACAAAGCCGAAACCGGCGTCGAACATGCCGGTCTCAAACGGGATCTGGACGACCGAGTCGGCGGTGACGCCGGCAGCAGTCAGCACTCGCGCGGCGAGTTGCGCCCAGCGTTCGAGGTCGTTCGCCGAGTAGGCCGACACTGTGGGACCGTGCGTGAGGCCTGGCGCGGTGTCGATGCGCACCACTTCGCGCAGAGGTACCGCGAAGAAGCCGTAGGGGTATCCCTCCCGCAGATCGGCGCGGCTTGTCAGAGGCAGGCGTGCCAAGTCCTCCAGAGAACGAACGCCGTCGGGTACGAAGTCAAGCGGGGCGAAGCGTTCGCGGTAGAAAGCGACGTTGCGCATGGCTCGGTTGAGCGCCACCTGAAGCCGCTCAAGCTGCAACTGCTCGAGTTCTCCACGCGGCATGGTCTCATGGATACGGTCCCAGATGCGGCCTGTTTCCACGGCAGTCCACCTCCGTAGCCGGCGACCTAGGCCCAGACGTCGTCGCCTTTGCCGAGATAAGCTCGCTGCACTTCCGGATTGTTGAGCAGGTCCTGGGCGGTGCCTTCGAGCACTATGCGACCCGTCTCAAGCACATACCCGCGATCCGCGGTCCGCAGCGCAGCGCGCGCGTTCTGTTCCACCAAGAGCACGGTCAGGCCCTCATCCCGCAGGCGACTGACCTCAGCGAGAAACTGACTGGCGATGATGGGCGCCAGGCCCAGCGACGGTTCGTCGAGCATCAACATACGTGGCCGGGACATCAGGCCTCGGGCGAGGGCAAGCATCTGCTGCTCGCCGCCGCTGAGGCTGCCGGCGGGTTGGCTGCGGCGCTCGCCGAGCCGCGGGAAGCGCTCGAACTGGTCTTGCACGTCAGCTAACACTTCGCGGCGGTTCGCGCCGGACCAGCGCGACCAGGCTCCCAGCAGTAGGTTGTCGGCAACGGAGAGTGAGCCGAAGACCTGCCGGCCCTCGGGAACCTGGCATAGGCCAAGCCTGACAATCTGTCCGGAGTTGGCACGGGTCGTATCCTGCCCATCGAACGCGATGCTGCCAGAGTCTGCGCGCACAAGGCCCGAGATTGCCTGGAGGATAGTGCTTTTGCCAGCTCCATTGGCCCCGATGAGCGTGACGATCTCCCCCTGACCAACGTGCAGCGATATTCCGCGGAGGGCTTTGACGTGGCCGTAGGATGCTTCGACGCTGGTGAGACGCAGCATCAGTCATCGGCCTCCTGACCGAGATAGGCCGCCAGCACGTCTTCATTGCTGCGGATTTCTCGCGGTGTGCCCTCGGCGAGTCGCTCTCCGTGATCGAGGACGAGTATCTCGTCGCAGATGCCCATCACGAGAGACATGTCGTGCTCGACGAGGAGAACGGTGACGCCGCCGTCGCGGACGCGCTGGATGAGTTCACCCATCTGATCGGTCTCGCGCATGTTGAGGCCGGCAGCGGGCTCGTCCATAAGCAGGAGTTTGGGCTCAGAGGCCAAAGCGCGGGCGACCTCAACGAGGCGGCGCTGGCCTATGGGCAGAGCTGCGGCAGGCCATTGGGCTATCTCCGAGAGGCTCGACTGCTCCAGCGCAGACATGGCCGCCTCGCGGTGCTGGCGCTCCTCAACTGCCACACGAGGCAGGCGCAGGGCTGAGGCGATCATGTCGGCAGATCCGCGCAGGTGGTGACCGACCATAACGTTCTCGAGCACCGTCATCTGATCGAAGAGCAGACTGGTCTGGAAGGTCCGACCTATTCCCAGCGACGCGATGCGATGCGACGGCAGGCGCAGCAGTTGGCGTCCGGCAAAACTCGCGCTGCCGTGATCGGCTGGGAGCACACCAGTGAGCAGATTGAAGATGGTGGTCTTTCCCGCTCCGTTGGGGCCGATAAGGGCCTTGATCTGGCCTTCGTGCACGTTAAAGCTGATCTGGTTGACGGCCCGAAGACCGCCGAAGTCCTTGCATAGTGCCTGTACCTGCAGCAGGGCCTGTTCGCTCATGTACTCGCCCCCTGCCGGAGTGTCTGCCAGCGACGCCGCCACCAGTTGGCCAAGTCGGCCAAGCCGCGCGCGACTCCGCCGGGCAGGAGGATCATGAGTACCACCAGGATTAGCCCGTAGACGACGATGTCGTAGTCGGCCCACGGACGAAGCAACTCCTGAATGACAGTGATGCTTATCGCACCCAGGACCGGGCCCCACAGTGTACCCGCGCCTCCGAGGACGATCATCACAAGCAAGGCCACGGACGTGTGGAAGCCAAACGGCGTAGGGCTGAGGAACCGCACTGAAGAGTGCGCATAGAGGCTGCCAGCGATGGCGGCATAGGCGGCGCTGATGACGAAGGCTCGGACCCTATAGGCGCTGGTGTCTACGCCGAGCATGTCAGCGGCCAACTCACTGTCGTGGAGAGCTCGCATTGCGCGGCCGGGGCGTGAGTCGACCAGATTCGCGAAGACCGCCAGGAGCATTGCGACGAAGAGCCAGACGAAGTAGTAATACTGCATCTCAGTGTCGAGCCCGCGCCCGGCAATGCTGAAGCCTGGGATGTCGGTCAGGCCAGAGGAGCCACAGGTGAGCCAGTCCGTCTGTCGGATGAGCACCGAGACGATGATGCCGAAGCCGAGGGTTGCCATCGCGAGGTAGTGGCCCTTGAGGCGCAGTGTGGGCTTGCCGACTATGTAGGCGACAAGGCAGGTCACGAACAATGACGCGGGCATCGCGAGCCACGGCGACCAGCCGTGCGTGGCAGTCAAAATGCCCGACGTGTAGGCGCCGATGCCGTAGAATGCAGCGTGGCCAAGCGACACCTGACCGGCGTAGCCCATCAGGAGGTTCAGCCCCACCGCCATGATCAGGTGTATACCTATGTAGACACCGATGTGCAGGTAGTATCCGTTGCGCACAAACACAGGGAGCAAAGCGATTGCAGCGAAGAAAGCAGCCATCTGAATCAAGAGCGCGCGGCGAGTCGCTTGTGCGCTCGCCGTCACTGCGCCGATGGTCGGGGCGTCGGGCTCAGCAGAGGTGTGAGCGCTCACTTAGTCCTCCACCCCCCGTTCGCCGCCCATCAATCCGCTGGGGCGCAGGAGCAGCACTATAAGCAGAACGATGAATGCGATCGCGTCCTTGTACGATGAACTGATCAGGCCAGATCCCAGCGCCTCCAAAACGCCCAAGAGGAAGCCTCCGGCGATCGCACCAAGACCGTTGCCCAGACCTCCGAGCATGGCGGCACAGAAGCCCTTCAGGCCAAGCATGCTTCCGATGTTGTACTGGGTCATGGTGATCGGGGCGAGGACGATACCTGCGACGGCACCGCTGAATGCCGCGAGCCCAAAGGACCATGAGACCATGCGACTTATGTGAATGCCACACAGTCGCGCCGCAGTCGGGTTGATCGCGCAGGCCCGCATGGCCTTGCCGATGACCGTAAACTCGAAGACTGCCCACATGGCGACGGCCACGACGAGGGTGGCGCCCAGGACCCAGAGGCCCTGCGGTGTGACAGTTGCGCCCCACAACCCGATGGGTGCCTCGCCGCTGAACGCTGGTATAGGCCGCTCATTGGGGCCCCATATGATGCTGGCGACGCCTCGCATGAAGATGGAGGCGCCGACCGTTATGATGATCAGGACGACGACGGTGGAGTTGCGTGCCGGGCGGATTGCGGCGCGATCGAGCAGCAAGCCGACGAGGGTGGTAAGTACCAACGCGACGATGATGGCGAGCCACAGTGGCAGGCCCCAGGCGCTCATAGTGGCGGCGGTGATCATCCCGCCAAGCATGACGAACTCGCCCTGGGCGAAATTGATGACGCCGGTGGCGTTGTACACGAGCGAGAATCCGAGCGCAATCAGCGCATAGATGCCGCCGGTCGTGATGCCGGACAGTATGAACTGCCAGATCTGTTCGGGGTGCATGACGAGTGTGCTCCGCAAGTGAGGCGGCCTGCCTGCGATGGTCCGTAGCGGGCATGATATAGGAAGCGGGCCAATGAGTAAAGGGCGCGCCGCGTCGAAGAGACGCAGCGCGCCCAAGGTTCTACTTGATGACAGAGGGGTTACTTAGCGAGCTGCCACTCTCCGTCGACGATCTCGATCATGACGAACGCGTCGGCGGTGAGACCGTAGTGGTCTTCCGCGGTGTAGTTGAACACACCGCCGGTGCCGATGAACCCGGTGGTACTCTCGATGGCATCTCGGACGGCGGCTCGATCTTCGCCGCCCTCACGGATACCGGCGAGGATGATCTGCACAGCGTCCCACGAGTGGCCGCCGAATGTGTCGGCGTCACGCTCGTACTTGGTCTCGAAAGCCTCTTTGTAGGCCAAGAGGACTTCCTTCTGGGCCTCTGAATCGTCAAGCTGGTCAGCGACGAGGAGTTTCCCGGCCGGGAGGATGACGCCATTGGCGGCATCGCCGGCAGCCTCGATGAAGCGCTTGTTCGCAACACCGTGGCTCTGGATGAGCGGGATCTCCATCTGCAGCTGCATCATGTTCTTGGCTACGAGAGCCGGGGCGGGGCCGATGCCCCAGCAGACGACCGCTTCAGCGTCAGTGCCCTTGATGCGGGTGAGCTGAGAGGTCATGTCCGTGTCAGTGTCCTGGAACTGCTCGGCGGTGGTAATCGCGATGCCCGCGCCCTCGGCCTGTGCCTCGAGCTGCTCGAGACCAGCAACGCCAAAGCCGCTGGACGCGCTGATAACCGCGATCTTGCTGATGCCCTTGTCGTTCAGGTAGCCGAAGATGGTCTCGACGGCGTGGGCGTCGGTCTGCGGGGTCTTGAAGACCCACTTCTTGACGGGCGTGGTGATCTTGGCGGCTGCCGCACACGAGACCAGCGGCACCTCAGCCTTCTCGATGGCGTCGATAATACCGAGCGTGGTGCCGCTGCGACTGGGGCCAGCGATGGCAATCACGCCCTCCTTCTCGACGAGCTCCATGATAGCCTTCAGGGCTTCGGTCTCATCACCTTTGGTGTCACGGATGATGATCTGAAGCGGGCGACCGTCAATGCCACCCTCAGCATTGACCATCTCTTCGATCATGCGAGCGGTGTCGGCCTCGGGCTGACCCAGAGCGGCCGCAGGGCCGGTTGTGGCGAAGATGCCGCCGATCTTGATGGGGTCCCCTTCGGGCGCTGCTACCTCGGGGGTCTCAGCCCCGTCCTCGGGCACTTCCATGACGACCTCGGGGGTTTCTGACGGTGGCTCGGGACAGCCGGTCAGAGCGACGAGGAGCGCAACGATACCCAACATACACAACATGGTGCCGGCGTGTACTTTATGCACGAGGTGCCTCCCTTTCCCGTATGAACGTCTCGGTCAGTCGGTGTGCACACGGCGCAACGGATACGCTAGTACGTCAGTGTAGATAAAGATGGCGCGCTTGTCAAAGCTGAGAGCAGTTCCGCTGGACAAAGAAATGCATCTCAGGCACAATGCGCCGACCCAGATGGCCCGCCCTGTGGCGTGATAACCGCCCGAATACGCCTTCAGTAGACACCGTACTCGCGGCAGGTGTCGACCATCGTCTCGAAGTTCGAGGTCTGGCACTCTGAGTGGATGACATTCGACGAGCCAAGAATATATCCTCCACCTGCCGCGGCCTTATCAATGCAGGAGCGAGTCTCTGCAGCGACCTCGGCTGGTGTGCCACCGACCAGCGCGCCCGCGCAATCGACGTTACCCCACAAAACCAGATGGGGCAACTTCGCCCGTATTTCGCCCAAATCCATTCCCGCCACGGCGTCGATCTCTCCGAAACCTTTTACGCCGGAGTTGACGAACAGATCATCGGTGATGGGCCACAACCAGCCGTCTGTGCGGAAGAAGTACACCAGTCCATGCCGGTCGCAGACTTCGGTCATCTTCTTCAGGCGTGGGAGCATCAACTCGCGGAAGTCACGTGGGGAATACAGTGGCCCGCGCGTGGCAGCCAAGTCGCCGCCGCCCCAGATGAAGTCTGCGCCGAGCCCGGCCTGGGCCTCAATCGCAGCGCAGGCCTGTTCGCACTGCATGTCGAGGTGGGATTCGACCAAGTGGCGCCTCGATGCGATCGCCTCCAGCCAGACCTCGGGTCGGTTGGGGATGCTGAGGCCAGCTGAACCGGCCACAGCGCGCCGCGGGTGGAATCGGTCGATATACCACTTCAAGTCGGTGTATGCATCTGGATTTGGCGATGGGGGCACGTAGTGCTGCATGCGGTAGGCCATGGTCCGCTCGAGCGCAGACATGCCTTCACTGCGAAGGGAGCTGTCGACCTCGTAGACGGTATCGCTGTCCGCGTCATAGCGTTGGATTGTGTAGGTGTCGGTGGCGGGGTCATCGAAGCGGAAGGTGACGTCGTCCAGTCGCGCAGTGGGGATGCCGCCGGACGTCCACGCCCCGGTGACCGCGTCCATGTCCATCACATCGATCAGGTCAGCCCAGTCGTCGCGTGCGCGTTCATGCATCTCCTGGTACGCCTCACCGCTCTGCCAGCCGGCAAGCATGGACTGGTAGCGCGCCCCGCCGCCGCCGGTGACCGCGCTCCGTCCCAGTATCTCCGAGGCGACGTTAGAGGCGACTCCCTGCTCGAAGAACGGGACGCGGTCAGGCTCCTGGAAGCGGAGCGTGGTTAGCACGCGTTCGCGCGGTGTCATCGTGCACCTCCGGCGGACGGTTCGCCGAAGGGGCGCGCAATCCTCCCGGTGGCGGCAGGATTCGGACTAGCGGCGGCGGAACTCATGGGATGGTCGTGGGATGGCAGGTAGACAGATACCGAGGGCGGCCGGTCCGGTGACTGTGACCAGGTGGATTGTGTATTCATACGCCGCACTGTTGCTGGCCGGGGTTGCCTTGGGCGTGTACGAGATCATTCGCCCGAAGACAACAATCGCACAAGCGATCCTGCCGGACGGGTTGGGACGGGTCGTGGTCCGGGAACATGTGGACCCCACTGCCTTCCTTGACCCGTGCACCTATGACCTGACGGTGTGGCAGCGGCGTGGTCGTCTGCGCCGCGAACTGAACCCGTGGCTCTACGGTGGGAAGATGCACATGTTCCTCGCTAACTCCGAGGGCAAGCGCTGGGTCCACTTGCGCAGCGTGAGTGGGGAGATATGGATTGACATGACTGGCTTTCAGTTCGTGCCATCGGGCCCGGACTGCAGGAGCGGTCTGTATCTCGGTTACTTCCATAGCACTGACACAGGCTATCAGTGGGTCCCTGATCACACTCAGAAGATCATGAGCATTGCGCATTTTGATGATCCACAAGCGCGCACGCCTTGAGGAGGCGACGGCGATGGTCATAGACGCACATGCACACCTGGCGGCTCGCTGGGGCAACGCCGGCTGGGAGGAACAGGACCGCAGATTCATCGATGCTGCCGACAGGCTTGGCATCGACCAGCTTGCCTGTTCGCTCTTGACGTCCCGCCGGCCAGCCGTGCCCGAGGATTTCATACAGGGCAATCGCTGGGCAAAGGAGGCGACCGATCAGTACCCCGGTCGCATATTGCCCTACTGCTACGTCAACTCTGGCTACGGCCAGGTTGCGTTGGACGAAATCCGGTACTGCGTTGAGGAACTGGGTTTCATCGGTGTGAAGTTATACAACGAGTATTTCTTCAATGAGCCGGTCATATGGCCGGTGGTTGAGCTCTGCATTGAGTTGGGCGTGCCGGTGCTAGAGCACGCAGGACACATGCATTTCTACTTCGAGAGCCAGCCACGCATCTCCGACGGGGCGATGGTGGCGGAGACCGCCCGCCGGTACCCGGAGGCCATGATCATATGCGGACACATCGGCGGGGGTGGCGACTGGGAGTGGACGATCAAGGCGCTGCGTGACGCGCCGAGCGCGTATCTCGACACGAGTGGCAGCGTGGTGGATGAGGGCATGATCGAGATGGCGGTTGAGGTGCTGGGGGCCGATAGGCTGCTGTTCGCGTGCGACATGTCGATGACGGCCGGCATCGGGAAGATGCAGGCGGCACAGATCAGTGACGAGGATCGACGCAAGATCATGGGCGGGAACATGCAACACATTCTCTCGCGGAGGGGTAAGTAGCCATGCTCATTGACATGAACGCGTATCTGGGGCACTGGCCCTTCCGGCGACTTCGGCACAACACGGCGCCCGAGCTCGTTGCTCTGATGGACAGCAAGGGCATCGACATGGCGTGTGTGTCCAGCGCAAGCGCCATCTTCTACAAGAACTCGCAGGCAGGCAACGAGGAACTGGCCGAGGAGACCGAGCCCTACAGCGATCGCATAGTCTCGTTCGCGGTCATCAACCCGACCTACGCTGGCTGGGAACACGACCTGCGGGTGTGCGCTGAGCAGTTCGGCTTCAAGGGGCTGCGGCTCTACCCGAACTACCACAACTACCGATTGGTCGATGGGGCCTGCCACGAGTTGGTGGCAGCAGCGACTGAGCTCGGGCTGGTCATCTCGATGCCGCTCCGGCAGATCGACCAACGCCAACGGCACTGGTTGCTCGAGATCCCCGACCTTGACCATGGCGACATCGCGGGGTTGGTCGAGGCACATCCAGAGGCGAGCTTCGTGCTGCTCAACGGTGCCGGCTACGTTGGGGCGCGCCTGGGTAAGCCTGACAATGACCTGCCGCCGAACTACTTCATCGGCTTATCACGGCTCAGCGCGGTGATGGCCGATGAGACGCGCGCCCTGATGGACAATCTGGGCGCCGACCGGCTGGTCTTCGGCACGGGTATGCCATTCAAGTATGCCGATCCAGCGTTGGTGAAGCTGGACGTGCTCGCCGCGAGCGAGGACGAGAAGGACCTGATCCGATCCGGCACTGCAGCCCGGTTGCTGGGGCTCTGAGGCCCGCTACAGTGGGAGATCGTCGTCGGGGTGGAAGTCCTCTGAGACCCACCACGAGCGCTCCACGAGGTAGTCCTCATTCGCGTACATCATGACCGCGGCTTGAGCGGCCACCACGCGGCAGTTGCCGGTGATGCTGACCGTAATCAAGCCATCAGTTGCGCGGGCGATCACTGGCCATGAGCCGTATTCGCCCGCCGCGACCGTCGGGGTGGTACGTGGTTCGCCGTGCCCGGCGAAGAGGTCGCACGGGCCCATCGCCCGATCGGCTGAGCCGACGAGCAGGCTCACGAGATACCATCCATCGCGCTCAACGCGCATCCGCAGTCGCGCTGGCTTCTCCGGATCCGCCAGCGCGACGCCTTCTACGCGGACCGGTGACACGTCCACAAAGCGTTCGTCGCGTTCCGGGCGGAGGCCCTCCGCATCGCTCCACGATGCCGCCCAGTCATCTCCCGCCGTCTGTGTCACGCACATCTCATACTTGGGGACAGGCGTCGCTCCCATGTTCACCCGAAATGCAGCAGTGTAGGGGTCGGTCCAGCGTGTACGCGTTACCGGGTGGACGTCATCTACTGGGCGAGTCGAGCCAGTGCTGATAACCAGTTTGGCGTCGTGCAATGCGCCTCGGCGGGATTTTCCGTGAGTGGCCACGAGAAGCCAGCCATCGTCAGTGCGCGAGAGCGACCAGCGGGACGCCGCTTTGGTCAGGTTGTAGGAGCCGACCCAGAAGCCGCGAGGGTTGCAGTCAAAGTCGATCGGGCCCGCGGGGGTGTGCAGCACCCGACCATCGGCCGTTGCGCTACCCGCTGGTTGAGGAGTGCCAATGATCTCAACCCGGGCCCCGTCAAGCAGACCATGGGTCAGCAGCAGGCCAGCGCTCTGCGAGCCTGTAGTGTCGGGGTCGACGATTCGCAGATGAGTAAGCTCGATGCGGTCTGAGCGAAGCGCGATTTCCTGCCGCATGCGAGATCCCGGGGCCGCGTGCCAGACCTGGAGCAGACTCTCCCAACCCTCCGCCTGAGTTTCGCCGATTGACGGTTGGCCCTCTAGCTCCGGGGCCACCGAACGGTTCAGGATGAGGGGCTCATCACCGAACGTGATCTCCAGAGGGTATGGCGACTGCAGTGTGAACTGGGCGCAAGTTGGGGCAGCCACCAAGACGGTCAGCAGCAACCACAGTGCACGGGTGCTAATCATAGGCCCAGATCACTCCGTAGGTGGCGAAGCTGGCAGCAGGCACGGGCAGCACGGTTCCTGGCGCGTCATCGGTCGCAGAGATTGGCAATGGTTCTGTGAGCTCTGGTGAAGCGAGCATCGGGCGTAGACGGCGGATTGTCTTTGTCAAACTCGACCGGGTCTCCCTCGCTGAGGGATCGCCCGGAGCAGTTGAGCAGATGGATGGCCCGGACCGGTCGGCCATCGTGCTCCGTGCGGTAGACGCTGGCGATGAGGCCCCGTGGCGCGCCAGTCAACCGGAAGACTGGCGCGTCACCGAGGACCCGCGCAGCTATCCCTTGGATCATGTCGATGGCGCGAGGATCGGCGGGTGGGCGGAAACCGTCTTTGCGGTAGTGGCTGGAGAGTTGACGGTCCTCGTATGCGGGCGCCCCGAGCTTCGCAGCGACGTAGTGGATCGACCCTTCGCCCTCCCGGCGCGAAGTGAGCAGGGGGAGTGTCTTTCCATCGACGGCCATAGTGGCAATGACGGTGGAATTCGGTGCGGTCGAGATGTGTCTGTAGTCCACTTCGTACTCGCCCTCTGGTGCCAGGCTGAGCTTCACGGTGCGGGTTGCCCGGTCCGTGATAGCTACGCCGGCATGGGCGATGAACGGATCAGGCGCCGGCTCACCGTTCGCATCGAGCGTGCCCGAGTCGACAGTCATGATCAGGCGGCCACCGGAGCGAACCCATGTCAGCAGGGCTTCGGCTTGCGCCGGAGCGATCGAGGTGCAGTTGGGGAGAACCAGCAGCTTAAGGCGATCGAGCTGCCCCGGGTCGGCGAGAAGTTGGCTCTCGAGTAGAACTTTGACGTCCTGTGGCGCGAGCAGGAGGGACTGCAGCCAGCCGTGGAACTCGACCGCGAAATAGTCCTGATCGTAGCGCAGATCTCGCGTCGATTTGGAGAGCAGCACGCCCACATCCGCATCGGTGGACGCTGCCGCGTCGTCCATCTGCCATGGCCAGTTGAGCAGGTCAGCGGGACGTGGATCATCGTTTTCGGGGTTTAGTGACCACCACAGCGACTGGCGCTGCATGCGGCCGAAAGCCCAGCAGAAGTATGCCGAGGGGATGGTGATGTCGAACTTCGCCCACGCCGCCCGACCGGATGCCTCAGACAGCGCGCGCCGACAGGTGAGTTGCTCCTGGAGATTGACGTAGCCGTCGAACGGTACGGGGTTGATCTCTGTCCCGACGGTGTCCACGACCGTCATGGTTGTCTCGTAGTCTGAGCCGCGTGTCCAGACGAAAGGACTGGCCTGGTCGGCGGTGGTGTACTTGAAGAGCTTCACGTCAGGGCGGATGGCCTGCAACTCCTCGCGGACGAGGCGCCTGAAGTCATTGAGCGCTTTGCCGCGCCAGCGCATCCAGTCGCGGTACTCGGGGGCCTCCAGAGCCCGGTCGAAGAAGCCAGGCGCCTCAACGGCTGGGTAAGGGCGCCCCATGTCCTGCTGCCACTTCGCCCGACAGTGCCTGCAGCCGCAATAGCCGCGACCCAGCCACTGGACCTCGTCCATCTGCCAGGCATCGATGTTGGTGTCCTGCTGGAATCGTCGGACGTAGTCGAGATAGAAGCGCTGGAAATCCGGGTTGTTCGGGCAGTAGATGCGGTGGCGCGTCATCATGTCCGCAGCGTGCACCTGGAGCCAGTCGGGATGCTCGAAAACCAGCGGGTAGCCATCGTAGTAGTGCACGGTGAGGTCGATGTGTTCGATGACCTTTAGGCCATGCCGGTGACAGGCCTCTGTGATGAACGCGACGGTGCGGCGCAGGTCCTCGTCGCGGTCGAGGAAGTTGAGCCTGAAATGGTAGCCACTGAGAATGACGGCGGTGTACCCGGCGTCGGCAATCAGGGCTGCTCTCGCTTCGCATGATTCGGGAGTGGTCGTGTAGTAGCGGTCGGCATCGTTGGAGCCAGACCACTGGGTGAAGGCCATGTTGTAGGTCCAGTCAGCAGCGTGCAGAGCTGAGGCGGAGACAATGGCCAGCGACAGCGCGGCGATGCGGAGGCACTTATTCACCGACCTGCACCTCAGTGATCCACATGAGATTAGGGCGGTGTTTCGGGCCTTGGTTGGCGGGCTGCACGATCCTGAGGGCGGTCGTCTCGATAGCGTCAAAGGTGATGACAGTGCCCGCGTCATCGGGGTGTGGCGTGGCCTCGCGCACCGTGCGCCAGCCATCGCCATCGGGGATCTGGATCAGGAGTTGCTGCGCCGCCATGGTCTTGCTCTCGAAGATCTGCCAATAGACGATGACGCGAGAGGCAGTGATCGTGCCGGGCCAGTCGAACTGCAGCCAGTCATCGCCACCCGCCTCCACCGACGCCCACGCCTTCTGGGTGAAGTGCACGTCGGGCGGCCAGACGAGACCGTCGCTCATCGCCTCAGGATAGTACCCTCCGGGGTAGTTGCCGCTGACTGTCATCGTGACGCCATCGGCGCGTGCCAGGTTCGGCGAGGGCTCGCCGGGGCCGCCGCACAGCGCGGTGGTCTGGCCAGTGAACGCCCCATCGCCGACGGTTGCGGTGACCTCAACGGGTGTCATGCGGACGACACCGTCCGGGGGCTGCACCGTGAACGCAAACTCCACGGATCCGTGCGCAGACACTGCCAGCGGGTCTGACTGGGGCGGCGTGACGACCCAACCTTCTGCGGGGGCGGTCACTGCCAGTCGCGCTGTGTGCTCCTTCGATGAATTGTTGGCGCACCGGGCAGTGAAGATACGTTTGGCGATGGGAGATTCGGGATCGGCGGTCGTGACGCCGACTTCAATGGCTGGGCGCAGACTGACCGTCCTCGTCACGGCAGCGTAAGGCTCCTGCAGCAGCAGGCTGGTGGCGTCTGCGAGCCCGGGACCGTAGCCCTTCGCGGGCCACTGCCCATAGGTGTGTCGCAGCCCCGAGCTATCACTGATCAACACGGCCACGCCGTGGCCGGGCATGGTCGTGACCTGCGGCACGCCGATGACGCTTGCCATCGGTTCCCCCGCCACGACTGCGTCAGGGACTTCCAGACGTGCCTCCTCGCCGCCGGCTCCGTTCCTGCGCAACACCAGCACGAGGGCGCGGAGCATGGCCTCGCCGATAGTCTCACCAGTCCAGGTCGTTGGCTGGTTCTCGCGAACAGTGAGTTCGAGTATCTCGTCGAGCGCCTGACGCGGCGGACCATCCACGTTCTCTGAACCGATGGCAAGGACGCGATCAAGTGTGGCGGTCAAGCTGGCGGCTTGGTCCTCGGGCAGTTCGCCTGCCAATCGGCGCAGGTCCGTCGCCACCTCGTCCAGCTCTGCCTGCATCGCTTTGGCGATCGCGTCGGGCGCGCCCACCTGGAAGACCGCGACGTCGCGCGGGCCGACTGAGACCTGCGCGCCGCCCGCACCGAGTGTGGCCAGTTCGCCCGTGGTCGTGTCCATGAATCGCAGGTCGGTTGTGGTGACGCCCAGCGCGGCCAGATCGGGTAGCAGGCTGCCGGTCCAGCGCGCGTCCGACTCGTTGAGCACCGTGAAGAAGAGCGCGTCGGCGGTCGAGCCGAACCGCTCGATGCTCGGTCCGGACGGGTCGAGAGTCGCGTGGGTAACCGGCTCCCAGCCCGCCGCCGAGATGCGCTTGAGAGAGGGCATGAAGCGGCGGTAGAGGTCACCGTATAGTTCGTAGGCTTCATCGCAACGGCGACCGAAGCTCGGGTAGAGTCCGTAGAGCATGGCGAGCCGCCAGTGCTGGTCGTGCTTGCTTCGCTCCTCAAAACCATGCAGATTCAGGAAGTTGAGCAGCACGGCGGGCTTCTGATATGAAGCCGAGCGGATGTAGGCGAAGCGTTCGTGATTGGTGATGGAACTCTCGATGCCCGGTACGTCAGACACCGCGTAGAGCAGAAACGTGTCCATGGTGTTGTGTATGTTCGTGAAGACGTATCGGTCGTCTGGGTTGAGGGCCTGTTGCAGCTCCGCCAGGAAGTCGTAGGTGTAGTACTTGCCGGCCGCTACCACGCGCTTGCTCTCTCGGTGATAGGTAAACGGGTTGCGCGCATACGCGAACATCTCTCGCCGGTAATCCAGTTGGCGCGTGGCCCAGGCTGAAACGCTGTCGATGTATGCGCCATCAAGCTCCGGGATGGCCTCGCACATGCGCACGTAGTTGGCGATCGACTTCGGTCCCGGCGGGGGCTCGGCGCCATCGACCTGTGGGAGCCACGGGCTGGGGTTCAGGGTGAAGCGGAAGAGCTTGAGGGGAGTGGTGGGGCGAACGTCCGAGCCGACGTTGTCAGTGATGTAGAAGTAGGGCTGGTCATCCGATGCATGCAGTGCATAGGCGTCGATGGTGGCGACGTCGCCCGAGGCCCCAAGTTTCTCGAAGCTCGGGTTCTCGCAAAGGTTCCCGTCAGGTGCGGAGGCCGTCGTCACCGAGATGTCGTCAAACCAGACCGTGCCAGTGAACCCGCTGCGGAAGAGCGCGTGCAGGACGGGCTTCTCGAACTCGAAGGTGCCTGTCGCCTGCATCCAGTCATGTGTTCCCGGCTCGAAGGGCGTGATCTGGCCGAACACCCACTCGCCTGAGACGAGTTGTACGTCAGCGTAAAGCGAACACTCGCGCCCCCCACTACCAGCCGCGTCCTCGGCTTTCAGCCAGCCGGAGATCGTGACTGGTTCGGCTGTCTTCTGGTTGACCGGCACGTCCTGCGTCGCCCCTGTCCACGCGTTGGGATCGTCCTTCGTGCAGCGCAGGCTGTTGGCGCCAGTGTGCGAGACGGTGGTATCAAGTTCCCCGGTGCGCAGGTCCCAGTTGGCCGGGGTCGCGTACTCGCCGCCGATCAAGTCCCCCCACAACTTTAGGGCTGCCTCGCGATTCTCGGGAAGGTAAGGTACGTACATCGTCCGAGAGGAGACCTCGGTATAGGGGTAGGTGCCAATGGCGTGTTCTTCGTCATAGTCCCAGCCGGTCGGGCCGCCCTCGTGGTATGCGTAGTGCGAGGGGTTGGGCAGTTGGGTGTTCTGGAATGCGAAAAGCCACATGCCCTCGGCCATTGCGCGGCGTTCGAAGGCCTCGGGGAAGATGTCATAGTATGACGCCAGCGCGCCTCGGAAACCGGCGCTCGCCTGCCCCCGGAAGATGTAGAAGGTAATCTCCGCCCGGCTCTTGACCTCGCCCTCGCCGGCGGACGTGAGACCAAGCGGCGCATGTAGATGCAGGCCATCGGCGTCTGCGCGCAGCTCGTACACGAATGGCTGGCTGGGCGCGACCGCCATGCACACGGAGAGGTCTGACCGCGCATCGCTGACGACCACGAAGGGATACTGGGTTTCGGTGAATCGACTGTCGGCCACTATGGGTTGAGATCGGTTGATGTCATCCCACCAGGTCCAGCCAGTCAGCGGCAGCGGCAGTGTCGCATCCAGATCGACCGCGCGGTCTTTGGCGCTGGTGTCGGTCACGATCACGGAGAACACCATCACCTCGCCCTCGAGGCGGGCGGAGGCAGAGAGGCCCAGGTCCAGCGCGCCGGCTGTCTGTGCGGAGGTGGGCAGGGCCGCGATGTCAAGCGAGAGTGGCTCGATGGCCCGCTCAGCGATCACGTCGGTCAGCTGCAGCGTAACGGGTCCCGGCAATTGCGCGGCGCAGGGCAGCGTGCAGACGACAAGCATCGTGAGACAGGCAAGCGTCATGCGTGTCATGGTCGGGCACTCTCCCGGCGATGGAATGGTCTTCGCGTCAGCGCAGGCTCCGAGCCCAGCGGATGAAGACGAAGAAGAGAATGATGCCCATCAGGGCTCCGGCTGCCGCCCATATCATCCAAGGCTTGGCGACGTACCACGGCGCTGCGAACGGCGTTACCGGGCCCGGGTTCGAACTCACAGGCGTGGGCTCAGCTATCCTCGCTTCACCGATGGCTTTCGGCAGTGCCTTACGGATGGCCTCCTCGGTCCTTTGCTGGTCACACAGCGCGCGGAACTCTTCGCGATTGAGTGGCTCGCCATCGGTCTGGATCTCGAGGAACTGCTCAGTGGGCACCCAGTAGGTGGCCGGCGCGAAGCTGGGCTCTACCTCGACGCTCGGATCGGCGGCGCGCACGTCCGGGTACTCCTTGAAGCGCACAGTGATCTTCGTCAGTCGCACGCCGATGACAGCCCAGTAGACGTCCGGGTCGCGAGCCACGGGGATCATCATGCGCACGTCGCGCTCCATGTCCGGGTCATCGGTCCAGTTGGTGAGCCACTCCTCGGCGGTCGCCATGTCGCTCGTCGCGGCTGTGGCGGCTGCGTCCGGGGTGAGGCCGATGTCGCGGCAGGTCAGTAGGTGCGCGCCACGCATTAGTGCCTGGATCTCGTCGAGTTCCTGGCTCAGCGACGGCACCCGACACAGGTTCAGCGTCTCGGGGTCGATGTCCTCAGTGAGCACCGTCCGCAGGAACCCGTAGGCCTTGGCGAAGCGGAGGTACGTGGTGCCGATGGGTTCGGCCGCGAGGTAGGGCTCGATCGTGACCTCGACGGCTCTCGGGGGCATAGCGGCCCCGTCGCATAGCTCAAGCTGCTTGGAGTGGGTCTCGCGAATGTTGCTGATCATGGACTTGAAGTGCTCCTCGAGGAGGCTGCGGTACTTCGCGCCCAGTTCGAGCTTCTTGCCCTCGGGCATCTGGTCGGGCATGAGCAGCGGCTCGAGGGCGTATTGCTGGTACTCATACCAGCCAGAGGTATCGTCGGGGGCCAGGTCGATGCGGCCGTCGCGGATGGCGCGGATCATCTCGTCGACACTTGACAGACCCAACATACCAGCATCGTAGAGCAGGAACATCTCCTTGGACATGGATGGCTCCAGCAACGCGAAACCGGGCTTGTGGAGAACTACCAGGCGCTGGCCGAGCTTGAGGGCCGCGTCCTCGCTGGCGAGAACGGCGTCGGTGCCGCCCAGAGCCTGTACCTCGCGCATGACGTCCCTCGCGGTGATGCCGACCATGCGGTTCGTTAGGCGCGCGTAGATGCGCCGGAGGCGGTCATAGGTCTTGAGGAGCTCGGGGTCGGAGGTGATTATGTCGGAGACAATGGCGGTACCCCCGACCGTGCGTGGCATTGCCGGGTCGCAGCGTCTCTGCAGAGCTGTATCGCGGCGGAAGATGCCCGTGAGCTGATCGCTCCATGTGTAGAAGCCGATGGGCTTGCGCTCGTTGATGATGATGTCTGCATCGAACGTGTAGTCATCGATCTGTCCACCGACGGTCAGCGCCGATACCAGGCAGCTCATAGCCTGTTCACAGGCCGAACGTGCAAAGCCCTCGCTGGTGGCGTGGCGCTCCTCAAGACGGTCGAGGATGGTCTGAATGAAGTCGGGCTTGCTCATCTGCAGTGCGCCGAAGGAGTCCTCGAGGGCGACCTCGACGGCTGCGTACATGCCATCGTCAAACTTCTTGCCCTTGGCGTAGACGAGGGAGACGGAGGGCAGAACGTGCTCTCCGGCGATATCAGCCGCCGCTGCTGCTGCTGCGTAGCTGGTGTAAAGGCCCCGAGCCAGGTCAGCGCCTGTGCGGTCGTCCTCGAACTCGTCGACCACTTCGATGGACAGGCGCGTGTTGGTGTTGTCGATCAGAATCCGCTGACCATCCACCTCAATCTCGCGCACCATCTCGAAGCCGTGTGCAGAAGTCGTCATCCCGAACACGAGCGCGCAGATGCACGCAAGCCAGATCGGTCCCGCTTTCATGACGTGTTCCTCCTCAGTCGAATTGCGTGGGGCCCCGCATTCTAGAACAGGAAGATCGCGAGGGCAGTTCCGACGATGACCCATGCGAATGCGCCCAGAACCTGCCATCGCATGGTGCGCGGTCCGGCTATCATCGCGATTGCGGCCTTCACGCACTGGTTGCTCAGGAAGCCAATGAGGATCATGTCAATCCCGGCAGCGGGCAGGAGATGGCCGTTGCCGATCAGCCGGGCGCCGCTGATGGTGATGGCGTCGACTTCGGGCAGCCCGGAAACCGCGCCGATGGTCAGCACGCCGGCGTTGCCCAGATGGCGCTGACCGAGGGCGATGGCGAAGGTCACCGCGCCGTAGAGCAGCCCGAAAGTGATCGCGAAGCCAAGGTTGGCTGGGTTTTTCATGGGTGGGCTCTCTTCGATGGTCGCCGAGCGCGACCGCAGCCAATAGATCACCGTTGGCACCAGGCAACTGACGAGCATGACCGTGAGCGGCAGCGCCATGGACCGAAGGAGATTGGGGTTGACGACGGCCACTTCGATGGCGACCCGCGGCACGCTCACCAGCGTGGCCGCCATGATCGCCAATATCGAGGCCGCCGAGAACTGGGGGAGCTTGCGGGCGTACTGGGCGAAGCTCACCGCGACCGCCGTGCTCGATACGACGCCGCCCAGAACGCCCGACACCAGCGAGCCGTAGCGCGTGCCCACCACCTTCAGAGCTAGATACCCGACCAGACTGATGCCCGAGATGAAAACGACCATCAGCCAGACGTTGTGCGGATTGAGCACGTTAAGCGGGCCAATCGTGCGGTCCGGCAGGACTGGCAGCACGACGAATGCGACGATCGCGAACTGCACCATCGCGTAGAGATCTTTGTCGCCGATGCGTTCGGCCAAGTGGTGCAATTGGGGCTTGAGGTGGAGGACAGCAGCGGTGACTACGCCGATCGCGACGGCGATTTCCATCGGGCCGTAGTAGACCAATGCGCCGAGGCCGAAAGTCATGAGCGCAGCGATCTCTGTGGTCATACCGGCCAGGGGCTTCATGCGCTCGCGGGCGATGCGACCTATTGCGAGGAGGATGGCCAGAGAGAGGAAGGCGACTGGCACCAACCAAGCGGTGTCGGCGGTCTGCGCCATCAGGGCCGACATGCTGCCCATCAGCGCAACCAGGCAGAAGGTCCGAATACCCAGACCGCGCTTGCTGTCCTGCTCACGCTCAAGACCGATGAACGCGCCCAAAAGGAATGATACTGCGAGCCGTGTGAATAGCTCAGTCATCGGTTCCCCTCCGGATACCCAGCGCTCTCCCACCGATGATTATACCACCTGCGGAGCGTAGGGCAATCAGCGCGGGGCGGGATGCACGCTGGTCCCTCCCACGATGAAGCTGCGCTCCACGGCGCCGTCAGCGTTCAGCGCGACGAAAGCTGCCCTGGCGTCGGTGGTGAAGCCGCCAAAGCTGGTCAGGCCGTCCCCTGCACCGATCATGAACAGGTGACGCGTGCCGTCAGTGAGGAGAACTTCACCCGCGACCGAGCCGCCGCCCGGATCCAGTCGTCGGATGTCCGCAACCGGGAGTTCCTCATCGGCCTGCAACGGCCATAGAAGATAGCACATGGTTCGCTCCCCGACGCCCTCCAACTCGTAGACGGCAGTCGGAACGGCTCCTTTAGGCCCACCCGTGGCCCATGACCAGCCCTGCACGGGCTCGTCCTCCTTGCCCTTGACGACGCTAGCGGTCAGGCCGTCAGTGGGCACGGGCACGATGGCGACACGGGAGAGACCCTCGCCGGGCTGCGAGGTGATAGCCCCATCGTCATCGACCAGCGCCTCGGCTGCGTCCATATGGAAGAGCGAAGTGTAGGAGTGGGCCGCATCGTCGTCGGGTTTCATGCGATCGAGAACGATCCAGTAGTGGGGCTTCACGAAGAGGATGCTGCGGGTGTGGGCGACCTGCACGTTCTCCTCGTAGCCGTAGCCACTGTCGTAGGAGCCCTGCACGTAGTCGAAGTCTTTCTCGCTCACCCACGGGTTGTCGAGTGGCTCGAAAGGATAGGGCAGGACCCGCGTCTCTGGCACCTTGCGGCGACGCTGACCGAGGTCGTCGATCATTACGGTGTTGTGCCCCCGAGTGCAGAGCACGTAGCGACGCCAGCGGCTCTTGTCATACATGTAGCTGCCACCATCGACGATCTGCAGCCGCCCGTGGGCGTACATCACCATGGTGAGCTTGTCCTCATGCTGGTGGCCTGAGCCAAACGGGCCCGCGTCCAGTAGCATGTAGAGGTCATCGGGCTCCCAGCCGCTGCGCATGATGTAGTGACCGCAGTAGGGGAGAGGGTATGACGTGTGTTCGGGAGGCGCGCCGTGAGCGCCCTCGGTGGCCACCCACTGGAAGTCGGCGCGGTGCGGGAAATACCCGAAGCCAGCCTCCAGTATGGAGCGCGCGTTTGTGTTGCCCGAGTCATTGAGGCCGGGCGCAACACCGTTCGGCATGGTGATGTAGAGCACATAGTTGTACATGCTCTCGATCTTCGCCAGCCAGTCAGTTGGGATCTCGTCGCGCCGGTCGTTCAGGATGGCGAAGTCGAGGACGGACCCGTAGTTGCGCAGGACCCACATCCCGTATCCGAGCGCCAATTCGTCCTCCGGTCCATCGGGATACACCTCGGTGTCCATCTGTGTGTAGAGGCGGTCGACGGCAGTTTCGCGCCACTGCCCGGCTTCACGGAACTCCGGGAAGAGCACGCCGGTGTAGTACAAGCCGGTGGACTCGGCAGTGAGCCAGTTGCGTGACGTTGGGTTCTTGAGCAGATGACGCGCGTGCTCGGCGAATGACTTGGTGACCATCACGAGTGCCTCGTCCGTCCAGGCGGGCGCGTCGAGAGTCTGGAAGACTGCATCTGGCCACGCATCGGATGCGCGGCAGGCTGTGTTGAGTGTCTCCCAGGCCCAGTGGTAGGGGCTGTTGCCGGACGCGTGCAGCAGCACGGGCGCGTCCTCGATCCAGTCCACCATCAACTCGACGAGCTTGTCAGCATACTTCTCGTCGCCCGTCTGCCACCATGCTCTCGCCAGCGCTTGGAACATCGGGTGGCGATTCAGGCGTGCGTTCCACTCGATGGTGGCGCTTTCGCCCTCGGTCATCTGGTTCTGCGACCAGTCGATGTCCTCGCCCAGGTCGAAGTCATTACGGCCCCAGCGGAAGATGTGTTCGAGTGCTAGGTCAGCGATGGCGGTGTTGACCTTGTCGGCCGGCTGCGGCTCGGGCCTCTCGCGCCAGTCCTCAAACCAGCGCGGGTTCTCGCGTGTGCGTAGATGGTCTGCCCACGCAGCCTTGGCCTCGGTCAGGTCGCCGGCGGCGACCGCTTCGCGCACCGCTTTGAGACCGGGATAGTCCAAGTCCAAGGCCTCGAAGAACTCCTCGTCGATCATGCGAGGCCCGGTGGCCGAGTAGTCGACCAACTCTATGTTGTCCACAACAACCACCGCCTCAGGGTTGATCTCGATCGCGGGATCCCACGCTGCATGCAGCATGAAGCGCTGGACTTGATCCCAGCCAAGCGGGTGACGAGTAGCGCCCATCTCGTCAAGGGGCAGGACGAAACGCTGCCAACCGGTGTGGTCGAGCTTGAGGCGGACGACGAAGTAGTCGGGGCCGTCCTGCGCGGGGTCCTCGGAGCTGAAGATGAGCCACAGAGGTGAGCCCACAGCATCCTCGGCGAAGAGGTCCAGCGAGAGCGCGTCATACGCAGACCAATCATGTGGGATCTCGGTGGTGGCCAGGCTGGGCGGGTCAGCCAGTCTCCAGCGGATTGCGCCGACGCCTTCGGTGACAGGTTCGGTGACGAGTTCGCCCGCAGACCACGCGGCGGCACTGTCACAGTCACTGATGAGCAGAGTGGGGCGAGGCTGGGCTACAGATGGTGTCACCGTCGAGAGCGCAACCACGATGAGCAGACTCGGTACGACGCTGAAGCGGCGAGGGGGAAGCACGTGGCGTCACTCCTCTCCGCGGGCCTTGGCCAAGATGGCCTCAACGTAAGGGGATTTCAGAGCGGTGAACTTGCTGCGTATGCCCTCGGCCTCTTCCTGCCAGAACAGTTTGAGGCACTCGTAGTCCAGCGCGACGTCCGGGTGGGCGCGCAGGTGGTCGCGGAAGTCAACGATGTCATTGGCGAACTTGCTGCCCGCCCAGGAGATGTGGATGTGGACGGGGTAGACGTTGCCCTCGTGGTCGAAGTCGCCTGCCGCATACCACCAGTCGGCTCGCATGTGGCGGAGTTGCACATCCTCGCCGTAGCCGGCCTCCCAGAGCGTCACGGCCACCTGTGCCGCCTGGTCGGCATTGACGATGATCAGGCAGTCAATGATGCCCTTACCACCGACCCCGGGGATCGCAGTGCTCCCCACGTGCTCGATGTGCGCGTTCTCTGGCAGCATAGGCGCCAATACAGCGGCGATATGCGCGTAGACTGCCGGGAACATGGGGTCGTAAGGGATGACCTCAATCGAGCGATCCGGCTTGCTCATGGCGGAATCATCTTCGCCATTGAGGCGGCCTCATCCTCCCCGCGAAACTCGTGGCAGGTCCACCTGTGCGCGGAGTGGCCGTCCCGGGGAGGGGGGCAGGTGGCATCTTCCTGTGGGAGCGTCATGATGGCACGCAAGACGATGGCGAGCGAAACGCGCTCAAGCTACACGAGGGCGGACGGAAGGGCCGCGTACAGTTCGGCAACGAATTCATGACGCAGTGGCCGCGCTGCCTGACGATAGACTGCAGCGATTGGCCCTGGTCAGGTGCGCACAGAGATCCGGAAGCTCATGCCGTCGAGCTCGGGCCAGGTGCCCTTGCACGTGGGGCAGACCACCCAGCCGGGACCCTTGGCCTCACTGCGTTGCACCACGCCGCGACACCCCGGGCGTGGGCAACGCCCGCGGCTGAGGCGCCGGTAGCGAGCCGCGACCCGCAATGCGCGTGACGCGAACACCCCAAAGACGATGGCGCCGACGATCACGCATGTCCAAGCGCGGCCGCCAGCACTCTTCGCGAAGCACATCAGCAGTCCGGCCGCCAGCACACCAACAAGCAGTGTGATGACGGGAGGCAGTACGTCTTCCTTGGTTGTCAGCTTCCCGATGCTCTTCCACACGGTCCTCTCCCTCTCGTTGACGGTGTAGGCACAGGCAGGAGCAGAAATGGGAGGCAAGCGTGAAGGTGCTCGTGAGATATACTTAAACTATACCACTTGAGGGCGATGTGTTCCCGTTCGGCACCTTAAATTATTGTGTCGCCAATTCGCATCTCGTCTGGGCCAACCCGGCAATGGACTGCCGACTGGCTCCCGTTTGCGTGCTTGTATGGGGTCTGTGCGTATGATATACTCCGGTCGATTGAGATGAGCATATCCCCCTGGTTGAGGCTTCGAACTGCGTGCGCAGTGGTGATGGCAGTGGCATCTGCCGTCGCACTTCCTGGGTGCCCCGGGCGTGGCGGTGGCGGGACCATCGAGCAGCTCGTGGTCGTGCAGTATCTCCGCAATGACGACGAGGAGCACGACACGGCAAGGGTCTATGGGTTGGTGCGCAACACCGGCGAGAAGCGCACGCCGCAGGCCGACATTGTGGTGACACTGCGAGGTCGCTCAGGTTCGCTTAAGGGTCAGGACCGGACTGAGTTGGGGCCGCTCGCGGGAGGGGAGGAGCGGGAGTTCTCGCTCGAGTTCACCAGCCATGGGAAGACCAGTCGCGTAGACATCGCGATAGTACCGCGGGGTTCGGCTGTCGGCGAAGATGAAGAGGATGATGCCGACATCGGGGACGTTGCCGGCGATGCGAGTGGAGACGGAGACGACGATGGGTAGACTGCGCGCCGCGGTAGTCGGCGCTTCCGGTATCGGTAAGCACCACGCCAAATGGTTCGCTCGACTGGGATGCTCCGTGGAGGCCTTTGCCGGAACCAGCCCGGGGTCAGTTACTGCTACCAGTCAGGCGCTGAAGGGACTCTGTGGCTTCTCCGGGCGCGGGTACGTTGGCGCGACGGAGATGTTCGGAGCGGTGCAGTGCGATGTGGTCAGCATCTGCTCGCCGCAGGAAGTGCACTACGAAAACTTCATGGCTGCCATCGATCACGGCGCCAGTGTGATGTGCGAGAAGCCCCTGCTCTACGACCCATCACTCCCAGCGGAGACAGTTCTGGCTCAGGCAGAAGAGATGGTTGAGGCGGCCCGCGGCGCAGGGGTGGTCGCCGCCATCAACACTCAGTACGTGGCGGCCGCCGCGGCATATCGCGACCTGATGCGTCAGCGCGGCGTGAAGGTCGACCAGCCGACCAGCTTCTTCATGCAGATGGACTCGCGCGGCGGAGACGACGGCACGGATCACGAGAACATATGGGTGGACCTGGGGCCGCATCCACTCAGCGTACTGATGGCCTTCTGCGGTCCGGGCGAGATGATTGAGGGCAGTGCGCGTTTCACCGTCGCCCAGAAGTCCGTTGAGGCGGCGTTCGACTACCAGCCCGCCGAGGGACCCGTGTGCAGCGCGCGGATCGTGTGCTGCAACCGACCGGAGGGTGACCTGGTGCGTCGGTTCGGGGTCAACGATGTGCTGGTGGACTACGAGGGTCGCAATGATGATAGCGGCGTATACAAGGCATACCTGACGTACGAGGGCGATGAGATCGCCACGCAGGATTTCGTGGAGGCATCCATAGAGCGTTTCCTGCAAGCCGTGCGAGGTGAGGTGGCGCAGCCGCTTGCGACCGTCGCAGACGGCTTGACGAACTTGAGGATGCAGCTTCATCTACTGAACCGTGCCCAGTCAGTTGACCGGGCGTACGTCTGAACCCAATGCAACAGCCCTATGAGGAGTGAGACCGTTGGACATCGTCAACAGCTGCGATCCACAAGGACCGCTTGCAGCAGTGCTTGAGGAACTGACGCAATCTGCTGAAATTATAGGCCTCGATGATCGGACCTTGCAGAAGCTGCGCCACCCCAAGCGGACCTTCATCGTGTCCATCCCTGTATTGATGGATGATGGCGGCCTGAACGTTTTCACCGGCTACCGGGTCCAGCACAACATCGACCGTGGCCCGGCGAAGGGTGGCATCCGCTACCACCCGGACGTATCACTGGAAAAGACGGTTGCGCTTTCCATGCTCATGACCTGGAAGTGTGCGGTCGTTGACATCCCATATGGTGGCGCCAAGGGTGGCATCATCTGCGATCCGGCCGACATGTCCAAGAACGAGCTCGAGCACATGACACGGCGCTACACCACCGAGCTCATCGATGTGTTCGGCCCGGAACGGGATATCCCGGCACCGGACATGGGCACTGGCCCCGAGGTCATGGGGTGGATCATGGACACCTACTCGATGAACAAGGGCTACTCGGTCCCGGGCGTGGTCACCGGCAAGCCCTTGTCAATCGGCGGCGCCCGCGGTCGCTCCAAAGCCACCGGTCGTGGCTGCGTGTTTGTGATCCGCGAGGCAGCGAAGCGTGAGGGCATTGAGCTTGATGGCGCTACCATGGTCCTGCAGGGCTTCGGTAACGTCGGTTCGGCTCTGGCCGAGCTCATCGTGCCGCTTGGCGTGAAGGTCATCGCCATCGGTGACGTGGCTGGCTCCATCTACAACTCGGGTGGTCTGGATATAGCGGCGCTGAAGCGCTTCAGCGATGAGGCCGGCTCCGTGGTCGGCTTCCCCGAGTCCGAGCCTCTGGACAACGGTGACCTGCTGACACTCGATTGCGATATCCTGGTGCCGGCAGCTTTGGAGGGACAGATCAACGACTGCAATGCGGCGGACATCTCTGCCCGCCTGGTGGTGGAGGCAGCCAATGCGCCGACCACTCCAGAGGGCGACCGCATCCTCAACGAGCGCGGTATCGTCATAGTGCCTGACATCCTGGCCAACGCTGGCGGCGTCACGGTCTCCTACTTCGAGTGGGTGCAGTCGCTGCAGGCGTACTTCTGGACTGAGGAGCAGGTGAATCTCCGGCTCGAGGACGTCATGACTCGGGCGTTCGAGAACGTCTATGATGAGGCCAAGAAGCGGGATCTGGACATGCGGACCGCTGCGATGACCGTTGCGGTGGGCCGGGTCGCGGAGGCCATCACCGACCGCGGCATCTTCCCCTGATAGCCAACCAACGACCGAACCTGGTTGACCTGGAGCGCGCCGGCGAGAGCTGGCGCGCTCCTCGTCTTAACAGGAAAGATCACTTTGTCGGTCGATTTGGTGAAGGTGAGACTGCGAGTGCGGCGAAGAGAGAACGCGTGCCCCGTTCCCAGAAGCAAGCGTGCCCGAGGGAGGAAACGCAATGGCTCAGTCGGATACCTCTGATGTGAAGATCGCCGGACCCCTGGAGACAGCCCTCGTCCAGTTGGACCAGACGGCAGAACTGCTGCAACTGGAGCAGAGCATCCATGGGAAGCTTCGTGAACCCAAGCGTGTTGTCCGTGTTTCGGTGCCTACCAAGATGGATGACGGCGATGTCGAGGTCTTTGTGGGTTACCGATCTCAACACAACATGGACCGAGGTCCATGCAAGGGAGGCATCCGGTACCACCCCGGCGTGACGATGGAAGAGGTCATGGCGTTGTCCATGTGGATGACCTGGAAGTGTGCGGTGGTGAATGTGCCCTTCGGGGGCGGCAAGGGTGGCATCGCGTGCAATCCCAAGGGGATGTCCATGGCAGAACTGGAGCGCATGACGCGGCGCTTCGCCAGTGAGCTTGTGGACATCATCGGGCCTGACATCGATATCCCCGCGCCGGACGTCTACACCAACGCGCAGACCATGGCTTGGATCATGGACACCTACTCGATGAACGCTGGCCACGTCGTGCCCGCGGTGGTGACGGGCAAGCCGGTTGAACTCGGTGGATCACTTGGACGTGATAAAGCAACTGGTCTGGGATGTGTCTTCGTGGTGCGCGAGGCCCTCAAGACGCTGGGCATGCCGATCGAGGGTGCCCGGATGGCGGTCCAGGGCTTCGGGAATGTTGGCTCCTGGTATTCGCGGCTGATCGAGCCGATCGGGGGAAAGGTTGTCGCTGCTTCGGACTCAAGGGGCGGTGTCTACAACCCGAATGGCATCGCCTGCGCCGACTTGGTTGCGCACAAGAAGGAGACCGGCTCGGTGGTAGGGTGTGCGGGCACTGACGGGATAACCAACGAGGAGTTGCTGGCGGTGGACTGCGAAGTGCTGGTGCCGTCCGCGCTCGAGGGCGTCATAACCAGTGAGACTGCCCCAACGATCAAGGCGAAGGTCATCGCTGAGGGGGCGAACGGCCCCACGACGCCGCGGGGCCAGGAAGCCCTCAACGACAAGGGGATTTTCGTCTTGCCTGACATCCTGGCCAATGCTGGTGGCGTCACCGTCTCGTATTTCGAGTGGGTGCAGTCACTGGCAGGCTATTTCTGGAGCGAGGAAGAAGTGGACACGCAACTGGAGAAGGTGATGGTCACGGCCTTTGAGAGGGTGCACGCCGAGTCAGAGAAGCTGGGCGTGGACATGCGACTTGCGGCGAGCGCAGTGGGCGTTGGTCGGGTCGCGAGGGCGGTGCGGCTGCGCGGCA
The DNA here is from genome assembly GCA_029821735.1 of Candidatus Zipacnadia bacterium. GTDB lineage: Bacteria > Armatimonadota > Zipacnadia > Zipacnadales > UBA5352 > JALGSU01. Next base: position 233,089 of record JALGSU010000002.1, on the reverse strand, counting down.
TCTATCCCTGAAGCCTGACCGAACGAGATCACCTTGCGGCGCGCCAACCGACAGGCATGGCGCGCCGCTTGCCTGTACTCTGGGAGCAGGTAATGGGTTCGGCGCTGGCGAACTGACGCCCGTCGACTGAACCAGAGAACGCGCCGCATGCGCGTCAGATGCCGGGCCGGAGGGAAGTCGCTATGAAACTGAGTCTACTGACCTTCAATCTGGGCAAGACATTCACGCTCGACGAGTTGATCGGGATCTTCCATCGTACCGAGATCGACGGCATCGAATTCCGAGCCGAGGCCGACCACCAGCACGGTATCGAACTTGAGCGCACGCCCGAGGAGCGGGCTGCGATCAAGGACAAGTGCGAGGCCGCGGGCTTGCCAATAGCCTGCATAGCGACCGGCTGTCGCTTCGAGTTCCTTGATGATGCGGAGCGCCAGGAGCAGATCGACCGCGCCAAGCAGTACACTGATTTGGCGGCCGATGTCGGCTGTCCTCGCATCCGCGTTTTCGGCAACGTGTTCCCGGAGGGCTCCGACAAGGACGTCGTCATCGAGAACGTGGGCCATGCCCTGCGGGAGATAGCCGAGCACGCAGCAGCGCGCGGCGTCGACGTGAACCTGGAGATGCACGGGCACTTCTCATGGTGGGAGTATTGCCTGCGCTCGGTCGAGATTGCCGACCACAGACGCGTGGGGATCGTCTATAACTGCAACTATGAAGAGCCCGAGTATGGGCCAATCTGTGGCTTCGTGGATCCGGTCGTGGAGCGCATCCGTCACGTCCACATGCACGATCTCGAGCGCCCTGGCTGGCCGTACCCAGCGTTCATTTCCATGCTGAAGCGGTCCGGTTATGCGGGCTGGTTTTCGCTGGAGTGCAGCCCGAGCGAGGACGCGGAGCGGATCATCGCAATCTACGCCAAGTACTTCAAGATGATGGTCGAGGCCGGGTAAGTCCCATCCACGGTCATGAAAGAGCCCGCCTCCACCGGAGGCGGGCTCTCTGTGTACGGGGGGGGCCGATCAGCCGGGGAAGCCCTCTTTGCGGATGCGGGCGCCGACCTCGCGCAGTACCGCGTCATCCTCGGCGTCGATGGACCCATCAGGCAGCGGGCCGGTGTTGAGGAGCAGGTTGTACTCCTGTCGCCCGGCCTCCTGGAGCTTCGCCCATATCTGTTCCGCGTTCAGGTGCGAGCCAGCGGCTTCCTTCGTGTAGCCCCATGACTTCGGCGTCATTGTGGTGCATATCTCGCCGGGGCGGCCCTCGGTGTCCACCGCGTCGTGCTCGGGAGCGAGGAAGTCCTCCGTGTCCAGGAGCCCCTGCTTGTAGGAGACCAGCACCTGCGGCTGCTGAGCGTGAATGTAATCGTACAGTTCCTGGCAGCGGAACCGCTCATAGTCGCCGCTCGCCGGCGTCGCGATTCCGTCGAGCCAGATCGCAGCAATCGGGCCGTAGTTGCGCAGCAACTCGCCGATCTGTGAGCGCATGAAGTCGAGGTAGATGCTCAGGTCCTGGTCGTCACCATACTTGTATGTGGGCTCGGGCGGGTCGTAGTCCGGCCGGGCGCTGCGGCCCCACTCGCCGTTGTTGGGCGCGTGCGGATGCCGCCAGTCGCGCCCGTGAGAGTAGTACAGGCACAGCCCGAGACCTCGGCTGGCGCAGGCCTCGGCCAGTTCGCCGATGAGGTCGCGGCCGCAGGGAGCATTGACACTGGTGAAGTCTGTGTAGTCGCTCTTGAACAGGCAGAACGAATCGTGGTGGCGCGTCGTGATGTTGATGTACTTCATCTCACAGTCCACCGCGAAGTCGGCTATATACTCAGCGTCGAAGTTCTCGGCAGTGAAGTCGTCCATGAGCTTCGCATACTCGTCAACATGGATCTTCTCGCGAAGCTGCACCCACTCGTGCCTGCCTAGCAATGAGTAGAGACCAAAGTGCATGAACAGGCCATAGCGCGCGCTCCGGAACCACTCGATAGCTGACTCGCGCGGGTACTGAGCGTAGAGTTCGATGTAGTCAATCAGATAAGACGGGATACTGGTCATCGGGTGGGTCTCCTCTCGTGTCACCACATGCTGCTGGGGATTCGTGCCATGTCCCTCGAAATCAAGCAGCGGCAGGCGACCTATGTATTAGGCGAGTACCAGGAATGCAGTACTCCAGGCGACATTGGGCATTGGAGGCCACTCGCGGCACGTCGATGGCGCGGATCACTGTCCGGACGGCGGGCGGGCCCCCCGCCCCCATCAACTCCTCCATCACCCGCGTCTGCGTCAGCATCATCCAGAAGCCGAAGGCGCCGGTGACCATTATGATGTAACCCGCGATCAGACCAGTGGCCACCAGGTATCTATGGCAAGCTGTGAGAGGATCAAGAGCACGCCGCCCAGGCCGATGGCCGCGAACAGGATGCCAAGTGTTCGAGCGGTGCTGCACACGCGAGCGGCTGTGGCCACGTGATGACACCCCCTCTATTCGTCCTGGGGCTCCATGACAGGGCGGGCCTTACAGGCCTCCACCACGGTGGGGCCGGTCAGCCAGCGATAGGCGTAGTAGAAGCCTATACCGTGCCCGCCCAGTATTACTGTCAGCACCGATAGGCCAAAGCCAGCGAACGCCATCCCGACCAGAGAGAACCACTGGAAGGCAGCGACGCTGGCAACCAGCATCAGCCCCAGCATGACCGCAAACTGGGCCCCCATCGCCGCCAAAGACAGCGTCCAGAGCCCGAGACAGCCCAGAACGCAGCACCTGCCCCAGTTGCTGCCGCGTGCCAGGGCCCAGCCTGCCAGCGCGAACACCACGAGGAGCGTCAACTGCACCACCGTATGCTCGAAGCGGTGGGCGAAGGCCAGATCGATCAGCGGCATGATGCCCCGGCCGATGTCCCCCTGTTCGGGCTCAGCGTGCGGGAAAGGGCTGACCAGGTCCATGAGCATCACCAGGGCGTTCATGAAGGCCCCCGTCAGGCCCAGGCCCAGGCAGACCCAGCCGGTGATCTTCACGCTCTTCGGCACGCCCTCAGGCCCTGACATCGCGCAGCCATCCTCCAGTGAAGGTGGTTCCCTGCAGGCAGCTAGCCCTCCCGCTTGGCCTGGCGGACGAGGTGACGGAAGATCGCCTCGGCTGCCTCGCGAGGCCCGTCGGCCTCTTTGCCTTCTATCCCGAGACGCGTGCGGATCTGGCCGACCGGGATGTCCGCCTCTACCGCACCAGTGAAGTATTTCTCGGCAAGCGGATCGTGCAGCTCAGGCAACTGCGCCGGGCCGAATGGGTTCGCGAAGTAGGTGTGCACCAGACCGCGCTCATCAGTGGTGCCTTTCGCAGCTCGAGCGCCGGCACCGAACACTTCCAGTGCTTGCTCTGGGCGGCGGAAGAACTCGAAGATGGGCGTGGATTCGGTGACAGGCTCGTAGTTGTTCGCGTAGAGGATCATTGACACCGGCGTGCCCTCAACAATGCGCGCGTAGTCGGTGATCGGGATGACCACACGGGCGTTGCGCCGCTGCGGGTTCATAAAGATGGACCGATCGAAGCGGCCGAAAGCATAGCCCGGTTCCAGATCGTCGAGGCGCACAAAGGCCCCGATCTCCGTGCCATATCCCAGGATGCCATCGTCGGTCAGGCTCAGCGAGCCCATGTCGTCGAAGATGATGGTCATGTCTGAGATCCAGTCCTCAGCGAGGACGCGGAAGGCTTCGATGGTCTCGGACTTGCCCGCGCCACTGTCGCCGACGATAACGATGCCCTGCTCAGGACCCTCGCGCAGGCGCAACTGAACCATGGCCCCATGCACAGGCAATCGACCGCGGCGCATCATGATGGTGTTGTGCAGGGTCAAGACCATCTTCTTGAAGTAGCCGAAGTAGTCGACTTCCTCGCTCTTGACCACCGCACCGACGGCGATGTCTCGTTCCTCGTCGACGTGGAAGACGGTCATCTCATGGCCCATGTGACCGTCGGGGACGCCGAAAACCAGTATGCCATCGGGGCGCACACGGGCTTCATCGTGGCCAGAGAGCTCGAACAGGTTGACCAGGCTCACGGCCAGCGAGAGATATTCGCGGTCGAAGTAGACGTGGAAGTACAGTTCGCCAACGCGGACGGGGATGCAGAACCATTTGGCCGGATCTATGGTCAGGCCATCGAGCGGATTGACGTCGACCTCGACAAACCTGCCCTGGCGGTAATTACGTCGCGGGTAGAGGATCACCGGCGGGACCAGGAGTGCAAGCCGGACCATGCGTATCTGCTTGAGCTGCTCATACGGGCCGCCGGGGCAGTCCCAGTTGATCTGCTCGATCAGCAGACTCATGTTGGCGCCACCGGGGGTCTGCCGGTAGACGCGCGGCCAATGACCACGCAGGTTGCGCTCGATACGTCGATAGGCCTCACGGATGAGCGAGGTCAGGTCCTGGTTGTTGTAGATGAAAGGCATGTGCCCTTCGACCGAACTGTCGCGCGAATCATCGGCAGAGGCCTCGAACATGAGGTAGCGTTCGTAGGCGCGCCAGTGATCGTAAAGGTCCTCGACGATTTCAGCCACGGCCATCGGGTCTTTGAGCAGCACTTTGCAGTCCGGGGCTCGAACGGAGGCGTCCTCAGGCGTCATGTCCACAAGCAGCGCCAGAAGCTGTGCGAACTTCTGTGCAGCGACTGAGGGGGTCTCTCGGTCCCCTTCGCTCGGGAGAGCCTCGAAGACTTCCAGGTGCTCGGACCCGCGTTCGCGGAGGTTGTCAATGAAGCTCTGGATCACCTTCACGGCCTGGTCCGTCTGCAGGATCTGTGCTGGCTGAGTGCAGACCGCACCGGTCATGTAGATCGTTACGCTTCGATCGGTTATTTCGCCGGGCAGGTTCCATGGCATGTGATCAGTCCTCCTGCTCGCAAGCATACCACATCGGACGGTAGCCGGTAAGCACCGCCCGGAGGCTTGACTGAGAGTTGGCGGGCACCGTCAGCGGAACATCGAGTCCAGCAGCGCCAGCGCCGTCTCGACAAGGAACTCGCCCGCCACCGGGGACAACTTGCTGTTGGAGCCCGTCTTCTGCTCGTAGCCGCCGCCCTCGAAAGCTGTGCGCGTGGGCACGTATCCCATGATCGCGTTGGCTAGCTCGACCACGAAAGTCCGTCGTGCCGAGGACCGCAGCTTGATTTCCAGACCATACTCCACAAAGACCTCGCCCGGAAGGAGCACCAATGCTACTTCGCCGATGCGAAAGACCTGGACCTCGCCCGGAATCATAGGCTCGGTACGCTTGCGCTCGGTGAGCTCCAGCCACATCTCGGCGTACTTGATGTCGCGGTGCTCTTGTGCGTCCGGATCGGGGCTGGCGTCGGCCAGCACGCGCCTGGCCTCCTCGACGAGTTCATCGGGGATGTGCCGCAGGGGGATCGTGATCTCCTGACTGCGCGCGTCAAGAGCCAGATCGTCCGCGAATTCCATCTCCGCCTCGGCGCGCTCGACGTTGTCCGCCAGCCCCTCGCCCAGGATCTTTAGTGCCTCCTCGCCGCTGCGGGGGCGGTCGGGGTCGAAGACATCCTGCTGACACAGGTTGGCGCAGCAGCCGTTGCCGAAGAGTGTGACGACCTGGTCACCGCGGCGTCGCTTGATTTCGGCGCCAAGCGCGCCGGGGAAGTCAGCTGAGATCAGGTCGGCGGTCCCGGCGACGGTCGCGTGGCAGGCGAAGTTGACCCAGTAGCCGAGCGGCTTGCCCTCGATATCGCGGACCGCGATGATGCCGACCTCTGGATCAGTTTTGCCCTCCTGGTAGAGGATATCGGTTGAGGCGATCGGTGGGTGCATTACCACCTCGCCGCTGCGCATCATGAAGCGGCGGTTGAAGGACAGGTTCCCCTCGAAGGTCCAGCCGATGCCGATCTGCGCAGGTTGGCGTGCCTCGAAGGCAGCCGTGGCAGCGGCGATGATGCCAGCCAGCAGGTGGTCGAGGTAGCTTGAGTCTGGCTGCTGATCTCGTGTCCACAGCTGGGCCGTCAACGGGCCGTAATGGGTATGAGTGGCGCTGATGCCGATGCGTTCTGGCGCGATGCCGGTGGCCTGACTTATAGCTTCCCGCGCAGCCAGCACGGTGCTGCGCCTGACGGACAGCACGTCGCAGGTGATGAGACAGATGGGCGCGCAACCGTCGTCGATCACCATAGCATGCGCGAAGAGCGGGTCTCGCACGCCCTTGGACTGCCGCAGGTTCCAGTGCCCGGATATCTCGGTTCCGTTGGGCGGTGTGACATCAACTTCCGCGAAGCCTATCTGCAGCATGACGAGGCGCCTCCGTTGATGGGTCGGTGTGCAGACACGAAGAGAGCGCCGGGAGTTTCGCCGGCGCTCTCTGAATGCCTTCGTCGATGCTGCCTGGCGTTACTGCGCGCCCAGTTCCATGACGCGATCGATGTTGTCGATGACCTTGGTCAGGCCCGCGATATACTTCTCCATCAGGTCGATGTCATTGGGCGGATGGACGGCGGCGAGGTAGCAGTGGGCTGCGATGAACGCGTCCGTGAGCGGGTACTCCTCGTTCGCGTAGTCGTAGGCCTCGTCCGGGTTCAGGCTCCACGGCACTCCACGACCGAAGCCCTGCTTCTGCAGGAAGACATCCTGGTGGGGGATGGATCGAGTCTGCCACTGGCCCATGCCGATGCCCTCGGCGGCGAGCGCCTTGACGCAGGCTGTCTTCATTTCCAGCGGCGTGCAGTCGAGACCGACCTCTTCGGGGCGGAACTCAACTACGTATGAGAAGTAGACGGGCTGGCCCCACGGGGGCGTGGCCGGCGCGCCGAGACCGGGGATCTGCGCAAGGCCCTCGGTCATGAAGTTCGCCAGCTCGATGCGCTTGTTCCTGTTCTCCTCGAAGCGTCCGAATTGGGCGAGCATGAAGGCGTTTACGAACTCGTGCGGCCTATAGTTCCAGCCGAGGCCGAACGCGTTGTACTCGCGGGTCTCGCCAGCGGGCGGGACGACCTCGCCGAACTCGCGCATGCGCAGGCCGTAGGCGTGCGCGCCCTCATCGTTAGTGGCGAAGATGCCGCCCTCTCCGGAGGAGAGGAGCTTCGAGCGGTTGGTTGAGAAGCCGGTGGTGAACTCGATGTTGCCAACGCGCTTGCCGTCGTAGGTAGCGCCGTGCGCCTGGCAGGCGTCGCCGATGACCTTCAGGTTGTGCTTTTCGGCGATCTCCAGGATCGGGCCGAGTTCGGCGGGCATGCCGTGGATGTGCACGGGCATGATCGCTGTGGTGCGCGGGGTGATCTTGGCTTCGATCTTGGCCGGGTCGATCGTGTAGTAGACCGGATCGATGTCGGCGAACACCGGAATTGCACAGTGGTGCAGGATGGCGGCCGCGCTGGCCCAGAAACTAAAGGCGCTGGTGATGACCTCGTCGCCCGGCAGCACTCCGGCAGCGGCCACAGCCATGTGCAGCGCTGAGGTGCCCGAGTTGGTCACGAGAGCGTACTTGCAGCCGCAGTACTCGGCCCACTTCTCCTGCATCTCGAGGGCGTGGGGCGCGGAGTTGCCATGGAACACGTTGCTGTCGAAGACCTTGTTGATAGCGTCGCGGTCTCGCTGATCGTGGGGCGGCCAGGTCTGGACCATCCCCTCGGGCACGGTACGCGTTCCGCCATCGAGCGCCAGCTTTTCAGCCATCTGTCTGTCCCTCCGTTGCGTCCTTCTGATTGACGTCTATTCAGGTACTGTATGCATCTCGTCATGATTGCCTGGTGGCGTCAGCAGCATGATGACTGCCACCACTGAGACAACTATTATACCAGAAACGCCGGTCAGGCCAACCGTCAAATCGCTCCCGCCGCGCAGTGACAGCGCCGCGAAGCCGGCTACTGCGTTGAGGGTCCCACGCATGACGGCTGCCGCCAGCAAAGTGCGCGTCTTTAGGCGGACCCAGGAATGGATTACGCCCAACGGGATGCACCACGCGATCATCATGCCGACGCCGATGATCGGGTGGTCCGGGTAGTTGTGGCCCTGCAAGATGAGGGGCGCGTGCCACACTCCCCAGATGGCGCCGATCAGTATGCTCGATCGCGCGAAGCCGAGCGGGGCTAACTCTCGTTGCAGCAGTCCTCGCCAGCCTAACTCCTCGCTGAGCGCAAAAAACGCGTTGATGGACGCTCCACTAATCAGCGCGGCGACCACGACTGCCAGCAGCACGAGAGTCTGCGTTCCAAGCAGTGCCTGCAAGGTCTGCGCGGCGCTCTCAGCCTGCTCCGGAGAAAGGCTATCGAGAAGCTGCTGCACGAGAGCCGGTGCGGGCGACTGCAGTTCCGCGAAGCCGAATGCTCCCGCAATGGCTATGGTCGCGGCCATAAGTACCAGCGGCAGGATCGGGGCCAGTAGGAACTCAGCGCGAAAGTGCGCCACCAACCCGATCTCCCGCAGGGGCAGCCGCCACTTGCGGCACAGGGCAATAGTCATCACGCCTGGCACCAGCATGTAGGCTATCGCGATGGCCGCAGCGGCTCCCCCCGCGTACTTGACGCCTGTGAAGTACAGCACTGCCGCGAATCCCCACGACGCCGCGAAGGTACAGGCCAGAAACGCCCAGACGCGAGAAGTATTGACTCGTTCAGCCACTGGAATGCGGTCACCTCATCGGACGGTGTCTCAGAAGGTCCACGCGCATTTCCACGGAAAGGTCACTAGTCCTGCCAGGGTGGCGCCTGATGCTGCGTGAAAGGGAACCCTAATGACCGCGACCGCGCGACGCATGCAGAACCTCGCTGATGCCTATGGAGCCGTGGACGACTGTCTCCGCCTGCAATTCATTCGCGACTACATACCTGGCCAAGTCACGTACAATCTGGGCGAGTACCCCACGCGCTTCTCAATCAAGCCGACTGAATACGATGCCGAACTGCTGTCGACATTCGCGGACCACGGCGTGGGACTGATCCAGATCCATGAGGAATGGAACGACTCGATGCGTGTGCTGGGTGGGGACAAGTTCACCAGCCATGACCCCGAGGGCCTGCAGGAGTTCGTCGACCTCGTGCACAGCCTCGGCATGAAGATCATTCCGTACGCCTCAACCGGCTTCTTCGAGATCACGGACCCCGACTTTCTCGAGGAGTGGTACAACCCGGGGCGCAGCCGGCTGATAGAGATGTATTTCGACTACGCGCACTGTTCACCGGCCAGCCCGGGCTGGCGGAACTACATCCTCCCGCGCTTCGAGCGCATCCTCGACGACTACGGCTTCGACGGACTGTATGATGATCTGGGGTACCGCTTGACCTACGAGGACGACCCGCTTCCAGACGGCCACGTCCGTCCCGCTCCATACCCGCATGCAGCTCTGGAGGACCTGCTGGCTCTGGTGATGGACATGTGCCACGAGCGCGGCGGGGTCTTCAAGTGCCACGGGTCGCCGCCAGAGGCGACGATGCACTCGCCGACCTATGACTACCTGTGGCTGGGTGAGGGGGTGGAGGATCTGGGCCGAATGCGTCTGGAGAGCCGCGAGTTGGCGCCATACATGTCGCCGTGCCCGGACATGAGCCGGGCGGAAGTCGTGAACGAGGATGAGTTCTATCTGCACAGCATTCCCTACATGCAGTTCCCCCTGCGCGTGGGAGGGCGCCCCTGCACCGGTGAGCGCGGGTTTGTCCCGGGGCTGACCTATCAACCTGTCGAGACGTGCTTCTGGACGCGCCACTGTTACGCTATCTGGGACTGGTATCAGACCCACCCGGAAGGGCCGTTCGCCTATGGGCTCTGGGACAGTGCCGAGGGGCGGGCAGACGCGCAGCGCATCTGGCTGGAGTATCTTGACCTGTACCGACCCATGGTCGAGAACGGTGGGCGGGCGTGGCTGGAGATCAGAAGCGGCAAGCTGTTCGACGCAGAAGTGCCTGAGGACGTGACCGCGAGCCTGTTTGTCAATACTGAGGTCTGGTTGGTGCTGGCGAACTACGGTGACGCCACACAGACGGTCACTTCGTGCTGGGAATGGCAGGACAGACGAAGCAGCAAGCACGGGAAGCAGTGGCCGGTCAAGCCCGGCGAGATGCTGCTCCTGCAGCGGATGGATGTCGCCACTGACGAGGGATGACACGAATGCCGTAGTGGGTGAGACGGCGTGGCCATCTGATCCGTGATAGCGGCAGTGTCTGTGAGCCAGTCACCAGCCGCCGACGCTCACGCTGCTCGGACCGGGCCACGCCGTGCACACCCTCGTTAACTAGTTGGCGGTCCATAGGCGCATCTTGGAGGACGACGAGGTGTGCGATATGTAGCGCGTGCGCGCTGGCGAGCAGGCCGAACTGCTACTCAGCCGGGGCAGGCCCCGGGCATGCGTGGACCTTCTGCCAGCCGACGTAGGCATCGAGTTGCGTGAAGTAGGGATGGTCCACGGGCACATCGCCCTGGAGCGCTCGTGCTCGCATCAGAAGATTGCAGAAGCGGACAATCTGGTGTCGCACGAGGCCCGCGGCCTGTCCGGCCTGCGAGTCCCACGTGAACAGGCCCGCTCGCGTGTTGAAGGGCTGGCTCGTGCTGCCGATGTAGTAGTCGACGAAATGCGGCGCAGAGTCCGCCACCTGTTTCTCCAGTGCCTCGCGGGACGGCTGCGCGTAGACTTTCCCCTCAGGATGTTCGCGAGCCCCCTTCACCTCATAGGCGAGCTGCTCAACGTGGACTGCGTCGGAGGGTTTGGGCGCCTCAGCGTAGCCGGTGGCTTCGAGGTAAGCCGCGACTTGCTCGGGATCGTCGAGGTAGTAAACGATGCGCCGCCACATGCGTATCGGTCGGCCGGTCTCGGTGTCATAGTCCCACCACCAGCCGCCCTCGAGCTTGCTCGCCTCGAACCATTCCAGAGCTCGGTCCAGCGGCGCCAGGTACTTCTCGTCGAGGGTGGTCGTGTAGGCCGCGATCAGCCCGCGCGCCGCCCAGCGGGCCCCATACTGTGAGACCGCTGCGGGCTCGTGATGGCGAGCGGCTTCGGGCTGATTCTGATCGTTGTACTGCCCGGCCCAACCTGCCACATTCTCGTTCTCGATGAACGCGGCGACGAGCCAGTCGGCACCTCGGAGAGCGGCGTCGCGGTACTGCTCCTCGCCGGTCAGCCGGTAGAACTCGAGCAGGTGTGCAACTGGCCCGGACGTCCCGTAGTCATTCACTTCGCCGCCGCCTACCACACCCGTGCTGGTGACACCCGCGTTCTTCTCCCTGTCGAAGTGGTGTGACCAACTCCCGTTCGGATTCTGCGCTCGCACGAGGAAGTCGGCGCTGCGTCGAGCCGCGTCGAGATAGGCCTCCTCGCCGGTCACCTTGTAGATGTACGCCAGCAGCATGAGCGGGCCGGTCTGAACATGGTCCTGCATGAGGAAGACATCGGCCTCCGGCAGATAGCGTCCGCCCTCGAGGAAGTAGGCGTGCACCCAGGCCCCCAGTTCCTCGTCTTGGGCCGCGATATACATGTCCGCAGTATTGCGCGCCGCCTGCAGGTAGCGCTCGTCACCGATACACTCGTACGCGTGGAGCAGCTCGATGGCGGCGAAAGCTGTATGGCCATCTTTTGACAGCCAGACTTTGTTCTTCGGATCAGGCATACGTGTCTTCGCCGTGTACTGCAGCATCGAGGGCCAGCGGAAACCCAGAGTCCATCCGCCACATCTCTGGGTAGCGACGAGCATGTCGAGTTGCTGGCGCGCAACCGTCTCGATCTGGGACAGGTTCTCGTCCGCAGCGAAGAGTGTTGGCTCTGCGGTCCAAGTCGGATCCGCGGGGCGTTCACCACTATACGGAGTGTCTCTTGACATCACTTCGAGTGCTTCGGGGTAGGGGACGTCCAGAATCGCGATGTCATCCATCATGCCGTCCAGCGGCTCTTGTGCGGCGGCCTGGTAGTGCTGGCTGTTGCCGAAGATTGCGCACAGGTACTGGTGGGGCTCTGTGATGGCGGTCGGGATGGCGCCCTCCATTACCTGGTCGTCGACGGCCAGCCAGACCTTCCGGCTGGTGAAGTCCCATGAGAACAGCACTTGGTGCGACGTGCTGGCATCGAGTGCGGCAGCGTCCATCGAGAGGAGCGTCTCGGTCGGCATTGGCCAGATGTAGTGCCCTGCGCCGATGTGGGCGATGAGGTCGATCGTGTTGCCGGCGGTCTTGCGAACCGACAACGTCAGGCCTCGCGTGGACTGGAGTTCGGGTGTCCCGAAGAGCCCCTCGAGCGTCCTCGGCAGGGACGCGAAGCAGTGAGTCTTGCCGTCGGCGAAGATGTTGGCCGCGCCGGACTTGATCCACATCGAGACCGTGCCCGCTTGCAGCGGCACGTTGTCTGTCCCGTCGAAGCCGATGAAGCCCATCTTCGAGGTATTGGTCCAGCCCTTCCCCCAGCGGCCGCCGTCGGCGATATCGAACTCCGACCCAACCTGCCAGGGATTCCCCTGCGCCCGCCAAGCGTAGGGACCGTCCTCAAAGTCCAGGTAGAAGACGACCGAATCGCTGCCAGCCCACTGAGCGCCCGGCGCAGCCCAGAGGCAAGCGCTCGCCGTCAGAAGCAGCAGAATGGTAGTCAGATTTCGCACGTCAGTTCACCTCCTGATTGGTCAGTCACCGGTCTCGATCTGCAGGTCGTCGAAGTACAGGACGAGTTCGCCGTGCCGCGCTTGATCAAGCTTGAGCTCAAGCACCAGCTCCTGGGGCGGGAAGTCGATCACACCATCGTTGTTCCCCGCGCCATGGCTCACCGGTGGGGTCTGCTCAAGGTCCCACTCAATCTGCTGCCAACCGGTTCCCTCGAGCTTGCCGCTTTCGCTGAAGAAGCCCTCACCCCGGGCGTCGCGGATGCGGAAGCCGTAAGCGATCGCCGGGCCGGAATAGAATACCCAGTATCGGAGCGCCTTGATCTGCTTGTCGAACGCGAACTTCGGCGAGAAGAGCTTGATAGTGTAGCGGTTTGGCGCTCCTGCCGGCGCAGTCGCCGTGATCTTGCCTGACATCGCGCCCTCATGCGCCTGTTCATCAGAGACTGACCAGTCGCCGGTCACCAGTTGGCCAGCCTGATTCGTCTCAGGCACCGGGTAGATGCGGTTCCACGCGTGGGCGGTCTCAAAGTCGAATGTGTGACGCGTGCGGCCGTTGGGCAACTCTGCCACCAACGCTTCGGGAGCGGGCGCTGTGGGGTCGGGCTGGTTGGTAGCGGTTCCCGCGCCCCCAGTTGCGGCCGGCGTCGCTGGGGCAGCAGGCTGCGCGGGTGTGGCAGGTGCGGGGCCCTCGCCTCCTGCGAGCTCGGCTTCGAGATCGTCGAAGTAGATGACCATCTCCTCGCCGGCGTTCATCTTGATCTCAGCCACGAGTTCGATGGGTGGCGTGTCCTGACGAAGATTGCCGTTCCCTCCGCTGACCTTCGTTGGCGCGGTCTTGATAAGGTCCCACTCGACCTGCTTCCAGCCGGACCAGTCGACAGCAAAGCCCGTGCCATAGAAGCCCTCGCCGGAGGCGTCACGGATGCGGGGCATAACTCGCCTACCGGAGTCATCCCCGTAGAGCCAGAAGCGCAGCGTAGTGACCGGGCGATCATACGGGAGCTTGACGGAGAAGAGCTTGATATTGTAGGTGGTCGGTTGGCCCTCAGGGGCTTTGACGCGCAGACACATGGATTTCGCGCCGCCGTGAGCCTGATCATCGGAGAGTTCGGCAGTGCCATCCACGCGCGTGCCGTCCTGGCTCTGCTCGGGTTCGGGGTAGATGCGGGACCACGGATTGTGCTCCTCGAAATCGTAGGAGTACTTCTCGCCTCCGCCCACCAGCGGCGTGGCGTCAACTGGTATGACGGTCGTTGCTTCATCGGGCCGCTGTTTTCGGGGGTCAATGCCGATATCGGGACCACCGAAGCTTCTGCTGTGGGATCCGCCAAGAGCGTGAGAGGCCCGGCTGGCCAGCCAGGTTCCCTCCACGAATTTCGGCTCCTCGACCCACGACTTTGCGTCGTTGCCGGTCGCCTGCTGATACTGCGCGAACTCATCGGCGCCGTAGGCAGTGCCGGCGAGGGTCAGCCTGCCGGGATGATAGAGGTTGTGGTCACCGAAGTACTCGCCATCGGAACTCACCTCGACTGTTTCGCCGCCGGAAACCACCGAGTTCGCGACCAGACCCATGCCGCCGGCTTCGACGCGGAAGACGGTGCTGCCGCCCCTGATGACGCAGTGCTCGAAGATGCCCTCCGCATCCGTCCCGACCTGCACGCCAATCTCCTCTGGGGTGGACTCGATAACGCAGTTGCGGAAGTTGGTGTAGCTTGTCGCCAGTGGATGGTGGTCCAGTCGCGGGTAGTCCTTGTCCGTGGTACCCGTCAGGTAGACGTTGACGGGGCTGCCGCTGATCTCACAGTCGGTGAGCGAGTGCATGCCCCCCGGGAAGTAGACTGCCTTGTAGCCATTATCGCGGATGATGCAGTTGGCGAAGTGTGTGCGCGAGAGTTGGATGTCGCAGATCCCGTGCCAGTAGTTGTTGCTGAACTCGCCGCCACGGACGTAGCACTCGGCGTTCTCATGGGCGCTGAAGCCTTCGTCGGCGTTCCAGATGCCCTTGACGTTCTCGAACCAGCAAGGGCCGCTGCCCCCGTGGATGTTGAAGCCATCGTTCCAGAAGTTCATGCAGGTGATGTTGCGCACGATGATTTGCCCAGCCCCGGTGTAGGCAACGCCCGCAGCGCGGACGCCAAAAAGCAGACCGTAATCAGCCGGTGTCTTGCCCTCAGCCGGGCGGAAGTAGAGCTTGCCGCCCTCATACCGGAACTGCTCGGGTTGCAGAGCAGTGGGGGAGGAGCCTTTGTCGAAGTGTCGCTCGGGAGCGAAGAGCCATGCGCGGTCGGAACTCCCCGCAACCGCTATGTTGTATATGCCGTCGGCCTCAGTCCAGCCGTCCGCTGGCGCAGGATCTGAGCCCGACAGGACGGCACCATTGCCCTCTATGATGATCGGCGCTTGTGCCGAGCCGTGGTGGACCATGCGCAGGCCCTCGCGGTAGGGGCCATCCATGGGGACGATTGACAGCGTATCGCCTGGGGCAAGCACATTCGTCCCGCGGGCCAAAGTCTTGAAGGGGGCATTGATGCCGTCATTGGCGTCATCGCCATTGGCTCCATCGACGACGTATGTCTCAGCGGCGACCAGTGAGACTATGCCCAGAACCAGGAGAACTGGCACCAGTCGGCGCGTAGCAGCGGTCAGCATTGCGGTCACTTCCTATCGCGGGTTGGAATGTAAGCCCACGGCTTCGAGGTTTATGGCTTTAGCGCGGGTAGATTCACTTCACGCGAACCTGACACCTGCATGGAGCGGCTATGTACACATAGACGCCCGTCCGGCTCACGAGCGGGACGGGCGTCCTGATGGTACCGTGACTGGGGCGAGAGGTCAGTCGATCAGCTTCCACTCGCCATCTTCGATGCGCACGAGCGCAAAGGCGTCCGCGGTCAGACCATAGTGGTCCTCGGCGGTGAAGTTGAAGATGCCGCCCATCCCGACGAAGTCAGTGGTCTTCTCGATCTCATCGCGCAGAGCCGCCTTGTCGTCACCGGCGGTCTCGAGCGCGTTGCAGATGATGTGAATGCCGTCCCACGCGTGTCCGCCGTAGTGGTCCGGGTGGCGTTCATACTTGGCTTCGAAGTCGCTGGCGAACTGCACCAGGATGTCTTTCTGGCGATCATCGGCGGACAACTGGTCAGCAACGATGAGCTTCGCCGCCGGCATGATGACACCGTTGGCGCTGGCGCCAGCCACCTCGATGAAGCGGGCGTTCGCCACTCCCGAGCTCTGCATTAGCGGGATAGTGATCCCGAGTTGGGTCATGTTCTTGGCGACGAGGGCGGGTGCCTTGCCAACCCCCCAGCAGATGATAGCCTGGGCCTCGGTACCCTTAATGCGGGTGAGCTGAGTGGTCATGTCAGAATCGGTGTCGCTGAATTGCTCGGCTGCGACGATCTCGATCCCTGCAGCCTCAGCCTGATCATTGAGTTGGTGCATGCCCTCTTCGCCGTAGCCGCTGCTGGCGGTGAGGATGCCGATCTTCGTCATGTCGTTGGCTCCGAGATACTCGTAGAGCCGCTGGACCGCATGCTTGTCGCTCGGAACAACCTGGAATATCCACTTCTTGAGCGGGTCGGTGATCTTGCGGGCTGCGGCGCAGGAGACCATGGGGGTCTCGGACTGCTCGATGTAGGCCACTAGACCCAGTGTTGTGCCGCTGCGACTGGGCCCGACGATGGCGAGGACGCCCTCTTTCTCGATGAGTTCTTTCGCCGCGTTGAGGGCTTCGGTCTCGTCGCCCTTGGTGTCGCGGATGATGATCTCAACCGGGCGGCCGCCAACTCCGCCAGCCGCGTTGATCTGCTCTTCGAGTAACGCCGCAGTGTCACGCTCGGGCTGGCCG
This sequence comes from Candidatus Zipacnadia bacterium, assembly GCA_029821735.1. Taxonomy (GTDB): domain Bacteria; phylum Armatimonadota; class Zipacnadia; order Zipacnadales; family UBA5352; genus JALGSU01. The sequence goes on along the minus strand of JALGSU010000002.1, from coordinate 216,690 downwards.
AGTGACGAAGCCGGCCCGGTAGTGGCAAAGAGCGCGCCGATCTTGTAGGCCTCTCCCTGCGGCTGATCCGCGGGGGTATCCTCGGTCGGTACCTCAGTGACGGGTGTCTGGGCCTGGTCCGGCGGCTGCGGGCACCCGGAAAGCGCTGCTACCAGGGCGACCAACAGGAGCATCACGAAGGTGTATCCCCTCGCTTGGTGCATGTTCGTTCCTCCTGGACGTCTATGTCGATTGATCCACATCTGCGGGAAAACCAACAGGTGCGGCCTATGGCCTTAAACGTCCTGCACCATGCGCACCGGCAGTTCGCGCACGGCCTCGCCCTCAGGCGTCTGCAGGATCACGACCTGCCGGGAGAACGGTATCTCCACTCCCTCGGCATCGAACGTCAGCTTCACGCGTCGACGCAGTTCGCAGGCGACGTCCCAGTGCTTGCCTGGCCGCACGGGAACCACCAGCCGCAGGGGCACATCGGAGCCACCAAAGTCTGTCACACGCACGCGAGCGGGGCCGGTGATTTCGCGGATGTCTGCGCGCGCCTCATTGCCGATGCCCGTCAGCACCTCGATGGCCTTCTCCAGATCGCCTTCATACGCGACGCCCACATCGACGACCGCGTTGACGAAGCTCTTGGAGTAGTTGGTGACCTGCCTGATCTCGCCATTGGGGACGATGTTGAGCTTTCCATCGCGCGAGCGCACGCTGGTGGTGCGCAGTGTGATGGCTTCGATAGTCCCCTCGACGCCCGCCATCTCGACGTAATCACCAACCATGTACACGCCCTCAAAGAGCGTGAAGAACCCGCTGATAACGTCCTGCACGAGAGATTGGGCGCCGAAACCGATGGCCAGACCCGCGACACCGGCACCGGCAAGGATGGCCGTGACGTCGATCTCCACCGCCTGCAAAGCCATGACAAACGCGACAAAGTAGATGACGTATCGCAGCAAGCTGCCGATCATGGGCAGCATGGTCTCTCGACGTTTCGCGCCCAGTTCCGTGTCGGCCTGCCCCGCAACACTGTAGCGCGCGACGATCATCATCGTGACGGTCAGGAGCAGTTGCGCACCTACCAGAATTGCTGCCGCCTTGACTGCCTTGGCGCTGAGGTCGTAGACCGACGGCCCGAGCGGGGCGCTGCGCAGTACGTACGCGGCGGCCCCAATATAGACCGCCCAGCGCAGCGCGAGTTTCAGCGACCCGACCACACGAGGTACGCTGCCGAGCGCGGTGTCACTCACGTCACCCAGCCGGTGGTTGACCACCAGACCCTCGTGGATCGCATCGATCGCCGCTTCCAGCGAGTCGGTGATCATACGCACGAGCGCCCAGACGACACCCAGTGAGAACAGGAAGTTGACCCAATATATGATGCCATCTGGGGCGTTGAAGAGCTCGGTGAGGAGCAGAGCGCCCAGCAGCCAGAGAACCGCCCGCACCAGCCAGCTCACATGGTCGCCAATTCGCTCAACGCGCTGATCGGCAACCCGCACGACTTCGGCTGCGATCAGCCGGGCGACGAGCCACTGACGGAAATGCTCGCCCAACCAGGAGAGCAACTTGACGAGTATCAGGACGCCGATGATTCCGCCGAGCTTCAGCGCGACCGCTGCGACCGTGAGCGAGCCGGATCTGGCGAACTGGTCTACCACCAGATCCGGCCCGTTGTAGCCCACTGCGGTCAGCCACACGTTGTAGCCAACCACTGCCAGCGCGCCGACGCCGCCCGCGACCTTGATCAAGCGCGCGAAATACGAGCGCATCTGAGTGACGCGCTCGTCACCCATGAAACGCTGACCCTCGGAGAGCTCCATTCTGCCGAAGGCGCCAATGGCGGCGGCACCCAGTCGACTGACAAGCCACGAGAGAATACCCACCACGATCAGCTCGGCGAGCGTGAGCGCAGCATTCGGCATGAGCAGGGCCGGGTTCAGGGACATCGCTTCCCTCCCGGGCAGTTGCGGCGACGTTCAGACTGACTACTGGTACTTCTTGCTCACCATCGAGACGACCTTCGCGGGCAGACCGAACAGCTCGATGAAGCCGCGCGAGGAGGCCTGGTCAAAGACATCTTCCTCGCCGTAGGTGGCGAGTGAGAAGTCATAGAGCGAGTTGGGCGAAGTGCGGGCGACGGCCTCGGCCGTGCCCTTGTAGAGCTTGACCGTGACATCACCGGTAACGGGCTTCTGCGTCTCGGCCATGAACGCGTCCAGGGCTTCGCGCAGCGGTGTGAACCAGAGACCGTAGTAGACCATCTCGGTCCACTTGAGCTCCATGCCCTGCTTGAAGTGCGTGGTCTCGCGGTCGAGAACCAGGCTTTCGAGGTCCTTGTGCGCTTCGAGCAGGATGGTGGCTGCTGGCGCCTCGTAAAGTTCGCGCGATTTGATGCCGACCAGCCGGTTCTCCATCATGTTGACGCGGCCCACGCCGTTCGCGCCGCCAACCTGATTCAGTGTGTCGATGAGAGCCACGCCGCCCATCGCTACTCCATCAAGAGCGACCGGCACGCCTTGCTCAAAGGTCACTTTGACATAGGTGGGCTCATCGGGCGCTTCCTGTGGGCTGACGGTCCAGCTCCAAGCGTCGTCGGGAGCTTCGAGTGACGGGTCCTCGATCAGGCCGCACTCGATGGAATGGCCCCACATGTTGGTGTCGGTCGAGTAGGGGGTCGCCTTGGCCACCGGTACCGGGATGCCATGCTCCTCGGCGTAGTCGATCTCCTGCTCGCGGGTCATGCCCCACTCGCGGGCAGGGGCGATGACGCGCATCTCCGGCGCCAGGGCCGCATAGGTTACCTCGAAACGAACCTGGTCGTTGCCCTTGCCGGTGCAACCGTGCGCGAGCAGCGAGGCCCCATACTCCCGAGCCACGCGCACCTGCTCCTGAGCAAGCAACGGGCGGGCCAGAGCAGTGAAGCACACGTACTTGCGCTCGTAGGTCAGGTTGGCAGCCAGGGCCCGCGTGATGTAGTCAGAGAAGAACTCCTCTTTCGCGTCGACCACGATCGACTCCACCGCGCCGACCTGCTCGCCCTTGGCGCGAATGCCCTCGTAGTCGCGTTCCTCGCCCACGTCCACGGCGACCGCGATTACGTCGACGTCGTATGTCTCCGCGATCCAGCGGATCGCGACCGAGGTGTCCAATCCCCCGGAATATGCCAGAACGCACTTTTCAGCCATCTGTATCACTCCTCTTCGCGAGATCTCCCCGAGAGAGGGCTCGCGCAATCAGTAATCCTGCAGCATCTCGTCTACCGTCATCTGGCCAACAGGGTCGCTGGCCAGGCATGAGAGCACGTAAGGCCCGTCGGGCAGAACTGCGATGCTTGCCTCGGGGCCATAGCGGGCGAGTGCGCTCCTCACGGCCTCTTCGACGCTGTCCGCGGCCGGGATGAAGCATCGCTGCTTCTCGTCGGCGGTCAGCCCCGATGAGACGTTGAGCACCTCGCAATCGCGCATCACTTTCTCTACCACGTGGAACTGCCATGTGTCAACGCAGTACTCTGCTCCGGCCAGTGTACCGCGGATGTGCGCGTGCGGGTCAGCGACCTCGGTGACCAGTCGTGTATACTCCGGGCCGCCCAGACCTTCGGCGTTCTCCTGGGCGATGATGATAGTGCCGCCCTCGCGGCATATCCCGCTGGCGCCGACGACGCCCTTGGTGCCCTGGTAGAGCGTCAGGTCCAGCGGGTAACCACCGCCCGACGTGACCACGATGTCAGCCGGCTCGTCGATGACCACCTTAGTCTGCTCTTCGCACCGGACCATGGCGGCAACGTGGGCCTGCTGCATGTCGCCCGCGAAGATGCCCGTGATGGCCCGCTCCTCGTCAAGCGTCACGTTGACGAGGAAGTCAGCCCCGCCGGCCATGGCGCAGACAGCCAGCGCCTCCTGGTGCACCGGGTTGGCGATCAGGTTCCCATTGCGGGCTGCGCTCGGCTCAATCATGCCCGGGCCGTGGAAGGCCATGATGGTCTCGCGCGCAGCCACTCCCGGGCATATAGCTTTGCGCCCGCCCGAGTAGCCTGCCATCAGGTGAGGCTCGACGAGGCCGGTCAGTATCTTCAGGTCCGCTTCTACGTAGCGCCGGTCGATTGCCGCCGGCGTTCCGCGTTCGGTCTCGCCCAGCCACACGTGACTGTCCGCGTCTCGCGCGTCGTGGTTCTCGATGCGTACGCCGCTGCCCACTACGTCTGCGCCGAGCATCTCTCGCAGCTCATCGTCAGTGTTGCCGCGGTGCAGACCGGTTGCCACCAGAATGAGGATGCTCTCGTCAGCCACGCCCGCCTGGCCCAGGGCATTCAGCAGTGGTGGCAGGATATCGGCGTTCGGCACCGGGCGAGTGAGGTCGGAAACGATGATGCACGCATCAGTGCGCCCGCGCGCCAGTTCGGCCAACGGAGGTGCGCCTATCGGCTCGGTCAGCGCCTCTGCCACGGCCGCTCGCGGCTCGTCGTACACAGGGAGCTTGTGTTGCCGCAGCACGTGTGTGACGTTGCTGTCGGGCAACTCGACACCCAAGCCCTGTTTACCGTAACGGAGCGTTATCTTCATTGCTCATTCATGCGCACGCCGGCGAACGGGCCGCCGGCGACGCAGTGATGCTTTCCTCAGAGTGATGACGCTACTAAATCAGCGAAGCCACCAGGTCGCCCGAATCTTGCGTCGAGACGCCTGATCTCGTGGACAAGTCGCCGAGCTTGCCGGAGGCCAGCGCGTCCTGGACCGCCTGGTCGATGGCCTTGCCGCACTCCACTTCGCCCAAGTGCTCCATCATCATGCCGGCAGCCGCTATGGCCGCGATGGGGCAGATGACGCTCTTGCCGGTGTACTTGGGGGCCGAGCCGTGGATGGGCTCGAACATGGACACGCCGTTCGGGTTGATGTTACCCGAAGCCGCGACGCCCATGCCGCCCTGAATCATGGCGCCCAGGTCGGTGATGATATCGCCGAACATGTTACAGACCACGATGACGTCGAACCACTCGGGGTTCTTGACCATCCACATGCAGCACGCGTCGACATAGGCGTGATCCTGCTCGATGTTCGAGTATTCCTCGCCCACTTCGGCGAACGCGCGTGTCCACAGGTCATGCCCGTGCGTGAGGACGTTGGCCTTGTCGACCATGGTGAGCTTGCTGTCCTTGGCGCGCTGGCCAGTCAGTTCGAAGGCGTAGCGGATACAGCGCTCGACGCCCATTCGCGTGTAGATAGCGGTCTGCGTGGCGACCTCGTGCTCGGTGCCTTTGCGCAGCGTTCCGCCGACGCCCGCGTACAGCCCCTCGGTGTTCTCGCGCACAACAACGAAGTCGATGTCAGCCGGGCCCTTGTCCTTGATGGGGGTCTCGACGCCCGGATACAGCTTGATCGGGCGCAAGTTGATGTACTGATCCAGCTCGAAGCGGAGCTTGAGGAGGATGCCCTTCTCGAGGATGCCAGGGGCGACCTCGTCGTGCCCGACCGCGCCCAGGTAGATCGCGTCTGCCGCACCGAGTTCGGCCAGAACCGAGTCGGGGAGAATCTCACCAGTCTTCAAGAAGCGATCCCCGCCGATATCGTAGTTGACAGTCTCGTACTCAACGCCATACTTGCTCGCCGCCACGTCGAGGACCTTGAGCCCCTCTTCGACGACTTCCGGCCCGATCCCGTCGCAGGGCAGAACAGCGATTTTGTGCATGGTCACAGTCTCCTTGGCAAAACCCCGTCGGGTCGTTAACCGACGGGCTCTGTAAGCTTGAGCGATCGCACGGAATTATAGCAGATGCTCGCCCGCCACGCAAAGTCCGTTCGCCCATGTGCGGGGGTGCAGGTCGGCTGCCGCTGCGTGGTGAAGTCTGGCCCCCTTGAACAGTTGGAAGGAGACGGTCCAATGCGCGTCTTGACTGCTGCTTTGATGCTGCTAACAGCCAGTCTGTCGGTACTTGCCGCTCCCGGCGACCCCAATCTAACGCCCGCGGCCACGGTCACCACCCGGCCCGAGGTGGCCGAGGGACGTGTGGGTCTGCTCATGGATGGCAGTGCCACGACAGGCTTCGCCTTTGAGGTGGGTACCAAGGGGGAGGGTTGGGTGAGTTTCGACTTCGGGGCCCCGCGCGCCGTCACAGGGCTGCGCTTCATTCAGCACAGCGAAGTCTACTACACCACTGAATATGTCATCGAGGGCGACAGTTCTGGTGACGGTACATACAACGTCACATTGGCGGAGGGCTCGGAGGCGAAGATCAACGAGTGGAACGAGCACCACTGGGCGCCAGTGGAGGTGCAGACCGTTCGCCTGCGGTCAGTCACGGGCGTCTCCGGCGGTAAACGCGCGCATCCATGCCTGGCGGAAGTGGAGATCCTTGGTCCGGCGCTGGCCGGTGACGCTGTCCGCGCGCATGAACTGGGCAACCCGGTTTCGTCGGTCGCCGCGGCCCGGACGCTGTCTGCCACCACGCCGCTGGTCATCGATGAGCAGCCACCGATGGTTGTCGCCGGCACTGGCGAAGCTGCGGCCGCTGCCAAGGCACTCGCTCGAGGGCTGACTGCGGTGGTCGGCGCGCCTGTGCAGGTGGTGGAAACGCTTGAGGAGGCGGGGCTTGGCGAACGCACGATCATCGCGGTGGGCAACTGCGTGACCAATCCGCTGGTCGCTCGCCTCTACTACAACTGGTATGCGTGGGAAGATAACCTGTATCCCGGGCCAGGGGGATATACACTTCGCACCGTCACCGATCCTTATCCGTGGCGCGGGGACACCGATGTCATCGTCATCGGTGGCAGCGATACCGATGGGCTGTCGGCAGGCGTCGCGCGACTGCTGGCCCTGGCGACGGAGAGCCCGGACTTGCCGCGGCTGCTGGAAATCAAGAGCGCGGCAGCGCCAACCAACGCTGAAGTGCGCGCCGAAGTCGCAAAGGCCCCGCCGCCCACTTTCGCGGCCTTCCTCGACGCCGCTCGCGCATGGCAGCGCTGGGGGCGGGAGGAGCATGCGCAGCGGGCGATCAGCGTGCTCGAGATGATGGCGCAGACGTACGAGCGCGATCCGTCGCGTGATATTCCGTGGAACGAGGAGACTAAGTCGGGGCCAATCTTCGCCGCCTGGGAGGCCTTCGAGACCTGCCCGCTTCTCACGGACGATCAGCGTCTGCGCTTCTCGCGTGCCTTCCTCAAGCTCCTCTACAGCATTCCCCAGCACACCTCTGGCTACGCGAAACTGGAGCAAAGCCGGTTGGTTGCGTGGAACCACACGACCTTCCCGCTGATGGGACTCTACTTCGGCGGACGCTACTTCCAGCGCTATCACCACATCACCGTCTGCGATGACTACCTCGAGAAAGCGCACGCGTGTATGCGTGCGCAGGCGCGCTCGTGGAAGCCGCAGGAAGACGCTGACAGCTACGTCAAATGCACGATGGACCACGCCGTTCGCTACTGTATGGCAGAGGGTCTCGACGAGTTCGTCACGGATGGCGTCATGGGGCGGTACGCCGATTACATGATCGGGATATGCGACAGTCGTGGCTGGGCGGGGGGATTCGGGGATTCGCATTACTCGTCAAACTCCGGTCTTCTCCAAGGCATACTACCGCTGGCGTATCTGGCCACGGGCGACCCGGCGTATCGCTGGACGCTTGAGCATGTGGCCCCCGAGTGGGAGAACCCTTACAGCTCTGTTCCGGGTGAGCGTCCGGATCGCTTCGTCGGCATGAACGTGTTTCCGCTCGACCCACAGGTGCACGAGTACACGCAGACATACTCCTACTACAACGAACCTCACGCGAAGTCGGAGGTCGCCCCCGAGCGGGCATGGGACAAGATATCGTTCCGCGAGAGTTGGGACCCGGACGCCCAGTATCTGCTCATGGATGGTTTCGGGCGAGGCAAGCATCTGCACTACGACACCAACTGCATCACTGAGTACGTAGCGGACGGTGAACGCTGGCTTGTGGATCATGACTATCTCGTGCGCAACAGCACGGAGCATTGCATGCTCACCGTGCTCCGCGAAGGGCGGGGCGATGCGCTCGTCCCGAGCATGTCCGAACTGGTATCCGCGTCGGACATGGCGGACTGGTCTGTCGCCTGCACGCGTGTGCCCGGGTACGCAGGGCTTGACTGGGACCGCGCTGTCATCTGGCGCAAGGGACGCTACTTCGTGGCGCTCGACGGAGTCATCGCGCGTGAGCCGGGCGAGTATGATCTGGAGTTGACGTGGAAGACTGAGGACCAGGATGCCCAGCGCCTTGAGGCCGGACGCGTCTTTGTGGCAGACCGGGGCGCCGTCGCGGCAAAGACTTCCGATGTCATCATCGCGGAACATCCCGAGGCATCAGGTGGCAGAGATGTCATCATGGGCGGGTCCACCTCGCGCCTGGCGATGCGGTTGGAGCTACCTGCCGGCGAGTATGGGATCAACCTGCGTGGCACCGGCTCCGACGGCAGTCACGACTCCGTATGGGTGCGCGTCGACGGGGGAGACCCGGTCGCCCTGGGCCTGCGTCAGGGCGGGTATGGTGGGGCGCTTGGCGGGGGGACGGCGCCGCAGGCAAAGAGCACGATCACCATCCCCGAAGGTGATGTGCACGTGATGCTCGTCACACTTCGCGAATTGCCCCCGGCACGCCTCGACAGGTTCGTCTTCCTGCGCGATGGTGAGGAGGTGCTGGTCGTCGAGACTGAGGACGCCGAGGCGCTACGCCCTGACGACGGTGTTGTCGGTGAGACCAAGCGCTTCCACATCAAGTCGGCGGAGTTCTCGTCCTGTCGCATGACGACCCACGAGAGTCAGGGGATCTCCATCCCGCTCTCGGTTCTCCACCAGCGTCGCCATGAGAAGCTCGCCGCCGGTGAGGGCTCCCGCTTCGCATCAATCTTCTATGACGTGAGTGCTCGGCGAACGAGTGAGTTCGACCTCGGGCGATTGGGGGATGGCCGCTACCGGGTCACCGGCGACGACAACGCGCTGATCGCGGTGAACGAGTTGAGCGGCGAAGCGATTCGCTGTCTGGCACAGGTCATCATTGTTGAGCCCGGGCGCATCAGTCTGACAGGCGGCACGCTGATGGAACTGGGTTCGTGCCGATGGGCTTCTGAGGAACCTCGGAATGTGCAGGTCGACCTGGCCACTGGCGCAGTCACCATCCACGGACCTGATGCGTCGAGCGGCGGTGGTCCGTTAGCCATAGGCGATGCGGAACGCGCGTTGATCTCCGGGCTTCTGGCCGCCGAACCCGAGTATCCTGCCCCCACCAGCGACGTTGCCGAGGCGGAGTTAGCGCAACCGCGCTGGCGATATGCGTTCCCCGAGGGGGGAGAGGTGCGCCGCCTGCAGACGGCTGACCTGGATGGGGATGGTGTGCTGGAGGTACTTGTGGCACAGGGCCGCTGGTGCCACTGCCTCGAGCTTGACGGCACTGTGCGTTGGAGCTTCCCCGCTGAGAATACCATTCTCGACATCGCCGACGTGCAGTGCAGGCCCGACGCCGGCCGCGAGGTGGCGGTGGCGTCAGCCGATACGCATATCTATGTGCTGAGCGCAGGTGGGCAACTCCTCGACCAGCACCAGCCGCTCGATCCGCCGCACAGTCAAACCTTCGGCGATCGGCCCTGGCCGGTATACGTGATCGATGGCATCGACCTCGACGCTGATGGCTCAGACGAGTTGGTGGCGTCGCTGGGGAACTACCAGTTCATCGCCTTTGACCAGGACTGGAGCCGTCCGTGGCAGTACGGCAAAGTGGCGCACGGTGCCATGGACATCAAGCTTGGCGACCGAGACGGTGACGGAGCCGACGAGATCTTCGTGGCCGACAAGTACGGCTTCGTGCACGGGATCACTCGCGAGGGCAGACGCGCTTTCATCGGCTACTCGTCCATCGGGAACGTCCAGTTCGACCTGGCCGACCTAACCGGTGAAGGGAAGCTGTCAGTCATCTACGGCTCCTCGACGGGGGACCTGCTTACGCGCGGCCCGGATGGCGGCATCAGTTGGCGTCTCGACAACTACGGGTACGCGGTCCGACGCATCTGTGCGGCGGACCTCGACGCTGACGGGACGCCCGAAGTGCTTGTGGCCTCTGACACTGGCTATCTGTACGCCCTCGACCACGAGGGCGCCGAGCTCTGGCGCGATCGGCTCGGGTTCGCGGTGAATGATGTGATCGTAGAGGATGTGGACGGGGACGGAGCGCTTGAGGTGATCGCGACGGGCGAGGACGGTCTGGTGCGCTACTACCGCGGCGATGGCACCGTTGTGCGCACAATCACCACCGCTGCCGCCGCCGGACGTCTGTGTGCGGTCAAGGGCCCAGCCGCCATGCAGGTGCTGATCGCAACCGCCGATGGGGCCATCAGCGCTTACTGAGAGATCACACTTACGGAGACCCACAAGGCCCGCTCAAGTGAGAGCGGGCCTTGTGGGCTCACGGCAACTGTCTGGGCAGCTAGTAACTCTTGCGCTCAGGGTTGTGCATCCCCGGGAGGGGAGCCTTGATTGTGCTCTCCCAGTTCTGCCACTTCGAGTGCCCGTCGGCGAAGCCATAGTTGGCGCCGTCGTTGTGCCGATCCGGGGCGAGGTGACTCACAAACTCTGAGTAGGTGCTGAGGTCATCCCAGTCACCACCGGAGTCGGGCCACGGGTGGTAGCCCGTCTCACTAACGCCGCTGCGACGTTCTGCCATACATATCTGTTCGGCGGGCAAGCCGATCTGTGCCATGCTTGCGCCGTGGGCGAACAGCCCGTTGAGCGCGTAGTCGGTCACCGGCTCGGCGGCAGTTGAGGTGGCGCTCGGGCAGCGGAACACCTGGTCGTTCTTCACGTAAGGGAAGAGCGGCAGGTACCAGTCGTATCCGGTCGTATGATTCACCACCATGTAGCGTTCGTCATAGTCCTCCGCGTACATCATCATCGCCAGGCCGATCTGTTTGGTGTTGCTCAGACAGCTTGTCTGGCGAGCCTTCTCGCGCGCCCGTGCGAAGACGGGGAAGAGGATCGCGGCGAGAATGGCGATGATCGCTATCACGACCAACAACTCGATGAGAGTGAAGCCACGGATGTGCTTTCCGGTCAGGTACATCGGATATCCTCCTGAAGAAGCGACGCACGCCCCTCGTGACCGAGCGCCTGGTCGCGTTGGATGATTGCACTGTGCGGCGGCTACATCATGGGGGAGATCAGATGGCAGGGGGGCCGCGGCAGACAGTCACGAGCAGATTGGTGTCTTCGGGATACACGACGTGAAGCGTCGGCATGGACTCGCGTTGGCCCGCAGGCACGGGTGGCACAGGTGGGGCAGAGGGAGCCCACGATGCCACGGCTTGGATGGCCCAGACGGGACACTTGGCTCGGTCGTGGAGGGGGCCGTGCTCGTGGGTAGCCTGTGCGAGGCCGATGGCGTTCGTGAACAGTACCGCCAGCACAATGGCGCTTACAGCCATCGCGCCGCTGCGTGGTCTCAGGCCGCGGCTAGTCATCGCACGTCACCTCCCACGAGGAGATCAGGGTACCCCATCTGGCCTAACGCCCTCTAGCTACGTGGAGTTCCTCCAGGCGGCTCCAGCCCGCGGACCTTCAGTGCCCCCGGCATGCAGCGCACCGTCAGGTCGTTGTGCACGCCAATGTCCTCGCCGTCAACATGCGTGTGCGCGGCGCCCTCGCTGTGCAGGTGAAACTCGACCGCCCTGTGCTCGACAATGCCCTCGAGGTGCGGGTCCCCGCGGGTGACGCCGCCGAGCCATTCGGCGAAGTGCGCCGCGATGGGCTCGTCCTCGATGATAGTGGCATGCAGCAGGCCATCGTCCGGACGCACCGACTCGCGACCAACGAAGCTGAGCATCGGGTGCAGGCGCAGGTTGGACAGAATCGCGCCGATGGCTGCCCGTCGGTAGATGACTTGCCCATCGGCCTCGACCGTCAGCGTGAGCGGCTGGTTCTCGGAGATCGCCTGTATGCCAGCCATCAGGTATGCAACCGGGCCGACGCCCCGCTTGTCGCGCTCGGTAATGCGTGCCGCGAGAGCCTCCAGACCCACGCCCATACGGACCGTGAATGGCTCCCCGTTGCACTCGCCAACGTCCATTCGTCGCACCGGCTGCCGGAGCATCCACGCCGCTCGCATGGCCGGGTTGGGCAGCATCGGGCCGGTCTCCATGGCGAGGCAGTTGCTGGTGCCTGCCGCAATGACGCCGAGCACGGCGTCGGCCTGCATGATCGCAGGGAGGCACTGACGCACGGTGCCGTCGCCGCCCACCACCCACACGTCCTCGAAGCCCGCGCGCAGGGCACGGTCTGCAGCGGGGGCCGCCCCTCGATTGGGGGCGGTCTCGAAGCAGGCGAATTCCACACCGTGCTCCCGGAGGATCTCAGCGACCTGGGGATACACCCAGGCACCCGAGGAGTCCCCGGCATTGGGGTTGAGCACAACCGCCACGGCGTCCACTGCGCTGGCGCTGCTGACTTCTGACATTAGCGCGCTCCCCTCTGCGATGATCTCCTCAACAATATTCACCCACCGTCGTCTGCTTCCTGCCTGATTCTGGAAGGTCTCCCGGTCTCAGCGTGGGAATAGTCTGCTGAACGCAGTATGACAGTGAGAGAGGGATTCTGATATGTCCGCAACTGATGGCGGGAACACACTCAATACCCGGGCGGAGATTGCGAACGCAGTCGAGCGCGTGTGCCTGAACACGCCCCTGCCCGTTGACGTGCACACCCATCTGTATTCAGCGCGATTCGGCGACTTGCTGCTCTGGGGCTTTGATGAGTTGGTCACCTATCACTACCTGATCGCTGAGGTCTGTCGCACCAACCGTTCGGTCTCGCCGGCGCAGTTCTACGCAATGAGCAAGATCGAGCAGGCCGACCACATCTGGCAGAGCCTGTTCATCAAGGAAAGCCCGATTTCGGAGGCCCGGCGCGGCGTACTTACGGTGCTGGAGTCCTTTGGCCTCGACGTAGCCGGTGGCAATCCCGCGGAGTACCGCGAGTTCTTCGCCGCCTCTACTGCGGACGAACATATCGATCGCGTCTTCGAGGTCGCGAATGCCGAGAAGGTCGTCATGACCAACGACCCGTTCGACGATCAGGAGCGCCCGATCTGGGAGAGCGAGGGCCCCGAGACCGACGAGCGATTCCTCGCCGCCCTGCGAATAGACCCGATGCTGGTGAACTGGGAGGGGCAGGCTGCGCCCCGGCTGGCGGAGTGGGGCTATGACGTCTCGGCTGACCTCTCGGGCAAGTCGACCGCCGAGGCCCGCCGCTTCCTCGTTGACTGGTGTCAGCGGATCGACGCCTGCTACCTGGCCGTGTCGCTGGAGGCCGACTTCGTCTACCCGGCCGACCACTCCAGCACCAAGCTGATCGACGAAGCCGTCGTGCCCGCATGCATCGAGCTGGGCATTCCGTTCGCGCCGATGATCGGCGTCAAGCGTCAGATCAACCCCGAACTGGTGCTGGCGGGCGATGGTGTCGGCAAGTGCGATATCGGCTCGGTGGAGCGCCTGTGCGTGACCCACCCCGATTGCGACTTCCTGGTGACGCTGCTCTCGCGCGAGAACCAGCACGAGTTCTGTGTAGCCGCGCGCAAGTTTCCGAACCTCAAGCCCTTCGGCTGCTGGTGGTTCCTGAACGACCCGAGCATCATCGAGGAGATGACGCGCGAGCGAGTCGAATTGCTGGGCCTGAGCTTCGTGGCGCAGCACTCGGACTGCCGGATCCTCGACCAGCTCGTCTACAAGTGGAAGCACAGCCGCCGCATTCTGGCGAAGGTCCTGACCGAGAAGTACCAGGACATCGCCGCGCCGGGCTGGCAGCTCACTGAGGCACAGATTGAGGCGGACGTGTCCGGGCTGATGGGCGGCAACTTCCTGAAGTGGATCGGGAGGGCGTAGACGAGCGGGAGGCGTGTGGCTTGACGGTTGACGGCAGTAATGAGTGGCAGCGGACGCCCCTGGCGGCCAAGTTCATGCTCGCGGGATGCGCCGTGCTTGCCGTCAGCGTTCTCACGGCGATCGCGAGCCCACGCGGCCTCGATAATACGGTGGCGATCGGTTCGCTTGCCGGTCTTGAGGCGCTGACTGATGTTCAGTTCCCCGCTGGCACCACCTTGGTGAATGCTCGCTACAGCGCACCCGCGGCGAGCCAGGGCAGAAGCGCTTGGGCCGTGCTCGAGATGCCGTCAGAGGCCGCCCGGCAGTTGCTCACCAATTCACCCTTCGGCGACGCGACATCAGAATCGCGCTCAATGCAGGATTCCTATGGGCACTTCTTCGGGCACAATATTGAGGGCTGGCACCCCGATGGCGCTAAGAGCTTCCTCTCGGCCTCAACTGTGACCCGCACGCTCGGAGAGTGGGATGTTGCCGCTCTGGCGAACATGGATGATGAGGAAGCGGCCATCGTCTATCTTTACATAGTGCAGTAGGTAAGAGCCATGGTGACAGGGAGTGGCTTGGCATGAGATACCTCCGTTGCCGGTATCCTGGGCTGTTCTGGTGTGGTCTGGCATTCGCTGCAGTTGCGGGTGTTGTGGTCCCGCCTATAACATGGGGGAGGATCATGTTCGACGTGCCGTGCAGCGCGCGGGCCGTTGAGGAGTATGACCTGAGGCAGTCCTCATCGGACTTGCTTTCATTGCACCTGGCGAAGTGGGCCACGTTGATGGTCAGCGCTTTGAGCGCGGTTCTGGTGCTCACAGCATCACGTTCCGGCGTCCATTGGTTCACCTCCTCGATGCTGACGCTGTTGGGTGTGGTGATCTGCTTGGGCTTGCCGATGTCGCTCACGATGTTCGCTCGCTACTGAGGCGCCATCGTGCGGCACGCAGCTTGCCTCTGCGATCAAGAGAAGTGATGATGTCTCGACGCGAAGTGTCCGGCGCCATCGCAGCGGCCGGATTTCCGGGAGGAGTGACGCGACGTGGCAGACGTAGCGGCGCTGAGCAAGCGCATCATCGATAATATTGAGAAGGTCATCGTGGGGAAGCGCCGGCCAGTGCGTCTGACGCTGGTGGCACTTCTGTGCGATGGCCACGTTCTGCTTGAGGACGTGCCGGGCGTGGCCAAGACCATGCTGGCGCGCTCGCTGGCGACGTCGCTCGGCTGCACCTTTGGCCGCATACAGTGCACCCCCGACCTGCTGCCCTCGGACATCACCGGCGTGTCCGTGTTCAACCAGAAGACGACAAGTTTCGAGTTCCAGCCCGGGCCCGCCATGAACCAGGTCGTGCTCGCCGACGAACTCAACCGTGCCACCCCGCGCGCGCAGGCGGCTCTGCTTGAGTGCATGGCCGAGAGCCAGGTGACCGTCGACGGCACCACGTATGAACTCGCCGAGCCCTTCATCGTGATCGCCACGCAAAACCCCATCGAACATGAGGGCACTTTCCCGCTGCCCGAGGCCCAGCTTGACCGCTTCCTGATGCGACTGTCGATCGGCTACCCGTCGTTCACTGATGAGAACGAACTCCTAGAGCGCCTCAAGGACGGCCATCCGCTCGATGATCTGGAGCCGGTCGCGTCGGCCGATGAACTGGTCGCCGCGCAGGATGCCATCCGCGAGGTCTTCGTCCACGAAAAGGTGCGCCAGTATCTCGTCCGCATCGTGCACGGCACGCGGCGGCATGAGGAGCTGGCTCTCGGGGCAAGTCCTCGCGCGTCGATCGCCATCTACCGTGCCTCGCAGGCTTTGGCGGCGCTGGAGAATCGCGAGTTCGTGATCCCCGATGACGTCAAGTACGTGGCTGAGCCGATCCTGTGCCATCGCATGATCGTCGGCTCGGAGGCGCGCCTGCGAGGGCGCACTGCCGAGCAGATCGTGGACGACATTGTCTCCTCCGTTCCGGCTCCCGTCGAGAAAGACTGACGCTCGGTCTCCGCAAGAACACCGGGGCTGCGCATGAGCGAGATCAACTGGCAGCGTGTCATCCTGGGCGTGGCTGCAGCGGGCTTCCTGGTCGCGGCCATCACCATGCGTATCAGCTTCTTCGCCTTCGCGCTGTATGCGGTCGGCGCGGTCAGTCTCGTGTCATACATCATGACCTGGTCGGCGCTTGACGGGCTGCAGACCGAGCGGCACATGACCCGCCGTGACGCCGAAATCGATGAGGACCTGATCGTCACCGTCTCCGTGCGCAACAACAAGGTGCTGCCCACGCTGTGGCTCATTACCGAGGACCTGGTCCCGGACGGGCTGAAGACCGGGGGCTCGACTGCGCGCGCAACGTTGCTGATGCCATCCGCCTCGACACGGCTGCAATACCGCATCAACTGCGCGCGTCGGGGCTACTACCGCGTGGGGCCCGTGCTGCACGAGACCGGCGATTTCTTCGGGCTGAATCGGCGTTTCGCCACCGGGGAGAGCCCGCTCTACCTGACCGTCTACCCGCGCATTGTTCCGCTTGAGCGCTACGCGATTCCCACCAATCGGCCCATAGGTGAGACCGTCGTCAAGCGCCGGTTGACCGAGGATCCCACGCGTCTGGCCGGTGTGCGCGAGTATCACCGTGGCGATCCGCTACGTCGCATCCACACGCTCATCGGCGCGAATCTGGTTCTGGACTTTGGGCGCGCCGCGTGGGACACCGGCGACCCGGACCGCGCTGAACTGGCGGTCACCACCGTGGCCTCAATCGCGGCGCACCTGGTCGACCGCAAGCAGCAGGTTGGCTTCATCACGAACGGGGGAGACGCGTCCGACATCATCCCGGATAATCACCAGAGCGTGGCCGCCCCCACGCGCCAGCGTATCCACCAACTGCTCGCCCGACGCGAGCGGACCGAACGCCTCACGCCCGTGCATATCCCGGTGCGTCGCGGCGAGCACCAACTTCTGCTGCTGATGCGCTCCCTGGCGCGACTGCGCCTCTCCGACGCACTCACCACCGCGCAACTCATCGCCGAAGAGTACGAGAGTTGGCCTCGGGACTGCGCCACCGTGGTGGTCGGCTCGGAGCGCTCGTGGGCCTCCGCAACTCCGGCTTTACGCTGACCGTGGTCTTCATCGATAACCCGACCGGCTACGCTCAGGCGCGGGGCGCGCTCGAGTCTGCGGGCGTGCGTGTGCTGCACGTGGGAAGCGAGGCTGATCTCAGTGCCATCGGCTTCTGAAACCCCGCGCACCCCGACGCCGCCCGCCACCAGCGAGACGCCCGATTTGGAGGATCGACCGGTCAGTTTGGATTTCGACTGGCTTACCGAGATCGCGATCCCGCTGGGGGTCTTCGGTCTCTTGGGCAGCTTGGTCTACTACCTGATCGAGGTGCGCACTGTGTTGTCCGGAGGGGCGTCGGTCGGGCCGTTGCGCTGGGTGGTCGTCTGGTTCCTGCTGGCCACTATCGGCATTGCCCGCATACGCACGAAGTATGGTGGGGCAGCGATCGCGGGTTACTACTCTGCACTGCTGGCGGGGTCGATAGGCCTCTTCGTCTGGGTCTATACGGGTCAGCTCGGCCCCATGTACGGCGGCGCGGCCGATCGGACGACGGCGCTGATCTTCAATTGGGCCATGGTCGGTCTGATATGGTGGGCAGCCACTGCCGTCACGCGCGAGGCAACTCTGGAGGAGAACGTTGAGACGCAACTCGAGGGTGGCCTGTGGTCACTGCTCGCGGATGAGTGGCAGTATCCCGACCAGGAGGACAAGCCCGAGGCCCCGGTCGACAGCGCACAGGTGCGGCCGCGCCACCCCGGCAGGTTGGTCCTGTGGGTGTCGCTGGCGGCACTGCTGCTCTTCGCAGTCGGTCAGCGCACTGTGGGCGCCGAGCGCGAGCACGCGCGGATGGCATTCATCTGCATGTCGCTCTACGTGCTCTTCGCGCTACTGCTGCTGGCGCTGACGAATCTGTCCGCGCTGCGCATGAGCGTGCGTCGCCGGGGCATCTCATTGTCGCCTGCCGTCACTCCCGCGTGGATCGTCGCCAGCACCGCCATCGTTGCCGCCATCGTGATATTCGCCGCCGTCATGCCCCGCGAAATAGCCGAAGCTCGGGAGCGCATGGTTCTGCAGAGACCCTCCTGGCTTTCTGATTCCGGGCGACGCGGCGTTGACCAGGGCCCGACCGAGGGGATGGGCAGGCGCGGCGACGCACCCGGTGGCCGCGACGATGAGCGCGTGGGACGTGCTGACGATGAGCGCGGTGAGCAGGGTACCGCGCAGGGCGCGGACGGAGGCGCGAGCTCCGAGGATAGCAGGGCGGATGGCGGCAGAAGTGGGAATGCGCCGCGTGGCAATAGTGAACCGGCCGAGGGTCGGGGCAGGCGTGGTGACGCGTCGCGTGGCCGGGAAGGTCAAGGTGCGGAACGAGCCGGCGATGAGCGTGGCGAGCAGAGCACCCCGGGGGGCGACGAGAGCAGCGGAAGCGGGGAAGATGGCGATGAAGACAGCGCTGGCACGGCGGGCACTCCCCCGAAGGATGACGAACCGGGGGAGGATGTGGTCCCGCATGATGAAGCACCCGATAGCCCGGATGGTCAGGCCCCGGAACGAACTGAAGAAGATCGTGGTGAGCAAGCGGCTGCAGAGGGCGATGAGGAGGGGGGCGAAGGCGGCGACAGGTCCTCAGGTGGCGAGGGAGAGGCCGAAAGCGACGGAGAGGGCACAGACTCAGGCGAAGACGCGGAGCAGGCGCGGTCCGAGCGCGAGAGCCAGCAGCCTCGTCAGCCACAGCCCCCCGACACCAGTGGCGTGGCCCGTATCATTCTGTGGATCCTGGCGGCGCTGGCCGCAGCGGCGGTTCTCTTCTTCCTGGTCTCGCATCGCCACCGGGTGCTGGCGGTTCTGCGCTGGCTGTTGCTCATTCCGGGATACTTCGCCGCCGCCATCGGTCGAGCAGTGGTCCGCTTCTTGGCGCTGCTCAGCAATATAGGGTTCCGCACGCGGGGAGCAAGGGCCGCTTCAGGCTTGCCAGCGGATCCGTTCGTCGACATCTTCGCTCGTGGCCTGGCGGACGATCTCGAGCCCGCGCAGGTGATCGACTACGTGTACCGCGCCTTTCAGGCCTACATGGATAGCCAGGGCTTCGCCCGGGCTGACGACCAGACGGCTCTCGAGTTCCTGCGCGCAATTCCACGCCACGAACTCTTGCCGGAACGGGCCGCCGAACGCCTGACGCGTGCCTACGTTCTGGCCACCTACAGTCCGCGTGAAGTGACGGCCGTCCAGGTCGCGGGCGCACAGGAGACGTGGCGTCTGATGAGGGATCGCTTGGCTGAAGCCCGCGGCCGCTGATGGCTCGCGTGCGTACACGGCAACGGGCCGGACGCACTGCGCCCGACCCGTGAGCTGATCGACGTGTGGCTTACTCTCCGACGACGATGCGCCCCTGCCCGGTGTAGTTGACCGAGTCGCGCGCGTCCACGTAGCGCACGATCAACGCAGCCATCTGATCTTCGCCGGTCCGCACGATGTCGTCCTCACCGAATATCTGGAAGTAACCGGAGCCGCCTTTGGCCAGCGACAGCGGCATGGCCACCTCGTAACCGGTGGCCGCGCTAACTTCGCGGCCGCTGACGGTCAGTGACACGATGCGAGAATCCCGAGGGTTGTTAGGGTTGTAGGTTAGTGTGATTCCGGAGACCTGCAGGAAGCCCGCGTTGGGCATGGGTGCACGTGAGACGCTGCGCTCAAGCGCTCGCCCGAGTTGTGCGCCGGTGAGCTTCACGACCGCCCAGTCCTCCGTGGGCTGGGTCAGCAGGGCGCTAACCTGCTCGACCGTCACGTCGCCAGTGGCGATGGTGCCGCTCTTGAAGGTGACCGCCGGGACAAAGGCAACGGTGGTGCCTGCGGCGCTGCACAGGGCGTCCGCTGTCAGGTCCCCGAAGGTCGTCTCCTCCTTCTGAGCGTTGGCGCTGGTGAGTTCAGAGCCGGTTGTCCCGGCCCAGACGATCACCGCGCCCACTAACATGGTCGCTATCACAAGGTCTCTAACTGCGATTCTCCTGAGCATTACTACTCACCCCGTTTGCCGGCAAACTCCAGCAGGAAGGGCCGTATGAACTGATCGAGGTCGCCGTGCATCACGGCGTCCACGTCGCCGGCTTCCACATCCGTTCTGTGATCCTTGACCATCCTGTAGGGCTGCAGAACATAAGACCTGATCTGGCTGCCAAAATCAATACCCTTGCGCTCGCCGCGCAATGTAGCCATCTCTGCTTCGCGCTGGCGTTCCTGCTCTTCGTAGATCCGCGCGCGCAGTATGGTCATGGCTGTACGACGGTTCGCGTGCTGACTTCGTTCGTTTTGACACTGTGCCACGATACCAGTCGGGATGTGCGTGATGCGCACCGCCGAATCGGTCTTGTTGACGTGCTGGCCGCCCGCCCCGCTCGATCGATACGTATCCACACGCAGATCCGTCGGGTCAATATCCACTTCTTCGTCATCGGTGATCTCAGGCGCGACGTCCACCGATGCGAAACTCGTGTGTCGGCGCTTCGATGCGTCAAACGGTGAGATGCGCACCAGACGGTGCACTCCCACCTCAGCCCGCAGGTAACCGTACGCCTGCAAGCCCTGAATGCGCGCCGTCACGTTCCGGTACCCCGCTTGGTCACCGTCCACGAAGGATAGCATCTCGAATTTATAGCCGCGCTTCTCGGCCCAGAACTTATACATGTCCAGCAACATCGCTGCCCAGTCACAGGCTTCCGTGCCGCCCGCGCCCGCGGTCACAACGAGCAGCGCGTTCGCGTCGTCATACTTGCCCGACAGCATGGCCGACAACTCCAGGCGCTCGAACATCTGCCGCGCCTCCGCAAGGCCACGTTGCACCTCTGTGCCTATGCTGTCGTCATCCTCCTCGATCCCCATCTCGGCCAAGATATGGAGATCAGCGATGGCGTCCCGCAGTTCCTGCCACGGGTCAAGTTTGGCGCGCGCTGCGGTGAGCTTCTGCATGTGTTGCTGAGCTGCGTCAGGGTCGCCCCAGAAGTCCGGTTCCTCGGTCGCCTTCTCAAGTTCGGCTAACGCTTCCTGGCGCCGGGCCAGGTCAAAGACGATCCCACGCTGTCTGGAGCGTCTCAGAAAGCTGAGTAGTGGCTTCGCTAAGGTCCGTCAGTAACATGTTCGCTTTCTCCTGTCGGCAGGTTACGGCTTTGCGCTATTTGGGCTGTGCATTCTTGCCCATGCAGCAGTGCTTATACTTCTTACCTGACCCGCAAGGGCACAAATCGTTCCGTCCAGGCTCTTCACCAGCCACGTAAGTTCGCGGCGTGTTGATCATTTCATCGGCGGCTTCGGACATCGGTGTGCTGAGATCTTCCTTGGCTGGGGCGTCCTGCGAGATGTCTGCGACCTCCTGCTGCTTCGTCTCGAGATTGCCCATATCCCGTTCCTGCGGTCGGGCCTCCACCTCGGTGAGCAGGACCGCCTTCGTGACGTCACGCGCGATGTGCTCGAGAAGTCCTTCGAAGTAGGTGTAGGCCTCCTTCTGGTACTCGATGATGGGGTCACGCTGCCCGTAAGCGCGCAGTCCGATCCCCTCCCGCAGGTAGTCCATCTCCTTGAGGTGCTGCATCCATCGTGCGTCGATGACCCGCAGCAGCCAACTGCGCTCGATGTGACGCATCACTTCGGGAGTCACCGACTGCTCCTTGCGGTCATACAGCTCGCTGGCTCGGTCAACGAGGTAATCTGAGAGCTCCTGCTGGTTCATCTCGATTGTCTGCTCGCGGTCGATGAGCTCTTCGATGCCCGGGACCGTCTCGGCAAGGTCCGTGTAGAGGCGGCCCATGAACAGGTGCTCGGCGGCGGCCTCAAACGCCTCGGTTCGCTCGCCCTGCAGCGAATCACGCAACTCCGCTGCCGACAAGAGTGTCTCGATACCGGGCAGGCCCTCGTGCAGCGCCGCCTCGATCTCGCTCGGGTCCATGTCCACCAGAGGAATCTCGGATTCCATCTCCAGATTTCTCATTACTTCATTGAGCCCGTCGACCCAGTCTGCCACCACGTCCGGGTTGTGTTCGGGCGCTGCGACGAAGCTGGTCACGGTCTTAGCCAGCAGCTCGCGAACCGCGTCGCTGAGGTCCTCGCCCATGAGCACGCGGCGACGTTCGTCGTAGATCAAGGTGCGCTGGACGTTCATCACGTCGTCGAATTTCAGGGTGTTCTTGCGCATGTCGAAGTTGCGCAGTTCCACCTTCTCTTGTGCGCGCTCGATGGACTTTGAGACGAGTTTCGCCTCGATGGCCTCGTCCTCCGGCCAGCCCTTGAGGAACATCCCGAAGCGGTCCGGGCCGAACAGGCGCATCAGTTCATCCTCAAGCGATACGAAAAACCGCGAGGAGCCCGGGTCTCCCTGCCGACCTGATCGGCCACGGAGCTGGTTGTCGATGCGGCGGCTCTCGTGCCGCTCGGCCCCCAGGATATGCAGGCCGCCGATCTCTTTGACGTGGTCATACTGCTGCGGTCTGATCTTCACCGCCGGGTCATCTGGCTTGCCGCCCAGCACGATGTCAACGCCTCGGCCGGCCATGTTGGTGGCAATGGTCACTGCCCCCGGTGCGCCCGCCTGGGCAATGATTTCGCCCTCGCGCTCGTGCTGCTTGGCGTTGAGTACGTTGTGCGGAATACCGGCGCCGTATACGCGTTCGAGGCGCCTGCGGTAACGCTCCATTGTCTTTGCATCGTTGTCGTCGGCGGACAGGCCCAGGTGCTCGAGCATCGCTTCCACGTTCGCGGGTTGCGCCGGATCCGGGTCGACGCCCATCTCGCGTGCGATCTTGTTCAACTCGGACTTCTTCATCTCCGCCAGCGGCGTGAACAGCAACGCGCGGTATTCGTTGACGTCGCCCTTGCTCAGGTCGTGGTCGCCATCGCGGAGCTTCTCCAGAAGCACCGCGACCAGCGCATGGTGTACCAGCCGCTCGGGATCGAGCAGGCTGCCGATGTACTCGGAGGTCTCCACCGACCGCGAGCCCACCAGCACTGGCTGCTCGCGCACATACATGTACATGATCTCGTCCACGGTGCCCCGGTACTTGGCCTCCTGGGTCTTGTAGACGATGTCCGGGCTGTCCGCGCGGGCCACCGGTTCGTTGGTGGGGATGGTTATCACGGACATGCCATACAGCTCACGGAACTCGGCTTCTTCGGTACGAGCCGTGCCGGTCATCCCCGCGAGCTTGTCGTAGAGCTTGAAGAAGTTCTGGTAGGTGATGGTGGCCACTGTCTGCCGCGCGCTCTGTACGCGCACGCCCTCTTTGGCCTCAATCGCCTGGTGCAGGCCGTCGCCGTAGCGCCGGCCTGGCTGCATGTGGCCGGTGAACTCGTCGACGATGACGACCTCACCGTCTTTCACAACATAGCCAACATCACGGTGATACAGTCCGTGCGCCTTGAGTGAGTTGTCGATGTGGTGTTTGATCTCGAGGTACTCGGGCGCGGTCAGGTTGTCGATGCGCAGGGCCTTCTCGACGGCTCGCTGGCCGCGGTCGGTGAGTGAGGCCTGGTGGAACTTCTCGTCGACCATGTAATCGGCGTCAGGCTCGACCTTCTTGCCGTCGGGACCTTCCTCGGGCTGATCAGTGGTGCCCCGCAGGCGCTTGACGATCCGGTCGATCTCGTCGTAGAACTGCTCGGACTGCTCGGGCATGCCTGATATGATCAGCGGCGTGCGCGCCTCATCAATGAGGATGCTGTCCACCTCGTCGATGATCGCGTATGTCAGGTCCGGCAGC
Source organism: Candidatus Zipacnadia bacterium (assembly GCA_029821735.1). GTDB lineage: Bacteria > Armatimonadota > Zipacnadia > Zipacnadales > UBA5352 > JALGSU01. The sequence goes on along the minus strand of JALGSU010000002.1, from coordinate 193,039 downwards.
ACCAGGTTCTCAGGGCGCACGGCCATGTTGTCGCGCAGGTAATCGAACCCGAGTTGTGAGTTCTCGACGTAAGTGATGTCCTTGGCGTAGTTCGCGCGTCGCTCCTGGGGGGGCATGGAGTGCTGAATGTAGCCGCAGCTGAGGCCCAGGAAACTGAACAGCTCGCCCATCCATTCGGCCTGCCAGCGCACCAGGTAGTCGTTCGTCGTGACGAGATGTACCCCGCCGCCCGCGAGGGCATTCAGATACAGAGGCAGCGTCGCAGTCAGCGTCTTGCCCTCACCCGTCCGCATCTCGGCGACCGTGCCTCGGTGCAGGATGATGGCGCCAACAAGCTGCACATCGAACGGACGCATGCCCAGCGCGCGCCGGGAGCCCTCGCGAACCACGGCGAATGCTTCCTCCATGATGTCGTCGAGCGTTTCTCCCGCCGCCAGCCGGTGTCGGAAGTGCTCGGCGCGACCTTCAAGTGCGCCGTCGCTGAGCTTCTCGATCTCCGGCTCCAACGCGTTGATTCGCTGCACCTGCTTCCAAGCGGAAACAAGCTCCCGTTCGTTCGGGTCGAAGATCCTCTTGGCTATGCTCACAAATCCAGTCATAAGACTCCTGACTATGCCCACAAATCCGGCCATTGGTCAACCATCACTCCGTCGCTTGATCTTGCTCCGTGTGTCGATCCTGTGCTCGCCAGTAGCGCGGTGGCCCGTCCTCCACGCAGCGTTCCTGCGCCGCCGGCTCGTCCCCGAAGAGGCCGTTAATGGCCACCCCGAGCGAAATGCTCTCGGAGACATCGCGGTAGGCCAGCTTCCATGTCAGGCAGTGGACCCGCCGCGCCAGCTCGATCTCATAGTCGCGCATGTCGTCGATCTCGACATCGTAGCGACCGGTCCAGCGCATGCTCCATGTGTCGTCGAAATCGATACGTGCGCGCCCGGATATCTCGCTCTCGATGTCCTCGTCATCAAACTCAAACGGTGTGGCCCCGCTCGCATCCCGGTGGATGTAAGTGAGCGAGCCGCTCAGCCAGTCCGTTAGACGCGTGCCTGCTCCGGCACCGAGTTCGATCACTGTGTATTCGTCGGCGGCGTCGTAAAGTTGCGTCCTCGCCTCGGTCCACCACCATGAACCCATGCCCCGGCGCCACTGGTCATCGTTCTGGCTCAGGCGCAGAGAGGCAAGCGCCCGCTGGTCACTCACTTCGGGCTGTCCGGCGACTGCATACTGCTTGAAGTCGCCTGCGCTCAGCTCAGCGGCCAACTGCGTGCCGCCGAACAGGTCGGTGTCCCACGCCTGATCGAGGACGAACTCCAGGCGTCGGTCGATCAGCGACCACTGGTCGACGTCGCTCTTCACGTCCTCCTTGTGGCTGGCCCTGACGTGGCCTGTCATCGGTCCGATCGGGCCCTGGACGTCGATTTGTCCCCTGATGCCGCGCCGGGAGGTCAGCAGCACCGACCCCTTCGCCGAGATGTGCTCACCGGGGAACTGAAATGGCAATCCCCACTTGAGGGCGAAGCCGTCTCGGCCGCCCCATCGCGGCTCAGGGACCGCGTCTGGGCGCATTTTGGTCTCATCGGTCAGGGAGGTGGTGAAGGTGGGGAGCAGGGGGATTCTGACCCCATACATCCTCAGCGCACCACCGCGCACCTGCACGTCTCCGCTTTGCGTGTCGTAGACGAGGCGCCGGGCTTCGAGCGCGTAGTGTGGCGACGCCCGTTCACAGGTCGTCGCGCGGGCGCCCGTCACGCGGATCAGATGTCCGTCGTTGCTCATCTCGCGGCCATAGGCGAAGCCACACGCGCTCTGCGGGTCTTGGCCCACGCGCATCATCACGGAGCCACTCTTGATGCGGTACTCCGACGTGTTCGCGTCAAAAAACAGGGAATCACCGCGCAGCGACGCATCCACGGTGACGAGAAGCACATCACCGACTGCCTCGAACCTGCCTGTCTGCAGATTCCCCTCAATCAACTCCGCAGTAATGCGGATCTGCCGCGATGGGTCCTGCTGGCTCTGCCCAAGCAGCTCGGCGTGCCCTCGTAGACTGACTGAGTGTCCGTCCCAAGAGAACTGCACGTCGTCGCCCCTGGTGGTGAAGGTCACCATCTCTGCTCCAGCGACGAGAGGGACAGCGGCAAGCACCGTACACACCAACAGGCATCGTACAGCACCATACAGCGCGCCGACGATTCGAGATGCGGACCCGGAAGGCCCGATCGGCGATCTCCACGTTGGTGAAGCTATGGGCATGTCATCGATTCTGGGCCGCTGAGGCCCTTCTGACGGGTCAATTGGGTCGAGGGGAATTATAGCACACCGCCCCAAGGCGGCGCAAACCAGCCAGCGGGGCACCCGCTATCCGGAGGCGGTCAAGCAGCCAGCTTCTGCTCCATCCTGGTACGCAGCCTGGTGATGGCCTGCGTATGGATCTGGCACACGCGTGATTCAGTGATGCTCAATACCTCACCGATCTCGCGCAGCGTCAGTTCATCCTGATAGTAGAGGCCGATAACCACGCGGTCGCGTTCGGGGAGCTGGTCCACGGCTTGGGCGATCAGCTCCTTGAGCGCCTCATGGTCAGCGATCTTTGCAGGATCGTCATCGTTCGTCGAAGGCTCGATGGGTCGGTCCGAAGCGGTCACTTGCACGCTTTCCTCCATCTCCATCATCTCTTCCAGTGAACTGACGGCCATGTGGCTGGTCGCCGCAAGGAGCGCGTGGTACTCTTGCTCATCGAGTTGGAGAGCGCGGCGGATTTCGGCCTCCGTCGGTTGACGGCCGAGCTGGCCTTGCAGTTGCGCGATGCACTGTTCGAGTTGTCGGTAGCGCCTGCGGACACTGCGGGGTGCCCAGTCCTTGGCGCGCAGGGCCTCCATCACCTCGCCGCGAATCACGGTGCTTGCGTAAGTCGCGAACTTGACACCCCGTCCGGGATCGAAGCGGTCTGTGGCCTTGATGAGCCCGATCAATCCCGCGCTCTCCAAGTCCTCGCGTTCGACGCTATCGGGCAGGCGCACGGAGACGCGCCCGACGATGAAGTGCACTAGACCCACATGCTTTTTGATGAGCTCTTCGCGTTCTCCATGGCTGAGGACCGGTTCTGCTGAATCGCACCGTTCCGCTGACACATGCATCATCCCGATCTGCACGAATTGCTGCCGCGCGGGCTTTCTCGCACATGATCGATGATGCAATTCTCGTGCCGCTGCGGGGAGTCAGGTCAGGTGAGCATTTCGGGGGCCAGGCGTGCGACGAATTCCACGGTCACGGTGGGGGTGAGGTCCAGCGGGGTCGCTGCAATCAACTGCCACGGCGTGCGGGCACACAGGTCCTGCAGGGGGAGGAGCGCACGGGGCTCGCACATTACCACCAGCGGGCGGCCCCAACCGTGTTCGCTCGCCACCTGTCCCAGCGTCTCCGTCCATGCCTGCGCGCGTTCGGGCGGGAGGGCCGCCGCTGTCCCGTGTTCGGTGCGGTGGGCGGAATCCGCGAGCTCATCCTGGAGCGCCGGGGCAAGCTCCAACGCGTGGAGCCGTCCCTGTGGCGCGAGGTAGTCTGTGATCATCCCCGCCAGTGATGGACGACAGCGCACGGCCAGAGTCTCCGGGTCAGTTGTCTCGGGTGCTGCCTCGACCAGGGCCTCCACGATCGACAGCGGCTGGAGAAGCGGAAGGCCTGCCGCAAGCAGTTTGCCGCCTGTCTGGCGCAGCAGTGATGCCGTAATCCCGGCGCCGCGCGCCTCGCGCATGACCTCGGGGTGAGCGCTACTCAGTTCCTCGAGCACCCAGGTCGCGGCCTCCAGGTCGAACAACTCCGCGCTCTCGGCCCTTACGGCCACCGCGAAGTGGTTGAGGATGACCTCAACCGGAGTCAGCAGCGCGTAGTGCAGCCCCGCCAGAGACGTTGCATCGTCCTCGGCGACCCACACTCCCTGTCGCCCATCCGCCAGTTGCCCTGGTCGGCCGACGTCTGGTGTGACGCCGGCACTTGGTGACACTGCCATGAGCCGATGGGGACGCACGACCCCACGGGCCATCGTCCTGGAGCGGAAGCTGATGGCATACTCGGTCGCTCGCAGATCGATGCTGTCTCGCAGCGTGACCGGCGGGAGGTGGAAGCCCAACTGATCGGACATCTCGTCGCGCCTTCGGCCCAGCCGCTCCGCCAGTCCACCCGCGCCCTCAACCAGGTCGAGCAGGCCCATGCCAACTTCGATGTTCAGGGCGTCATCACGCGGGCGCATGCCTCCTGCCTGCGCGCGTGGTCTGAACCATGCCTCGCCGTGTGCCCCCCGCCACCACGCACCCGACCCCAGTGCCACCGCCGCGATGAGCGTGGGCACCTTGGCCACGCCGGGCACCAGACCCAGCGCCAGCAGCGCGATTGCCCCGGCCGTCAGTGGCCACACGCCGGTGAGCATCTGCCCACCCGCCTGTTCCAGCAATCCTGATCCCGATGCCGAGCGTGCCACCACGACTGCGGCCGCCGCTCCGGTGAGTAGACCGGGCAGCAGGATCACCAGTCCGTGACCTGCTGCCAGCGTGGCATACCAGGTGGCGGCCTCCGCGATGCCAGAGGCCTGGCTCGCACCGCGTGCGCCAGCCACGAGTGCCGTCACGAGAATGATCGCCGTCGCAGCCACTGCTTCGCCGCGCAGCAGACGCCCCGCGCCGTCCATCGCCCCGTAGAAACCTGCTTCCTCCTCGATGGCCCGGTTCTGCTCGCGCGCATCGATCGCAGACAGTTGCCCGCGCCCGACTGCGCTGTCGAGACTCATCTGCCTCCCGGGCATCGCATCGAGGGCGAAGCGCGCGGCCACTTCGGCCATTCGTCCGACGCCCGCGGTGATCATCACGAGCTGCACCACGGCCAGCACTACGACCAGCCCGACGCCCGCGATCGCGTCTTCACCGCTGAGCGTCCGACTCAGGGTCAGCGCCAGCGCGCCGGCATGCCCCGTGCCCATGATCAGGCGGCTGACGCACAGACACAGGACGATGCGGCCAAGCCCCGCCAGCACGAGCACCGGGGGGAACGCCGTCAGCCGTGCGGGATCCGGCGCCGCCAGTGCCACCAACAGCACTCCGACTGCCAGCCCCATGCTCAGTGCGAGCAGCATATCCACGATCAGCGCGGGCAGGGGCAGCACCATCGCCAACAGTGCGGCCGCCGCAAGCATCGCCGCCATCGCCTGCGGGTTGCCGAGAGCTCCCAGGGCTGCCGACGGGTCTGTGCCCCTACGCATCACGTTCACCACGTCTCACTTGCCGCCGCCGGGAGCGCACCAGTTCAGGGCCCTCCGTCAGCCGCAGTTCATCCTGCATTTCCTGTCGGGACATCCACGATGACCGTGCGAAATCGGACGCGCGCATCAACCAGTCTAGCAGGCCGAAGCCCAGCAGCGTCGCCAGCAGTGGCAGCGCCATCGCCACGCCGATCCCCCGGGCCGCGCTCATCAGCAAGGCCGGGTCCTCGACCGGCAGCGTCGCGCTTCTGCCCAATGCTGCACGCGCAGCCACAAGTGTGCTCGCCAGCGCGACCATTGCGCCCGCGAGCATCCAGGCCAGTTGTGCAGCCGACGGTGTTCCGGTGCCACTGCTCTGCATGCTCGGTCCGGGTGCGTAGCCGGTGTCGCCGCGGGGCGCGAGCTGCAAGCGATGCACAACCAGAGCAACTGTGACCGCCACTGCGCCCACGAGGCCGACGACTGCAAGTGCCCACAACAGCAGCGTCCGGGCAAGCGTCATGGCTTCGCCCGCGTGTGTTGCCGACGCTGCGAGATTCAGAGCAAGCGCGAGCGCCTCCCCGGCCCCCCGTGTCAGCCAGGGCCAGGCGATCAGGACGCAGGTAGTACCCGCAGCCACCACCGCGGCCCCCACGAGAGCTGTGCTGGCCGGGGTGACGCCCCGCGCCCACAGTTGGGCCAGGCGCCGTTGACTTGGCGGATAGCTCTTGGTGTCTGCGGCCACGTGCTTCGTGCTCCCTCAGCCGGTGCCAGCGAACAGGATCGTCAGTTCTCGGATAGTCTCGATGATACGCGCGCTGTGTCTGGTGAGCAGATGCGCCAGGAGCGGCGTGCAGGCTGCCAGTCCTAAGAGCCCCGCTGTCCACCGCACCGGACCGTGCGGCTGCGCCAGCCCCAGCGCGGGCGTCGCTCGCACGAAACTCGCCAGTGCCACCTCGGCCGCGTACATCACCGCCAGCGCGGGTGCCGCCACAGCCAGGCCGACCATTAGCATATCGTGCCCCATCCCCGCTACCGCGAGGGCGCCGCTCGCGATCTGAACCGGGCCGCCGATCGGCACTCGCTGCAAGTTCTCTGCCAGAGCGGCCAACATCCAGTGGTGCGCATCGATCGCCACGAACCCCGCCCCGGCGGTCAGGTAGAGTAGCGCTGCCATCGGTCCGCGCCCCTGGCTGCGCGCTCCGGCGTCCCCAGCGTTCAGGTGCGTGTCCAGTAACTGCCCGCCAATCGTGAAGCCCCACAGCACCAACGCCGCGCCCACCCCCAAGAGCGCGCCGACCACCGCCTCGCGCACCAGCAGCGCCGCAAAGTCAAGCAGGCCAAGATTGCTCAGCCCCTCGGCTACCGTCGTTGCGGGAGCCAGCGCCACCGCCAGAACGGCTGCAATGCCCACGCGCACGGTCACCGGGAACTGGCGCACATTCATCGGCGGTGCCAGTGCCAGCAGGCCTCCGCACCGGGCAAACACCAGTGCCATTGTCGGCGCCTGATTCAGCCAGCTACCAGGCATGGTAACGCAGCCCGCTCAGGGGTCTTATCGGCGCAGACACGCTGGAGTTGAGGGCACGGGTCATTTGACCATCTCCGGCAGGTGCAGCCACAGGTCAAGCCAGAAGCCCTGCATAACGGCGACCATCCAGGTGCCGAATATCAACAGTGCGCCGCCCGCGGCCAGCAGTCGCGGCACTACGCTCACAGTCGCATCGCTCTGCCGCGTGGCGGCCTGCACCGTGGAGACGATCACGCCGGTTGCCAGCGTCGCGGCGAGTACCGGCAGGCCCACGTAGAAGGCCACCAATAGTGCCCGCGCGACCAGTTCAGCCAGTCCCTCGGCACCCGTTGCGTGTCACCTCCGACCGTCGCTACTGAATCGTCCTGACCAGCACGTCGGTCAGCAGATGCCAGCCGTCCACCATGAGGAAGAGCATCACTTTGAAGGGCAGCGAGAGCAGCGGCGCAGGCAGACTGAGCATGCCCACCGATGCCAGCGTACTCGCGACCACCAGATCGATCACCACAAATGGCAGGTAGATGATAAAGCCTATGAGGAAGGCCGCGCGCAGTTCGCTGATGACGAAGGCCCCGGCGAGCGCGGTGATGGGCATCTGCTCGCCCGGCTGCACCCCGCCGGCCAAGTCTACCATCAGCGCCAGGTCCTCGGCGCGTGCTTGGGTTTGCATAAACTCGCGCAGGGGTGCCTCGGCAACTTGCGCCGCATCGGCAAGCTCCGTCTCGCCATCCAGCAATGGCGTGAGCGCCTGCTCCTGCAGCACGCCGAGCGTCGGGCCCATCGCTATCAATGTGAGGATGATCGCCAGGCCGACCATGACATAGTTGGGTGGGATCTCCTGAGCCCCCAACCCCGCGCGCAGGAAGAAGAGCACGACGACGATGCGCGCGAAGGATGTGATCACGGCGAGCAACGCGGGCGCCAATGATACCGATGCCAGCAGGAGCACAAGCTTGACGTAGCCAAGCTCCACGCCGTCAGCCTGCGGGCCGAGGCTCACTGTTGGCGCCTGAGCCCACGCGCTCGAATGCGCGAGTGCAAGCAGCCCGAACGTTGCGCCCAACCTGCGCGTCACTCGTGCTCCTCCTCGCCCAGGTCAGCCACCGGTCGGACGCCCTCAGGCCCGCCGCCGATCACGAGCGTGCGCTTGCCCACTCGGACCAGGTAAAGCCACCTGTCGCCGCCGAGATGTCTGGTCTGAATGACGTGCATCGGGCCGTCCTCGGTCATCCCCGCCTGCCTCTGGCTGAGGCGACGGAGTGCGAACCACGCCAGGTAGATCACGCCGATGACCACCGCCAGCGAGACCAGCGCCTGAACCAGCAAGTACAGCGGGTTGGCGGCGATCCCACCTGATGCCTCTTGGGCCCAGGCTCCCGGGCAACTCGCGAGCACAGTCAGTCCGGCAGCGCACGCGCGCATCATTCCGCATCTCCCGGGGCAGCCACGATCTCCGTGACGCGTACTCCCATCTCGCCCTCTACAGAGACCAACTCACCCCGCGCTATGACCTGCTCGCCCACCAGCAACTCGACTGGTTCGTCGACATCTCTGTCCATAGTCAGCACGCTGCCCGATTGCAGCGCCAGCAGCTCGCCGATGTTGATGCCGGTCGAACCAAGCCGCACCTCAACATGCACGGTCAACGCCCGCAGCGCCGCCAGCGACTGCGGCTGGATCGTGCTCAGCGTCCGGTCATCCGGCCCGCTGTCAGTGTGTTCGTTCGCCATCTGCACTGCCTCCTGAGCCACCTGCTAGTCGGTCAGTCGACCCGCAAGTCTTCAGTGCTCTCTATTCTCACGGCGACCCGTCCGGTCTGCACGCCAGCCCTGCCGTTGGCTACGCGTTGCCCGGCCACGAAGATTCCCACCGACTGCGCCGCGCTTTCGCCCAACACGACCACGTCGCCCTCACCCACGGTGAGCAGGTCCGCCAGGGATATGTCCGCGCCATCGAGACGTGCCTCCGCCTGAATGGCCACGGTCAGGAGCGCGCGTGGGTCGTCGCCGAGGCGTGGCCCATCGACCTGCAGCGCATCGCGGACCGCGTCCCTCGCCATCACGAGCAGTGCATCGCCCACAGGCGACTCGATGGTCACCGTGACCACGGGCCAGCTCATGCGCTCGAGTGCCTCGGCCGCGCTCACCGTCTGTCGCTCGATCGGCGTGGTGCGCATCTGCAGACGGCCGAGCACTGCTCGCAGTGCGTGATCTGCCCACGCGTCGAGGACCGCCAGGTCAACCGAGGTCAACGGTCCAGCTTCGTCGGTGCTGGGCTTGCCGCCCAGTGTGAGCACCACGAGCCCCGCCCCCAACGTGGGCGGCAGAGAGAGCAGTGTCGCAGCGTCGGGCCCCGTCCATATCGTGGTGGCCTCGGCGACATGCAGGTCAGTGGGGCCTTCGGCGCACTGCCACGTGCCCACGTGTAAGCCCATCAGGCTCGCGCCTGCCCACGTTGCCAGCGTTGACCCGACGGCCTCACGTAAGCGCAGCCACTCCCGGGCGCTCAACTCCCTGGCTTCGGCGGGCGCGAACGGCTCGGTCTTTGTACCGGGCTCCAGCAGCACCGTCTATTGCCCCTCCATTGATCGCCGCGCGCCCTGCTCGTCCTGCTCGGACTGCTCGGCCGCGCTCTGGCGCGTGTCCTGTATCTGATGTTCACGGTCGGCCAGCCGCTCAACCGCCAGCCGTTCCTGGCCCGCATGCGTCAGGGCTGCTCGGGCCTCCTCCTCGGCCGCGACCGCTTTCTGGATATCGGCCTCTGCTTCCGCGATCGCCTGGCGCAGTCGCTCGCCATAGGAGTGGGCTTGCGTCAACTGGGCTCCCTGAAGTTCGCGGCAAGTTGCCTGGCTCTTGCCGAGCTTATCGTAGCGCGCCTGCGCCTCTGTGAGTGCCTCCCGCCTCTCCCGCAGAAACGTCTGCGCGGCCCCGAGTTCGCGGCGCAGTTGCTGCTCGGTTGCACTGCGCATTTCGACCAGTCGACTGAGCCGGTCACCGCGACGCGCCATCGCTTATCACCTGGCCATCATCTCTATCAGTCGGCGATGGGCCTGCCCGGGCTGGCTGTCCTCATCGGGGGACTGCCGCATGTACTCGCGCATGGGCGCGAGCAGGGCCAGCGCCGAGTCCACCTGCGGATTACTCCCCGGATCGTAGGCGCCGATGCTGATGAGATCGCTTGCGTCCTCATGAGCGGCCAGCAGGTTGCGCATGCGTGAGGCCGCCTCGATGTGCTCGGGATCTGCCACTTGACTCATGAGCCGGGACACGCTCTGCGTCACCGCCACCGCCGGGTAGTGGTTGCGATTGGCCAGCTCTCGGGACAGCGTGATGTGCCCGTCGAGCGTTGCTCGGAGCGCGTCCGCCACCGGGTCCATCATGTCGTCGGACTCCACAAGTACGGTGTACATGCCGGTGATCGTCCCGCGCTCGCCTGGACCTGCGCGCTCGAGCAGTTCGGGCAACAGAGTGAAGACTGATGACGGCAGCCCTCGTGTCGTCGGGATCTCGCCAGACGCCAGCCCGACCTCTCGCTGCGCGCGGGCCAGTCGCGTGACCGAGTCCATCAGCAGCAGCACGTCCATGCCCCGGTCGCGGAAATACTCGGCGATTGTTGTCGCGGTCAGCCCGGCCTTGAGGCGCATGAGCGGTGGCTGGTCAGACGTCGCCACCACTACCACGGAGTTGGCCAGCCCTTCGCCCAGATACTCCTCGACGAATTGCAGCACTTCACGTCCGCGCTCGCCCACGAGCGCGATCACCGCCACGTCCGCGCTGGTGTTGCGCGCCATCATCCCCATCAGCGTGCTCTTGCCCACGCCCGACCCCGCGAAGATCCCAACGCGTTGGCCCTTCCCGCAAGTGAGGAGGCCGTCAACCACGCGCACTCCCACCCACAGCGCCTCGCTCACCCGCTTGCGGCGCAACGGGGGAGGAGCTTCCGCCTGGACCGGACGCTCCTCGGCGGAGACGATCGGCCCTCCATCGTCGATGGGGCGGCCAAGTGCATCCACTACTCGCCCCAGCAATCCGTCGCCCACGCCTACGCACAGATCGCGGCCGAGCGCTGTCACGCGCGCGCCCGGTTCGATACTTTCCGCGCGCCCCAGCGGCTGCAGAAGCACCTGGTTGTCACGGAACCCGCAGACCTCCGCCGACAGCGGCGGCTGCCCCCCGCTACGCGCGACGGTGCACATCTCACCGATCCGCGTGATAGGTCCGCGCGAGGTGATGGTCAGTCCGACGACCTCCGTCACGGTGCCGCCGCGGCGCAACACCTCCGCGTTGCGCGCGCTGGACAGCAACTCCTCGACCCACGCGGGGGTGCTGGATCCCGAGGCGCTCATCGGCCCATATCCCCCTGGCCGATCTCGGTCTCGAGGCCCTCCAGCAAGCGTGTCTGCATCTCCTCAAACTGTGTGCGCAGGCGCGCGTCCACGATGCCGCGGTCGCTCTCCACCACACACCCGCCCTGCTCGACCGACGTGTCGGGCACGATCTCGATGGCCGCCGCCTCGTCGGGTGCGGCGACGATCTGCATCATGGAGTCCTCGAGAATCCGTGCGTCGAGCGGATGCACTCGCACCCGCACATTGGCCGCCATCCCTACCTGCTCCAGTGCGGCCTGGGCGATGCGCGTGATCATCCCCGGATCCGAGCGCAGTTCGCGCCGCACGATCCGTCGGCCTACCTCGACCGCGATGCGCACGACGTACGGCTGCAACTCGGACAGCAACTCACGCCGCTGTCTGGCAAAACCCGCAAGCATCGCTTGCACCAGCCTGCGCACCCGCTGCTCCTGTTCAGGGTCTGCCTTCTCGGACACTATCTGGGGTTGGGCTGGCGCTACCTGGGCCTGGCGGGCAGGCTGTGTCGGCCCATGCGAATCATCCTCGCCACCCATACGCACGACGCGGAGTTCGCTCGCCTCTATGTCGGCCCTGTGGATGACTCGTCCCATGACTCTACCTCGGGCCCGTCCGGGTCAACTTTGCGCGAAGCGCTGACGCCATGGGCTCCAATACATCGATCCCCGGCGCGGCCTGTGCCGCAACGCCTGCAGTCAAACCCAATGACCGTCGGATGCGCTGCGATCTCCTCTGGGGCAGATCGGCGAGAACAATGGCCACTACCGCCTCGCGCTCACCCTCGAGAATGCCTGCCAACTCTTGGTCGCTGATATCGTGCAGGAAGCTCAGCGGGCCCTGAGGGGCTGGGGTCTCAGGTAAGCGTCGCGGCTGCCGGAGCAGGAGCGCAACGACGGTGCCGATCAAGCCAACGACCAGTGCCACACCGATCGGCATCCACGGACTCGTGGCCGGGGAGGCCTGCGCTGCGGCGGGCGATACCTGGGCCGTCTGAATCGCGGCCTGTCCGCGCGCGTAGAGAACTCGCCCGTCAGCGGTCACGATCGTTAACTCGGTGGAGGACAGGTGAGGTACTGCTTGCACGGTGAAGGCGGCGATGGCATCGGTCCATTCCTGCGTGGGCTGATGCTGGTCGTTGAGGGTGAGTTGGAGGGCGAGCCGGCGCGTGCTGGTATCAGCCGTTCGGCTGAGCACTGCGCGTGCTGCGGACACATCACTAAAGGTGGCCAGTGCGCTCTCGAGAGACACACACAGATCGGCGTCCTCGCGGGCGACTGTGCCGGGGAGAGGGCGCGCCAGAAGACCGCGTGGGGCGCTCAACACGTTCTGAGCGCAAGCGGGGCAGACTGCAGCAATGAGGAGAACACAGAAAACCGCTCGCGCCGATGCCGGCACAAGCAGCCGCTGGGTAAGGGCATGATGCGGACCAGCATTTACCATGGAACCCCGCACGTCACTCGAATCGCCAGCCGGCGGCGAGCAGCGACGTCCCCCCTGTCATGGTTGCAACCGGGCCGCCTCCCAGCAGCCCGGCTGCAAGATGCTCCACCCGTGGTAAGGATGTGGCAAAGCTGCGATTAGGTGGAGCATGCGGCCCTTGTGTATCAGCCCGGGTGCTGATTAGAGGAAGCGGTCACTACTGTAATGCAGGGCCGCGGTTGTTACCTCGTGTACTGGTTTGTATAGGCTTGTGGGCCAAACCCTATACGTACCTATAATCGCATTGGTGTGATTATAGGTACTGACCGAGTCCATGTCAAGCCGTCGCTCAAACAATTGTGCGAGGGCGGGTTGCTGTTCACCGGGTTTCGTACATGCGCAACGCCGGGCAGTTTGCCCGGCGCTTCAGGATTGAGCCTGCCCTGCGTGATCCGATGGCTCCCTCACACGCCCACGCAGGCTCGCCCCATCAGTTCGCCAACCACGAAGAACGACCCCGTCACGCAGATGCAGTCTGCTTCCCCGGCCCAGTCGCGCGCCGCCGCCAATGCCTGCGCAGCATCCTCAATGACCTCAACCGTGTCCCACGTCCCCGCCGTCAGCTCCGCCAGTTGCGGTGCAGGCATGGCGCGTGGCATGTCCGCCTGGGTCAGCACGACATAACTCGCCTCGCGGAGTTCGTCGGCGATCCCGGCCGCATCTTTGTCCGCCGACACTCCGAGCACCAGGGCCAGTCGCTCATACTTGAGGTGTCGACGCAACGCCGACATCAGCGCCCGTGCTGACTCTGGGTTGTGGGCGCAGTCAAGCACGAGCCAGGGCCGGGTCGCGAGGATCTCCACACGCGCGGGCCATCGTGCGCGCGTCAGACCATCCCCGAAAGCCTGCGCGCCGATCGCGACACCCGCCTGGGTCAACGCCTCGCATGCTCGCGCGGCAACGCCGGCATTGACGAGCTGGTGGTCACCCAACAGGCTCAGCTCGGCAGTCAGCGCCTGCCCGTCGTAGTCGCCGCGCACGGTCTGTGTCAAGCGTGGCCGCTCTCCTGGCACGAACTGCTCGGGTTCGGACGGTGGCCGCATCACACCTGTCATGGGCCTTGCCACTGCCAGCGCGCAGCCCTGCGCGGCGGCTGTGGCCTCCATGATCTTGAGCGCGCCGGGCGGCTGAGGCGCGCTCACCGCCGGGACGCCTGGCTTGATGATCCCCGCCTTCTCGCCTGCGATCTGCTCGATGCTCTCGCCGAGGATGCGCGTATGGTCTCTGCCAAGTGTGGTGATGATCGACAGCAGCGGGGTGATGACATTGGTTGCGTCCAGTCGTCCGCCGAGACCGGTCTCGACGACCGCCAGGTCCACCTCGTGGTCCGCGAAAGCCAGCATGGCCATCGCGAAGTACACTTCGAAGAAAGTCGCACCTCGCCCGCGTGGTCCATCGATCTGCTCGGCGACGGGGCGGACGCGCTCGGCCAGGTGCGCCACCTCGTCCTCAGAGATTGGCACACCGTCGATCTGGATTCGCTCGCGCCATGACACCAGGTGCGGCGAGGTGAACAGGCCGGTCCGGTGACCAGCGGCATGGGCCGCGGCCTCGATCATAGCCGCGACGGAGCCCTTGCCCTTCGTGCCCGCGATATGCACTGCCGGCAGGTCCTGCTCCGGGTGGCCGAGTGCGTCCATCAGTGCCACCGTGGTGTCCAAGCTCAGCCGCCGACCGAACGCCCTGGTGAGGCCACTGCGCTCAGGGTCCGTCAGATTATGCAGCCACTCAGCTGCCTGCTGATAGGTCATCGGCCTGGGCCTCTTGCTCGTCATCGATGCGAACCAGCGCAGACATCACCGTCGTCAGGGCCGCAACTACCGCAGCCGCCACAAACACCCAGCGGTATCCGTGGCGCTCCCAGAGATATTTGCCCCCGAACCATGGGACCGCCATCGACACGGCGTGGTTGATCGAGATGCCCATCGAGAGAGATGCGGAAACGTCTTCGGGCTTCTCGGCGATCTTTGCCAGGTATGAGCTGCGGGCGTTCTCGACCCCGAAGAGCAGTTGGTCCAGCGTGTAGCAGCCATACAGGACCCAGACCGTCAGTCGCCCCAGTCCGAGCGTGTCGGCGAATCCGTAGAGCAAGCAGATGACTATCAGGGCGACACCATCTGCCATGAGCACGCGGCGCTCACCCCAGCGATCGATCAGGCTGCCCAAGCCCTGCTGGAAGAACACGCCTATCACAGCCGACACTATCCACAGCTTGGCGAAAGTCGAGGCCGGCTCGCCGAACACTTTGACGAGCACCCAGGGGGCGAATGTGATGAATACCTGCTTGCGCGCGCCGAACAGTGTGCACAGGACGTAGTAGAGCCAGTACTTCTTCTTGACGACTAGCTTCTCGCGATGCTCGACTTCGGCGGGCACCCCCATGCGCGAGTAGACCACGGCCGCCAGTATCGCCATCACCGCGCCGGTGACGAAGGTGATCGTGTAGTTCGCCCCAACGAGGTCGATGATGAGCCAGACGAAAAGCCCACTGATCAGGCTGGCCCCCACGCGGGCCGCTGACGCCTGGCCCAGCCGTCGCCCCTGCTGGTGCCGCTTCCCCAAGCTCATGGCGATGGAACTGCGCATGGGCATCTCGATGTGCTGGCCGATGCTCCACGCGATGGTGAACACCAGCATCGGCGTCCATTCGGTGCCGAGAACGCCAAGGCCGAGCATGCCGATCCCGAGGGCCGCTGCCGCCATCGCTGCCACACGTGTTTCGGCCAGGAAGAACAGGGCGCCGGTCAGCAGCGCCACCAGGAAGCCAGGCAGTTCGCGCGGGAATTCCAGCCAGCCACGCGTGGCTGCCCCAATCTGGAAAGTGTCGTCGAGGTAGTTGTTGTAGGTGGTGTGGAAGATGCCGTTGGCCATACCCAGCGTGAAGACTGCCACCAGGAACAGTAGCAGTTGCGGGTCTGCTCCCCGGATTTTGCCAGTCAGCTTGCCGATCATGCCATCGGTGTCCCGTCACAAGTGAAGGCCCCCTGCGCCGCAGGGCGGAGGGGGCCTTTGTGGTTGGTTACGTCAGTGGCTCATCAGAGGTGCTCGTGGATCGGGAAGGCGTCGCACAGTTCCTGAACTTCCTTGCGGACCTCTGCGAGGACCTTCTCATTCGTGCGACCCTCGTGGATGACCCGCGTGATCAGCTTGCCGATGGTGTGCATCTCGGGTTCCTGCATCCCGCGTGTGGTCATGCCGGGCGTGCCGGGCCTGATCCCACTGGTCTCGTCCGGCGAGAGTTCGTCGCCGGGGATGAGGTTCTTGTTGACAACCATGCCGGCCTCTTCCATCAGGTCGGCGGCCAGCTTGCCCGTGATGTCCTTGTTGCGCAGGTCCACCAGCATCAGGTGGTTGTCGGTGCCGCCAGTTACCAGCCGGAAGCCCTCTTCGAGCAGCGAGGCCGCCAACGCTTGGGCATTGCGCAGAATCTGCCGCTGATACTCCCGGAAGAAGAGGCTCTGCGCCTCCTTGAATGCGACTGCCTTGGCGGCGATGATGTGCATGAGCGGGCCCGCCTGTACGCCGGGGAAAACCGCACGGTCGATTTTCTTCGCGTGCTCAGCTTTGCACAGGATCAGCGCGCCGCGCGGCCCGCGCAATGTCTTGTGGGTGGTCGAGGTCACGACGTCGCAGATCGGCACCGGGTCGGGGTGCGCGCCGGCGGCCACTAGACCGACGATGTGCGCAATGTCCGCCATACAGTAGGCGCCAACTTCGTCGGCGATCTCCTTGAACTGGCGGAAGTCGATGGCACGCGGGTAGGCGCTTGCGCCGGCAACGATCAGGCGCGGCTTGACCTGTTTGGCCTGCTCGCGGATCTCGTCGTAGTCGAGTTGATCGGACGTGGCCGACAGCCCGTAGAAGTGGGCCTCATACTGCTGGCCGGAGAAGTTGATCTTCATGCCATGCGACAGATGCCCGCCGTGCTCGATCTTCATGGCGAGCATACGGTCGCCCGGCTTGAGCAGGCCGTAATAGGCCGCCATGTTCGCGGACGTGCCCGTGTGTGGCTGCACGTTCGCGTGATCCGCGCGGAAGAGGCTCTTGGCCCGGTCGCGCGCGAGGTTCTCGATCTCGTCATAGTACATGCAGCCGTTGTAGTAGCGCTTGCCGGGGTAGCCCTCGGCATACTTGTTGGTCATAACCGAGCCCGCTGCAGCCATAACTGCGCGGCTGGCGTAGTTCTCGGACGGGATGAGCATCAGCGTGTTCTGCTGGCGCTCCAGTTCGTTCTGGATAATCTCAGCAACTTCAGCGTCAGCTTGCGCCAGGGTCCGGCTCATCATGATCAATGCACTTCCCCTTCATCTCGCATCGGGCAGAGCCCGCGGTTTTCCGTTTTGGCCCATCAGATGTCCGGTACGCTTAAGGCCCCCGCTCCCCGGACTACTGGGAAGCGGGGCGCGTACCTGGGCCGCCCCTGGCCTGATAACAGTTTGTACCCTTCATGTCTCCACCCGGTGGCATCTCGCCACGGTCTTCCTGCTGGCTGAGGCCCCGCCGCTTAGTGCCAGAAGTGGCGCATGCCGGTCATGACCATCGGGATGCCGTGTTCGTCGGCAGCCTCGATGACTTCGTCATCGCGCATCGAGCCGCCTGGCTGCAAGATGGCCGCGCATCCGGTGGCTGCCGCTGCGTCCAGACCGTCACGGGCCGGGAACATCGCGTCCGAGGCCAGCACTGCGCCCTTGGCTCGGCTGCCGGCCTTGCGTGCGGCAATGATGCACGAGTCCACTCGGCTCATCTGGCCGGCGCCTGCGCCCACCAGTCTGGTGCCCTGGATCAGCACGATGGCGTTGGACTTCACATGTTTGGCGACGCGATCGCCGAAGACCAGTGACTTGAGTTGCTCCTCGGTCGGCTGGGCCTTCGTAACGACCTTGAAGTCCGCTGCAGGAACTGACATGTAGTCGCGGTCCTGCGCCAGCGCGCCTCCGGGGATCGTGCGAATGTCGAGGTCCTTCGTGCGGCTATCCGGGCAGAAGTCCTCGAGCAGCATCAGGCGAATGTTCTTCGAGCGCTTCTTGAGCCGCGCGAGCGCGTCGGGCTCGTACCCGGGAGCGATGATCGCCTCGACGAAGGCGCCGATGACGCTGACGTCGGTCTTGCCGCTCTCGTCGTAGAAGCGCGGCTTGATGACCTCGTCGATCCAATCGTTGTTGAAGATGATCTCGGCCAGTTCCATGTCGACCACGCGGTTGAAGCCCAGCACCGAACCGAACGCCGAGACCGGGTCCGAGGTATACGCGTCCTCGAACGCCTCGGCCAGCGTGTCGGCGGAGGCGGCGCCGCATGGGTTCAGGTGCTTGATGATGATCGCGGTCGGGTCATCGAAGTCGCGCGCGGCTTCCAGCGCCGCAGTCAGGTCGAGGTAGTTGTTGAAGGAGAGTTCCTTGCCATGAAGCTGCACCGCGCCGGCCACGCCGGGCTCGGCGGCGTTGACGTCCTGGTAGAGCGCCGCGCTCTGGTGCGGGTTCTCTCCATAGCGCAGTTCGTTGACCTTGCGCAGCTTGGGGGCAATGACCGTCGGGAACTGGTCGTCGCCGGTGAACTGCTCGCGCAGGTAGCCGGAGATGGCCGCGTCATAGCGGCAGGTCATCTCGAAGGCTTCCATGGCCAGCATCCGACGCGTCTCGAGCGTGGTCTCGCCATCACCAGCGCTCATCTCGGCAAGCACTGTCTCGTAGTGGTCGGGGTTGCACACGATAGTGACATCGCGGAAGTTTTTGGACGCCGAGCGCACCATGGACGGTCCACCGATGTCGATCTGCTCGACGGCCTCCTCGAGCGTGGTTCCCTCTTTGGCGATGGTCTGCTCGAAGGGGTAGAGGTTCACGACGACCATGTCTATCATCGCGACGTCGTTGGCCTCAGCCTGTGCCATGTGGTCGGCGTTGTCTCGCAGGGCCAGCAGACCGCCGTGGATCTTCGGGTGGAGAGTCTTGACCCGGCCGTTCATCATCTCCGGGAAACCCGTGTGGTCTTCCACAGCGGTGACCGGCACGCCCGCTTCGGCCAACGCCTTCATGGTGCCACCAGTCGAGAGAATGGCGACGTCCATCTCAGCAAGGGCCTTGCAGAACTCAACGACACCTGTCTTGTCGGATACGCTTACGAGCGCCCGCTGTATTTTGCCCACGGTGGGTCCTCCCTCAGCTACAAAAAATCGCCGTCCCGGAGAGGTCCCGGGCGGCCACGTTTGCACCCATTATAGAGCATCATTCCGGGTATTGTCAAAGCGGCTTAAGCGGGCCCGTCGGAGTGGTTTGCGCGCGCCCCACGAGTCCCCTCAGACATACTGCAAAGTGACCAGACCGGCGAATAGGAGCAGAGCCCCGATTGCCAGTGTGGGGGCGAAGCGTTCCTTGAACGCCAGCCATCCCACGAGGGCCGCGATGAGTGGGTATGTGGAGGTGACGCAGACCACCCGTGGCGGCCCGGCGAGCTTGACCGCACTGACGAACAGCGCGTAGGCGAGCGCAAAACTTATCGTGCCGTGGGCCATGTAGCACCAGATGCCGCGCCCGGGCATGTTCAGGACCTGCCGCCATTTCCCGGTCGCGAGCGCGTAGATACTGTAGGTCACCAGACCGCAGGAGAGCAACATGAAGTTGGTGGCGATGGCCGGGATGTGCTCGGGGAGTATGCCGATGAGCGTCTCGCCCAGCGCCCAGCAGGTGCAGCAGCCCACGGCCAGTGCAACAGACGCCCAGTGCTCGTTGCGTGCGGTTGGGTCGGCTTTGCGGTCGGGTGCTCCGAGGAGCATGGCTCCGAGGACCACCAGCGAGCACGCCCCGAGCAGTGGCCACGAGAACTGCTCCAGCCCCAGCGCTATGGACATGAACAGAATGGGGATGACTTTCACGCGCGTGATGGGCACTGACACGCTCAGCGCACCGCGTCTGATGCACTCGTAGTAGAGAGCCGAGCCGACGGTGAACTGCAGCGTGCCGGTGAGCGCGAACAGTCCCAGTTGAGCGTAAGACAATCGCGCCAGCAACTGGATGTCGTCGCCCGCGAGCAGGAACATTATTATGGCGCCGGTGGCCATAGAGATAGGGATGCCCAGATGGCCCGGCACATCGGTCAGCTTCGGGATGATGGCCACGAAGCCCCAGCAAAGTGCTGCGGCTCCGGCCATCGAGTACGCGAGTTGCAGTTCGGTCATGGTATCCTCGGCCTGTCTGTGTGGGTATCGGGCACAGTCTTCAGATTGTCTGCAGCAGCATTACGCCGCCGATGATGAGAACGCCGCCGACTGCAGTGGCGGCGGTGAAGCGTTCCTTGTAAGCGACCCACCCGACGATCGCCGAGACCAGCGGGTAGGTGGTCACCACGATCATCACGCGTGGTGGCCCGGCGATCTGTAGAGCACGGATGAAGAGCACGTAGGCCAGCGCCAGGCTGAACGCTCCGTGACCGGCGAAGTTCAGCCAGCCGCGCAGCGGTATCGTGCGGAACTCGCGCCACGTCCCCGAAGCCAGCGCGTAGATGATGTAGCTCGCCAGACCCGAGGTCAGCACGGCCGCGTTGGCGATCACAGGGCTGAGGGTATCCGGCAACATGCCAAAGAGCGTGATGCCCACTGCGGCCGTCAGGCACGCAGCAATGGCCATGACCACTGAGGCCACATGGTCCTTGCGTTCCTGCTCAGTGTCATCGCTGTTCGCTCGCCCCACCAGAACGCTGCCTGCGACCACAATGAGCGATACGCCGAGCAAACCCCACGTGAATTGCTCGAGGCCGGCGAGGATCGACAGACCCAGCAGTGGCAGAATCTGCAGGCGCGTGATGGGCACCACGACCGAGAGGCGTCCGCGCCGGACTGCCTCGAAGTAGAGTGTCACCGCCAGCGTGAACTGCACGGTGCCCGCGATGAAGATGAAGCGCAGTTGGGCCGCAGGCAACTCAAACAGCGTCATCAGGTCACGCCCGGCGACGGCACACATGATGACGGCGGCAGTCGCCAGTGAGATGCCGATGCCGAGCCGGCCGGGTATCCCGGCCTGCTTAATGAAGATGACGACCAGGCCCCAAATAAGGGCGGCGCCGGCCGCCATCAGGTAGGCGAGTTGTATGTCGGTCATTGCACTCCAGTCACTTCAACACGATGTGCTGCCCACGCTCCCATGCATGTTTGGCCCGGCGAGTGTACAGGCCGGTCACGCGGGAGTCAATGACCGGCCCTTGCGTCAAGTTCACTCCTCGATATGGTCGTCTATTCGGCTGCGATCACAACGGCCGCATACTGATCCAGTTGGTCGATGGTGAAGCTGGTACCCACGGGCAGCGCCACGTCTTCCTGACCTGGGACCTTGAGCGTCAGCGCAGTCGGCGCGCCACCGGTCGGCGGCGTGAACGTCACCCGCAGGTTCCGCACCGGGATCGTCCGGTCCGCCTGCTGCTGCTCCATCTCCGGCAGCTCCGGGTGCAGCTCGGCGTTGTAGTTGATGAGCTGCAGCAGCCAGCCACCCTCGCAGGCGGAGACATCGCAGAAGACCTGGCTGGCGCCCTCACCTTCGATGGTCAGCATGCGGTCCTCGGGCAGCAGCGGGTTGAGGAACTCCATGCATGCGGCGGCTGCATCGGGGGCGGCGACGTGCATGTCGGCCACGCGAACGGAACTGGCCCCAGTGGAAACTCTCACGGTTGGACCTTCGCCGGCGATCTCCTCGACCTCGAAACCTTCTGCATATGGCCCCCAGACGCCCTTTGCCGCGTCCTGACCCGGCGCTGCAGTGTATACCTCGCCCCCGCCGAGGTTGAGGCCATCGCCGAGCAGGTTCTCTGTGATCTTCTCGCCATCCCACGGGCCGAAGCGGACCTTGCCGAACCACGCTGTGCCCTTGTGGCCGCGGAAGAGCAGGTGCACGTTCGCGCTCTTCACGGGCTTGTCGGCATCGATGATGAAGCGCGAGAACTCCCAGTCGTGGGTCCCGGTCGCGAAGGTCGCGCACTGGCTCCACAGGTTGCTGCCGTCCTGGAACGTGATGTCCACGTAGAGGGAGTAGTTGTGGTCTTCGCCGCCGGACACGTTCAGCGCCTTGCTCTCACCCTCGATGGCCAGCGCCCCGGCCTCCTGCTGGTCCACAATCGCGTTTTGTGCCGCGCCCAGACTGGTGCTCTTCATCGCGTCTCCGACGAGGTAGTACGCGGTCTGGCCCTCATACTGTTTGGTGGCGAGACCGGCTTCGCCCTCGGGTTTGCGGAACAGCTCCGACCCGCCCTCCAACTCCAGCCAGTCAGGCGTGTACTTGGGCTGCTCACCGGCCATGAGCAGCTTCCCGCCGCCGATCACGTACTGCTCAAGAGCCTGCGTCGCCTCTGGCGTCAGAGCTTGTGCGTCCAGCAGCACGGTCGCCGGATACTGCGCCAGTGCCTCGGCGGTCAGGTTGACGTCTGAGAGAATGGCGAAGGAGATGTGTTCAGTCATGAGCGTCTGGCCGATGGCGTAGAGTTGCTTGCGCGATGAGCCGGCCGTCAGGAAACTGCGCGGCGAGAAGACCATGGCCACCTCGCCGACATCCTGCCGGGTGGTCAGTTGCGGCTCCAGCGCGGCCCACGTGGAATAGACCGACTTTACCACGTCGACGTGCTCGCGCAGCAGGTTGCCCGTGCCCGGTCCGCCGAGCCCCAGCCAGCTCACTCCGCCTTGACTCATGATTTCATACAGAGCCAGCTTCGTCCGGTCCGATGCGGTGCGTCCGTGGTGGCGTGCTCCGTCCTCGGAGATCAGGTGATAGGTCACTGACATGGCCACCTGGTAGTCGCTGAGCGCGTGGGCGAGCTTCATCCAGAGGATCTGCTGGCTCTGCGGAGGGAACGGACCCCACGTGGTGCCTTCGATGCACATCATGTCGAAGTGGTCGCCGTAGGCCCACTGGTAGGTGCTGCCCGAGTCCTGATGCCAGGTGCCATCGGTGCAGAATCCGGGGCGGATCTTGCGTGCCTCGTCCCTGACCATCCCCAGGAAGTCCATGACCGATTGGATGCGGAACTCGCGCTCGTGCATTCGGTAGTTCATATCGCCCGGTAGATTGAGCAGGTCGGTGTTCTCCAGACCTCGCTCTGCCGCGAACTCCCGCCATGCCTTCTGGCAGTGTTCGCAGTAGCACGGTTCATAATGGGATGCGTAGTCGATGTGGCAGCCGTCCACCTCCTGCCGGGCCATGTCGCGGAAGAACCCGGCGGAGTGTTCGCGCCACAGCGGGTTGTTGACACACGCCGACCAGTTGTTGGCCACAGTGGGGAAGAGTGGGTCATATGGGCGACGGTAGCTGCCGTCGCGGTTGACCGCGCACATGGACTTGATCTTGTCGAGGTCGCCGCCCCACGAACTGCCCCCGATTGAGTTCATGGTGAACCAGCCGCGGCACCGCATTCCTGCAGCGTGTGCCTTCTCGGCGTCTCGTGTCATGGTGCAGTTCACGCCGACAGCAGCCCACTCTTCGTAGGACACATCCTCGATGCCGTTCGTGAGCAACTCGCGCACACGGCCGCGCTGCCAGAAGTCAGCAAGATCGTCTTGACACCAGCACGCGCCGGTCGTCATAACGCACACAACTATCGTGAAGAGTCGCATTACCCATCACCTCGGTAGCGATATTGCTCTCAGCACCAGTATTCGCCGTGGCAGGTAATCAGCCTCCGCGCGGGAAACGTCCTCCCGTGCTGCCAGTCCGCCGCTCAAGTGGAGGACCGCCATGTCGATCGAAGCGAAAGCTGTATGTTTCCCTCGAGCCGATATCGCCGAACTTGCTGACGTGAAGTTCGCCGACCCCGGCCCTGACCAGGTCGTCGTGAAGATGAACGCAAGCGGCATAAGCGCGGGCACCGAGGGCTCAATCTTCCGAGGCACCCGCACCCACAACGGGACTTTCCCGCTCATCACCGGCTACCAGGGAGCTGGCGTGGTCGAGTGGGCTGGTGACCAGGTCTCTGACTACTCAGTCGGCGACCGCGTGGCCATCACGAGCACCTCAGGGACTCTCATCGAGCCGGAACTGGACATAGTGTGGGGGACGCATTGCAGCCGGATTGTGGCCAGCGCAAAGGACATGCTGCCCATTCCCGACGGTGTCTCCGACGCCGAAGCGTCTCTGTGCACCGTCTGGGCCGTGGGCCTGCAGGGCCCGACCGTATGTGGCCTGACCGGCGAGGACACGGTACTGGTTGTCGGCCTCGGGCTGATCGGCCTGGCGTTCGCGCAGGTGGCCGCAGACATGGGCGCCGAGGTCATCGGGTTGGACCTGAGCGAGGAGCGCGCCGGGATGTTGCGCGAGTTTGGCATGACCGCATTCACCGAGCGCGCGGATGTGGAAGCCTGGATGAGCGACAGAAGCATGCCTGGCTTCCCGGTTGCGGTCGAGGCCACCGGCCATGCTCCGGTCGTCGACGTGCCGCTGGAACTGGTCGCCAGGGGTGGTCGGTTGGTGTGGCAGGGCTGGTATCCCGACCGGGTCAGCTTTGACTACAACGAAGCTCACGGCAAGATGGTTGTGATGCACTTCCCCTGCGGTTCCGGCAACTTCCAGGGAACACTCCTGGACATGATCGCGGCTGGCAGGTTCAATGCCTCCGCGCTCATCAGTCACCGGTTTGCCGTGGCGGATTGTCAGGAAGCATACAATCTGGCTGTGCTTCAGGCCGGAAAATCACTTGGCGTGGTATTGGAGTGGCCACAATGAAAGCAGTCGTCGTCGATCGATGTGGCGAGACCGTCTGGCGCGACGTGCCCGATCTACCCGAAATGCACGCCCCTGGTCCCTACCAGGCGCTCGTTCGAGTGACGGCGTTCTCCATATGTAACTCGACCGACAAACATCTGCGCGATTGTCGTCTGATGGGGGCCACTGCGGAGCAATGCCCGTTCCTGCTCGGGCATGAGTCTGTCGGTGAAGTGATCGAGGTCGGTCCGGAGTGCCGATATCTCAAGCGTGGCGATCAGATCCTCCGCCCAGGGGCGACAGCGGAGGGCTATGGTTGCTGGTGGGGCGGTTTCGCGGACTATGGGACAGTCAGCGACCGGCGCGCATATGAGGAGGACGGTTCGCCGGCGATCGGCCTGACTGTCCGTTTGGGCCACCAGGTCTGCCCCCCGGAGATCGCGCCCGGAGCAGCCGTCATGCTCATCACCCTCAAAGAGGTACTCTCCTACCTCGACCGCATCGGTGTGGGGGAGGGCGACCGGCTGCTGGTCACCGGTCACGGCCCGGTAGGGCTGGCGGCAGCGTACCTGGGGCGGAGAATACTCGGCTGCAGCAATGTCGTCGTGGGTGGGCGACGTCCCGAGGCGGAGGCGCAGATACTCGACTTCGGCGCCGACGCGTGGGTGGATATCCGTGACGAGGACTGGTCGGCCAAGGCCGCTGAGTTGCTCGGCGGGCCAGCGGACGGAGTCTACGACACCACCGGTCAGCCGCATCTGGTGGAGGCAGCGCTCGGAATCCTCGCCAATGACGGGACCATGGGCCCGTACGCCGCGCGCCCGACTGACGCCGAGGGCGATATGCCCGCCGACCCGCGCGTGATCGACGCCGCCACTGATGAGGGCCTCAGCCACGATCGCATCATACAAGCCGTGCTGGATCACACCATCGACCCGTCGAAGTTCATCAGCCACGTCCTCAAGCCGGAACAGATTACTGAGGGCTTCGATCTCCTCGACCGACGCGAGGCGATCAAGGTCGTGACCGAGAGCGGGCAGGTCAGGTGACCTGCCCGCTCTTGCTTCTCGGTCTTTCGCGATCTACTCTCTACCCCCACGGCCCCGAGCCGGTCGGCGTGCGTGGGAAGAGCGCGTCC
Source organism: Candidatus Zipacnadia bacterium (assembly GCA_029821735.1). Lineage (GTDB taxonomy): Bacteria > Armatimonadota > Zipacnadia > Zipacnadales > UBA5352 > JALGSU01. The sequence continues at coordinate 167,635 of JALGSU010000002.1, read as the reverse complement.
ACCAGCGCACGCCCGGTCGGGTCGAGACCCATGGCTCGCACCGGCGGCAGCTCGACGGCACCGCCGACTCCGAAGAGCCCGCTCGCGAACTGCGCCTGTGTGAGCGTCAGCGTCAGGTCTGCAGTGCCGTCCTCCGTCACCTTGATGGTCCCTGCCTCGATGCGCAAGCACGCTGTCTCGGCAGGCAGCGCCAACTTTATGGTTCCCGACCAGTCGGCCACCAAACTGTCGGCAAGTCGCGCCTGAAGCTCGGAAACGATCGCCTCAAGCGTGCTCCTCAGGTTCACGACCATTATCATGTTTGACGCCACCGCGTGGCGGGTCTCCAGGCGATCGTGCCCCACGCGGGCCGCTGCCAGTGCTTCCGACACTGACTCGTCGAAGGGCAGGCGTGACGATATGCGCAGGGGCGCCCGGTCAGCAATCCGGGAGAGCACCATGCGCATCAACAGGCCTGCAGCCTCGGGTTGGTCCGGCAGGTAGCAGAATTCGCTGAGCGAAAAGCCCGCCTGCCCGGTGCGTGCCTCATGGGCGTTCTCCTCCGCAAATACGAAGCCCACGGGCTCGCCGCCGACCTCGTAGACGAAGCGCAGGCCGTTCGGATCAGGTGGCGCGGCGTCGACCGGCTCCGTGGCCTCTGACGAGACCAGCCATGTCCCCGAGCGCCCGCTGTGGAACGCGTGTCGCACACGGGCGAGCGCCCGCCAGTCGAGGCCCTGGTCAAATGGCCGCAGCGCTCCCTCCTCGGGTTCGGGCACAGGATAGGCGGCCGTCGCTGTGATGGTACCCGAGCCGCCGGCGAAGTCATCCAGTTCGAAAACCACGAAGTGACGCGGGAACGCCTCGTAGCCGAAGCGGCTATAGAAGTGGGTGAGGCCACCCAGTCGCGACAGGTGGTAGCCCTGCTCGCGCATCCAGTTGACTGTGTAACGCATCAAGTCGGTGCCCAAACCCCGTCCATGCAACTCCGTCGGGACTGCTACATGGCCCACGTCCGCCTTGCGCACCGCGCATCCGCCTACCTGGATCAGATCGTCGCCAATGTGCAGCGTACCCAGCAGGCGCCCGTCCTCCTCCATGATCAGGTACTGCTCGGGGTGCGAGGAGGTCCACCCCCGTGCCGCCTCAATGCGTTCGGGTTTGCCCTCCATCTGGTAGGCGTCAACCATCAACTCAAAGAGCGGCTCGCAGTCGTCGGGCGTTCCCATGCGGAAGTCGTAGCTCACAGCAGTCCTCCTTGCGTCTCAGTCACTAGCGGTCGGTGCTGCATGCTCACAGGCTTTCCAGCCAACCATCCGCCAGCCGGGCCCCGTACACCTGGGGGCGGTCGTCGCGGCGGGCGGTGAAGATCAGCCACTTGTTGTCAGCGGTCAGGTACGGGTGCGCATGGGCCCATTGCTTGCCATCGTAGACCGTTCGGCTGAAGACCGCTCGCCGGTACCGGCCTGTCTCGAAGCTGCCGATATAGAGAGGGACGCCTTCCTCACCGGTATCGCCGACCCAGTAGCGTCCGCAGTTTGAGACGGCCACGTGCCCGATGCGCGTTGCCTTGAAGGGCACCAGTGTCGGTCCGGCGTCACCCACGCGCCCGGTCCAGACGTTCGACGCGTTCCCGGGGTTGGTGCCGGTGGAGAAGAAGACCGAGGCGCTGCTGCCTATCCAAGCCTCGTGACCGGTCGGCCGTGGCGTATGCGGCTGGTCCGCCGGGAACAGGCGCATCTCCCCGCCGATCTCGATCTCCCCGAGTAAAACCTGCTCGACGTCTGGCATCTGGTTGAGTTGTATCAGCACCCGGTTGCGGCCGTCTCGTGAGAACTGCTCGTGTTTGGCGTGATAGCCGGGCTTGTCCAGCAACACGCTCCACTCGTCTGTCTGCAGGTCCAGCAGATGCACCACCGATGCGTCGGCACCCTCGGGCCGCACCGCGACGGCGAAGTAGCGATGGTCGGGCGAGACGGTGCCGTAGCTATAGCCGCCGCGCTCTGGCGGCAGCACCGCCACGTCCTCGATCTGCATGGTCAGGTAGTTGCAGCGGCGCAGCCAGCGCACGCCGTCGACTGACTGCTGGTAGTAGAGCCATTCCTCCCACGGATGGAAAGCGGGGAAGGGGGGCTTGCCGCTCAATACCTCGTATCTGGACCCGTCGAGCAGGTCAACGATGCTGATGCCGCCCTTCTGCTCTGGCGTGTTGTAGTAGCGGATCGCGATGCGCCGTCCTGACGGGTCGCTGTAGGGTTGCTCACCATAGATGTTGTCCGCAGGGCGTTCATCGCCCCCGAGCAGATATATCTGTGCGCCGCTTTCGGGGTCCGTCTCTACTGGCTCGCCGAGCATGGCAGTGTCTCCTTGGTGGGCAGCGGGGGTCGGGGTGCCGCCGGTATCTGCGGCGAGAACCGTCGTGGTCCCCACCAGTGATGCCAGCAGAACAACGGCGACGCTGAGTAATGAATGAGGTGTTCGCGGGACGCCGATACCGGGTCGCATGCTGGTCCCCTCCGACTGAAGCAGTCAGGCCCCAGCCTGGTGCGGGGCACTGATAGTGTGGCTGAATCTGGCGTATCTTCCTCTCCCGCGTCCGAGCACCTGCCACAGACCTCTGGCGAGCGGCAGGTGTTTCGCGTCCGATGGGGAAGACCTCGCGGACTCATCATATATGTCGCATCGCGCCGGTGAGTGATCCGGCGCTGGAGGAAAGCTATGTCAGAGCAACGCAAGGCGAAGATCGCCTTCATCGGGTGCGGAGGATTCGCCACCGCCTCGATCTTCCCCAACGTACACATGGTGCCGCAGATAGACCTGGTGGCCGTCTGCGACATCGATCGCGAGAAGGCCGAGAAGAACGCCCGGAACTTTGGAGCCCGCCGCGTCTACACGGACATGGACATCATGCTCGACAAGGAGGAGCTGGACGGCGTCTTCGTCATCGGTCCCGCGCCTCAGCACTATGAACTGGCCCCGCATGTGCTCAAGCGCGGCATCCCCGTCTACGTGGAGAAGCCCTCCGCGAACACGTCAGGCGAGGCCAAAGAGATGGCCGAGATAGCCGAGGCCAACGGGACCTGGGGGCAGTGCGGCTTCATGAAGCGCTTCGCCTACGTCTACCGCATGGCCAAGGACATCATGGCCCGCGAAGAGTTCGGCGAAGTCAGCATGGTCACATGCCACTTCGGCCAGGGCCCCTACCCGCAGCTGTGGGGGATGGACTCGGCCAAGCGGTCGATGCTCGTCGGCCAGCTCTGCCACGTCTTTGATCTGACCCGGTTCCTCGGCGGCGACGTGGCCACTGTCTCGGCGATCTACAAAGAGGTTACCGACACGCAGTTCGCCTTCCTGGTGAACCTGCACTTCAAGAGTGGCGCCATAGGCCAGCTCGACCTCAACGGTCTGGAGACGCGGAACGGCTTCCGCGACATCCGCGAATGGGTGAAGGTTGCCGGCTTCGGCGCTCACCTCATCTGCGACGGTATGCAGACCGTGCAGTACCAGTCCCCCGAGGACTGGATAGACACTGTGCCGAGCACCGGTCGGTATGTCCACCGATATGACCCGGCGTGGACCGGCATCTCCCGGTCGCCCCTGAACTTCGGCTATCTGGGCGAGGTGGAGAACTTCGCGCTCCGCTGCCTGGGTGAGCGCGACAGTGGTCCGGATCTGTGGGACAGCTATGAAGCCCTACGGTTGGGTGAAGCCGTCTACGATAGCATCGAGACCAGCTCACCGGTCGAACTGTAGCGAGAGAGGCAGAGACATGTCAGAACAACGCAAAGCAAAACTGGCTTTCATCGGCTGCGGCGAGTTCGCCTCACGGGCGATCTTCCCCAATATCCACCTGGTGCCGCAGATTGATCTGGTGGCGGTGTGTGATCTCGATAAGGAGCGCGCCGACCGCAACGCACGCAACTTCGGGGCGCGCAGCGTATACACGGACATGGAGAAGATGCTGGACGCGGAGGAACTCGACGGTGTCTTCGTGATCGGCCCCGGTCCGCAGCACTACAAGCTGGCGCCGCACGTGCTCCGTCGCGGCATTCCGGTCTATGTGGAGAAGCCTTCGGCCAACACATCGGCCCACGCGAAGGAGCTTGCCGAGATAGCCGAGGCCAACGGTACGTGGGGCCAGTGCGGCTTCATGAAGCGCTTCGCCTACGTCTACCGCATGGCCAAAGACATCATGGCTCGCGAGGAGTTCGGTGAGACCAGCATGGTCACCATTCACTTCGGCCAGGGATCATACGGTGCGATCTGGGGGATCGATTCGGCGAAGCGATCCATGCTCGTCGGGCAACTGTGCCACCTCTTCGACCTGACACGTTTCCTCGGCGGCGACGTCGCGACCGTGTCGGCAATCTACAAGCAGGTCACCGATACCAACTTCGCTTTCCTGGTGAACCTGCAGTTCAAGAACGGCGCAGTCGGCCAGCTCGATCTCAACGGGCTCGAGATGGGCTCGGGCACGCGCGACGTCCGTGAGTGGGTCAAGGTCGCCGGCTTCGGTGCGCACCTGATCTGCGATGGCATGCAGACGCTGCACTACCAGTCACCCAAGGACTGGATCGACACCGTCCCGAGCACCGGCCGTTACGTGCATGCATACGATCCCGCCTGGACCGGCATCTCACGCTCGCCGATCAACTTCGGCTACTTGGGCGAGGTCGAGAACTTCGCCCTGCGCTGCCTGGGTGAACGCGACAGTGGCCCCGACCTCTGGGACAGCTACGAGGCCCTGCGTCTGGGCGAGGCTGTCTATGATTCCACCGAGACCGGAGCACCAGTCGAGCTGTAATCAGAGCTTTGACTGAGTTGCGATGGCGGGCCGGGATGCTCCCGGCCCGCCTGCATGTACGCCCCCAGAACCCATTGAGCAACTCTTGAGCTAACCCTGACATGAACCAGAGGGCTTAATCCGCCACCTATGGTAAAGTCGCAGTCACCGGCAGGACGACCAACACTCGATGGAGTGGATCCGAGAGGATCTCATTCTCAAGTGATGGGGCGATCTGGCGGTTTTTTTGTATCTGATGATCTTCCGCAGTAGCGGGGCAGTATCAGAAGGAGAAAGCGATGAAGGGCAAAAAGCGGCGCGGCCTTCGCGAGCGGTGTGGCCGGCATGTCGCTGGGTGATTTCGTTTGGGTGGACACAAACGAGAACGGTCTGCAGGATGAGGTCGGCACGGGCGTCAACGGCGTTCAGGTCGATCTGTACGCGCATTACGAGGACAGCACCACCATCTTCGTCGGTACCACCACGACTGCGACCAAGTCTGACAGCACGCCCGATCGCCCGTGGACCGGCGATGGCTACTACGAGTTCACCGGCCTGAGAATAGGCGAGTACCGTCTGGTGTTCCACCTCCCGGCCGGCTACAGCTGGACTCAACGGGGGCCGAATGACCCGGGCGTGTTTGACTATGCGGACCCAAACGCAAAGGATGGGCGCAGGGACGAGAGCGACTCCGACGTCGACCCGAACACCGGAATTGTCGACTGGTTCTGGATCGGCACGAGCGACGGCAACTATCCCGTGGCAAAGACCTTCATAGACCTCGATGACTGGACCCGCGACGCCGGGCTCATCGAGCCCACCTTCGAGAACCCCGGCTGTGGCACACCGGGCTACTGGAAGAACCACGCCAGGGATTGGCCGGTCCAGATCATCGTCATCGGCGGCATCGAGTATTCGAAGACTCAAGCCATCGGTCTAATGAAGAAGATTGACAAGCGCGACATGAGGTATCTCATGTTCATGCACCTGGTCTCCGCCAAGCTCAACGTCCTGATCGGCAACAGCAACCTCATCATCGGTGACTGCATCACCGCCGGGGACGTGTGGATGGCCACATACGCGCCCAAGGGACTGCCCGAAAAGAGCTCCATTGTCCCCGCAGACAGTGATGCCTGGCAGGTTGATGGCGAGGACATTAAGGACATGCTTGACGACTACAACAACGGTCTGCTCGACGCTCCCGCGCGCGACTGACGGGGCTCGAGTTCGGAGAAGCACCGCAGCACGCAGCGCCGGAGACGTCCTGAACCGCAGCCTTCATCGCTGACTTGAGAGGCACCGCGGCCCCACCCATATCGGGTGGGGCCGCGTCGATTCTGCGCTGCCTGGGCAGGAAGTCACCCGACGGCCGCGGAACCTCCCCGCGCCTGACAACTGACGCGGGAGGGCGATCTCATGGACATACGCACCGTAGCGGTATTTGGCGCAAGCGGGAAGATTGGCCGGCGGGTGGTGGAACTCATCACCGGGCGGGGGGCGGCAGTTCGGGCGCTGGTGCACCGCACGCCCATCGAGATGGACGGCGTGACCACCGTTTCCGGAAGCATCACCGACGCGGAGGCAGTGCGTGAGGTGGTCGCGGGCGCGGACGCGGTCGTGCAGATGGCCACCGCCAAGGAGGACCCCGACACCTTCTTCGATGTCAGCGTGAAGGGCACCCTCAACGTGCTGGAGGCATGTCGAGACGAGCCCATCAAGCAGTTCCTCATCTTCGGCGGCGACGCGGCCCTTGGCATCTGGTTCTACCCCCAGCCCATACCCATCGACGAGAGCCACAAGCTCATGGCCTATCCCGGCTACTACGCCTTCACCAAGGTGATGGAGGAGGTCATGACCGAGCAGTATGGCTTCCAGTATGGGCTGCCGTGGACCATCCTTCGCTCGTCATGGGTCTTCGAAGCAGACGATCTGCTGGGGCACTTCTCGCTGCTGGAGAATGTCGATCCATCTGAGCCTGGCCACGGTTTCGGCGAACAGCCGCCTGAGGTCATGAAGCTGGTGGATGCCGGCGAAGAGCGTGTGGTCATCCAGACCAACGGAGATGGCGTCCCCTACCATCGGCACATCGTGCATATCGACGATGTGATGCAGGGCCTCGGCCTGATGCTCGGCAATGAGGCCGCGCTCGGGCAATCATTCAATATCGCTGCCCCGAGTGCCTTCAACTACCTCCCGGCGGCGGATCACCTGTCCGCGAAAACCGAGACGCCGACACTGGAGCTGCCGTGCCCGGGCTACCATTCGTTCGAGATCAACATCAACCGTGCCCGGACCATCCTCGGCTACGCACCCGAGAACGACATCTACCGCATGATCGATCGCGCGCTCGAGCACCGCGCCCATTCCGGCTGAACGGAGATCTGTCCAATGCGGAGCAATGGTCCCATCGAGATTGGCTCTCGCCTGGAACTGCTGGTCGATGAGCATCTGGTCGAGAGCATGCAGGGCGTGAAGCTGCGGGTGCACAATCCCGTGCCACGCGAGATCGCCATGGTCCTTGACCGGTCTTGGGAGGGCAGCGGCAGTGGCTACGTGACCACTTTCCACGACGAGGGCGTCCACAAGATGTACTACAAGGGGTCGGACCTTGTTTTCACCAACGGCGCACTCGCACGCCCCGTCGACTCGGTCTGCTATGCTCAGAGCGAGGACGGCATTACCTGGGATCGCTCCGAGCTGGGGATTATCGAGCACGACGGCTCGGCCGCGAACAACATCGTCTGGCGCGGGCAGGGCGCGCACGGTTTCTGCCCGTTCGTCGACGCCAATCCGGCCTGTCCACCCGAGGAGCGCTTCAAAGCCGTCGGGCAAGGGCAGTTCGAGGAGAAAGCCGGGCTCTGGGCGCTGGTATCGGCCGACGGCCTTCACTGGTCGCTCATGGGAGAGCGGCCCATACTTTTCGGCACGCCGTTTGACTCGCAGAACCTCGTCTTCTGGGATGCCGTGCGCGGCGAGTATCGCGCGTATGTCCGCTTCTTCCGGGACCAGCAGGTGCGCGGCATTCTCACCACTACCTCGCCCGACTTCGGGACCTGGGCCGAGTATGAGCAATTGCGCTACCCCGGCTCGCCGGACGAGCAGCTCTATATCAACCAGATTCAGCCCTACGCGCGTGCGCCCCACATCCTCGTCGGCTTCCCGGCGCGCTACATCGAGCGCGGCTGGTCACCCTCGATGGAGGCCCTGCCTGACGCCGAGCACCGGCGCATGCGCTCTGACATCCACGATCGCTTCGGTATGGCGATATCGGACACGCTGCTGATGACTAGCCGCGACGGCCTGAACTTCCACCGTTGGGAGGAGGCTTTTATGCCTCCCGGCATCGAGCGCCCCGGCACGTGGGCCTATGGGCATAACTTCATCAGCCTGGGGCTGGCCGAGACAGCTTCCGCGCTCCCTGGCGCCCCTGCGGAGTTGTCCATCTACGCCATGGAGCGCGTGTGGGTCGGGCCGGCCAGCATCCGCCGCCACAGTCTGCGGATGGACGGCTTCGCCTCGGCGCACGCACCAATGGCGGGCGGGGAATTCGTGACAAAGCCGCTCACTTTCGAGGGCGATCGGCTGGTGCTCAACTTCGCGACCTCCGCCGCGGGCACTATCCGTGTCGAGCTTCTGGACGCGGCAGGACTTGCCCTCGAGGGCTTCGCGCTGGGCGATTGCGACGATATCTTCGGCGACAGCATCGAGCGCACCGTAACGTGGAACCGCAGCGCGGACGTCAGCGCCCTCGCCGGGACTCCTCTGCGGATGCGTTTCACGATTGCTGACGCCGACCTGTACAGCTTCAGATTCTCGGTTGACCAGTAGTCACGCCACAAGGAGGCGCATCATGCGCAAGTTCCACCACATGGGCCTGCCGACCGATGACAAACAGCCTGACGAGATGTATGTCCCCGAGACAAAGGTCTGGGTGACCGATCCTGACGCCCATCCCTACAAGGTTGAGTTCCTGCGCTACGAGCCTGACAGCCCGGTGACCGGCCCCATCCGCGATCTGCCGCACATCTGCTGGGAGACCGACGACTACAAAGCTGAGATGGAGGGGAAAGAGGTCATCCTCGGGCCCTTCCGCCCCGACGACACTCGCTGGGTGGTCTTCGTGATCGACGACGGCATCGCGGTTGAGTATATGGAGTATGACGCTGGATTCGGCAACCACTGACCCGAAGGGAGCGCATGAGCATGTCCATTGAGGGCAAAGTTGTGATCGTGACGGGGGGCACGTCGGGCATCGGCGAAGGCTGTGTGCGACACTTCGCACAAGTCGGCGCCAAGGTCGTCGCCGCCTCCATCCAGCAGGATGAGGGAGAGGCGCTGGCCGACGAACTCGGCAACGTGGACTTCGTCTACACCGACGTCTCCGACGAGGCGCAAGTCAAAGCGCTCATCGACGGGACGCTCGCACTGCATGGGCGCATCGACGCCTGCGCGTCCAACGCCGGGGCCTGGCGGCAGGGCAAGGTGACGGACTTCAAGGAGGCCGACTGGGACCTGATCATGGGCGTGAACGTGAAAGGGAACCTGTATCTGGCCAAGTACCTCGCGCCGGTCTTCGAGGAGCAGGGCAAAGGCGTATTCGTCATCACCACTTCGGTGGCGGCTTTCATAGGCTTCCCCGAGCACGCTCTGTACTGCATGTCGAAGGCCGCGCTGGACGCGCTGGTGCGCTGCCTGACCACCGACCATCCGGGGTATATGCGCACGGTCGCGATCTGCCCGGGGACCATAGACACGCCCATGCTGGCGGCCACCGCCGCAGGCTGGACCGCGCCGCTGGAGGAGCTTTACGAGGATATCGCGCTGAAGATTCCCGTGCGGCGCCTGGGTCAGCCGGAAGACGTGGCGAAGGCTGCTGCTTTCCTGATGTCAGATGACGCGGGGTACGTGGCGGGCACGTCGCTCTTCCTCGAAGGCGGAACGATGGGCCTGCCGCCGTGGTGAGCGGCGATGCATTGAGCGCGGGCCGGGCGGAAGGGCAGGCATGGCTGAGACAGACCGTGGCTCCGAGGAGCAGTTGATCCCTTGGGCCTTCTGGCCCCTTAGGCGGATGGCGGTTGACATCGGCGGCGGTACCGGGATGCTCGTTGCTTGGTACGTCGCAGGACACTACTATCTCGCCGCCGGCTATGACCCTACCTACATTGGCTTCTGCGCGGGACCATGGGCCATGTTCGGGTCCATTCCGGGCCTTGTGCTTGGGACGCTTGTCGCACGGTGCCTTCCGCGGACGGACCCGCGCGCGCGTGGGGCATCCGGGCTGGTTGGCTGGGCGGGGATGGCTGCGATGGGCGTTGGCTTCCTTGGGGGAGGACTGCTCGGCGTCCTTTGGGGGGCGCTGCGCGGCTATGATGTCTGGTATGTCGATCTCTTCCCGGCCCTTTCATCCGGAATAATGCTTGCGGTGCCCGCCGGTGGAGTTGCGCTGATACTTGCCACGGTGGTTGCCGGAGTCATCGCAGCGAAGACCGCGCGAGAGCGCCCCGGAGGCTTCCCGCGTCTCTGGGACCTGCTGGGTGGGAAGCAGACCCCGTCCGTCCCGACGATGAGGCGACCTCCAGTGTAAGCCGTGTCGCGTCTACATCGGACTGTAGACGATCAGTTCGCCAGTATTGTGGGTGAGCACCATCAGATCGTTTCGGTCGGGCGTTACCATGTGTCCGGCTACGCAGCACATGGCTCCGTTGAAGCCGCGCCCTGCCACAGTGTCGACGTAGGGCAGCTTCGCCACCTCGTTACCATGCGCGTCCAGCACGTTGAGATGCAGTGTCGCCGGCTGACCCTTGTATGGCTCCAGTTCGTCCTTGCCGCGCACCAGTTCGGACTGCACGATTTCGCATGACCCCGGTGCTGACCAGTCGGCCCAGGTCGTCGCGGCCGTGAGCAGGATCCGCCCGTCGCTCTGTTGCGAGAAGTTGCGCTGCTCCCACAGGAACTCGCCTTGCGGTGTAATGCCCCAAGCGTAGCGCTCGGTCTTGGAGTTCAGGTAGATCAGTCCATCCTCGGCACCGGGCGGATGTCCGAACTTCACTACCTGCCCGTGCTCGATCTGGTCGTCGAGGGTCCAGATGAGACCGCCCGCTTCGTCGAAGAGGCAGCATCCGGTCGAGGTGAGGAGCTGTCGGCCCTCGCCCAGCACCTCGCCGATGTAGAAGTCGTCCACGTGCGTGTCATCGCCGACTTCGCTAGGCACATGCTTGGCCCAGAGCAGTTCGCCATCGGCGCGGCGCACCTCGAAGCGTTCAGCGTCAGCCATGGAGTAGCCGACCTCGTCGACGCCATCGCCGGTCAGATCGCCGCACTTGAGGAAGTCCTCGAACGACATCCCCGGCATTCGCTCCTCCCACAACAGGGAGCCTGAGCTGTCGACCGCCATCACCGAGCCGTACTCACGGTGGTGATTGACGCCGGCCACGATGCCCATCGAGCCAGCCGCGTCCAGTCGCACCGTTGACCAGATCATTGCCAGACCGTCGAGGTCAATGGTTCGCTTGAGCGCACCGGTGGTGGCGTCTAGCACGTGGATCGGCCCCAGTCCGACCACTACCTCCAACTCCCCGTCGCCGTCGAAATCCAGCACTTCGGTCAGGAAGTGCCGGTGGCGCGAGCGGTAGTGCCAGTGGCTGCCCGAGTAGAGGTGATCGTCATCGTAGGCCCCGTGGTAGAACGGCGCATCTGTGATCTCCCATACAAGCGCCCCGTCGCCCCGGTAGCAGGAGATGATGTCCTCCTCACCCCGGTTCCACGGGACGATCATCTCGTCGAGACCGTCGCCGTCCACGTCGCCGACGGCTGGGTTGCACGAGCCGGAGGTCATGCCTTCGAGCATCACGCGAGTGACCTGCGCTCCACTGCGCTCGGCGAGTTCCTCGCTGATCTCTGGCGGATGCAACAGCCCATCGATCTGTGGTCCCGAATTGGCCTGCGGTCGGATGATCTCGCGCATGGCAAGCGCCTCCTGCAATGAAGAGGGGCGCGGCTGAGAGCCGCGCCCCTGGGTGTGCTAGGTCCTCGGGGCCATTAGCCTAGAACCACTCGATCTCGACTTCCTTGCCGGTTCGTGCAGACTCTTCGGCGGCCAGGCAGGCGATGACGGTAGCCATCGACTCCTCGGGTGTGATGACCGAGGGCTGCTCATTGAGTTGCACGCAGTCGGCGAAGTAGCGCAACTCGTCGCGCAGCGCGCCGCCGCAGCGTCCGTGGATGGTCGGCCAATAGGTGGTGTCCGGGTAGGTCCACTTCTCGTCGTCGCAGACCGCGAAGCCGGGCGCGACCTCCTGCACGTGCACCGAGCCCTCGGTGCCGATGATCTCCATGCGCTCGTCAATCTGCATGGCGGTCTTGTCCGGCAGGTACCAGACGTTCTCAAGCACTGCGATCGCGCCGTTGTCCATGGTGAACATCGACCAGCCGAGGTCGGGGTTGCCCAGACCGCGCTCGTCGACCGTCCTGGCGTAGACCGTCTTCGGTGTCAGGCCTGAGCACCAGAGGAGGATGTCCATATCGTGCACGCCATCGCCGATGATAGGCCCGATCTTGGGCAGAATCTCGGTGGTGACTGAGGCGGGAATGTTGCGGCGGGCGAACATCGAGACGATCTTGCCGACCTTGCCCTCGGCGATTTCGCGCTTGGCCATCGCGTAACGCGGGTTGAAGCGCACGATGTGGCCGACCATGAACTTGCCATCTGCGGCGTTGGCGGCTTTGACGATCGCTTCGCAGTCCTCGCGTGTGGACGCCATCGGCTTCTCGCAGAAGACGTTCTTGCCCGCCTCCAGAGCAGCGATTGCGGGCGCCGCGTGCTGGTCCCACATCGTCGTGATGCTCACCGACTCGAGCTCCGGATCAGCCAGCATCTCGTTGTAGTCGGTGTACGTGTTCTTGACGCCGAACTCACTCGCGACTTCCTCGAGCCGGGACTCGGTGCGCGTGCATACCGAGTGCAGCTCGATGTTGGGGATCTCTGAGAGCACCTCACAGTGCTTGCCCCCAAACCAGCCCAGACCGATCACTCCGTGCTTGACCTTGTCCATTTGAGCGCCTCCCTCGGGCGTGTCCCGCCGACCATGTTGATACGAGTTGATCACTCGACCTGCTCATGTGTCCGCTTGCCGGTGATTGTTCGCCCCGAATGCGCGGATGCCTCCTTGCGCCTACCAGTTGATGGGATAGACCTTCATCCCGCGGAGGAAGAATCCCAGGAACGTGTACAGGCCGCCGTTGATGAAGTCGCCGACCACGAGGCCCAGGAAGAACGGGAGCGCCGATCTGTACAGGCGTGGTCCGCCGTAGCGCAGGATCATGACCTTGCACAGCCACGCGATGAAGAACGGGGTCCACTGCGCCTCCATCGAGCGCGTGCCGGCGATCGCATACCCGATCGGGTGCAGCGGCCAGTTCACGAACACCGTCCGCACTGCGAACAGCGCGACCGTTACCAGCAGGCCAAAGCCCACGAAGCCGGTGCTCACCATGTCGGGCTTGGTCGGGCTTTGTAGCCAGCTTGCGAGGCGCCCGAAGGGGGCTTTGCCCTGGTTAACACGCCACACTTCGCCCTTGGCGATGGCTCCGATGTTGTGCCAGATGCTCAGCGCGGTCCAGAACGCGAAGGGCACTCCCACCGCCGTTGCGAGCGCGATGGCGCCGGTCATGGGTACGCGCTCGATGCTCAGACTGTCAGCCATCTTCAGACCATCGAGTTGGTGAGGCATGGCGACGCAGCGCATGTCCCAGGTGGCGATGTTGGCCAGGAAGGCGGTGACGGTCAGGTCGCGTGGTCGCAGGTTCTGCGACCCGGCGGCCGTGACGATGAGCACGGTAGGATCGATGCGCGGGCCGAACAGCCAGGCGTTGCCGGTCTCGGCACGGATGCGAGTGGCGGCGGTCAGATACACGAGTGCCAGTCCCACGACCAGCGTGGCCAGCCACACCTGCATTCCCGCCGCGTGGGCGAAGAGCACCAGCGCCGCGAAGCTCAGCAGCAGGCCGATCACTGCCCCGCGCGGCACCCGTGTCCCATCTCGCGCTGGCGTACCGAGCAGCGAGGACTTGAGCATGGTTACGAACTGCTTCCGGCCCACATAGAAGCTCAGAACCGTCAGGCCGATGAAAGCCCCGGCGCCCTGGTGTTCGGGGAACGGGAAGCGGCTCAGGCCGCCTGATCCCCAATCATCGATTCCGAGGATGGCCCCGACCACTCGGACCAGCTTCTCAAACAAGTGGAAGAACCAGCATGAGAAGGTCACTTCGCCCGACAGCAGATAGGCGATGCCAATAACGAAGGGGTAGAAGGACAGGCGCAGACCGCCCATGGCGTTCCACGGGGCCTCGCGCAGATTGCGCGACAGGTTGATGTTGCGCACCTCGATCTTCGGGACGGCCGGGAAGTTCAGGTTCAGCGTGTTGAGTGTCCCGAGTGCGAAGGGGAGGGCCATACCGACCCACGCGACCTTATTGCGCCAGAAAGACCCCGTCGGCTCAGTAACGTGAAGCGGAATGTAGGTGGTGGGGAAGGTCAGCCGCTCGCGCTCGACCCACTGTGCGCGGAGCACCGCCGACAGGCACAGGCTGCACATCGCGAACACGATGACGAACCCGCACCAGATGGCGCCGGGGCCCAGCCACACATCCAGTGGAACGAAGTCGCCGCCCTCGAAGAACCATGTAATCCGGTTCAGGTCCTGCGGGATGAGCCAGGCGGGGATGAACTCGTGGAACTCAGCCCACTTGTTCTCGGCCGTGGCGAAGTAGTAAGGAGCCGCGAGCGATGGCACGAGGAAGTGGATTGCGCCCGACGAGGCGAGCACCGAAGAGGAGGCGGCCATCGCGTAGGCCACGATCATCTCGGCTTGGGTGACCGCCCAGCGCCGCTTGATCAGCCCGAGCAGCGCACCGATCGCCAGTACCACCAGCAAAGTCATGAAAGCACCGACCGGCACCGAGGTGTTGGCCATGGCGGTGTGGCCCTGACGGCCACCGAGGATCAGCTCTGCATGGTGTATGAGCATAACCGACGCAGCCATGCTCGCCAGGCCTATCAGCAGTGCGCGTGCCGTCACATGCCGGGCGGGAGCATGGTCAGGGCCGGCTTGTCTGTCGACCTGCGTTTGTGCCACTGGAATATGGCCTCCGCGTGTTCACAGGTCTATCTTGGCGCCAGTGTGCAGCGACTCCTCGGCTGCCAGACATGCCGTGACCGCAGCCATGGACTCTTCCGGCGAGATGACGTCCGGCGCGGTCCCGGTTTGGATGCAATCGGCGAAATAGCGCAGTTCGTCGCGCAGCGCCCCGGCGGTTATGCCACGCACTTGGGGCCAGTAGGTCGTGTCAGGGAAAGCCGGCCCGTCGCGGTCTATCACCAGCAGGCTCGGCGCCGACTCCTGGACATGTGCCGAGCCCTCAGTCCCGATGATCTCCAGCCGCTCGTCGATGCGCACCGCGCCATGGCCCATCAGGAACCACGCGTTTTCGAGCACGCCGATGGCCCCGTTGTCGAACTCGAACATGGACCAGGCCACGTCGGGGTTGGGCAGGTTGCGCTCGAACACCCCGCGCGCGTACACGCTCACCGGACGCGCGCCGGTCATCCACATCATCAGGTCCATGTCATGCACGCCGTCTGCGACGATGGGCCCGATCTTCCGCAGTGTCACGGCGCTACGGGTGCCAGGGATGTTGCGACGTGCGTACATGGACACCACCCGCCCGATCTTCCCCTCCCGTATCTCGCGCTGCGCCAGGGCGTAGCGCGGGTTGAAGCGGCAGATATGACCGACCATGAAATGCCCGTCGGCCTCGCGTGCGGCGCCGACCATTGCTTGGCACTCTTCAATGGTGGAGGCCATGGGCTTCTCGCAGAAGACGTGCTTGCCGGCAGCCAGCGCTGCCAGTGCGGGCGTGGCATGGTCGCGCCAGTGGGTGGTGATGCTCACCGCATCGAGGTCGGGGTCGGCGAGCATCTCGTGGTAATCGGTGAAGGTGCGCGGGACTCCGAAGCGACCGGCCAACTCGGCCAGGCGCTCCTCGGTGCGGGTGCACAACGAATGCAACTCAACGTTTGGGATGCCGCTCAGCGCCGCGCAGTGGTGCTCGCCGAACCACCCCAGCCCGATCACGCCCCAGCGAACCTTCCTCAAGCGTTCTTCCCCCTCAGCGCATCCATGCCATCGGTGGCTTCGATAAGGCTGCGGGCGTCGCCCGCCGCCCATCCCGAGCCCACCAGAGTCGCGATGATCTGCTCGTCGGTCTGGCCCGCCGCGCGCGCCTGCTTCACCCACTCCTCCGTGCTCGCCTCACCAGCTCCCGGCTTCTGCGTGGAGTCGCCGAGGCGCGCTCCTGCAGCCCAGACCCGGTACTGTTCGGCGTATTCATCCCTGATACGGCCCTTCATGGGCTTGCGGTCGGGCAACTCCACGACCACTGCGGTATGGTTCTTCGAGGCGCGGTCGTCCGTGAATTGCACTTTCACATCCTCGCGCGAGAGGAAACTGACTTTGAGGCTCATGAAGACTACCGCCATCTCATCATCCAGACGCATCTTGAACGGCGGGGCGGTCAGGAACTCAACGATGTCCTCGCGCTGAGTCGCCTTGGATCCACGTATGTCCTTCCCGATCTCTGCTACAGCGTCGCGCAGGTTCTGCGCGGGTGGGTTATCCAAGCGGTCCTTGTCTCGCGCATAGCGCCTGAACGCCTGCACGCCGAAGTAGAATTGGAACGCCCCGATGCCGATCCAGATGGCGCCACCTTCGCCGGCCAGTGAATCGATAATCCCGAACACGACGTTCGTCACGCCGAGAAGAGTAAAGATGACGCCCTCACCGATGAGACCTGCCGGGCTGGGTGCCGCGAGCAACCAGATGCCCTCTGCCACCAGCATCAGTCCGAGCAATGCCAGGAACGCCATGAAGGGGTCTACGAGCATTCCGAGCCCACCGACGCCGAGGCTGATCACTCCCCAGATGAGGCTGGCGATCCCTCCTCGGCGCAGATGACCCATCAACTCATGATAATCCCACGCTCGTTGCAGTGCTGCAACACGCGTATCGCTCTGCACGATGGCCACCTCCCAGCGCTTGCCTCAGCCCATTCGGGCCAGCATCTCGTGTGCCCTCGACGTAATCGCTTCGACGACTGCCTCCACGCCGCGTTGGCCGAACTCGACCGACGCATGCTGGCGCGGGTCGCGCCCGCTCACGCCGATGAGCTTCTCATCCATGTCCTCGGGCAGACGGCTGAGGTCAACCAGTTCGGGGCGCAGCGCCATCATCAGCGAGGTCTCCCACGCGGCCGCATGGTCGCCGGCCTCGGGGATCTCGTCGCGTACCAGCTCGTAGCCGCTGCAGCACCAGGCCTGTGCGGTGACCGGCCGGGCCATGCAGTTGAACCATTCCGCCGCCGCCGTGCCGTGGTTGCGCAGCGGGTAATGCCCGGCAATGATAGTGATGACCCTGAAGCCCAGGCTCTTGATCTCGCGCATGATATGGATAAGCAGCTCAATATAGCGCGCATCCGTCTCCTGGATGGACACTCCCATGTAGCCCGGCGCGAAGCTCTCCTCGGGCAGGCCCATCTTCTGCTTGATGAGTTCCCCGGGGTCATGGTTGGTCTCCATCAGATACGCTTCGCGGTTTTCGCCGTAGAATAGTGCAGGGAAGCGCAGGCCTCCGGCGGCCTCGGCGCAGCGGATGGCCAGCGCATTGGCCTTCACGGTGTCGAGTCCAACGCAGTTCTGTTCGCCATGCCACTCTACTCCGCCGATCGCGATATACGCGATCGGGCATTCCTCTCGCGCCTCAACGATCTGGTGGGGCAGAAGCTCTTCGTAGCGTACGTTGCGCATGAGCTATCTCTCCTCCCGGCTCCTTCTGGCCAGACATCATGTTCCCGCGTGATTGGCCGATACCCTTCATACGCATAAACAAGGCCACCAGTGGGTAGAACCAGAACGGGGAGTGAACGTCATGGAAGCAGGGATACTGGTTGCGGGCATGACAGCCATCGGGCTCTTGGCGCTGGCACTGATTCCGCTGGCTGTTTCCGGGCAATGGCTTCTGGCGGCTGGCATCGGGGTGCCCTGCGTGGCGGCGATCTTCGTGCTGCAATGGCTGGCGCTTCGGCAAAAGTGGGACAGGGATAGGCGCTAAGCAGCGGAGCAACAGTAACTGTGGGCATTGCGCATGGCAGAGGGAATCCGCAGGATGTGGGGAACTGAGCTTGCGGAGGAATCAACCATGGCACTGCGCGCCTGGCTCGTCGCACTACTTGCGTTCGGAATACTCGCGATGGCCGTAGCGCCACTGGTGACGGCGGGCAGGTTGGGCGCGGCTCTTGCAGTCGTTGTACCGTCGATGATCGCAGTGATCCTGGTCCTGTATTTCGGGACCAGGCCGAAGCCTCCCCCTGATCAGTAGCTGTCTCTCCGACCAGCCGTACATGCGAGATCCCCGACCAATGGGAATCGGGGATCGGTCACGGCAAACTACCTGGTTCTGGACTTGTGCGCACCCGCGTCCGGCCGACGCTCCGTCAACTGCCGCGCTTGCGCCCAGAACAATGCCGCGCGGCATTTGTTTACCTCGCGGCGGTCATTGAGGGCGCGAATATCCCCGCAGTGACCGCCGCCCGTCTAAGGACCCCAGGCGGTACAGGCCGTCCAACCGGTGCGTGACGAAAGAAGTATAGCACACTTAAGGAAGTTTGTGCTCAGTTTATGCTCACGGCAGCATCATGAATATCGCAACATAGGCCTTTCCCCATCTCCGACAGCCCGATCGTCTGCCCGCAGGCAGGGCGGATGCGGACGCACGGGGAAGTTACCGATGGAAGTCGACCGACGATTAGAGGAGCCGATGCCATGCGTACCACAGCACTGTTAGTCGCCGCAGCGACGCTGGCCTTGACCTGCGTCAGTTGCGCCGCCCCGACCAAGCTGGTCGAGGGCGAAGGAACGACGTTCGTCATCTACCATGCGGCCGACGCACCGCCGTCGGTGGCGCGGGCTGCAGTGGATCTCCAGGACTACCTCTACCGTGCTGCCAAAGCCAAGTTGGCCATCGTTAACGATCCCGCCGAGCCGATGATCTGCCTGGGCGACAACTCGTCGGCGCAGGCGGCCGGTATCGCGGTGGCTGACATGCCCCTTGAGGGCTTCCGCATTCTGACCGCGGGCGGCAGCATCTACATCGCCGGGCCAGACACCGCCGACGGAGAGCGGACGTTGCATGGCGGCACCAGCAACGGCACCGCCAACGGCGTGTACAGTTTCCTCGAGCAGTTCGTGGGCGTGCGCTGGCTCGACCCCACTGAGCATGGCGACTACGTGCCGACGACCGCCGACATCACGATCCCTGACACCGACATCAGCGACGCGCCCTTCTTCCTCAACCGTCGCGTGCCCTACACCCAGCAGGACCGAGATGTTGTCATGCGCTGGTGGGGGCGCCAGAAGCTCGGCCACAGTCTGTTTCTGAGCCACGGCCACAACTGGCGGCGCACCATTCCGGCGGAGAATTTCGACGCCCATCCCGAGTGGTTCGCCGAGCGTGGCGGCAAGCGCATTCCGCCCACCGGCCGGTACAAGCTGTGCGTGACCGACGAGGGTCTCATCGCCGAGTATGCTCGGCGGGCCATTGAGTATTTCGATGCCAACCCGAACGGCACGTGCTACTCGCTCTCGCCCTCTGACTCGGCGGGCTGGTGTGATTGCGAGGACTGCACCGCGCTGTATGAGGACGATCCCAACGGTAACCTCTCAGTGACCCCGGCGATCGTCAACTTCTACAATGAAGTGGGCAAGATCGTTGGCGAGAAACACCCCGACAAGATCCTCGCGGGCTATGTCTACGCCGCATACGTCTTCCCGCCAAGTACGCCCATCCCGCTGGAGCCGAACGTGTTTCTGGTCTGGACTCCCAGCTTCGACTACGGCTATACGCTCCACCGGCCCGAATTGCAGGAGCAGTGGGACGACCTGCTCGCCCAGTGGACCGAGATCACCGACAACATCTCGTACTACGATCTGCCCGTGAACATTTCGACCGAAGCCGGCGCGCTCAACCCCCCCGGCCTTAACATACTCTCTTTCATGTACCCCCGCCTCAAAGAGGCCAACATCAAGGGCGTCTATGTTTATGGCATTTCGGCATGGGGGAGGGCCGCGCCGCTGAACTACATCCTGGCCAGGCTGGCGTGGGACCCGGACGTGGACGTGGATGCGCTGCTCACCGAGTACTGCGCGAAGGCGTATGCCGAGGGCGGACCTGAGATTGAGGAGATGTGGCGGCTGCTGGACGCCGAAGTCGAGCGGCACTTCATCGAGTTCCCGAACGCGCGCTACACCTTGACCACCGACATGATGACCGACATCTACGTGAAGAACCTGCCCGAGATCGAGCGCCTCTATCGCAGTGCTGAGGCCAAGGTCACCGACGAGGACGCAGCCGCTCGCCTCGGGATGATCGGCGAGAACCTCACCGTGCTGGCCTGGAACCTTCGCCAGTTTAAGCTCTTGCCCGACCCCGAAGCGACGAGTTTCTACATGGCGGATGTCGACTTCTTCGAGTTCCTGTCCGCGAGGCGCGGCTCGCTGGCGCTGGCTCCGCGTAAGGAGAGCCAGAGCGCCTCGAAGCTGGCCAACAGCGTGATGGTTGCTCCCGCGGACGAGGTGCCCGGTGCCGAAGCGGTCGGCCGTTATCTGTTGCGCGGCGACCAGCACGTCGTGATCTACCCGACCGGCGCGGGCAAAGTGAGCGTAAGCTTCAGCCAGGTGTCGGCCCGAGGCAAGCTTGTCTCCTGGCTGGTCGTGGGAGCAGACGGCGCGGAGGTCGCGAGCGGGCTCATGAGCACGGAGGTGCCGATCGAGCTGGACGCTGAGGGTTCGGCGCACTATCACCTGATAGTCTCCGCTGGCAGTGCGAGCTTCAAGATGGCTGTTGACGGGGGCGCCTGGGCCGTGGACGGGATGCTCAGCGATCAGGGCCTGCATTTCCTCGGCGCGCTCAGCCCGGTCTACTTTGAGGTGCCCGCAGGCGTAGACGCCTTCCACATCGGCCTCGGCGCAGGGCCTCCGGGAGAGACCGCCATTGCTACGCTCTTCGCACCGGACGGTCGAGAAGTTGAGACCTTCGACTGTACCGAGATGCCGCTCGATCGCAAGCTCATTACCGTTGGCGCGGGCGATGCGGGCTGGTGGAAGATGGTCGTGACCGAGGCGGGCACAGGCGTGCTCGACGACGTCTGGATCAAGCCCGAAAGCGAGCTGAGTGGGTTCATCTGCATCGACGCCGCCAGGGCTTTGAGCGTGCGCAAAGTGCAGTAGAGCTGTGCGCAGGTGATGTCAGGGCTGCGGAACCTTCCGGTTCCGCAGCCCTTTTTCATGCGCGCCGGTCGTAGTAGTCGACCTTGCTCTGCCGGTAAATGCCGCGAGTCTGGTCGCCTGTGCTCCCCATCCAATCAAGCAACCGATGCCGCAGATCCTGGGCCGCCGCGAAGTAGTCCGGCTCGCCGATAACGTTCCGCGTTTCTTGCGGATCTCGCGCCAGGTCGTAGAGTTCATCCTCGCAGCAGCAGTTGTAGCCATACTTCAGGTCGCCACAGCGGATCGTGCGCTGTGTCATGGCGAGCCCGTTCACTCCGCCGAACCCTGTCACCACGTCGTCGCGCCAACCAGTCGCATCCCCGGCCACGATTGGCAGCAGTGACGCTCCGTGAATTGCCTCCGCGTCATACTCCGCTCCGGCCAGCTCACAGATCGTCGGATAGATGTCCGCATTCGAGGCGAACTCATCGCGTATATGGCCGGCATTCGGGTCGTTCGGCTGGCGCAGGATCATACCGATCCGGTGCGTCTCCTCGAAGTGGTGCCAGCCCTTGTCGGTCAGACCACCGTGGCTGCCGCACGTCTCGCCGTGGTCGGACGTGAAGATGATGACAGTGTTGTCGAGTTGCCCGGTGCGCTCGAGGTGTTCGACCACGCGCCCTATCTGCTCGTCAATGAGCGTGGTGAACGCGTAGTACCGACGCAGCGCAACCTGCCAGTGACGCCAGTCGAGCAGCTCCGCACGGGGATGCAGCTTGGTCTGGTGCGGGCCCTGAACCCGTCGGGCGGGCCAGTCGAAGTTCGGCCACGGGTCGATCTCTGCGTCCCGATACATGTCGACGTATGCCGTTGGCGCGTAGTACGGACCGTGCGGTCCCCAGTTGTTGTGCCAGATGAACCACGGCTCGCCGGCGTCCGCGAAGCGATCCGCCAGTGAGATTGTGTTCTCAGCCAGGAAGTACGGCACTGTCGACTCCAGTGGCCCGCCGAGTTCGCCGCAGGGGACTACTTCCTCGGTGGCTTCGGTCCACGGGAGAACCTCGTGTGTGAGGCCTCGTTCCGCCAAGTACTCGTGATACTCGGGGTACCCGAAGCCACCTCCGCCATGCCCCTGGAACTCCTGACCCTCAAAACCGACGCCGCCGGGCAGCGACGGCTCGTTCGCGGCGCCCCACGCCTCTCGCCGGTCAGTGCCCAGATGCCACTTGCCAGTGTAGCCAAGCCGATAGCCCGCCGCTTCCAGGCGACGTGACAGCAGCTCTGGCCGGTCGCGTAATTCATGCACCGATGAGCCAACATTCTGCACGTTCGAGGTGATGCCGTGCGTGTGGGGGTACTGGCCGGTCATGATGGTGCCGCGGGTGGGGCTGCACACCGGGCAGACCGTGTAGGCGCGCTCGAAGCGCACGCCCTCCGCCGCTAATCGGTCGATGTTTGGGGTCTGGCAGACGGTCTCCCCGTAGCAGCCAAGCGCCGAGAGCCGGTGCTGGTCGGTGAAGAAGAGCAGAACGTTCGGTCGATCGGGCATGGCAGTCGCCTCCGCGCGGTCGTCAGGTCGGTCCAGCGACAGAGCCTTCGCCAGCCCACCGGCTCTGGCCTCCGGGCACATGGAAAGACCGCCCGGTGAGGTGTGCTCACCGGGCGGTCGGGTGTGGCGGAGGTCGTGTTCAGACTACAGGTCGCGGGTGATGCCGCCGACCAGCGCGAAGCCGGGGGACGGGTAGCCCGCCGCGGCCTCGTAGGACTGGTCGAACAGGTTGTTCACGCGCAGCCACGCGCTTGTGTCAGCACTCAGCTGGTGTTCGGCGCCCAGATCGACGACGAAGTATGACTCGACCTGCTCGGTCGCGAAGCCAACCACGTCGAAGCGCTTGCCGACGTAATAGGCGTCCAGACGCAGGTCGCTGCGCGCGCCATCGTATACGAAGCTGCAGGACGCCTGCTGGCGCGGGCGGCGAAGCAGTGGCCCGGCGCTCGATTGCGTGTCGAGCAGCGAAAAGCTGATCTCATTGCTCCAGTTCGAGTTGAGTTGGTGGGTCGCGGTGACCTCGGCGCCATGCGTGCGCGCCGTGCCCACGTTGAAGGGCTGCCACAGGCCGCCCGCTGCGGGGGCCCACTGGATCAGGTCCTCGTAATCGTTGCGGAAGTAGACCACCTCCAGGCTGTTGCCTGCGCCCATGCTGTCCCACAGACCCAGCTCCCAGCCCGTGCTGGTCTCGGGGGTCAGGTCCGTGTTGCCTGAGCCGGGGAAGAACATGTCGTTGAAGGTCGGGGCTCGGAAGCTGGTGCCGTAGTTGGCCCAGACGCCGGCCTCGCCATCATTGATCAGACGCGTAGCGCCCACACGCCAGGTGGTGTCGGGGTTGAAGAGGTTGTCGTCCTCGACGCGGACGCCACCCACGAGGCGCCAGTCACCGGGGCGATACTGCACTTGCGCGTAGCCCGCGGTCGACTCGTTCTCCTCGTTGTAGGTGCCCATCGACGTGTCGGTGTAGTCGCCCTCGAAGCGCTTGAACTCCGCGCCCACATTGATCTCTGTGTCATCGGCGAGGAAGTCGTGCTGCCAGCCGGCTTCGAGGTAAGTGGGGTCCGCTTCGGCCCGTTGCGGCGCGCCGAACCAGTCCGTGTAATCGAACGCATACTGCTCATTCCAGAGCCCGACGCGCACGGTGTCGCGGCTCGATGTGCCCTCGCGTTGCCAGCTCAGCGAGCCGAGCGTGGTCTGCAGGTCCTGACGATCGGTGGCGCTCAGGCCGGTGAGCGGACCCCGAATGCCATGCTCGTAGTCCTGATAGCGGCCGGTGAGTGTCAGCACTCCGCCGCCCACGGGCGCGTCAAAGCGCGCTGCGGTCGAGAAGCCGTTGTAGTCGCTGTTGGCGTCGCGGGAGCCATCGCCATCGACGTAGCTGCCGCTGAGGGCCCAGCCTCGGTCCCCCTGGCCATCGCCGAGGGCGACACTCGCCTGCATGGCGCCGAAGTTTCCGCCACCCACGCTGATCTGGTCATCGACCTGCGCACCGGGCTTGGTGAAGATGTAGATGACGCCCGACATCGCGTCCGCGCCATACAGCGTCGTGAATGGGCCCTTCACATATTCGACGCGGCGGACCTGGTCGACGGTCATGTTGGCCAGGTCGACGAGGCCGGTCATCGGGTTGTTGATTCGGATGCCGTCGACAACCACGAGTGTCTGATTGCTCTCGCCACCGCGCGTGAATACGGTGACTGCGCCGCCGGGCGAGCCTTGCTGCATGATGCGCACACCGGGAATGGTGTGCAAAAGCTCCTGAACGGTTGTTGCCTGGGAGGCCTCGATGGCCGCCTCATCAACGGTGTAGACGCTTGCTGCCACGTCGGTGGACTTTGCGTCGGAGCGCGTTGCGCCGAAGACTACGGTTACGTCTACCGCAGGCTCCTCGGTATCAGCCAGAGCGACGGTTGTGAGACCGATCGCCACTGCCATTATTGCCGCGATCATCACTGCTGTTGTGTTGCGTATCACTGCGTGCTACCTCCCTGCCCTTTGCGGGCGCGCTGCTGAATCATTGCGGGTGGACGGTGCTGCACTATCAGTTGAGGCGGAATACAACCGTGGCTGTGACCCGGATCGAGCTGGTCATGCCCTTCGGAAATGGCCGATATGGCGCCGCCGAGGAGACCGCGCGCTTCGCAGCGGCGTCCAGCGACTGGTAGCCTGATGATGAGGAGACGCTAATCCCGGAGGGCTGGCCGCCAGACGAGACGCGGAAGCTCACCCGCACTGTGCCGTGCTGACCGGCGTCGCGTGCCGATGACGGGTAGCGTTTCGCCCCGTTGATTCGGCTTTGCACCATCGAACGGAAGCGCGACAGGTCTGCCTGCGATGGGCCCGGGTCGGGCTTCGGCGCAGGCGTGGGAGCTGGTTCGGGCTTGGGCTCCTCGACTAGCTCTGGAGCGGGTGCAGGCCGACTCGCGGGCGTCGCGCGCTCCGCTGGCGATGGTCCGGGCCGGGCTCCAGTGGCAGTCGCCGCTGGTGGCGTGGGTGCTCCCGAGGTCGAGCCCGGACGCCCTCCGCCGCCGACGGTGCCCAGTGGGTCGACATGCCCGGACGTGCCGCCGCCGGCTCCTCCGGAGGACAGTCCCGTCCCGCCAGGAGTGCCTCCGCCCCCAACTCCACCGCTCGATCCGCCGACGCCCAGACCTGACCCGGAGCCCCCGATGCCTGGCCCCCCGCCCCCTCCGCCGGGTGCACTCGCCACCTGGAAACTCACTGGTCCGCCGCCCTCGGTCGTCAGTACTTGTGCACCACCGCCGGCCAGCGGGCCCGCCCATGCCGCCCCGGGTCTGCCCATCTCGGGCGCGGAGGCCGAGTGCGTCTCCTCCGGTTCGGGAGCGGCGTCGGCGAACCCACCGACCGCTTGTGCTGGTGGCTGTGCGGAGCTGGGAGTGGCCCCGCTGGCGGAACTGCGTGTGTCTCGCGCGGCCCGTTGGGCCGGCCGGGAGGGACGTATGGAGTGCGCTCGTCGCGCGGGAGAAGTCGTTTGGGGTGTCGGTGGGACTGTCTCGGTCGTCTCGGTCGGTGCGGGGGCTTTTGGCAATGTCGCGACCGGCTGCATGATGCGTCCGGATAGGAGCACGCGCGTGACCTGCGGAGTCGCCGCAGGTGTTGAGCCCGTGTTCACCAGTGCGCTGCCTCCGGTCAACACGACCGCGTGCACGACCAGTGACACGCCCAGCCATGCCGGCAGCAGTCGCTCGTGCGGTGTGCGCAGTAGCGAGGTCACTCGCCGGCCTCCTCGGGCATCTCGGCAGCCAGCGCCAGGTAGCTGACGCCCGCCGCTCGCACTGCGTCCAGCGCGGCGACGACGCGGTCGTAGGGCACCGTGCGGTCCGCGCTGACGGTGACCACCAGTTCGGGGTCACGCTGCGCCTCGGCCTGCAGCCTGGCCGCCAGTTCGGCCGGCTCGACGATCTCGCCGGTCAGGAATATCGCACCTGCTGCGTTGATGAAGATGACAGTCTGGCCCTGGTTGGCGGGCAGCGCGGTGGCTGCCTCAGGAAGCTCGATGTTCATCTGGCCACCCATGGCGATGAAGTTGGCGGTGATCATGAAGATGATGAGCAGCACGAGACAAACATCGGTGAAGGGCACGATGTTGATCTCCGCGAAGAGCTCATCCTCACGTCGCCGCCGCCTCATTCGCCACCCCCGCTCATGTCGGAGCCGTCGAGGAAGCCCACGTCCAGCGTGTCCAGATACTGACGAATGCGCGTGTTCAGAACGTTGTAGGCCAGCACCGCCACGACGGCCACCGCCAGCCCCGCTGCGGTGCAGATGAGTGCTTCGGAGATCCCGCCGCCCACGACCTCGATCCCCGCGCCCTTTTCCCGCGAGATCGCGTGGAACGAGTGCATGATCCCGATGACCGTGCCGAACAGGCCGATGAAGGGAGACAGTGCGCCGAGCGTCGCCAGCACCGGCAGCCGCGTGCGCAGCAGCGTTCCGGCCCGCAGCACGTTGACCTCGTGGGCACGCTCTGCCTCAGCGCGGTCCGCTGGCAGTGGCAGGCGGACGATCGCCGCGAACCATTCCTCGACTGGCTCACCAGCACGCGCAAGCGCAAGCTGCCGACCGAACGCGCTCACGAGATGCCAGCGTTCCGCCACCACCATGACCAGCAGCACTGAACAGCCCAGCAGCACCACCATAGTGGCGCCGCCGTCGTCAATGAGCGAGTAGAGCGCTGCGAACATGTCTCACGTCCTGTCCCTTAAATGCATAAAGACCGCCTGTGAGGGCGGTCTTCTGATGTGCGTCGAGCCCACTCCCGCCCTCGGGGAGTTATGGTCGTGGCCTGGTGAGCGGGCTCGTCTCCTGGCTTCCGGATCGGTCTACTTGCCGCGCCTTCGGGTTGAGCGCAATGGCTATCCCTGGCATCTGCGGCTTTCGTCCCCGGTTACAGTTGCGGGGCAGCGCCGGATTCACACCGGCTTCCGTCGGCGACTAGGTCGCCTGCCGTTCACCTGACTATCCAGTTGTAGCCAAGAACATAGCACGTCCGCTTCGGCTCGTCAAGACCGGCTGCGAAGGTGTCCGAGCAGCGGCGGAGAAAGTGATCCTCGCACCCGCGCCAATCCATACCAATGGACACAGTATGGCTCACTCGGCCGATCAACTGCTCCCCGAATCGGACTACAGACGCAGAGGCGTCACGGCCCGCGTACTCGTCATCGCTACCATCCTTGCGCCGGTTAACGCCTACTTCATGGCCGATCTGCACAGGCGCGGCATCGAGGACCCTACAGTCGTCTCCCTCTTCTGGAACTGTCTCGTGCTGCTGGTTCTGCTGCGCCTGGCGAACGCTGTGCTTGCGCGGTTCACGCCGCGGCATGCGCTCTCTCAGGCCGAGATGGTCGCCTTCTACATCCTCATCTCGGTGTCCACCTGCGCCAGCGGACTCGACACTCTGAAGACCAACTTCGCGACCATCCACGGTTACGCATACTTTGCCAGCCCCGAGAACGGATGGGAGGGCCTCTTCGGAGACTACGTTCCCGACTCGATGACCGTCTCCGATCTTCCTGCGCTGGATCGTCTCTGGCGTGGGGACAGCTCCTTTTTCGATCAGCGGAATCTGCGCGTCTGGATGCCGCCTCTTCTGCGCTGGTGGGTGTTCTTCACTTTGCTCTGGGGAGCCCCGGCGGGTCTGGCAGTGCTCTTCCGTAAACGCTGGGTCGAGCGCGAGCGCATGAGTTTCCCCATCATCCAGCTCCCGCTTGAGGTCACGCGCCCGTCCGTCCCCAGCCTCGCGAACAAGTGGTTCTGGATTGCCTTCGGGATAGCTGCCCTGATCAATGTGATCAACGGCCTGCATGTGCTCTATCCGGGTGTGCCGGAGATCGGCGTCAAGATCGGCCAGAGCCAGAGCTTCAATCTGCGCCGCTTCTTCGTCGCCCGTCCCTGGAGTGCGGTGGGGCGGCTGCACATGTGCTTCTACCCGTTCATTACCGGACTCGGTCTGCTGCTGCCACAGGACATGAGCCTCTCGTTATGGTTCTTCCACCTGCTGTGGAAGGCCGAGGCGATAGTGGTGGCGTGGCTGGGATGGACGGATGTGCGCGAGTTCCCCTTCATGAAGGAGCAATCGTTCGGCGGCTACCTCGCCATCCTCGGCTTCTCGTTGTGGGCCGCGCGGCCGTACTTCAGACAGGTCTGGGCGCGCATCATCGGTGGGGGAGACCCGGCGATGGACGCACGCGAACCCATGCGCTACCAGACCGCCTTCCTCATCTTCGCGGCGGGATTCATCGGCGTAGTCATGTTCGGTCTCTCCATCAAGATGGCGTTGGCAGTTGCGCTGGGGTTCTTCATCCAGTATTACGTGATGACCATGATCGTCGGGCGGATCCGAGGTGAGATGGGTCTGCCCACGCACGAGATCGAACGGCTCGGGCCCACTGTGATGCAGGGCAATATCCTCGGCGCCGACATCCTCGGTAAGCAGAACCTGACAGCGCTGTCGACGTTCTTCGGCTTCACTCGAGGCCTGCGCAACATCCCTTACCCGCACATGCTTGAGGGACTCTATGTGAGCGAACGACTCGGTGCCGACAGTCGTCGGCTGCTGCTTGCCTGCATCTTCTTCGTACCACTGGGCACGGTCGCCGCCTACGTCAGCTACCTGCACCTGGGTTACTATCACGGGATGGGGGCCGACTGGAACCGCTGGATGCCGTGGTCATGTACCGAATCATGGCGCCAACTCTCCCGATGGCTGGAGCGTCCGGAGGGGTTTCACTGGGGGCGCACCATCGCGATCGCGGTCGGCTTTGCCTTCTACTTCGGCCTGCAGCAAGTCCGTTCGCTGTGGGTCTGGTGGCCCATCCATCCCGCGGGCTTCGCGATCTCCACCACCTGGTACATGTCCCACATGTGGACGCCGATGCTGGTCGCCTGGATGACCAAGACTCTCGTGGCGCGTTACTCCGGCCGCGATGGCGTACGGTCGCTGGCAGCCGTGGCTTTCGGCTTGATTCTCGGCGACGTCATGACCGGCGCTACCTGGACGATCATATCCGCCATCACGCGTGTCGAGACCTACGCATTCTGGCCGTAACTACTCAGCGTCCTCGATCTGCTCATACCGTATCCGCGCCACCCATACCTGCGAGTCAGAGCCGCCGAAGCCTATCGTCTGCGTGGTCTTCTCCGGCGCCAGGAGATCCACCGGTATGGTGAATACCAGCGTGTCCCACTGCTCCTCGCCCGAGAGCGGTTCCGTCGGCTTCACCGGTGTCCAGATGCCGCCGGCATCGTAGCCCTTGCGCTCGCCGCCAGTATTGATGACTATCGAACTCAGCTCCGACGTGCCCCACACATCCATCTCCAGTCGCACCGCGCGCTCGGTGTCCTCTAGCTCCAAGTGGAAGGTCGCCCAACCCGAACGGTTGTCGCCGACGCCCGTCTCGTCGGAGTTCCAGCACGTCCGCTCGCCCTTTTCCTCCGCGTCGCCGAAGCCGCTGGTGAGAACGCCAAGTTGGGCGCTCATCTTGATGCCGTCGAAGAAGCGCTTCGAATACCTGTAAGGGTATATCTCCCAAGCGATGTCGTACTGCTCCCGGACGTCTGCGAGCAGCTCCATCGAGGGTTGCTGTTGGAACTCATCCGCAGCCTCCAGCGCCGCGATCATGTGGCGCCCGTAGCGGAAGATCTCCTCGACTTGCTGGACGCGCTCCAACGCGACCTCATCATCCGCTGCCGAGATGAGCGCCGCCTCAATATGGCCCTTTGCGCGGGCTAGGTCTTCAGGACTGTAGAGCCCCGGCACATGTCTGGGCGGGTTGTCCGAGAACGACTGGCCCGACTCCCTGATGGAGTCCTCGACTGCGGCGTAGAACGTGCTCATATCGGCTGCGGCAGGTCCGAACATGTGCTGCACCCAGTCCGCCGCGATCGCGTCGGGGTCCTGCGACGGGTCCCACAGCAGCTTGGCGATTACGTAGTATAGTGGCCCATCGAGAGGCCAGTCGTACAGTGTGCTTTGGCAATAGTAGCGGCGGATGCCGAGGTCGTGCAGATGCTTCACGTCCGCCGCGAAAGTGTGCATCACCGGGCGCGGCAGGCGCCACCACATGCTCTTGCTCACGTACGCGTAGAAAAGCAGGTGCGGCGCTGACTCCGCCCACGGTACCAGGAGTGAGTTGAATTGCGCGTTGGGCTCGGAGGTGGGATCTGCAATCGGCCGCGAGTAATCCGCCGGCGCATAGTGACATAGCCATGGCACGACGTTGCTCGCCGGGACGATGGTGTCGGGGCGCTCCGCATAGTTGACGTAGGCCAGCACCAGCAGCAGCTTGTCTGGATGCACCTTGGCCACTCGCCCGGCCACCTCGTTGGCGAACCAGAACACGCGGTCGCCGCGGAATGCCCGTTCACCCGAAAGGCCTTGCTGCGTTGTGCGCGAGCCACACAGCCGCTCGTCCAGCGCACTGCACTCCTCGCACTCGCACCAGCCATATCCGTCGTTCGGCGAGATGGACATCACCTTCAGGTCAGGGTCGACATCGAACATCTCGATAACTCGGCGCGCGAACTCATCGGCCAGGCCGTTAGCGGTCACGCACAGTTGCGAGGCATGCAGTGCGCCGGGCTTGCGCTGGCCGCCGACCAGTGGGAACCACTCAGGATGGTCATCGAAGTATTCTTCAGCCGGGATGACGAGATGGTAGGCATGGCACATGGGCACCTCTGCCGGCAGGTAGTAACCCCCGCCGGTAGTCTCGACGTCCTCGGCGGTGAAGAAGCCGTTCATCCCGATCTTCATGCCCCACACGCGCTTCTCCGTCTGGCGCGCCACGAAGGTTCGCATGTCGAACGCTGGCGCGGTGGTGAGGTCCATCGGCGGCACGTCGACCGTCGCGGACGTAGGCACGAACTCCTGATCAAGCGCCAGCCATCGGCAGCCCAGCGCCACTTCCAGGAATCTGTAGACCGCAAAGAGCGTTCCCCGGTCGCCGTCGCCGCCGATGCGCACACCGTCGTCGCCGACGTGCAGAACGATGGCCTCGGACTGATCAGTCTCGACCGGCCCGACCTGCACAACCACGCCCTCGACAGCTTCGCCCTCAGCCACGACCGGTAGCGCCACACCGCTGATCAGCTCAATGTAGCGCGCCAGCTCGGCGGCTGCGAACTCGACCGTCGCCGAGGCCCCCGCTGGCACAACGATAGTGGCCTCTGGCTGGCCGTCGCGCACGAGCACTACCGCCGAACACGGTAGAGAGAGAAGCGCGCTGGCGAGAATGATTGCAGCCGTCATCATCCGCATGTTGTGCTGCCTCCGGTCTGGTTGACTCTCACGCGTCACGATTCTCTTCGCCGTCGCACGGGCAGCGCCTGCTCAGAGGAGCTGGCTTTGCCCGCGTGGAAGTGGGCGCGGTGAGCTATCGGCGAACGGTTCTAGGAGGAAGTCTCATGTATGACCCGGAGAAAGGCACGCGCTCTCTATACGATCTGCACCTGCATACCTGCTGGAGCTATGATGCTCTAGCGACGGTGACCGAACTGTTCGATGGCGCCGCCGAAGCGGGAGTTCGCTATATCGCCGTTACCGACCATCACGTCATCGACTCTGTCCCGGAGGCGAAGTCGGTCGCCGCGGGCCACCCCGACGTGGCATACATACCTGCGGGCGAGTTGACTGTTCACTGCTCGATCGGTGCCGTCGACATGGTCTGCCTCGGCTTCACCGATGCCGCCATCGACGCATTGGCCGACGTATGGGACGTCTATCACCAGTGGCAGTGCGAGTATGGAGCGTCTCTCTGCGCGGGAATGCAAGCTGCGGGCTTTGACTACACTGACGCCCACCGCGAGGAACTGCTGGCCTCGTACCGAACGCCCGAGGCGCTCTCGATTCAGGGCATGACGCACGTGGCTAACAAGATCCAGCGGGCCTATTTCATCGAGCGGGGATTCATCGACAGCGATGCTGAATACGGCCAAGTGCTCTCGGCGGCGGGGCAAGAAGTCCGTCGGCCAAGCTACCCGTCGACCGAGTTCGTGCTCCCTCGCGTGAAGTCGCAGGGCGCACTGGTCATCATCGCCCACCCGACGCGTTACTTCCTCGAGGACAATCGCGAGCGCATGGACCTGTTGCGTGAGGAACTGTTGCTGGATGGCGTCGAGTGCGCCCACAGTGGCGTGCCCGAGCACCTCACGCCCGTTTACCGCGCATACTGCGAAGAGCACGGTCTGGTCTCCAGTGGAGGCACCGATCTACACTGGTCCGAGGATGTTCGCGACAAGATCGGCACGCACATCGGTCCCGACGAGTGGTGGACCGAGATAGCGGGCCGCCTGCCCGAAGGCGTGATCGTGAACGGCTAGCTCTTGGCGGCGGCAGCGCTCGTATCGCCACCCCCGCCCGCCGTACGCCCGTGCCGCGTTACTGCTCCTCGACTGGCGCCACGGCCTTCCACGGCAGCGTCCCATCTGGCCTCATGGTCAAGGTGTAGAAGTCGCAGGTCCCGTGGCATCCCCATATCCCGATCTTGGAGTTGATCTCAAATTCGAGCAAGCGCAGCATGACGACGTCCGAGTCGTCGACCTGGAAGGCCATCGACTTGCGGCCTTTGCTGTACCGGCAGCGCACCACGTGCTCGATCGCCGGGTCCTGATAGCGGTTCATCCTGAACAGGTGCACGTACCCGGTCTCCTGAGTCTCCGGGTCAGTGTAGACCTCCCACACCGCCATCGTGTAGTCTGCCACGAAGACGGCGATCGCGGTCTGCAGAGCATCGCCGTCGTAGGTCGGTGACAGGAACACGCCCGGGGCCGTACCCGTCTCGGGGCCGATGCGAAAGACCACCTCGAACTCGCCCTCGTCCATGCCCGTGTCTGTCATCAGCAGGACGTTGTCGAGGTGGGCCTTCTTCTCCTCGTCTGTGAATGCGTTGGTCCCCAGCGAGTCCGGCCTCTGGACCAAAGTGCCCATCACTTCATGCAGCGGCAGCCGCAGCGAGGTCCACGCGTCGGCGTCCCACTCGCCCTCGCCGAAACTGATTGTCTGGTCTTGCGCAACTGCAAGCATTGGCATGGAAACTATCGCGATCACGCACACCGTCAGCAGCACCGTCTTCCTCATCATGTTGCCTCCTTCATGGCGCGCCGGCCCGCCTCAGCGGAACTTGGCGTATTCTTCGGGCGGGGTCCCATGGATTGTCCCGTCCAGATCGATCCAGCGGCCTACCAGGCCAGTGCCGGTGTTGTGCAGCATTCCCACGTGGTAGCCGGGGTATCGGTATTTCCCGTCAAGCACTCGCATCAATTCACTCACTGCGTTCAGCAGCGCCTCGCCGTCTCGCCCTGCAATAACCAGCGCATCCTCCACCAGGCTGATCCGCCACGGTTCATCGCCCAGCGCGACGCCGGCCATCTTGCCGCCGCTGCTGTCGAGGAGGACCATCGGCCCGGCAACATCAGCGCCGGCCTCCGCCACCGGCAGCACCACTTCAGTCGACTCGTCGAGCGCGAGTTCGTAGTAGCAGCGGAAGTAGCCCACCATGCGTTCCGCAG
This sequence comes from Candidatus Zipacnadia bacterium, assembly GCA_029821735.1. GTDB lineage: Bacteria > Armatimonadota > Zipacnadia > Zipacnadales > UBA5352 > JALGSU01. The sequence continues at coordinate 133,981 of JALGSU010000002.1, read as the reverse complement.
CCAGCGTCTCCTTATCGTTTGCGCCCCGGCGCAGGACCACGGTCGCGTTTGGCGCACCGTCGCGCACGAACTCGAAGCCCTGCAGCTCCTCGCGAGTGGTTGCGAACCGCTGCGAGGTGAGGATAACCTCCAGCCAGGTGACGCCATGCCCGTGCACATCGACGGTCAGTTCGCCGCCCGCGGCCGGTCGCGGCGTCTTGGCTCCCTCGGCATTGACCGCGGTGACCTCATAGCCCTCGGGCACGTCGACCGTGATAGTGCTGCCGCCCGGAACCGGTTGGCCGAACTGCAGGTGCAGCATGCGCGTGGCCAGCGTGTCGATCACCGTTGCGGTGGCTTCGCCATTGTTCAGAGCAGGGGAGACCACCGCGCGACAGCGCAGGATAGCCGTCTGGCGCGGAGCTTGCGCCACGTCACTGACCACCGTTGCGCCCGCGCCGAAACGGTTCGTCAGTGCGGCGCCGTCTTCGCTGCTGAAGATGTGCGTCGCTCCGCCGAGCCACTCATTATCGACGGTGACCAGTGGCCGGACGGTCTCGAGTGACTCATTGCCCAGCGCCAGTCGCGTCTGCAGGCCATTTCCATAACGCGTCACCCAGCTTGCCCCATCGACCGTCGCCGCTGGAACTGGCTCCCAGCCGGCATGGATGCAGTCCAGTAGCGCCGGCAGCTTCGCTGTCGCGCTGGCGATCCCGCGCGTGAAAGCCAACGTAGGCACGTAGCCCCACTTCAGCGATTCGCTTATCACCAGATCGCTCATGCTCATGTAGGCGTCGGCGACCTGCTCGCCGGTCATGTTCTCATACTGGATGAGTTGGTACAGGCCGTAGCCCTCCCACCAGCATACCGGTTTCGCGCCCATGCCATAGCGAATAGCGTCGTTGTAGGCGCATTCATTCTGCCATGGGTTGGCTTCCTTCATCCCCGCGTCCGCGACCTGGCTGACCGTGTACCACGCGAATCCCAAGTTCGGCACTACTGACAGGCGCCGTCCGGACGAGTGCCGCAGCGTCTGAGTGTACTTGATGACATCGGCGACGGCTATGCCTTCCCGCACGAACTCGCCCACCTCATCGTCCCACGCCCGCGACGCGAACTTCTGCGCCGCCGGTCCGGGGTGTCTGGCCCAGCCAGTGGCGGTGTCGAACGCGTATCCCGTCAGGTCCAGCTCCTCCGCGACTTCGCGCAGATCGATCTTCGTCTGCTCGCCGTACGACGTATGCCACGGCAGCACGCGCAGGCCCGTGTCCCAGCCCGTCACCCAGCGCTCGATTCGGTTCCTCTGCAGGGGAGCCACGCTCAGCGAGTCGGCGTACCGCTCCTTCGCGAGGGCCTCCTCGCACCAGATCATCGCAGGCACGTAGAAGAGCATCTGAGGCCCCCCGCGCTCGCCGCGAGCGAACATCTCGCGGCGCCGCTCGTGGAATGCCTCGATGTCATCCAGCCGAAGCTCTTCCATGTTGCGCTTCCTGATGGGCACTGGCGACTCAAAGTCCCACATCTCCGGCCGGCCCATGATGTCGCCGGTGCGCTTGAAAGGCGCGTAGCACCACTCCCAGCCGCCGAAATTGCGCCGACAGACCTCTTCCCAGTGGGACATTGTACCCCACCACGCGGCGTACTGGGTCGGGATCATGTAGGTGCGCGGATCGACCTCGTCGCTCATTGTGTAGAACTCCGGCGCCAGTGCATACCATTTCTCCAGCGCCTCGCGATGCCCCCACTTGCCGGTGATAGGGAAGCTCACGAAGGTCAACGCCTTCTCTGCTCCGGGCTCCACCACGATGCGAATATGCAGGGACATGCGCGCTACGCCGGCCGCTTCCGCAGTGTGCCATATCCACGATACTCGCTCGTGCGGCTCCAGGCCGATGGCTGTTCCGTGAATGTCGTCCCACATCGCTGCGAGTGGCATCGAGCCTCTGCGATGGGCGGTCTCGTATGGCCCTTCGGACAGGTCGGCTGGCTGGAAGCCCGGCCAGTATCCCGGCGTGCCCTGGTATCTGTCCTCGCTGCTGAGAACCAACTCGAGCCATCGCGTCTCGCCGCCAAGGTCCTTCGCTGTCACCCGCCAAAGCGACATCTCGTCCTGCCGCTCACGGTTCACGTCAACCTGCAAATCATCGCCCACTTCGGCCATCTCGGCCTTGCCGTCGAGCACAGTCAACGTCAGGCCACCATCAAGCGTAATTGAGGCGGGCGCCGCAGCCACGCAGCAGATTAGTATCGATATGGAGAATGCTGTCACCCGTTTCATCACTGGATTCCTCGCGGGTGGGGGAATACGCGCGCGGTGGAATACTCGCCACTGGCCGACGACACCTTCACGATCAGGTCCTGTGAGGCGTCCAATCCAGCAACGACGCCCTCCCATGCAGCCAGCCCGTCCAGCGGCCCACTGTCATGGACTATCTCGGGGCCGGGAATTGCCAGCACTTCCACGCGCGTGATGCGATCGCCGTCGCCCTCGCCGCCAGCGGCCGCTTTGATCTCAACGTCGACCTGCGCCGGTCCGCAGTAGATGTCATCGATCCACATTTCGCCTGCGCCAAAGTATGAGCCGAAGCCCACCTTCAGCGCTGTCATCCCCGCCGGGATCTCGATGGCCTTGTGCACCAGGAACCACTCATCCGGGTCCGGTCCGCGTAGGTATTCGCGCTTGATCCACGTCGGCGCCAAGAAGAACGTCTTCATTGACTGCGCCTCGTAACGCTGGTCGAACTGCAGGCGCGTACCGTCCGGCAGCAGCGGCGATCCAGTCAGCCACACCAGCAGTTTCCCGCCGGTCATTCGCACCCACGCCTGCACCATCAGCGCGTCGCCGGGGGTGACCTCTACTCGTTGCGTGAAATAGCCGGACATCTTGCCGGTGTGCGTGAGGAGCCGAAGCGATCCGGGCGCAGTGCGCCCTTCCGCCGACCACGTGGCTTCGAAGTTGCCGGGCTCGGCCGAACCGAACTCCCATGCGAGCGGCTGATCGGTCGCATGTTCGCCCAAGTCGGCGTTGACCAGCACATTAGCGGCGAGATGGGAGGGCACTGGCTTCGCCAGCACGGTCGGCACTTCGGCCGCTGCCAACCACGCATACGTGAGCGCGACGGCCACCAGGCCCCCGCGCAAAACTGAAGCTCTCATTGGTTATTCGCGCCTTCTCGCGGGACGGGTTACACGCTGCGTAGCTTGATTTCGCCGTCGCATCTCTCTCAACCTTCGGCGGCAGCTGGCGGCAGGATTCTGAGAGCGGGCCGGCGTAATATCGTTTGACCGCGAGCATGCCCCGAGGAGCAACTGAGATGAGCGATGAACCCGTCCGCGTGACCCAGCGTGGTCATGACTTGCTGCGCAATCCGGGCCTCAACAAGGGCAGCGCCTTCAGCATGTCAGAGAGACGCGAGCTCGGCCTGATCGGGCTACTGCCGCCTTGCGTGTGCACGCTTGACACCCAGATCGAGCGCGTGCTTGAGAATCTTCGTTCGGAGGCGACGCCGCTGGACAAGTACATATACCTGCGCCTGCTGCAGGACCGGAACGAAACGCTCTTCCATGCCGTCCTCGCTGAGAATCTGGTGGAGCTGGCTCCCATCGTCTACACGCCCACGGTCGGCGAGGCCGTCCGTCACTTCAGCCACATCTTCCGCACCTCTCGGGGCCTGTACATCACTCCCGAGAATATCGGTGACATCGATCAGATGCTCGCCCCCTTCGACGAGACTGGCATCATCGTGTGCACTGACAACGAGGGCATTCTCGGCATCGGCGATCAGGGCGTGGGCGGGATCGGCATCCCCATCGGGAAGCTTGCGCTATATGTCGCCGCCGGAGGCTTTAATCCGAGCGCCTGCCTGCCCATCTCACTGGACGTTGGCACTGACAACGAGGAGTTACTGGCTGACCCTCTCTACATAGGTATGCGGCGTCATCGCCTGGCCCGCGAGGAGTATGAGCAGTTCATCGAGGCCTTCGTCCAAGGCGTGCGCCGAAGCTGTCCGCGAGCTGTCCTGCAGTGGGAGGACTTCAGCCGGGACCGAGCCTGGGGGAACCTGGAGCGGTACCGCGACCAGCTCCCGTCCTTCAACGATGACATTCAGGGAACAGCGGCCGTGGTACTCGCCGGGCTGCTTGGTGCCTTGCGCCGAGCAGGGCGTGACCTGGCCGACGAGCGCGTGTGCATCCTTGGCGCGGGCGCGGCCGGTGTGGGCGTGGCGTCCGGGATCATGGCAGCGATGGTCGCTGTTGGGCTGAGCGAGGAAGAGGCCAACGCACGTGTGTATGTCTTCGATACTCATGGGCTCGTCATGACTGACCGCGAAGGCCTCGCCGACTACAAGATGCGCGTAGCCACTGACCCGGAGGTCGTCTGCTCGTGGGACGCCAGTCCGGACCACACCAGCCTGCAGGAGGTCATCGAGGCGGCGCAGCCCGGTGTGCTCATCGGTCTGTCGGGACATGCAGGGGCGATAGACCAGGAGATGGTGCGGGCCATGGCGGTCGGCTGCGATGACCCCATTGTCTTCGTGCTCAGCAACCCGTCGGGGAATGTGGACGCCCATCCCCACGATGTGGTGCGTTGGTCGGACGGGCGCGCCATCGTGGCGGTGGGCAGTCCGTTCGAGCCGCTTGAACACGCCGGTCGGACACATCGCTTCTCGCAGGTCAACAACTTCTACGTGTTCCCCGGAATCGGTGCGGGCGCGTATCTGTGCGCAGCCGAGCGCATCACCGATCAGATGCTGGTGGCCGCGGGCATGGCAGTGCATGAGGCGTTGGCGGACGAAGATCTCGAGGGCGGCCTGGTGTTGCCTCCGCCTGAGGAACTGCGCCCCGTCGCCGCCCGAGTCGCCGCAGCCGTCATACGTGCCTGCGACGCCCAGTCCCTGTGCGGCATAGCTGTCCCCGATGATCCCGAACGCACGGTGGCCGACTGGCAGTTTGCCCCCCGCTACCGCCCGTATGTTCCCGCCTGAGGACCGCCCTCGTACACGAAAGAGGCCCCCATGAAATCGGGGGCCTCGTGATTTCTCGCTGCGTTCGTTCACTCGATGCGCAGGTCCACCACGCGCGGCTGAATGCGACGCGTCGGCGGTGGTCGCAATGGAGTGGCGAAGCGCTTGACCAGGAAGTACCCGGCAGCGAAGCCACCTATGTGCGCCCAGAAAGCCACCCCGGCCGTCGCACCGATCGAGGTTAATCCCGAGAAGAATTGCAGGATGAACCAATACACCAGGAAAATCGGCGCGGGCAGGTCGAACACGATCGGGAAGAAGATGATAATCACAAGCGTGCGGACGCTGGCCATTCTGAAGAGCACAAAGTAGGCGCCCATGACTCCCGCGACCGCGCCGCTTGCTCCCACGAGCGGATGTGCGGCGAACCCGCTGAAGAGCGCGTGCAGCAGATTGCCAGCAATTCCGCAAATGAGGTAGAAGGCCAGGTAGCGCCCGTGTCCCATGCGGTCCTCGACGTTGTCGCCGAAGACCCACAGGAAGAGCATGTTCATCGCGAGGTGGAGGGTGCCTTGGAGTAGAGTAGTGGTGGCATGCAGGAAGATCGAGGTGAGGAGTGTGAGCCAAGCGGTGACCAGCCCGCCTCCGAGTATCTCGGCGGGGGAGACTAACGCGCGGGGCACGAAGGCCCAACTCAGGCCGCGGTCGGGTGCAGCAATCATCTGCCACAGGAAGACGACCGCGCACGTGACGATGATCGCCGTGTTGACGATCGGGAAGCTGCGGGATTTGATGTTGTCGCGCAGTGGTAGCATGGCGGTCTCCGGGGTACGAAAGGGGCGGGTGCGCTTGTCGCGGACCCGCCCCTCATTGCTTCAGGTCAGTCAGAAAGAGACGAGCTTACTCCTCGTCGTCTTCCTCCTCCACCTCGGCGAGCAGCCCTTCGGTGGTCATGATCATCGCAGCAATGCTCGCGGCGTTCTCGAGCGCGGAGCGGGTGACCATCAGCGGGTCAGTCACGCCGGCCGCGATCATGTCGCCGTACTCACCGGTGCGGGCGTTGAGGCCCCAACCGGCAGCGTCGTTGTCGAGCACTGTCTGCACAACCACGGAGCCCTCGAGGCCACTGTTCTCGGCAATCTGCCGCAGCGGCGCGGAGAGAGCATCGCGCAGGATGTTGACGCCGATCTTCTCGTCGCCGGACGCCTTGACCTTGGCAAGGGCTGACACCGCGTTGCACAGGGCGACGCCGCCACCGGCGACGATACCCTCCGCGACGGCTGCGCGCGTGGCGCTCAGCGCGTCCTCGAAGCGGTGCTGCTTCTCCTTGAGCTCGGTCTCGGTTGCCGCGCCGACGCTGATGACGGCCACGCCGCCCGACAGCTTCGCGAGGCGCTCTTCGAGTTTCTCGCGATCGTAGTTCGAGTCGGTCGACTCGATCTCGAGGCGGATCTGTTCGATCCGGCCGCGGATGGCGCTGGTCGAGCCGGCGCCCTCGATGATTGTCGTGTCGTCCTTGGTGATTTTGATCTGCTTGGCCTGCCCGAGCATGTCCATCGTGACGCTCTCGAGCTTGACGCCCAGATCCTCGGAGATGAAGGTGCCATTCGTCAGAATGGCCAGGTCCTCCATCATGCTCTTGCGCCGGTCGCCAAAGCCGGGGGCCTTGACGGCAACGACGTTGAGCGCGCCGCGCAGCTTGTTGACCACAAGGGTCGCCAGCGCTTCGCCCTCAATGTCTTCGGCGATGACCAGCATCGGCTTGCCGCTTTGCACGACCTGCTCGAGGATGCCAATCATGTCGGCCAGAGAACTGATCTTCTTCTCGAAGAGCAGCACGTAGGGCTCGTCGAGCACGGCCGCCATCTGCTCGCGGTCCGTGATCATGTAGGGCGATAGGAAGCCCTTGTCAAACTGCATGCCCTCGACCATTTCCAGCGTGGTCTCGGTGCCCTGGGACTCCTCGACGGTAATGACGCCGTCCTTGCCGACCTCTTCCATGGCGTCGGCGACGACCTTGCCGATCTCGGTGTCGTTACCGGCGATGGAGGCGACGTTGAACATCTCCTCCTTGGTCTTCACCTCGATAGCCATCTCGCGCAGAGCCTTGACGACGGCGTCGACGCCCTTGTCAATGCCGCGCTTGACGAACATCGGGTTGGCGCCAGCCGCGACGGACTTGAGGCCAGAACCCAGCAGCGCCTGCGCCAGAACGGTCGCCGTCGTCGTGCCGTCACCGGCCACGTCGTTGGTCTGCGAGGCGACCTCCTTGAGCAACTGAGCGCCAGTGTTCTCGAAATGATCCTCCAACTCGATCTCCTTGGCGACGGTCACGCCGTCCTTGGTGATGAGCGGCGAACCGAACTTCTTCTCCAGAAGCACGTTGCGACCCGTCGGGCCCAGCGTGACCTTGACGGCGTTCGCTACGACATCTGCGCCCTTCTGGAGGGCACGACGCGCTTCCTCATCAAAGAGGATGTCTTTCGCTGCCATATTGAAAGTGACTCTCCTTTTGCCTGGTGTTGGCAGTGGGCGCTCTTGGCGCCCTTCTCGTTAGCCTTCCACCGCATAGATCTGATTTGCGTCCATGACGATGAAGTCCTCGCCATCAACGCTGATCTCTGTCCCGCCATACCTGGCGTAAACGACCATGTCGCCGACGCTCACTGCCGGCTCAACGACTTTGCCGCTCTCGAGCTTCTCGCCTTCGCCGACGCCCACAACTTCGGCGCGCTGTGGCTTCTCCTGTGCTGACTCGGGCAGATGGATACCACCAGAGGTGGTCTCTGCCTCGACCTGCTTGAGCATGACACGATTTCCGAGCAAACGGATGCCCATAAGGGCACACCCTCCCTTCAAGTTAGCACTCTACGTCAGTGACTGCTAATTCCGGCGTGCATCTGCACGGACAGACATTTTACACGTTCCGGCCCCTTGATTCAACCCCCATGAGTCGTTCGCCGCGATCTGGCGGACGTAGCTCTACTTGATGTGCCCCAGCAATGCTGTGTTCTCCTTCTCACATTCCTTGGCGATCCACCGAGCAAGTGCGTTCACGTGGGCCAACACCTGCTCAAGGGGGTATTCCTGCCATGGTCCCGCTGCCTGTTCCCAGTTGTCACGACTGCGCAGGCACCCAAGTACCCAAGCCCGATCATCGCTGACCTCGTCGAACCAATCGTCCTTGACCAGAGAATCAACCTTACTGCGGAGCTTGCTGGACATGATACCGTAGCCGTGTGCCCAGGAGTTCCTCACATGCCAGTACTGGTGTAGCCGGCCCAAATCCACCCGTTTTGAGGGCCCGGGTATATTGAACGTCTTCTTCGCCACCTCTACTCCGAGACGGCCCATGTAGGCCTGGAACTGAGCAACTGGGGGCTTCCCGGTACATGACCACATCCCGACGCGGTCTGGATTGACGCGGTACCAGGCCTCGCGGTTCGGCACTTCGTTGTCCTTTGCGAGTCGGATGACGGCACTGTAGTACCATTCGAAGTTCTGCAGTATTCCCAAGAAACGCTGCAGGTCATTAAACCGGTGTGCCGCAGTCACCTCGTCCGACTCTAACGCAAACGTGCCACCGCCCGGTCCTCTGATGCTGACGCCGGTCTTGTTGTCGGTGTTCATCAAAGCGGCCTGTGTTGCCCCGTACGCCCTTCGGGCCTGCTCGTTGAACCACCGATACTGCTCCAGTAGTGTCATGTCCCACTCGCCTCTCCACCTTCACCCTCAGCTTCACGTCTCCGCCCTCGGCGTCCACCAGCACGGTGTCGCCATCAGCGAACTCTCCGCGCAGGATCGCCGACGATAGCGGGTTCTCCACCAGCTTCTGGATCGTGCGACGCAGCGGGCGCGCTCCGTAGCGAGGGTCGTAGCCCTCGGCAGCCAGCAGTTCGGCAGCCGCGTCAGTCACTTCGAGCTTCATCTCGCGCTCTTTCAGCGCCGTCCGCACGCGGTCCAGCATCAGGTCCACGATCTGCCGGATCTCGGCAGCGGTCAGCGAGTGGAAGACGATGATCTCGTCGATGCGGTTGAGCAGCTCAGGCCGGAAGACACCCGCGAGCGCGTCCGTCACTTGCGAGCGCATGCCCTCGTATTGCTCGGCATTCTCCTCGTCGGTGGCATCGTCCGCGGGTGGCGAGATGTATTCGCTGCCCACATTGCTGGTCATCACGATGACAGTGTTCTTGAAGTCCACGATGCGTCCGGCGCTGTCGGTCAGCCGCCCGTCCTCCAGTATCTGCAGGAGGATGTTGAACACATCCGGATGGGCTTTCTCGATTTCGTCGAGCAGGATCAGCCGGTAGGGCCGCCGCCGCACTGCCTCGGTCAACTGGCCGCCCTCCTCGTAGCCGATGTATCCCGGAGGCGCGCCGATGAGTCGCGACACCGCATGCCGCTCCATGTACTCGCTCATGTCGATGCGCACCATCGCGTCCTCGTCATCGAACATGAACTGCGCGAGCGCTTTGGCCAACTCGGTCTTCCCGACGCCGGTGGGGCCGAGGAAGATGAACGAGCCGATCGGCCGGCGCGGGTCGCTCAGGCCGGTACGCGAGCGGCGGATAGCCTCCGCCACCGCCACGATCGCCTCGTGCTGACCCTTGACTCGCTCGTGCAACCGGTCCTCCATCTGCAGGAGCTTGGCTGCCTCTTCCTCAAACATCCGGAATGCCGGGATGCCCGTCCAGTCGGCCACGATCTGCGCCACGTCTTCCTCATCGACAACATCGTCGATGTCGTCCACGCCATCCCACGCAGCTTCGGCGTCGGGAAGTCGCATCTGTAGTTCATCCATCTCCTGCTTGGCCCGTTCGGCAGCCGCGTAGTCGCCAGACCCCGCCGCCTGCTGGCCCTTCTCGGCCAACTCGTCGATCTGCCGACTGATGGCCTCGGGGCGCTCTGGCAGGTCATAGGTGTCGATACGGATTTTGCTGGCGGACTCGTCGATGAGGTCGATCGCCTTGTCGGGGAGCCGGCGGTCCGAGATGTACCGGTCGGACAGCTCCGCCGCGGCCCTGAGTGCCTCGTCGGATATCTTGACCCCGTGGTGCTCCTCATACCGATCGCGCAGTCCGTGGAGGATCGCGATGGTGTCCTCTACGGAGGGTTCCTCTACCATCACGGGCTGGAAGCGTCGTTCCAGCGCCGGGTCCTTCTCTATGTTCTTGCGGTACTCGTCCAGCGTAGTCGCGCCCACCGCCTGCATCTCGCCGCGCGCGAGTGCGGGCTTGAGCATGTTCGACGCGTCCATCGCGCCCTCTGCTGCTCCGGCGCCAACCACCGTATGCAGTTCGTCGATGAAGATGATGATCTCGCCCTGCGCGGCGCGGATCTCGTCCATGACGCCCTTGAGCCGTTCCTCGAACTCTCCGCGGTACTTCGCTCCGGCGATCATCCCACCCAGGTCCAGCGCCATCACGCGCTTGCCATGCAGCATCGACGGCACGTCCTCCGACGCCACGGCCTGAGCCAGGCCCTCGACGATCGCGGTCTTGCCCACGCCCGCCTCGCCGATCAGTACCGGGTTGTTCTTTGTGCGGCGCGAGAGCACCTGGATGACTCGCCGCACTTCCTTGTCGCGTCCGATGACCGGATCGAGCTTGCCCTCGCGGGCCAGTTGTGTCAGGTCCCGCGAATACTTCTCAAGCGCCTCATACTTGCCCTCGGCGCCTGCATCGTCGACGCTGTGGCTGCCGCGCACTTGCGCCAACGCCGCCAGCAGCGTCTCCTCGGTCAGGCCCGCGCCAGTAATGATCCGGTTCGCCGCTGAGGTCGTCACGTCCAGCATCGCCAGTAGCAGGTGTTCGCTCGCCACGAAGCTGTCCCCGAAGCTCTGGGCACGCGTGAACGCCGCGTCGAAGAGTTGGTTGGCCTGAGGCGTGATGAATATCTGGCTGGTGTCGCCGCCGGTGACCTGCACCTGTGGGCGCGAGCCGAGCTCACGCTCTGTCTGTGAGCGCAGCTCCTGCAGATCGGCGCCTGCTCGCTCGAGCACGCGCACCACTACGCCCCCCTCCTGCTCCAACAGGGCCAGCAGCACGTGCTCAACGTCTATCTGGTTGTGCTTGTAGCGTCGCAGAACCTGTTGACTGGCGGCGACGCTTTCTTGCGCTTGATTTGTGAATTTCTCAAAATCCATCTTATCACCCGCGCTCCATCCAGCACGCCGAACTGGCGTGCGGTGATTACTTCCCGTTCGCGTCCTCGCTCTCCGGTCCCTGGATCTGTATGCGGACCCGGCGACTGCGCCGCACCTCAAGGGCCGGGCCGAGTGCCTTTGGTCCTTCATCGATCTGGCGCTTCAGGCAGTCCACCTCTTCAGTCAGGCGTGACACCTGCTCAAGCAGATTCAGGATCACGTGTACCCCCGCCAGGTTCACCCCCAGATCCTGCGTCAGACTCTGGATTCGTTTGAGCAACTGGATATCCGCCTCGCAGTACAAGCGGAAGCCTGTCTCTGAGCGGTGCGGCTCGATCAGGCCCTCGCGCTCGTAGAGCCTCAGCGTCTGAGGGTGGCAATCGAGCATGCGCGCCGCCATCCCTATCTGATATCGCGGCTCATTGCTGGTATCCGCCATTCGTCTCACCTGCCGCCATCCTCCGGGGCTGCGCTGACTGGCCGCGCCCCCGGCCCACTTTTCACTCGCTGCGTGGGTTTACCTGCCACGTCTCGGCGAACTCATCGAGCAGCTCGCGTTGCCTGTCGGTGAGCTTCTCAGGTACCACCAGTGTCAGGTGCACGTACTGGTCGCCTCGACTGCTGGTGCCAAGCTTCGGCACGCCCTTCTCGCGCAGGCGCAGCGTGTGGCCTCCCTGCGTGCCGGGCGGGATTGTCATCGTTACCGTGCCATCGATCGTGGGCACTCGGACCTTGCCGCCGGTGGACGCCTCGATGAAGCTCACCGGCAGGTCCACGTGAATGTCGTCGCCTTCGCGGCGGAACTGCTTGTCCGGCTGCACCTTGATGTTCAGCAGCAGGTCGCCGTTCGGACCGTTTGCCGTGCCCCGGCCACCCTCGCCACCTGCTCGCACTTTCGAGCCCGTCCGGACCCCCGCTGGCACCTTGACCTTTATGCGTCGCGTGCGCGTTGCCTCACCTGTGCCCTTGCACGTGCGGCAGCGGTCAACGACCACCTGCCCCGTGCCATGGCACTGCGGGCATGCACCCATCATGACGAATCCGCCGGCTCTGTTCTGCGATTGACCGCTTCCCCCACACGCCGGGCATGTGTCAGTCTGCCCGCCCATCCCATCGCATTCCTCGCACCGGTCCGACAGCGTCAGAGATATCTCTTTATCTGTACCGTGCACGGCTTCGTCGAAGCTCACGGGCAGATCGTAGAGGACGTCCTGCCCGCGCATCGGCCCCGGATCGGGATGCGCACGGCTGCGTCCGCCGCCGAACTGAATGCCGCCGCCGCCACCGAAGATATCGCCGAAGACGTCGGAGAAGGAGCCTGCACCGAACTGCGTGCGCACGAACTGCTCGAAGTCGCCGCCCTGCCACTGACCATTTCCCTGAGCCTGTTGCCAGGCGTCTCCGAACTGGTCGTATTTGCCGCGCTTCTCCTTGTCGCTGAGCGTGTTGTACGCCTGACTGATCTCCTTGAAGCGGCGTTCGGCATCGTCGTCACCCGGATTCACATCCGGGTGCCACTTGCGGGCCAGGCGCCGGTAGGCCTTCTTGATCTCGGCCTCCGTAGCGCCTCGCTCCACGCCGAGGATCTCATAGAAGTCAGGCTTGGTCTCTGCCCTCACGGGGCTTCACTATCCAATCTCTATTTCGATGTGGGCGTCGCCACGCTGCTTGCGGCCCACGCGGATGTCCAGCACACCATCGTCGAGCTTCGCGCTCACGTCGTCGACATCAGCGTCGCCGGGCAGCCGCACCGAACGCGCGAAGACGCCCGCCTGGCGCTCGCCGCGAAGTCTTGTGGCGCCCTCGAAATCCACTGCTTTGCCGGTGCTGCCGCTGACCCGCACGACGCTCTCGTCGACGGTCGCGTTGATGTCCTCGCGGGTCACGCCCGGCAGGTCCAGCTGCAGCACATAAGCGTCATCGGTCGCGATCAAGTCCATCGGCGGGCGGAAGGTCGCTGCCCGCGCGGGCTTGCGCCGTTGCTCGGTCTCCAGCGCTTGCAGCACGGTGTCGCGGAGGCGCTGCATGCGCATGAACGCGTCTGGGTCCTGCCGCAATCTCATTAGCCCTCTTGCACCTCGATCCGCGCCGTCTGCCTCCGGGGCACACTCACCCGCAGCAGTCCGTCTTCCATCTTAGCGGCCACGCCCTCGGGGTCGAGTTCATACGCCAGTGAGAACGAGCGTGAGAAACTGCCCGCCGGGCGTTCGCGCACCAGCGCCTCGCCCTCAGCCTGGCTGGTCGCGCGCTCACCCGCAATGGTGATGACAGGCCCTTCGACCTGGACGCTCACCTGCTCGCGACTCATCCCCGGCACCTCAGCCAGAATCACAACCTGGTCGTCGGTGGCCACTATATCCATGGCGGGGGAGAAGGTCGGCGGCTCTGCCGCCCCCCCCTGCCACTGCAACGAGCTATCCAGCAGCCGATACAGCCGCTCGGTCAGCTCGACAAAACCTTCATTCGGATCCGCCCACACCGGTCGCATGCTCTCCTCCGGTCGACTTTACGTGTGCACCGGACGGGCGGTCATGCCACCCGCCCGGTGTCGTTGCCTGTCTCGCTTACTCGTCGTCCTCGGCCTCGAACTCCGCGTCTATGACGTCGCCGTCCGCTGCCGGCTCCTCAGTGGCGCCCGCGTCGGCGTCGCCATCTGTGCCGGTGGCAGCCTGCTGGCCCTCAGCCGCGGCCGCGGCCTCGTAGGCCGCCTGCGAGATGCGGCCAAACTCCGTCTGCAACTCGTCGATGGCCGCGCTGATGGGCGCTGCGTCGTCGCCCTTGGCCGCTTCCTGCATCGTAGCGATCTTCGCGCGCACGCTCTCCTTGTCGGCGTCGGTGACCTTGTCGCCCAGCTCGGTCAGCGTGTTCTCGAGCTGGTAGGAGAGCTGGTCGGCCTGGTTACGGGCCTGCGCGAGTTCCTCGAACTTCTCGTCCTCTTCCGCGTGCGACTCGGCTTCGGTGACCATCCCGGAAACTTCGTCGTCGGACAGTTGCCCCGAACCGGTGATCGTGATCTGCTGCTCACGGTTGGTGGCCTTGTCCTTGGCGCTCACATTCAGGATACCGTTGGCGTCGATGTCGAAAGTGACCTCGACCTGCGGCACGCCACGCGGCGCGGGCGGAATGCCGGTCAGATGGAAGCGGCCCAGTGACTTGTTGCCGCTCGCCTGCTTGCGCTCGCCCTGGAGCACGTGCACTTCCACGGTGCTCTGGCTGTCAGACGCCGTCGTGTAGGTGCGATCCACCTTGGTCGGGATGGACGTGTTGCGCTCGATGAGCACGTCACACACGTCGCCGAGAGTCTCGATACCGAGGCTCAGCGGGGTGACGTCAACCAGGACCATGTCCTGCATCTCGTCGCCGAGCACTGCCGCCTGGATGGCCGCGCCAACTGCCACGACCTCGTCAGGGTTGATGCCCTTGCGCGGGGCCTTGCCCGTGAGCTTCTCGACCAGTTCCTGCACCAGCGGGATGCGCGTAGAGCCACCCACCAGCAGCACCTCGTCGATCTCGCCTGCGTTCAGCCCGGCGTCCTTCATGGCACGCTGCACGGAATCGGAAGTCTTCTTCACGAGGTCGTCGATCAGTTCCTCGAACTTGCCGCGCGTGAGCGTGGTCTCAAGATGCTTGGGGCCTTCGCCCTCGACGGACGTGATGAAGGGCAGGCTCACCGTCGTCTGCACTGCGCTCGACAGCTCGATCTTGGCCTTCTCCGCGGCCTCTTTCAGCCGCTGATGGGCCTGGCGGTCCGTGCGCAGGTCGATGCCGGTGTCGCGCTTGAACTCCTCGGCCAGATGGTCGATGACGCGGGCGTCGAAGTCGTCGCCGCCAAGCTTCGTGTCGCCAGCGGTTGCGCGCACTTCGTAGTAGTCGCGCTCCTCGGTATTGGCCTTGTCGATCTCAACGTCGAGGATCGACACGTCGAAGGTGCCACCACCAAGGTCATACACGAGAATGGTGCCCTCGAGCTTCTGCGACTGGTGACCGTACGCCAGTGCGGCTGCGGTCGGCTCGTTGATGATGCGCTCAACCGTCAGGCCGGCTATCTCGCCCGCCTGTTTGGTCGCCGTGCGCTGGTTGTCGTCGAAATACGCTGGCACGGTGATGACCGCACGCGTGACTTCCTCACCGAGGTAGTCGCTCGCGTCGTCCTTGAGCTTGCGCAGGATCATCGACGAGATCTGCTCGGGGGAGTAGTCTTTGCCGTCGACGGTCACGTTGTCGCGCGTGCCGATGCTCCGCTTGATGGACGCGATCGTGCGCTCAGGGTTGAGTACCGCCTGTCGCTTGGCCGGCTGCCCGACAAGGCGCTCGCCGTCCTTCGCGAAGCCCACCACGGACGGCGTCGTGCGCCCGCCCTCGGTGTTGGGAATGACTTTCGGGTCGCCGGCTTCCACGACTGCCACACAGGAGTTCGTGGTGCCCAAGTCTATGCCTACCACTTTTGCCACTACTCGTCACCGCCTGGCGGACGCGAGGCGTCCGCATTTATTTTCGCTTCCCGCAGATGGCGGGAAGCGTCCGTAGAGAGTGTATTCCGGCCCATGGAGTGCTTCTGGCGCTCTTCTGGACCGTAGTTACTTTGTTTGCCAACGTGACCAGTATATACCTTGAGTGTAATGATGTCAATAGCCTTTAGCGAGATTTATCAGGGGTGCTATGCAGGCCGTTCGCCACATACGCAGAAGACATGAGTGTGGCTTTGCGCATCACTGTCCGGGGGTGCAATCTCATGAACCGTCCGCGATACAGTTTGATCGCTCTTGCCGTGATCTGTCTGACCGTTGGTGCCTGGCTGTGCACCTCGGTCTTCGCCCAGGAGGGCGCAGGGGAGATGGGCATCGACCGCCTGCATCAACAAATGATGCAGCAACTCGCCGCCGTATGGACCCAGCTTGTGCAGGGCGTGGCGCAAGACTCGGGCTTCATGGAGACCGCTCAGGCCGAGGAGTTGCTCGAGCGTCAAGAGGCGCTCATGATGATCCGCTGGGGCATGATGGAGGCCATGACCGGCCCCGAGCGCGAGGCCCGCGAGATGGGGCCAGCCGGGACTTTCCAGTTCGTTTCGTGGATTGAGCTCGACAGCACCTACTGGGCGCTCGACACCCGCACCGGCCAGATGCACCCACGCCGATGCCCCGAACCACCGATGGATGAAGAGATGGCCGAGTGACCGTCGGGCGGCCCTGAGCAGGCGACTGCGCGGCGTCGATCGTGTCCGCAGGTCCTTCGGTTCCTCTCGCCGAACCACTGCTGGTACGTTCGTCTGTCGTGCAAGGTGGACAGTCGCGAACAACAGGCGCAAGCGAAGCTTGCGTTAAGCCGCCTGGAGTGCGCTGAGTGTGACGATGCGCGCAAGGGGGCGTGGTGGCCAAAGGCGGCACGGAGGCGATCTGCGTGAACGTCATCTGCATCTGTCTGGACACATTCCGCAATGACATCGTAGGACCCGGCAAGAAGCTCAGCGACACTCGCACGCCCTACCTCGATGACTTCTACGCGCGCAGCGTGGTCTTTGAGGGCGCCTATGGCGAGGGACAGCCGACGCTGCAGATGCGCCGAGGCTTCATGACCGGCTGCCGCTCATTCCCCTTCAGCTACAACTACGAGCGCCGTGGCCACTGGCACCATCAGCCCGGCTGGCACAAGATCCCCGATGAGCAGGACACCATCGCCGAAGTCCTCCTCGCGCGTGGCTACTACACCGGCATGGTCGCCGACGCGTACCACATGTTCAAGCCAACCATGAACTTCACGCGCGGGATGGTGGCCTATGATTTCGTGCGCGGGCAGGAGTCCGACAACTGGAAGCCCGGCCATCCGGCGATGATCGAGGACGAGATGAAGCGCCACGTGCGCCAGCCCATCAACTGGAACCGGCACGCGATGCTCACCCAGTATCTCTACAACCAGGGCAAGCGCGAGAGCGAGGACGATTACCAGGCCGCACGCGTCTTCAGCTCCGCCTGCGAATGGCTGGACGCCGCCGACCACAACGCGCCGTTCTTCCTGTGGGTGGACTCCTTCGACCCCCACGAGCCATGGGATCCGCCCACGAAGTACGCCGACGAGTATTGCCCGGACTACGATGGCATCGATTTCATCGTCCCCGGCACGCATCACGAGGGTCAGGAGGCCACTGAAGAGGAGACCGCGCGCGTGCGGGCCCTCTATCTCGGCGAGGTCACCTTCGTCGATAAACAGGTCGGCCGCCTCTTCGACAAGCTCGACGAACTCAATCTCTGGGACGAGACCATCGTCGTGGTTTTGTCGGACCACGGCACTCAGATCATGGACCACGGCGGCTTCGGCAAGGGCCACGGGAACATGCGCACGTACAACGCGGGCTTCCTGTGGTATATGTGGCACCCCGACGGCCCGCACGGGGTGGTCAGCGACGCGTTCGTGCAAAGCCACGATCTGATGCCCACGCTGCTGAGCCGGCTCGACGTGCCGCACCGGTGCGAGGGGCTGGACGTCTGGGGGCTGGCCACGGGGGAGACTGACTGCCTGCGCGATCACATAGTCACTGGCTGGGCGATCAATACGACCGGCAACGCCCAGGCGGCGGCGTCGGTGATGGACGGCGAGTGGCTCTACTCATGTGGCGTGGGTGGGGCCGAGGTCGAGGAGATGCTCTTCGCCATGCCCGACCAGGACACGAACGTGGTGGCGGCTCACCCCGACGTGGTGGCGTTGTCTCGCAAGCGCATCGAGGCGGTCATCAACCAGCCTCTGCCCGGGCGCATGAACGAGGTGTGCGACCCCGGCCCCATGCCTTACATTTCGTGGATAGATGGCAAGCGCCGAGCGGGTGAGTAGCGGGGCCGCTGATTGAGGAGCGCGGATGCGTACACTCCTCGCCCGCACGTCACTTCCACGCATCCCCCTCTTTGTGCTATACTGTGCGACCGTATCTCGTCTCGCACTCATGTGCGGGCAGTGTATGGTGCCCGCTCGTCTGAGGACAACTACACCGTCGCGCCCGGGACAGCTTTGCCGGTCGCGACGGGCGGCAGAAAGCGTGACCTGACGAATGGCTGTCATTGATGCGATCAAGCAGGGCGACGACGCCGGATCCGGCAAGTCCGAACGTGTGCGCTTCACCACCATCATCGTGTGCGTACTCCTGGCCTTCGTGGCCGTAATCTGGGAGCGCGAGGCCGAACTGATGGCCTTCGCCTGCCAGATATCAGAGTCAGTGCCTCCCATGACCTCGCTGGGCTTCCTCATTGCCCTCGTGGCCCTGGGCGTGCTTGCCAACGCAGCGGCCAAGCGCATTGGCGCGGTTAATGGCGGCCTGGCCCGCTTCTTCGGCCGACTGGCGATGTCCGGTTCGCAGATCATGTACGTGTACGCCTTCGTTACCGTCGCGACCATCATCTTCTCGGTCGGGGTGATCCGCACTATCCTCCCCGAGATGGCCACCATGGCCTATTTTGCTGACTACAGCAACGATTTCGCGGAAGCGCAGCCCTTCGTCAACGACGTGCTGCAGGTAACCGATGCTGAGACCGTCCGCCAGTACTACGAAGGCGCGGACGCTCCCGTGCGAGTACCTGACATGGGCAACGTCCCCGTTATCAGCACGCTCCTGCGCTGGGGAGCTGGCGCCGCAGCGCGCACGCAGATGGTGCCATGGCGTTTCTGGCTCGTGCCACTGGCGGTCTGGTCGCTCTTCATGCTCGCGATCTTCTTCACCATGCAATGTATCGCCGGGCTGTGCGAACGCGAGTGGACCCTCTCCGAGCGACTGCCATACCCGCTGGTTGAGATACCGCTCGGGGTGACCGGCAAGCGCTCGTTCGTGCCGGGCACGCCGTTGCTGCGCGACTCGGTAATGTGGATAGGCTTTGCTCTCGGCGCTTCGTACGGGTTGCACGAGATGCTTGCCGCCACGACCTTCGCGTTCCCGCTCTTTGGCCGCGAATACCCGCTTGGGCAACTGCTGACCGAGCACCCGTGGAGCGTCATTGGTGGCGGCATCAATGTCTTCATCATGCCGGAAGCCTATGGGCTGGCCTACTTCGCCTCCCAGGACGTGCTCCTCACCACGGGCCTGACCTGGATCGGCTACATGCTCTTCACTGTGCTGATGGCGGCCATGGGCCGGCAGCTTGATGGTGGCACCTACCGGAACACCTCCACAGGTTCGTTCGTCGGGTTCGTGCTTGCGGCGGTGTGGGTGGCGCGCAAGCCGCTTATGCAGGCAATGACGCGAGCCTTCGGCGGCAAGGAAAGCGATGAACTCGGGGACTACCCGATCACCGAGGCGCACGTATGGATGACGCGTGGCGCCCTGCTCGGGTTGCTGTTCATCATCGCCTTCATGATCTGGATGGGCCTGCCCATGCACTACACGCTCTTCATCGTGGGCTTGTTCTTCATCTCGGCCGTCGGTCACGGTCGCGTGAGGGCCATCGCGGGTGCGGCGACTCCCTGGCTCTTCCCACACTCGTCCATGAGCACCGGCTACCTTGAGATGTTCGGGGCCAGCGCTATCGGTCGCCAGGGCGACTATCGGCCTTTCGCCGCGATCTTCCACCTCAAATGGCTGGACCGGGGCTACCCGCATTCGGGGCTGGCCGCGCAGCTTGAGAGCTACAACATGACCCGGCGCGCGGGCATGGACGTCGGCGACATGACCAAGGTCATGCTGCTGGCCATCCCGATCGGCCTTGCGCTGGGCTGGTGGATGCATCTGACAAGCTTCTACGATCACGGCGCCAACGTCCTCGGCGGCGGCACCTACGCCGGCGGCGTCCGCGTGCGCTATGCCCACCAGGACGCGGACTGGGCCATCGGTCTCGTGAACGCGCCGCTCCCCGCCAAGCCCCAGGCACTCGTCGCAGCGGCGGTGGGCCTGCTCATCACGGTCGGCGGCTTGGTCTTGCGCAATATCAACCTGCGCTTCCCGTTCCACCCCGCGGGCTTCGTAATCGGCATGAACCACGGTCGGCGCTTCTGGGCCCCATTCTTAATCGTGTGGGGGATCAAGGCGTTAACCCTGAAGCTAGGTGGAGTGGGGACGTATAGACGGCTGATGCCAATGTTCTTAGGGATAGTCATAGGGCATTTCTTCTTCACTGGCATCATCATGGGTCTTGCCAAAACGACAGGACTGCCTGTCTTCGAGCACTTACCAACGATCTGGTTCTGACGGCGGCCACTTCCAGGGGGGTACCTCCATGCCACCCATCCGCAAGCTCGGGACCGTGCAGCACCAACTTGTTGAGACCTCGCCCTTTGTGTACCGGGGCGAGTTGCTCATCCTCGAGTCTGTGCGCCCGCTGACCCCCGACAATACCCACGGGGGTCTGCACTATCTGCGGCTCCGGCGTCTCGCTGACGGCACGCGCGACGTGCGCGACGCCGATGAGTTCGCCGCTTGCGAAGTGCTCAGTGAGTTCGCCGAGGGCTTCACCTTTGCCGTGCCCTTCGTGCGCGGCGACGAACTCTTCGTCTACGCCACCCAAGGCATCAAAGAGGGCGACACCGACGACGTCGTGCTTTTCCGCAGCGACGATCCGGATCACTGGGAACAGTCGCTCGCGGTGCAGGCAGTCGGCGAGCGGTTCTACAACACTTCGGTGTGCTCTGACGGTGAGCGCCACGTGATGGCGATCGAGACCAACGATTCGCGTTGGCCGAACTTCACCATCCGGTTCGCGGTCTCCGACGATCTGGTCACCTGGACCACACTTCCGGTCGAGCAGGCCATCTATGGTACCGACCGCTACACCGCCTGCCCCAGCTTCAGGCACCACGACGGCTTCTACTACATGTGGTATCTCGAGCGTCCGGAGACATGGTGGTTCGAGACCTTCCTCACCCGCTCGCGGGACCTGTTGCACTGGGAGGAAAGCCCGGCCAACCCCATCCTCCGGCCTGATCCGGACGAGAACATCAACAACTCTGACATCGACTTCTGTGAGTTCGCCGGGAACGTAGTGATATACTACTCGTGGGGCAGTCAGCGTGGCGACGAGCACCTGGCTCACGCAGCGCATGACGGGACGCTCGCCGACTGGCTGCGCGAGTGCTATCCCGAGTAGGCTTGGCGCTCAAGTGAGGACGCTGGTGAGATGAGCTTCTGGGACCACCTCGAGGAACTCAGGTGGCGGCTCATACGCATGGTCATCTACGTTGTGCTGGCAATGCTGGCCGCGTGGGCGTTCCGTAATGACCTGCTCTCACTGCTGCGCTACCCCGCGGAGATTGCGGCTCAGGTCGCTGGCATCGAGGACTTCACCTTCCGCATCTTCGAGGCCGCCGGCGGCATCGTGCTGATGATGGAGATCGCGCTGGTGGCGGGCATCATCGCCGCCTCCCCGCTGATCTTCATGGAACTGTGGCTCTTCATTGAGCCCGCACTGGAAGACCATGAGAAACGCTGGGCGATCCTCATGATCCCAGCAGCCACGATTCTCTTCCTTTCCGGCGTTGTCTTCTGCTACTGGCTCGCCCCCAAGGCGTTTGCCTTCCTGTTCACCTTCAACGTGGGTCTCGGTGTGGCGCCTGAGCTGACTCTGCGTCCATACCTGTATTTCCTCATGCGGCTCCTGCTGGTCTTCGGCGTGTCATTCGAGTTGCCGCTGGTTTTGATGTTTTTCGCACGCGTTGGCTTCGTGACCAAGAAGCAACTGATCGCCTTCTGGCGCCAGGCCGTGGTCATCATCTTTGTCTTCGCGGCCTTCGTCACTCCGACCACCGATCCGGCCACGCTGACCTTCCTCGCTGGACCCATGATCGGGCTGTACCTGCTCAGCATCATCCTATGTGGCTGGGTGGAGAAGAAGTCTGGTGACGAGGGTCTGGGTGAGCCGGATGGGGCCCTCCCTGCCTTCGAGCCTGATGATGATTACCACCCCGACCAAGACGCGGGCGAGGCTGACGATGGGGATGACCGGAGCGATGAGCAACAGGATTGAGACCACCTGTCCAGATGACCACTTTCACATGCGCTTCAGCAAGGAAGAGCGTTGTTCGCTGCGCCAGATGGCGGAAGAGCGGGGCATCCAGAGCCGGAGAGACTGTCTGGATTGGCTGTATATTGGCAGTCGAATTCACGGCAACGTGGGTTTCGCACTCGAGCTCCTCAACCAGCTGGTTGATGACCCACGCGAGGACATACACGAACGGGCGTTGTGCTATATTGGCGACTACATAGAACAATGGCCGCACCGCGTGTGGCCGACCGTGGAGCGGCTGGTGCGGAGCCGTCGGAAGATCCTGGAACTGGTGCCTTCATTCCTTCTGGAGCACCTTATTGAGTTCCATTTTGACGAGTACTACCCGAAGGTAACCAGCAGTATCGAGCAGGGCGAGCACGTCTGGCTGCAGATGCTCGATGGGTGCTACAGGTTCGGGCAGACGCTTGAGCACACAGAAGAAATAGACACATTGTTGCGAGAACATGGAATCGAGCCCAGATTCACCAACGTGCGTTCTCGCCGAAAGTGTCAATGCCAGGAGTGAAGCAGGGCAGGTCGGGCGTCGGACCAGTGTCCGTGCCGTATCCGTCATCGGCGATTGGCGGCAGGTAACCCAATGGACTTCGAGTCCCTGCTGAGTGACATCCGGTCCCGCGAGGACTACGCCGGGCAGATACACAATCTGTCGCGCCTGCCCGAACGCGAGGCCATGTACGGGCAGTTGGGTATCGACCTGAACCCGACCGTGCAGAGCATCCTCGACGGGCTCGGGATCGACAGGCTCTATCAGCATCAGACGCAGGCCATCGAGGCCACACTCAGCGGCGAGAACGTTGTGGTCGTCTCCGGCACCGCCTCGGGCAAGACCCTCTGCTACGTGGTCCCGCTGGCTCAGCACATCTACGAGCGCCCCACCTCGCGCGCGCTGTTGGTCTACCCGACGAAAGCCCTGGCACAGGACCAACTCCGCAAGCTCGGCGAGTTTGGCGCGGGCGAGGCCTTCCGGGCGGCCACCTACGATGGCGACACACCTCGCAACCAGCGCCGGCGTATCAAGCGCGAGTGCCAGGTCGTCCTGACCAACCCCGACATGCTGCACATCGGCATTTTGCCGTATCACCACACTTGGGCGGAGTTCTTCCGCAACCTCGACTACGTGGTGCTCGACGAGGTGCATACCTACCGCGGAGTCTTCGGCTCTCACACGGCCAACGTGATCCGCCGGCTGCGTCGCATCGCGGCCAAGTATGGAGCGAACCCGCGCTTCGTCGCCTGCTCGGCGACCATCGGCAACCCCGGCGAACTCTTCGGCGAATTGACCGGCCTGCCCGCGCGTGTGATCGACGAGGACGGTGCCCCACAGGGCAGGCGCTTCTTCATGCTCTGGCAGCCCCCCGTGGTCAAGCAGGCGACCGGTCAGCGTCGCAGCGCGAGCCTCGAGGCCGCAGAGCTTCTCTGCGAGATGGTGCGCAAGGGCGTGCGCTGCATCGTGTTCGTACTGGCGCGGCGCGTCGCCGAACTGATCCTGCGCTACGCTCGAGAGCAGCTTGAGGAAGAGGGACTCGCCGATCGCGTCATGGCCTACCGGGGCGGCTACCTGCCCGCCGAGCGGCGCGAGATCGAGCGCCAACTCTTCGAGGGCGAGCTACTCGGAGTAGTCTCGACCACAGCGCTTGAGGTCGGCGTGGACATCGGCGGCCTCGATGCGGCGATCCTCACTGGCTACCCGGGCACCATCGCGAGCACCTGGCAGCAGATTGGCCGCGCCGGGCGTGCCCAGGGCGACTCGCTGGCTGCGCTTGTTACGCTGCCCGGCGGCGTGCACCGCTACCTGCTGGAACACCCCGAGTATCTGCTTGACCGCGATGCAGAGCGCGTCCGCATTGACCCGCGCAACCGCTACATCCTCGCCGGTCATCTGGCTTGCGCGGCCTACGAGCAGCCTCTCGAGGACGTCGACGTGGCGCTCTTCGGTGACGAGATGGAGGATATCCTCCAGGTGCTCGGGGACCCATCCAGCCGCGAAGACTCCCGCCTGCCATACGTCACCAAGCGCACGCGCTGGTACTGGGTCGACCCCGATATCTACCCGGCGGCTGAGATCAACCTGCGTTCCACCGCCGGGCAGGCCTATAGCATTGTGCTTGAGAAGACTGGCGACAAGCTCGGAACGGTCGATGCGGACAGCGCTCTACGCACCGTGCACGAGGGCGCCATCTACCTGCACGCCGGGGAGAGCTATCTGGTCGAGAGGCTGGACCTTGAGGAACGCACTGCCTGGGCGCGCAAGACCCGGGCCAGATACTACACTGAGCCCACGATGGTCTCGCAGATGAAGGTGGTCAGCTGGCAGGAGGAGGGGACGGTGCCCGGCGGTGCCCCCTGTCGTCTGGGCGAGTTGTGGACATCACCTCGCAAGTCACGGGCTTCCGCAAAGTGCGCCAGATGACCGAGGCCGAGCTTGGCACGGAGCTGCTCGATCTCCCGCCTCAGACCATCGAAACCGTGGGCGTGGTCATCGCCGCCACCGAGGAGGACGTGCTGGCGCTGGCCGCGGCTGGCTGCGATCTGATGGGCAGTCTGCACGCCCTCGAGCACGCGATGATCGCGCTGCTGCCCGTCTTTGCGCACTGTGATACTCGCGACGTGGGCGGCGTCTCGGAGGCCGACCATCCTGACCTGCTCGCGCCGGTGATCTCGGTGTACGACGGCCATCCCGGCGGTGTGGGCATTGCCGAGGCAGCCTTCGAGAGCATGCCCCAGTTGCTGGCCGCCACGGCCGAGGCGATCGAAACCTGCCCGTGTGACGCGGGCTGCCCCGCCTGCGTTCAGGCTCCCGACTGCGGCTCTGGCAACCAGCCCCTGGACAAGCGGGGCGCCGCGCTACTTGCCCGCCAGTGGCTGACCCCGCCGCAGTAGACCCGCGCGAAGGTCTCCCGGTCTCTCGCGCCGAAACAACTACCGCGCATCGCAGATACACGGGAAGGACTTTCTGAAACCACAATGAGCGTAGACCTCCATATTCACTCAACCATGTCCGATGGCACGCAGGCCCCCAGCGAGATCGTCGCTGAAGCTCTGGACAAGGGCCTGACCGCCATAGCCATCGCCGACCATGACACCGTCGCCGGCGTGCGCCTGGCCCTGGACAACGCCCGCGGCACTGACCTGACCATCGTGCCCGCGGTAGAGATCAGTACCGAGCACGATGGCGCCGAGGTCCACATCCTTGGTTACTACTTCGACCTCCGCGATCGCGAGCTCGGCGAAGTCTTCCGCTACGTGCGCAGCGCCCGGCTGCTGCGCGGCGACGAGATAGCGGCCAAGCTGCGCCAGCGCGGCATCGAGATATCCCTCGGCGACATCGAAGCCGAGAGCAATGGCGAGAGTCTCGGACGGCCTCACGCGGCGGCGGCGCTGCTGCGCAAGGGCTACGTGAAGACCCAGCAGGAGGCGTTCGACAGGTATCTGGGCAGGGGCAAACCCGCGTACGTTCCGCGCTACAAGCTCACGCCCTTCGCGGCAGCCGAGGCCATCCGGGCGGCGGGCGGTTGCTCGGTGCTGGCTCACCCCGGGCTCGGAGTTGGCACGCGCATGATACGCGATTTGGCCGAGGCCGGTCTCAACGGTCTGGAGGCATACCACTCCCAGCACACGCCCTCGAACACACGGCGGGCGCTTGAGTTGGCCGAGGAATACGGGATGCTCGTCACGGGCGGTACGGATTCCCATGGCCCTGGCGGCAGCCACCCCGTAGCGATCGGTGAGTGCGAGGTGCCGGATGAGTGCTTCGAGGCGCTGTTGGCCTGGGCACAGGAGAACAACGCGCACATCCCCGAGTAGGGAGCAACGAGTAATGGAGACAACCATCTACTCTCCTGAAGATCACCCCGAGATCACCGTGGTGCAGACCACCGGTGACGTGGAGTTTGACGCGTGCGGATCCGAGCGCCTCCGGGGGTTGCTGCATGGCATCATAGAGGGCGGCGACCGCTTCCTCGTGCTCGACCTGTCAGCGTCCGAGCAGGTCGCTGAGCGTGCCATCGCCGAGATGGTCGCCGTGTTTGCGCGAGCAAGGCTGGCCGGTGGCGACTTGGTGTTCGTCGTCAACCACGGCCCGGTGCTTAAAGCCCTGCGGACCATCGGCGTGACCGAGTTGACCCTTGTGCTTGAGTATCTCGACCAGGCCGTGGATCAGATGGTCCTGAAGGCGGCGACGCCCGAATGAGCGAGATCACGCGTCGCGAAACCCTCGTCTGCTTCGGCACATCCATCACCTTCGGCACGCCCTACGCCAGTCGCGACGACGCGTACCCGGCAATTCTCGAACGACGAATCAACGAGCGTTTCGGAGAGACCGGCGTTGAGGTTACGGTCATAAACTCCGGCGTACCCGGCCACAACACCGCCGAGGGCCTCGTGCGCATACAGATCGATGTACTCGATCACCACCCCGACTTGGTGGTCATTGAGTTCTCCTGCAATGACGTGCGCTGGGAGCCGGACAAGCGCGTCGATCTGGATCAGTTCAAGACGAATCTGCTGGAAATGGTCCAACAGATCAAGGGCGTCGGTGCAGAGATCATCATCACCACACCCAGCCCAATCGTGGATGCCTTTCATCCCTACTCGCTCGGCATCGACTACTACGATCCCTGGGGCGGGTGCAACAACGCGCTCATGGAGTATGACGCGCCGATCCGCGAGGTAGCCGAGCAGGAGGGGCTGACGCTGTGCGATGTCAAAGCGGCGTTCGATGAGTTGGCGCTGCGGGCGGAGTTCGACGGCACAGTCGCGGACGCGTCTGACTTGCGCTGCCTCGCCGAGTACATCCGGCCCGAGGATGGGGTGCACCCGACACTCGCAGGCCAGCAGGTGTACGCTCAAGCGCTGTACTCAATCATCCGGAGGCGCTACATCGGATGACCGTCCACGGTCGAGCAATTTGGCCCGTCGCACTACCTTAAAGGCTTGTTTCGGCCGGTTCTGCCCTGGATTGACACTCCCGGAGACGCCCCCGTATAATAATTACGTCGACACTTCATTAAAGATTCTGGAACCTTGTGGAGCTACGGGCGTTGAGTAACTATGGAGATGGCGTCTTGAGGGCTGATCAAGCCGGTCAAGGCCAGATCGATGAGGTGGAGAGGCAGCTCGTCGCAGAAGCGCAAAGCGGCAGTGTTGAAGCCTTCTCCGTGCTCGTCGACAGCCATCATACAGGCGTGTACCGTATCGCGTACCGGATGCTGGGCCCGCAGGACGCGACCGATATCACGCAGGAAATATTCCTGCGCGCCCTCAAAGCGCTTCGGCGCTTCCAGTATCAGGGCGAGGCCAGTTTCCGCACGTGGCTGCACCGCATCGCGGTCAATGCCTGTATCAATGAGATCCGGCGGCGCAAGCGACGCGGGCAGGTCGAGGGCCCGTCGCTTGACGAGGCAATGGAGACCGAGGATGGGCCCATGTCCCGGTCTGTGCCGGACGAGACCTGGAGCCCGCACGTACTCGCCGAGCGCGCGGAAGTGCAGCGTGCCGTGCGCAGGATAGTGAAAACGCTTACGCCCAAACATCGCGCCGTGATTACGCTCGTGGACCTTGAGCAGAACAACTATGAAGAATCAGCCGCAATTCTCGGCTGTCCGGTGGGGACGCTCAAGTCCCGCCTGGCACGCGCGAGGAAGCAGTTCGCGGATCGCTGGGAGGCGTATCAGCGTGGCGAGCTGTCCATGGCGGACTGACCGCGGAGCTCTCACCAGCAGCGTGATGGTGCGACCGGGGGAGAGGCATGGCCGACAAGTGTGGTAAGACAACCGATCTGCTCAGTGCCTACCTGGACGGTGAACTGACTGGGGCCGAGGCTGAGCGATGCTCCGAGCACCTGGAGCAGTGCGCGGACTGCCGCCGCGTTCTTGCGGCTCTGTCCGCTGCCAGGTCGCTGCTGCGCGAGATGCCTCAGCCTGAGCCGCCGGGATGGTTGCCTGGCGCTATCAAGGTTGCCGCAGCCGAGAGCCGGGCCGCTGCCCTGCCTGTCTGGCGGACCTGGGTGGCACCAGTTGCCGCCGCCGCTGCGCTTGTGATTGCTCTTTCAGTCGGTCTCCTGAACGCCCCGGACACCTCCGCTCCCGACGCGTCCCTGGCCGCCGCACCGGCCCAGACGCACGTCGCCGATCCCATCACTTCGCTCATCCCTGAGGACAGTGCAGTCGCCGCAGCTCGCGACGCCATACTCAGCGCTACCGAAGCGCCCACCGACGAAGCGGCTGACGAGGCCGCTGAGGTGCTCGCCGCGTTGCCGCGCCCGGTGATCCGTCGCCGGACAGTCGCTGTCGCGCCGGTTCCGGAACCTGTGGCACCGGTGGCGGCCACCGATCCCAGCCCTGAGCAGCCCGTCTTCGCATACGGGGCTGCGTTGCCCGATTCCGGGCCTGTCGCTGCCGAGATCGCTCACGCTTCAGCCATGCCCGTGGACGAGGTGCTTGTAGTGGCGCTCGCGCCGCGCCTGACACCTGTTGCTGATGCGATCGGGGAGATCCCCGCGCCTGCCGAAACTGCTGAGCCGTCTCTGCTCGATCGCGAGCTGGCCTCCGGAGTCCTCGCCAGCATGCTGGTTGAGGAGTTCATCGAGGAACACCTCATAGAAACCACGCCGACGTTGCTGTCGGTCGTTACGGCGACGCCGTCGGCTGAACTGGGGCCGCGCATCGTTGAGGGTGAGGACGACCCGCACTTCGAGTTGTGCTTCACCGAAGCGATGCGTCGAGCCCTGGGCGACGCGGGGGAGTAGCAGCTTATGCGTCGCCTTGCCTGTCTCGGGCTCATCATTCTGCTGACCGGAATCCACCTTGCGGCAGATGACGCCCAGCCCCCGCCCGCTGATCCTCCCGCAACTGCACTAGAGCCTGCCACGCCGCCGTCTGACCTCTTCAGCATCCTCGACTCGGCCACCGAAGATCAGCGTGCTCGCGTGCGTCGTTTCATCGACAATCGCTACCCCAATCTCGGGCCCGATCTCTACGCGATGCTGCAGGCGCGTCACCCGGGCCTCTTCTCATGGGCCGGCGACGAGTTGCGCAGCATCATCGTCACCCGCTACCCGCGGCTGAGCGCAGTCGTTGAGAGCGAATTGCATGCCGCCATCAGCGACCGCTACCCGAAAGTGCGCGAAGAGATCGCGAACCTGATCGAAGAGAAGTATCCTGAACTGATCCGCGATGTTGCCGACGCCGATCCGGACAAAGTGCCGGCCGCCGAGATGGCTCGGATCATTCAGGAGAAACATCGGGCGCTGCTCGACGATGTCATGCTTCTGCTGCGCGAACGGCACCCTGACCTGCTCGAACACGTGCAGGAGCGCGTCACCTCCCAGCACCCCGAACTGATCGTGGACGTCACCGCCGCGCTCATGGCGAAGTACCCCGGCCTTTCTGACGAGGTGGCCAGCCTGCTCACCGAGAAGTACCCAGAACTGCTGCCGGGCCTGCTCACCATCCTCACCGAGCAGCCAACCCCCGAGGAGGCCACCGCTGCGGACGAGGCAGGGCCGCCGGTGGACGCTGCGGGCGAGCCAGTTGAGGAGCCCGACGGTCCCTGAGGTGTGAGTGCGCCGCCTCTGACGGGCCGGGTCTGACCGATCAGACCTTGGCCCGTTTTGCATCTCATCACGATAACGGAGCGCACTTGCTCGATGGCCACCATGAAAGCTGCAGTCCTCAAGTCCCCAGGTAATCTGGCAGTCGAGGACATCCCCATGCCCGATCTCCTGCCCGATGAGGTCCTCTGCCGCGTGCGCGCTTGCGGCATCTGCGGGAGTGACCTGCGCTACCTGGCTGGCGAGAACCCTTGGGCCAAGCACACGCTCGGCTACGAGAAGCCCAACCCGCCCGACATGATCCTCGGCCACGAAGTCTCCGGCGTCGTCGATCTCGATGGTCGGCAGATGCGCGCGGGGATGCTTGCTTTCGTCACCTGCGGGCGTTGCGGCGAGTGTCTCGCAGGACGCAGTCAGCTGTGCAGGGATACCATGCACCTTGGCCATGGCGCGGGGTGGGAGGGCCGCCAGTATGACCCGGGGGGCATGGCCGAGTTCATGCCAGTTTGGCGGCGGAACCTGCACGAGTTGCCCGAGACGGTGAGCTTCGACGAGGCGACCTTCCTGGACGGGCTTGGAGTAGCGGTGCATGCGGTCAATCGAGCGGGGATAGACCCCGGCTGCCGAGTGGTTCTCCTCGGGGCCGGGCCCATCGGCCTGTCACTCATGCAGGTTGCCCTGGCCGACGGCGCTGGTGCCGCGCTGGTCACTGACGTGTATGACTCAGCGCTCGAGTGCGCTCGCGAACTCGGCGCTGAGATGGCCGTCTCGGGCGCCGAAGTCGCGCCTGATGATCTGGCCGGGATCGTGCGCGACTGGTCGGCGGGGGAGAGGGTCGGGGCGATCTTCGATACCACCGGTGATCGGCAATTGCAGCAGGTGGCCCTGGGCATGCTGGCCCCGGGAGGCACGCTGATGCTCATGGCTGGCGCCGCCGATGGGCTTGCGCTGACCACTGCGGCCATGGCCGGTGAGCGGGTGGTCACGACCTCCAGCAACAACCTGCCAGAGGACTTTGCGCGTGGACTGGCGCTGCTGGCGGATGGGCGGGTTCGGGTCGGTCCGATGATCACCCACACCTTCGACCTTGCCGACGCGGCCCGCGCCTTCGACGTCGCGGCACGCAAACACGAAACTGGCGCGATCAAGGTCATCATTCGTCCGTGATGCCTGCTCGCGCCAGAATGCAGTTGCTACCAGATTCTCGAGTGGATCGTCAGTCTGTCTTCTTGGCAGCGCTGGCCTTCTCGGTCTTCTTCTCGACCTTGTCAGAGGCCTTTTCACTAGCCTTCTCTGCGGCTTTCTCAGCCGCCTTATCCTTGTCGTGCGAACCATTGCCGCCCGGCCGGCCGTTCCCGCCGCCGTTGCCGCGCCCGTAGTCCGTTACATGCCAGCCCTTGCCTTTGAAGATGATCGAGGGCGGGCTGAACAGCCGCTCAAGCGTACCGCGGCAGCCCTTGGCCCGACAGGTCTTGGGCGGCTTCTCATCGAAACCGTGCCGCATCTCAAATACTGTCCCGCACTTCTTGCACCGGTAATCGTATGTGGGCATCTGCCTATGCGCCTCCTGAGCCCTCGCAAAACTGAGAGGCCAGTATAGCAGGACCAGACATTGGCGTCAAGTGAAGTTGGCACTCTCGCTGGGAGAGTGCTAATTGGTAGGCAAGGGCGTGTCTGACATGGAAATAGCTGACGTTGTGGCCATCCTTGAGGACGCATTTCCGCTGCACCTGGCCGCTGAATGGGATAACGTAGGACTTCAGGTGGGCGATCCGGCCGCCGATATCGACAGAATTCTGGTGAGCCTCGACATCACCAGTGAGGTGGTCGCAGAGGCCCGTGAAGCTGGTGCGGAGCTCATTGTTAGCCATCACCCCCTCGTATTCGATCCACTCAGCTCGGTGCTCACAGATGACGTCGTCGGGGGTATGGTGGCTGATCTGCTGCGAGCGGGAATCTCGCTGTACGTGGCTCACACGAACCTGGATGGCGCGCCGGGGCTCAGCACCGGGATCGCCCTCGCCCAGGCACTGGAGATCACGCCTCTTGGCCCGCTTGTCCAGGAGGATGGCGCAGTCTGGGGCGTGCTCGGTGAGACTGAGCGCGCCACCACGCTCTCTGAGTTTGCCGATTTCGCCCAGGAGGCGCTGGGATCCAGCTCCATGCGCGTGGTGGCGCGGGGAGAGCCCACCGTGAGTAAGGTCGCCCTCATGCCCGGGGCTGGTGGCGATGCCGTGCGCCCGGCTGCGGCGGCTGGGGCCGATCTTCTGGTCTGCGGCGACCTGAAGCACCATGACGCGCTTGACGCCCTGGCACTTGATCTGGCGGTCATTGACGCGGGGCACTACGCCACCGAGCGTCCGGTGATTTCGTTACTTTCGGACTTCTTGCAGGAGCAATGCGGGCCGGCAGTGAATGTTCTCGTCTCTGACGTGCTGACCGACCCATTTGCCCGGTCGCTCTGCTAGTGGCCGGGCCTTGACGACACCCATTACCGTTAATCAGGCGGTGGTTAATATGCCCAGCGAAGACCTTGCCCTACTGTTCGAACTCCAGCAGGCCGACAGCGCAATCGATGAGCGCGAGGCCCTTCTTGCTGGTATCGATGACGGCACCTCAGCCAAAAAAGACCTGGAAGCCGCGCATGCTGCAGCCGATGCTGCCGCGGCGGAAGTGAGTGGCGTGCAGGTCAAGGCCAAGGACCTGGAGCTGCAGTTGCAGAGCATCGATGCTGAGAAGAAAGAGAAGAGCGATCGCGCGTACGGAGGGACGGTCTCCGACCCCAAGGAACTCACTGCGCTGGAAGCGAAACTCGCAGAGCTCGACCGCAATACCAGCCGCGTTGAGGACCTCACTCTTGAGGTCCTCGAAAGCCTTGAGGAGGCCCAGACGAAGCTGGACGAGGCGACGGCGGCGCGCGACGGGGCCCAGGCAACCCACGCTCAGATAACGAGCGCGTATGATGATCAGACACTCAAGGCTCGCACTGAACTCGACCAGTTGCGCGCCAAGCGCGATGAACTCCTCACTGCTTTGCCGCCGGCACTGGTGAAGCAGTACGAGGACTTGCGGGCGAGACTGGGTGGTGTAGCCATCGTAGCGCTCGATGGTTCGATCTGCACTGGCTGTAACCTGTCCGTGCCGAGCACCCTTGTCATCCGTGTCGAGCGCGGCGTCGGCGTCATCAAGTGCGAAAGCTGTCGCCGCATGCTCTGCATCCCGCCCAAGTAGTGGCGCCGCACCTTTGCGTACACGCACGAAAGAGGGCAGCGAAGTAATCGCTGCCCTCCATGGTGTTCTTCATGCCCACAGTCGCGGTCCGTCGTCGCGTGGACTCAGTCCTCCGACCCGTCGGTGAGCCGATAGCCTTCCCCGCGGACCGTCACGAGCAGTACAGGTTCACTTGGGTTTTCCTCGAGCTTCTCCCTCAACCAGCGGATGTGCACGTCGAGCGTCCGCGGGTCGATGTACTCTTCTTCCCCCCACACCTGCCGCAACATCTCTTCGCGGGGCACGGTCTTACCGGCGTTGCGCGCCAGGTGCTCCAACAGATCGTGCTCTTTTGGCGTGAGCTTGATGCGCCGATCACCAAGCTTCACCTCTCGCGCAGCCGGCCGAATCGTCAGGTCCTGCACCTCAATGATCTCGTCCTCATTGCCTGATGACCAGTGCGTGCTGCGCCGGAGCACTGCCTCGACGCGGGCGCGTAACTCGCGCGCTCGGAAGGGCTTGCAGATGTAATCGTCTGCTCCCTGCACCAGGCCAGCAACGCGTTCGTCCTCCGCCGACATCCCGGTCACCATGATAATCGGTATCTCAGAGTGTTCACGGAGCTTCGCGCACACTTCCATCCCATCTATGTGGGGAAGCATGAGATCGAGCAGAATCAGGTCCGGGTTCTCCGTCTTCGCCATCTGCAGGCCTGACTCACCGTCAAAAGCCGTGATGATACGGTGGCCCTCGGGCTCCAGTGCCGCGATGATCGATTCGCTCAGTGCGGGATCATCCTCAATGCTCAATATCAGTGCTGCCATAGCTCTCTCACGCCGACCCTTTCTGCTCACGCCTGGCAAGTCCGGTCACTGACTGGCGCAGCTCGGGCGGCCACGAAAGCATGTCGGCGGTGTTCCCGCCCAGGACCATGCGCTTGTCCTGAAGCGGAATCCTCGCCCACGCCGCCCAGCCGAGTTGCGGCGCTGCGTCACGCATGACGCAGTCGGTCCCGAACAGCACTCGGTCTCGGCCCATTTCCCGGACCAGGTACTCAACGAGCCCATACAGTATGGCTGTATATGTTATCTCTGCGTATATGTTACCATATTTCCGCGCAACTGGCACTAACGCTTCCGCCAACGGCCACGCGCTGCCCGTGTGCGCCAGCACGAATTTCGCCCCTGGGTACAGGTCCGCCAGCCAAGCCAGTTGGTCCGGAGTTACTGACCCGGCGGGCGCGAACCCGCCGTGGCAGAGCACTGGCGCCCCAGTCCGGTCCGACCATTCCAGCATGGGCCTTTGCCGGATGTCCGTCAGCGGCACTTGCTGGCGCGGCGGGTAAGGCTTGAAGCCCACCATCGCGCCGCTGTTGAGCACCCGCTTCATCTCCGACTGCACCTGCTCGGGGTAGCGCGGGTTTATGCATCCGTAGCCCAGCAGCCGGCCCTTGTGTCTTTGGACTGCCCGAAGTGTGATATCGTTGCTGTCCTCGTCACCGTGCGTGATCCCGCTCCACGTGCTCACGATGCAGTGATCTATCCCGCACCGGTCCATCGTCCCGACCAGGCCGTCCCCATCGATGTAGGGAAGTTGCAGGCGCGCAATGCCCATTGAGCCCTCGTGGCCGATGTGCCCGTGCGCGTCAAAGACGAACTCGTCGTCAAGCGGCAAACCCTCGCGCAGCGCTGCGACGATCGGGTCGTCGTCTTCACGCGGCTCGGCAGGCTCAATCGCCTCGATAGGGCAGGGCCCGTCCGCCCTGACGTCTTGTATGAGCCGCAGCAGGTTTCCGCCTGCCACCTTCTGCCGCTCGTCTTCGCTGATGTCCTCGTACAGCGACATCATCATCGCCGCACCGGGGCTGCAGTCCGGCAGGCCGGTGCCGAAGATCAGGCGCTCGGATCCGAACTGTTCGGCGAAGCGCTCATAGGCTCGGTGGCCCTGGAACGCGTGCGTCTCGATGTGCAGGTTCGGGGCTTTCGCAAGTGCCGGCTCCAGCACGCGGTCAACGCCCCAACTTACTCCGCACAGAACGATCGGCAACTCGGGGTAGCGCGCGCACAGCCCCTGCGCTGCCCCGATGGCCACCTCCGTCGCGTCCACGAACAGTGGCACCCGTGCTTCCTGCAGCAGCCCGAGCAGGGGGCCGCAGATTTCCTCACTCAGATCATACCCATGTGTCTTCGGAAACAAGCGTGCTGATCGCACTCCCAGCGACAACATCTCCGGCACGAGCTCGTCGGCTGGGGCGATTTCGCCCGTGTGGTGGGGCATCAAGACCCACTGCGGCACCAGCCGCGACTGTCCCTCGATCTCGGACAGAAGACGCCGGTTGCCGTAGTCCTGGTGATACTCGGATGCGCACGCGTGGTACACGAGCCCGGCTGCGATCCCGTAGTAGTCGTAGTCGCGCACGAAGTCGTTGGGGTGCCAGATGGTCTCCGGGTGGCGCGTTGCCCGCCATCCGACCATTGCGCAGCCATCAAAGAATGCCAGACGACCCATCAGTTGGGCCTCCCTACTGGTTCTTGTCTTCCCGCGATGATGCACGCTGCCCGATGAAGCTCTCCCACAGTCCGGCCTCGCCGAGCGCTGCCCGCAATCGCCTGCACGATGGGCATTGCCAGCAGTGCTGCGGCCCCGAACCGTAGCAGCTCCACAGGAACTGAAGTGGCGCCCCGAGTTCCACACCCAGTTGCAGTATCTCTTTCTTGGTCAGTGGCAAAGTTGGGCTGACAACCCGCGGCGCGTTGCGCGTCGCCATCTGCAGCATCTCGTCAACTCGCTGGACGAACTCCGCCGAGTTGTCTGGAAACTCGGCAGCCTCTTCGGCGTTGAACCCGCACACGATGGCTTCGCAGGCCATGCTCTCCGCGTAGGCTCCCGCGATGCTCAGGAAGATAGCGTTGCGCGCGGGCACCCACACTGACGCGTCGGTGTCACCGGCCGGGTCCGAGCCAGCGTTCGTGATCGAGGCCGCGCTGAGCTTCGCCAGCCACGGGAGTTTGATGAAGCGGTTGGGTACACCGAGCTCAGCGGACACATTAAGGGCTGCTTCCAGTTCGCGCTGGGCGGCTCGCTGACCATAGTCAAAGGTCAGGGTCAGCGCGGGCTCATGCTCGGTCCGCGACGCCCACGCCGCCACCACCGAGTCCATCCCGCCTGAAAGCAGGATTACCGAACTCATCAGTCTCCCTCGCTATAGGTGGCGCACGCTCGCGATGACTCGAAGACCTTGACCGCCCGCATAGTCACGCCCTCAGGGAGCCCCTCGGCGATCACTTCGTAGATATGGCGCGCCAAGTTCTCACTGGTCGGGTTGATTTCGTCAAACGGCGGGACTTCGTTCAGACATTGGTGGTCAAGCTTGCCCAGAACCTCGTCGTAGATGACCTTGAGGTCGCCGAAGTCGACGAGTAGCCCCTGGCTGTTGAGCTCTGGCCCACCCACCGTGATCTGCACCAGGTAGTTGTGCCCGTGCATCCGGGCACACGCGCCGTCGTAGTCGCGCAGATTGTGCGCGGCCGAGAACTCTCTCTCGACGGTGAGTTCATACATGCGTTTCTGCCGCCTCCGCGTGCGCAAGACGTCGTAGGGTTGGCCTGCGGTCCATTATACCACACGGTTCGTGGCAGCCGCACGTGGCTGCATTGACTGACGCGCCCCGCGCCACGTATACTTCCGGCGCGCAACGCAAGCCGGAACATAGCTCTACGAACAGGCGTCTGTAAAGAAGATAACATGCGAAGTGGCACGGACGGTTCCATCAACAACGCAATAATGCTGATAGTGATCCTCGCTGGCCTCGCCTGCGGGGCCATTGTAGCGTGGCATCTGACCTCCACCAAGGAGGCCGACCTGCCCGATCCGGACCTGCAGGTCGTCGAGGACCAGCAGCTTCCCTGGGACATGCTCCATCCCGAGCAGGCAGTAGTGACCCCCGGTCCAGGAGCGGCTCCCGCAGACCTGTCGCCGGTGGAGATTGCCGATGACCCGGCCGCGCCCGAGGCCCCCGACGGGCCCGCGGAGCCCCCCGCCGACTATGACGCAGAGGCCGCCCGCGTGATCCGGCAGTCTGACCGGAACTCTGAAGCGGCGGGTGTCACCGAATTCGTGACCTTGGACGACGAGCTCTTTATTCGCGTCTCCGCCAAACTCGCGATCATGGCTTCGACCCTCACCGAGCACCCGGACGCTCGCGACGTGCTTGTCGACTACGAGGCCCAGCTTCTCACTGAGGAGCGCATCAGGGCCGACGACTGGTACCAGTATGCCATCCAGGTCGGGCGCGATCCTGATCGGGCGGCCATCATGGGGGAGATGATTCTGCGCGAGGCGGAGAAGCACACCGACATGCGCATCAACGTCCAGGACGTGCCCGAAGTCGCTCCTGCGCCCGTCGCTCGCCGAGACGAGCAGTAAAGCCCCTGTTGTCCCCAACGAAGCCGCGAAGAAACCGTAGCCGCGCCTCAACGTGTTTCACGTGAATCGCTTTGTCAGTCCGTGGATTCGCCGCGCGGGATCTCGACTCGGCAACCTGTTCGCATCGATTCGTAAGCGGCCTCCACAGTCACCAGGGCCTGTCTTGCCGCCTCGGTGCTGATCGGTGGCTCGTCTCCGCTCACCAACGCCGCGACAAAATCATCCAGCGTTGCCTGCACTGCGTATCCCTGTTCGTCGAGCGTCGCGTGTACGCGCACCGGGCTCGTGGCCTCGTCCTGAATCAGGAGCAGCGGCCACTCGTCCTCGGGCTGGTCGCGGATGAGCAGCGTCCCCTCGGTCCCGATGATCCGACGCTCGGCCTGATAGCGCGTGGCCGCGTCGGCGAAAGTCACAACGATGCTCCCCAGCGAGCCGCCCGCCAGCTCCAGAGCCACTGCGGCCGTATCCTCGCCCTTGGTCTCAGGCTCTACCAGTAGACGCGAGCCCGTTGCGGTCACTGCCTCCGCAGGTCCGAGCAGGTCCTGCATGATGTAGACCGTGTGGTAGCCGAGGTCGATGAACGCGCCGCCGCCCGCGCGCTCGAGGTCGCACTTCCAGTGCTCGGGATCGTTCATGCGCTCGACTTCGTTGTCGAGCACCGTGAACACCGCCAGGAGAGGTCGGCCGATCGCTCCCTCCGCGATCAGTTCGCGGGCTGCGATCACCGCCGGGAAATTGAGCTGTGACATGGCCACAAAGAGTCGGTGACCCGTGCGCTCAGCGGCGGCGATCATCTCGTCCGCCTCGGCGACGGTGCGCGCGATAGGCTTCTCGCAGATCACGTCTCGGCCCGCCTCCAGCGCAGCCACGGCTATATCGCGGTGGCTGTCGTGAGGCGTGAGGATGTCAACCACATCCACCTCATCGTCCGCGATCAGCTCGCGCCAGTCCTCCGCCAGTCGCTTGATGATTCCGTAGCGGGAGAACATCGCCTCACGCGCCTCCTCGCTCGGGTCAGCGGCGAAGACTCGGTCCACGTGGTCGTTGCGCACCAGTGCGTCCAGATGCGTCGGGGCGATGCTTCCGCAACCGATCAGGGCGACTGTGAGCCCCATAGTGATCTCCCTCAGGCCATCTGCTCGAGTTGAATGTCCGCCGCGCGCATCTGGCCGACGATACGGCCGTGACAGTTGGTGATCGCGGAACTGCCGAACTCCTCAGCGAAGTCGGTCGGCAGGTCCACACCCAGCCGCTCCAGCAGCGCGAT
The DNA here is from genome assembly GCA_029821735.1 of Candidatus Zipacnadia bacterium. Taxonomy (GTDB): domain Bacteria; phylum Armatimonadota; class Zipacnadia; order Zipacnadales; family UBA5352; genus JALGSU01. The sequence continues at coordinate 95,469 of JALGSU010000002.1, read as the reverse complement.
CGCCACCGGTTCGTGCCCGGCTCCCGAGCCGTCAGCGACCTTGAAGGCCACGCCCACGCCCCGGCTGCGGATCGCGAAGCAGAAGAGTCCCGCTGCGCCTCCCTTGCAGATTACGTCGCCGCCTCCGGCCTCGATCAGCCGCGCGCTGAACGAACCCACGGAACTGAGCAGTTCCGGCGCTACCGGGATTGCCCCCGCGATGCGGTTCACCGCAGGTACCAGATCATCAGGCAGGCCCCCCGGATCAGCCAGACGCGCCCACGCCAGCGCCTGAGCGCGCAGCGTCTGAGCGGCGGTTGGCGCGTCGCAGCCATCGTGCCCGTAGTGGATCTCTGCCACCGGAGTGCCCGACATCAGCGACAGTTGCTCGGCGATCAGCTTCTGGACTGGGTGGCCCAACTCAAGATAGCTCGCCGGGTCAGCGTCCAGCGCCAGACAGGTCGCCAGCATCCCGGAGTGCTTGCCCGAGCAGTTGTTGTGCCGAGGACCGGGCTTTTCGCCTGCGCTTGCCAGCCGCTCACGTTCGGTGGCGTCGCCGGGCGGATGTATGCCGCACTGCAGCGCTGATTCATCCAGCCCCAGCTTGCCAAGGATACCCAGCACAGTCTCGGTGTGCATCGCCGATCCGCTGTGCGATGCGCACATCTGAGCCAGCTCACGCTGCGAGAATCCGAAGCGATCAGCGGCCCCGCTGGTGATCACGCTCAGTGCCTGGATGGGCTTACTGGCCGAACGCCAGTACTGAACCGATTCGGGATTGCCAGCGTGCGCGAGCAGCCGGCCGTCGGCTGCACAGACTGCGATTGCCCCAAAATGGGTCGCCTCAACGATGCCATCGCGATCGGCATGCGTAAGGGCTACGACGTCGGATGGTTGTGCCATGGGCGCTACTCCCCTGACTGGTTACTGACGCGTACGAAGTTCACCCGCATATCTGTCAGCATCTGGTCGATCGAACGTCTCTCATCCTGGCCGATCTCTTCACCCAGCGCGCCAGTGATGGCCTCAACCATGCTGATCGCGATGCGTGCATTGCGCAGGTCCACTTTGGTCTCGCCTGCCCCCGCACGGGCCTGCAGGCCCATGCCCACCCAGGCCTCTTGAACGAACATGCCGATGGACATGCTCACCATGTCCATCACGTCCATGTCCGCGAGCGGGTCAGCCACTGGCTCTTCGGCCACTGGCTCCTCAGCCACCGGCTCGGCTCCTCAGCCACCGGCTCCTCAGCCACCGGCTCCTCAGCCACCGGCTCCTCAGCCACCGGCTCCTCAGCCACCGGCTCCTCAGCCACCGGCTCCTCAGCCACCGGCTCCTCGGCCACCGGCTCCTCAGCCACTGGCTCTTCGGCCACTGGCTCTTCGGCCACCGGCTCTTCAGCCACTGGCTCTTCAGCCACCGGCTCCTCAGCTTGCTCGTCTTTCGGGTCGTCGATCTGCTTGTCATCGGTCATAGGAAGTCACCTCCGCGTGCTTCTTCTACGCCTGTGGCAGGAAGTCCTACTCCATCGATGCTCACTGTGCCCGTTGCTTCGTCCAGGCCCAGTTCGCTCTCCAGAAAACTGCTGATGACCCAGAGGTTCGTGGTGAGGTGTTCTGTGGCGCGCTCAGTCACATACAGCGTCCGCCCCAGGGCCAACGCTGCGTAGAGCGCGAGCTGGTCAGCGAGGTGCGCGTCCACGGAGGCGCTACTGGCGAGGAAGCTCGCCGTGGCGCGCCCGGCTTCCGCCCCCACTCGTTCGGCGGGCTTGCCCTTCTCGCCCAGTGCGGTGAAGCCGCCCGCGCCCCGTTCCAGCGTCGCGGCGATCATCAGCATCGTCCCCGCCGAGAGCGACTCTGGCCGGTCGCGCGTCACGCGCAGCCCCGCCGACCCAAGCTCAGCCTGCGCTCCCGCGAGTTGCCGGTTCACGATGTGTTTGGGGAGACGCTCCTCCACCAGGCTCACCGCCTCGAGTCCGCGCAACTGCCCTCGACTCCGCCAGTCGAGCGCCTGCAGCGGTCGGATCAGCGGCTCGATCTCGAGGTGTATGCGCCCGCCGCCCTTGGGGTAGAAGCCCGGCTGCAATCGCGTCGCTCGGACGCGTGCGCCCATGCTCCGGATCGCCGGCAGGAAAACGCGGTCCAGATACTCGAAAGCCGGGCTCCATGGGACATTGGTCCCGCCGGTGATCTGCACGAACGAAGGTCTCCGCGCGAAGAGCAGCGGTGGCACCACCGTCTGCGCCACGAGGCAGACCGAGCCCGCAGTGCCCACGTTCCAGCGGAACGAGCCGCCCGCAATCTCGCCGGGGCGGAAGGTCAGTTCGGTCGCGCCTAGCTTGCGGCCTCGCACCTGCGCCCCACATGTCTCGGCAGCAGCCCGTACGCAGGCGAGGTGCTGCGCCGCCAGTCCCGGCTTGGCTCGGTTGGCGCGTATGTCGACGAGCTGCAGTTCGCGACCGAGCACCGCCGCCAGCGACAGGCTGGTGCGCAGAACCTGACCGCCACCTTCGCCGTAAGAACCGTCGATCTCAAGCATGGTTAACCACCGGGCGAGTATTCGCCGCCACCACCTCGAGCACTTGCTCGCAGGCACGGCGGTCTTGCGGGGCAGCAGGCCCCGGGGAAGGAGCTGCGGGGGTGAACCGGGAAATGTTCCCACCTGATGGCAGAGAACACAGTCAGCGATCTGGCCGAGTGGAGCACACACACGGGGACCGCCGAAGCAACGCAGGCGATTGCTCGGCGGCTTGGCGCGCTGCTGCACGCGGGCGATCTGGTGGCGCTTATTGGTCCGCTGGGGGCGGGCAAGACCTGCTTCGTTCAGGGGCTGGCGGAGGGCCTTGGGCTCGCGGGACCTATCACGAGCCCGACCTTCGTGCTGATGCGTCTGCATCGAGGCGCAACAGCCCTGTCGCATGTGGACGCGTACCGTATTGACGATGCCGAGGAGTTGTTCGAGTTGGGGCTGGACGACTGGCTCCGGGCCTCAGTGGTGGCGATCGAGTGGGCCGACACAGTTGAGGAGACCTTGCCCCACGACAGGCTGATCGTGCAACTGGACTACGATGGTGAGGGCCGGCAAATGCGCCTGGTGGGACTGGGCTCACGCCCCGCGGCGATCGTCGAGCGGATGGTGAATCATGCTTCTGGGGATTGAGACATCAGGCGAAGTCAGTAGCGTTGCGCTGGTGCGCGATGGCCGCGAGCGGTCTGGCCGCTCTTTCGAGTCGCGCATGAAGCTCAACCAGTTCCTCACCATGCACATAGCAGACATGCTTGAGGCCAGCGGCGGCGCGAGCCAAATCTCCGGCATTGCGGTGGGCATCGGGCCGGGATCGTTCACTGGCGTGCGCATGGGCGTGGCGGCTGCCAAAGCGATGGCGCATGCGCTGGACGTGCCGCTGGTTGGAGTGTCCACGCCCGAAGCACTGGTGGCCTCGCTGCATCTGCGCGAGGGCTACACGGTGTGTGTGCTGCAGACCGCGCGCGCGGGCGAAGTGTACATGACGCTGCTGACCACCGGCGATGGGGGCCTCGCGCGCGAAGTGGCGCCGACCCAGGTCCTGCGGCTGGCCAAGGCGCTGAAAGTGGCTGAGGACATATTTGGGGGAGCGCCCGATTTCCTGTGTGGGGACGCCGCGTGTGAACACTGCGGACCGGTGCAGGGCGTCTTCGAGAACTGCCACGTCGCGCATGAGCGATGTCAGATGCCGCGAGCAGCTGAGGTAGCTCGGATCGGGGAGGCGCACATCTCTGAGGCTGATCCGCAGGCGGCCTATAATCTGCGACCCCGCTACGTGCGGCTGTCACAGGCTGAACGCGAGCACGGCGTCGACCTGAACCTGAGATGACGGAAACTCCGACCCGGCAACTGGTCGTTCGCCGCGCAGGCGTCGACGATCTGTCGCACGTGTGGCGCATCGAGCACGCGAGCTTCTCGGCGCCGTGGAGCCGCTCGCTGCTGGCCTCTGAGTTGGCCAGACCGGGCGCCTGGTACCTGGCTGCCACTTTAGGCGATCAGTTGGTCGGCTACGTAGGGCTGTGGCACTTTGTGGATGAGGGCCACATCTGCACGCTGGCCGTGGACCCCGACTGGCGCGGCCACGGGATCGGCGAGGTCCTGATGGTGTGCGCTCTACATCAGGCGGCTCGTCTGGGCGCTGAGTCGGTCATGCTGGAGTACCGGGTCAGCAACCATCAGGCTGCGCGGCTCTACGAGAAACTCGGTTTTGAGGTGGTCGGGCAGCGGCCACGCTACTACCATGATACCGGTGAGGACGCGATCCTCGCCACGCGATACGGGCTGCAGGATAAAGGAGCGGCCGGGGCGCTGGCCGATGAGCGTGAGCGGTGGGAGCAGGAGCGAGAACTTGAGCTTGTCATTGAACTCTGAGAGTCTGGTGCTGGGTATCGAGACTTCGTGCGACGAGACCGCCGCGGCGATTGTGCGCGGGGGCACGGAGATCGTCAGCAACGCGGTCGCGTCCCAGGACGAACTGCACGCACACTTCGGGGGAATCGTTCCCGAAGTGGCATCGCGCAGACATGCTGAGCTGATTACGGCCATCGTGCAGGAGACACTGGTGCAGGCGGGGGTGGGCTGGGGCGACCTCGCGGCTCTGGCGGTGACCCGTGGGCCGGGGTTGGTGGGGTCGCTGCTGGTCGGCGTGAGCGCGGCGAAGGGCTATGCGCTGACGACCGGACTGCCGCTGCTGGGCGTAAACCACATCGCCGCCCACATGACTTCGTCATTCCTGACCGGGGAGGGGATCGATGCGCCAGCGGCGGAGGAGTTCCCGGCGCTCGGAGTGGTGGCATCGGGTGGGCATTCGGACCTGGTGCTGATTGAGGAGATGGGCAGCTACCAGTTGGTGGGCTGGACGCGTGACGACGCTGCAGGCGAAGCGCTCGACAAGGCGGCTCGACTCCTCGAACTGGGGTACCCTGGCGGGCCGGCGATTGAGCGGGCGGCAGTGGGGGGCGACCCGACTGCAGTGCCGCTGCCAAGACCGGATACTAAGACAGGATTTGAGTTCAGCTTCGCCGGGCTGAAGACCGCGCTCGTCAGGACCGTCGAACCGGCTGGCCTGGCCGAGTGTGGCTACTCACTTGCTGACCTGGCGGCCTCATACCAGCAGGCGATAGTGGACTGCCTGGTGCGCGAAGCGATGCAGGCGGCGGTACACTTCGGGGTGAGACAAATTCTCGTCGGCGGCGGCGTTGCGGCCAACACACTCCTGCGCGAAGACATGGCGGCAGCGGCTGGCGCCAAGGGACTGGGGGCGCACTTCCCGCCGCGGTGGCTGTGCACTGATAATGCGGCGATGGTCGCTGCCGCAGGCTACTACGTGGGGCTGGCCGAGGGGGCGAGCGACCTGGCAATGGAGGTCGATTCTGCTCTCCAACTGCCTATATATATTGTCTGAATTATGGCAATATTGGCGTGGCCCGGGGGCGCTGTCGAAGGCGACTTCTGAGAGGCTTTGGGAATACTGACCTCTCGGGGATGCGCACATTTGAACACGCAAATTGTGGAAAACCCGGTGGATAACGGCCATCGGCGTGTGCCTGTCTGTGGAAAACCGGCTTGGAACAGGTGTTAGGCTGCCAAGTCGGTGTTGCGGTGGCGGGCGTTCCTGGCTCAGGTCAGCGTAGCCGCTTTGTGAGATAGGGATTTCTCTACAGTGGCGCAAATGTGTATGTACCGTCGGCGTGTGAAGTCGCCGGCCCGATGCCATGCTGTGTGCTGTGCAACCAACCAGCGACGCAGATTGGGAATATGCCTGGCACGAACGAAGTCAACATAGTTCTGGCGCTGAGCCTGCTGCTTGCGGTGGGCTTTGCATTGGCACGGCTGGCCAAAGCCCTGCATCTGCCATCGGTCACGGGGTACATCCTCGCGGGGTTGGCCCTTGGCCCTTCGTGGTTGGATGTGATGGGCGATCAGGCGCACAGCGAGGGCATGCAGGTCTTCACGAATATTGCGCTGATGCTGGTGGCTTTCGGGATTGGCGAGCGGTTCGACTTGCAGCAGTTGCGGACATCGGCGCGGGCGCTGACGCGAGTGAGCATAGGCGAGTCGGCCGGGGCCTTCCTGCTGACGGCTGTGACGCTCGGGGTCACCGCATGGGCGTCGGGTCTGGGAGGCGAGAGCGCGGGCCCGGCTCTCTGGGTGTCCGTGTCGCTAATCTGCGCGTCGATTGCGGTGGCCACGGCTCCCGCGGCGACCGTTGCGGTCATTCGCGAGTCGGAGGCCTCCGGTCCGGTCACGCGGCTGGTGCTCTCGACGGTGGTGGTCAACAACGCGCTGAGCGTTACGCTGTTCGGAGTGGCAGTCGCGGCGGCACAGACGCTGCTCGGCACCGGAGAGACAGGCAACGGGGTGCTCGGACAGGTTCTAGCGCCTCTGATCAACACGCTCGGATCGCTGGCGCTGGGGATGGCGATTGGCTGGCTGTGCGACTACGTGGTGCACAAGCTGTCAAACCGCGCCGACGTCCTGGTGGCATCGCTGGCGGCCGTGTTCTTCTGTGGCGGACTGGCCAGCTACCTGGGCATGTCGGCGTTGCTGGCCGGGGTCGCTGCGGGCTTCGCGGTGGTCAATCGTGATCGCCGAGATGTGCGGGCCTTCCGGGCACTGAATGACTTTGAGCCACCTCTGTATGGGATATTCTTCGCGCTGGCTGGCGCGCAATTGCATCTGGGTGAATTGGCGGCCGCCGGAGCCCTGGGTGCGGTGTTCATCATCGCGCGCGCGGCCGGCAAGTACTTCGGGGCGATGCTGGGTGCGCGGTCGGCGGATCTGCCCAAGTCAGTGGCGTCCTCGATCGGGTTGGGGTTGCTGCCACAGGCCGGCCTCGCTATCGGTCTGGCATATCTGGTCAGGCAGGACCCGAGCTTGGACGCGATCCGCAGCTTCGTCATCAACGTGGTGGTCGCAAGTGTTGTTATCAACGAGTTGGTCGGGCCGCCTCTGGTGCGTCTGATGTTGCTGCGAGCGGGGGAGGTGCCCGAGGGCGAGGCGAGCGGGGTGACCGAGGAGCCGCACGCGCTGGATGGCATCGAGGTCATGCCTTGGACGTGGCCGAAGCTCACGCCGGCGACTAGCCCTGACGGGTGTGTGGTCGCCGGTCTGGCGCACCCGGGAACGGCAGCGGGGGTGACGCGGATCGCGACCTTGATTGCGCATCACTACCATGCTGTCCCGGTTGCGCTGCATGTGGTCACAGGCCACGGGTCGATGGACTTCTGGGCAGAGGGCGCCGATGAGGACGCCGTCGCGCTCTTCCGCATCGCTGACAACGAGACGCGTTCACTTGGCTACCCGCTTGACACTGAGGTGGAGTTCGCGGGCGACGTGGCGCAGGGGATACTGCGGGCGGCTGAAGAGACCAACGCGGACGCCATCGTGGTTGGCCATCCGCTGGTGAAACGAGCCCCGAGGTTCTGCCAGATTGTCGACGGTCTGGCACGCGACGCCCTCTGCCCGGTGGTGGTTGTGCGCTTCGCCGGACCGCTGCATACCGAGCGGATCCTCGTGCCGTTCTCGACACCCGAGGAGTTCGCCATTGTCCAGCCGCTGACGTGCGCGCTGGGTGCGGTCATGGAGCACCAGATCACGCTGCAGTATCTAACGCCGCCGGAGACGCGTGCGGACGACCTCGAAGTCGCGCGGACGGACGTCCTGAGTTGGCCGGGCGCGCGCGAGATACCCGGTCATGTTGCCTGCACACCGGTTGCGGCGGAATCGCGGGTCCACACGATTCTGCAGGCGGCGGAGGATCACGATATCATCGTCATGGCGACCAGCAGCGCCCGTGGATTGCGGCGTGCGTTCTTTGGCTCTCTTGCCGAGGATGTGGCCCAGCGGGTGGGCAAGTCCATGCTCATCGTCCATGGTGGCCTGGAAGCAAGGACCCTCGAGGACCTGGCGTGAGAACACTCTGAAGCGACAGACTCTGTCACACGCAACGTACAGGAGGACAACAGATGGACGCCTCGCGTATCGCAGTCAAACTCGATAACCTGAAGATGGATCCCTGGGAGGCGCTCGACCTTCTCGCCCAGTGGGGAGTAGGCGGCGTGCACATCCCGGCGAAGGGCGAGTTCGCCCCCGAGGAGTTCAGCAAGCCGGCGCGTGAGGAGCTTGTGAAGCATTGCGAGAAGCTTGGACTGGACATCACCGCAATCATGCTCTGGGGCGGGCAGGTGGACCTGTGCGAGGAGGATGACTGGGAGAAGAACGTGCAGTGGGGCGAGAGTCTGCTCGAGCTGGCGGCGGACCTCGAGTGTGGCATCTGGGGTGCGCATGTCGGCATCATGCCGTGGGAGCCGAGCGGCGAGCACTGGGACAATATGGCGCGCGCGATGGAACGGTTCGCAGTCAAGGGCGATGAGGTCGATGCCTGCGTGGCCATCGAGACTGGCCCGGAGCCGCCCTTCGTCCTCAAGAACATGATCGAGGCAGTCGAGTCCGAGCGCATCCGCGTCAACTACGATCCAGCCAATCTCATCCTGTGGCCGGGGATTCTGGCAAAGCGCGATGGCACCGAGTATGATCGTGAGCAGGCGCTGGCCGACTTCATGCCCAGTGCAGGCCCGAGTGTCATCGGTGAGTACATCGTCCATACCCACGCCAAGGACGGGATCGTGCACGAGGATGGCACTCACCAGGAAGTGCCACTGGGCGAGGGCTGGGTGGACTGGGATGTGTATACCAGCAGCTTGGCCGAAGCGGGATACGAGGGTTACTTCGCTATCGAGCGCGAGTCCGGCAGCGACCCGGTGGGTGATGTGCAGCGCGCCATAGAGTTCCTGCGGGCCCTGTAGTCAGAGCGAACGCAAACACGCCGCGGGCAGCCCCGGACGGGCTGCCCGCCCGCATGTACTGATGCGCGGTCAGGTCCTGCTCAGGGCGATCGGGGGGGCACGTTCATGTGCGGCCAGCGCGCACGTACCGCGTCGAAGACGCGCTGGGCCTCGTCCTCGCGCCCCGAGTTCATGAGTGCGAAGCCCAAGTTCGCCTGCGCGTTCGGGTAGTCGGGTTTGATACGAGCGCAGGCGCGGAAGTGCGTGATCGCCTCTTCGTGACGCCCCTGCGAGCCCATCAGCACCCCGAGAGCATCATGCGCGTACCAGGCCTGCGGATCGAGGCGCAGCGTCTCCTCATACTCCGCCTGGGCCTCCTCGACTTTGCCCACGGACGCGAGCACGCCACCCAGAGCGTGGTGCGTAGCGGCGCTGTCGGGGCGGATGCTCAGGGCGCGGCGGTACTCGGTGATTGCGTCCTCGGGCCGGCCCAGCATGAGGAGGGCTCGGCCAAGGGTGTCGTGCGCCTCGGCATATTCGGGCTTCACCCTCAGGGCCCCGGCAGCGAACGCGTAGGCTGCCTCAGGGCTGCCATCTTTGAGCAACTCGTTGGCCAAAGTGGTATGGGCCACCCAGCTGAGCTGGTTCACCTCCAACACGCGCATGAACAGGGCCTTGTTGTCCCGCCAGTGCAGCGACTGGACCGAACTGCCGAATGCCAGTAGCGCCAGTAGAACCGCCGCGATCGCGGTCATTCTCTTTGACTGGAACCGGGCGATGCACCACCCAAGTGCGAGCGCAGGGCCGAGCATCGCCAGGTACATGTAGCGATCGGTGACGTCCTGACCGGGGAAGGGCACCAGTCCCAGCACAGGCAGCAGCGCCATGCCGAAGGCCAACCCGGCGGCAGCGAGGATTGGCCAGCGCCGGCGACCGACGATCAGCACAGCAGCCAGCCCGGCAGGGGCGAGCCACGTGACATAGCCCCACCAGTTCGCGAGCACCATCGCGGGCATGCGACCGTAATCGGTGCACAAGCCCACCGGCCAGACGAGCTTGTTCAGGTAGAAAGCGAGAGCGTCGCCAGCGACGAACGGGCGGCCCCATATGTGGACGGCCGCTGGCTCGGGACCGTTGAAGACCTTGGCGATAATCGCGCCGGCGATCGCCACCGGCACCCACGGGAGCAGTGCGCGTGCAGATTCGCGAGGGCTGCGGCCAATCACGAGGCAGTCCAGACCCCAGGCGATGACAATCAGGCCGGCGGCGGTCTGTTTGGCCAGCATTGCCAGTGCGAAGAAGAGAAGTGCCAGACCCATGTGCAGACGCGATCGCGAGCCTGGCGAGGCACTGTGTTCGGCTGCGGCGGCGACGAGATACTGCCACAGGGCCAGGAGCGCGAAAAGCGCGCCCGCCAGGTCCTTCATGCCGGTGATCCAGCACACTGGTTCGACCTGGACCGGATGTAGCGCGAAGAGGCCCGCACCGAAGAACGCGCCCAAGTCGTGGCGCAGGAGCAGGCGCAGAATGGCGAACACGATGAGCACGTTCATGACGTGCACGAGGAGGTTCGCGAGGTGGAAGCGCGATGGGTCCAGCGTAATGCCGCGCTCATCGGGCGGGCGCTGGGCCAGGCTCGCAACGCCGGCCCAGATGGTGTGGGTGACCGGGATGTAGAGAGCGAAGTAAGGCTTGGTCCATATCTCGGCGAGCGATTCCGTGGTGACTGGACTGAGATTGGGGTTTGCATAGACGTTGATATTGTCGTCCCAGTCGAGGAACTGCATCTGGCGCGCCTCGGCGAAGACGAGAACCACCACAACGACCAGGATCAGGGCGAAGTGCCATGGACGCATGCGGTCTTTTTCGCGCTGCCCGGGCGCAACTCCTGCATCGGGAGGTGGCGTGCTCAGGGCCGAGGGCGAGTTCGCGCCCGTTCGAGTAGCCTCCGGGCCTCGTCCTCGCGGCCAAGCCGGGCGAGGACAGACGCGAGATTGAGCCAGCCAGGCTCGTAGTCGGGGTTGATCGCGATGCAGGCCTCGAAGTGGGGGATGGCGTCTTCGGGGCGATCCATCGCCACCAGCAGCGCGGCCATGTTGTTGTGGGCATTCCACATGGTCGGGTCGATCTGCAGTGCACGCTGAAACTCGATGAGCGACTCTTCCAGGTGGCCGGCTGCCTTGAGCGCATTGGCGAAGTTGAAGTGCGGCAGGCTTTCGCTGGCGTTGAGTTCGAGGGCGCGGCGATGGTGCGGCAGGGCCTCTTCCGGTTCGCCCGACCGCTGCATGTAGATGCCCAGCGAGTCATGGACGTCGGGATAGTCAGGATTCTCGGCGAGCGCCAGTTCGAGATGGGGCAGAGCGTCGTCGACGTAGCCACGACGCATCAGATCGTTGGCGAGGGTTGTGTGGGCCACCCAGCTTCGCGGATTGACCGCCAGGACTCGCTCGAAGAGCAGGCTGGTCGTGTGCCAGTGGCAGGTCTGCAGAAGCGTCCCGGCGGTCAAGGCGACAAGAACGATGACAGTGATTGCGCCGAGATGCCGCGACGGCCAGCGATGCAGCGCGAAGGCGAGCGCGAGAGCCGGGCCGAGCATCGCGAGATACATGAAGCGGTCGCAGACATCCGGGTTGCTGAAGGGTACAAGGCCCAGAACGGGCAGCAGGGCCAGCCCGAAGACCAGTCCAGCAGCGGTCAGAACCGGGAGACGGCGGCGGACGATGATGAGGATCGCAGCGACTGCCACGGGAGCCAGCCATGTGGCATATCCCCACCAACTGCTCAGCACCAGAGCGGGTTTGCGCGTGTAGTTCGCGCACAGCCCCACCGGCCAGGCGAGCTTGCTGAGGTAGAAGGCCAGGGCATCTGCGGCCACAAGCGGGCGCGCCCAGATCGCCACAGCTTCGGGATCCGGGCCATTGAAGACCTTGGTGAGTATCGCAGCCCCCGCCGCCACGGGCACCCAGAGCGCGAGCGACCGAGTTGCGTCGCGCGCGGAGCGCCCGAGGACGAAATGGTCGAGGACCCACGCGATGACGATGGCGACCACAGCAGTGGGTTTGGCCAGCACCGCCACGGCAAAGAGGAGCACCGATAGGGCCAGACGCCAGCGCGATAGGTCGGGGCCGCGGGCGTAGCGCAGATACTGCCAGATCGCGCATAGAGCAAAGAACGCACCCAGCAGGTCCTTCATGCCCGTCACCCAGCACACCGGCTCGACCTGAATAGGGTGCAGCGCGAAGAGCGCAGCTCCGGCAAACGCTGGCCCGTCCGCGCGGATGAGCAGGCGCAGAATCGCCAGCACTAACAACGTGTTGAGCACGTGCACGACAACGTTCGCCAGATGGAACCAGGCGGGGTCGAGGCGGATGCCGTGCTCGTTCGGGGGTGTGCGTGCCAGCCAGGCCAGACCCGCCCAGACGGTGCGCGTCACCGGGATGTAGAAGCCGAAGTAAGGGGCTTTCCAGAAATGCGCGACCCCGCTGGCTGATACCGGATTGATCCAGGGGTTCTCGAACACGTTGGCCTGGTCGTCCCAGTCGAGGAACTGCATGTAGCGGACCTCGGCGAAGACCGCGCACACGATGATGATCAGGATGAGGGCAAGATGCCAGGGGCGCATGATGGGACGAAGTTCCCTCGGAGGCGGTGTGATTCCTGCACGGCAGAACGCGCACGGCCGACGCGGATAGCGCCGGCCGTGCGCGACGAGAGATATGTCAAGTACCTCAGCCGAGCTCAACGACCTCGGCGTTCTGGCTGGATATGTAGATCGAGAGGATGACCTCGACGGCGCGCCGCGCTTCCTGACCGTTGAGCGTGGGCTCGCGGCCCTCCTCGACGGCGGCGATCATGTCGCCGATCTGCTCCATGTGCGAGTGCACAGCGTTCTCCTGCATGCCGCCCTTGGGGTCGCTGGCCCCGGTGATGGACATGCCAGCGTCCGGATTGTATTCCTCTTGCTCGCCCTCGACGTCCCAGATCGCGACCTCGTCGCCTACCACGAGCACGTTGCCCTTCGTGCCGTGGATCTCGATGCGCGCCGGGCTGCCCTTGTACGTGCAGGTGGTTCCCTGGATCAGGCCCTGGGCACCAGAGGCGAACTTCAGGGCGGCGGTGCCGCAGTCCTCGGTCTCGATGTCATGGGCCAGGTGGTCGGCGAAACCGGTGACCTTCGCGACGTCGCCCATGAACCAGATGAGCAGGTCGATGTAGTGGATCGACTGGTTCATCAGCGCGCCGCCGCCATCCATCTTCCAGGTGCCCTGCCAGCCCTGCGAGTAATACTCGTCGGCGCGGTACCACGGCACGAAAGCGTTGCCATAGAGCAGATCGCCGAGATTGCCCTCCTCGATCGCACGCTTGATGCGCTGGTAGACGGGGAAATTGCGGTTCTGGTGGGTGGCGCCCACCTTGACCCCGTTGGCGTCAGCGGCTGCGATGAGATCGTCAATGGCCTCCAGCGTGATGTCGATGGGCTTGGTGCAGATGACATGCTTGCCCGCTTCGGCACAGACTCTGCCGAGCTTGGCGTGCAAGCCGCTTGGCACGAGAATGTTGCAGGCGAAGATGTCGTCTCGCGCGACCATCTCACTGAGGTCCTTGTAGTAGTCGCAGTTCCATTCTTCAGCGAATGCCTTGCCGGCCTCTTCGTTGAGATCGCACACGGCAGCGACGTGCGCGTTGTCGAGTCTGGTGATGGCATCAGCATGCGTGGGCGCGATTACGCCGCAGCCGACGATACCGAAACCGTGCGTCTTTGCAGTCATTGGTGGCCTCCCCAAAGTCAATCGTGTCGTGCATGAGAGTATGTGGGGAATGTAATTCGACGCAGCACTCGTGGAATCCTCCTCAGGTCCGGGGGGCTGTGACAGGAGGATTGCGGCGACGTGGAACGAACGTTAGTCTGACCGTGCACTCATGACTGAACACGCAGTTACCTCCGCAGCGCGCGGGGAGGAGATAGCGAGTATGAAACGCTCTGAACTGAACGCGATTCTTGAGCGGTGTAAGGCTTTCCTGGACGAACAGAACTTCAAGCTGCCGAAGTGGGCGACGTGGGGTCCGGACGAATGGGCGCAGGCTGGGCATGAGTGGGACGAGGTCCGCGACAACATGCTTGGCTGGGACATCACGGACTTCGGCAAGGGCGACTACGAGAACGTCGGCCTGCTGCTGTTCACCATCCGTAACGGCAATGCGGCGATGGATAAGTACATCAAGAAGTATTGTGAGAAACTGCTCATCAGCGGCGACCGGCAGATATGCCCGATGCACTTCCACTGGGAGAAGGTCGAGGACATCATCTGCCGTGGCGGGGGTGTGCTGGGCCTGCAGTTGTGGAACGCCAATGAGGACGGCGAGCGGCTCGACACTCCCGTGACCGTCAACATCGACGGGCACGTATATGAGGTGCCGGGCGGATCTGAAGTGCGGCTGGAGCCGGGCGAGAGCATCACGTTGACGCGTTACATGTATCACTCGTTCTGGGGCGAACCGGACACGCCGGGCGGTTTGGTGTTGATCGGTGAGGTCTCGGCGGTGAACGACGACACGACTGACAACCGGTTCCATGATGACACGATCGGGCGCTTCCCGGCGATCGAGGAAGATGAGCCGGCGCTGCATCTGCTGTGCACCGAATATCCAGACGCATCGTGACAGCGGGTCACGAATCCGTGGCTCCGCAAGAGAAACACGTGAGGTAGTGGTTTCATGTCGATTTTGGTGGCAGTCAGCACGCATGACGGTGAGAATCTGGTCACAGATGATCACGCGGGAATGGCCCGATACTTCGACGTCTATCGATTCGCCGACGGTGAGGCGGAGTTCGTCGAGCGACGCGAAAACTCCAAGTATGGTGGCGACGAGCGCATGAAGCACGGCGACCCGAAGAAAGCGAAGAGCTCACTTGAGGCACTCGGGGACGTAGACGTCTGGGCCAGCGCGCGGTTTGGCCCAAACTTGCCCCGGCTCTTGAAGAAGCTGCTCTGTGTGGTCGTCAGAGCTCAGACCGTGCAGCAGGCCATCGACCTGATAGCCGCAAACCTTGAGCAGGTGGCCGAGCAGTGTGCAATGGGCGAAGAACGCAGCCACGTTGTGTTGAGTGCACAATAGACTGGGTGGAGGGGCGCAGTTCCGGCGCACCCCAAGTGAGGTGGTGTCCCATGTCAGTTGAGTGCAAGCAGATACGTGCGAAGATTGTGGAAGCCCTGGGACACGTTGTGCGTGTGCTGGACGTGGGGGCCGGTGACTGCGATTTGGTGCGCTTCCTCGCGCAAGAGATAGCGGAGGAGGCCATCGGCATTGAGCGCCGAGGGCCGTGCGGTACCGTAACGCGCAGCCGAAGCCGTGAACGGAGAGCGGGGTGAGGCGACCGAGGCGAAGGTCAGGGGGACTCGCGATGCGAGCGGCGGCGGGCAGACCGGTTGAGATACGAATGCTCCGAGTGAGAGCACTGAGCGCGGCGCTGATGGTGGGCGCCGCGCTTGCATGTACGGGAGGAAGCGCCATGGGTGCCGACGCGGTGCTTGCCGATGTGCCCTATCTGGGGATGGACTGGCAGACCTACCTTGACGGGCCGCAGGACTTCTCGCTGCCCTCGGCGATGCGCGCGGTGATGCTCCACCTCGGTGAGCCCGAGGAGCGTGACTACAAGTACTACCTCGCCATGTCAGGCCAGGCCTACCAGCAGGTCTGGCATCCCGAGACCGGGCGCGCGGGCTTCGACGACCCGTGGCTGATGGACGCCGACCCCGGTCACTCGGTGCGCCGCATGTTCGCGGCGGCGGGGTATGGCTACCGTGTGGTCGGCATCCCGGAGGCCTGTGAGGAGGCAGAAGCGCCCATCGTCGCAAGCATCGACGCGGGCCGGCCGGCGATCCTGCTGTGCAGGCGCAGGCCCTGTGGGGTGGTCACCGGCTACAAGCAGGGCGGCAAGGAACTGGTCGGCTGGGTCTATGTCTTTGAGCCCGAGGGCACCGAGTACGACGAGCATGGCTACGTGCGCCTCCCGGACTGGCTCGACTGGACGTGCGGCGCCATAATCGTCGGCGAGAAGGCCGAAGCCCAGCTGATCGCGGACACGCTCCGCGACGCGCTGGTGTGGGCGGTCAACGCGGCGCGCACCCCGCGGATCGGCGAGTGGATCGGCGGCCTGGAGGCCATCAACACTTGGGCGCAGGCGCTCACGCCCGACCCGGACCTTGAGCCCGATGACACTGACGCCTTCGCGAGGCTGTTCGAGGCGCACGACTGTACCGCCATGACGCTGGCCGAGGGGCGTGCCTACGGCGGCAACATACTGGAGCGCACCGCCGACCTGTGGCCCGACGCGGCCGACGACCTGATCGCGGCGGGCAACTGCCATGGCCTGATCCATGACCTCATGTGGCGCGTCTGGCAGACCCCGGAGGGATCGTGGCCGGGCAACGCCTCGCGCGAGCGTTTCGCTCGCATCGAGGACCGCCGCGAACTACGCCGTATCGCGGAGACGGTGCGGGACCTCGACACCAAGGCGATCAACCTTATGGCCAAGGCGCTGGTCACGATGGGCGTAGACCCGGCCGACATCGCCCCGTCGCTGGCGTGGGAGGCGGAGGTGCTGGCGCGGTTAGCCGCGACTGAGGCAGCCAGTGGCGCCAATCCCGACGCGCGCTCGCCTGTGCACGCGGGGGTCAGCGCCGTTGGCGTGCCGCGCTTGGCCTTCGGGCGGGGACGCGACTGCACCTTCATCGGCGCGCTCGAAGCCGCGCTCGCGCCGACGGCTCACGAGGTACCCTATCACCAGCTGATGGGCTTCTCGGGTCTGGCCTTCCGCACCCGCTGGTTCCACAATCCCGAGGGCGCTCAGACCCCGTGGGGCGACGGTCGCTGGCACCCGATCAGCCCCCACGGCGAGGGCCCCGAGGAGATCGACGCCATCTCGCGAGCCACCGGCTGGCGGCTGCGTGTCGAGGATGTGCCCGAGGCGCCGCGCGCTCTGGGCCGCGAGAAACTGGCGACCGATGCCGTGCTGTCGTTGGGACACGTGATGCCCGCGGTGGTTGGTCTGAACACGGACATGGCATGCGTCTGGGGTTACCGGATCCACAGCATGAGCCTGATGGTGCATGACTACCAGAGGCCTGACGAGGAGGAGGTGCTGGTCATCGCCTATGACGAGGGTCTGCACTCGCCCTTCGTGTTCCTCGATGGCTTCGGTGAGCCGCTTCCGGCGCGAGACGCTCTGCTCGCGGGTCTAACCGTCGCCACCCGCAGCGGCTGGCGCGTCCCGGCGGACGGCTTCCTCTATGGTCTGGCGGCTCTGGATGCCTGGCGCGAGGACCTCGGCGAGTATGAGGCCTGCGACGCTGCCGAGCGCGAACTGCTGCAGACCGTCAACTGGTGGACGCTGATGCATCTGCTGGACGCGCGCCGGGCTGCGGTGGTCTTCTTGGAAATGAACGCTGATCTGGCGGATGCGGGGGCGCGGCCGGCGCTGGACCGGGCCATCGCGCGCTATCAGGATGAGGTGGCGCTACTCGGGCCCTTCGTCCAGGAGCACCGTGACCTGATCGCGTGGCATGGCGGCTTTGCGGACGCTGACTGGGACGCTGACACGCGCCGTGAGCAGGCCGACCTGCTCGCCGAGGTGCGCGCCATCGAGGAGGATGCGCTGGAGGCGCTTGAGGAGGTTCTCAAGGCGGAGGAGTGAACGTCGCCTTGCCTCTGCCGTCCCCGAGAGCGCCGGCATCCTGCCGGCATTCGTTGCCGTATGGCGAGGCCGGCCCCCGTGCCGGCCTGTGTCGCTTGCCACCAGGAGCCTTGGCGAAGGGTGGAAGATTCAGCGACGGGTGGCTACGCCTCCTCGCCCTCTTTCGCCTGCCGCCGGACCAACTCCACTAGGAGTTGCTCCCCCTTCTCGCTGCGGAACGGGTTGTCGCGCAGTCCCTCGATGAGCCCGGCGCGGACCTCGGGCACATCCTCAGCGAGCCGCCCGACGATCCCCCGCCCCTCTTCGTCGAGGTTCTCGAAGTGGAGGCCGAGTCCCACGGCGAGCGCGGCGCGGACCGCGGGCACGTCCTCGGCGAGCCGCCTGACGATCCCCCGCTCCTCGTTGCCCAAGTCCGCGAAGTTCGAACCGAGATAACGGGCCACCTCGACGCGGATCGCGGGGCTCGCGTCCGCCGCCATCTCTGCAAGCGACGTCGCCCCGCCACGGGCCGCTGGTGCTTCCTCCGGCGCTGCGGTGGCGCGGGTCGCGCGGGCGTGGGCCTCGATGTCGGTAGGGTCAGCCTCCAGCAGCCGCGTGACCAGCAGGAACTCGGCGATGTCCTCGTGTTTGAATGGTTCCGGCCGCACCGTGCGCTCCCACTGTTCGAATGTTTGGCCGGGTTTGGCGCATGGCGCATGCGAACGCCTCTTGTCCGAGCAGGGGGGCCTCCTTCAAATCGAGGCTCTGTGCGGCACGCCACGTGAGGCGGAGCGGCATGAGCGTCGGCCCCATGGTCAGCCGATCATAGAGCTTCGGGCTGAGGAAGCTCAGGACCAGCAGCGCCAGCGTGAGCATCGGCGTGAAGTTCTCTTGGACGTACTCCGCGATGATCTCTTCGCTCGGCTCCGTGTTTGCCTCTTCGTATTGCCTTCTGCAGTGCGCGGCCAGAGAGGCCTGCGTGATGCGAGCGCTCACCATGTACGCATTCAGCAGGCGCTTGAGTTCGCGCGGCTTCTTCTCCAGGTAGTGAGCAGCAACGTGATAGCTCTGCTCGAACGGGGGAAGGCCGGGACGTTCGTCGAACTCCTCGTAGATGGGCCGTCGCTCTTTAGGCAAGCCATCGTCGCTCACCAGGGGACAGAACTCCTCGTCAAGTCCCTCTGGAAGCCTCTCTCCCGGCCCGAGGTGTTCGGGAACCAGCGCCATCTCGTCCGCCGTGCCTGCGGGGATCGTGAACGGCACCTGTATGATCTTCTGCAGGTACTGCCTGCCGAGGTCCTCACCGTAGGGGCAAGTCTGATCGGCGCCCTTGCCCCGGTGGTGCTCCAGGATACAGTTCTCGATGATCTCGCGCTTCAGGCCCAGTACCCAGACCATGCCCTTGAAGCCCAGGAAGACCTTCGTGCATTCCAGCACCAGCAGGGCCGCCTCGGGGAGGCACCGGTCCAGGTCGTCCACGAACACCACAAACTTGTTGTTGGGTTTCGCCTTGTCGGCGGGCGCGGCAAACCCCTCGACGGCTTCCTGAAGGATGCGGTAGGCCCGGCGGTACTCGGTCGAGCCGGGTAGTGCCAGCCGGTCCACGAAGCGATCATACTGCTCAACGAACTCCTTGCCGCTGACTTCCATCACAGGTAACTTGACCGAGACACTGCTGACCAGGGTCCGGAACGCGCTCCCCAAGGCCTCGACGAGGACCTTACCGGTGGGGTGTTCGTCATGTTCATCCGCCGCGTCCAGCATGGCCCCCAGCAGTGGCCCGATCAGGTCGTCTTCCCGCTCGTATCGCCAGGCGTCGAACCAGACGGGGATGATCGTGGGATAGCCCTTCTTCGGCAACTCCTTCCCCGGAGCATAGGGCTCCATGCGTGTCTCGATCATCCGCATCAATGTGGTCTTGCCGGTGCCCCAGTCGCCGAACACGCCCATGGTGAAGGGGCTGGCCGAGCCGAGGATCACCCCCGCGAGCACGTCGGCGTACTCGCTGAAGCCCAGCCCTGCGAGGTCGTTCTGTCTGTCCTCGGTCATCCCGCCGATGGGTTCGTCGAGGAGTATGTAGATGGGGTCTATCTTCCGCATCGTCCCGCCTCCTGTTGGGAGGTTCGGCGTGCATGGGAAGGTTCCTTCGATGATGACGTGAACGAGAACGATATTCGCAGGCGAGGGCACCTGCGCTACGGACAGCGCACGGCATGGCGCGCTCTTGCCAAGCCCCCGGTTTTCGCGTATGCTAAGAGCCACAGGCGACGCGTCGCAGACTGCGGCGACGTGTCCGCTTGCCTATATCAGTATCGGCTCAAATGAGATGCCGGGAGGAGTTCAGACGATGAAGCTCGCGGAACGGATGAGCAGGCTCGGCACGGAGACTGCGTTCGAGGTACTCGCGCGCGCCAAAGCGCTCGAGGCTCAGGGACGCGACATCGTGCACCTGGAAATCGGCCAGCCCGACTACGACACCCCCCAGTATATCAAGGACGCCGCCTGTCAGGCACTGGCAGACGGTCACACGGGCTACGGGCCTTCTGCGGGCGTTATGGAGGCGCGTGAGCGCTTTGCATCCTACCTCGCCGAGACTCGTGGTATGGAGGTCTCTGCAGAGGAGGTCGTCATTACGCCCGGCGCCAAGCCGATTCTCTTCTTCGGCCTGCTTGCGTTGGTCGACGAGGGCGACGAGGTCATATGCCCGAACCCCGGATTCCCGATCTACGAGTCCGTGACCGAGTTCGTGGGGGCGACCGCCGTGCCCGCTCCGCTGCGCGAGGAGAACCAGTTCCGCCTCGACGCCGAAGAGCTCAAGGGCCTGGTGACTGACAAGACGAAGATGATCATCCTCAACTCGCCGCACAACCCGACCGGGTCAGTGCTGACGCGTGAGGACCTTGAGGCCATCGCCGAGATCGCTATCGCCAACGACGTGTGGGTGCTCTCCGATGAGCCCTATTCGAAGATGATCTACGATGGCGAGCATCACTCGATCGCCGCCATTGATGGCATGAAGGAGCGCACGATCCTGCTGGAGGGCTTCTCGAAGACCTATGCCATGACCGGCTGGCGTCTTGGCTACGCAGCCATGCCTGCCGAGCTGGCTGATCAGGTCGCGAAGCTGCAGACCAACTCCAACTCGTGCACCGCGACCTTCATCCAGCATGCGGGTATCGCCGCGCTGGACGGCCCGCAGGATGAGTCCGAAGCTATGATGGACTCGTTCAAGATGCGCCGCGACATCATGGTGGACGGTTTGAACGACATCCCGGGCATCTCGTGTCTGTCGCCCGCGGGCGCGTTCTACGTCTTCCCGAACGTCACCGAGTGCGAGGACCCGTGCGATGTGCTGGCGAAGCGCTGCCTCGATGAGGCCGGCGTGGCAGTGCTCTCGGGCACCGCTTTCGGCGCGTATGGCGAGGGCTACCTGCGCTTGTCATCAGCGAACTCAGTCGAGAACATCAACGAGGCGCTCAAGCGCATCGCTGACATGTTGGCTGGCTGACCGAACACAACGGAGCGGGCGGCCATCTGGCCGCCCGCTCCGTTTCTGGCGAGCATCACCGCGCAAGGCCGCCGGAAATACTTGAGCGTGCGGGCAGGGACGGCCGTTGATCACGGTTCTGTGCGCGAATGCCGGTATTGATAAGACCTACGAGATAGCGAACTTCGGCGCAGGTGGCTACTACCATCCGGGTCGCGTGTTGACCGCGGCGGGTGGTAAAGGCATCAACGTTGCGCGCGTATTGGCGACGCTGGGGCTGGCACACCGCGTGACGGGGTTCGCGGGGGGCAACAACGGGCGCTTCCTGGCCAAGAACCTGGCGGATACGGGTAGCACGCCGGACTTCGTGGCGATCGCCGAAGAGTCTCGGGTCACAACGACGATCATAGACCGTGTGCAGCACACGAACACGCGGGTGGATGAAGTCGGGGCACTGGTGACGCCGGGCGAAGTGGACAAGCTCAAGCGCAAATGGGGCAAGCTGCTCGGGGCCAGCAAGTTGGCAGTGATCGCGGGCAGCGCGCCGCGCGGAGTGACCAAGGAGCTTTACGCTGAACTCGTGACACTTGCGAGGAAAGCCAAGGTCCCGCTTGTGCTGGACGCGCACGATGAGCTGCTCGAGCGCACGATTCCGGCTCGGCCGACGATGATCACGCCCAACTTGGGCGAGTTGCAGCAACTGCTTCACAAGCAACTGAGCGTGCCGGACGGTGTGGTGGAGGCGTCGCGCGAACTCTTGGCGGATGGCATCAGCGTTGTCATCGTCACTATGGGGCAGCGGGGCGCGATCGGGGTCACGAGCAAGCACGGGATATGGTGGGCCAAGCCGCCGAAGGTGTCGGTGGTCAGTTCGGTGGGCTGTGGGGATGCTTTGCTCGCGGGCTTCGCGGCCGCGTCGCTGGAGCGAAAAGACTTTGGCGAGCGCGTGCGACTGGCGGTCGCGGCGGGGACGGCGAACGCCACGACTTTCGGGGCGGGGCAAGTCACTCGCGAGAAGATTACTGAGGTTCTGGCTGATGTGAAACTCGAGCGCCTCGACCCGGAGGAGGCCGAGGGCACCGAGCCGAAAGACGATCAGTAGCGCAGGACGTGATCGGCCGGAGGTGCGTGACGATGCCCAATTTCGGAACACCTGAACTGATTCTGATCCTCATCCTGGTGCTTGTGCTCTTTGGCGGCCGCAAGATCCCGGAGATCATGCGGGGGCTCGGGCAGGGCATGCGCGAGTTCCGCAAGGCCTCGACGGAGGCGACCAAAGAGATCAATAAGCTGGCGGAAGAAGAGCCAGCCGAGGACGCGGTCAAGGACGAAAGCAAGGACGAAAGCAAGGACGAGGATACGCCGGCCTGAACACTGGCTGGCTGAGGCAGAGACGATGATGAGCACATCGGCGGGCATCATGGTGGTGAAGCGAACCTGCATCTGTAGCAGGCGCTTGGCTGCCGGCGTGCCTCGGGAGTGACGCGGGGCCGGACGATGCTCACACAGCCGACAGCCGAGCGCAGCGGATAGACACGAGCCGCTGCGTTTTTCTTTTAACATGTCGGATGCAATCGATCGGGAGTGATCGCGATGCTGCAGATATACAACACGATGACGCGCCGGAAAGAGCAGTTCGAGCCGCTTGAGCCGGGCGTGGTGCGTCTCTACTCGTGCGGGCCGACTGTGTACGACGTTGCGCACATCGGCAATCTGCGCACCTTCCTGCTGTCGGATCTGCTGGTGCGTCATCTGCGCCGCACCGGGGTCGAGGTCCACAACGTGATGAACATCACCGACGTGGACGACAAGACAATCGAGGGAGCCAGACGGGAGGGGCTGACGCTCCGGGAGCACACCGAGAAGTACACGGAGTATTTCATGGAGGACCTCGCCACGCTGCGCATCCTGCCTGCGTGGCAGAACCCTCGCGCCACGGATCACATTGAGCAGATGCACGAGATCATTGCCGCGCTCATCGACAAGGGACACGCCTACGAGAGCGAGGGCAGCGTCTATTTCGATATCTCAAGCTACCCGCGCTACGGACGGTTGTCGGGAAGTGTGTCGGGCGCTGACAGCAGCCGCGATTTCAGCCGCCTGGATGAGGACGAGTATGAGCTCGAAGACGCGCGCGATTTCGCGCTGTGGAAAGCGGCCAAGCCCGATGAGCCGACGTGGGACAGCCCTTGGGGTCCGGGGCGACCTGGTTGGCACATTGAGTGCTCGGCCATGTCACGTGCGTATCTGGGTGACACGCTGGACATGCACGTGGGGGCCGTCGACCTGATCTTCCCGCACCACGAGAACGAGATCGCGCAGTCGGAGGGCGCGACCGGGCAGGAGTTCGTGCGCTTCTGGGTGCATCCCGAACACCTGATCGTCGACGGCGAGAAGATGTCCAAGTCCAAGGGCAACTTCTACACGCTGCGCGATCTGATCGAGCGCGGGTACGACCCCATCGCCATCAGGCACCTGCTGATGACGGCGCACTATCGCCGGCAGCTCAACTTCACGCTGGAGGGTCTGGATCAGAGCCAGCAGGCGCTAGGCCGCCTGTGGGATTTCGTCGACAGGCTTGAGGAGATCCCGGCGGATGCCGAGGGCGAGGACCTGGCAGAAGCGGCAGCGGAGGCGCTCGCGAAGTTCAACGCGGCGCTGGGCGACGATCTGAATGCGCCAGCGGCGATGGCTGCGGTCTTTGAGTTGATGCACGACGTGAACGCGGCGCTTGCCGAGGGCAAGGTCGGGCATTCGGGCGCGGCACAGGTGCTCGCGTTCCTGCGTGACGCTGACAGCGTGCTGGGGATCATCGAGCATGAGAAGGGGTCGGTGGATGCGGACGTGGAGGCGCTGATGACCGAGCGCGAGCAGGCGCGAGCCGACAAGAACTGGGCGCGCGCCGACGAGATTCGGGACGAGTTGCTGGCCCAGGGAATCGTGATCGAGGACACGCCCACCGGAGCCCGCTGGCGGCGGGAGGGGTAGGCGGCGAACGTCTATGGCAAGCCCCGTTCGCCGTCACTGCCGGCCTCATCATCAGGCTCGGGTTCGCGGACGAGCTTGGCGCGGGTGATGGCCGATGAGCCGAAACGTTCAGCGATGGCGTCGCGCGCGCGGGTAAGATCGGTCCGGCGCTCTGCGTCGTCGCTGAACAAGTTGAGTTGGCCGGGCCCTGCGCCGTCCGTCAGGCCTGACACGCCAACACCGATCAGCCGGGCGCGCTGAGCGCCGAACTTCACCACGCCGAGCAGGTCGCAGGCGGTCGCGTAGATATCCTCATCGAGCTCGGTGGGTGTATCGAGCGAGTGGCTGCGCGTGAAGAGCTTGAAGTCGGAGAGCTTCACCTTAACCGTGATGGTGTTCGCCCGCTGACCGCGGCGGCGCAGTTGGCGGCCGACATCCTCGACCAGTCCGAGAAGTCGGCGCCGCAACACCGACAGGTCGCGCGTGTCGCGCGCCAGCGTCTGTTCGCGGCTGATCTGTTTGCGGTCGTTCTCGCCGGGCCGGTAGTAGGGCACGTCGGAGTCGTCGCGCGCATGTGAGGCGTGCCAGAGGTAGTCGCCCTGTTTGCCGAAGTGCCGGTCGAGCAACATCCTCGGGATTCGGGCGAGCCCGCCAATGGTGGTTACGCCCATCTGTGCCAGGCGCCCGACCATCACGCCTCCCACTCCGGGTATAGTCCCGACCGGCAACGGGAAGAGGCGAGCCATCTTCGACACGAGGCGGCTCGGGGATGCGCCGATGGAGAGTGTGAGACCCAGGGCCTCGCGGACCTCGTCCTTGATCCCTCTGCAGATGGCCTCGAGCCCGCCGAAAAGTCGCAGGCTGCCGGTAACGTCCATATAGGCCTCGTCGATGGAGGCCGGGGCGAGGCGCGGGCTGTAGCGGCTGAGAATCTGGATGGCCTGCCGGGAGTACTCGCCGTAGGCGGCGCCGTCCACCGGCAGGAATATGCCCCTGGGGCAGCGCCGGCGGGCTTCCCACATGGGCATCGCTGAATGGATGCCGAACTCTCGCGCTTCATAGGACGCGGTGGAGACCACACCGCGGTGAGATGTGCCGCCCACGATGACTGGTTGGCCGCGGTATTCGGGGTGCTCACGTTGCTCGACCGCGGCGAAGAATGCGTCGAAATCGATATGGAGAATAGTGCGCTGAGCCATAGCTGAAGCCATCGAACAAGCGTTCTAAGTGTCCCGCAATTATAGCACAGGTGCGCGCTGAAGTGAAGTCGACCGGGAGATTGAGGGAGGAGTGTTCGTGCCAGCGGATGGGATGTTGACAGGGCGTCTCATTTCTGATAGCATACCTCTCGCCAGCGTGGTGTTGCCGCGTTGGGTTTCTTTTCTGGAGGGGGCGTAGCTCAGCTGGTTTAGAGTGCCGGCCTGTCAAGCCGGAGGTCGCGGGTTCAAGCCCCGTCGCCCCCGCCATATGGAACTCAGTTGCCCTTCTGCTAACCAGCAGAAGGGTTTTCTGTATGTACCCCTTAGCCTCTCGCCGTCGAAGGTGCAGTTTAATAGTAGCAGATCGAGCAACTTCCTTCTCTCGGTCTGAGGCTGCGACAGCCACAGGTCATGGGCCCGCTCGGCAAGGCGAAGCAGACTCAAGCCAGAACCGAAGTAGACCTCATTCGCCTGCTCGTGTCGGTCGATGCTTGCCCGCAGCTCCATCTGTTGAAGGCGCCATTTGCCCGACATGCGCTCCCAGTAGTCGTCGCCTATCTTGCCGTCCACGCGGTCTTCGTAAGCCGAGTCCAGCCGAGTCTGCAGCTTGGTGATCTCGCCCTGCAGTTTAGCGATCTGGGCGCTGTGGTACTCCCGCTCATCGGTGTGGCTTTCCTTGAGCGCAGCGATGGCCCATTCTGCAGTGTCCGCGTCGATGTAGACAGCCCTAACGAGTTCCCCGAGCAACTCCTCCAAGCGGTCTTCTCTGATCAGTCGTGGCTTGCAGTCGCCGCGGGACGCCGTGCAGCGGTAGTAGATGTACTTCTTCTTATGTGTGCCTGCAGTTACTGAGCAGCCGCAGTGCTCGCATTTGATGAGCCCCGCGTACGCGAAGGAGCGACTGCTCACCTTCACGGGATGGTTGCCTTTCCGAAGGGCTTGCTGGACTCTCTGGAAGAGCTCCGTTGAGATGAGTGGCTCGTGGTTCCCGTCGTAAGTTCTGCCCTTCCAGACGAATCGGCCTCGATAGTGCTCTTCGAAGGCGGCCCGCCTCTGCACGTGGTCAAGCCTTCAGCGCAGATGCGCTCTCGGATCTCTTCGATGCTGCAGTCGCCGCGAGCATACCATTCGAACATCCTGCGCACGAGGTCAGCCCGTTCGGGGTCTGCCGCTATGATCCGCTTGTCCCCAATCTTCACGTTCACGTAGCCTAGAGGTGCTGAGGAAGGCCATATCCCCTGCTCCGCCTTTTCGCGCATGCCCTTGCTGGCTTCCTCAGAGAGGTTGTCGACATAGTTCTTCGCCATGAGAACCTTGATCCCGTGCATGAACTTCTCATTAGAGCGCGAGTCGTCGGAAAGGACAGAGCCCTCCTTCACCAAATGGACCTCCAGGTCCAACTCGTCCAGTGTCACGTAGTCGCGGAAGTTGCGGTAGAGGCGGTCCGTCTTCTCGACAAGGAGTGCGGGCCGCCCCTTCACGCGGCCGAGATACTGGACCATCTCATCGAACGCGACACGCCCGGTCCGCTTCGCTGTCTCGACATCGGTGAACTCGCGCGCGACCTCGAAGTCGTGCTCGGCAGCGTACTGCCTGAGCAGCTTCAGTTGCGCGGGGATTGAGAAGCCCTCGTCCGCCTGCTCCTTGCTGCTCACTCGCGCGTAGATGACGGCTCTGCTCACGACTGATCGCCCCCGTCCGCTTGCCGCGAGTTCCGCGGAATGCTCGGCGCTGCAACGCCGAGGTAGGTGCTCGTGGCGGTTCCGTCCGCTTCGGCTGCCGCGTTGACGTACCGCTGCGTCGTCTTCAGGTCCTCGTGCCCAAGCATCCGTTGGAGCACGTAGGGTGGCATCGCGGGCTTCATCACGTTGCCTTCCTTGTCTCGGACTTCGCGGGAGGCGAGCGTGGCGAAGGTCCGTCGAAGCATATGGGGCGTGACGTCGTCTCGGTTGAGCGCTCGGCGACCGTGCCGCCTCACCACGTCGATCACTCCCTGAGCAGTCATCGGTCCTCGCTGCCCGAGCAGGAAGGGCTTGTCCTTGTGCGTGGGTGACATGCTCCTGCCTGTCTGTTGGACATAGGCCTTGACCAGGCTCCACAGGTCTTCGTCCAGGTCCAGGCGTCGCTGTTTTCGACCCTTGCCGGTTACGTGCAGGACAGCGCCTCCTTGGCGCGTCCGGAACCCTCCGACTCTGAGATCGGCAAGCTCGCCCTCGCGCAGACCTCTCAGCCCGAGGAGCGAGAGAATAACTGTGTCCCGCAGTGAGGTGGCGCGTTGCGAGCCGTCGCTGCGGCGGCTGTGCGCAGGCGATTCAAGGAGAGCGCGCAACTCGGCGAAATCAAGGTAGCGCACCGGCTCCGAGTGCACCTTGCGGACCGCCACAAGCTTGAGCGCCTTGGTCGCCGGCTTCAGCGACCGCGTCTCAAGGCTGCGGCGCCAGTCCGCGATGATCGCGGCTGTGGCGTGTTCGAGAGGCACTCGCTCCAACTCCAGCCACTCAAGGAACAGTCGCGCCTGGGTGAGGTAGGCTCGACGTGAGTTCTCGCTGTCGCCCAGATGCGCCGTGCGCTGGTACTCGTTGAGGATGTTCTCTGCACCCATGCTATGGTCCATTTCCTCGGGCCCGATGTAGCGAAGATGGGCCACCTGCGCTGTCATCACCGTCTCCTCCCTTGCGTTTCGCACTGTCTCGATTCTACGCAGTAGGGAGAAGAAAGTCAATAGATAAGATAGATTATCTTGTGAGTATTATGCGCTGCCTGCATCCTCCTTGGGCTCATCTGCACCGGCCTGAGAGGCCGTCCACGAAGGATAGCTCTCCAGTTCCAGCTCAACGATCATGCCGTCCTCCCACGCTTGCCCCCGTTGTGAGCGCCGGGCCAATTCGGACCTAACCTGCCGCAGCAGTTCTGCGTAGTCGTCCTCACTAATGGGGAAGCCCAAGTCAGCACGGATAGCGTCTTCGTTGTAGTTGAACAGGGCCCGGTCGCGTTCCTCCGTTGGGAAGTCCCTGCGGTCTCGGAGGTCGCTGCCATGCCAGTATCTGCCAGTCGGGCTTTCGGGGCGCCCGCCGCGATCCCCATTGCGCCGGGACGCTCCTGCCCGACGGTCTTCGCGCCCAGACTCCTGGAAGAGTTGCCCTAGTGCCCGCCAGGCCTCGCGCATCTCAGCCAGTTCGCGCTGCCTGCGTTCGCCTTCTTGCCGTGTTAGGTAGGTCTTCTCCCGGCGCCCTGCCACGTAGCGGTAGAAGTAGTAGTAGGGCCCGCAGTGGGTGCCGTCCTTGTTCGGCCTAAATTCGGCGACCACTGAGCCACGCCCGTCATTGGCTGTCTTCTTGCGCTTGGGTGCCATCCGTGGCTTGGGTTTCGCTCTGTTCCGCATTGAGGACCTCCTTGCCTGTTTGCTTCGCCTGGTCCACCTGCTGCCTGTCAGTCACGTTGACCTGCTGCTGCCCGACGTTGACCTGGCCAGCGTCCCTGATCGTGACGGTCAGAGGCACCGTCTTCAAGTCCTTGAGAGCTCGTACGTTCCGCAGGAACTCCGCCGATTCCCTCGCCACCATCTTGCGGTGCAGGTCCATGTGCTCGTGGGTGTTTCCTCCTTGTTCGTGCTCGACGTCGGTGTATGCCTCCAAGAGGAGCAGTCGCTGGTAGGAGATCACGATGCGATCCGCGACCATCCGCTCCAGCGCTGTCTTCACACCATATTCTTCGGCGAGCGCGTGTCGATAGCCAGCCGCTTCTGCGAGCAATAGCCGCTGTGACTCCTCGTCTTTTGCCGTTGCCCTGATGATGCTGGTGATCACAGACCACGAACCGACCCCGGCCGGCACCATCTTCTCTGGAAGTGGCCGACCCAGCTTCAGGGCCTTCTCCGCTCTCTCCATCTGACTGACTTTCTCTTCCTCAGCGGCTGCTGGTGTCCCCGCTGATGCTGTTGAGGCCATCTTCGTTCCGGCTCCTCGCGAGGGAGAATGCTGGTGGCAGTAGCCATCCTCCCCCACCGCCGTTGACTTGCACCGTCCGCCTGATCTTGTCGTGCCCTTACACCTCATGTTCGCCAACCCGATGCCTCCTTCTCGATGTGGTCGATCCCGATGCGTGACGCGATGACGCCATATCCGAAGAGCTCTGTGCCCGCACCTCGCTGCTCGCCTGTCCAGTTCCTCTCCGCATCTGTTGCGAAGTAGTAGTAGGCAGACATGGCAGACAATGGCGTCATGGCGTCACCGATTCCTGTCAACTGAGGTCCCCGCTGCCCTGCGGTGGTGACTTGCTGGCCCCGCTGGTGTCACCGGTCGTGTCATCGTGTCGCCTCGCGTCACCCCTCGCGTCACTGTGCGTCTCCCTCCCGGGCCCACGGGTCCTCCCCGTCGTCCACCAGCTTCAGGTTGGGTCGCTCGTGGGTGAGGCGAATGGTCCTTCTCGACTTGTCTCGATCAGACTCGACCAGGATCCCCAATTCGACGAGGTTAACCGCTGCCTCGTCGAGCCGCTTGCTCGCCCACGACGCGCTCCCTGGCCACGCCTTGCTGTCGGTGCCAAGGTGCTCGCGCTCGGCGACTGCCTCAGCAGCTTGAAGCAGATCCGTGGCAGTGCCCTCCCACTCGCTGTGCTCATCCATCATCATCGCGACCGCGGAGGCGAAGGGACTCGCCTCGACGGCCGCGTGATCTCGCTCCGCGATGTCTCGGTCGTAGGTTTGCATCCAAGTCTCCTGCGTATAGCCTAGGCCGATTGCGATGGCGGCGCCCCAAGCTGCAAAGTCGGCCATGCGCGGGAAGCCGTCGAACGTAAGGGAAGGATAGACACGCACCGCCTCGCTCATGGCGTCGAACACACCGCCGAGGATAGCGGGAAGGGCCGCGTCGAAGTTTGTCCAGAAGTCGCGCTCCCGTTGGCGGTGGTTGTCGGGGACGCGCTCAAGGTTCAGGATGATGCAGCGATCAAAGAGGTCAGCTTGCGTCACCGGTGAGTGTATCGCCGTGAGCCCAACGCACCGTCGGTAGGCAAAGATCACGTCCTGATCATCGGTCCACAACTGCCGCTTTGAGTAGCCCTCGCCGGTCGAAGCTCGGCAGAGAGCGTCAGACAGCCAGATGGGCAGGCTGCTGACGTTGTCGAAGACGGCAAACCAGTGGTGGTGTAATTGCTGTACGAGGTCCTGCTGTGATCTGGGGAAGGTCAGAGTCGCCAGCGTAGACGGGTCAATGATCCGCCTCAGCACTCGGGCTGCCGTCGTCTTGGCTGAGCCCTGCGGCCCGGCGAAGACGGGAATGGGATGAGGGATATCGGGCACTAGGCACGAGAGCGTATAGACGAGCAGCAGCAAACGGCCTTCGTCGGGAACGTTCACGAAGTCCAGCAGTCGGGCCGCATCGCCGTTCCGTTCAGGTGTCACCTGCGGCTGTTGGTGTTGGTGGCGCTGGAACAGGATCGGGGGGTCGTCAACAACCTGCCACCCGTCCGCTCCGATGCTGACCACGCGCCACTGGGGATCAGTGAGGTCGTAGAGCAGCCGACCATCCTGCCAGGCCACGCGATTGTGTAGAGGAAAGGTGGTGCCATTCTGGCGAGCGTGACCCGCGAGGATCGCCCTCGCCGAGGAAAGGCCGTGGTCGTGTGCACCCCGGCCCGTCCGTTGGTAGAGACGGCCTTCTGCCCACTCACGGAAGCGCCCGTCTCTCAGCCGGAGGATCTCGCGGTGGTCCCCGACGGGCACGCGCACAAAGGGCTCGCGTTCGGGTGTAAGGAAGAGCGGGTCGGCATGCTGAAGGGTGATCTCCACGAGTTGCACGGCCACCGACTTCTTGAGGAAGTCATCGTCGGGCTCGTCGCTGGTAGGCGCAACGGGCCTAGCCTCAGCGAGCGCTGCTTCGAGGCATTCTCGGAACGCAGTCACGTCGCAACCTACCTCACGCCACAGGTCCAGTGCGTCGCCGTCCTCTAGGCTGAACTCCAGCAGTTGGGGTGCGTCCGGAGGACCAGCCTTGGTGAAGGCCTTCGCCACCGTCTCCGGCAGTGTCGCGTTGGGCTCTCGCAGGATGTAGAGCTGTTCGCACGGTGGCAGGTCGTCGACCCAATCGGCCTTGAAGATGGTCTGGCCGGGCGCCCCGAGAGCCGTGAGGCCACAGTGCCACAGTACTTGGCAATCCGATTCCCCCTCGACGATGATGATGGGTTGCTGAGCACCGGTCGGCCGGTCAAGACCGTAGAGATAAGACCTCTCCCCACCGATGTCCGGCTTCCCCCACCATCGCTTGCTCCCATGCCTAACTCGCGCCCGCAAGTTTCGGCCGTCGCGGTCCCGGTAGAAGACCAGGACATGGCCGCCCACGCCATCGCAGACGCCCCACTCCTGCAGTTCGTCAGTGGGCAGTAGCACGTGCGCCGCATAGTCGTAGAGCGTGTAGGGCGCTTTGGGCTCCTCGCGTTCCGCGAACTTCTCGGCTCCGGAGACTGTCCCGGCAGACTGAAAACCGAGGTCGCAAGCAAGGGATGTCACGGCTTCGGTGAACCCGGGAAGGCTGCGCAGGCGCTGGTGGAAATCGACGATGTCTCCATAGACGCCGCAGCCGAAGCAGTAGAAGCCACCGTCGGCGTAAACGGTGAAGCTTGGAGTGCGCTCGTCGTGGAATGGGCACAAGCCCACAAGCCGATTGCCTTGCGTCTTCAGTTCACCGTCGTAGCCGGCCCGCCGGTATGTATCCCCTGGACTGTCCTCAGCGGCTCGCTTAACTCGGTCCTTGAGTTCATCGAGCCTCGGCTTGATGTGCTCCATTTCGGCTGCTCCTCTGGTCTGGTGGCCGTCGGACGGAGGCAGGAGGAGCAGCCAAAGTCCATATCTGCCATCCGCCCGGCGACCGCATTGTGGCGTGCAACGTCTACGTCCTCCCAGCGTCGGCTGACTGCGCGTCATTGTCGCTCGATCCGTGAAGCTCAGAGACTTGAGCCTCATGCCATTGGGCAAGCAGCTCGAAGAAGCCCGTCACATTACGGACGGCCTCGCGGGCGTTCTCATCCGACACCTGCTCGGACGTACGCTTCGTCCAGAAGCGCCGGGTCTCGGCTATGGTTACCGGCCGCAGGTCTTGTGGCACTCGACGGGCCTCCTGCTGTGTCGTCGGCGCACGATGCGCTCGGTCACACAGTAAGGATAGCCAAACGCCGGGGGCCGTACGTGCTGTTATCGTTCTATCTTCGTGGGATTATCGTAGCAGGGAGGGGCGCCGAGTCTACCACGGGGGGATCAGACCTGGTCGGCTTGTAGAACTTCGACCTGGGAGGGACGCAGGACAAGTGTGTATGTGCCACTGTCGTCGAACCGGCCTCGCCGGGTGTCTATGGGGTTCTCAGGCACTTCGATGCCGCTCTCCTCGGCAGACTTGGCCGCCTGCTTCAGCTTGTCACGCAGTGCCTTTATCATGGCGCGCACATTCGCCCGATCGGCGATACCGTCGGGCCAGCCGGCTCGTGCCAAAGCATAGTAGTCCAGGGGTTTGCCGGGGCGTCTGGCCAGGGCCACCAGGAGTTTGCCCTGGATGGGGGAGAGCTTGACGCGTTGTCCTGCGTAGGTGCAGAAGGCTCCGCCTTTCGAGATCGTCAGAAGCTTCGCCCCCATGCCAGTGGTATGGCCGCCGACAGCCGAGGTAGGCCATACAACTCGCCACAGATCGGTGGTCGTCATGCGGGTCAGCAGGACGTGAGCGTCTTCCAGGCGACGAACATCATTCTGGTCGGCAAGCCCGAAGCTTGGGCAGACCAGAACGTACCGCTCATGCTGCGAGGCGACATGAGACGGTACTGATAGAGCCGATTCCACTGCCTGTGCCTCGTCAGAGAACAGCGCGAGGAGAACCGCGTTGACCATCCCGCCGCGCTCGCACCGCCCCACGTAGTGCAGCTGTGGGCTGATCTGACACACCTCCCCCTCAAGTTCGTTGGCGTCGTGAAGCATCTGGGCGACTGCGTCAAGCGACAAGCGATACCTCACGAGGTCCGCGCGCGACAAGGGCACTGGGTCCTCGTCCGACCGCTCATCGTCGGTGCCCCATAGCTTGCCGGCGTGCTTGAGTATCGACAGAGTATGTCCCGGTTCGGGCCGGTACGCCTCGCCATCGCCGTCGAGCGGCACTGGCAAGAACAGCCCCTTCTTGACGGCCGCATCAACGCCCCGAGCGAACTGCTTCTTGAGCGCACTTCTGTAGAAGACCGCGTGGGGACTGCGTTCGAGCCTGCACAGGGCCCAGTGGACTATATCAGCTTCACGCCTTGCTGCCGAAGGTATGCCGAGATCACCTCCTCGTGCTTGATCCCGGGTAGATCGCTGCGTTCGGGTGGGGCTATCTCAACCGTCTCATGGCTTTCCTCCCCTTCGATTTCTAGGAAGAACCTGAGCTTGACGTAGGTGAGGTCGCCCATTCTCAGGCTGAACTTAGAGAGCGTGCCGCTCAGACTCCGCTGCAGGTCCTTTGACTTGAGGTGCGCGCGCGCCTCCGTGTCGTCGCCTAACTCAAGCTTTGCTTCGAGCAGCACAATGCTGGCAATGGAGCTGTTGCCGGTGAAGCCGAAACGTCCCGTCTGGAATGGTTCGAGGGTGTACATCGGGTTCTCTTGCGCTTGTTCGGCCAGGCCGGCGTCCTCCAGTACGTGACCGGCGAAGGAAGCCAGGTAGTGCTTCCGGTCCTTCTCCAGCGTTGCCTTGATGCGCAGGACACCCTCAAGCGGATCATAGAGCAGGATATCCTCCGTTGCCGGGCGGAAGGACCGGATCGTCACTTCCTCGCCCTCCCAAGCCGCCACTGTGCGCACGTAGCTGCCGTGAGTTACCAGGATGACCGTCGCATCATCCTGCTCATAGCAGTTCACGGCAGTGGTATCACCCTTGGCGAGGTGGCTGAACCAGTTGGCGATGCTGTCCTGGAACCCGTGCAGTCTCTCCTCCGTCAGCTCGAATCGGCTGGCAGGCAGGTCGTACTCGCTCATCCGACTGGCGGAGTTGTGCCACGTGTAGAGGACATAGGCATGTTTGAATGCGTTGGGGTGCTCAAGGAAGAGCCGCATGGCCATGCTCTCAGGCGGCTCATCCTTCTGCCACTCCAGGTCGTAGCGACGGTAGGCCCATATCAGCGTGCTCTTCGCTACTTTCGCGAGGTCGTTCACCCGGTGGAAGTCCTCCAGGACCATGCCTCGTGTTTCGGAGTTCTCTGGGGCGTCCAGGAACTGCTGAACCAACTCGTCGTTCATGAACACGCGCTTGGGGAGTCGGCCTTCACCTACCAGGTTGACGAAGTACTGATCCAGCAACTCGGGCCCCACTGTCTTGAGGAACTTCGACATGGTGAGACCGCGGTGCTTCGGCATGGGCTGATCCTCTCCTTAGGCCTTCTGTTGCCCAGTCCACAGACGCCAACTCAAGCACAGTGCTCGGCGTCTCGCCGTTCCTCGATTATCCCCGCATCGGGGTTGGACTTGCTGAGCTTAGCGGGTTCTGGCCTGCCACCCAACCCTCCCCCGCGCCTTGTTGCTTTTCAGTATATCTGGCACCGCTTTGTGCCGCAACTGAGAGGCGAGGAATCCAGAGCAGCTGCGACGACACAGAACGCTACCGGGAGCAAAGGAGAGGGCAGTTACGCGGCGAAGTTATTCCTCGATGCGGCGGGTATTGCTCATCACGGCCAGCACCAGGCGGCGCTGGCGCAGCAGTCAAGGGATAGTGTGAGGGCGGCGAGCCCCTGGGTCAGGAACTGCTTGATGTGTGCAGGATCATCACCGGCTACCAAGCACCTGATGTGTCCGGGCATTTTGCCCTGTGCTAAGTGCCAATCAGGAGCACAAGCCATCGGATAGGAGTCATATGGCACTCAAGAAGTCCCAACTCTACAGTTCGCTCTGGCAAAGCTGCGACGAGCTCCGTGGGCCGATGGATCCGTCGCAGTACAAGGACTACATCCTCACGCTGCTGTTCATGAAGTATGTCTCAGACAAGTATGCCGGCAAACCCGATGCAATCATCGAGGTCCCCGAGGGCGGCAGCTTCGCTGACATGGTGAAGCTGAGAGGTGACAAGGAGATAGGGGACAAGATCAACAAGATCATTGGCAAGCTTGCCGAGGCAAATGAACTTAAGGGCGTGATCGACGAAGCGGACTTCAACGACGAGACTAAGCTCGGTCGTGGCAAGGAAATGCAGGATCGCCTCTCGAAGCTTGTAGCCATTTTCAATGGCATCGATTTCCAGGCGAACAGGGCTCAGGGCGATGACCTGCTCGGAGATGCTTACGAATACCTGATGCGGAACTTCGCCACCGAATCGGGCAAGAGCAAAGGGCAGTTCTACACGCCAGCTGAGGTGTCGCGTATCCTGGCAAAGGTGGTTGGTATTGGTCCGAGCACACGGCAGGATCAGACGATCTACGACCCGACGTGTGGGTCCGGTTCGCTGCTGCTCAAAGCAGCGGACGAAGCTCCCGGCGGAGCCACCATCTACGGTCAGGAGAATGACAGTGCCACTTGGGCGCTGGCTCGGATGAACATGTTCCTGCACGGGAATCCTACCGCCGAACTGTGGCGAGGCAATACGCTGTCCGCACCACACTTCACAAATCCCGACGGCAGCCTGAAGACGTTCGACTATGCCGTGGTGAATCCCCCGTTCTCGGCAAAGGCTTGGACCAGCGGCTTCAACCCGGAGACGGATCAGTTCAAGCGCTTTGAGTATGGTGTGCCACCAGCGAAGAACGGCGACTATGCCTTCCTGCTCCATGTGATGACTTCACTCAAGAGCAAGGGGAAGGGCGCGATCATTCTGCCGCATGGCGTCCTGTTCCGTGGGAACAAGGAAGCCGGCATCCGCAAGAACCTGATCAAACGGGGTCTGATCAAAGGCATCATAGGGTTGCCCGCCAACCTCTTCTATGGCACAAGCATCCCCGCCTGCATTGTGGTCATCGACAAGGAGAACGCCCACACCCGCACAGGCATCTTCATGATCGACGGCAGCAAGGGCTTCATAAAGGACGGGAACAAGAACCGACTTCGCGAGCAGGACATCCACAAGATCGTTGATGTCTTCAACAGGCAGGTGGAGCTGCCTGGCTACTCCCGGATGGTGCCTGTTGCGGAGATTGCCGATTCTGCCAATGACTACAACCTGAACATCCCCCGATACATCGATTCCAGCGAGCCGGAGGACCTGCACGATCTTGAGGCACACCTGCGCGGCGGCATCCCCGACCGCGACATCGATGCCCTTCAGGAGTATTGGGACATCTTACCCTCGTTGCGTGAAGTGCTGTTCCAGCCCGGTGATCGCGATGGGTACAGTGAAGCCCGCGTTGATGCTCTGCAGGTCAAGCCAATGATCCTGGCCCACGGAGAGTTCGCCGACTATCACCGGCAGGTGTCCGTGGTCTTCGAGGAATGGCGGACGGCCCACAGTGGCATGCTTCACGGACTGGATATCGGGGACGACCCCAAGCAGGTCATCCGTGAGTTGTCCGAGGATCTGCTGGCGCGGTTTGCCGGATTACCTCTGCTGGACCACTACGACATTTACCAGCGGCTCATGGACTACTGGGCTGAGATCATGCAGGACGACGTCTACTTGATTGCCGCAGATGGTTGGGCGG
Organism: Candidatus Zipacnadia bacterium; assembly: GCA_029821735.1. Taxonomy (GTDB): domain Bacteria; phylum Armatimonadota; class Zipacnadia; order Zipacnadales; family UBA5352; genus JALGSU01. Next base: position 58,723 of record JALGSU010000002.1, on the reverse strand, counting down.
AAGCCGCCAAGCCGCGTATGGTGATTGAGGACAAAGAGAAGAAGATCAAGGAGACACCGGATCTCGTTGTAGGGAAGAAGAAGCACAAGATGGATCTCATTCCTCCTGCACTGATCGTTGAGCGCTTCTTCCCCGCCGAGCAAGCAGAGATCGACACCCTTCAGGCGAAGCATGAAGAAGCAGCCAAAGAACTTGAGGATTTCACTGAGGAACACGCCGTCGAGGAGGGGCTCCTCGAAGATGCCCTGAGCGACACCGGCAGAGTCACGAAGGGCAACGTGAAGGGATGCCTGGAAGCGATCAAGGACGAGCCTGACAGTGATGAAGAGCGTGAGGCCCTGACCCGCTGTCTGGAACTGATGGATGCCGACTCCAAAGCTGGCAAGAAGGCAAGGGATGCACAGGCGAAGCTCAACGTGAAGGTGCTCGCGAAATACAGTGACCTGACCGAGGACGAGATCAAGGTCCTCGTTGTCGATGACAAGTGGTTCGTCTCAATCCAGTCCGCAATCGATGGTGAGGTGCAGCGGGTCACCCAGAGACTGGCCGAGCGTGTCAAGGACCTGACCGAGCGTTACGCAAGCGCGATGCCGGACCTGGAGGAAGAGGCAGAAGCGCTCTGCTCGAAGGTTGAGGAGCACCTGAAGCAGATGGGACTGGTGTGGCGATGAATGGCTGTGCCCACCCTTCCCCCGGATGCCAGCGCAGAGATGATGTGGCTGTCATGCCAGACCACTTCAGGCAGACTGACACTGGGATGCTCCCAGAAGACTGGGAAACATCTACAGTCGGCGATGAGTTTGAGATGCAACTTGGCAAGATGCTTGACGCCTCCAAGAACACAGGCGTGGCGAAGCCATACGTTGGGAATCGTGCAGTACAGTGGGGCCGAGTGGACACGCGGGGCCTTGTCACCGTGCCGATGACACCAACTGACCTCGTAAGGCTTCGACTCCGAAGAGGTGACTTGCTGGTCTGCGAGGGCGGCGAAGTTGGCCGCGCTGCGATTTGGGACGAGCCGATTCCTGAGTGCTACTACCAGAAGGCGCTTCACCGCCTGCGACCGAAGAAGGCGTACGACACACGTCTGCTTATGTACTTCCTGCAGTTCTGGTCGTCAGCGGGCCATCTGGACAACTACGTTGCTCAGACGAGCATCGCGCATCTACCCAAGGACCGATTCCAGCTCGTGCCGCTCCCGTTGCCGCCACCGCCTGAACAGCGCGCCATCGCGGCGGCGTTGACTGATGTGGATGAGTTGATCGGGGCGTTGGACAAGCTCATCGCCAAGAAGCGGCACATCAAGCTCGCCACCATGCAGCAACTCCTGACGGGGAGGACCCGCCTGCCGGGATTCGGTGGGACCTGGGCACACACCACTGCGGGTCAGATTGGCGGCTTCCCACAAGATTGGCGTGTGGAGAGGGTCGCTGACCTTTTCGATGTTTCGGCAGGTGGTGATTTTGACAAGACGCGATCACAGCAAACGCGTGACGAACAGCACCCGTTCCCGGTCTACTCAAATGCCGTCGAGACCTTCGGGCTGCACTGCTACTGCTCCTACAGCGATCAAGCTGCTGACTCGATCACGGTGACAGCCCGTGGGACACTGGGCGTCGCGAACTATCGCAACCACGCGTACACAGCTATTGGCAGGGCAATCGTGCTGCAACCGAAGGTTGAGATGGATGGTCGTTTCTTCACTGAGTTCATCAACCAACGAGTAGTGTTCGCTGTTGAGAGCACCGGTGTTCCTCAGCTCACTGCTCCACAGATCTCCAAGCACACGTTGCCCGTCCCTCGGCCATCAGAGCAATGTGCGATCTCCGATGTCTTGGCGGACATGGATGCTGAGATCACAGCTCTGGAGAGACGACGCAACAAGACCAAAGCAATCAAGCAGGGCATGATGCAGTCACTGCTGACTGGGCGAGTCCGGCTGATTGGATCGGGGGGAGCAGCATGAGCAAAGTTGGTCAGAGAGAAGCCCAGACGCAGAGGCATGTCATCAAGCTCTTCACAGAGGAACTTGGGTATCGCTATCTCGGCAACTGGCAGGACCGAGAAGAGAACGGCAACGTCGACGAAGTCCTGCTCACGGATTGGCTCAAGCAACAGGGATATGACAGCAACATCATCAGCAAGGTGCTGCGTGAGTTGGGCAAGGCAAATGCAGTAGGGGGGAACAGGACGCTCTACACTGCTAACAGGAGGGTCTACGAACTCCTGCGCTACGGTGTGAAAGTCCTGCCGGGCATTGGTGAGCATCATATCACCGTGCCGCTGATTGACTGGGATGATCCGGACAACAACGATTTCGCTGTTGCTGAGGAGGTCACCGTCCTCGGTGAGCACGACAAGCGCCCCGATGTTGTGCTCTACGTCAATGGGATTGCTCTGGGTGTGTTGGAGTTGAAACGCTCAACAGTCTCCGTAACTGAGGGTATCCGCCAGAACCTCGACAACCAGAAGAAGGAGTTCATCCGCCCGTTCTTCTCTACCGTGCAGCTCATCATGGCTGGCAACGACACTGAGGGCCTCCGGTATGGCGTCATCGAGACCCCCGAGAAGTATTACGTGAACTGGAAAGAAGAAAGCGCCATCTCTGCACCATTGGACCGAGCTCTTCACCAGCTTTGCTGCAAGGAACGTCTGCTGGAGATCATCCACGACTTCATAGTCTTCGACGCAGGGACCAAGAAGATATGTCGGCACAATCAGTATTTTGGTGTTCACGCAGCCCAGGAGCACATCAAACGGCGAGAGGGCGGGATCATCTGGCATACGCAGGGAAGCGGTAAGAGCCTGACCATGATCTGGCTCGCAAAGTGGCTCCGCGAACATGTTGAGAATGCTCGCGTGCTGATCATCACTGACCGCACAGAACTGGACGAACAGATTGAGAAGTTCTTCATGGGCGTCAGAGAGCAGATCCATCGGACCAAGTCGGGTGCGGACCTGGTCAGTGTGCTCAACCAGAACGAAGAGTGGCTGCTCTGCTCACTCATCCATAAGTTCGGTGCATCTGAGGAAGGTGACATTGACGCCTATCTCAAGGACATCGAGAGTCAACTGCCCAAAGGCTTCCGTGCCAAGGGTGAGGTCTTTGTCTTCGTAGACGAGTGCCACCGCACACAATCGGGCAAGCTCCACGAGGCAATGAAGGCGATACTGCCTGGAGCGATGCTGATAGGCTTCACGGGCACCCCGCTGCTGAAGAAGGACAAGAAGCGAAGCATCGAGGTCTTCGGTCCTTACATCCATACCTACAAGTATGACCAAGCCGTAGCGGACGGGGTCGTGCTGGACCTGCGCTATGAGGCGCGCGACATTGACCAGAGCATCACTTCGCAGGACAAGATTGACCAGTGGTTTGAGAGCAAGACAAGAGGGTTGTCAGACCTGGGCAAGGCTCAACTCAAGCAGCGCTGGGGAACGATGCAGAGGGTGCTTAGTTGCCGGGATCGTCTGGAGAAGATCGTTGCCGACATCTTGCTGGACATTGAGACCCGTGACCGGTTCCAGAGCGGGCACGGCAACGCGCTTTTGGTCTCTGACAGTATCTCCTCAGCTTGCCGGTTCTTCGAGATGTTCAGCAAGACAGACCTGAAAGACAAGTGTGCGATCATCACCTCATATGAGCCTTCGCCGGCGGACATCAAGGGTGAGGAGACGGGTGAGGGGCTGACAGAGAAGCTCAGGAAATATGCCACCTACCGCAAGATGCTGGCCAATTATTTCGGCGAGTCGGAAGACAAGGCTATGTACAAGGTTGACCAGTTTGAGAGAGAGGTCAAACGACGGTTCATTGAAGAGCCCGGGCAGATGAAGCTGCTGATCGTGGTGGATAAGCTGCTGACTGGCTTCGACGCCCCTCCCGCAACATACCTTTACATCGACAAGACGATGATGGACCACGGGCTTTTCCAGGCTATCTGCCGCGTGAACCGGCTGGACACCGAGGACAAGGAATACGGCTACATCATTGACTATAAGGACCTGTTCAGATCGCTCGAGAAATCAATCCATGACTACACTGGTGAAGCGTTCGAGGGGTTTGACAAGGAGGATGTTGAAGGACTGCTGACGGATCGCTTGACGAAGGGCAGAGAACGGCTTGAGGAACTGCGTGAAGCGATCAAGGCTCTCTGCGAACCGGTGCAGTTGCCGCGCGACTCTGCTGACTACATAGCGTTCTTCTGTACAGCCGATACTCTTGACCACGATGCTTTGAAAGACAACGAGCAGAAGCGGGTTGCCCTGTATGGACTCACTTCTTCGCTGGTAAGGGCGTATGCCAACTTGGCCAACGAGATGCAGGAGGCCGACTACTCCGAAGAAGAGGCTCAGGAGATTAGGCGTGAAGTTCAGCACTATGAGAAAGTGCGTGAGGAGATAAAGCTGGCGAGTGCAGACTATGTTGACATGAAGCTGTATGAACCGGCTATGCGGCACCTCCTTGACTCCTACATCCGAGCGGAGGAGAGCGAGAAGGTCTCAGCGTTCGACAACATGAGCCTGGTGGAGTTGATAGTGGACCTCGGAGAGGCTGCGGTTGAGAAGCTCCCCGAAGGACTCCGCGCAAGCAACGAGGCAGTTGCCGAGACGATCGAGAACAACGTGCGCAAGGTCATCATCGATGAGATGGCCGCCAACCCGAAGTATTACGAGAAGATGTCGGAGCTGCTGGATGATCTGATCCGGGCACGCAAGGCGGACGCCCTGAAGTATAAGGCATACTTGGCGAAGATCGTCGAGCTGACCAAGCGGGTCGTGAAGCCGGACGCGCAGTCCTCGTACCCTGCCTCCATCAACAGTTCAGCCCGGCGAGCGCTGTACGATAACCTCGATGAGAATGAGGATGTTGCGGTACAGGTGGACCGAGCAATCAGGGGTGTAAAGAAGGAAGGGTGGCGGGGCAACAAGTTCAAGGAACGCGAGGTCCGCGGTGCCATCAGGTGCGTATTGGGTGGGGACGATGAGTTGGTGGACTCGCTCTTCGAGATAGTGAGGAACCAACGTGACTACTGAGCGGCAGAAGATTGAGGTGAGCGGCGTCCCGGTTGAGATCGTCCGCAAGGACATCAAGAACCTGCACCTGGCGGTGTACCCACCGGATGGTCGTGTTCGCGTCGCTGTGCCGCTACGCATTACTGATGAGACAGTCCGACTCACAGTGATCTCGCGGCTAGGATGGATTCGGCGTCAGCAAGATGCTATGGCGCAGCAAGAGCGGCAGTCAGAGCGCGAGATGGTAACGGGTGAGAGCCACTTCTTCCGTGGTCGTCGCTACCGGCTGAACGTGATTGAGCAAGATGCTCCACCTTCGGTCTCCATCCGCAGCGGCAAGACCATGGAGCTGAGTGTGCGCCCCGGTAGCGATCGCCAGAAACGAGAGCAAGTGCTGCAGGACTGGTATCGGCAGCTGCTGCGTGAACAGATTCCGGAACTGCTCTCGAAATGGCAGCCTGTGATTGGTGTAGAGGTCGCGTTCTGTGGGATCAGGCGGATGAAGACCAAGTGGGGAACGTGCAACATCGACGAGCGGCGGGTCTGGCTCAATCTTGAACTGGTCAAGAAGCCACCCATCTGTACTGAGTACATCCTGGTGCATGAGATGGTGCACTTGCTTGAGCGTCTTCACAACGACCGCTTTCAGGCATATATGGATGGGTTCATGCCGCAATGGCGTTTGCACCGAGAGGAACTCAGCCGAGCACCTCTGGCACATGAGGATTGGGGTTACTAGGTCATCGTTGTGTGGGTAGGCAGTCTGGCGTCTCGGGGGACGATGAGTGGTACTGCGCCATCTAGCCGGGCGGGAGCGTGGCTTGATGTCTGAACCTGTACTGCCCCCCAATAGTCGTGAGTTGCCCCCCCAGGCTCGAGTTTGCCTCAAGTTCCTCACCAGGCGGCGGGGCAGATCAGACCACCGCGGCCAACTCCCTGCACTCCTCGCTGCGCACTCAGTTGCGGAGTTCGTACGATAGAGAGAGACAACCGCAGCAGCGCACGCCGTCTGGGCTCGCAGACCGATCGCTTCCCTGATGTCAACAGCGCTAAAGCGCTTTTGACTATATGCAGTGATTGCCGGCAGTGCGAGCGCGCAGTTCCCCCTCCCTTGGAGCTTGGGCAGAGGATGTGCCCGCGTTCGCCGACCGTGCAGGTCTCACCCGATCACGATGCCTGTTGCTTGCGCCTGGTGGCCCCGTGTGCTCTTGCGGATGCTGATGTGGGCCAAAAAAACCATCTTGGGCACGTGGACGCCGCCAGAGGGCTTCTGGGTGTTTTGGTGTTAGCGGACGGCGCGATGCCCTTAGATTTCAGCTACCAGGGGAGGAGAGGCGCCGTGGCCAAGACCGAGCGTCCCCGAGGGGGACGCCCCCCCCCCACTTGTGATTCCGGGGGCCTACGGTGGAGGGGAGTGTCTTAGTGCGCAGGTCTCGCGGAGATGCAAACGCGCGGGGGGCGCCAAGCTACAGAGGGGCAGTGCTGGGCGAGGTCCGAGTTCATGTAACGGACGCGCGTTCCGTGCGCTGACCGTCATAGACGAGTCCGCGCGTAAGTGCCTGACGGTGGAGACAGACATGAAGCCGAGCAGAGACCGATTGTCGGAACAGCTAACAGGTATGTTAACTCAGAGCAGACGCGCCGCTGCGCAGATGAACCACCGGTTGGCTTGTCGCATGCTCATCTGTCAGGGGTCGATCCGGAAGAACTGGTCAGACTCGTCATAGATGGTCAGCGCTGGTTGCGCAATTACCCGTACTTTGAACCCGTTGCCGCTCGCGTTGCCATCGGGGGAGACACTCCACCAGAACGAGCCGTCGTTGGGGGTCCCCCAGGCGATGACCTTCTTGACCACCCCCCACTGCCTCAACTCGATCCTGACGTGGCTGCCGTTGAAGCCCTGCCACTCGATCTGGACCCCGTCGCCGTAGTCCCACTCGATGCCGCTGACGCTTGGGTACTTGACCAGCGGCACGAGGGCGACGGTGAAGTTATTGTCGGACACGTCCTGCTGGGTTGAGCCTGCCGTGCCGCGCACGCGGACGCGATAGTTGGTTCCCGGCGTCAGATCAGCGGGGACCCACCACTTGAACGAACCATCGTTAGTCGTCCAGCCCTTTATCACCCGGTCAAGCGCCCAGCCCTTGAGCAACTCGATCTTCACGTTCGCCGAGCTGAAGCCATGCCACTTGATGGTGTACGGCGATCCGGCGTCCCAGACGATGCCGTTGGCTGTGGGGTAGGTGACGGCGGGCACCCGCCGTATCTGGAAGCCCACGTTCGACTTGTCAACCTGCGCCGCGCAGCCAACCGCGCGTATGCGGACCTGGAAGCCGCCACCGGGTGCCTGGTCGTAGGGCACCTGCCAGTGGAAGCTGCCGTCGTTGGCCGTGCTCGCGGCGATCACCTGGTGCAGTGTGCCACACGCGATGAGGTCAATCTTCACTTGGTCGCACACGAACTGCCGCCACGTGATGTTGTAGCTCTTACCGATGTCCCAGACCACTCCCGCGTGCGTCGGATAGGTCACGCGCGGGTTGTTGACGATCGTGAACGGCTTGTCGGACATGTCGCTGATCGCGGGGTTGCTATGCGCGGTGACCTTGATCTTGTAGTTGTCGGCGGTGACCTGATCGGCGGGCACGCTCCACCAGAAGCTCCCGTCGTTGGGGGTGGACCAGGCGATACCTCGGCTGAGGGTGGCGCCGCGGTATAGCTGAATCTTGACGTTCGCGCCCGGGAATCCCTGCCAGGTGATCTGATAGCCCTGCCCGCGGCGCCAGCACACGCCCGCATCATTCGGGTAGGTCACCAGCGGCGCGGCCGCGACGGCAAAGTCGCCGCTCATGTCACTTTGGGAGCCGTCGTCAAGGTAAATCCTGTAGTCAGTTTGGGCAGGAATCGCAGCCGGCACCTTCCACCAGAAGGAGCCGTCGTTGGGCGTGGCGCTTGTGATGGTAATATAAGACGCCCCGCCCTTCAATAGTCGAATGCGCATGGGGTGGGCGCTGCTCAGCGATGGGTGGCTCCAGCGGATGTTGTAGGCTTGGCCCTGGGTCCAAGTTTCTCCGCCGACCGGGTAGATGAGCACGGGCAATGCGCTCTTTTCCTTGGGTTGCGCGGACGCCGCTGTGGGGGGGGCGAATAGCAGGCCTGCGAGCGGTCCGCCAAGCGGCTCCGCGACGAAGTTCACCTGCTCGTCGCCTGAGCCCATCACCACCGCGCGACGTGCAGGACTGAACGTCCACCCGGCGGCCGTGGGTTCGATGAGATAGACTCCGCCCTCGACTGCTCCCTCAGACTCATAGTATCCCGCGCTATCCGTGAGGACTGAGTCCAGTTCGGCGCCGAAGTCCACTTGTACGTTCGCCACCAGCCCTCCGTTCGCGCTCGTGACCGTCCCGAAGATCGAGTAGGTATCATCGCCGCAGGCGAGTCCTGCGGCCAACAGCAGTGCGATTGACAGCATCGTGCAATACGCTGCGGTGGACCGTGTCAGCGTCATCCCACAAGTGCCTCCTCTGGTCGGCCATCCCGCCATCCGTTTGGGCGTTGCCATTTAGAGAATTAGCCCTGACAGGCACCCGTTCCTGCCCGAAGTGTTGGCGGAGATCGAGGATGAAGCTGGTAGAGAACACATTCCCTATCTGGCCTACTGCCGAATACTGAAACCGCTGATGGACTTTGGGCTGCTTGAAGAGAGAGAGGATGGGGCAGAGCTTGGAGATGGCTGAAGTGAAGAAGACGGACTTGTTTGACAGGCTCATTCGGTTTGAGTTGGGGTCAGGTCTGAGGCTTGTGTAGGGATGTGTGGGAGATAGAAATAGGTCCGGATGGTCCGATATGTCGTTCCTCTTGGGGGGAAGAGGAGGCGGATACCAGACCACCCAGAGCCCAGACCGTACCACAGCAGGCAGATGCAGTCAACGCAGAAGTGGCTCCGAGTGATTATCTGCTCCACCAAACCCTCAATCGCCTTCTCCATGTCTTTCCCATTCGGCTGTGTATAGATGGCTGTGGTGGAGATATCTGAATGCCCCGCAATACGAGCCACGGTCACAATATCTACTCCTGACCTGAGAAGATTCGTGCGGAAAGTACGCCTCAGTGAGTGTGGAGTCAGCCCATCCAGTCCGGCGAGTCCGCCGCATTTCCTGACGGCATTTTGAGTACCCCAAGCGCCAAGCCTATCTCCCGACTGTGCCCCGCCCCCACCAACGATACCAGTGCTTATGCGGTACTTTGGCCAAGTCCGCGCAGCCCTGGGCGGAGGGCCGAGCGGAGCTGATCTCCCCACTTGAGTTGCGGCCACCCGGCTGCTCGTGGGGAGGCCTTAGTGCGCCGCTCGGCTGGATCGTGCAACGCCCCCGGGGCAGGGCGAGGAACTCTCTGCTGGCAAGCAGCCGGAGTCTGTCTGACAGTGGCGGTCTGAACTCTCTCACGGCAGTTGGCATCCAGATGGAGGCAGGACAGAAATGCGCAGCTGGGAAACTGGAGTAGGTGTAGTATTGATGCCATGAGAGCAGCAATGGCACACACGCATCTTGGACTGTTTACTGATGTGGCGTTCTCATAACTGACAACAGTAATTGAGGTAAAGAATAGGAGGTAGTTGCTTTCTGCAGACGAAACTCAAACGCAATCGCCGGGCCCAGTGTTGCTGAGGGCCGCGATAGTCAATGATGTAGGGGAGGGCTGACGCGGGGATCCGCTTCAGTCCTGGTTGTGGCGCGGGGACCAAAGCGACGCGCTGCTCCTCGCAGAACGCGGGGCCCCAATGAATGCGGACGGTGACCCACCTGACTGTCGGACTTGCAGTGGTGCAGATGACGTGCAACGGGGGCACGCTCGTATGCGCGTGTGTGTGAGGATCTCCTCCACCACTGATGCCGACGGTCAGCACATTGCTCGGCTGGCCCAGCAGAGACCCAATAGGGAAGGGTGACTATCAGCATGGCTAAGACCAAGATCGGGCAACCACGAGGCAGCGCCTTTCAGCACCGCCTGGAGACCTTGCTCCGCCGAAGCATACTGATGCTGGTCGTTCTTGCCGCGTTCCAGGTCATCGGGGCACAACCTGCGTGCGCTGAGTACGTTGCCAGAGTTGTTTGCTGGTGGACTGAGGATGGCGTCTCGGAGTCAAACACCTATGATCACGGCAGTACTCAAAGCATCCGATGTGACAAGGGAACAGATGTCACTGTAAGGGTCATCAAGGAGACAGGAGCTCCCACCTCGGTGACCTTTTACTGCTACGACCAGACTAACGGCAACTACCCCGAAGAAACAAGTACCGCCTCGTGGGCGACATTCTCAGACGCAGCCGGCCCTCTCGACACGCAACTGATGGCCTTCATCAACACATTGAGCGATGTGGTTCGGATCAATGTTGACTGGATCGACCTACCGGACCCAGACTTGGTTGTGACCAATGTACGCGTTGATGATGACACAACACCGACGCAATTCGATGTTGGTGATACAGTAAGACTGAGCTGCTGGGTGGGCAATGATGGTAGCAGTAGCGCTGGATCGAGCTATGTTGGGTACTATATTGGGACCAGTCGAACTGACATAAGTGACTTCATCGATGACGACTACGTCCCGCCGCTGGACCCGAACGACTATTCGTACGAGTATGAGGACTACACTTTCGTACCCGCCGATGCGGGAACGCGGTACTTCGTTCTGAAGGCCGACTGCGATCGTGATGTGGATGAGGGGGATGGTGAAGGGAACAATATCTCCTACATTGGTCCGTTCACCGTTGTCGACAGAAATGATCCCCCTCGTCAGCCAAGCAACCCGGTTCCCTCCAACGGCGCAACCGGCGTCTCCCTCACGACCGGACTCAATTGGAGTTGCTCGGATCCCGATGGCGACACGCTCTACTACACCGTCTATTTCGAGAAGGGAGACAGCTCTCCTGACAACATCGTGAGGAGCAACTTCACAGGCTCCTCGCTGTCGAATGGCTACCTCGCCACACTCGAGTACGAGACTACCTACTACTGGAAAGTGGTAGCGGATGACCGGACCAACACGCCGGTGGCGGGGCCCGTGTGGTCTTTCACTACACTGGCGCGTGCGCCGACCAACCCCGAATTCACGGCAATCAAGGTGGATGGGCAGGAGGTCCACCACGGGAGCATCATCAACGTCCCCGCTGACACAAGTGGTGGCGGCTTCTTCCTTCTCGAAGTCTCGGTGGAAAACGAGGACGGCGCGCCATCTCCGCCAGGCTACAGCAACATCTCAGCGAGCATAAGAGAGTTCACGAGTACATCTGATAAGAGCCTTTTCACGCTCTTGGTGCAGCAAGCAGGCATCTCCTTTGATACATATTTGGGGACGGATTCAGGTGGGGGGCCAGATGGGTACTACGATTTTGTGCTGGCCGAGTTCCAAGATACCGATGGGTGGGCCACGAACGTAACAAACTCTGTGTGCCTGAAGATAGACACTCCGTCGCCGGGGACCTACACACTCTACCTCCGTGCCGCGATGGGTAACCAGGAGAGCTGGCAGGAGGGCTTCACATACGCCCCCGCAGCCAATGAGCCCGGGGAACTGGACTGCACGGGCCTGAACGCAAAGAAGATCATTGTCAATGTCGGGGACACCGACTATTCCCGAATGAATGTTCCGTACTACTGGCAGAGCAACACGATGTGGTGTGGTCTGGCAAGCGTGGCAATGGTGGCCAATTACTATGGTTCACGAATTAAACCGTGGCAGGTTGCGGATGAAATGGGTAAAGCTGCGATGTCTACGACGAATCTGCCTGAAATGGCTCAATATCTGGCAAACAAATTGGGGGTTGCCACGGAACTCTGGACATACCGCCCACCAGAGAACTTTTTCCTGCGTAGAAATATTGAGCATTGTGTATCAGAAGGTCGTCCGCTCATTATTGCGGACTATGACCCAGACCCCAACGGGGTTGGGCATGCGGTGGTCGTTACTGGTTGTGACAGCGTCAGCGTCTTCATCAATGATCCCAGTGGGGTCCTGACACACACCGCTGGGCCCTGCGCCATGTTGTGGAGTGATTTCTTCGCTGCTGTGAACGAGACCTGGGGCTGGCCTGACGTGGAGGGATTGAGTATCGAGGACAGCGAACTGACTCGTTCGCCCCAATCTCTCCCAATCGATCTGGCGCCGGAGGAAGGGGTCCATTTCTCGTCGCCGGACATCACCTCGGACGCGTCGATTAACTTGCGATGGGACGGCGATAGCTACGACGGGTTCTACTACGGTCTGTCCAATAGTTGGGAAACCAGTTGGGACTACCTGTTGTCGGCTTTCCCACCCGACGCCAGCTTTGGGCATTGGATCCCGAATGGGTCCAGCATGACCGTGAGACCCTCAGTGGCGAATACTACCGATACAGCTCGAAGCTGCATTACCCGTGTCTCTCTTCTGGACCCATCCAACACGATTACGCTATGGCAGTCCGAAACCAGTGAGAACATCCTGAACTTCCAGCAGTTTAGAGCCGCGAATGGTAGCAACACAGCCGGCACGCAGGATCCCGGGTCTCTCCAGCACAGACTTACCGGGCTGCAGCCCGGACCCTATGTCCTGAGGCTGGAGTCCATTGAGGGAACCCAGACGAGCGACACGACGGAGCTTCGCTTCAATCTCTGGGGTGAGACGGAGCTACATAGGGATGTTCTGGTAACCGACACCTCGAGAACGCCTCACACTTCAGACCCGGGCCAACCCAAGGTGGTGTTCCATCCGGGTGAAACCGTTCGCATGACCTTGCGGGCATCCAACACCGGGTTCGATGTTGAGCCTGAAGTTGTTCTTGATGTTGCACCGTCTGCCGATCACAACAACTACACGACGCCCCCAAACTCGACAGCGGACAGTCCACTTGCGAAAGACGAGACCGACTACTACAGCTTCGACTACTTGATACCGAGCGATGGCAGTATGCCCAACGGGACGTATGACATCCTCGCAGCCATGAGGGATGCGAACGAGTTTGATGTGATCTACGACGAAACTAACGCCGGAAGCAATACCACGACATTTGGGGCACAGGCTTGGATCACCAACGTCTTCACGGTGGTGCCAGTGGAGTACACTCTGACCATCCACTACGACGACAGCCAAGGCAGCGTGGAGGTCGGTGGCACGCCGCGTCCAGACGGCTGGTCGCACCAGTATGAAAGTGGGGAGACAGTGCAACTTGAGGCTCAGCCGGACACCGGGCATGAGTTCGATGGGTGGTCCGGTGGGCTGCTTGGCGACACCAGCCCCACGAGCATCACGATGTCCGGCAACAAGGACGTGACAGCAGGCTTTGCGGTCATCAAGTACAGGCTCAGTGTCGAAGGTAGCCACGGCAAAGTGAAGGTGAACAACGGGGTGTCTGAGAGCCTGCCGTATTCGGGCTCGTTTGACTACGACAGCAGTGTGCAGCTTGAGGTGGAACCGGACCCCGGTTATCACTTTGACAAGTGGCTTGGTGATCTCGCGGGCAGCGACAATCCCGAAAGCATCACGATGTCTGGCGTTAGGACTGTGACAGCCGTTATTGTGCTTGATGAGAACCACCCCCCGGACCCAGCCCCGACCGTGACGATCACGCCGGCAAACCCAACGTCCTGGCAGAGCTTCCGCGCCGACGCGTCTGGCAGCGACGATTCAGACGGGGATCTTGTGACCTACGGGTACGAGTGGTACAAGGACGGTGTATTGCAGCCAGACCGGAAGTGGCCTACGGTCACCGCGAGATGGACCAAACCGGGAGAGACTTGGAGGTGTGTCGCAACCCCCACAGATGGGAAGGATGATGGCCCGTCCGGGGAGAACAGCGTTAACGTCAACGGTCCCCCGGTCCCAGCGCCGACCGTGACGATCACGCCGTCTAAGCCCACCACTCGGCAGAGCTTGCGCTGTGCTGCGTCTGGCAGCGACGATCCAGACGGGGATCCTTTCATCTACAAGTATCAGTGGTACAAGGACGGTGTGTTGCAGCCATTGCGGAAGTGGCCTACGGTCACCGCGAAGTGGACTCAACCTGGTGAGACATGGAAGTGTGTTGTTACGCCTACGGATGGCCGGAATGACGGCCCGACCGGGGAGAACAGCGTTACCATCAACAGCCCTCCTCCCGCACCAACGACCGTGACGATTACGCCGTCAAACCCGACGAGTAGGCAGAGCTTCCGTTGCAGCGCGTCTGGCAGCATTGACCCGGATGGAGATCCTGTGATCTACAAGTACCAGTGGTACAAGGACGGCCTGCTGCAACCACTCCGGAAGTGGCCGACGGTCACCGCGAAGTGGACCCAGCCAGGTGAGACATGGCGGTGTGTCGTTACTCCTACAGACGGGAGGGATAGTGGACCAACCGGTGAGGCATCAGTGGTTGTTGGCGGCAAAGGCACTGCTGGACCTGTCGTTCTGTCCTCTCTGACCGTGCTGCCGACCGCCATCGGCGCCGAGATGACCTTTACCCTATCCGCGGACGCATCCGTCACCTGCGAAGTGCTCAACATTGCAGGCAGATCAGTAAGGACTGTTGTGACTGATCGCCAGACACCGAGCGGCATGGCTACCTTCGTGTGGGATGGGCGCAATGTAACGGGGTGTGCAGCTCCGTCAGGGACTTATCTGGTGAGGGTAACGGCTGCAGGTCAGGATGGTAGTGTCTCAAGAGGGATCACAGCGTTGACAGTGCGCAGATGATCCCCTGAACGGGAAGACTGTGATGCAACAAGCCGCCCCTCGCTTCGGGGCGGCTTGTTCATTTTGAGCATGGAGAGGATGTACTGCCCCCACGAACGATACCAGTGCTCTGGCAGGGGAACTCCGTCCAGCAGCAGGATGCCAACGGTGGGGTGTTTTCTCTGATTGTCCTGCGAGTTTTGGGATCTCCGGGTTACACGTGGGCCAGACTACTCTCCGGCAGGCACTGTCTTCCGGGCACGGGATAATCGCTTGGGATTTCTCCGCCGGGATCCTGGGCGGGGGCAGGTTGTGGGTGCCTCCAATACTGACATGACACCTGGACCGATTATTGGGGGCAGTACACTCGCGCTACGTTTCGCGTCCTTTCCCTCGTCAGGAAGGGCCTCCCACTCCTGGACGCTGGAAAACTCCTCCTTCGTCAGTCCACCACCCGCGCCGTGGCGCACTCTAGTCGAGCAGGCTGAGAACACAGTTCCCCGCTGGCGTGTGCAGGGGATCTCGGTCCTCGCCGTGGCGCGCCCGTGGCGTGAAATGTCCATCGAGGTTGATCTGCGCAGGCGTCAACGCCACACTGGCAGGTAGAGCTGTACCGTGGCCGTGGTCGCAGGCACTGGCCTTCGGCGTCCTGGCGGGCCTCATCCGCTGGCTGGATGGCCGTCACGCACGCACCTGGCCGGCGAGCACAGTCGCGGGGCCGCGGGGGAGGAGTACCCGTGCAACGCTCTATGAGGCTGCGGCTGAGACAACTCCCGGCCGCTGGTGGACAGGGCGGTCAACCGGACCTCGCGATGAGGGCACGACACGACGCGAGGATGGATCAGCCCCCGCTGTTGCCATTCACGCGTCGTGGCCGTCGCGCAGGGGACCGCCGCCCCGTCGCAGAGGGGGAGCGCTCACCGGAGGTGCCCGCGATCGCCGAAGAGGGCACCCCCACCCCCACTTGTGATTCCGGGGGCCTACGGTGGAGGGGAGTGTCTTAGTGCGTCGGTCGGCTGGATCGTGCAACACCCTCGGGGCAGGGCGAGGAACTATCTGCTGACAAGCAGCAGGAAGTCTGCCTCACAGGCCGAAGACTCTCACTGCAGCTGGTATCAAGACGGGGGCAAGACCACCCCCACTTGAGTCCCGGCCACGCGGTCGCTACTGTGAGGGTCTTAGTGCGCCGGTCGCGCGGAGGCGTGCGCTGATTACACGGGGAGGGCGGGCGCTCTGCAGCGAAAGCAGGCCCCGACTGCTGATCACGGACAATGGGGCCCGGCGTAAGCGGCTGGCACCGGGGGGATGCAAAGACGAGTAGCGCTCTCCCACTGCCGGCAAGTCAGGCCTGTTGTTGAGAAGTGTGTGTTGGAGCAGGGGGATGCAGACGTGGGCTCCGGTATCACGGCAGTGAACTACGTTAGTTCCCTCATGGCAGGAGGTGATCATGAGGGAGACATTGGGGTGCTTTCATCCATCGCTGATCCCACTCCTGATGCACCGTTCGCCCTCCCCGGCCCCCACTTCCTGGAAGCTCCCACAGGAAGGAACGGACCCAGATCCAAGGCAGCGCATTCATGTTCGGCGAGGAGAGAGAGATATGAATGCAAGGCACGGGTACGCCGCTGCAGTGCTGTTGATACTGGTTCTGGCCCCGCTGCCTGCGATGGGGCAGGACGACTTCACTTCGAAGGCTTGGCTCCCGACTCCCAAGAACATAGCAGCCAATCCCGACGATGCATACATACTCGCCCAGTTCGCCCCTGCGCTCTATCCCAAGCTCGGAGCACCGTTTCGGCTATCAATCAGGCGTACACATGGCAAGAAGAAGGCATATGACACAGGCGTCGTCTGGGTGGCAGGCGGGTGGGACCCACCGAGTCCGAGCTTCTACCGCGTGGGAAAGAAGCACGGGAAGGTCTTCACGCGAGTGCCCATGAGGCGGGTCAAGCCCGGCTCCTATTCACTCAGTCGGATCATGTTCCGCTACGAAGAAGGCTATCCTTACATCGAGTCAATGAAGGATGACCTCCCTGAGGGTGACTTCGAATTCGAAGTTGCACCGGGTGATGTTGTCTATCTTGGCTCCTTCCTCTACTCGCGAGTCGGCGGACGCTTCTTCTCACGATCAATGTCGAACACACTCCCGGAGCTCCTTGACGTACTCAATCTAGGCCATGAAGGCTTGGGACTGGGTGATGCCATCCGTCACCGAGTCGTCATGGCACCCTACTTGGGGCCAGCACCGGCACTGTGGCGGCCAGGCGAGGTGCCCGGAGCTGCGACTCCTCAGACTACGTCAACGGCTACGGGCGACAAGCCGTGGGAGCGGCCGGGCACGCGCGCGGGTGAGGAGATAGTGGGGCCTGGGGGCATTCCGTTGGTGTGGGTGCCGGACGGGAGCTTCACGATGGGGAGCACAGATGCCGATCTCGACCACGCAGTACAACAGCTCGACGCGAAGCGCGGTTGGTTTGAGTGCGAACAGCCCGCCCATCGCGTGGAGCTAGTGGCTTCTGGATCGGGAAGACCGAGGTGACAGTGGCGCAGTGGCAGTCGGTGATGGGCAGCGCGCCCAGTGATGACAATGATCAGGGGGGCGATCACCCCCTGGCGGACGTCTCATGGAATGAAGTGGATTGGTTCTGCAGCGGGCTGGGCCTGGAACTGCCGACAGAGGCGCAGTGGGAGTATGCGGCCCGCGGTTCTGACAGCCAGCGCTATCCGTGGGGGGGGGGATTGGGGCGAAGACAGGTGCTGCAACAGTGATAACCAGGGCCCGGGCGGCCGGACTTTCCCGGTGGGTGGCTTCCCGACTGGGGTAAGTTGGTGCGGTGCGCTGGACATGGCGGGGAACGTGTGGGAGTGGTGTGCGGATTGGCATGATCGCGACTGCTACGGTTCGTCTCCCGCGAAGGACCCGGCTGGTCCGGGCGGTGGGTCCTATCGGGTGTTGCGCGGCGGCTCGTGGAACAACAATGCGAACCACTGCCGGTCCGCCAACCGCAGCCGCAACTACCCGACGAGCAGGAACAACAGCCTCGGTTTCCGTGTATTCAGAAGCTGCCGTTGAGCTCCGTTCTCTGAGCTCTGATCCTTGTCTCTGGACCTATGTTGTTGCCGTTTGCCGTTCGCGTGCGCGTTTGCGGGCATGGGCTTTGAGGAGGCCATTGGCGGAGCAGCCCTACTTGGGGCCGCAGCAGAACGACCTGAGGCGAACAGGAATGTGCTGCATGACGCGAGCCATACTCTTTGGTGCGGCGTCAGTGTCGAGGGCGAAGTAGACCATGCGCACCCCCCCGGACGCCGCGATCAGGCACATGCTGCTGGACATTAGATACCCCGCTCCGATCTCGAGCCTGCCATTCTCATGGGGATGGCCTTCCTCCGTCGGTCTCGCGGGGAAGCAGGCGCAGTGGCAGGGGAACTCCGTCCAGCAACAGGACGCCAGTGGTGGGATGTTTTCTCTGATTATCCTGCAGGTTACGAGCGTTCCGGTAGACACTTGGGGCAGAGACTACCCTCCAGCAGGTAGCGTCTTCTGGGCACGGGATAGTCGCCGTCTTGCCTCGGCGCGCTTCCGCTCCTTGATGTCCTCCGGCAGTGCTGCGAACTCAGCCTTCATTCTTCGGCTGCGCAGTTCGCTCCCGTGCTCCTTCTTCGTGAGGCCCCCATACGGCAGGGCCGCCGCTGTAGCCACCCCTTCTGCCCGGGCCTCTGCAACGATGCGCAAGCGCGTGGACTTCCGGGTATGGCAATCCTCTTCGCCGTCCTGTTTTGCACCACGCTGCAGATACTCCGGATCCAGAGGGCAGTCAGGGGCGCTGCACGTGTCCCACTGCGAACAACGCTTCATAAGGGTACTGTCTTCCATTGCCGTCACTCCTCTCTCCACGGCGCCTATAGGCCACGACGCCGGTCTTTCCCGGAGCCGACTCAGTCGATCCGTTAGCGCAAGCGCGCCCGCGCGCGAAGAAAGACGTTGTTGGGGCCTACTGAGGTGCGCAGTCCGTCTCAGCATCCTCCAGCAGCGTATTGACGGCGCCCAGCACTTCGCGCCAAGTCTCAGGTTGCAGGCAGAGGCCCTTCCTGGTGGGCTTGTGAACGCCGGGCTCGGATTCGTACCACACTCGGGCGTCAATCATGTTCTTGCCTCGGAAGCTGTTGGGCTCAATACGTATGATCTCCGTCTCGTTCTTCTTGATCTCGGCAGCTCCACTCATCGGTTACCACGCCTCTCCATATGCGACCTACGGTTGAGTGCCACAAGGGACGTCCATGCTACCCAGCCGGTCATCAGGCCCCGCCGGGCGCTCCTCTGGGGCCCCTCCTGGAGAACGGCATCAGGCTTAAGCCACTATCGCACGGCGCTTCTCGCTGTCCTCAAGGCCAGAGCAACAGAAACGCCCCGGCTGCGGGACGCTCGGGGCGTCGTTCATGGGAGGCCTTGGGCGAGATCGAGACACTCGGCGCTACGGAGGAAGTCTGCGAAATCGTCGCTTATGGTCCGCCATACGGAACTCAGTTGCCCTTCTGCGGGAGATGCGGATGCATCTCAAAGCAGGAGGGTTTTCTGTATGTGAGGCCAGATCATCAGTGCCGAGCCGCCATAGCGGTTGACACTATCCTTCCTCCGGCAGTTCCAGTACACCCCCGCCAGCTTTTTCAGGCACAGGCGCGAAGTAGCTGAGCCACGTCACCTGCCACATATCTTCATGTCAGCGCCCTGGCCGGACCGTGCACATCGTCGGGCAGCGCCCCCCGTCGCCATGCTCATCGATTTGACCAGAGCTGCGGCATTGCCTCACCGTCTATGCTCAGAATTCCCTTACAATTCGCGGCCATACCGAGCGTCGATGCGGCAGGAGGATAGGGTGCGTGTACCTAAGGGGTAAGTGCAGCCAGTCGTCGACCACCGTAACCGACTGTGGGCTGGCAGCGAATACTTTGCGGGAGTGCGTGCGTCACTCAGTGTTCGGCGAGATATGGTGGAGCGCAGGGAGTGAGCGACATGCGGACGATCGTGATGTCAGTTAGCGTATCGGTTGTGCTTACCGTGATCGCGTCAGGCGCGATGGCCGCCACGAACAGGAACGTCCCCGGCGACTACGCGACTATCCAGGAAGCCATCGTTGCCGCGTACGCGCCAGCAGGTGACGAGGTAGTCATTGCACCGGGAACATACCAGGAGTGCATCCAGATCGACAAGGCCGTGAAGGTGCGTGGCACGGATCCCCAGAACCCCGCAGTAGTGGCCAAAACCATCCTCAAGCCAGCCGCGGGCTCAAGCGATCCCGTAGTCACCATCACCAACAGTGCGTTCAACAACTTCGCGAAACTCATCGGCGTGACGGTCACCGGGTGCGCCTCGAGCAGCGGCGCGATTGTCTGCGGCGACGGTAGCCGCGCGGATGTTGTCAGGTGCGTCGTCGCCAACAACTCGGGGCCGGGGATCCGGCGACAGCCCGACTCGCTGGGCTCGGTGGGGCACTGCATCGTGCGCAACAACGGCGGCGCTGGCGTGGAATACTGGTACTGCGCCGGGACCGTCAACCTGTGCACCATCTTCAACAACCAGGGGCCGGGCGTCTGGTTCACCGGACCGATGCAGATATCGGCCCAAGCGCCCGCCACTCAGAAAACGTTGCGTGTGTCTTATTGCGCGATCTATGGCAACGACGCCGGGACGTCACTGGGTGGCGGGGTTCTGTGCACTCAGGGCGCCAATCCCCAGGTGCTCGGCTGCACCATAATACGCAACAAGGGCGGTCAGGGCGCCGGCGTGGTCTCGATAGAGGGCAAGCCGTCGCTCAAGAACTGCATCATCGCCTTCAACGAGGGCAATGGTCTGCAGGCAAGCCCGGCCGGCGCCATGGGGTCGATACGGTACTGCAACGTGTTCGGCCACCCCGGTGGTATCAACTACTCGGGCGTCGACGACCCTACCGGGGAGCAGGGGAACATCTCCGAGGACCCTCTCTTTGGCGACGCCGCGCACAGCGACTACCATCTCAAGTCAGCTGCGGGTCGATGGAAGCGTGGTTCGTGGGTGAACGATGACGTCACCAGCCCATGCGTTGACGCGGGTGATCCGGCGATGAACGCCGGCGATGAACCCGCCCCAAATGGTGGCCGCGTAAACATGGGCGCGTACGGTCGCACGGAGTATGCCTCGAAGAGCGGGCTGACTCGCGGCGGACGCGGCGGGCGCTGACGCCTGACGGCAATTCGTGTCGAGGGGCCGCCTTCTTGATGGAAGGCGGCCCCTCGCGTTTTAGAGAGATATTACCGCGGGGCGCGCATGCCCAGGAAGGTCCGCACGCCCCGGCGGGGAAGCACGCTCCCGTGCCGAACGGGCGGTGCACGTATCCCACAGGAAACTGACGAACTGCCGGAGGCAGTAACCATGTCCTTGACCGACTTGTTGATGGCCGAGTTGCCGAACATACCGTTGCGCCGATTGGGCTCCGAGCAGGAGGCCGGACTCTGGATCACTTCACTGCCGTGGCCGCGCACGCAGGCCAAAGAGCTATCGCTTGGCGACAAGCCAACGTGGGTGAGCGGCCTCGGACAGTGGCCGGGCGAGGCGGAGGGCAGCCCGCGGCGCCTGCTGATGATCGCGGATGGCGGCAACGAGGCCCCCGACACGATCGGCCTCGGAGAGAGCGCTCCGTATCAGGCAGGTCCGCCCACTGCTGAGTGCGAGGTCTTTGCCACACCCCCTGAAGAGGACATCATGTGGGAGCGCAGTCTGCTGCGCATCAGCGATGGCGAGCGAGCGGTAGGGCTGGTCATGGGCCTGCGCCACGGGGGGGAGGTGCACTGGTGGGAGGGGTGCCGGCTGGTGGTGCTGGAAGATAGCCCGCAGTGCCGAGTGGTGGAGATGGGCGGGTCGATTCCGTGTGAAGCGTACGCCGTGCGCGACCCCGAGCAAATGGGCTACGCGCACCCGCTGCTGCACCGGCACAACTGGTTGTCCGGCCACATCTTCGCGCGGTTGCACGCGAACGGCGTGTGTGAGATATTCGCCCACCACATCAACAGCAAGTTCTTCGATGATGGTGAGGACTTGGAGGACACGGTCCCGGTGATCGGGATCATGGTTGACGGCGCGGATGGCGAGATGACCGAGGTGACCGGGACGTGGACCGGCGAGTGCGACGGTATGGAACTCGGCGGCGTGCGCTTCGACCTGTCGGAGGCATCCGGGATGGCCACGCCCGATGAGCCCGGGAGCATGGAAATCGCCGACGGTTTCCTCGCCTGGCAGCCATACGAGGGCGCGTGCCTCTACAGTGGCAATTGGGCTCGGCAGACGACGGGCGACGCGTTCATTCTGCGCCCGCAAGATCACCGTTTTCCGCGTGGTCTGGCGCGCACCGTTCGCTTCTCGCTGAGTCTGTCTGACCGGTCGCCGCGAGTGGTGCGCTACCTCGCTCCCGCGTGGTGGTATGGGCTGTGCGAGGAGCTGATACCTGAACCCGTGCTGCCTGTCAGCAACGCCTATGATCAGACGCTGGAAAGCTGCCGGGAATACGCGCGGGTCTACACCACGAACGGCGGCTTCGAGGACGGGGCCCTGCCGCGTGGGGGCAATCCGAACCCGAAGCCGGAGGACAACGGCCGCAGCGAGGCCGGTTGGGAGGGCGAGGCGCCGTGGGCATTGTTCCTGCTCGCCTGGCTCTCGGGCAATGGCGAGGACTATGACAACGCGATGCGTGCGGCGTGGCACTTCACGGACGTGGCGATCGACCATGCCGAGAAGTTGGTGCGCATGCACGGCTGGGCCCGGCACGCGTTCGCGCCGCCGATGAACCGCGTGTTGGGGACGGTCGCGGCCTATCTTGAGGTCGGAGATCCTTACTTGCTTGAGGCCGCCCAGGCCGTGGTGGACAACGCGCACTGGGTGCAGAAGAATTCGTGGCCGCGGCTGGCGGTGGGCCGGGATGGCAAGTATGTGCGTAGCGCCACGATGCTCTACCGCTACTTCGCCGACGAACACTACCGGCGCATCGCATACGAGGGAGCGACGATGGTCGCTCATTCACAGCGCCCGAACGGCAGCTTCGGAGATCAAGGGGGGGGATCGGGCATCCACCAGGTCGGCAGCTACATCACTAAGCCGTGGATGGGCCTGATGGCCACCGAGGGCGTGCTGGACTATCTGGAGCTCTTCCCGGGCGACGAGGTGCTGATGGCGACCGTTCAGCGCTTCGCCGATTGGCTTATGGCCGAGCGGTTTGACCACGATGGCGTGATGGGCTGGAGCTACCAGCACGACTTCGACGGGAAGCGTCGCTACTTCGATGGTCATGGGGGCAAGTGGTGGGATCTGCCCGGCCCAAGTAAAGCAATGTGGCACCAGAACTCGCTCGGCCGCTTGCTGGGCTACTGCACCTTGCACACTGGAGACCCGAGTTACCTCGACGCCTGGGCCGAGAGTTATGCGGCTAGTCCAGGTGCCTCAGGCGACCACGGCGTGGCCACTTCCGGGCACCCGATCCCGTGGCTGCAGTGCAAACTGTGGCAGCCGGAACTCACTGACGAGGGAGTGCGCATTAGGCCGGTCCAGTTTGGTCCACGCACCGAGAAATGTGCCACCATACTGACGCCGGCAGGGCCGGTGGCCGTGGCTTGGGATGACAGTGGCGAAGTCGCCGCGCCTGACGGAGTGATCGTCGAGCGCTAGTGCGTCACTCGAAGCGCCACGGCGGCACGGGTGGTCCGGAGGAAACTACCTCCTCGACATAGCACCCGCTTTGTGCGGCAGGGGGAGCGCCTTTGTGTTCGGCGTTCCCCAGGATTCTGTAAGCGACTATTCCATGCCACTGGCCGTCGCCAAGGCGTACGACCGCGGCCGACGGATGATCGACCATCCATGCACCGCCACCGGGGGCCGGACCGAATTCATCGGCGGCAGCTCGGGCAGTGAACGGCTCCTCGAGGTCCATGCGCTCGGCGTTCAGTGGCCAGATGCACAGCGTCTGACGCCCGCTGCCGAGAAGATTCGCACCGATGTAGGGCGTTCCGTCCGCAGCGCTGCCGATGGACATCGGCCCGCTGTTGTGGGCCTTGGGCAGGTTGATGACCGAGCCCCACTCCGGGGCCTCCTCTTGCTTCTGCCAGACGCGGACGTCGGGTGTGCTGACTACCAGACGCCACTGCGGTCCGTCGCCGCTTTTGCGCCACGCCTGCACCGTGGTGAATCGATCGCCACCGCCCCCCCGGGCGGAGAACAGCAGTGCTCCATCGGTGTCACGGACCAGGCTGGCTTCGGCCCACGAGACGCCGGGCGGCGTGACGGAAGAATACTCGATCGGCTGCCAGAACGAGTCAACGCGCCGCCAGCGGATAACTCCGGTGGTCTGACCGTTCCCAGTGAAGGCGGTCGCTGCAAGGAGCAGGTCATCGCCATCGGGGATCGCGTTAGTGATTCCGGGCGACATGATCCGCCACTCCGAGCCGTCAACCACTGGATGGGCCTCCTCGAGACCCGACGCGCTGCGCACCGCCTCGAAGCGCTCGCCATCATAGCTGAGCTGATGCACTTCGCAGCGGTGGATCCTTTCGGTGCCCCAGTTGAAGTGTCCGTTCTCGTCCTCGGGGAAAGAGATGGCCTGACAGAGACCGAAGCCGGTCCCGGCGTGAGGGTGCGGGGTACCGTCCGCCCGGAGTGCGCCCACGGGGACGAAGCCACCGATGACCGGAAACTTGACAATGATGCGCTCGTTCCCTTCCTCGTCGGTGCGGCGCTCATTGCGGGAGATGGCAACAGCGTTGTCGGCGCTGATGGTGGCGAGGTCATCGAAGATGATGACGTCTGTGCCGTTCTCGAAGTCGGTCACGGCGATGCCCTCGACACGCACGTTGCAGAAGACCGCTGCCTCTTCAGGGCCGACCTGGAACGGGAACCCGAGGCCATAGGCGAGGACCTGATCGGCCGTAGAGTCAGGCGGGGTCACCAAGTCCACAGCCCCAGCGGTGACAGCCGTGATCTCGGCGGTCGCCGTAGTGGCGAGAGCGCAGGCGGCGAGTGCGATCAGCAGGGGCAGGCGCAGTCCGGACGCGGTGGCGTGTCGCTCCATCATGCTCACCTCGCGGTGGGATTCGTCATCGGCGTGTAAAGCGCCCGCCCCCCGATTGGGGAGCGGGCGCCTGTGTGCGTGGGGACTAGCCGTGGCTGAAGAAGTGCCAGCCACCCATGCCCTCGGCGTCGCCGGGGTCGTCTTCGAGCAGGGACTCGTAGTTCTCCGCGGCTTTGCGGTAGGCCATGGCGTGCTCCCCGATGATCTGTTCATCGTAGTGCTTGAACCAGGGGATTGAGTAGCAGCGCTTGGGCATAAGTTCCGTGACCGGGAGGCTGCCCACGGGCTGGCGCAAGTCGCGGTCGGCGTTGGCGATACGGGTGGGCTTGCCGTGCCCGTATACGTCGGTGGTGTTGAAGAGTGGATGCAGGTGCAGGGGCTTGTTGATGCCTGCGCTGCACGAGACGCCCTCGGCGGAGACCGCCTGGCAGAACCTGGTGGCCGACAGGCCGCCGACCTCCTCTGGGCGATACAGCCCGCGGGCCGCGTACCAGCCGCCCATGGTGCTGCCGCTGTCCTTGGCCGGTCGGTGGGGCTTGATGCCCGGCACGTCCTCGAGCAGGTCCCAGAAGTGGTTCATGGCCTTCTGGATCTCGGCGCAGCGCTCGTCGTAGTGGCGGAGCTGTACGCGACCCATCGCCGAACTCATCTGGTGCATGCGGTACTTGTAGCCGCCCATGGGCAGACCGATGTGCGGCTGCAGGGACGGGGTCTGGATGTCGGTGTTGAAGCGACCGTAGTGGCCCAGCGCAATTCCGCGCTCGTATATCTCCAAGTTGTCGGTCACGAGAATACCTGCCTCGCCGATGGCCAGCGACTTGCCACTCATCAGCGACATGGCAGCGACGTCGCCGAAAGTGCCGACCTTCTTGCCCTTGTACATGCCGCCCTGGGCATGGGAGACGTCCTCGATGACCTTGATGTCGTGCGCGCGGGCGATCTCCATGATCGGGTCCATGTCGGCCGGGTGGCCCACGTAGTGCACGACCATGATCGCCTTGGTGTGCT
This sequence comes from Candidatus Zipacnadia bacterium, assembly GCA_029821735.1. Taxonomy (GTDB): domain Bacteria; phylum Armatimonadota; class Zipacnadia; order Zipacnadales; family UBA5352; genus JALGSU01. The sequence goes on along the minus strand of JALGSU010000002.1, from coordinate 32,936 downwards.
CGGTGATGCGCGCCTCGATGTCAGCGGGGTCCATGCACAGCGTGTCCGGGTCGACCTCGGAAAACACCACCGTGGCTCCCAGCGAGTACACCTGCAGGCACGAGGCCCAGTAGGTCAGGCTCTGACAGATGATCTCGTCACCCACGCCCACGCCGCAGCCGAACATCGCTGCCTGAAGTGCCGCGGTGCCGGTGCTGAAACCGAGCGCGTATTCGGTCCCCTGCCAGGCCGCGAACTCTTCCTCGAACAGCTTGGTGACGTCCATCCCGGACATGGCCTTCCGGTGCAACACGTCGAGGATCGCCTGCTCATCCTCGTCAGTAACGATAGGCCAGTCAATGATGTCTCCCACGTCGGTCTGCACAGCCTTTGGGCCGCCAAACAGAGCGAGAACTTCGTTCGTGTCTGCCATGGTTGCAGTCCTGTCCCTTTCCCGAAACGCGGCCCCCGAACCGGAATATGGGGCCGCACATTACCTTCTGGAGTGAAGACACGCTATTCCCCGTGAGCAGTTGAATCTCCTGCCTGTCGCGTCACGGAATGACGCGCACGCGGACGTCATCGAGGTATATAGCGGTGTCGCGCGAGTTGGGTGCGAATGCGATGCACTGCACGCGGTGTATCTGGTCGTGCGCGAAGGGCAGACCCGTAGCGGTCCTGCCATTGATCGTCAGGTCGAAGGTGCACGCATCCATATCAGCGCGGATGGCGACCTTCGCCCAGGTGTCGGGCTCCACCGCAAGCTCCGGGAGTGGGTTTTCCTGCTCGCGGTAGTAGCTGACCACGCCTCGCGGATCAATGCGCACGTGGAACGCGCGGTACTCGAAGGAGCCCGGCTCGTTGTCCAGAGCGTCGATGTCGACGCGGTTGTGGTTGGTTGAGGACACGAAGATGCGGGCGCTGACCTCGATCACGCCGAGGTATGTGTCGGCGGAGTCCTGAGGCGCGAAGCGGCACCAGGCGGCGCCACCATCGGCGTGGCCCTCATCGCGCCGCTCGGCCTTGAGGTAGTGCAGATCGCCGGCCTCGCCGCTGCCCACGGGGGCGTCGCAGAGCACTTGGACGCGATCGGGCGAGCCCTCGCGGATCTCCCAGCCGCTTGAGTCGCCGCATGGTGTCGGGTCGAGATCATCCTCGGTGGGGGAGACCCCGGCGGGCACGTCCTCGAAGTCATCCTCCAGCGCCACAAACGGCTCGCGATCACGGTTCTTGCGGGGCATCACGCCAGGCAGGTCGATGCCGGTGATCTCGGGTACTGAATCCCACGGCACGAACTGGTATGCGTACAGGTCAGCGTCGGCGAGTTCGAAGCGCAGACGCACCGGCTGGCCAGCGAGTTCGCGCAGGTCCGCACCGACGTACTGCCAGCGGACGATGTGGCGCAGCGAATCGCAGACGATCGGCCGACAGTCATCGAGGGCGTATTCCGGGATCGGTGTGCCGCTCGGGTCCTGGATCTCGACACGAATGCCGCCAGCGCCTGATGTCTCGGCGTTGAGCGCCAGGCATCCGCCGTTGAAGATGATGGGCTTGGTGACGAACTCGCCACCGGTCGCGGGCGCCGCCGCGGAGACGAAGCCATCGGCGCGGATCGTGTACCGGCGGACGCTGGTGCCCGGGCCCTCCCAGTAGCCCTCGGTGGCGTAGAGGGATATCTCGTCAGGCGCGTCCTCAGTGTCCGACGGCGTCGGCACCATGCCCCAGAAGATGAAGTTGTCACCGTAGACCCAGCTCTCGCGCGTGCGCGGCCCGGGGCGGATGAACGCCTCGCGCCAGCGCCGGAAGGTCAGACCGTCGCGGCTGGTCATGAAGAGCGCGTCCGTGACGGCGGTCCCGTAGCGACGGCTTGATTCAGCGCGGATCAGACGCTCGTCGAGGCCCGGCAGGGCCACAGCGGCTGGCGTCCAGCCGTGATCCACGTAGCGCATAGGGAAGCCCATGAGGACGTGCGGTGCGCGGTAGTAGGGCTGGACCTGATTGGTGTAGAGGTGTTCATGGGGCGAGTCTTCGTACTGCAGCCACTGTGGTTCGGGGAAGTGCAGGATGTCGGGTGAGGTGGCGGTCATGATGCCGCGCACGCCGTCGGCGAAGCTGCGATGATACTCTCGGTATACCTCAGCGACCGGGTCCCAGAACATCAGGTTCTGGGAGTCGAAGAGAAGTGAATGCCGTCGGCCGAGCCAAGCACGTACAGGCCCTTTGGCTTGTGACCGACCACCACGATCTTGTACCTCTGATCGGGCGGACAGTCAGGATTGGTGTCGATGAAAGCGGCGGTATGTGCCGGGTCGCCACCGATGTCCGCGAGATACTCGGGAGTGAGGATGATGTTATTGGCTGTCGAACCGTTGAACTCGAAGAGGCCCAACTCGGGCCGGCGCCAGTCAATGCCGTCATCGCTCTCGGCGTAGCACAGGAACCAGGGGTGGTTCTCGATGACTTGCGCAGGTTCGCCACTGTGCAGGTAGTGGATGCCGCGGTAGTACATGCGGTAAAGGTCGCCATCCTTGAAGACCGACTGGAAGGCGCTGGCGTTGCCCTCCCACTCCGCGTCGGTATTCAGGACGATTTCGCGACGCGTCGGGTGATGCAGAGCGAGCCGAAGGTCGCTGCTCATCGACTCGATGAGGTGATCGTCAACGAGTAACTCGAGTCGCGAGCCGATGCTGACCGGCTCCTGGGTGTGGGCATTGCTGTTCATGAGCATGGACACCACCGATATGAGAATGGCCGTGCGCGTGGTCATGGGCCGGCCTCCGCAGGGGCGCGGGCGGTTGTGCGCCTCAGTTGCGAGACACCAGCGACCAACAGATAGACGCCTCCTGCGAGGACGATTGTTGTCGCGCCGGCGGGCAGGTCGGCGTGGTAGCTCAACCCCAGCCCGAGGCTGGTGAAGAGGGCGCTGAGCCCGGCGGCAACGGCCATCATCTGCATGAGTGACCGGGTCAGTCGCCCGGCGATGGCCACTGGCAGGCTGAGGAGCGCGATCACCATGACCAGACCAACCACCGTGGTCAGCAGCACAACTGTCAGGGCAGTCAGGCACAGGAGAAGCAGGTAGTAAGCGTCCGCGTTCACGCCCCGCAGGCGCGCAAACTCCTCGTCGAAGCATATAGCCACCAACTGCCGGTAGGCGGCGACGCCGATTGTCACCACTATCACATCGAGGATGGCGATGAGCCACAGGCTGGCGGGCGTAACCATCAAGATGTTGCCGAACAGGTAGCTCATGAGGTTCTCGCTGTAGCCGGGGGTCTTCCAGATGAAGAGCACACCCACAGCCATGCCGACCGCCCAGATAGCACTGATGGCCATGTCCTCGCTGTCGCGGGCGCGCAGGCTGACGAGACCGATGATGACTGCGGCTGCGAGGGCAGCGAGGACGGCCCCGTAGAGCGGATGCAGCCATTCCCAGCCCTGGGTCACCTGCAGGTAGCGCGCCAGACCCATGCCGCCGAGGACGCTGTGCGCTATGCCGCCGGCCACGTACGTGATCCGGCGTGCCGCGACGTAGCCGCCGATGACGCCGCAGGCGATACTGGCCAGCACACCCGCCGCGAGGGCATACTGCAGGAACGGATGGCTAGCGACGGCCTGCAGGAAGCTCATCCGCCCCGCTCCTCGCCAACATGCTGGTCGTGGCGGACGACGCGCAGTCGGCCCCCGTACAGCTCGCGGAGCACCTCGCCGGTCACGTCGCTGAGGTCGGCGGTGGGGTGACGGGCAACGCGCTGGTTGACGCACAGCACGCTCTCAACCGCCCCGGCGACCAGACCAATGTCGTGGCTGACCAGTATGATTGTGATGTCGTTGTGCAACTCATGCAGGAGATCGTAGATGTCCTGCTCGGCCGCGGCGTCCACGCTTGCGGTGGGCTCATCGAGGACGAGCATCTCCGGGCCGGAGACTATTGCGCGAGCTATCAGCGCACGCTGCTCTTCGCCGCCAGACAGGTCACAGAACGGGCGGTCGGCGAGGTCGGCCAGGTCAACCTGATCCAGCGCGGCCAGTGCGCGGGCACGATCGGCGGCGCGGTAGGGCCCCGACCAACGCGCCTCAAGCAGGCCCATCAGCACGACGTCGAGGACGGTCACGGGGATGGCGGGGCCGCAGTCCCAACTTTGTGGCACGTAGCCGATGCGTGTTCGCGCCTGCGCAGGTGATCCTCCGAACACACTTACCGTGCCGCGGACCGGTGTCAGCAAGCCGAGGATGAGCCTGATGAGCGTCGTCTTGCCCCCGCCATTGGGGCCGACCACACCGACGAAATCGCCGGCACGCACCGTGAAGCTCGCGTCCCTGAGGACGAGTCGCCGGTCGTACGCGAAGTCGACGTTGTGCATGGTTACGGCAGGTACGTCCGGCACGGTCAGGCCTCCCCGGCTGCTGCGAGTCTGGTGAACAGGTCGCGGAATATCGGGTCGCGTTGACAGTCCGTGGCCTGCCGGACGAGGTGGCGTGAGCGATCGAACGACCATGTCACCTGGTCGGTCAGGATCGGCGAGTGTGTCAGCACCGAGGGCACCCAGTTGGCGTTGATGAGCCAGGCGATGGCCGAGATGTCCCAGATGACCTTCGACCAGCCGAAGTGGTCATCGTGGTGGTCGCAGAATATCTGGTAGAGATAGTCGGAGATGGCGTTATGGCCCTTGACCCAGCGTTCCATCTCCGGGACCGTCGTGCGCAGGTGCTCGGAAACGTTCTTGCAGGGGATGTGCAGGAACGGCACGCCTGAGTCGAGGACGACGCGCGCTGCGGGGACGTCCTGCCCCAGATTGTACTCGGCAGCGGTTGGCCAGTAGTCGGGCTGTCCGCCCAGCCAGATCACCACAATGCGCTCGATGATCGCAGGCTCGATCAGAATGGCGGAGGCGACGTTCGTGATCGCGCCCACCGCAGCCACATACAGCGGGCCTTCGCGATCCGCCATGGCCTTCGCGACCAGATCCTCTGCTGCCTCGCTGACCACTGGCTCGTCAGCGGCGGGGAGGTAACTCGTTGAGCCCCTGAAGGTCAGGCCCTCTGGTGAGCGGCCCAGGCGCTCCAGCAGGCGGAGAATCTCTTCGTAGGAAAGCTCCATGCCCTCCGCCGGGCCGATGCCCTTGCCGGCGCTGGAGAAGGGTGCCGCGTAGATGGCCTCGACGTTCATGTGCTCGGGGGACAGGAGCGCGTAGGCGACTGCGAACTGGTCGTCGATCTCGTTGAAGGTATCGGTGTCGAGCACCACATCCACGTGGCCGGTGGGGGGCGCCAGGCGCTGAATGCGGGTCGCTTCATCAAGGATCGGGAAGTCCATTGCGCACCTCTGTCGGGCGGTCGGTACGAAGCGTATGGGAGAACGCTTCGTCAGCGTAGTAGTGTTCCCACTCCGCAGCGAATTGCCTCCTTGCGGGCCCACCTGCTTCGATGGGGGAGGTGCCGCGCGGGTGTTTGGGCGAATCACCGAGCAGGTCTGTTGACCGCACACGGGTACGGAGGTCATGGCGATGCGAGTGGCATGCCGAGTGGCTCTGGCGCTGATCTGCGTGATCGCGGCTATGCCGCTGACGCAGGCGGCTGAAGACACGATGAGATCTGCCGTGATCGTGTACGGGCTGAACCGAATCGATGAGGAAAGCTACCAGCGGATTCTGCAGGCGCCGGAGATCACCTACGTGTGCTTCCAGCAGATCATGCCTGAGGGACCGCTGCCAGCCCTGGTGCGGATGCGTTGTGCGGAACTGGTGGCGGCGGGGAAGCGGCCGATTGCGCAGATATGGTGGGGGCCGAGCTGGCCTTACCCGTGGTCGAAGTACAGCTACGCGAACATCGCGCTGGACGCGCGGGTGCGTGAGGATTTCTGGCGTGAGGTGGTCGACCGCTGCATCGACGAGATAGGCCCCGAGAACCTGTGGGGGGCGCATCTGCAGGAAGAGACGGGCATGCAGTTTGGCGTCGACGTGCAGCAGCGCGATGATCCGGATGACTTCGACACCTTCGAGGACACAGGTAGCTCCTACGACCACCCTTTCTGGAGCGGCTGGAAGAAGACGTGGTATGGGAAGACCGACATCCCGAATGTCATCAGGCATGAAGAGGACTTCCGCGCGCTGGTGGGCTTTGGCTTCGAGGACGATGAGAACTGGGAGCGCTGGCAGTGGCACCTCTTCGATCGCTGGGTGTCCACGCGACTGCAATCGGGCGGGATGGTACAGTTCGCCGACCACATCCACGAGAAGTATCGCAGCAACTGTGAGGGCGAGCCACTGCGCGCCTACACGTGGGACGGCCTGCTGTGGGGCGGCGAGAACCCGCGGACCAACCATCACCTTGAGGCCGAGCATTTCGACGGAGTGATCAGCGACGTCTATGGAAATGTCGGGCATGGCTACATGACCCAGCGGGCCTACCGAATGCTCTATCCGGATAAGGAGATTATTCATTTTGGCTGGGGTGGCATGAGGGACCGTGTGGCAGATGTCACCGAGCGTCGCCACCGAGTGCTGCCTCCCTACGTTGCCGGGCATGACGTACTCGGCTTCTGGTCAATGCCGGCTGATTACGACGAGCCAGACGTGTGGCAGGAGAACCTCGAGATACTTCGCGAAGTCAATAAGCTCCCGCGCTTCGTGAGTCAACCGCGCCTGCTGGTGATCTCCGCGCGCGTCTCGGACATCTACTCGCTGCCCTATTCTCTGACCGGCCTGACGCACTTCGACATTCTGCCGATGTGGGAAGCATGGGACGTGGACCTGTCGGCGTATGATACGCTGATCCTCGACAGCACTTCAGCGCCAGGCTCTGGCGAGATGCTGTGGGACGCGGAGGGCTTCGCCGAGAAGTATCACTTCCCCGGCTTGCTGGACTACCGGCGGATCAACGCGTTCGTCCGCGAGGGCGGCGCGATCATTGTCCGGGGACGGTGGAACTGGGAGCCGGACTGCCCGCTCTTCCCGGTGGCGGAGGGCTATGTGCATACCCCCGAGGAGGGCGCGCGCTACAACGAACTGGACTTCGAGTTCACCCCCGAGGGCTGGTGGAGGGATGAACTGGGCCTGACCGGGCGTTACGCCTTTGGGCGATATGCGAACCGGGTCGCGATAGACCGGCCCGACGACGTGCAAGTGTGCCCGGCGGGGCTGTACTTCGAGTATGGCGAGGGTGCCTGCCTGATGATCCCCTACCATCGGGACTACGACAAGGAAGAGGACTACGGGTCTGAGAAGTGGCTCTCGCACCGGCAACTGATGACCGATTTGATGCGTGGCTTCCTCTTGCACTCGGGCAAGGGCGAGACCGCAGCGCAGTGCATCGCGGAGCTGAAGTGGAGCCCGGGCCTGCGGCCGATAGCGCTGCAGGGGACGGACGCCCTGACAGGCATAGTCGATCCGGTGCTCGACCCGGAGTTCCCGTGCGCGGTGTTGCCCGCTGGCGAGTAGGCACGCCGACGTCAGCCAAGCGGCTCGATCGTGTAGCTGATCAGGTGTGTCTGGCCGGCCTGCAGTCGGGCTGGCAGCACGACCTCGACGCGGCCAAACTGCAGCTTCCGCCACCCCGAGGTCTTCAGGCCCTCAGGTATCAGGCGCAGGTTCTGCGCCCCATCGAACGTGACCTCGATCCCCGCGCCCCTGTCGTCGCTCACGGTGAACGCGTCCGCTTCGATCTCGCCTTCAGTCGCTCCTGCCGCCTCGATGGTGGCCCCGAACTGCTTCCACTCGCCGCGCGCGACGGGGATGTTCTCGACCAGATCGACCAGGTCCACGTTCTCGTCGGCGGTCAGCGTCAGTTGCACGCCGAGGGCCTCGTCGCCGAAGGTGTAGATGCGCTCGTAGCTGATGGGGTGGCCCTCCAGGCGCCCGGTGACGGTGAGTGTCCCGGCCGCTTCGTCGAGCATGTGCTCGTGCGCGTGATAGTCCTCCCACCAGCGCAGGCCGTCGTCGTCGGTGCCGACCAGGCCGTGGTGCGTGCTGGGCGACCAGTTGGCTGCCATGAGCGAATGCCCGTACTCCTCAGTCCAGATGCCCGTCAGGCCTCCGCCGCCGAAGGGAGTGCACTTGCGGATGTCAGCCAGTTCGCCGCCCGAGGTCTCCGCATCGTCCGCGAAAAGCTTCCGGTAGTCCTCGCGATGGCGAATGTAGAACGGGCCGGCGGGGCTGCCGACATAGCAGGCCACGTAGTACGCGGGGCGCTTGACGAAGATGAACTCGTCAGCGAAGGTGCGGATGAACGGTTCGTCTTGCTGGCAGGGGAAGACCGCAGTGCGGTCGGGCTCTGCATAGTTCAGGTAGCGGGTGGTTCCGGCCCACGGGTAGGTGCTGGGCTTGGGGTCATCGAGGAACGCGTTAATCGTCACCGCCGCCGCCTCACGCTTGATAGTCAACTCCTCCTCGGTCAGCGGCGGGCCCGCCCATACGCCGACCTCCGGGAGTACACTGTCGACGAGGCCCTTGGCGCCGGAGTACTGCTCGAGATAGAAGCCCTCGCCGACGCGATGGTTGAAGTTGAATCCGCCGAGCATGCGGCCCCCGTCCGGCTCGGGACCGACGGTGTGATTGAAGAGCGTGTATGAGTTGCGGAGGGCTTGCAGAATGCTCGGGTCGCCGCTCATGCAATAGTACCAGGCCTGATGGTAGTGGGTCATGCCAATGTAGCTTGAGCAGGGCCCGCAGGCTTCCATATCATAGCCCGCCGGCGATTGGGCACGCAGGAAGCGCGCGCCATACAGTCGGGCCATGCCGGCGTGCAGCGCGTCGCCGGTGCCGTCCGCGTAGGCCTGGTTCGAGACGAGGTAGTGGGAGGATTGGTTGCGGGCAGAGGTCAGGCTGTCTGGGTAGGAGCGGTCGTTGATGCGCCGCAGCCCCTCGGCCCAGACCGCGCGGATGTCGTCAGACATATGCGGCGCCGCAACCCCAAACACCGGGAAGGTCTTCTGGGCGGCAACGAAGGCCATCATGCCCGGATAGGGGTCGATGTCGGCGATGCCTGGCCAGGTCTCGTCCTCCTGCAGCGCCATCAGGTCGCGCAGCGCCGCGGCCGTCGCCCGGTAGAGCAACTGCGTCTTGCCGAAGTAGGGATTCGTGGGGTGGTCATAGGTCGCGGCGATGGCGAGATGCTCCGCGCCGCACCCGTAGTCCGATGAGGCACCAGCACGCAGGCCCTCAACCGGGTGGAAGCGGTCCCAGCGGTTCTCGGGCGGCGCGGCGTCGACTTTGCCCTGCCAGCCATCAAGCGATCCGCCCCAGTGGCTGGCTGGATCGAGATTCTGGGTGCCCAGCCACTTTTTGATCATGGAGGGAAAAGCCCGGGTCAGAAGGGCGTTGCGGATCGGGTCCGCGAGCCACGCCTCGCGCCGGTCAGCGAGGTCCTCCATCAGGTCCTCAGTGCGTCCGACATTCTTCTCGCTGAGGATATCCGGCAGCATCTCGGCGATGCGCACCTGGAACTTGTGGCAGACCACAGTGTCGTCGTCGAGCACCTCGACCGAGGCATGGATGTCGCGGGCGGCCTGCTCGGTGTTGCACAGGATGAATGGCATGCCCGACGCGCGCAGCGACCAGTTCGCCGCATCAGAGAAGCGTACTCGCCAGACCGTCTCAGTCTGCGCGACCTCGATCTCAGTGCCGCCCTTCGCAGGCAGATCGGCGAGCGTCGCCTTGTCGGTATCCACAACCGTACACGGCCCACCGCGAAGCTGCACCGCCTCGGCGTGCGGCGGCACCCACACGTGGGCTTCGGTCGGCTGCCCCGGCCAGGGCAGGTAGTCTCCGTTCTGGCAGGAGATGCCATAGCCGAGGTCCGCGTCGCAGTCGATGGCCAGTTGCACTTCTCGCGAGGCAGTGGTGATGCGCACCTGGTAGACGCCGGGCTGGTCCATGTTCAGCGCAGTTTGATGCAGCACGTCGCCACCGGCTGGCGGCTCCTCGACCACCGGCAGCTCAATGCCGTCGGCGGGTTGCACGTCCGGCAGCGTCTCCGCCGTGTGATACTCGACATAGCGCCAGTGGATCATCTGCTCATCGGGGTCGTATACCCGAAGCAGGAAGCGAGGCATGGGCTGATACGCGCCCGGGCTGTGGGTGACGGTCAGATCCACCGTGGTTCCGCCGCCATCACTGACCAAGTACACCGCGGCCACTGGCTGCACGGTCACCGGACCGATGTGATCGGCGTGAGCAGACGCCAACGCGGCGAGCAACGCGACGAGAATCAGTCGAGCGGTCATATGCGCCACCTCCGGAGATACAATTGCGCGCGCCCGCACGATTCTCCTGCGACGGCCGTGGGCGACCGCGGGCAGGAACGCTGTGCAGTGCGGGGGAAAGAGGACGCATACGCGCAAGCGCCGTCATGGCAGGAGATTACCAGATGCCCGGAGTATTCGCTGAGGCAACCCTCACACCGACAGAGATACTGGCTGGTGATTCGGACGAATTCGTGATCAGACTGGTGGCCGGGCCGGACTATCCTGACCAGCCCACGCGGATTGTGCTGGACTTCATGGGCATGCTCGGGACCTCGTGCGTGACCGCCGAGTGCAACGAGGAGAGCGGCTACGTTGAGGCATACGTGACCAACCCTGAGATCACCTGGACGCGGCGATGCTGGAGCGTGGATCGCCAGTGCTTCGCCGAGCAGGGAGACCGGCCGCGTGAGGGTCAGCGCATGCTGGTGCTGGACCTGTCCGCGGGGATTGTCGAGGGCGACGTGATCGAGGTGCACTGGGGCGAGACGCTGGGGGGCTTCGGGCCGGGCGCGAAAGCGACGATCGTGGTACCGCGACCGGACTTTGAGGCCTTCATCGACGTGCGCTTCTTTGCTGACCAGGAGGAGGGCGTCCCCGATCTCGCCCGCTCGTTTGTGGGCTATGATCGTCCCGAGCCTGACGAGTGCGTGCGGCTGACCTACCGGGTCAAGCCGCGGGAGGTCAAGCGACTGCGGCTGATCCGGCAGGTGGAGGGCGCGCGGTTGATCCCGTTCGACCGCTTCTGGAACGTTGCCGAGGTGGCTGAGTTGCCGGCTGTCGCTGAAGCGGACGATGCCGCAACTCGTCACGCCGAAGGCGTGTTCACCTTCGCCCGCAGCGACGTGCAGGTGACCAGTAGAGAGCTTCCGATAACGCAGACGCCGCGCATGGACGATGTCCTCGATGGCTACAATCTGTACTGGGGCGATGTGCACACCCATTCGATGTACTCGTGTGACTGCTTCACGCGTGCGGCGCTGGACATGACTCCAGGCGATCTCATGGTCTTCGCGCGCGAGCGGGCGGGCCTCGACTACTATGCTGTCGCCGATCACCATGACTGCTCGGGGCGTGAGGAGAACAAGATCGGTCGCGAGCGCTGGGAGGCGACGCTGGCGGACGTCAGCGAGCACTCCCGACCGGGCGAGTTCGTGGTCTTCCCCGGCATCGAGTACCGCGCGACCCAGGAGCGGCTCGATGGGCAGCCCAGTCAGATGCGCGGAGACACAGCTATCGTCTTCAACTACCAGCCGGACTATGACGAGATCAATCAGGTCGAGTTGCAGGACATGCGGGCGGTATGGGAGGTCCTGGCGGGTCGGGACTTCATGAGCATCCCGCACTTCCACGGCCCGGGCAACCTGCCCGAGGGAGTGTGGTGGGTGCCGGAGGATATGCGCTACGAACCGGTGCTGGAAATCCACTCTGACCATGGCAGCTATGAGCGTGAAGATGTCCTCGAGAACGGGCGGGCCATGTGCAAGCACTTCCGTGAGGACCGGTGTGCAGTCTGGCTGCTGCAGCAGGGCTACCGGTACGGTTTCGTCGCGAACTCAGACGACCACAAAGGGCATGTCGGCGTCAACGGCGTGACCGCAGTCTTCGCACGCGAGTTGACCGGCGACGCGATCTTCGAGGCATACCGCGCCAGGCGGGTCTACGGCACCACGAACGCGAGACTTCGGTTGATCTTCACCGGCAACGATCAGCTCATGGGCTCGGTGGTACCGAACGACCCCACCAAGCGTCTGCGCATTGAGGCGACTGGCGAGAGTACGCTCAAGCGCGTCGACGTCTTCCGCAACGGCGAGCAGTTCGAGAGCTTCAGGCCCGACGGGATCAGCTTCAGCACCGAGATGCAGGTGCGCGAAGACGAGCCGTCAAACTGGTACGTGCGGGTGACCCAGCAGGACAACCATATCGCGTGGTCAAGCCCGATCTGGTTTGAGTGACGGCGGACCACAGAGGCACCGAGAACGGTAGGGCACAGCGAAGGTGGAATGGCATGAAGAAGAGGCATGCCCTGGGCATTGCGGTTCTGATGATCCTTGCTGCCAATCTGGTCTGGGCGCAAGATGAACTGCCTTCGGGCTTGGCGTTTCACGCATCCTTCGATGGCACGCTGGACGCAGACTTCGCGCGCGGCGAGACCACCGGGACCGCCGAGGGCTCGCCCGAGTTCGTGGAAGGCCATCAGGGCCAGGGACTGATGACCGGCGACATCGAGGGACCGGTGGGCGTGTTGTACCCGGTCGCCGACAACTTTGATCTCGAGCGCGGTTCGCTGGCGATGTGGGTCCAGCCTGTGAACTGGGGCGGCGAGACGAGCTGCTACCGGCTGTTGTTCCGCTCCTGGTTGGAGGCGGGCGGCCTGTTCATGCTGTATCGCCACCACAGCTTGGCAAACGGGATGTGGTTCTTCCTCCAGCCGACGGACGGCGCGATGGGGAAGATGTACGCCCGCTCGCCCATCAAGGAGTGGCAGCCGGGCGAGTGGCATCACCTCGCGGCGACCTGGACGCGCTATGAGGGCATGGCGCTTTACGTTGACGGAGAGCTGAAGCAGCACATCGCGCAGGTGGGGCTACTGGATGGGCAACTCAAGCCAGAGATGGAGTTCGGCGGCGACTGGGAGGGCAAGGGCGGGCAGACGGTCATCGATGAGGCGATGATCTTCGACCGGATGCTGGCGCCCGAGGAGATCGCGTCGCTGGCGGGTCGCGGCGACGCCCCTCCTGAGAACCCGCGCCCCGATGACGTCCCTGGCGTGTACATCGCGCATGCGTTCCTGGGGCAGCGGATCCTCGCGCGTGTGTGGCCGGATGCTCTGGGCGAGCCAGTGGACGCGGCGCGGCTGACCATCGTCCCTGAGGCGGGCGGCGAGGCGCCTGCCGCGGGGGTCACTACGCTGGCTGACGACATGGGCACACTGGAGCTGGACATCACCGACCTGCCGCACGGGCTGTATGTGGCGCGGGTGGATCTGCTTCGCGGTGGCGAGGTCGCGGGCAGCGAGACTTTGGCCTTCTCGAAAGAGACTGATGATACTTGGGAGAGCGCTGCGAAGATCGGCGTGGCAGACACGGTGTTGCCGCCGTTTGAGGCGCTGACTGCGGACGGGAATACCGTGAATTGCTACGCGAAGAGCTACCGATTCAACGGCAGTGGCATGCCTGAGGCGGTCACTGCTCGTGGTGCGGAGATGCTGGCGGGACCCGTGCGCATAGTCGCGGCGACGCCCGATGGGGCGCTGGCGCTGGTCCCGGGGACGCTGCGGATGGGCGAGGCGTCTGAGGTGCAGGCGGGCCTGTCTGGCAGTCTGAGCGGCGACGGGCTTGTCGTCCAGACGCAGACCGTGGCGCGCTATGACGGGACGGTGTGGCATACGCTGCGCTTTGCTCCGAGGGAAGGGCTGGAGCTGACGGGCCTGCGCATCGAGGTGCCGCTCACGGTCGACCAGGCGAGCCTCCTGTACTGGGTTGCGCCGGGACGTGTCACGGATCGCGGGGGCTACGGCGCGCTGCCCGAGGGCGAGGGAGTGGTGTGGAGCGACGAGTTCATCCCGTCGCTGTGGCTGGGCAGCGAGGACCGCGGGCTGGGCTGGTACGCGGAGTCCGACGAGCACTGGGACATCGAGGGCGATGACGCACTGACCATCGAGCGCAGGGCCGGCGAGACCGTCCTTGCAATGAATATCATCCGCGCGTCGCGCGAGATGGCAGGCGAGTTCACCATCGAGTTTGGTCTGCAAGCCACGCCGGTGCGCCCGCTGGAGCCGGGCTGGCGCTCGAACCAGTGGCTGCCGTCAACAGACATCAGCCGGTTCTTCCTGGGGCTACGCAAGCGCCCGTTTGATGAGCGCGACCTCGAGGGGCAGACGCCGAGGGGCAAGGTCGCCTACCTCTACACACACCACAAGTATTTCACCAACACACTGCCGCGTGACCCCGACGAGTTCCGCGAAATGATCGAGCGTGCGAAAGGCTTCGGGCTATTGACCACTCCATACACCGAGGCGCGACTGATCCCGGAGGCCTTCGGCGATGTGATGATGCGCCGCGAGGCGATGATCACCCAGCCCCCGTTGCGCGCCACCACCTACGGTGCGGCGTGCAACGCCGGCGGCTGCCACAGAGGAGTGTTCGATGACTGGTTCGTTTGGTATGTGAGTCACATGGCGCGGGAGTATGGTAGCAACGGCATCTACCTCGACGAGATGTGGCCACAGGGTTGCTACAACCCCGCGCATGGCTGCGGATACGTGGGGCCTGATGGTGCGCGCCGCAAGACATACGCTCTCCGCGCCTGGAACGAGAGCTACCGGCGGCTGCGGCAGATGTTCGTCGAACGCGGAGAGCCGTTCTGGATCACCTATCACATCAGCGGGGGGCGCGTGCCGCCGCTGCCGACTTTCGGCGACTGCCTGCTCATCGGTGAGGAGCGCTACCACACCGTCGGCGCGAACCCGGATTACCTGGAGAACACGAAGCTGGATGAGTGGCGGGCGGGCTTTTGCCCGGAGGCGTGGGGCATCCCCACCGTGGCCATCCCGCAGTTCAAGATGAACAGCGAGTGGATGAAAGACCCGGAACTGGCGCATCGGATGATGGCGGCGGTCGTGCCACATGACGCGATGGTATGGCCGCTGTTTTCCGACACAGACGCTATCATGCAGGTGCGCGACGCGTTGATGGCTTTCGGCATAGGTGAGGACGACGCGAGCTTCATCGGCTACTGGGAGGATGGCACTGGCATACAGTGCCCCGATGAGCGCGTGGTCGTGAGCGCTTACACTCGGCCCGGGCAAGTGCTCTTGTGTGTGACCAATCGCTCGGACGAGGAGATAGCCTCGGTTCCAGTGACCGTGGACATGGCCAAGCTGGGCGTCGCCGGTGCGCAGGCGGCGGACGTCATCAGCGGCGATGAGATCGTGATCGATGCGCGGACCGTACTGCTGCCCATGCCGCCCAAGCGACTGCGCCTGGTGCTCGTGGAATAGGGCGCGACCACTGACAGCGACAGGTGATGACTGATGCGATGGCTGCTGCTGGCCGTCATGTGCGCCACAAGTGGCGCGTGGGGGCAGGATTACTCATACACCATTGACTTCGAGCAGACCCCGGCGGGACAGGCCGGGGCCCGCGAGTTCCTCGCCGATGGCGACACGGACAGCGCTCGCCACTTGAGTTGCGATGGCGAGGAAGTCTTCGGCGAGGGCATCACCTGCGAGGTGGTTGATGGTGCTGGGCCGGACGGCTCCCGGGCACTGATGATGGTGGACGCGAGCGAGACCCAGGCGCTGCACGGGTTCTTCCGAGTGCTCGGCGAGGACGGTGCGGGTGCTGCGGGCCTGACCGTGGGGGCGCTGCGCTTTGACGTGTGTTTCGACGCGCTCCCGACACGCTCGTTCAGTCTGGGCAGACGGAACTTCGGCGCGCAGTTTGGCAGCGATGGGCGCCTGGTCTCGCCCTGGGGGATAGACCCGCCGGAATACGGTCGCACGGCGGATTTCGTGCGTGACTGGTTCGTGTTCGAGCAGGGGGCGTGGTACTCCCTGCTCATCCAGTATGACTTCGCCGGCGACGTCGATCACGAGGGCGGCGGCGCTTACTCGATCTTCGCCAGACGATGGGACGGCCCCAACGAGTTCGGCGACGGCGACCTGATCATCCGCGGGGGCAGCTACGCGCACAACAACAATGACCAGTGGGGGCGGCTGGTAGAACCGCTCTACGCTGACAAGAGGAGCACCGGTTCGTGGCGCATCGATAACTTCGAGATCAGTGCCGGGCGAGCGTGGCACCTACCCTCAGGTGAGAAGCAAAAGACCGTGCTCCTCGACCCAGTGGCGATTGTCGTTCCCGAGGACACGGGTGGCGAAGCACTCGCGGGCGCACGCGAATTGTCCGACTACATCCACAAAGCCACCGGGCAGCGAGTTCCGGTGCAACGCGGTGACGCGCCTGACGTCCCGCGGATCGAGGTCGGAACTGTCGCGGCGCAGGCGGAGGTCGCTGATGCGCTGGCGGGTGTGACGAGCGCGGACAGCTTCGCGTTGGCGACCGGAGACGGCGTGCTCTACGTCGCAGGCAGGAGTGATCTGGCGACGCGCTATGGCTGCTACGAGGTGCTGGAGCGCTTCCTCGGCGTGCGCTGGTACATGCCGGGCGAGATGGGCGAGGTGGTGCCGAGCGCGGCGCACGTGCGCATCCCCGAGTGTGCGATCGTCAGCGAACCCGCGCTCTGGCACCGGTGGTGCAGCGGGCTACTGTGCGATTTCGGCGATGTGAACCTTTGGCTGAAGCGCATGCGTATGCGTCCGACCATCCAGTTCCACCACAACCTGCTGCGCATCTTCGACGTGAAGAAGTTTGGCGAGAGCGACCCCGATATCTATCCGCTGATCGAGGGCCAGCGCTACATCCCTGAGCCAGGTAAGTTCGACTGGCAGCCCTGCTTGACCAACCCGCGAGCGGTCGAGATCACGATGCAGTACGCGCGCGAGCAATTCGGCAAAGGCGCCACCTCGATCTCGCTGGGCATCAACGACAGTCATCGATACTGCGAGTGCGATCAGTGCATGAAGTTCGTCCGCGAGGACGAGCCACGGCAGATGCGTCGCTCGCGCTGGTTCCTGCAATACGCCAACGAAGTGGGCAGGCAGGTCGCGGAGGAATTCCCCGACAAGCTCATCGGCTACCTCGCGTACGGCGAGACGCTGGATATTCCCGAGGACGTGCACGTCGAGCCCAATCTCGTCCCGTTCCTGGTCAACAAGGCGGCCGACCTGAACCCGGATGGGCAGATTGATCTGACACGATGGCAGAGCGATACGCCTTCGTGGGAACGGCTCGATGCATGGCATGAGATGATTCAGCGCACCCATCAGCACTTCCCGAAGTATGCGCTCTATGACTGGTATTTCGGAGCCGGGCGCAAGGCCGCACCGAACCTGCAACACGACGCGATGCAGCACTACCTGCGGTACGCGACCGCGAACGGGTGCGTCGGCTTGTATGTGGAGAGCTACGCGAACTGGGGGCTGGACGGGCACAAGTACCACTTCTACTACAAGACCGTCTGGGACGCGGCATACGACGCTCGCGACGCGCTCGGGGAGTTCTACGTGCGGTTCTTTGGTCGGGCCGCCGGGCCGATGAAAGCCTATTGCGAATACGTTGAAACGCTCACCTTCATTGACGGGGCCGGCCCCGAGACCCTCGATCCATATACGCCGGAGGCTGTGGCACATTGCCGGGAACTGCTGAGCCAGGCGACGCAGGCGGCGCGTGGCGAACGCCAGGTGATCCGCGATCGCGTGAAATACTACGCGGACGCATTCGGGCTTACGGCGACTATGGCCACGCGCTGGCATGCCGCGGTGCGGGCCCGGGCGCTGCTTGATGAACAGGCTCCGCTCGCAGAGGTTATCAAGGCGTTGGCCGCTGGCTGGGGGCCTGAGAATGATCTGGAGCTGTATTACCGCTGGGTGCTGGCCGGTGATCGCTACCAGGTGCGGCGGCCGGGGGCGCGGCACCTGAACCAGTACCCGGGAGTTTACGCGGCAGTGCTGGAACGCCTGAAGGTAGAGGGTGGCGCGGACGCCGTTGCGACGATTCGAGCAGGAATTGGCGATACTCCGCGTGCGCTGGAGTTGCTGGACGCGCTGGTGCGCGACGCTGCGCAGTAGAGGCGGTCCGGCACGCGCAGCGCGGTCACCAGCTTCGTATGCCGGGGAACTCCGGCGCGTAGCGATCGTGTGTGGCGACTGCCTCGGCCTCCTCGATGAGCTGCATCTTCTGCGTCTGCTGGGGAACGTGCACGACCTCGTAAGCGATCCAGGCCAGCCACCGATCTTCGGTCTGCGTACGCATCTGCTCGAGCGCCTGTGGACCCTCGGGCGCAAGTCGCATGAGCGCGTTGCCGACTATACGCCAGCCGAAAGCTGCGTCTGAACGCTGGCATCCGTCACCGTAGCTCCGCAGCAGCGCGACGAGACTGTCGATCGCGACGCGGCGGGTCGCGTCATCGGCCATCGCAGCCACGTAGCCCAACCCCCATGCCGCGTGAAGCTGCGCCGTCACGTTGCCATCGCCATCCACTAACGCGCGAAGCTGTGGCTCGAGCGCCGCACGCTGGTCATCACTAATCTTCAGGCGCAGGCCGACCAGCCCATCGATGGCCCAGTAGCGGATGAGCGGCGCCTCATCGGTATCGAGCATGCTCGCGAGAAGCGGCTCGAAGACCTCCTCAGCAGGCCCCAGGCGGCCAATCTTGTAGAGCGCGCGGACGCAGACCTCGCGCACCGCCTCGTTCGGGCTGTCGATCGCAACCATGAGCGCGGGCAGCGCGCTGTCGCCGATCGCTTCCATCGCCTCGAAGCACGCGAGTTTCATCTGAAAATGCCCGTCGCTCTCAAGCGCCTGCAGCATCCGCGCTGGACTGTCCGGGCCACCTGCTGTGCCAAGAGCGACGGCTGCCGCGATGCGCACGCACGACTGTTCGTCCGACAGAGCGCGCTCGATGACTGCCGTCTGAGCCGGATCGCCGAGCGCCCCCAGCGCCTGCGTCAACCGGCGGCGCACCAGCAGATGTGGGTCGTCGGCCAGCGCCGCAATCGCCGAAGCGGGCAGGTCGAGCGTTCCGGCACCCACGTCGGTTACCGTCTGCGCTCGCAGCCGCCAGTCGTCGCTCTCCAGCGCCTCGGCGCTGGTGGGCTCGAGGCTGAGGCGCTCGATACCGTTGCGCGTCCAGGTAATGACAGCCACGGGCGTGGCTCCGGTGTCCACGTATGGTGCCCACGCCTCATCGTAGGGGTTGATCGCGCGCATCGTGAGCTTGACGTCGGTGCCCTCGCACACCGTCAGCAGCCGGTCAAGCAGAGCAGTCTGGTCGGCCGTGGCCCCAAGCTGCACCCACAGTTCGTCAACGATGCCCTCCGCGACCCATGCCTCCCAATCCAAGCGGATCATGCCCTGCCCGGGGGCGTCCTTGCCCCACCATGGCTGGGGATAGTCGGGCTCGACCGAGTCGAGGATCATGGAGAGACGCTTGCCTTTCGCCGATAGTGCGGCGTGCAGCTCGCGCACGAACTGCGTCACGAAGATGCCCCGACACTGGTACCAGTCGAGCTTCTGCGCCTCGGTGAGCGTGTCGTGGCGCAGGTCAACGTCGGGGTGCAGTTTGCTGAACTCAGCGACGATGGGCTCGTTGAAGCCGAACTCATCGAGGTAGCGAATGCCCACGTTCTCGACGTAGGTGTAGAAGTTGATGCCGTCGTAACCCATACGGGTGATGTAGTCGACGTATCGATCGATGATGAGCTTACGGGCCTCGGGGTAGCAGAAGGAGATTGGCCCCGGGGAGCGGCGTTCGCCCCAGCGATCCACCGGACACCACTCGGGGTGTTCGATGCGCAGACGGTCCTCGAACAGGTAGGGACATATGATGCCCACATCCGGCTGCACACCGTGCTCGAAGAGCCCGGCATACGCGAATATCTCCATGCCGCGACTGTGGGCGGCCTCGACTGCGGCCTCGTTGATCTTCTCGTCCCGGTAGAGGTGGCGCTTCCAGCCGTTGGACCAATCGTGCTGGTTAGGCCTCTCCACGCCAACCTGGTATTCGCTGTCCCACATGTGGCTCTGCGCGCCGCGCCAGTAGATGCGCGACACTCCGTAGGTCCGGTTCATCCAGTCGAACATTGCGTCGATGGCCTCGGGGCTGTCGACCGGCTCAACCAGGGGGTTCCACAGATGGTCGCCAGTGCCGCAGAAGACGTAGATCGGCTGGCCGACTGGTGTGTCCGCCGACGTTTCCGGCGCCGCCAGCATTGACGTGCAGACAGTCATCACGATGGCCAACTCCACACTGCGCATGGTGTCAGTCTCCTCGCATGAACGGCGTCCCCCCACTGTTCGCCGATGTTGCCCCGATGCCCTGCCGGGCGTCCGTGGAGGTGCTTGCGCGCAGAGACGGAAACCCCATGCGATGCTTACCGTGCGACGGCAATGCGAATACCTGATCCTGTTGGCTGCTGTCGGGCTGATCTGCTCGACCGGGGCGTGGGCACAAATGCTCATGCCCCGTTACGCCCACACGGCCACCGCTCTGCTGGACGGGCGCGTGCTCGTGTATGGCGGGCTGGGGCCGGGCGATGGCTTCATCATCGGCAGCGAGATCATGGGCACAGGCGGTGAGGCGGCGGGCCTCGGGCCGCGTGGTCACAAGGCCCGGGCCTTCCATACCGCGACGCTGCTTGGCGACGGGACTGTGCTTCTGGCCGGCGGGTTCATACTGCCCTACTCCACCTCGCGGACGGCCGAGCTGTACGACGGTCGGCAGATTGTGTTTCTGCCTCACGCGATGTCCGACCCGCGCGAGCTGCATACCGCCACGCTGCTGGCTGATGGGCGCGTGCTGATCGCGGGTGGTTTTGTGGGCGGCGTCACATCGCTGGCCTCGTGTGATGTCTACGACCCACAGCGCAGGACCTTCGAGCCAACTGGCGAGCTTTCCGAGGGCAGGTTCGGGCACGCGGCATGCTTGCTCGGCGACGGGCGAGTGCTTGTGCTCGGCGGCAGCCAGTTCCCCGGCGAGCAGACACTGGCATCGGCCGAGGCCTACGATCCATCGGCCGGGGAATTCGAGCGAGTCGGGCAGATGCTTGCCGACCGCTCGCGACACACTGCGACTTTGCTTGCAGACGGGCGCGTATTCATCACCGGCGGCTACAGTGCCAGCGCGAAGATCCAGCTCGCCACCACTGAGCTGTATGATCCCGAGACCGGGCAGTTCACGCCGGGCCCGACGATGTCTGATGCGCGCATGGATCACACGGCGACGTTGCTGCCGGGCGGGCGGGTCCTGATCACGGGCGGCTTCAACGCGATAGGCGAGCCGCACACCGTCAACTCGTGTGAGGTCTTCGATCCGGAGACGGGGCGCTTTGAGCCCGCAGTGCCGCTGCCGGCACCGGTACACGAGCACAAGGCTGTGTTGCTCCCCGGCGGCGAGGCCCTGATTACCGGCGGGCTCTACGTGACCCCGCGAGGCCGTCAGACACTTGACGTGACTGCGATCATCGACCTGGACTGACGACTGTTACTGGAGGTCCGCAGGCAATGGCTGAGATGACGTCACGCGAGCGTATACTGGCCGCGATCGAGTTCACTGGCCCGGATCGCTGCCCCGTTCACCACTACATCTTCCCGGGCGGCCTGTGGCGTCACGGCCAGAAGGTGCTCGACCTGGTGGCGAAGTACCCCGATGACTTTGGCAACGAGGCCATCGAGGCAAACCTCAAAGTCGAGAAGACCGATGAGGAGACGTCGCAGGACGTGATCGAGTATACGGACGCGTATGGCTCGGTCTGGCGTCGCCTGCGGGGTTACACCTCCGGCGACGTCGTGCGCGAGGCAATTCCTGACTGGGACCGTTGGGATCGCTCCACGTTCCCACAGGCCGGTCCTGTCGAGAGCTACCAGAAGGAGGCGGCGCAAGCTCGCGCGGCTGATCCGGAGAAGTTCCTGGCTCGGTCTGCCGGTGGATTCTTCCAGACGCTCGAGAACATCCGCGGCCCTGAAAACTGTTGGATGGACCTGGCCGAAGATCACCCGTGCATCCACGAGCTGGCCGACATGCTGGTAGCGAACAGCATGACAGCGATCGAGGGCTACGCCCGGTCGGGCGTGGTGGACTGCATCCGTCTGGGCGATGACTGGGGCTCGCAGGATCGCCTGCTCATCCACCCGGACACCTGGCGCGCGTTCTTCAAGCCGCGCTACGCAAAGATGTTCGAGATGGCGCGTAATGCGGGCATCCATGTGTGGTTCCATACCGATGGCTACACACTGGATATTCTCGAGGACCTGATCGAGATCGGCGTTAGCCTGATCAACCCTCAGCACACATGCATGGGCACGAGGCGGGTGGGGGATATCTGCGGCGGGCGGGTCTGCATTCGCACCGACATCGACCGACAGTGGACCGTCCCGTTTGGGACACCCGAGCAGATCGTTTCGGCCGTCAAAGAAGCGATTGAGGTCTTCGGCAACTTCAACGGTGGTGTGATGCTGCACGGCGAGGTAGGACCGGAGGTGCCTTTCGAGAACATAGAAGCCCTCTACTCCGCCTTCTATGAATACGGGAACTACCCGTTGGGCTGGCTGTAGTGTCCGGCGCGAGTGGAGGAGGGCTCGGGTCTGACGAGGAATTCACCGCGAAGAGATAACGCGGGGCGTTTCCAGACAACCCAGGGAGGTAAGATTCAGATGGCAGTGCGAGTCGGTTTCGTCGGTGCGGGTGGTATGAACTCAGCGCACATGAAGAACGTTTCTCAGATCGCCGGCACGAAGATAGTCGCGATCTGTGATCTGCAGGAGGAGCGAGCAAACCAGCGCGCAGAGGAGTACGGCGCTGAGGCCTTCACGAGCTGGAAGAAGATGCTCAAGGACACGCCGCTGGATGCCATGTATGTTGCCGTTCCGCCCTTCGCGCATGAGGGTCAGGAGCAGGCTGCGGCGAAGCTTGGGATACACCTGTTTGTGGAGAAGCCTGTGGCGGTGGACATCAAGACCGCGCGCAGCGTCAACAATGCCATCAAGAAGGCTGGTGTCATCGCCACAGCGGGCTTCCAGGATCGCTATCAGGACATCGTCGGGCGTTTGCAGAAGCTGCTAGCTAAGAACCAACCCGCCCTTATCATGGGCTACTGGATCGGCGGCCTGCCGGGCGTGCCGTGGTGGCGCGTGAAGGCGCAGTCGGGTGGGCAGGCAGTGGAGCAGACCATCCACACCTTTGACATGGCGCGCAATCTCTTCGGCGAGGTCAAGTCTGTAGGCGCCACGTGGTCCAAGGGTCTGATGGTGGACGTCGAGAACTACGACGTCGAGGACGCCAGTTGTGTCAACATGCAGTTTGGCAGCGGCCTGTGCGGCACGATCTTCTCGGGCTGCTTCGCCAAGGGCTACAGCAAGGTCGGGCTCGACATCTGGTGCTCCAACATGAAGATCGAGTACTCCGGTCGCAGCAGCCTGACCATCACTCAGGTCGGCAAGGAGCCCGTGACCTACGAGGTCGGCAACAACTTCCTCGGCGACATCGACAAGACGTTCATCAAGGCCGTGAAGAAGCAGGACCAGTCGCTGCTGCGCTCGAGCTACGTGGACGCCTGCCGAAGCCTCGCGGTCCCGCTGGCCGCCACCGAGTCCATGGAGACCGGGCAGGTCGTCAAGCCTGCCACATTCAAGGACTGACGCGGACGGCAGACACCAACGCGGCGCTTGTTCTCACAACCCCAAGGGGGCGGGATTATCCCGCCCCCTTCGCGCAGGAGAGGGTCACTATGGGCCACCACCTCGGATTGTTGCGCCTCCCCCTTGTGCTGCTCGTCATCGCGTCCGTTTCCTCGGCGGCAGGCCAGGAACCGCTGCTGCACGCGCCCTTTGACGCTGGCGATGATGCGCTGCTGCGTGGGGAGTCGCTGACCCCGTACGCAACCCATGAAGGCCCGCGCGTGACCGGCCTGAAGGGACAGGCGCGCATACTCGGCGGGCTGAACCGGCTGTCGTATTTCGTGAACGATGGTTTCTTCCCGCGCGAGGGCAGCTGCTCGATGTGGGTGCGTTCGCAGGACTGGACCCCGGAAGCTCCCCACTTCGTCTTCTTCGCCACTTTCACGCTGACTGAGGTGACGAAGGGTTACGTTCGTGTGCTCCTCTACAAAGCGCATAACGGTACCGACCTGCTGATGCTCGCGCAGAACACGAGTGAAGAGAATCTGAGTACGCGAATAGTGACCCCCATGACCGGGTGGGACGTGGGGCAGTGGCACCATCTAGCGTTGACGTGGGATCCCGAGGGCTTCGAGTTGTTCGTGGACGGCGAGGCCGTGGGGACCTGCTCGATGATCGACCTGCCCGCGGACGGACGCTGGGAGATCGCCGTGGGCACGCCCTACCAGTCGTGGGCCTATCTGGGCAAGGAGCGGTCGGCGATCGACGAGTTCACCGTGTGGCCCCGCAAGTTGTCGGCGGACGAGATCGCGCAGGAACACCAGACGACTCTCGCCGCAGCGCCGCCTGAGGCCTTCGAGATGCCGGACACCACCGGCGGCATGCCACCCATCGAGGACAATCTCGCGCTCGATAGCGCCGGCGCCTTCGCCCTGGCTTCGTCGTTTGCCGACTATGAGGCGCGCTACACTGACAATCTCGTTGACGGTCGAGACGATACCATCTGGCAGCCCTTCGACGCGACACTGCCGCAGTGGCTGGAAGTGCGCTGGCCGTGGCCGGTGCGCGCGAGCGAGGTCATTGTGCGCCAGACCGAGGGCGGGCATGTCGCACGGATGGTCGTGCACGCCTGGGCCGACGACGCGTGGCTGCAGGTGGCTGAAGCGACCGGTGGCGAGGACCGGGACGTGGTCGCATCATTCGCCGAAGTAAGCACTGATCGCGTGCGAGTCACCATCGCCGAGGGCGCAGCCGAGGGCCTCGCGGTCTCATCGCTGGCCGTGCGCGGGCCTGAGCAGATAATGCCTGGCGCACTTGTCGTCAGTGACGTCGCCGAGCGGATCGCCCTCGTGTCGGCTGAGGTCACGCCACCGCAGTGTGCTCCCGGTGAGCGCGTGCGGGTCAGCGTGAAGCTACGGCCTGAAGCGGCACTGGCCGAAGACTACGCCCTCCTGATTGAGCTTGGGGAGACCTCCATCGAGCCGCGCTACAGCGACTGGACGGTGGCTCGTGCGATCATTGAGCCGGACACGCCGACCTCGCAATGGCTTCCGGGCCAGGAGCAGACGGTGGCATGTGAGGTGCGACTGCCCGAGTTCGCCCCCGACGGCTCGCTGCCGGTGCGCATCTGGGGGCGCTCTCCGGAAACCGGCGCCACCCTCAACGTGGGTGACGCCGGTGGGCAGGTGGCAGGTCTGACCGTGCTGCGCGGCGGCGAGCGCGTCGACGGCGTGGCCGCCACGGCTCTGGCCTTCCGCGAGGGTTCGGCGACGCTGCAGATGGGCGATCGAGCGACTGTTCCCGAGGGCTGGGCTTTCACGCTGCCCTCCTACGATCGCTTCCACGACTATTCGCAGGTGGGTATCCACCTCTACCACCTCAAGGCCCTGCCACTCAAGTGGGACGGCACCGCCGAGCAGCTCGCGCGCATATGTGCGCTGCTCGATGAGCGCATTCGAGCGCTGTTGCGGGTGGACGCCGGGGCGCAGGTGCTGGTGCAACTGGACTTGCGGCCGACGTCGGAGTGGCTGGAGGCCAACCCCGGAGAGCGGCTGGTGACCGCGCAGGGCACGCTGGGGCCGCACTCCTTTTCGTCGCGCGCCTACAACGAGGGTGTGCTGACCTTTGTGCGCGAGATTGTTCGCTACCTCAAATCGCAGGACTACTATGATCATGTGGCAGGCTATCTGCCGATGGGCTGTGGCGCGCCAGACTCGGTGATGGGCGGCATGGAGGGAAATCTGTTCCAGACAGATCGGGACAAGTTGACCGTCGGCGACCATAATCCGCAGGCTATCGCGGAGTTCCGCGGCTGGTTGCGGGAGAAGTATGCCGGTTCGGTTGAGGCGCTGCGAATAGCGTGGCGAAACCCGGCGCTGACTTTCGAGACCGCGACGCCGGTCGTGGCGGAACTGGTCCGCGAGGGCGTTGACGGCGGCGTCTTCCGGGATCCGATGGGTAGTGCGATGACCTTTGATTACGCCAAATGGCTCTCGGGCGTGATGGGGCGCTACTACTCCCGCGTGCTCAGGGCGATCCGCGAGGAGGCCGGGCGACCGGTGCTGACCGGCACCTACTACGGCTACAACGTCGCGCACATGCGCGGCTACAACACTCCGGCCACCATGCTGCAGAACAACAACTTTGACTTGCCGGCGATGCTCGACAACCCCGACTGGGACTACTTCGCAGCGCCCACGCCCTACTCAAACCGCCAGCCGGGGAGTTCGGTATACACCTCGTTCACGTATGACTCGATGCGGCTGCACGGCAAGCTGCTGATGGGGGAGATGGACCACCGAACCTTCGTGGCGGGCATGAAGCGCTACGGGCGCCTGCGCAGTGACCGCCACAGCGCGGCCTCGCTACGGCGCGACATGGCAGGACTGATAATCGACGGGGCCGGATACTGGTTCGCGGACTGGAGCCGCGGAACCGGGCGCGACGCGATGGGCTACTTCATGGAGGAGAGCATCCTCGGCACGATCGCCGACATGCGCGAGGTGCATGAGCAGGCCATCGAGACCGGTGGTCGGTCGGTCTCACAGGTTGCGGTCTTCACCTCCGGGGAAACGCTCAGCTACCACGATGTGTACCGTGCGCCGCCGGTGTACCACAACCTGGTGCCGTACACACTGTGGGACGCGATGGGGAAGATCGGTGCGCCTTACGACATTTACGCCATCGAGGACCTGGGCGCGCCCGAAGTGCAGGACGGCTACCGGCTCTACGTGTTCCTGAACGCGTTCTACCTCAGCGCGGAGCAGCGAGCGCAGATCGACGCCCTCAAGCGCGATGGCAATACGCTGCTGTTTCTCTACGCCCCCGGGTATGTGAGCCGAGAGACAGGGCTGGACCCTGCGAATATTCAGGCGGTCACTGGCATCGGCGTGGGCATGAAGACCGAGCCTGAACTGATGACTTACACCGTGACCGGCGAGCACCCGATAGTGGCGGATATCGAGCCCGAGCACGTTGTTGATTTTGTGCCCTACGGGTATGACCTGTCTGTGCAGTTGCATCCGCCGGAGATCAGTCCGGTCTTCCATGTGGACGATGCTCAGGCGCAGGCGCTGGCGCGCTACCCCGACGGGCGGGTGGCGATGGCCGCGCGCGACTTCGGTGACTGGCGCAGTGTCTACTGCGCCGTGCCACGCATGGACAGTGCTTGGCTGCGAGGCGTGGCGCGCTGGGCGGGCGTGCATCTGTACTGCGACGAAGACATAGTCCTCAAGGCCAACAACCATTTGCTGATGGTGCACAACGGCTATGATGCCGACCGGACGCTGACGATCATGCTGCCCGAAGCCCGGACGGTGACGGACGCCGATAGTGGCCAGCAGATGGTGGCGGAGGGCACGTCGTTCGACGTGATGCTGCCCAAAGCAACCACCGTGCTCTACTGGCTGAAGTGACGGCGGAACATGGCAAACATGGAGGCACCGAGATGACCACGATCCGCTCTGGTATTGTTGCGGTCACGCTTGTTATCGCATGCGCAGCCGGATGGGCGATCCCCGATGGGCTGCTCTTTCACGCGTCATTCGACAAAATGACCACCGACGCGGATTTCGCGATCGGTGACGGGAGCTGTTCGCTTGACGCTAACCTGGACTTCCGCTCGGCCGAGGGCGTCGTCGGCAACGCCCTCATGCAGGAGCCGGGCGAACGCTGCAGCTACCAGGTTCCGGGCAATCTCGACACCAGCCAGGGCAGCTATTCGGTCTGGGTCAAGCCACTGAGCTGGGACGGGCACTCGAAGAAGTTCCGCCACTTCCTGGCTGTCACCGGCATCGACGACTACCGTATGATGCTATATCTCTATCCGGTTGGCGACGAGAACATCAGCAACTACATTCAGGTGAATGCGAAGACCGCGGAGGAAGCGACTTGGCGCGCCGGCGGGCCGGTGGATGTGCTTGTTCAGGGCGAGTGGACCCATCTGGTCAGCACATGGGACGACACGCAGGTGCGGCTGTATGCAAACGGCGAGCGCATTGGCGAGGGGCTCGTGGGCAACCCCATCTCGAAGTCGGACACTGGCATCTTCTCAGTGTGCTCGATTGAGTTCTGGAAGCACCCCGATTGGAGTGACCCGGAGGAGAAGACTGTTTGTGACGAGGTGCGCGTCTTTGATCATGCGCTGACTGATGACGAGGTGCTGGACTTGTATGCCTCTGAGGTCCCGGGCGGGCTTCCCGATCTCGAACCCAAGCTCGCGCTCGACCTCAAGCCCGACTACTTCGACGGCGCGATCTCCGTCACGCTGCGTACCGCATTTCTCGATGAGGCTTGGCAAGCACGGCTGGCGGACGGCACCGAGGTCTCGCTGACTCTCACTGACCCGAATGGCCGCGAACTGCTGTCGCGAGCGGTCGCAATGCCCGCGGAACCGACTGTCGTGCAGGTGGCCGAGTGGGTCGATGGCGACTACATCGCTCGGGCACGGCTGGAGGCCGGCGGCGAGGTGCTGGAGGCCGAGGTCGCGCTTGCCAAACCGGCGACGCCGTGGCTGCCACGCGTGACCGACTGGCGGGCGACGCGTGTGCTGGAACCGTGGACTGCGCTCGAACATGAGGGCGAGACGATCAGCTACTGGAACGGTGCGGTGAGCCTGCCGGGGGCATTCCCTGAACAGATCATCAGCGCCGGGGAGCCAGTGCTGGCCGGGCCGATCGCCCTGGTGGCGGATGAGGCGGCCCAGTGGCAGGCCCCGCGAGTGACGGAGGACGAGCCGTTCCGCGTGACCGTCGAGGGCGAGGGCACGCTCGGGCAGATCGCGGTCGCGTATGAGACGCTGATGGAGTTCGACGGCATGGTCCGGACGCACCTGACGCTCACGCCGCCTCCTGATGGCGTGCAATTGCAGTCGCTGACGATCGAGATCCCGGTGCCCGCTGAGGTCGCGACCTGGTACCGCAACCCGAAGTGTGCGGAGTGGTCGGGCGAAGCGCTGGATGAGGAACTCTTCCTGCCCTACGGCTGGCTCGGCAACGAGGATCGCGGGCTATCGTGGTTCATGGAGTCTGAGGCCAACTGGCGAGTGGGGGAGGGCCAGCCGTACGTAACGCTGCGCGCCGAGGGCGGGAGCATCGTTGCTCGTCTGCACCTGATAAGCGAGCCAACGCTCGTGGATCGCGAGCTGGCCTACACGGTCGGTTTCGAGGCCACGCCGGTGCGCCCGGTCGACCCGGACCTGTACGCGATCCGCTGGGCGGGTGGACCACAGGTTGAGGGCGTAAACACCTTCGTCTATGGCTGGGGCCCACAGATATCTGAGTACAACGGTCGCCTGCTGGCGCGTGACCCCGACGACCAGCGTGCCTTCATCGATCGCTGGCGTGCGGCGGGTATGGAGACGCACTCGTACAGCTGCACCCAATGCACCGCCAACACTTCGCCGGAATATCGCTTCTTCGGTGAAGAATGGAGCCAGCCATACGGATCATCCTTCTCGGGCTACAAAAGGGTGAGCGATGAGGAGCCCTACAGCATGGTCGGGGTCTGCCCGCGCAGCAGCTTCGCCGATTTCCTCGTCTGGTGCGTGACCGAGCACCTGCGCAACGACTGGGGCGGCGGCATATACACCGACATCGACGGCGCCAAGCCCTGTGATAATCCGCGCCACGAGTGCGGCTACACGGACGCATTCGGCGAGACCGGGCGTACCTGGCCGCTGTATGCCCACCGCGGAGTGTCGCGGCGCATCTACGAAGCCTGTCACGATGCGGGCAGGACCTACTATGCGCATGCTCACAGCAACTGGTACTCGGTCTTCAATGTCTTCAACGACGGTTGGGCGCCCGGTGAGCAGTACTCCAGCGCGGTCATGAAGAATCCATACTTCTACATGGACGAGATGCCTGACCGCGTGTGGCGGAGCGAATTCTACTCGCCCACCACGGGTGTTGGCACATTCCTGCTGCCGCAAGTCGGCCGGTTGGGGGACAAGAGCGTGCGTGAAGAGCGTGGCCCGAGCGAGTCGTGCTTCGCAGCTGCGATGGTGTATGGCGCACCGCTGTGGGCGAGTCTGAACAAGGAAGTCGTTGAGGAGGTCTGGGCTGCCCAAATCGCCTTCGGCATGGAGGGTGTCACTTTTGCGCCCTTCTGGCGGCAGACGGAACTGGTTTCCTCGAACCCCGAGGTACGGGCGAGCATCTACCGCAAGCCCGGTTCGTGGCTGGTGGCGGTGGCCAATTTCACGGATGAGCCGCAGGCCTTCGAGTTGACTGCGCCCGCGCACCAGACAGCCACTTTCACCCCGGCATGGCTTGCCGACGGCCTGGTCGCCGAGCCTGGGAAGGGCACCATGACCCTCCCGGCGAAACGGGGCGCGCTGATCGTGGTGGCTGGCTTGAAGCCGTAACCCATGCCAGATCTCCGATGTGCCTGTAGTGGGCGCGGCGCTGATACATACGCATCAGCGCCGCGTCGCCGTTCGAGGCCCCCGGACCGCTCTTCCCGCAGCGCCGCACACCCCGCGCGTTTCACCTCAAACATGGCGCTTGACATATCCCATGAAGGGGCGTATTGTGCGCCCATTCGCATATGCGTATATAAGCATAGTCGCATAGAATGGGCTGTGCGGACAGTTCAGGTGGTGACCGGATGTCCGAGAACTCGGCATTGCAGTTAGCGCCGGCGACCGACGCCGGAGACGCGTGTTCAGCAGTGGACGGGCGGTTTATCCTCGCGTGGCTGTCGCCGCGCTGGTTCATTTTCGTGATGGGAACCGCAGCGCTGGCCAACGTTCACCAGATGCTGGCCAAGGGGGCACCGGGGTTGCTGCACCAAACCGCAGTGATCCTGTTGCTGCTGGCGACCGTTGCCTTTCCGTTGGTGGCGGCTCTGAAGCTGTGGCGGCTGGTAGCGTATTGGCGCTGTGTTGCGCAGGAGTGGACTCACTCAAGCCTTATGCAATTCTACTCCGCGATCCCGATCGCCGCAGCCGTGGTCTCAACCGGTATGCTCAACATCCCGATCGCGTGGTTGTCGGAGGCCCAGCGGGTGAGCATTGCCACGGGCTTTTGGTGGGTAGCGCTGGTGCTGAGCCTGGTGTTTGTGGTGCTCATCCCGGTTCGTGTGATCCTCGGCGAGCACGCCGAGCCCAAGCGGGCTCTCGGCTTTTGGTTCCTGCCGCCGGTCGGACTGTTCGTGCTTGTCTTCAATGGGAACTTTCTCGCCGGGCATCTGAGTGACCCAGCTACGGTCGAAGCGATCTTCCTGTTCGACACCGTGGTGCTGGGGCTGGCAATGCTCCTGACCGTCGCGGTGTTCACTATTTTCCTGTCCCGCGCGTTCTTTTACAACTTCCCGCGACCGGACGTAACGCCGAGCTACGTGATCGGCCTTGCGCCAATCGGGGTGTCCATAGTGGCACTGAACACCTGGCTGCCGCTCTACGGGCGGGTAGCGCCGACGGGGCTGCCTCCGGTCGAGACGCTTGGGCCGACCATCGCTCTGCTGTCGCTGTTGACGTGGGGATTCGGTCTGTGGTGGGCGGTGGTTTCGTTGGCTATAGTGGCGACCAAGTTCGCGACCGTCGGTGTACCGGTGACGCTGGGGTACTGGGCCTTCATCTTCCCGCCGGCGGCCTTCACCATCTCGACGCTCCTGCTGGCTGGCAAGCTGCACTACGGTTTCCTGACGATCAGCGGCAACATATTGGCCGCTGTGGTGAGCGTCGCTTGGCTGGCGGTGGCCATCTTGGTCGCGAGGGACACGATCAACCGACGCATCTTCGAGTTGCCGCCGTCATTCGGAGACCTGGACACGACCATGTGAGTGCGCACTTGCCGAAGGTCAGTCAGCAACGATCGCAAACCATATCTGGAGGAAACGACATGCTCAAACGTATTGCGCTGGCACTGACACTGATTACCGTGATGGTCGCGCCGTCGTGGGCGATGGACTCGCTGAACATGCCCACCGGCAACGGCCTGAAGCCGGGAGACACCGAGATCAACTTCATCTACGTGAACCAGCCTCATCGCGAGAACGCGCTGGGGGAGACGCGCCTGGACGATATGCGTTACCTGAAGCTCTTTACCGGCGTGACTGACCGGTTGCAGGTGGATGTGGACAGTGTGGACATCAAGGACGCCGACAGCTACTGGGAGGTAAACGCATATTACACAGCGGTCGAGGAAGCCCTGGACCATCCGTTGCTGGTAGTGGGCGCGACCAATCTCCTCGGTCAGGACTGGCTGGGCGGCAGCGATTTCGGCGGCAACCCCGACAACGACGACCCGTCGCTGTTCGCACTGATGGCCTGCACCATCAACAAGACCCCGAAGCCCTCGCCAGCCGACCCCGTCGTGCGGCTGCATCTCGGTTGGGGCAACAACTTCCACGGCGACGAGTTCTTCGGCGCCCTTCAGATCAAGCTGCACCCGCGCGTGATCGCGGTGGTGCAGAATTACAAGTCCATGCCCACGTTCATCGGCACTGTGCGCGTGACCGACGAGTTGCAGGTCAGCGCCGGGACCATGGACGGGTATCCGTTCTACCGTGCGGGCGGCGTGGTGTCCTGGTAGACGGTAGCGAGTAGTTGGTCATCCTCATGGCCCAAGGAGTGGGGCGCGTGCCAGGCCGGCGCGCCCCACCTCCTCCCACAGGAGCATCTCCAGATCGCAGCCACGTCACTTCCTCCCCTTGATTTCTCAGTGCAATCATCTGGTTGAGCCTGCTGGTCGCCCCGCATGGCTGCCTTTACTCCCAGCGATGCCGAAGAAGGCCACCATGACCCTCCCGGCGAAACGGGGCGCGCTGATCGTGGTGGCTGGCGTGGAGTGAGGCGGGGGCCGGACTGCAGCCGTGCGGGGGACACTCGCGGTGGCCCTCGATTTCTGAAAGCCGTGAGGGAGGTCCGCTATGTCTGCTGTTGATCCCGTGTTCACTGTTAACGCACCAAAGCCGATCGCCGTTGTCCCTGCGGGCGAGCTCGAAGTGGCCATCTACGAGAGTCCGCGCGAGATGGG